>CAXXUP010000006.1:0-375000 GCA_963662765.2 Oscillospiraceae bacterium
GGATGTAAGTGCCGCGATGCGGCGCTCCATGATCTCGGCGTCACCGGCAAATCGCACGGCCATCTCGGGGGAGACAACTCCGCTCGCCACAAGCGACAAAATGCTGGCGTCCATTGTAATCATGCCGTCGGCGGCGGCTGCCGAAATGGCTGAATCGATCTGATGGGTTTTGGACTCGCGGATCATGGTGCGGATGGCGGTATTCGTGTGCATGATTTCAAAGGCCGGGTGCATCCTTCCGTCAAGTCCGACCAGCAGCTGTTGCGAGATGACCGACTGGAGCAGCATAGCGAGCTGTACCCGGATCTGGCGCTGCTGGGCCGGCTCAAAGACATCGACAATGCGGTCGATGGTGTCGGCAGCACCGATGGTGTGCAAGGTGGAGATGACAAGGTGGCCGGTCTCGGCCGCCGTCATGACGGTCTGAATCGTTTCAAAGTCCCGCATTTCGCCGACGAGGATGACGTCGGGGGCCTGCCGCAGACATGCGCGCAACGCGTCGACATAGGAGCTGGTGTCGAGCGAGATCTCCCGCTGGCTCACGATACTGCGCTTGTTTTTGTGCAGGTACTCGATGGGGTCCTCCAGCGTGATGATGTGCCCGCCGCGGGTTTCGTTGATATAGTCGATCGCGCAGGACAGGGTGGTGGACTTGCCGCTTCCGGCGGGGCCGGTTACAAGCACAAGGCCCGCCTTCTTGTCGACAGACTTGATGACTTTGTCGGGAATGCCGAGCTCCTCGGCGTTCGGAATGGTAAAGGAAATCACCCGAATGACTGCCGCCAAGGTGCCGCGCTGTTTGTAGGCGCTGATGCGAAAGCGCGATAGCCCTGAGATGAAGAAGGCGAAGTCGTCGTCCCCGGTGCCGATTAGCCGGGCCAGGGGGCGGTGGGCGATCTCATATATGCTGTGAACCAGCCCCTCCGATATGTCCGGCAGAACCGTTTCCTCCGATTGGGGGATGACCTCGCCGTTGATTTTGAAGGCGACGGGGGAGCCGGAGATGATAAAGGCATCGGTGGCCCTCTTCTCGACGGCGTCTCTCAGAATTTTTTCAATGTTGTACATGTCACTGCACCTCCGGAATAATTCCGTCCCAGACATCTATACCCTCGCTCGGCCGCCACTCGGCCGTATAGACCGCGCGCCAGCTTACGATTTGCAGGTCCCGGTTAAGCTCGACTTCAAGCTGCTGAGTATCACCCATCGGCACCGAGTACCGAAAGGCCGTGCCGTCCTCGGCAAGCGGGGTTGCGGTCAGTCCCTGCGTGTCTCCCCGCAGCACCGCCTCGTAGATGGCGGTGGCCGCAGCATCGGCCGCGTAGTACTGCGCTGTGGCGTCGGCCGCCCGCCGGGCAAGGAGCAGCTCGTTTTTTGCGCTCATAAGCGAGAGCGCCGAGAGCACTGTAAGGCAGAGCACCGAAAAAAGGGTGAGCAGCGACGCACTGCCAAGGTGTAGTCCGCCAAATCCACGGGCGCCCCGGTCATCCATTCCGGCTCACCGCCCTCACCGTCAGTGTGTAGATCACGCCGGTATCGTCCGAAACGACGATGTCGGCTTCGCCATCGTCTTGTTCCGAGAGGGTCAGCCGGTAGGGGCCGGCCTCAGCCTCGTTCCAGTCCTTGTCATAGCAATAGGACATGGATATCCAGCCGCCTCCCGCCTTATACCGCTCGGCCGCGGTGGTGGCGGCAAGCACCGCACCGTTCAAAGCGCGGCTGTCGTCCGACAGGCTTTTCGAATAAGCGAAGATGCGCAGGCAAATGCCGGCGCAGACGGAGAAAATGAGAAGCGAGAGCGTAAGCTCCATGAGCAGCAGGCCGCTGCGCCGGTTCGGGTTTGTGTTCACGAGGCCGCCACCTCCCCGCTGCGAAGTGACAGTTCCACACTGGCAGCCCCACCGGAAGTACCCCGGCAGGAAACCTGCAGCAGGCCGCCCGGGGTCAGCGCAAAGTCAAGCGACTGCACTTCCAGCACCGGCGTGCCGTCCTCCGGCAAAAAGTCGAGTCCCTCCGAGGCGAAGAGCTCCATCACATAACCATCGTAGCAGTACAGGCTTGTCACATAGGGCTCCCCGTCGATCATCTCGCGCAGCTGCAGGGCCTGCACATCGCCGACGCAGCCGATGGAGACGTCCCCGGTGCTGTCGTAATGGCGCACTTTCGTGGCGATGTAGCGAACACAGGTGTTTTCGGAAAAGCGTTCTTCCCCGACCTGTTTGATGTCCCGGTAGGCGCCGGCACCCGAGGCCAGCACCAGCAGCAGGCAGGCGGTAAAGGCGCAAAACAACAGCAGGGTCGCCGCAGAGCTTGCGGCGCGGCCTGTCGGCTTCACGGGCTCACCTCCAGTACCGTGATCTCCGGCATGATGTTGGAGGCGAAGATCCGGTAGTCCACATAGATCGTATCGTCGATCGCAAGCCCGTAGCTGAGAGTCACATCCCCAAGGGTTGCCGGATAGTTTCCCTCAAGCGCATAGTAGCTGACGACTGCCCGCCGGATGGCGGTCTCGGTCAGCCGCAGCCGTTCCTCTTTTTCGGCGCTCTTAGTACCGTCAAGTCCCTGCCACAGGATGACAAGGACGCACAAAAAGAACGCCGCCGCGGCAATGCCGCCGCCAAACTCCGTCAAAAATTTGCGTAGGGCACCTTCTCGCATCCCCATCACCTCACAGTGCGGACATGATGGAGGCGAGCGGGAGCATGACCGAAAGCAAGATGAGGCCGACCATGAGTGACATTAAAATGACCAGCGCCGGCTCAATGCGCCCCAAGACTCCCTCAATGCGCCCCTCGGCCTCGTCTGCGGCGCGGCGGGCGATCTCCGACATGACGACATCGGTGGAGCCGGCACGTATCCCGACCGACAGCATGCGGGCGTAAAGGGCCGGCAGGATGCCCGTCGCAGCCACTGCGGGGGCGAAGTTTTCACCGGCCGCAAGGTGCTCCCTGCAAACGGCCAGCTTATTCGCAAGCGTTTTGTCGTACCCCGTCAGCCTCGCCGTCATCGAAAGACTGTCGTCGACATCCATGCCGCTTGAGAGGGCCATGGACATGACGCCGGAAAACCTGGCGCAGGAGAGAATTCCGGCAAGGTCACCCGCCCCGAGCAGTCGGCAGGCGGCCCGACCGGCCGAGGCCCTGCGGGCGACATCCGACAAAAGCCAGTAGAGTACCCCAGCCGCAGCGCAAAAGGCAAGGAGCAGCGGCGCAGCGTATTGTCCCATCCACCGGCCGGCATTCAGCATGGCAACGGCCGGCCCCGACATCACGGCGCCGAGCTGTGCGTACACCTCTTCGAAGATCGGCAGCACTTTGACGACAAAGAGCACCATCACCATAAGAATGATGGCAAGCAGCACGGCGGGGTAGAGCACAGCGCCCCGTATGGCACGGGTCATCCGCTGCTGACGGTCGTAGTAAGTCGAG
The DNA here is from genome assembly GCA_963662765.2 of Oscillospiraceae bacterium. Taxonomy (GTDB): domain Bacteria; phylum Bacillota; class Clostridia; order Oscillospirales; family Feifaniaceae; genus DATMXT01. Next base: position 3,429 of record CAXXUP010000006.1, read on the forward strand.
AGGGAGCTGAGCACATCGTCAAGCTTCCCGGTGCGCTCTCCGACCTCGATCATGTCGGTCATGTAGACGGGAAAGAGATTGCACTCCCGCAGCGCCGCAAAGAGCGCTCCGCCCCGCTCTAGGGCGTCGTAGGCGCCGGAAAGGGCGGAGCGTATCCGGGCGTCCGGCTCGTCTTGCGCATAGAGCAGGATGCCCTCCGACAAAGGAATTCCGGAAGCTGACGCAAGATGCAGCGACAGACAAAATGACGATAAGTAAGTCATGGGCAGCGTTTTCAAGGCGGGCCTCCTAGATAGAGTCGATGGGTCCCATGATGCGCGTAATCATGTAAATTTTATTATACTATTATATTGCATTTTAAGGGATACTTCAAGAGGTCTCGTACGAGTGCCAGGACAAGTTCATGACAGCGCGGCCCCGGGGTTTTCCCGGGGCCGCTAATTTGAAAATGACTGAATATTTACAGCATACGCTCCATCATGATGATGTTGGAGGGCGCCATGACAAAGCCGCGCGCTGTAAGGGCTTGCGCCCGCTTTTCATCCTCTTTGTCGATCATTGTCACGACCTTGGGTACCCCCTGCTTTTTGCCCTGTGCGATTGCAAAGGAGATGCAGTCGTCCAGATTTCCGCCCATGAGGCCAAAGTGTAGCGCCGAGTGGTGTAAGTATCTCGAGCCGCAGACCATCGCTGATCCGGCCCCGGCATAGACTTTGCCCTCTTTTGCGAGGGCCGCGGTCGTCGCGGGGTTTGCGGCGTAGAAGGTCCGGTTGGCGATGTAGTAGCCCTTGTAGTCGAGTACAAAGGGCAGCAGCGCCGCGTCGGCAGCATCGGGGTCCGTGACCTGCGCAAAGTCGGGTGCCGCCGGTGCTTCGACCCCCGCCAGCGGCAGGGAGTATTCGCGGGTGAACATGGCGATGTCAAGCTTGTTGCGGTAGCCGAGCTTCTTGGAGCCCTCATTTTCAAAAGTGGTGTACATGCGCACAGCAGTGAGCTCCAGCTTTTTGGCAATGGCAAGCCTGTGATCCCACAAGGCGGCGCCGACACCCATTTTCTGCATGGTGGGGTCGACTCTGGCCGTCTCAAACCAGCCGGAGCCGTCAGGCTGTACCGTGATGCGGGCAAAGCCGGCGGGAACGCCATCATACTCCGCCACTACGAGCTCGCCGTTTGAAGTGTCAAAAAAGAGGTCCTCGATAGCGGCCAGATACTGCAGGGATGGCAAGGCAGCCTTTTCAATTTCCAAAAGCCTCGGCATGTCCTCTCGCCGTGCGGGGCGGGTTGTGATGTTTGCCATATAGCGTTCCTCCCATAAATTTATATTCCCGATATACTTTTATCGGCAGACCGGCGTGGAGTAAAGCCCCGGTTCATCGCTTTTGAAATAGCTGGCGAGATCTCTGGCCGAGAACATGCCCTTGTCGGTGGCGACACCGGACACAAGATGGGGCGGCGTGATGTCGAAGGCCGGATACCAGCCCTTGACCCCCTCCATCGTTGTGCGGGTGCCAAGAGCATCCATGACGAGCAGCGGATCGCGCTCCTCGATTTTAACATCGTCTGCGGAGGCATGCTTTTTGTCGGGCGCACCGGTCACGAAGTAGGGGATGCCGAAATAATTGGCGCACAACGCGATCTGGAAGGTGCCAACTTTGTTGATGATATGGCCGTCCATACAGATGGCGTCGGCTGCGGAGGTGAAGACGTCAATGCCCTTTTTCATCATGGTAAAGCCCGGCATATTGTCGGTGATGACCGTCACGTCGTACCCCTGGTCGCAGGCGACCGAAGCGGTCAGCCTCGCCCCCTGGAAATAGGGCCTTGTCTCAGGGCAGAAGATCTTCAGGTCGTACCCTCTTGCCGCCGCATCCCGTAGGAAGCAGCCCACCACCGTCTCGCCGAAGCACTGAGTCATGATGGCCCCCTTCTTCGGGAAGTGGTCGACGAGGCAGGAGGCGGTCTTTGCCATGCGGGCGTAACGGAACTCCATCATGCCGACCGCAAATTCAAAAACGGCCTTGTCGGCAGGTCGCCCATCGGACATCGCCTGCTTTGCTGCCAGTAGGCAGTCGGACGTGATGGCCTCCATGCGGGCGACGGTGGTCGGCCGTGCGTGGGACAGGGTATAGGCGGCCTTTTCCATATAGTCGTCAAAATCGGCGCGATCTTTTGCCTCAAAGGCGGCCAGCGCCATGCCCATGGCGGCCGCGTAATAGGGGCCGGCCGACTGGGTGACCATGTCGGCGATGGCCACTGCTACCTCGACATGGCTTCGGCAAATCACAAATTCGGTTTTAATCGGGTAAATACGGCGGTCTAGGATGCGCACTGCGCCGTCCTCGTACCATGCCACGTTTTCGTAGCGCAACATGAATGCAAGCCCGTCGTCGGCTCGTTTTGTCATACGGCTCACTCCTTTGTCAGTTAAAGTTATTATACAACACGATGGCGGTTAAATCAATTGCTTTACCGTCGCCTTTCGTGTATAATATATAGAAAACAATCCGTAAGTTGGGCGCCTGCCTTGCGGCACGCAAACGGCTTTCGAATCATCGCTACGCTACGGAGGTGGTCGCATGAGCACAATTCTGATCATTGAAGACGAACACGCCATTGCGGATATCGTGGAATTCAACCTCAAAAGAGAAGGCTATGAGACGGCTGTCGCCTACGATGGGGGAGAGGGCCTGACCCGCTGCCTCGAAGAGGACTATGACCTCATTTTGCTCGACGTCATGCTTCCGGTCATGGACGGCTGGGAGGTACTGCGCTGCCTGCGGGAGAAGCGGGCAACGCCTGTCATCATGCTGACCGCCCGCGAGGAGGAACTCGACAAGGTCCACGGGCTGGAACTCGGGGCTGACGACTACATCACAAAGCCGTTCTCCATGAACGAGCTCAAGGCCCGCATTAAGGCCAACATCCGCCGGGCAAAGGTTTATACGCACGGGGTGGGGGACAAGCCCTCTGAGGACGTTGTAAAGGTGCGGGGGATTACAATAGACTTCGACCGCATGGTCGTTGTGCGGGAGGGCGCGGATGTCGAACTTTCGGGGCGGGAGTTCACGCTGCTGACGCTGCTTTGCAAGAACAGGGGCAAGGTTTTCTCCCGCGAGGAGCTCTTGGAGCAGGTCTGGGAGTACGAGGGCTTTTTGGGCGACCTTCGAGTCGTCGACGTCATGGTCCGCCGGCTTCGGGAGAAGATTGAGCGGGATCCCTCCGACCCCGACGTCATCCGCACCCGCCGCGGGGCCGGCTACTATATGGAGATTTAGCGCATGAAGAGCAGTCTCCAGATTAAAATGGTGCTCATCATGGTGCTGCTGGCCGTATCGGTCATGCTGGTCGTCGGCACCATGTTGGTCAACAACGTCATCTCTTTCTACAACGACGACTTTCTGCGACAGGTTGAGACATTTTTCGACTCCGACATGATGGATGCCCTGGAGGCCGCCGCCGCATCGGGGGTCGACGCGGTCTACGACCGCATGATCCTCTATTCCTCACAGATCGGCATCGACACATACCGCAATTTTTATATTTTCGACGCCGAAGGCCAGCTGCTCACGGGGTCCAACGCCGAACTGGGCGGAGCGCTTGAGATGACTCCGAACCTCCAAGCAGGGCTTTCGGGGCGAATCGGTGAAAGTCTGAACGTCGCCGCCCGCTACATGGACTATGCCGTACCGGTGGCAGGCTACGTCATCTACATCAAGGACACCAAGGATGAGGTGCGTGACCTCACCTGGGAGATCGTGCTCATCATCATCGAGACCATGCTGGTCACACTTATCATCGCCATTCTGCTCTCCTTCCTGCTCGCCAGGACCATCACAAACCCGATTGAGAAGCTGACGGGAGGCGCCGTGAAGATTGCCGCCGGCGACTTCTCGGAGCCGCTTCCGGTCGCCTCCACCGATGAGATTGGCACCCTGACCGTCACATTCAACACCATGGCCGAAGTGCTTAAAAAGACGCTTGATGACGTCGAGGGCGAGCGCAACAAGTTCAAGACCATCTTCCTCTATCTCACCGACGGCGTGGCCGTTTTCGACGCCTCGGGTACACTGCTGCACATCAACCGTGCCGCATTCGATATGCTGGGTGGCCATTGGGATGAAAATATCAGCCTGTTTGAAGATGTCTTTCCGAGCGAAGTGGTCGGCTTTGCGCCGGCCGATCTGAAAAATGGCGGGGGAGGCGCCGCCCCGGTGCGGGACATCACCTCCGGCGACCGGCGGCTCAAGGCCTATTTTGCCTCTTTTGAGCTGCCCCAACAGGCGGGCAGCATGAGCGAGGGGCTCATTGCTGTGCTCCACGATGTCACAGAACAAGAGCGGCTCAATAGTTCCAGGCGGGAGTTCATCGCAAACGTCTCCCACGAACTGCGCACCCCATTGACCAATATTAAGAGCTACACTGAGACCGTGGTGGATTCGCCTGATCTGCCGGAGGAGACGCGGCGCTCCTTCTTGCAAGTCGTCTTAAACGAGAGCGACCGTATGATTCGCATCGTCAAAGATCTGCTCACCCTCTCAAGGCTGGACAGCGATAAGCTGGACCTGCGCCCGCAGCCATTTGATGCGGCGGCCATGCTGCGGCGGGTGCATAACGCCATGCGCATCGACGCAGAAAATCACCGACACAACCTCACACTCGAGATGGGTGAGCTTGGAGTAATCACCGGCGATGTGGAGCGCATCGAGCAGGTCGTTATAAACATCGTCTCGAACTCGGTCAAGTACACGCCCGACGGAGGTCGCATCGCCATCGAGGCAAAAAGAAACGACAAGGAGCTTGTGCTTGCCGTCACCGACAACGGAATGGGCATTTCAGAAAAGGATCAGCACCGCATTTTCGAGCGGTTTTATCGGGTGGACAAGGCCCGCAGCCGTGAAAAGGGTGGCACCGGGCTGGGCCTTGCCATTGCCAAGGAGATCGTCGAGGCTTCGGGCGGAACCATTACGCTTAGCAGTAAGCTCGGCGAATTCACACGGGTTGAAGTCCGGCTTCCAGTATGATGAAGAGAGTATATGAACTGATTAAGAGCATATTGCTTGGACTGCTCGTCTGCTCAATGCTTGTCATGTCGATGCAGGCCCTCATTTTCGAGCGCCTTTACCCCTACAACACCGGGGTCTTCTCCTCGTTGCGCAGCTTTTATGACGATTTGCGCAAGTCGGCTGCGACCGCGCAGGAGAGCAGTGTCGCCGAGCGGGACCTGTGGGCCTCCTCGGTCACGCTGCTGCAGCCTGAGGGCGACGAAGTCCTGTACTTCAGCGGCCAAACGGCCGCAACCCAGATATCTGCCGTCACTGAAATTGCGGCCGAAGTCATTTCAACTGGCGTCCGCACTTCGGAGGAGGGGGACTTTTCTGCGCTTTTGCAGGACGGAAGCCTGCTTTTAGACCTCGGCCGGGAGCTGACGGTTGGCATGTTTGAGAACCTCTGCGGATATGCGGGCATGCAGGGGGACCCGGTCCGCCGCATGGTGCTGACCGTCACGGACGGCGGGCGCCGTCTCTCTTTTGAGAGCGGGGACAGGATTATCACCTATGTCTCGACGTCGACCGGCGCCGACGGTATTACAACCGCGGCGGAAGCTATCCACCGCTCAGGGTTGACGGGGCCGGTTCTTGTCGAAGGCCGCACCCTCCTTGTCGGGGCGAAGGCTGGCAGCCTGTCCGCAGTGCCGGGGGAGACAAAACTGCTTCGGGCGAACGCCGCAAATCCTATGTTCGACGCCGAGGGGACCGTGCAGGTATCGGCACTGCAGAGTGCCCTGGCTGCCTTTGACTACAGTGTTTCGACGCTGCGGCGCGATGTGGAGGAGGACGGAACCCTCGTCTATGTCGAAAACTACAGCAACATCCGAATATCGCCCGCCGGCGTCCTCATTTACAGTGCCGCCGAGCCGCGCCGCGGACTGCCCCTGACCAAGTGGATTCCGGCTCCCTCAGTGGAGGGCTATACGGCCTATGAGGTCATCAAGGCGGGCTACGCGCTGCTCGACGCCTTCCAGCCCGCCATGACGGGGTCTCCCGGCGGCGGACTGCGGTATACAGGCGGGGTCTGGAGCGACGCCGAAGACGAGTTAACCCTCTGCTACGACTATGTCTTTGCGGGAATTCCGGTCCGGCTTGCGGGAGGGGAGCACGCGGTCACACTGGTCTACGCCGGGGGGTATTTCACCGGGGCGAAAATTCATTTTCGCACATACGCCGAGGAGCAGCTGCCCTATTATCCGGCAACGGTTAGCAAGATGATTGAGCTTGCAGCCATCGGTACGGGCGAAGCGCCGACAGGCTACGATCTTGTCTACAACGACGGCGGGGACGGCGTGTTGCTGCCCCGGTATGAACTGACGGTGGACTATGGAATGGAATAGAACAAAAAGCATCCTGATTTTGGTGCTGCTCATCGTCAACATTTTTCTCTACTACAACCTGGAGCGCACGAAAGCGCAAAAGCTTGATTTGCCGCAGGATTATGTGAAAGACGCCGTAGCGGCGCTTGAACGCCAAGGAGTGACGGTGGCGGAGGGTGCGATGCCCCCCCGCCGTATTGCCCTGCCCGTGGCCGAAATCGACTCGAAGGAGCTGCTCTATCCTCTGGCCCGCGCAGCACTCGGGGATGAGACACTGGAGCCCGAAATCGGCGGCGACGGTATCCGATTTTCAAACGATTCAGGTCTCTTTGTCCTGCTCACAGATACCGACTTCACGTTCAAGCCTTATGGGGAAACGCCCACCTTCGGAGATATCCTCGAAAAAGCCGGTTACGCAAAAAAAAGCTATGTCGAGGATACGGCTGGCGGGATTCGGCTTTTGATCGGCGGCGTCAAAGTCGAGGGCTGCGGTGTGACTTATGAGGACGGCGTTTATTCCGGTACCCTCATCAACCCGCAGGAAGCCGTCCTGCGATATGTCGGACTTATCGATCCGGTCAACGCCCTGCTGAACTTTGCCGACTACGCAAAAAAAGCAGATCTTGGAGAGCAGACCGTGACTTCGGTCGAAAGTATTTATGCACTCGAACAGGAGGGACTCTTCAAAGTGCTTACGGCGGAGCCTGCATATAAAATAACGTCGAACAGAATAGCCTATCTCGTCACCGCCGTTTCCGGGGAGGTAAAAATTTATGTCAACTGACATTGAAAAGCTCTTTTATTTGGGGCTCTGACGTGGTATACTCACTAATAACGACATGACAGGGCTTTTATTGGCCCGTTAAAATAACCGGCTTGCCGGGCTGGATGGAGAAATAAATTTGGAAAAATACGTGATTAACGGCGGGAAACCGCTTTTCGGCACCATACCCGTCAGCGGAGCGAAGAATGCCGCACTTGCCATTCTCCCCGGCACTTTACTCTGTAAGGGCATATGCAGAATTGAAAACGTTCCGCAGATCAGCGATGTTACCACGATGATTCGTATTCTCGCCTCCATGGGTGTGGGCGTGCGGTATCTCAATGCCTCCACCGTCGAGCTCGACGCGCGTTATGTCAGAAATCTGCCGACTCCATATGAGATGGTGCGCAAACTGCGCGCCTCCTATTACCTCATCGGGACGTTGCTTGGACGATTTGGCTGTGCTGAAGTCGCGCTGCCGGGCGGTTGCGATATCGGAGTGCGGCCCATTGACCAGCACATCAAAGGTTTCGAGGCCCTTGGGGCCACTGTCACAACGGAGCCTGGCGGCTCGGTGCGGGCCGTTGCCGAAAAGGGACTTGAAGGGGCTTCGATTTATCTCGACGTCATATCGGTCGGCGCCACCATGAACATCATGCTGGCCTCGGCCACCGCCCGCGGAATGACCGTTATTGAAAACGCCGCCAGAGAGCCCCACATCGTCGACCTCGCCAACTTCCTCAATACAATGGGGGCGGACATCTCGGGCGCCGGTACCGACATCATCAAGATCCGCGGTGTGGACAGGCTGCACGACTGCACGTATTCCATCATCCCGGACCAGATTGAGGCGGGCACGTACCTCGCGGCCGGTGCCGCCGCCGGCGGCTGCCTGCGGGTTACCGGGATCATCCCCAAGCATCTCGAGTCCATCACGGCAAAGCTCGAAGAGATGGGGGCCTGCATCACCGAAGGGGATGACTGGGTCGAAGTTTCAAGGGATCCGGCTGACCCTCTCACGAAGAGCAACATCAAAACACAGCCCTACCCCGGGTTTCCGACCGACATGCAGCCCCAGTTTGCCGTCCTCATGGCGATGGCCGAGGGCACCAGCATTCTGACTGAGGGCGTGTGGGAAAACCGCTTCAAGTATATCGACGAGCTGCGGCGTATGGGGGCTTCGGTCACTGTAGACGGCAGAGTCGCCGTTTTCGAGGGCGGGGGCAAGCTGTCGGGCGCGCCGGTACGGGCAAGTGACCTTAGGGCCGGTGCGGCGCTGGTCGTGGCGGGACTTGCGGCCGATGGCAAAACCGAAGTTGAGGAGATCCGCTATATCGAGCGGGGATATGAGGACATCGAAGGCAAGCTGCGGGCGGCGGGCGCCGACATCCGTAAGGTGACGGTCCCCGATGCTCAGGTTATGGACAGGGCAAATTAGGCCGGCTCAGTTTTACTCGTGAGACTTGATTTTATTTGACAATTGGCCGCCGGAAACCCGGCGGCCGATTTTTAGGAGAGAACACGCTTGAGATTTTGCACACTCGCTTCGGGAAGTTCAGGGAACTCGGTCTACATAGAAGAGGGCGGCACGCGGCTTCTCATCGACGCAGGCATCAGCCTCAAAGCCATTGAAACGGCGCTGAAGACGCTTGGGACCTCGGCAAAGCTGCTGACAGGGGTCCTCATCACCCACGAGCATTCTGATCACACCAGGGGGCTCTATCAGCTCGCCATGCGTACCGGCGTGCCGATCTATGGGGGCGTCGACACGGTGCGGGCGGTGCTTGCCTCTATGTCTGACATGATGCCGGACCGCTTCACGGTCTTTGCCGCGGGGCGCGGCCCATACCGCATCGGGAATTTTTCGGTTACAACCTTCCCTACCTCCCACGATGTGCCATGCCTTGGCTACCGTATAGAGGGGGAGTCCACGGTGGCTATCGCGACCGACCTCGGCCGGATGGACGATATCGTCTACGAGGGTCTTGCCGGTGCCGATTTTGTCATCATTGAGTGCAATCATGATGTAGAGATGCTTCGATACGGCAGATATCCCGCATACCTCAAACGCAGGATCTTGTCAGACGTTGGACATCTTTCAAATGAGTGCTGTGCCATGGCCGTCTGCCGGCTGGTCGAAACCGGCTGCCGCCACTTCGTGCTCGGTCATCTCTCCGAGAGCAACAACCACCCCCGGCTTGCGCTGGAGGCGGTCTGTGGAAATCTGCTCGGCAAAGGGCTTCGCCCCGGACAGGTGACAGTCGATGTGGCGCCGCGATATGAGATGAGCAGGATGTTTGAATTGTGAATGTGTATATTTATGCAATCGGAAAATTGAGTGAGCCCTGGTGGCGGGATGCCGCGGCGGAGTATGTCAAGCGGTGCGGGCGGTGGTGCAGGTTGACCGTACTGGAACTGCCCGAGAGCCGGCTGCAAAAGTCCGCCTCGGCCGGCGACATTGCCCGTGCCATAGCCGAAGAGGGGGACGCTATGCTTGCGAAACTGCCGACAAAGGCCTATGTAGTCGGTCTGTTTGTGGAGGGCAGACAGATGTCGTCGGAGCAGCTCGCACAGACGATAGACGCTGCCATGATTTCCGGAAAAAGCGACATCGTTTTTCTTGTCGGCGGGTCGCACGGAATGTCGATGGAAGTCGAAAATGCCTGTGATTTATCCCTCTCCTTTTCCAAAATGACCTTTCCGCACCAGCTGGCTAGAGTCATGCTCTGCGAACAAATTTACAGAGCTTTTACAATTATTGGGGGACAGGAATACCATAAATGAAAGTTTGTACAAATCTTACAATAAATATAAGGATCGATGGCGATAATAGATAATATTAGCTTGATTTTTTCACACATACTGCCAAATATTACAGTTATATTACATTTTTATCACAGTTTGTTTCTAAAACGTTCATTTGACAATTTGCCCGCCGGTGTATATTATAACGAGACACATAATATTGGTATCCGACTTACGACTGATATTGGTATCTGAACTGCTGCGACCACGGCGATCCGCGCCGGACAATCCAGGGTAACGGAGGTCATACGTTGAACAGGAACGACAGTTTAAAGAAGCCAAAATCCGCACGTACCGAGAATAAAAAAACGCTTCCGCAGCGCTTAAAAGCGGTGGCGGGGAATATTGTAAAAGCCATGTACATGACGGGGCTCATGGTGATGAGCCTCTACGAACGCCTCTCGGAAATGGTGGGCTGGACCGTCCGGTGGACAAAGGAATTTTTCGGCTACTGCCGCTGGCGCTTCTCGAAAAAAGCCTCGGGCGAGGAACTCGGCCATGAAGATGAACACAACCATGAAGAGGAGGGCGCACACCAGCCACTGCTGCTGGGCGCCAGTACGGTCGCCATCCGAATTGAACGGGAAATCACCTGTTCGGTCTGCTCCTTTTTGACCGGCCTGCCCAAAGACAGCATCACGTTCCCGACCGGAGAGGAGCAGCGGCATCACTACCTCAGAGCCTTTGCCAGCCGGTGTTTTACGGTTTTTGTGCCGGGGGCCTGCGTATTACTGATTGCAGCATTGCTCTATTCGGCGAAAGACTACACACTTGGCGTTAAGGCCTATATCGACGGAGAACAGGTTGCGGTACTGGCAAACGAAGAGGAGTACGACGTTGTAGCCGGTCGCGTAGAAAAGTACATTTCCTCCATCACCGGAGAGAGCTACGCCATCTCGACCCAGCCAACCTATCAGATGGTGCTGGTCAAAAAAGATGAGCTCGGGGTCTACGAAAAGCTGGAGGAGGCGCTGCTGCGCCAGGCTCAGGATGTTGTCACACAGAGCTGTGGACTTTATGTCGATGGGCAGCTTGTTGCCGTAAACTCGGACAAGGAGCAGCTCCAGGAGATGCTTGCCGCGCTGCTCGACTCCTACCGTTCAAGTGATTCGCAGGACGAGCGTATCGAGTTTGTGCAGGACGTGCGGGTTGAAGAAGGGCTGCTGCCCCGGAAACTCGAGATGTCGATTTACGATATTCAGACGCTTCTCACCTCTACAACGATTCAAGAACAGGTATACACCGTGCAGTCGGGCGACATCATGGGCACGATTGCCCCTCGGTTTGACATGACGACTTCTCAGCTCAAAGCCCTTAACCCCGACACGGACGAGCGGAGACTCAGAGAGGGCATGCAGCTCACCATTTCAAAGCCGGTCAGCTTCATCACAGTAAAATCGGTGCGTACCGTCGTCTATGAGGAGTCCATTCCCTACGAAAATGAGGTTGTCTCGGACGACAGTATGTACACATACGAACGTAAGATTACGCGTTCGGGCAAGCAGGGCACGGCAGAGGTCAAGGCTGAGGTCTGCGTGATCGATGGGCTTGAAATCAGTCGGCTGGAGCTCGACCGCACAACCGTCGCCCAGCCTGTGACCCAAATCGAAAAGCGGGGTACCAAGACGCCGCCGCCAAAGTCTCCGACCGGGACTTTCCGCAGCCCGGTCACGGGAGCCACCGTCACATCGCGTTTTGGCATGCGCAGTAGCGGCTACCACACCGGTATTGATCTCGCGGTGCCCACCGGCACCACCATCGTCGCGGCCGACGGCGGGGTCGTCACCTTCGCAGGCTGGTCGGGCAGCTACGGAAAACTCATCAAAATCAGCCACAGCAACGGATACGCCACCTGGTACGCCCACTGTAGCGCCATTCTGGTGTCGGTCGGGCAGCAGGTCGGCAAGGGCGAGCCGATCGGCCGTGTCGGGTCGACAGGAAACTCCACCGGGCCACATCTCCACTTTGAGGTTCGCATAAGCGGCAGCGCCGTCAACCCGGCCGGATATATCGGGAAATAGCGAAGCACATAACATGGACTATAAGCGGCAGGCCCCACGGTCTGCCGCTTTTTGGAGGAAATTGATATGAACATCGCGTTTTTACTGTTTGATGACTTTGAAACCCTCGACCTGATGGGCCCCTGCGAAGTCTTTGGCTTTGTCGAAGGGGTGAAACTGCGCTACTTCTCGGTCGCCGGCGGCCCGGTCAAGGCAAAACAGGGGTATTTCATCCTGACCCAGCCGCTTTCCGGCATGGAAGAGGACTCGGTGCTGGTAGTGCCGGGTGGCATGGGAACCAGGGCGCTTGTGGGGGATAAGGATTTCCTCTCGGCACTGAAGTCGGCGGCGGAGCGTGCCTCATATGTCCTGACAATCTGTACGGGCTCGGCCATTCTGGCCCGCACCGGACTGCTCGACGGGCTTATGGCCACGTCCAACAAACGCTCTTACGTGTGGGTAACTGGGCAGGGCCCGGCCGTTCGGTGGCAGCCCTCGGCCCGGTGGGTGGTTGACAGTCGATTTTACACGGCCTCCGGCGTCTCAGCCGGAACCGACATGGCGCTCGGCTTTGTGGCAGACCGCCTCGGCAAAAATGCGGCCCAGCAAATCGCCCGGATCATGGAGTACACTTGGAACGATGACAAGGACAGCGACCCGTTTGCCTTCAAAGGAGAGATATGAAGAATAGAGCGATACTCGGCGTCGCCATGGCGGTGGCGTTTGTCCTTGTCGGGTGCGAAGCGTCGCCCCCCGACATAGATCCGGCGGCGGTATACTATCAAAATGGCGTTTTGGCTGTGGAGGCACCCGACTTTTCGGGGGATGTCAAAAAAGTCATGAAGTCGCAGGATGGCAAGGCCGAGACTTTCACAGACTACCCAAAGGGCTACGAGCTGACCTTCCCGGCCGACATGGCCTATGACCTCACGCTGGCACAGTATGCCGTCGTCGCAAAACAAGACGGGTTTGCCTGCACCGTTTCGGTCGAACGGTCGCCTTACGCCGATGTCGACGAGTACCTGGACTTCTATCAGAACCGGTTTTACACAAATGAGCATTTCAGAGAGCAAAACGGCATTGCGCTTTTAGAGGATGCGACGATCGATACTGCCGGGCTCAAAACCCGCATCCTTACAATCTCAAAGGAGAACTTCGGCGTTTACACTTACGCCTACCAGTACACCGGCGGCCAAAACTATATGCGGTATCTGTTCCAGTCGGACTCCTTTGACGACGACTATGCCGCCGCATGCCGGGCTGTGCTCGATTCTTATAAGGCGGTGCAAAAGTGCGGGGCATCTGTTTCCACCCTCAAGGGGTGGCCTGCCGCAAACCCGAATTGGAGCCCTGCGACTGCCGCCCTCTATAAAAAATACCAGACCAAGACCGACATCGACTGGGGCATTTTCGTTGCAGACGTCTATGACACCGGCATCAAGGAGACGATTCCTGCTATGGAGGAGAAGATCGGCATCCCCTTCGAGGTCGTTTTGATGTACCGGCAGCTCGGCACTGACGTGCCGGTAGAGGCACTGCGGGCGGCCCACGACGACGGAAAGATCATCGAGCTCACCATTCAGGTTTCGGCTGCAAACAACGAGGACGTCTACGGGTACACGCCAGTCTTCGACCTGCTGCAGGGGGGGATGGACGATGACATCCGCCGGCTTGCTGCCCAGATCAAGGACTTCGGACTTCCTATCCTCTTTCGGCTCAACAACGAGATGAACTCCGACTGGACAAGCTACTGCGGCGTGGTCACGTTCTCCGACCCCGAGATCTACAAGGCAGTCTGGCGGTATGTCTACGACATGTTCGAAGCCGAGGGGGTCGACAACTGCATCTGGGTTTTCAATCCGAATGACAACGATTACCCACCCTCGAACTGGAACAACTTCACGCGGTACTACCCGGGAGACGGCTACGTGCACATGATCGGGGTCACGGGGTACAACACGGGTACCTATTATCGGCATGTCACGGGCGAGACCTGGCGGGAGTTCGATGAGATCTACGGCGAGATCGACCGCAAATACAGCCAGTACTTCAACTGGTTTCCCTGGATCATCACCGAGTTCGGCTCCTCCTCGGTCGGGGGAGACAAGGTTCAATGGATCGACAATATGTTCGAGAACATCGGAAAGTACGAGAATATTAAGGTGGCGGTCTGGTTCTCCTATGCCGACTTCGACTACAGAGAGGGCAAAAACGGCGCTGTCTCAAGACCCTATTGGCTTGACGAGACGCCGGATACCCTAGCAGCCTTCGCAAGGGGGAGAGTGAAGCTGAAAGCGCAGGGGGAGAGCTCTTCCTCGCTCTACCCGCAGGGCCCCTTTGAGGAGACTGAGGCGGCCTGGAGGGGCATTGTGATCGGCCGCTTCAAAAAAGAGGACGTCACCTGGCTTTTAGGAAAGCCGGACAGGCAACAGGGAAACACGCTGACCTACGGCGATACCCTCTTTGCGCTGGATGAAGACGGCTATGTCGAAAAGATCGAAATTACAGGCGGAACCAACACAACCGACCTTCGGGGCCTCAGCGTTGGCGACACAAGGGCCGACGTCGCGGCCAAATTCCCGCAGGCCGGGACCGGCGGAGATGTCGCGATCGTCGCCGTCGAGGGTTCTCCAACGCTTCAGATCAGCTTTGAAAATGATGTCGTCAAGGTAATCACACTTCATAAGTGAGGTTGATCGGACGTGCCGCGAAATGCACCGCATTTCGCGGCATGTCGCTTGTTTTGTCGGGTGTATTATGATAAAATAAAGCGTCATAATGTCATAATAGGGAGTGAAACGATGGAGCATGAAGTGCGCGGCCTGCTGGACGCGGAAGCGACAGCCACAGGCCGCAGGCGTGGGGCTCTCATCGAGACTTACGGCTGTCAGCAAAACGAGGCCGATTCCGACCGCATGCGGGGCCAACTCGTCGCCATGGGCTTTGACCTTGCGGCATCCCGTGAGGACGCCGACTTAATTCTATTCAACACCTGTGCCGTCAGAGAACACGCGGAGCAAAAGCTGCTCGGCAACCTGGGAGCACTTCGCCACCTGAAAGCCCGCCGGCCGGGGCTTATCATCGCCGTCACCGGCTGCATGATGCAGCAGCCGCATCGGGTGGAGGAGATCATGAAAAAGTACCGACACGTTGACATTGTGCTGGGTACGAACACATTTTTCAGGCTGCCGGCGGCCGTTTACACGGCTTTGACGGGGGGCGGCCGCACAGCCGATGTCGATAGCGGCTCTCCCGACATCCCGGAGGACATTCCGGTCAGCCGCGAGTCGGGCATCAGAGCTTGGGTCACCGCCATGTACGGGTGCAACAACTTTTGTTCCTACTGTGTCGTGCCATACACGAGAGGCAGGGAGCGCAGCAGGTCCCCGGAGCGCATTGAGGAGGAGGTCAGGGACCTCGTCAAAGGCGGCTATAAGGACATTACACTGCTGGGACAAAACGTCAACTCCTACGGCTGGGGGTTTCCTCAGCTTCTCACCCGGCTTGATGCCATAGAAGGCGACTACCTCGTTCGGTTCATGACAAGTCATCCCAAAGACGCCACTGCGCAGCTCTTTGAGGCCATGGCTGCCTCCCGGCACGTGGCGCGTCAGCTCCACCTGCCGGTGCAGTCGGGGAGTGATGCGGTACTTGCGGCAATGAACCGCAGATACACGGCGGAAAAATATATGGGGCTCGTGCAAAAAGCTCGGGAGCTAATGCCCTCCCTCACACTCTCAAGCGACATCATCGTAGGCTTCCCCGGAGAGACTGAGGCCGACTTTGAAGAAACGCTCGATCTCATCCGCACCGTCCGATTCGATTCGCTTTTCACGTTCGCCTATTCGGCGAGACGCGGGACAAGAGCCGCCGATATGGAGGGTCAGATTCCCGTCGAAGTCAAAAAGGCGCGGCTCGCCGCTCTCATGGAGGCACAAAAGTCCATTTCGGCCGAGAAGAATAAGGCGCTTGAGGGAACCGTCCAGCGCGTCCTGGTCATGGGACGGAAGGGTCTGCTCGAGGGGCGCACCGAGGGCTCAAAGCCATGTTACTTTGAAGGGGACGATGCCCTGATCGGCAGTTTCGTTCCTGTCAAAATCACTACCGGCAAGTCCTTCGTACTATACGGAGAGCTTCAATAAAAACCAAAGTAAAAAAAAGAGAGGTACCACAATATGAGCAATATCACCGATAAGATTCACGCCTTGGGAGAGGCCATTCAAAATGATCCGCGTCACATTGCGTGGAAAGCCGCCAAAGAGGCCCAAGAGGCCGACGCCGCCCTTCAGGAGAAAATTTCCCGCTTCGGCTCCGTCCGCGACGAGCTGATGGAGGCCAACATGGCAGGGAGCCACGACGATGCCAAAATTGCGGCTTTGAGCGACGAGATGAGGGCCATTTACGAAGAGATCATGGCAAATGAATTCATGGCCGCTTTTTCTGAGGCACAGGAGAGCTTGAATGAGCTTATGGGCGAGATCAACAGTCTTATCCAGTTTTATGTGACGGGCGAAGAGCCCTCTTCCTGCGGTGGCGACTGCGCCGGCTGCGGCGGCTGCAGCGGCTTCTAAAAATAAAAAAACGCAAGGGGCCTTTAGGTGGGGAGGGACGACATGGACAAGCTGACGCCGATGATGCAGCAGTATATGGAAATCAAGGAGCGCAACGCAGATTACATTCTGATGTATCGGCTTGGCGACTTCTACGAGATGTTTTTTGAAGACGCAAAGCTGGCGTCGGCTGAACTGGACCTAGTCCTGACCGGCCGCGACTGTGGCCAAGATGAGCGGGCCCCCATGTGTGGCGTGCCCTATCACAGCGTCGACGCCTATATTGCGCGGTTGGTGCAAAAAGGCCACAAGGTGGCCATCTGCGAGCAGATGGAGGACCCGGCTCTTGCCAAAGGGCTTGTGAAGCGCGAAATTGTGCGGCTCATCACTCCCGGCACCGTCACGGACGACGGGATGCTCGAGGGCGGAAAAAATAACTATCTCGCCGCCGTCCTGCCGGACGGGGCCGGCTTTGCCGTGGCCTGGGCCGATGCGTCGACCGGCGAGATTTGCGCCATGCACCTTCATGAGGCGGGGAGAGTCGAGGATGAACTGGGTCGGCTCTCCCCCCGTGAGGTGCTGACAGCCGGGGCCTTCCCCCTGCCGCAGGGACTAACGGATTTTTGCTCCCGGCAGCTCGGGGCCCTGATGACGGCCTGCGGTGGCGAAAAAGAGGAGCTGGCGGCGGCCGCTTACGGCAGATACGGGAAGACCGACCTACAAGATCGGGGCATGGATGAAGACGTATGTGCCTGCGTCGGCCTCATTGTGGACTATCTGGAGGAAACCCAGCGCACCGGCGAGCTGCGGCTTGGCGAGGTGCGGTTTATTCGGCAGGGCAAGACGGCGGGATTGGACCTTGTCACCCGCCGTAACCTAGAGCTGACGGCGACCATTGTGTCGGGAGAAAAGCGGGGTTCGCTGCTTGCGGTGCTCGACCACACAAAAACGGCGCCGGGCGCGAGACTTTTGCGCGCCCGCATCGAGCAGCCGCTCTGTGACCTCGCCGCCATCAATCGCAGGCTATCGGCAGTCGGCGAGCTCAAGGAGCACCCGCAGCTGCGCGAGAGTTTGAGAAAAATCCTCTCCGAGGTTTGCGACCTCCAGAGGCTGCTCACCAAAGTGGTCTATAAGACGGCCTCAGCGAGGGAACTTGTCGCCATAGCGGGTACGCTGCGCCGGGTGCCGGAACTCAAAGAACTGCTTGCTCCCTGTAAGAGCGCTCTCATTGCCGAACACGCCGCCGCACTTGACGCCGTGGAGGAGCTGACAACCCGCGTAGCCGCGGCTATTGTCGACGACCCGCCCATGACGGTGAGGGAGGGCGGCATGATCCGCCGCGGATACGACCCCGAGACCGACCGTCTCAAGGATTTGCTCGACGGCGGCCGCGGCCGGCTTGTCGCCATTGAGGCGACCGAGCGGGAGCGCGCCGACATCAGGAACCTCAAAGTATCCTACAACAAGGTCTTCGGCTACTACATAGAGGTCTCGAAGGGCAATGTCTCCAAAGTGCCGGAAAATTATATTCGCAAACAGACCCTTGTCAACTGCGAGCGGTACATCACCCCCGAGCTCAAAGAGCTCGAGGGAGAGGTGCTGTCGGCGGGGGACAGGCTTAAAGCGCTCGAGTACGAGCTTTTTTCCGAGGTGCGGGACATGGCGGCGGGCTGCGCACCCCGCGTTGTGGGGACGGCCGAAGCCTTGGCTGAACTCGACTGCACGGCAGCGCTTGCCGAGGCCGCGCAGCGGTACCGGTACTGTGAGCCTGAAGTCGACATGAGTGACCTGATTGATATTAAAGAGGGACGGCATCCCGTCGTTGAACGCCTTCTCTCGGACGCGCTCTTTGTGCCAAATGACACGTTGCTCGACTGCAACAGGGGCCGCATGGCCATCATCACGGGACCCAACATGGCCGGAAAGTCCACCTATATGCGGCAGACCGCCCTCATTGTGCTCATGGCCCAGATGGGCAGCTTTGTGCCGGCTGGGGCAGCCCGCATCGGGCTTGTGGATAAGATTTTTACGCGGGTGGGGGCGACCGACAACATCGCGGGCGGCCAATCCACCTTCATGATGGAGATGAGCGAGACCGCCCATATTCTCAAAAATGCCACGAAACGCAGCCTCATCATCTTCGACGAGATCGGGCGCGGCACCTCGACCTTCGACGGCATGAGCATAGCTAGGGCCGTTGTCGAGTATGTGGCAGACGAAAAGCGGCTTGGTGCCAGAACACTCTTTGCCACCCACTACCACGAGCTGACGGCGCTCGAGGGGGCTGTGGACGGACTTATCAACTACAACATCGCTGTCAAAAAACGGGGGGACGATATCACGTTCCTGCGCAAGATCGTGCGGGGCGCCGCCGACGACAGCTACGGCATCGAGGTGGCGAAGCTCGCCGGCGTGCCGGAGCCCGTCATCCGCTGTGCAAAGCGGGTGCTGGCCGACCTTGAAAGTGAAAAAAGGCAGGCGACCCCCAGCACCGCTCCGGCCCCGGAGCAGGAAGCCCAGCTCTCTTTTTCGGCGGGGCCTGCGGGCGAGCTCTGCAAGGAGCTTGCCGCCATCGACGTATCCACCTTAACGCCCTTAGAGGCGCTTAACCGGCTGTATGAACTGCAGCAGAGGGCAAGTAAATTATGAATAAGATCCATGTGCTCGACAAACAGGTTGCAAACCTCATTGCGGCCGGTGAAGTCGTCGACCGGCCGGCCTCCATCGTCAAGGAGCTCATCGAAAACTCAGTCGACGCCGGCGCCACTAGCATAACAATCGAAATCCGTGAGGGCGGAGCGCAGTATCTGCGGGTGACCGACAACGGCTGCGGCATGAACCGCGAGGACGCAAGGCTCTCTTTTGCCCGCCACGCCACATCCAAAGTCAGACAGGCGGAAGACCTTACAGCCATCGAGACCCTCGGCTTTCGGGGCGAGGCCTTGGCGGCGACGGCCGCTGTCTCCAAAGTGCACCTTCGCACAAGAGAGCCCTCCGAGGTGGAGGGCACCGAGATTGTCGTCGAGGGCGGCGTTGAAGTCGCCGTAAGCCCCTGCGGCTGTCCGGCGGGCACCACCATCATCGTGCAGGATCTGTTTTACAACACACCTGCCCGGAGAAAATTCTTGAAAAAAGAGGCGACGGAGGCGGCTACAGTCGGCGCGATGGTCGAAAAGCTGGCCATGGCAAACCCTGCCGTCGCCTTTGAATACATTAAGGACGGCAAAACCTCCCTGCTGACATCGGGGGGCGATCTGCGCGGGGCCGCAAGGTCGGTCATCGGGCATGCCGTTGACGCCATGCTGAAAGTCGATGGCGAGTCGGGGGACCTGCGGGTTACGGGGCTGATTTCCCCGCCCGAGGCCGCCCGGCCAAATCGCGGTGGCCAGCACTTTTTTGTATGCGGGCGGTATATTCGGTCCCGCACCCTCCAAATTGCGGTCGAGGAGGCCGTGGCAGGCAAAGTGCCGGCGGGCCGCTATCCCGCCTGTGTCATCGTCATCGATCTGCCGCCGGAACTGGTCGACGTCAACGTCCACCCGCAAAAGCTCGAGGTGCGTTTCGCAAACGAGCGGTCGGTTTTCGACGCTGTGTCGGCCTCGGTCCGCTCCGCCTTCGACATAAGGAGCGCCCCGCCCGAACTGCGTCTTGCGGCCTCACGGCAGACCCTTGCGCCGAGTGTTCCTGCGCCCGCCTCATCGCCTGTCGAGTGGATGCCCTTTACATCGAATGTGCCGCCGTCTGCCGCGGAGCCGGCTTTTACACAAGTCCCATCCCCCTCTCGCACACCGCGGAGCCGGCTTGACATCGATGCCTCCGACTGGGAGTATGTTCCGCCCAAAAAAGCGGAAGATAAGATGGACAGTTCAACGGCATCTACTGCTGCACCACAACCCGTCTCGGAAATGAGGCGCCGTCAAGAGGAGACACCTGCTGTATCCCCATGGCGGCAGGAACCTGTTGAAAAGAAAGTAACGCCCGTAAGTGGAGTGGTTCCGGCAAGCGATGTGATTTCGGCAAGTGATGCAGCTTCTAAAACAGAAGCCGCGGTGCAGCCGGAGGAACAACGCACACTTGACATGCCCCCCTTTTTCCGGATGGTCGGAGAGCTTTTCCGAACATATTTCATCGTTGAATTCGAGGACGAAGTTTGGCTCGTCGATAAGCACGCCGCGAAAGAACGCATGCTCTACGAGCAGCTTATTAAAGCGGGCGGTGCCATGCCGCAGCGGCTGATGGAGCCTAAACTGTGTGTTTTGGGCAGAGCCGATGTGGCGGCCGCCATCGAAGGGGCCGAGGCGCTTGCCGCCTGCGGGCTTGAAGTCGAGGCCTTCGGAGACGATACCCTGCTGGTCCGCTCTTTGCCCATGGGTATTGACGCCGCCTCCTGCGAGGAGCTTGTCATGGAGCTGTGTGGGCTGCTGCGCGAAGGCAGGCGGGAGCCAACGCCCGAACTCACAAAGCGCATGCTGCACAAGACGGCCTGCATCGCCGCCGTCAAAGGCGGGGACCGGGAGAGTCCAAAAGCCGGCGAGGAGATGGTAAGGGAACTCATCGCATCGCCCGAGCTTCGGAGTTGCCCCCATGGGCGTCCTTGTGTGAAACGGCTGCCGAAGTCCTATTTTGAAAAGGAGTTTTACCGCACATGAAGCCACGGGTCATTGCAGTGGGCGGGCCGACCGCCACAGGGAAGACGGCGCTCGGCGTGCTGCTGGCAAAGACGCTTGCGGGCGAGGTGGTCTCCTGCGACTCCATGCAGGTCTACGAGGGCATGATAGTGGGCACCGCTGCCCCTACCGCTGAGGAGATGGAGGGTATTCCCCACCACATGATCGGCGTCGTCGACCCGGCCGTCTCTTTTTCGGTTGCCGACTACTGCGCCATGGCAGCCCCCATCCTTGCCGATATCCACGCCAGAGGTCGCCTGCCCATTGTCGTCGGCGGCACCGGACTTTATATGGACTGCCTGCTCTCCGGCATGACCTTTCTTGAACAGGAGGACACCGGCGAAGTGAGGCGTCAGCTCTGGGAGCAGGATGGGGAGGAGCTTTGGAAGCGGCTCGCCGCCCTCGATCCGCAGGCGGCATCTTCCATCCACCCCGCCAATAAAAAAAGAGTCATACGGGCGCTGGAGGTCGTGCTGACAACCGGTGAGACCATGACGGCAAGGGCCACACGCCAGCTTACGGCCGAGTCCCCCTACGAGGTGATGAAACTCTGCCTTGATCTGGCCGACAGGGAGGCTCTTCGCGCCCGGTGCGACCAAAGGGTCGATGAAATGATGCGCCGCGGACTTCTGGAAGAGGTCGAAGGGCTGCTTAGGCGGCCGGAACTTCGGGGGGCCACCGCATTTCAGGGTATTGGCTACAAGGAGCTTGCAGCATTTCTCGACGGTGCCCTCCCACTCGACCGGGCAGTCGAGGACATTAAGACCGCCACAAAAAAATATGCAAAACGGCAGCGCACCTGGTTTGGGCGGGACAAGACGGCCTTTTGGTACTGCCGGGACCGTATGGACGGACAAGCGATAATCGACGATTTTCGACAGCACAATCTGCTATAATTTTCCCATAATATGGCAATTATGGGAGGCAAACAAATGGAAAAACAACTGAACATCCAGGACGCATTTTTAAACCAAGTCAGAAGGGATAAGCAGATCATCTCGATGTACCTCGTCAATGGGGTACGCGTGGGCGGCGTTGTTCGGGCGTTTGACAGCTATGTAGTGGTGCTGGAGGATAGGAGTTCCCAACAGGTCATTTACAAACATGCCATTTCGACCATGATCCCATCGCTGCCGGTTCAGCTTTTCAAGGCGGAGAATGAACAGTAACAAGAAACCGAAAACGAGCAAAATGCTCTATGTGTTTTTGCTTCTGGCGGGGGCATATATCTCCTACCAGATGGCCGCTTTGACGCGCCCGGATTTTGTGACCGAGACGGCGCTCTCCATGAAGATCACCGACGAAATGCAGGTGTCGGGCTGGTTTTTCAGAAATGAGGAAGTCATCGACATGCCGAAAAGTGGGGCGCAGTACGTCCGGTACGAGGTATCCGACTGCGGAAGGGTGGCCTCTGGCAGTACGATCGCAACGCTCTACGAAACGCCTGAGGACGCAGCTGCGAGTGTAGAGATCGCAAAGCTTTCCAAGACCATCACGAAGCTCGACGCCATGCTGTCAAGGCCCGGTATCGGCATCAGCGAGGTCGCCGAGCTTGATAGTGAGATCTATCAGGCTGTGCGGGATACAGCCGATGCCGCTGCCTGCGGAGACCTGTCGGATGTCGGAGAGACCAAGGAAGAGCTGGTCTACCTCTTGACGAAGCGGCAGCTTGCCACCGTGGGGACAGAGTCGACTGAGAAGCTCAAGGATGAGCGGGAGGGGGACAAGTCCCGTCTGGTGTCGTCCCTGGGCCGAAAAGGACGTAAGGTCACGGCGCCGACTGCGGGTACATTCGCATCGGTAACGGATGGCTACGAGTCGGCGTTCGACCCCACTCTGTGCGCAGAGCTCACGCCGGATAAACTGCGGACACTGGCGGCGACACCGCCCGAGAGTACCGGAAGTGCGCTTGGCAAGATCATCAAGGGGTTTGACTGGCGATATGTCTGCATCGTAGGCGAAGCCGACGGTAAGCGGCTGACGGCCGGAAAGACCTATCAGCTGCGGTTTGGCGGAGACCCCGACAACCCCATTTTAGCGGTGCTCGAAAGCGCCTCCTCCTCCGAACAAGACGGGTATGTGCTGACCTTCCGGTCCAGCCGTACAAGCTCCACCTGCCTGCTCCAGCGGCAGCAGACGGCCGGCATCATTCTCACCACCTATGAGGGACTGTGCGTCAACAACGAGGCTCGCCGGGTTGTCGACGGGGTGACCGGCGTGTATGTGCTCTCGGGCATGGAGATGACCTTCAAACCCATTGAGGCGCTCTATACCACCGACGCATACACCATCGTCAAGTGGGAATCGAACAAGCCGGGGGCCTTAAAGCTCTACGACGAGATCATTTTGTCCGGCAAAGAGATATATGACGGTAAAATTGTCAATTAGCAGGACAGATACGATAGATACATAGACACAGCGGGGAGGATACGACAGATATGAGTATTTACGAAAATGTCATGCGGGTGCGCGAGGGCATCACGGCAGCCGCGGCGGCTGCCGGGCGGCCGGCAGAAGAGATCACACTGGTCGCCGTCAGCAAGACATTCGGTGCGGATAAAATTAACGAGGCCGTCTCGGCAGGAGTTTCGGACATCGGCGAAAACTATGTTCAGGAGTTCATGGAAAAGCTAGGGGACATCGACCGGGCGGCAACCCTGCATTTCATCGGCCACCTGCAGTCCAACAAAGCAAAACACGTCGTTGGAAAAGTGAAGTACATCCAGTCTTGCGACCGCATGTCGCTGGCTTGCGAAATTGAGCGGCAGGCCGAAAAGCTTGGAATCGTCCAGAATGTTCTGATCGAAATCAACGCCGGAAATGAGGCCTCTAAAAGCGGGGTTCCGGTCGAGGCCGCCGAAGACCTGGTCTTTCATGTTGGGGAGCTGCCGCACATCAGGGTACAAGG
Organism: Oscillospiraceae bacterium; assembly: GCA_963662765.2. GTDB lineage: Bacteria > Bacillota > Clostridia > Oscillospirales > Feifaniaceae > DATMXT01. Next base: position 27,489 of record CAXXUP010000006.1, read on the forward strand.
CCTGATGGCCATCCCGCCCAACTTTGGCGATCCTGCCGCCTCGCGCCCCCATTTTGAAAGATTATATAAGTTGTTCCTTGACATAGGCAGCAAAAAAACGGATAATAGTACTATTAATATGTCGGTATTATCGATGGGCATGTCCGGCGATTATGAAGAGGCAATTCGGTGCGGCTCGACCATGGTTCGGGTCGGCACTGCCATATTCGGACAGAGAATCTACATAAAATAAGAAAATTAGGAGGACTACGATGGGACTTCTTGATAAGCTGAAAGATCTGATAGGCTCTGATGATGAGGAGTATAACGAAGATGAAGACTTTTTCCCGCCCGATCGCGGCGAGACAAAGGGTGGTACAGAGTCCATCATTTCCGAGATGAAGGAGGACAAGAAGCTGTCGGTGATGGATAATAAGAAATCAAGCAAGGTCGTAAACATACATACAACGGCCCAGCTTCAGGTCATCCTGGTCAAGCCGGAGCGGTTTGACGATGCCGTCGGCATTGCGGACCACCTGCTTGACAAGCGCACCGTTGTATTGAATCTCGAATCGACCAATAAGGATGTCAGCAGACGACTGGTCGACTTCCTGTCCGGCGTCGCCTATGCGGGCGGCGGTCAAATTAAGAAAGTGGCCAACAGCACCTTCATCATCACGCCCTACAATGTCAACATCATGGGGGACCTCATTGACGAACTCGAGTCCACAGGGGTGTTTTTCTGATGATCGCGAAGCTGCTTGTCGCCATAAGCTTGCTCATCAGATTCATCGAGTGGGCGCTCGTGGTCCGTGCAATTGCCTCCTGGTTTTTGTCCTTTCCGCCGGCGCAGGCCATTTACAGCGCTATGAGTGTGCTGACCGATCCCATTGTGGTACCGATTCGTGCGGGGCTGCAAAAAATTCCGCAGCTGTCACAAGTTCCGATCGATCTGTCGGTGCTCTTCGCATATTTTGCGCTTGAACTCATTCGGGGACTGCTTTTGTAACTGTTTTAAAATGCGGGCGGCCTTGCCCGCGCCGCCGATAAAAAGATAACGGCGGCCCAAAGCGGCGCCTTTAGTGCCGGCTTTGGCAGACGAATATGACAGAGGGGGGAACAACATGCTTACGCCGACGGAACTGAAGTCAAAGCAGTTTTCAAGGTCACTTTTCGGTGGTTATTCCATGGCCGACGTGGACAGACTTCTTGACACGCTGACCGTGGACTACGAGAAGCTGTATGTCGAAAACGCGGAGCTGAACAAAAAAGTGGAAAAGCTGCTCGACCGCCTCGAGGTGTACGAGGAGCAGGAGGAGTCCATCAAAGCGGCCATCCTCAACGCGCAGCGCATGTGCGACACCATTGTCAGGCAGGCGGGCCAAAAGGCCGAGCTGATCGAGATCGACGCCAAGGCAAAGAGTGAAAAAATTACCAGGACGGCCGAGGAGACTGTGAAAATAAAAGAACAGGAGCTCGGGACCCTCCAGGCCGAAGCCGGCAAGTTCCGCGAAAAGCTGGTCTCGATCTACAGGGAGCATCTGGCCCTCATTACGGCGCTGCCGGTCTATGAAGAGGAAAGGCAGCCTCAACTCGAATCCATGACGGATGACGGCAATCAGCCGAAGCCGGAAGAGGACGACGGTAAAGGTATCGAGTCTGCAGGGGCTGAAAGTCCGCAGCAAACGTTTGAATTTGTTCCGGAGCTCACGTCTGATGAGGCCGATGACGAGAAGACGATGGTCTTCGAGCGCCCGACCGAAGTGCATGAGCACCGTACAGGAGAGGGGGCGATACCCCCGACGGCACCTAATCAACCGCGTCCCATTGCCGTGGACGTCGTGGAGCTCATGGCCGAAGAGGAAGCCGAGGGGTATGACGAGATCACCCACCTCACCATTGAGGATTCGCTCCAGTTCGGCCCCGACTTTGATATTGTCACAGGTAAAAAATTAAACAGAGGAATCAATGATGGATTATAATAAGACAATCAATCTTCCGAAAACGGAATTTTCCATGCGGGCCGGGCTCCCCAAAAAGGAGCCCGAAATTCTCGAAAAATGGGCCGAGATGAAAGTCTTCGACGGCATCATGGAGAAAAACGAGGGCCGGCCGCTCTACATCTTGCACGACGGCCCGCCCTATGCCAACGGGGACATCCACCTTGGCCATGCGCTCAATAAGAGCCTTAAGGACTTTGTTGTGCGCAGCAAGAACATGATGGGCTTCAAGTCGCCCTATATCCCCGGCTGGGATACCCATGGGCTGCCCATTGAAAGCCAAGTCATCAAGAAATACGGCAACGGGGTCATCAAGACATCGCCGGTCGAATTCCGCAAGGCCTGTCGGGAGTTTGCGCTCTCCTACGCCGCCAACCAGAGCACGCAGTTCCAGCGGCTCGGCGTTCTGGGCGAGTGGGATAAACCCTATCTCACGCTCGAACCGGAGTTTGAGGCCATGCAGATCAGGGTTTTCGGCGAGATGGCCAAAAAGGGCTATATTTATAAGGGCATGAAGGCCGTCTACTGGTGCCCGCACGACGAGACGGCCTTAGCCGAAGCCGAAATCGAATATCACGACGATCCCTGCACCGCCGTCTTTGTGCGTTTCCCGCTTAAAGACGACAAGGGCAAGGTCTTTGCGGCCACGGGCCTCACTGAAGTCGACGTCATCATCTGGACGACGACGGTCTGGACGCTTCCCGGCAATCAGGCCATCTGCCTCAATCCGGATCTTGAGTACTCGATCATGGAGAAGGACGGCCGCGGCTATCTGCTCGCGAGCGAGCTAGCCGAAGAAGTTTTGAAGCTCGGCGGCATCGAGGGTGCAAAGGAAGTCCTGCGCATGCTGGGCAGCGAATTCGAGTATATGACCGCCCTCCACCCCTTCATGGACCGTGACTCCCTCATGATTGTCGGACCTCACGTCAATCTCGATGCAGGCTCCGGCTGCGTCCACACTGCTCCCGGCTTTGGCCAGGAGGACTTTGAGATCTGCAAGAACTACGAGGGCATTCCGGTCAATGTCTGTGTCGACGGCAAGGGCGTCATGACCGAGGCGGCGGGACCCGTCTGCGCCGGCCTTTCGACCGATGACGCGAATATCGCAATTTTAAAGCATATTGAAAAGACCGGCTCCCTCTTCCACAAGCATAAGATCGTCCACCAGTACCCCCACTGCTGGCGCTGCAAAAACCCCATCCTGTTCAGAGTCACGGAGCAGTGGTTCTGCTCGGTCGATGGGTTCAAAGAGGCGGCGCTCGAGGCCATCAAGACCGTCAAGTGGTATCCTGCGTGGGGCGAGGAGCGTATCACCTCTATGGTGCGGGACCGCAGTGACTGGTGCATTTCCCGTCAGCGTCTGTGGGGCGTCCCAATCCCCATGTTCTACTGCAAGAAGTGCGGCAAGGCCATCATCGACGACATCACGGTCGACGCGGTCGCACGCCTTTTTGAAAAAGAGGGGAGCGATGCTTGGTACGCGATGTCGGCGGCTGAGATACTGCCCAAGGGCTATACCTGTGCCTGCGGCGGCACCGAGTTCACGAAGGAGACCGACATCATGGATGTCTGGTTCGACTCCGGCTCCAGCCACGCCGCCGTGCTCGAGACGAGGGCAGACCAGCGGTGGCCTGCCGACATGTACCTCGAGGGCAACGACCAGCACCGCGGATGGTTCCAGTCCTCCCTGCTGACGGCGGTCGCCACCCGTGGCGCCGCCCCCTACCGCGAGGTGCTGACCTGCGGCATGGTAGTCGACGGCGAAGGCAAAAAGATGAGCAAGTCGCTCGGAAATGGCATTGCGCCGGAGGAGATCATCTCACAGTACGGCGCCGACATTCTGCGCCTCTGGGTCGCCTCGGCCGACTATACCGACGACATGCGTATCTCCCCTGAAATTTTAAAACAGCTCTCCGAGATTTACCGCAAGATCCGCAACACAGCCCGGTATATGCTCGGCAATCTCTATGACTTCGACCCGGCTGTCGACAGGGTGGCCTATGAGGACATGCAGGAGCTCGACAAGTGGGCCTTGGTCCGCTTAAACGAGGTCGTTGATGCCGTGAACAAGTCGTACGACAACTATACGTACTACCTGGTTTTCCACGCCATTCACAACTACTGCGTTGTCGACATGTCGAACTTCTACCTCGACGTCATCAAGGATCGGCTTTACTGCGAGGACGCGAGCGGGAAGCTTCGCCGCTCTGCCCAGAGCGCGATGTACAAAATTCTCGAGTCCATCACCCTCATGCTGGCACCCATCCTCTCCTTTACGGCTGAGGAGATCTGGCAGAGTATGCCTCACGACGAGTCTGCCGACCCCCGCAGTGTCAACTACAACGACATCCCGAAGCCCGAAAAGCTCTCGGGTGTCGACATGGACAAGTGGGGGAAAATCCTCGCCTTACGCGACGATGCCAAGAAGGCGCTCGAGGAGAGCCGGCTGGAGAAGGCCATCGGCTCCTCGCTCGACGCCAAGGTGGTGCTGAGAAGAGATAAAGACTATGATTTTGCAAAGTCGGTGGAGGACATGCTGCCCATCCTCTTCATCACCTCGCAGGTCGTAGTTGAGAAGGGCGAGCCCGCCTGTCTGGTGCTGCCGGCCGAAGGGGCGCGCTGCGAGCGCTGCTGGACCCATTGCGAGACCGTTGGGAGTGATACCGCCCACCCCACCCTTTGCGCACGCTGCGCTGCCGTTGTGGAGCGCCATGGCGTATAGGGGCCGCAGGGACAAGGGCCGCATGCAAATCGGCGCCTTCATCGCCATCGGAGTCATAGCGCTCGATAGGCTCGTCAAAATTTGGGCGGCGGGGCCTTTGAAGGAAAGCGGTCCCATCCCCGTCATCAAAAACGTCTTTTATCTCACTTATGTGGAAAACCGCGGTGCCGCTTTTTCCATACTGGCAGGCAAGCGGTGGCTGCTCATCGGCATTGCAGTCGTCACGGTTGCCGCCATCATCTACGCCTTCTGGACGCGCATGTACGCACACCCCCTGACCGACATCGCCTTTCCGCTCGTGATTGGCGGGGCACTCGGCAACATGTGGGACCGGGCCTCGCTTGGCTATGTCGTTGACCTCTTTGATTTCAGACTCATCAACTTCGCCGTCTTTAACGTGGCCGACGTCGCCATCACGACCGCCGCCGGACTGCTCATGCTCTATGTCGTGCTGACAGCGAAAAATGGATCGTAAAAAGACCGAAATTACAACCGAATCGAGACTGGACGTCGCCGTCGCCGCGCTGCTTGAAATAAGCCGCGCGGCGGCGCAGCGTCTGATCGGGGAGGGCATGGTGACGGTGGGCGGTAAAGAGGCTTCAAAAGCGGGGCAAAAGCTGCGCCTAGGCGATGTCCTTGAGGCGACCCTGCCGCCGCCGACTGAGGACAAAGCGCAGCCCCAGGACATTCCGTTAACCATCGTCTACGAGGATGATGCGCTTTTGGTCGTCGACAAGCCGCGGGGCCTTGTTGTCCATCCGGCCGCCGGAAATCTGGACGGCACTTTGGTCAATGCCCTGCTGCACCACTGCGGGGACAGCCTTTCCGGCATTAATGGGATATTACGCCCCGGCATCGTCCACCGCATCGATAAGAACACCTCCGGGCTGCTGCTGGTCGCCAAGACCGATGCTGCGCACCGTTCCCTCGCCGCCCAGCTCGCCACCCACAGTTTGCTTCGGGCCTATGTCGCCCTTGTCCACGGCCATATGAAGGAACTGACTGGGACCATTGACGCCCCCATTGCAAGAAACCCGAACCACCGTAAGGAGATGGCAGTGGTGCAGGGGGGTCGCAGGGCGGTCACACACTATAAGGTCTTGGAGGAGTACGAGGGCTTTTCACTTCTCGAGTGCCGGCTTGAAACCGGCCGCACCCACCAGATTCGGGTACACATGGCCCACATCGGCCGGCCCGTCGTCGGCGACCCCGTTTATGCGAAAAACACCCCGGACCTTGGCGGACAGCTGCTGCACGCCGCCCGCATCGGATTTCGCCACCCCGTAAGCGGTGAGTGGCTGGAATTTTTGTCGCCAATCCCTGCCTATTTCTCGCAGTACTTGACAAAACTGCGCGCCCGCACTATAATAAATTGTAATTCAATTGAATACCTTCAAGGGGTGCCTAAAGGCTGAGAACGGTTTTACACCGTAACCCTCCAACCTGATCCGGGTAATGCCGGCGTAGGGATGAGAGATAGCAGGCGCGCCCGAAGGAGGGTGGCGCCATTTTTTTGTGGCGCCCCTGAAATCGGAAAGGGGAACATTTTAATGAATCAAGCGCAGACAAGCAAAACCCGCATCCTCGTGGAGTGCGGCATCATGATGGCGGTGTCCATGGTACTGTCTTACATCAAAATCTGGGAGATGCCGATGGGGGGATCGGTCACGGCCCTCTCCATGCTGCCCCTCATCATCGTCGGCTACAAGTACGGCGTCAAATGGGGGCTCACGGCGGGCGTCGCCTTCGGGCTGATGCAGCTTATGTTCCAGGCAAATTACCTCGTCGGCCTGTCGGCCTTCTCGGTCATTGTCGCCGTTTTCTTCGACTACATCTTTGCTTTCGGCTCGCTTGGGCTTGCGGGCCTCATGAAGGGCAAAAAGGGCGGCTTTGTGGCTGGTGCCGCCATCGCAATCACTGCCCGCTTCCTGTGCCACTTCATCGTCGGCTTTGCCGTCTGGGCTGCCTTTGCCGATCAGGTGGCCGTGGAGGGGATGAACCCCGTGCTCTATTCCTTCCTGTACAACATCACTTACATGGGTCCCGAGTTTATCACGACGACGGCCGCAGCCTTCGTCATGCAAAAGTCCGCGCTCTCGTCGGTCTTAAAGGCCCCGGGTGGTAAGATCGCTGCGCAAAACTAGAAGGACATCGTTTTTCCGCCGGTTGGCGACTGACTTCGCAACATAAAAAAAGCGGGTGGAATATTTCCACCCGCTTATATTTTCCCTTACAGCGTCTCTTTGATGGCGGCCGCCTTTTTCTCGAAGGCGGCTTTTGCCGCGTCCGAGTAGGGCAGAGTGCCCTGCGCCAAAACTTGATTGCCGCCGCCGCGCCCCATTAGCTCATCGAGCAGTTCTTTGAGCCAGACATTGACCTTATGCTCCGTCAGCCCCTTTTGCTGAGCGAAGACGAAGGCCAAAGTATCCCCATCAAGGGCTGCAAGCAGTGCCACGACCGGATTTTCAGCCGTCAGCACCTCGGCCGTCGCCTTGAGGCTTTTGACGTCGACGCCCTCCAAGAAGGCCGTCACAAACCGTACGGAACCCCGCTCCTCGGCCGTCTCCAAAAGTGCCTTTGCTTCGAGTGCCAAGAGCCGCTCCGATAAAACTGCAGCTTTTGCCGAAAGTCTGTCGTAGGCCGTTTTGAGCTCCGTCGTCTTTTGGAAGACCAGCGACCGGTCACAGGCGAGCAGCCCGGCCGTCTCCACCGCCTCGCTATTTAAGCGGGCGTAGTCGGCAAGGGCCCTGTCCCCGCAGAGAAAATAGAGCCGTGCGGCGCCCTTGGAGCCCTTTTGGTCGGCGACGTTCTTGGACTGCAGTACTTTGACGAACCCGATTTCGCTAGTCGTTTTGACATGGCTTCCGCCGCAGCCGATGAGGTCGAAATCCTCGATCTCGACGAGCCGGATGACGTCGTGGTCGTAGACGGGATGCCGCATACGGGCGGTGTAGGCCGGAATCTCATCCCGAGTCACGCCAAAACAGCGCACAGCGTAGTTCTTTTTGACGATGGCATTGGTCACGATCTCAGCGCGGAGGATTTCGTTTTCTGTGATCGGCTTTTCAAGATCGATCTGACCGATGATCTCCTCGCCGCGATAGATGGTGGTGTCGTTATTAAAGAGGTTTTCAATGACGGTCGAGAGGATGTGCTGCCCCGTATGCTGCTGCATGAGGTCGTACCGGAAGTCCCAGTCGAGTTTGCACTGGACGCTCTCCATCTCCTCAGGGTGGGACGGCAGTGTGTGGTAGACCTCACCGTCCGCCTCCCGCACATCAAGAACCGGCAGCCCCGCGATGGTGCCGCGGTCGGCCGGCTGGCCGCCGCCCTTCGGGTGGAAGATGGTATCGGCAAGGGTCACGGCAAAGCCGCCCTTGACTTCCTCGATGCCGGTGATGTCAGTGACGCACGCGCAAATATAGGCGTCGTCGTTGCACAGCCTGTTTGCCGCCATGATGTTACCCCCCAAATGATGATTGTGATGGATGCCGGCTCAGTCGGCTTCCGACGCCTTCTTTTCGGCCCGCATGCGCTCGGCGTGATCAAGTGTGCGCTTGCGGATACGCAGGGATTTGGGCGTCACCTCGAGCAGCTCGTCCTCGGCCAGGTATTCAAGACAATCCTCAAGGCTGAGCTGTATGGGCGGGGTCAGCCTCAGTGCATCGTCGGTGCCGGAGGCCCTAATGTTGGTGACGTGTTTGCGCTTGCAGACGTTGACCGCGATGTCCTTGCCGTTTGGCGAACTGCCAACCACCATGCCGGTATATACCGGAGTGCCGGCTCCGATAAAGAGATCGCCCCGCTCCTGCGCGTTATAGAGCCCATAGGTGACAGAGTCGCCACCCTCAAAGGCGATGAGGGAGCCGGAGGATCTGATCGGGATTTTGCCCTTGTAGGGCTCGTAGCCGTAGAACAGGGTGTTGAACACACCCTCGCCCTTGGTATCGGTCATAAACTCGCTGCGGTAGCCGAATAGTCCACGCTCCGGCACTTTGATTTCAATGCGCATGCGGCTGCCGACCGGCGACATCTTCAGAACCTCACCCTTGCGGGACCCCATTTTTTCAAGCACGCTGCCCATGGCGCTTTCTGGCACATCGACGGTCAAAAGCTCAATAGGCTCTAAGAGCTCGCCCGCTTCCTCCTTGTAGAGCACGTGGGGCGGGCCGACCTGCAGCTCGTACCCCTCACGGCGCATGGTCTCGATGAGAATCGAGAGATGCATCTCGCCGCGGCCTAAAACACGGAAGCTCTCGGCTGTCTCGCCGTCCTCAACGTGCAGCGACACGTCGCGCAGCAGTTCCCGGTAGAGGCGATCCCGCAGCTGCCTAGAGGTGACGAATTTGCCCTCTCTGCCTGCAAAGGGGCTGTTGTTGACTGAAAAGAGCATTTCGACAGTCGGTTCGGAAATTTTGACAAAGGGCAGCGCTTCCGGGACCAGCACATCGCAGACCGTGTTGCCGATGTTGATGTCGTCGATGCCGGAGAAGGACACAATGTCGCCCGAGATGGCCGAATCCACCGGTTTGCGGGCCAGTCCCTCAAACTGATAGAGGGTCACGATCTTGGATTTGCGGGAGATCGTGGGCTGGTGGTAATCGCAGACCGAGACTTCTTGTCCGGCACGGATTTCGCCCCGTTCAACGCGGCCGATCGCAATGCGGCCCACGTAGTCATTGTAGTCGATGGAGGAGACTAAGAGCTGCAAAGGTCCCTCCTCGATTTCCGGCGGATCGATGTGCTCGATGATTTTGTCAAAGAGGGGCGTTAAGTCGGTCCCCGGCTCGTAAGGGGTCAGGGATGCCGTGCCGTTGCGGCCGGAGCAATAGACGACGGGGGAGTCCAGCTGCGCATCGGTGGCGTCGAGGTCGAGCAGGAGTTCTAAAACCTCTTCCTCCACCTCGCCGGGCCGGGCATCCGGGCGGTCGATCTTGTTGACGACCAAAATGACCTTGTGCCCGAGCGCCAGTGCTTTTTGCAGCACAAAGCGAGTCTGGGGCATAGGGCCCTCAAAGGCGTCCACCAGCAGCAGTACGCCGCTCACCATCTTGAGCGACCGCTCCACCTCGCCACCGAAGTCGGCATGGCCGGGCGTATCGACGATGTTGATCTTATAGTCACCCCAGCGAACTGAGGTGTTTTTGGCCAGGATTGTGATGCCGCGTTCCCGCTCCAGGTCGCCCGAGTCCATGACCCGCTCCTGTACGACCTGATTTTCGCGAAACACCCCCGACTGCTTGAGCATTTCGTCGACCAGCGTTGTCTTGCCGTGGTCGACGTGGGCGATGATTGCGACGTTACGTAATAGTTCTCTGCGCAAAGTGTCTGCCTCCGAATTGGTTTGATGAAGGGAAATGAACCCTGGGCGGCTTTCCGCATGGGTTCATCACCGGTCGCTTGGTATGTACTACTTAGTCGTTTGTCAGGTGTGCCTTGTCAAGCGCGTAGAAGGTGAGCGAGAGCAGCATTGCGACGACGGCGGCCAGCGCCATTCCGGTCATCCGGATGTTGCCGATGTTGATGGCGATGCCCGAGAGCCCGGTGACAAAGACGACCGAGGTCAGCGCAAGGTTACGAGAGCGGCCGAAGTCGACATGCTGGTCGACGAGGATGCGAAGTCCCGAGGTTCCGATCATGCCGTAGAGCAGGAAAGAGATGCCGCCGATGACGGCGCCCGGAATGGTGGTGATGAAAGCGGCCAGGGGGCCTACGAAGGAGAGGATGATGGAGAACACCGCAGCGCCGCCGATGACCCAGACGCTGTACACCCCGGTGACCGCCATGACGCCGATGTTCTCACCGTAGGTGGTGGTGGGGACGGCGCCGACAAGGCCTGACAGCGCGGTCGAGAAGTTATCGGCAAAAATGGAGCGGTGCAGGCCCGGGTCCTTGATGAGGTCCTTGCCCACGATCTTGCTCGTGACGATCTGGTGGCCGATGTGCTCCGACAAAATGACGAGCAGGGCAGGCATCATGACCATGATTGCGCCCGCGTCAAAAATGGGAGTTTGGAACTTGGGCATTACAAGGAAATCAACGGAGCCTATCTTGGCAGCAATGTCGGCGCCGGTCAGAAGGCCGGTGGCAAGTGCCGAGATGTAACCCGCGATGACGGCAATGAGAATGGGGATGACCGACAGGAAGCCTTTGAAGAGTACCTGCCCGAAAACCGCCACCCCTAGCGTGACGAGGAAGACCGCGACATTGCGCCAGTCAATCTTGTCGACCCCGACAAGGCCCGCGGTCGAGGCGGCAGTGCTGGCAAGTTCCAGCCCTATGAGGGCGACAACAGGGCCCATGGCAGCCGGCGGCAGCACGACGTCAATCCATTCGGTGCCGCATTTGTAGATGATTCCGGCCACGACGCAGCCGGCAAGACCGACAGCCACAAATCCGCCCTGTGCGGCGCGGAAACCGTCTGGGTGGTTTGCGATGAGATAGAGTGTGGGCGCTAAAAATGCGAAGGAGGAGCCGAGGTATGCCGGCGCTTTTGCTTTGGTGACGAATATGAAGATCAAGGTTCCGATGCCGTTCATAAAGAGAACGATTGAAGCGTTGATGCCGAAGAGAAGCGGCACTAAAACCGATGCGCCGAACATGGCGAACATATGCTGAAGACTCAGCGGGATGAACTGTCCGAGCGGAGGTCTTTCATTGATACCGATGATTTTTCGTTCGTTCATTTCAAAATCCATCCTTCTTCCTTTAATTTGCACCCAAATCTTCAACATTATAGCAGAAGTTGTAAAGGTTTACAAGATATTTTTTCCTGGGCTTAGGCTGCCATCCGGCGTGATGATTTTTTGTCCCCCGCCCGCATATCATGTATTGTTGCCCGAAGGGTTGTCCGCACTTCGGACGTAATTGCATTCGGGGGGGAGGGACGTCGATGGTCAAAAGACTCATCAACTGGGTTGCCGGAGCGCTTGCGGCGGGACTGCTGTTGCCTCTCATCGTGACAATGCTTGTCTCGCCGCAAGAAGAGGAGCAGGCCTCACCCGTCATGGGCGGGCAGACGGAAAACATGATCTTGGTCTATTACACAAAGGAGGATAGGGTGGCATCCGTCGACATTGAAGAGCATTTGGTCGGGGTGCTGGCGGGGGAAATACCGGTCTCCTTTTCACCGGAGGCCATCAAAGCCCAAGCCGTCGCGGCACGGTCATACATCATGTACAAGAAGGGATCCGCCGCTCACAAAGGGGGCGCTGACGTCTGCACGGACTACCGGCACTGCAAGACATGGCTGTCGGAGGGGGAGATCCGCGAGCTGTATGGCGACAAGGCGGAGGAGGCCACGGCGATCTTCAAGTCAGCGATTGAGGCCACGAAGGGTGAGGTGCTGGTCTACGACGGAAAGGTGGCACTCGCCGTCTTTCACGCCATGTCGGGCGGAGGGGCCACCGAGTCGGCAGCCGAGGTATGGGGAGGGGACTACCCCTATCTTGTCAGTGTCTCGACCGATGATGAGGGTTTTGAGGGATACGAAACCACAGTGACTTTTTCGCTGGAGGAGTACTGGAAAATTGCCGCCTCGGCCGGGGCGACGCCGGAGGGGGGGAGCCCCTACAGCGTCCTCTCCCGAAGTTCCGGTGGGGGGGTGGCGCAGTGTATGATTGGCGGGGTCACCCTGACCGGAGTGCAAGTCCGTGCCCTCTACGGGCTGCGGTCTGCTAACTTCATCGTGAAGGTCATGGGCGCCGCCGTCACCTTTACGGTGGAGGGCAGCGGCCACGGTGTGGGCATGAGCCAGTGCGGGGCCGAGAACATGGCGCTCTCCGGCGCCTCCTATACCGACATTCTCACCCATTACTATCCCGGCTGCACACGGACGTATATTTCCGATATACAGGGTCAAGACTAAGGGTAACCCTGTATGAAAGGAAGTAAATGTTTATGGGTAAAAAGCCACTTGACAAGCGCGGAACGCTGGCGGCCGCAATCATTCTGGTGGGTGCCTTCTTAGCCGGCGGCGGTGCGTACCTGGCTGTGCGCGACGCCTTTGTGAAGGAACCGGTTCCGGAACCAGAGCCCTTTCGGCTTGAGGTTCCGCAGACTGAGCTGCTTGAGGAGCCGACAAGCGAAGCCTCATCGGAAGACCTTGTGGCGGTACCGCAGGTTCCCGCCCAGCCGGATGAGACTGAAGCAGCCGAAAATGCTCCTGCACAGGGGTCTGAGGAGGAGCCCACCGCACAGGTCTCCTCGGTACCGGCGTCGGCCGACACCTCGGTGAAGCAGCTCTATATCAAGCCGGTTGACGGAACTATCACAAAGCAGTGGTCTGGCGAAGATCTCGTCTGGAGCGAAACGCTGGGGGACTACCGTGTCCATACCGGTTGCGACATTGCGGCCGCGGTCGGCAGCAAGGTCAGGGCCATGGCAGACGGAGAAGTCTCCGACATCTACTGTGACGACCTGCTTGGCTATGTCGTCGAGATCGACCACGGGAACGGGGTGGTCACCCGCTACTGCAACCTGCTGGACGGTCAGGTCTCCGGCATTGAGGTCGGGGCCAAAGTCAAAATGGGCGACGTCATTTCCGGAGTCGGAGAGACGGCTCTGCTGGAGTCGGCCGAGGGTCCGCACCTCCACCTCGAGGTTCTAAAAGACGGGGCGCGCATTGACCCACAGGAACTTTTCAAGTGAATCAGGGTGAAAAACCACCGGTTACCGGTGGTTTTTTACTCGCAAAATCAGCCGTATTTTTCTTCTTTTGCGTGGGTCTTAAAGGTTGCTCTCGGCTCAGTGCCCTTGAGCATGCGGGAAATGTTGGAGCGGTGGTTATAGATGAGGAAAAGGCCGACCGCAATGCAATAGATCATAAAGACGGTAAAACCGCGCTCCCAGATATAAGCGCCTGCCGGATAGGCAAAAGCTCCCAGCGCAGCGCCGAGCCCCATCATACGGGAGACGAGGCAGATGACGAGCCAGCAAACGAGATAGAGAATTGCCACCCGCCAGTCCACCGCAAAGACGGCCCCGCCGGCAGTGGCCACGCCCTTTCCGCCCCGGAATCCGAAATAGACAGGAAAACAGTGTCCGAGGAAAGAGGCCCCGCCACCCAGGATCGCGCCGACAGGCCCACCGAGTGCCCAGCCAATACAGCCTGCCACAATACCCTTGACGATATCCCCGACCGCGGTGATGACGCCGGCCTTAAGCCCAACCGTGCGGGTGATGTTGCTGGCGCCGGCGTTTCCACTACCGTATTCTCGAATATCCATCTTTTCAAACTTTTTAGCTACGATGATGGCAAAACTGATGCTTCCAAGCAGATAGCCGATGACAGCGGCGAGAGTACCGGTGACGGGAGTCAGTGCCATGCCCTGCCAGGTCATGAGGCCCTTCTGAATGAAATAGATCACTTTTTCTCGCTCCTTTCACGGATGATGAAGCGTATGACGGTGCCCTCAAGTCCGAAGACTTGCCGGATCTGGTTCTCCAGATACCGCTGATAGGAGAAATGGAAAATTTCAGGCCGATTGCAGAAGATAACAAAGGTCGGCGGTTGGATGGATACTTGAGTCATATAGAAGATTTTCAGGCGCTTGCCCTTGTCGGTCGGGGGCTGCACCCTGAGCGTGGCATCGGCAAGCACTTCGTTTAAGCGGCCGGTCGAAATGCGGATACAATTCTGGGAGTAGACATAGTTGATGCGTTCAAACAGGTTTGCGACCCGCTGACCGGTCAGTGCCGAGATGAAGACTACCGGGGCGTAGCTCATGAAGGAGAGATCCGCAGCCACTTTCTTGCGCATTTCCTCCATGGTGTCGGTCTCTTTTTCCACAAGGTCCCACTTGTTGACCACAATGACGACCCCTTTGCCGGCCTCATGGGCAAGCCCGGCTATCTTGGTGTCCTGCTCGGTTACGCCGTCACCTGCGTCGATGAGAACGAGGCAGACATCGGCCCGCTCGATGGCCATGTGGGCTCGCAGTACCGAGTACCGCTCGATCGACTCGGTCACCCCGCGCTTGCGGCGAAGTCCGGCGGTGTCGATAAAGATGTACTTGCCCTGCTCGTTTTCGAAGTAACTGTCGATGGCGTCTCTGGTAGTGCCCGGCACATCCGATACGATTACCCGCTGCTCTCCCAGAATGCGGTTTACTAAGGACGATTTTCCGGCGTTGGGCTTGCCGATGACCGCCACCTTGATGACGCCTTCGTCCGGCTCCTCTTCCTGATCCCATGTAAGCCGCGAGACAATTTCGTCGAGCAGATCTCCGGAACCAAGACCGTGGGTGGAGGAGACCGCAAAGGGCTCTCCGAGGCCCAGGGAATAAAACTCGTAGAACTCAGGGGGCAGCGCGCCCGTGACATCGACTTTGTTGACGACAAGGATGATGTCTTTTTTGGCTTTTTTGAGCATGATGGCCACAGCCTCGTCGGCCGCCGTCATGCCGATGGAGATGTCGACCATGAGCAGCACGAGGTCGGCCGTCTCAATGGCGGTCTCGGCCTGGGCGCGCATGTCGGACATGATCTGGCCCTCAGGCGTCGGCTCGATGCCGCCGGTGTCGACCAGCGTGAACGCCCGGCCGTTCCAGTCGCAGTCGGCGTAAAGCCTATCGCGGGTGACGCCCGGAGTGTCATCGACAATGGAGAGCCTTTGGCCCACCAGTTTATTGAAAAGGGTCGACTTGCCCACATTTGGCCTGCCGACAATTGCTACAATTGGTTTCATAGTTCCTCCTCCGAACATCAGACTGCGGTTAAAGAGTCGATAAGAATGCGAGGGTTTTCCGTCCGACAAGGCAGACGACGAAGACGGGCGAAAAAGGATCGCAGAGATTACGGCGCTTTAATCGGATTCTGATGTCAGGGCTTTGATCATGCCGGCCGCATCCGGCTCGAAGATGACGACAGGCGCCTTGACCGCCTTCGAAAGCTCTTCGACCGTCACGTCGTCCAGAAAGCGGTCCCGCTCGTACCGCAGCATCACCGACGGCACTAAAAGTGCGTCGCCAACATCACAGCCTTCAAGCTGACTGATAATATCCTGCCCCGTAATCAGCCCCGCAACCGTGATGGAGGGGCCGAAAAAGCGGTTTTCGATTCTGACAAGCTGCGCCTGCAGCCTTCCGGCGCACCGCTGCATTGCCTTCTCATATAGCCCTGCTAGGGTGGGATAGGCTGCGGACCCTGTCACGCCGGTCACCCGGCGCATAGTGGAGGGCGGGCAAATGTTGTCCTCCAGTGCCTCAAACTCCTCGCGCAGCATGGCAAGCATCCCGACACCGTTTTCGTACTGCGGGTAGTCGTCGTAAAACGTTCCCTCCGGAATTTCAAGTCCAGCCTGCAAAAAGAGTTCGTCGGAGGGGTAGACCACCCGGCGGCCCTCGGCGGCAATGACACCGTCTCCGGCC
This sequence comes from Oscillospiraceae bacterium, assembly GCA_963662765.2. Classification (GTDB taxonomy): domain Bacteria; phylum Bacillota; class Clostridia; order Oscillospirales; family Feifaniaceae; genus DATMXT01. Next base: position 43,559 of record CAXXUP010000006.1, read on the forward strand.
GCAAGCACCCGCCGGAGCACATCAGCGGCCTCCTCCCTAGTGAGGGGGCGCAGCGGATACAGTCCGTCGCGGTATTTGGTCAGTCCCGCCGGCACGACGGCCACGCTATCGAGGGCCGGCAGCAGTCCTAACAGGTCCCGCAGGGTGGAGGAGAGCTCCTCTTTGTCATTGAGCCCGGCGCAGACCACGATCTGACAGTTGAGGCTAAGCCCGGCTTTGGCAAAGCGCCGCAGGGTCGCAAGGCTGTCTCCGCCCCTGCAGTTGCCCAGCATCATGGCGCGAAGCTGCGGGTTTGTGGTGTGAACCGAGATGTTGATGGGGCTGATGCGGTAGTCGATCATGCGGACGATGTCCCGCTCCGACAGGTTGGTCATGGAGATATAGTTGCCCATCAAAAAGGAGAGTCTCGCGTCGTCGTCCTTGAAGTAGAGGGTCTCCCGCATACCGGGTGGAAGCTGGTCGATGAAGCAGAAGACGCAGCGGTTGGCGCAGCTGCGCTGCGCGTCCATCAGAAAATTGTCAAATGTAAGCCCCAGATCGTCGTAGGCGGGTTTTGGCACCGTCACATGGCGCCCACCCTCCAAGGTCAGGGTGGGGCGCTGGGCTTGCGACAGGTGCATATAATCGAGCACGTCGAAAACCGGCTTGCCGTCAATCGCGGCCAGCCGTTCCCCGACTTCCACATAACCTTTGCAGGGGCCATCCACCCCCGTGATCAAAATTCCCATAGGCTTAGACACTTATCTCCAAAGCGGCCAGGGCCGCCGCCGTAAAATTCGGCAGGCAGGGGGCCTCGCCTGATACCATGGCTGAAAAAAAGCTGTGACGCATAGCCGCCACAGCTTCTTTTTTACGCGTCTTTTTCCTTGACGATGACTGCCTTGCCGCCGTAAAAACCGCAATGCGGGCACACTCTGTGCGGAACGACGAGCTCCTTGCACTCACGGCAACGGACGAGCGTTGGGGTTGTGAGCTTCCATACGGCGCTGCGGCGGGTGTTCTTGCGCGCCTTGGAAGTATTACCCTTTGGTACTGCCATAATTTACACCTCCGACCAAATATATGTTATTCGTGATTATTAAATAAGTCCCGCAGCGAGTCCCACCTGGGGTCGTGGCGGTCCGGCGTACAGCCGCAGTCGCCCTCGTTTCGGTCGGCACCGCAGATAGGGCACAGGCCCTTGCAGTCCTCTTTGCATAAATGCTTGAATGGCATGAAAAGCCCGATGACGATGGCGGCCTGTTCAGCAAGATCAATGTGGCGGTCCGTAGCTAATATGAGTTCGTCCGTCTCCTCCGCGGCGGGGTCGGTAGTCACCATCGCGTCAAGCGGGTAGCGGAAATCGAGCTCATACTCCTTTGTACAGCGGTCGCAGAGAAAGTGCAGCTTGCCTGTTACCTCCATGGTGATGCGGACGGCGTTATGCAGACCGGCGACGCGGCCACACACTCGGACGGGCTCCCGCAAAGGCCTTTCGCCGTATGCGCCGGCAAGCTCCGTAAGGTCGAGTTGCGTATCGAAATCAATTTGCTCATCGCCGTTTTTCAGGACGGATGAAATGTCAATTCTCATACAACCTCCGCAAACAGCAACATTTATTATATCGTCGATATGCTATAATGTCAACTGTTTTCTGCGCCGTGTTTTTCGCCCCTTGTGCGCGCCTGATTTCGTGCGCCATGCCTTCGGGCCGTTTTTGCATACGCTGCTGACTTATGTTTTTTTGCTTTCCTCATCATATACTCGGTGCTCATGGCTGTCAAGTGCACGGGGTTCATGGCTGACAAACGACTTGTGCATAACTGCTAAATTTAATCGTTAAACATTAGATTATTCACCAAATCGCGCATTGCGAAGTTCTCGGGGCATGATGTATAATTGTAGACAGTCGTTTTCTTACGACGAACAAATATATTTGAGGAGTGTCATGAATGGAACGCCAATTCAATTTCGCCGCAGGCCCCTCCGCAATGCCGATGCCCGTACTTGAGCAGATCCGTGATGAGATGTTATGCTACCCGGGTGCAGGAAGCAGTGTGCTGGAGATGAGTCATCGATCATCGGCGTTCCAGGAAATTCATACCAAAGCGCAGGAGACGCTGCGCCGCCTCATGCGCATCCCGGATGAATATGCCATCCTCTTTCTTCAGGGCGGCGCCTCCCTCCAGTTCTCCATGATTCCGATGAATTTAATGGAAAAGGGCGGGGTCGCCGACTACGTCGAGACTGGCAGCTTTGCTAAAAAGGCCGCCGTCGAGGCCGCGCGCTGGGGTACCGTCCACACGATTTTCTCCGGCAAGGCTGAAAAGTACAGCCACATTCCCGAAATCACTGGGGACATGCTGTCGAAAGACGCATCCTACCTTCATATCACCGGCAACAACACGATTTTCGGCACAACCTATCACAAGTGGCCTAAAACCGGAGGCATGCCGCTTGTGGCTGACCTCTCCTCCTGCATTCTGGGCCTCGATGTCGAAGTAGAGGACTTCGACCTCATTTACGCCGGTGCGCAAAAGAACATGGCCCCGGCGGGACTTACCGTCGTTATCATCAAAAAGTCCCTTTTGAAAGATACGCCCCCCGAAGTGCCCGCGATGCTCAGCTACAAGTTGGCGGCCGACAACGACTCCATGTACAACACGCCCAACTGTTTTGCCATCTATGCGGCGGGGCTGATGTTCAAGTGGATCGAGGCGCAGGGCGGCGTTGCCGCCCTGGAGGCCGTCAACCGCGAAAAGGCGGCGCTGCTCTACGACGCCATTGACGCCTCAAAGCTCTACAAGGGTTGCGCTGCGCCTGATTCCCGTTCAATCATGAACGTCACCTTCACACTGCCCACCGAAGAACAGACCGCCGAGTTCATTAAGCTCGCAAAGTCCAAGGGCATCATTAACATCAAGGGACACCGGGCCGCCGGCGGCATTCGCGCCAGCATCTATAACGGCATGCCGATCGAGGGGGTCAGGGCGCTTGTCGATTTCATGAAGGAGTTTGAGACAAAATAATGCACTATATTGAAAGAAAGAACAACATTTCGGATCTGATTTTTACGGTGCTGGGAGACGAATTTGCAGTCGGCGAAAATTTCGAGACCCCCGACGCCTACCTCGTCCGGTCGGCCGACCTGCACGGCGATGCGCTGCCGGAGAGCCTCTTAGCCATCGGCAGGGCGGGAGCTGGCATCAATAACATTCCGATCGACCGGTGCAGTGAACAGGGCATCATCGTCTTCAATACCCCTGGCGCCAACGCCAACGCCGTCAAGGAACTCGTGCTTGCCGGAATGCTGCTGGCCGGCCGGAAAATCATCTCCGGCATCGACTGGTGCAAAAGCCTGCAGGGCAAGGGCGAGGCGGTCATGGAGACCGTCGAGGAGGGCAAAAAGCAGTTCACAGGCCCTGAGCTCGCAGGCAAGACGCTGGGTGTCATAGGCCTTGGCGCCATCGGCGTACAGGTCGCAAACGCTGCCCACTACGGGCTCTCGATGAATGTGCTGGGCTACGACCCCTATATTTCGGTTGACGCCGCTTGGGGCCTCTCCCGTTCGGTGCGCCACGCCGCAAGCCTTGATCAGATTTATGCCGAGTGCGACTATGTTACGCTGCACCTGCCCTTGAATGCAAGTACTAAAAAGATGATCGGCTCCGCCCAGCTCGAGAAGTTCAAGGAGGGCGCCGTGCTGCTTAACTTTGCCCGCGGCGGCCTTGTCGACTCGGCAGCCGTCGTCGAAGCGCTGGAGGGCGGCAAGCTGCGCAGATATGTCACCGACTTCCCCGAGGACGAACTGCTCTGCTGCAAGGGCGTCATTGCCATGCCGCACTTAGGTGCCTCCACCCCAGAGTCGGAGGACAACTGCGCTGTCATGGCCGCGACTGAGCTGCGGAATTATCTGCTCTACGGAAACGTTCACAATGCGGTCAACCTGCCAAACTGCGAGCTGCCCAAAAACGGCAACTACCGCATCACCCTGTTCCACCACAACATTCCCAACATGGTTGGACAGATCACGGCCATACTGGCTGCCGACAACATTAACATCGAGCACATGGTCAACAACAGCCGCGGCGAATACGCCTATACCATCATCGACATAGAGCCTCCCGTCGGTGAGGAGGGCATTGAGAAGCTTAAAGCCATCAAGGGGATGATGAGAGTGCGGGTGATCGGCTGATGACAATCAAGGAACGGCTTTTAACTCTTGGCGTCTATGTGCCGGACATTTTGCTGCCGGCTGCCGGCGTTCCGCTCGAGACCTTCTCGGTCGTTGCCTGTGACCAGTACACTTCCAGGCCTGCCTATTGGGAGCGGGCGAAAGAGCTTGCCGGCGATGCACCGTCAGCCCTGAATATGATTTTGCCCGAGGCCTACCTCAAAGAGGATAACTCGGCCGACATTGAGAAGATCAACAAGACTATGCGGTCCTATCTCGCAAAGGAACTGCTACGCCCCATCGGGGAGGGCTTTGTGCTGGTCAGACGGCAGACGACCACCGGCTGCCGCCGGGGACTGGTGCTGGCTCTCGACCTTGAGCGGTACGACTATTCGCCCTCCTCAAAGAGCTTGATTCGGGCCACTGAAAGCACGATCGCCTCCCGCCTGCCGGCGAGGGTCAAAATCCGGCAGGGTGCCCCCTTGGAGTTGCCGCACATCATGGTGCTCATCGACGACCCGGACAACACCCTGCTCGGTCCCATCGACGATGTGTGGGAGACGCTCCAGCCGCTGTACGATTTCGAGCTCATGCAGGGCGCCGGCAGGCTGCAGGGCCGCAAGGTGGCGGAGCTTACGCCTGTCTGCGAGGCGCTTGAGGGGCTTGCAAAGATTGCGCAGGGGCTGCTCTTCGCCATGGGTGACGGCAACCATTCGCTGGCCTCGGCTAGACTCCACTGGGAGTACCGCAAAGCCAAGTTGACGGCCGAGCAGCGAGCCTGCGACCCGGCCCGGTATGCCTTGGTCGAGATTGTCAACCTGCACGATCCGGCCCTTGCCTTCGAGCCCATCCACCGGGTGCTTTTCAATGTCGATAAGGGTGCTTTCGACCTTTGTGACCCCGAAAAGCTCCCGCCGCTCCAAGAGCTCCAGCCGGCTTTGGACAAGTGGCTTTCGGCGCACCAGGGAGTTTCCATCGACTATATCCACGGCGAAAAAGAGGCAAGGGAGCTTAGCGACGCGCCGGACCGTATAGCCCTCATCCTGCCCGAGTTTGACAAATCAACACTCTTTGAGATCGTCCGCAAAGAAGGAGCCCTCGTGCGCAAGTCCTTTTCAATGGGCGAGGCACCCGACAAGCGGCACTACCTCGAAGCAAAGCTCATCTGACAAATGGTCCCGCGGCCCCCGCAGGTATAAGCGGGGGCCGCTTTTTGTGGGAGGAAAAAACTTTTCTCTTTGCGACATTTATGGTATACTAATAAATAAGGGCATTCAGGCCTGTCCGCCCAAAGCGGCGGCATGGCAGGCTGTAACATATTGACGACAATAGACAGGAGAAATGAATATGCATTGTATTCGCAAAGTGACGGACGACCTGTTTTGGGTCGGCGCAAACGATCGCAGACTCGCCATGTTTGAAGGCGTCTATTCGGTGCCGCGCGGCGTCTCCTACAATTCCTATTTGCTGATGGATGAGCGCACCGTGCTGCTCGACACGGTCGACAAGGCCGTGGGCAAAGTCTTTTTCGAAAATGTGGCCCATGTTTTAGGCGAAAGAGGCCTCGACTATGTGGTCATCCAGCACATGGAGCCGGACCACTCGGCCACCTTAGAAGAACTTCTCATGCGCTATCCGAGGGCTAAGGTGGTCTGCAACCCCAAGATTGCCGCCATGATCGGTCAGTTTTTCACCGCCCTGCCGGATGAGCGGCTGATGACGGTCGACGAGACCACGGTGTTAAAAACCGGCCGGCACGAGCTGCACTTTCGTATGGCGCCCATGGTGCACTGGCCGGAGGTTATGGTGACTTACGACGCAGCGGATAAGATTCTCTTCTCGGCCGACGCCTTCGGCACCTTCGGGGCTTTAAACGGCGCCATCTTTGCCGATGAGGTCGACTTTGACCGCGACTATATGGACGAGGCAAGGCGATACTACTGCAACATTGTCGGAAAATACGGGGCGCAGACGGCGGCGCTCCTGAAAAAGATGGCGGCCCTTGACGTCCAAATGATCTGCCCGCTCCACGGCTTTGTCTGGCGGAAAGGGCTCTCCGTCTATATCGAAAAATATCAGAAGTGGAGCACCTACGAGCCGGAGGACAAGGGCGTCATGATCGCCTACGCCTCGGTCTACGGCAACACCGAAAATGCCGCCGAAATCCTCTCCTGCAAGCTGCAAGAGAGAGGCATCCCAACTGTCATGTTCGACGTTTCGGTCACGCCGGCCTCCGAGATCGTCGCGGCCGCCTTCCGCTGGAGCCACCTAGTATTTGCCTCCACCACCTATAACATGGGCATTTTCGTCACGATGGAGGAGCTGCTGCGGGACCTGGCGGCCCATAACATCCAAAACCGCACCGTCGCCCTCATTCAAAACGGGAGTTGGGCGCCTGCCTCCGGAAAGCTGATGACCGAGATTTTAAGCGGGTGCAAAAACATGACAATTTTAAATGAGACCGTCACCTTAAAATCCTCCCTGAAGCAGGAGCAGGAGGCAGAACTCGACGCTGTCGCGGCAGCTCTTGCCGCCACAATGGACAAATAACATAGGGTAACCGATTAGACATAAAAAAGCCTGCGTGATCGTCTCACGCAGGCTTTTTTTATTGAATTCCTGTCAGCCGCCGACCGCCATGGCCATGCGGTATTGCTCAAAGTCGAAGGGCTTCGGCATCGAAAGCGCGACAGCGAGATCCTCGTCGCAGACCCGGCCGTCCTTAAAGCAGATGGCCCGCGGCGTGCCCTGGCGGGAGAGCAGCTCGGCAGCGAGAAACCCCATTTCGGCCGCGATGATGCGGTCCCTAGCCGAGGGGTTGCCGCCCCGCTGCACATGTCCCAGCACCGTTGTGCGGGCAGGCACCCCAAGACTCTCGGTTACGGCCGCCGCGATCTCGGCTGAATCCTTGAAGGGGAAGTTCTCGCCGAAGACCCCTTCACTGACGATGAGGATGAAATGCCGTTTGCCGGTGGAGCGGGTCTCGTCGATTCGGGCGAGGATGTCCTGCTCGAAGTCGGTCGCGATTTCCGGTACGAGAATGGCGGTCGCGCCGCAGGCAAGGCCGGCGGCTAAAGCGATGTTGCCGCAGTGGCGGCCCATGACCTCCATGACGCTGCACCGCTCGTGGGACTGAGCGGTGTCCCGCAGCTTGTCGGCCAGCTCAACACAGGTGTTGACCGCCGTGTCGAAGCCGATGGTGTACTCGGTGCCGGGGATGTCGTTGTCGATGGTGCCGGGGATTCCTACGACGTGGATACCGGCCTTGGCAAGTTCCAGAGCGCCGCGGTAGGAACCGTCTCCGCCGATGACGGCAAGTCCGTCGATGCCGTTTTGGCTAAGAGTGGCAAGCGCCCTCGCAAAGCCCTTCTCGGTCATAAAGTCGTCCGAGCGGGCGGTGGCCAGCAGTGTGCCGCCGCGGTGGAGATGGCCCGAGACCGACCGCATCGGAAGCGGAAGAATCTCGCCCTCCACAAGTCCTTGGTATCCGTGTCCGATGCCGACAACATTGAGCCCCTGCAGGATGCCGCCCCGCACGACCGCCCGGATTGCCGCATTCATGCCCGGTGCGTCTCCGCCGGATGTGAGCACGCCGATTGTTCTCATGGGTTTGACCTCCGATTTTTTACGTATCTGTGTATTACCCGCCGATCAGGGCAACATTGCCGTCTCCGAGCAGTGCTTTCAGCTCGTTTTCGACATATTTTTCCTCCGCGATTCGAATGTTTAGCCGCACCATTGCGCCGGTGTCGCACAGCCGTGCATAGACCGGTGTCATGCCGTTAAAAATCCGCATGACGCGCTCGGCCTGCGCAAGCTCCGGGCTGTCCTCGCCCGGCACCTTGAGGTAGAGGCCTGCCGGTGCGCTCTTTTTGGAGGACGGACAAGGCTGCTGCGGCTGTGTCAGCGGCTGCTGCGGCTGCCGACCGTCCGCGAGGAGCCAGACTTCGGATGGCACCAGCGTGATGTCCTCGTCCTCCTTGACCGATACCCGCCCACGGATGCCGATGACGGCGTCCTTCTTGAAGAGGTCGTCATATTTTTGCAAAACCGACGCGAAGACAATGCAGTCGATGGAGCCCGTCATGTCCTCAAGCGTGATAAAGGCCATTTGGGTATTCGATTTCGTCGTCTTGAGCCGCCGCGCCGTCACAACGCCCCCCGCCGTGACATACTGTCCGTCCTTGCATAAGGCACCGACGGTACCGGCCTGCAGCACTTCCCGTATCGAGATGCCGCCGGTCGCCCGGATGGCGGGGGCATACTCCGAGAGCGGATGGCCTGAAAGGTAGAGGCCGGTTGCCTCCTTTTCGTAGGTGAGCAGATCCCGTAGCGCAAGTTCCGGCACATCCGGCCACCGGCGGGGCAGTGACGCCGTCGTCGCTCCGAACAGGTTGAGCTGGCCCTCCACGTTGCTCTGGCGCGACCCTGCCGCCTCGTCCATTAAAAGCTCGTACATCTGCAGCATCTGGGCGCGGTTTGGCCCCATCCCGTCGAATGCGCCGGCGCAGATCAGCGAAAAGACCGTTTTTTTATTGAGGTCCCGTCCTTCCATGCGCTCGATGAACTGACGCAGGTTCTCATAAGGACCCTCCGCCTCCCGCTCGGCGATGACGGCCTCAATGACGTGGTAACCGATGTTTTTGATGGCGACGAGCCCAAACCGGATGGCGCCCGCCTCGACTGTAAAGCCGGTCTTACTGTGGTTGATGGAGGGCGGCAGCACCGTAAGCCCCATCTTGGTGGCTTCGCCGATGTACTCGGCCACCTTGTCGGTGGAGTCGAGTACCGTTGTCAGCAGGGCCGCCATGAACTCGGCCGGGTAGTGAACCTTGAGGTAAGCCGTACGATAGGCCACAAGGGCGTAGGCCGCCGCGTGAGACTTGTTGAAGGCATAGCTGGCAAAGGACGCCATCTCGTCGAAGATGTCGCTTGCGACGCGTTCCGGTACGCCTCGGCGGATACAGCCCTCCGCCTCGACGGTGCCGTCGGGGGCCGTGATACCGTGGATGAAGTTTTTGCGCTCCTGCTCCATGACCGAGTGTTTTTTCTTGCTCATGGCCCGGCGCACAAGGTCGGCGCGCCCGAGCGAAAAGCCTCCTAGCTTGCGCACGATGGCCATGACCTGCTCCTGGTAGACGATGCAGCCGTAGGTCACGTCGAGAATGTCCTCGAGCAGCGGCGACTTGTAGGTGATGCGTTCCGGGTGGCGCTTGTTGTCGGTGTAGCGGGGGATGGAGTCCATCGGGCCCGGCCGAAAGAGGGAGATGGCGGCCACAATGTCCTCAAACCCACGGGGCTCCATGCCGATGAGCACCTGCCGCATGCCGCCCGATTCAAGTTGGAATACACCGGCTGTGTCAGCCCGTGCAAGCATTTCGTAAACGGCGGGGTCATCGGGCGCCATGTTGTCCATCGCAAATCCTGGGGTATGGACCTGCACCATCTCCTCGGCCTTTTGGATGAGGGTCAGGGTGCGCAGCCCTAAAAAGTCCATTTTTAGGAGCCCAAGCTCCTCCAAGGTTCCCATCGGGTACTGGGTGACTAAAAGCTCGTCCGCTTTTTGCAGCGGGACGTAGCAGTCGACCGGGTCGCGGGTGATGATGATGCCGGCCGCGTGAATGGAGCTGTGCCGGGGCATGTCCTCAAGCCGACCAGCCATATCGACTAGCCGTGCGATGGTGGGATTTGCGGCGCAGGCCTCCCGCAGCGAAGGGCTGACCGAGAGCGCCTTTTCGAGCGTCATACCGGGATCGATTGGCACAAGTTTTGCCACCGTGTCGACCTCGCCGTAGGCAATGCCTAAGGCCCGACCTACGTCGCGGATAGCAGCCCTCGCCTTCATGGTTCCGAAGGTGACGATCTGGGCCACATGGTCCCTGCCGTACTTGCGGGAGACGTAGTCGATGACCTCGCCGCGGCGCTCATAGCAGAAGTCGATGTCGATATCCGGCATGCTGATACGCTCGGGGTTCAAAAACCGCTCGAAGATCAGGTTGTATTTTAAGGGGTCGATGTCGGTGATACCGAGGCAGTAGGAGACGACAGAGCCTGCCGCCGAACCGCGCCCCGGCCCCACGGCGATACTGTTACGCTTGGCGTAGGAGATGAAGTCCTCCACGATGAGAAAGTAGTCGGTAAAGCCCATGCTCTCAATGACTGCAAGTTCGAAGTCGAGCCGGCCGGCTGCCTCTTCGTTTCCGCCTGGCCACCGGCGGGCAAAGCCCGCCTGCGCTTTCTCTTTGAGCAGCGCCTCCGAGGTCACACCTTCCGGTACCTCAAAGCGGGGCAGGTGGTGGGCCCCGAACTGGAAGTCCAGATTGCACTTGTCCGCAATGACCAAGGTGTTTTCGATGGCGCCGCGGTAGCGGCCGAAGAGCGCCTCCATCTCGTCGCCGGACTTTAAGTAGAACTCGTCGGTCTCGAAGAACATGGCGGTCTCGTCGTCCACCGTCTTGCCCATCTGGACTGCCATCAGCACTTTCTGGGCTTCGGCGTCCTCACGGGCGATGTAGTGTGTGTCGTTTGTCGCGACAAGGGGGATATCAAGCTCCTCGGCGAGCTGTACGAGCTTGCCCAAAATCGCCCGCTGCTCGGGAAGGCCGTGGTCTTGCAGCTCGATATAGTAATCGTCTTTGAAAATCTCCTTGTAGTCCCTGGCGATGGCCTTCGCTCCCTCGTAGTCTCCCGAGAGCAGTGCCGATGGGACGTCGCCCGCCAGACATGCCGATAGGCATACAAGCCCTTCGGCATGCTCTTTGAGCACCGAGAGGTCGGTGCGGGGCTTGCCGTAGAAGCCTTCAGTGAAAGCGTCGCTGACGATCTTCATGAGGTTTTTGTAGCCGGTCTCGTTTTTGCACAGCAGCACAAGATGAGAGGCTTTGCCGTCCCGCTCGCGGGTCTTTTCAAGCCGGGACCGGGGGGCCGTGTAGACCTCGCAGCCGATGATCGGCTTTACGCCGGCATTTTTGCAGGCTTTGTAAAAGTCGATGACGCCATACATCACGCCGTGGTCGGTGATGGCGAGAGCACGCTGCCCGGCATCGGCAGCGGCCTGCGGCAGCCGATCGATGCGGCAGGCACCGTCGAGCAGGCTATATTCGGAGTGGACGTGGAGATGGACAAATTGACGCATGGTTTATTTCCTTTTCTATGGTTGAGTGAAATGCTTTCGGTACGGCATGCCGTTCCGACGGTATGCACACTTATTCCGACGGCGGCTCCGCCAGCTCCCGCAGTCTTGAGAGCCTGCGGTTGACGGTCGAGCGGGGCAGCCTTGCAAGTTCGGCTAGATACGCAAGCGTCGCGTCGGGGTTTTGTTCCCGCAGCAGGGCGATCTCGCGAAGCTCGTCAGACAAAAAATCAAAGGCGTCCGTCTGCCGCAGTTTTGTGATGGCATCAACTTGCGAAAGGGCTGCCGTCAGTGACTTTTGGATGTTGGCGGTATCGGTGTTCATCTGCCGGTTGACATTGTTGGTGACCACCCGCCGGCTTCTGGCCTTTGCGATCTCCTCACCTGACCGGGGAGCCCCCATCAGCGTGAGCAGTCGCTCCACCGCATCGCCGCTCTTGAAATAGATGACCCGGTTGCCGCGGCGGTTTGACACCGAGGGCGAGAACCCGCGCTCCCGCAAAAGCGACGCAAGGTCGTCGGACAGCCGCTTGTGGCGGGTGACAAATTCCAACCGATAGCCCTTTTCAGGACTGGTGATGTACCCGGATGCCAAAAACAGTCCCCGCAAAAAGGCGGCCGGACAGCACTCCTCTTCAAGGTTGGCGCGGCTGAGTCGTCTCGCCAGGGCACCGGGGTCGACATAGAAAAAGTCCAGCACCCGTCTGGCATCCTCTGCCACCTCGGCGGCATATCCGGCGCCTGAGGCTGACACCTCGACCGGCGCCCGGCAGAGTCCATCCAAAAGTCTAGCAAAGCGGGTGGCGGAGTCGATGCTTTCGGTCACAAGGCGGATCCGGTCGGCCGAAATATCACCGCCGAGCAGCATGCCGTACCCCTCGGCACGCATGCAGCAGGGGGAGGAGAGGGGGAATTCCGCAAGTTCCCGCCGCACATTTGCCGCAAAGGACAAAGGGATCGCCTCCTTATATCAGGATATCCCGGTGACAGACTGAGCAGTACATCAGATGGTCGTTGATATGTTCCGCGACCCGCTCCGCGATGGCGACCGAGCGGTGGTGACCGCCGGTGCAGCCGATGGCCACCTCGAGCTGGGCTCGTCCCTCGGCGACGTAGCAGGGGATCATAAAGGCCAAAAGGTCGATGAGCCGCGCCGTGAAGGCTCTGGCCATCGGGTCGGAAAAGACGAAATCCCGCACTAAGGGGTCCTTGCCGGTCAAGTCGCGCAGCGAATCGAGGTAATAGGGATTTTTAAAGCAGCGCACGTCAAAGACCATATCGGCATCGGGTGGTAGCCCGTTTTTGAAGCCGAAGGACATGATGTTGATGGCGAGTGCGTTGCGCCTCCCCCCCACAAAGATTTCCTCGAGGTGGCTTTTCAGTTCCCGCGGGTTGTAGACCGAGGTGTCGATGACCCAGTAGGCCGCTTTGCGTAAGGGGGCCAAAAGCTCCCGCTCATAGTCGATGGCGGCTAAGAGCTGGCCATCGCAGACGTCGAGAAAGGGATGCTTACGCCGCGTCTCTTTGAACCGCTTGACCAACACACTGTTGTTTGCGTCCAAAAAGACCAGCCGCAGCTTGAGACCGCTGCGGCCCAAATCCAGCACATTTTCGACAAAATTCTCGAACTTGTCGGCCGTCCGCCCGTCCATGACAAGGGCGGCTTTGGACACCTTGCCGGAGGCCTGCGCTAACTCCACAAATCGGGGGACAAGCGATGGAGGGATGTTGTCGAGGCAGAAGTAGCCGATATCCTCCAAGGCGTTTACTGCGAGGCTCTTACCGGCCCCCGACATACCGGTGATAATCAGCGTCTCCATTAAAAACCCACCATTCTTATCTCCGGCTCAAGCCGGACACCGAACTTTTCAAATACCGCCCCTGTCACTTGCGCCATCAGGGCTCTTACGTCGGCCGCCGTTGCGGCACCGAGATTAATGATAAATCCGGCATGCTTTTCACTGACGGCGGCGTCCCCGACCCGAAGTCCGCGCAGTCCAGCCGCGTCGATGAGGCGGGCGGCATAGTCGCCGGCCGGCCGTTTGAAGGCGCTTCCGGCCGAAGGATAGGTGAGCGGCTGCTTCTCGCGGCGGCGCCGCGCCAGCTCTTCCATTTCGGCCGAGATGTCAGCGGGAGAGGCGTACTGGAGTGAAAAAGAGGCCCAGAGCACCGTTTCACCCCGGTCCATGAGGGCCGTGTGGCGGTAGGACATCGCAAGACCCACGGCGTCTGCCTCGTATTCATGCAAATTCTGGTCAAGCACCCGTGCGCGAAGGAGTACGCCCGAGAGCTCACCGCCGTAAGCGCCGGCGTTCATGTAAATGCCGCCCCCGACAGTACCCGGGATGCCGGCTGCAAATTCCAGCCCCGAGAGCCCCGCGCCCGCCGCTACGGCGGCGACGGCCGCTAGCGTCGCTCCGGCTTCGGCGGTGATGACTTGGCCCGTTACTGTGATGTTTGAGCAGTATGGCCGCATGGCGACAACCGTGCCGGAAAAGCCGACGTCTGCCACCAGCAAGTTGGAGCCGCTACCGAGCACCAGCACCGGCATCTCCCGCTCCCTTGCCGCCCTCAGCAGCGGTGCCACGAGGGAGAGCTCCCTCGGAGCGGCGACAGTCGCCGCAGGCCCACCGATGCGGAAAGTTGTCAGTTCCGACATGGGGACCATGGTGTGAAGTTCGGCGTAGTCTGGAAGGCTCATAAAGCCCTCCCGGGGAAGGTGTTGTCGGGTGAAAAATGAGGGTTGGACGGTAGGTATACCGTGTCCCGCTCGTCCATGTCCTGGTTCATATCGCGCATGATGCGGCGGTTTAAGGCTTCGGCCGAGTTGTAGCCCATCATCTTCATTCGGCTGTTCATGGCCGCCACCTCGATGATGGTGGCTAAGGTCCTGCCGGGGCGCACCGGCACTGTGATGGTCGGCACCTGAATGCCTAAGAGCTCCTCGTACTGGTCGTCAAGTCCGAGCCGGTCGTAGTGCTTCTCCTGATTCCAGGCCTCCAGTCGCGCGATGAGCAGCACATTTTCATAAATTTTTACGGCGCTCATGCCGAATAGTCTGCGGACGTCAATGATGCCGATCCCGCGCAGTTCCATGAAATGGCGGGTCGAGGGCGGAGCTGTGCCCACCAACCGCCCGTCCGGCAACTTTTTGATCTCGACGGCATCGTCGGCCACCAGACGGTGGCCGCGTTTGATGAGCTCGACCGCCGTCTCGCTTTTGCCGATGCCGCTCTCACCCAGCATCAAGACACCCCAGCCGTAGACCTCCATGAGCACGCCGTGCACCGTCGTGCGGGAGGCGAGCTCGGTGGAGAGATATTCGAACATTTTGGCCGTAAGGTTCGTGGTGCTGTCGTAGGAGCGCAGCAGCGGCACTTCGTTTTCCCGCACGGCCCGCATGATTTCCTCAGGCGGAGTTACGCCGCGGGCAAAGATGACGGCCGGCGGGCGCCGCGCCATGACCCTGGCCACCGTGTCGTATCGCTTTTCCGAGGTAAACCGCTCGAGAAAGGAAATTTCGGTGCGGCCCATGAGCAAAATTCGATCGTTGTCAAAAAAGTCCAGATAGCCGGCTAAGGCAAGTCCGGGGCGGTTGAGGTCGGCTCTGGTCACCCGGAGATCGTTGGCGTTTTCCGGCAGGTAAAGCGTCTCCAGACTAAACTTATCAATGATTTCTTTTAGAGCGATGCTGTATTCCACGAAATTCCCACCTCCATGGATGTATTATATACGAAGTGTGGGAGCGCAACAATACAAAATGTAAAAAAACACTTGATTTTATCTATGAACGTGTGGTAAAATGACCATTGCTGATTGAGAACCCGTGACAGGAGGGAAGAAAATGGCTAAGTGTGATATTTGCGGTAAGGGCGTATCCTTCGGAATTAAGGTTTCGCACTCTCACCGCCGCTCCAATAGGACTTGGAAGCCCAATGTGAAGCGCGTTAAGGCAGTCGTTGGCGGCGGCAACAAGTACATTAACGTGTGCACACGTTGCCTGCGTTCCGGCAAGGTGACAAGAGCTGTCTGACAAAAAATGATGCCGTCCTTTGGGGCGGCTGATTTTTTTAGGAGGATTGTGTGCGGCAGATACAGGCGGGCGAAAAGCTACAGTATATCTCCCTCGTCCTGCTTCAGACAGCGCTCTGGGGCGTCGGAAACCCGCTGATCAAAATTGCGCAGCGCTCCGTTACCCCGATGTGGTGCCTTGCACTGCGGTTTATTTTGGCGTCGGTGATTTTCATCATTTTTGCGCATAATAAAATAATCGAAGGATACGACAAGGCGTCGCTTTTTCCGTGCCTTGTCATATCGCTGTGCACGGCCGGAGCCTTCATTGTTTGCAATCTGTCGCTGATTTGGACCTCTGCGACAAAAGCTGGATTTTTGATGTCGCTGGCCCTTGTTTTCACGCCTTTTTTTGCTTGGCCGGTGCTCGGAGAGCGGGTCGGCCGCAAAAATCTGATCGCCATTGCCGTCGTCACCGCAGGGATGTATTTGCTCTGTGGAGGAGCCTTCGGCTTCGGAGTGGGTGAGGCGCTTGCCCTTTTGGGCTCGGCCCTCATTGCGCTGTCGGTCGTGCTGACGGCAAAACACCTGCCCTCTGTAGGCCCTTTGACCATCGCCGCCATTCAGACCTTTGTTTCGGCAGGCTTTTGCCTAACAGGAGCCCTCCTTTTCGAACCGCTGCCAAAGAACATCGCCCCAGAAGGTTTTGCCGTAGTAGTTTATCTCGCGGTTTTTTGCACTTGTATTGCTTGGAGCATCCAGAATTTTGCGCTGGAAAAACTCTCTTCCGTACTCGTCTCGCTGCTTTTTTGTGCCGAACCGCTTTTTACGGTTCTCGCCTCCCGGCTGTTGCTCGGCGAGCACCTGACGGCCACGGGCTTTGTCGGTGGGGCCTTGATTATGGCAGGTCTAGGCTATGCGGCAGGTAACTTGGAAAAATCTTCTGAAAAAGAAGAAAAAATTCCAACGCGGCCATAAGATTGCTTTTTTACCAAAAAACGTCGATAATCAGAAATATTAAAAGGATTTTGTCAAAAAGTCTTTTGTTATTAATAGAATGTGCTCGAAACATAAAAACAATCATACAGATATTGTCGTTCAAGGCAAAAAGTCAACATAATATTACTCCCCGCATGCGGTAAAACTGTATGCGGGGAGGGATTTATTTTGAAGCAAGCACGGGTTAAACCTCGCTCTCTCAGAAAACCGTTTGTGGCGCTCGCCGCAGCCTTCCTGCTGGCGGCAATCCCGCCGGCCGGCGCAACTGCCGTCTCGGCGGGTGCAAATTTTGCCGGCCGCGAAGTTATCCTTGGTGGCAATGCGTTCGGCGTAAAAATCTATGCCAGCGGTGTCATGGTCGTCGGCCTCTCGGATATTGAAACCGACACGGGCACCTGCAGTCCGGCGTATGAGGCCGGTATCCGTGTAAAGGATGTCATTACGGCGGCCTGCGGAGAAGAGATCACTACCGTCGAGCAGCTCTCAGCGATCTTGGGCGGCAGCGGCGGACAAGCCGTGACACTGACCGTCCTGCGCAGAGAGGACAGCTTTGAGGCCGTTGTCCGGCCGGTGAAGCCCACAGCACAAGAGGGCTATATGGCCGGCATGTGGGTGCGCGACTCCACAGCCGGAATCGGGACGCTGACATTCTTCGACCCCCAAACCGGAACTTTTGGTGGACTCGGTCACGCAATTTGTGATGTTGACACCGGCGAGATTGTCCCCATTGATAAGGGAACGGTCGTCGGCGCCAACATTATCGACATCCGCAAGGGACAAAAGGGTGCGGCTGGAGAGCTGGTCGGAGTTTTCGATGATTCGATCAGCATCGGAACGCTGTTCTCAAATGGAAAAACGGGCATTTTCGGACAGATCTGCGATGCCTATGAGCCAAGCGGCCCCCTCATCCCGGTTGCGCTGCGGGGCGAAGTCAAGACCGGCCCTGCCCACATCGTCTGTACCGCTTCGGGCTCTGTGCAGTGGTATGAAATAGAAATCACTAAGATCATGCCGGGAGCGGTCGACGGCAAGAGCATGTGCATCTCAGTGACCGACCCGCAATTGATTGAGCTAACGGGTGGCATTGTTCAGGGGATGAGCGGAAGTCCCATTGTCCAAAACGGAAAACTTGTGGGCGCGGTCACACACGTCATGCTGAGCGATCCTACAAAGGGATACGGCATTTTCGTCGAGTCCATGCTCGAGACAGCGGAGGGGCAATGCCCCTCCGCTCTTCTTTTTTCAATCCATAAATCCTGCGATGGTCAGCGTAAAATACTTGACATGTAATTTTTTGGTAATTATAATAGAGTGCGACATCGCATTTTATAATTATAACGTTCATTTTCGGGAGTTTGGGCAGCTGAGTGTTTCGGTCGCTCTATAATAATTGGAAAAAATTAGGAAATACTCTTGCAATTTGCCGTCATATATGGTAAATTAAGGAAAAATAAACACAAGATACTGTGCTTGGGGTAAGCAATCAAGGAAAGCTGTAAATTTAAAGGAGGATTTGTCGTGGGTAAAAGGATTTCCGTGATTGTTGCAGACGACTCTGTTGATTTTGCCATGTCGGTCAGACACATGCTCGAGGGAGAGGGGTTCGACGTCCCGGCCACCACCTGTTCAGGGGAGGATACAATCGACGCCGTCTGCCAGCACAGGCCGGATATTCTGGTTTTAGACCTGTGTATTCCGCGTATCGAAGGATTCGACGTGATCGAGACCATTCGGTCGAGGGAGCTGAACCCGCAGCCGGTCATCATCGTTTACACAGGGCTTGTCAACGAGCTCTTAATCCGCAAGGCGCGCGAGTGCGGCGCATCTTATATCGTCAACAAGGACAACGATCCGGCCGTGCTCATCGACTGCATTCGCCGATTTGCATCCGAGCCGCCGGCCCCCACCGGAGCGGATATGGGCTCAATATTTGAACTCGAGCGCCAGATCACAGATATCATCCACGACGTCGGTGTCCCCGCCCACATCAAGGGCTACCAGTACCTGAGAGAGGCCATAAAAATCTGTGTGCTCGACGTCAAGGTGCTGGATTCTGTGACAAAGAAGCTCTACCCGATGGTGGCGCGGCAGTATGCCACAACGGCATCCAGAGTCGAGCGGGCCATCCGGCACGCCGTCGAAGTTGCCTGGGACAGGGGCAACGTCGATACCCTGACGGGTTATTTCGGATATACCATCAACAACAGCAAAGGCAAGCCGACCAACAGCGAATTCATCGCCATGATCTCGGATCGGCTCATCATGGAACGCAAGCGTGTAAGCCGGGATTTGACAAGAGTATAACTTGGGGTATTCGATTACAATCAATAAATCAGCCTAATTTATGGCCTTGCAAAACCTGACGCTTTGTGCTATACTATATGTAGAAACGCGAAGGGAGGGTGATGCATGTTCGACGTGGGCGACAAAGTGCTGTATCCCATGCACGGTGCGGGGGTTATTGAGAGCATTGAAGAAAAAGAAGTGCTGGGGGAAACAAGTTCGTATTACGCCATGACGCTTGCCTTCGGCTGTATGTCGGTGCTGATCCCAGTCGACACCAGGGTCGACATTGGGCTTCGTTCCGTGGTGCCCCCGGGTCGTGCTCATGAGGTTCTGGACAATTTCGGAAAGAGCACCATGGATGAAAACGCCAGCTGGAACAAGCGTTACCGTGAAAATATGGACCGCATTCGCGGTGGAGATATCGATGCGGTTTCGGACGTCGTGTACACCCTCATGAAGCGAGATCACGAAAAAGGGCTTTCTACCGGCGAACGCAAGATGCTCATCTCGGCAAAACAGATTCTGGTCAGTGAGATCAGCTTATCGGTTGGCTGCCCCTGCGAAGAGATCGAGACGGCGATTGCACAGGTATTTCACGAATGAGAGGGGGCCTTTGCGGCCCCTTCTTTACGCTGGAGGTTCGCCTATGTTTAAATGGTTTAACAAGAAGACAGAAGAGCGCTGCGCCGCCGTCATTGCGGCAGGCGGATGCGGCGCCCGTATGGGCGGGGGCGGCAAACAGCTCATTCCCATCGGCGGCGTCCCCATGATTGCGAGGACCCTTCTGGCATTTGAGCAGGCTGCCGGGATCGCGGCCGTGGTGGTGGCGGCCCGTGAAGAAGAAATTCCCGAAATCGCCCGCATTGTTGAAAACTATCGGTTATCAAAGGTGATCGCGGTCGTGCGGGGCGGAGAAAACCGCATTCAGTCTGTGGCGGCGGGTCTTGCCTCCGTTCCAAAGGAATACGGGCTTGTAGCCGTACACGACGGGGCTCGACCCCTTGTGTCGCCGGAGCTTATCGACCGGGTGGTAGAGACCGCCGCCCTCTCGGGTGCTGCCGCAGCTGCCATCAGCCCCATCGACACCATTCGCTGCAAAAACGGGACAAGGGTAGGCGACGACCTCGACCGAGACACGCTTGTCATGATGCAGACGCCGCAGGCCTTCTTGCGGGAGGAGTACGACGTCGCCATCGCCTACGCCCTGACGAAGGACCAGAAATTCACTGACGACGTGGCGATCTACCGCACGCTGAAAAGCGAAGTGACACTGGTCGAGGGCGAGCGGACTAACATAAAAATCACCACGCCGCAGGACATTCTCATCGCAGAACTATTTTTGGAGGAGCTTATCTGAAGATGCTCCTTAGACTGGATAAAACAGTACGGCCGGCCGCCTGCCGTTAAGGGCGGCCGCCTACGCATCCCCTCCGTGTGGATGCGCAGGCGGGGGGAGCTGTAGGATGACGGACTTTCGCGTCGGGCACGGGTATGACGCCCACCGGTTTACAAGTGAACGCAGACTCATTTTGTGTGGGGTTTCAATTGGGGATTCGGCCGGTCTTGCCGGCCATTCCGACGCCGACGTGGCAGCCCATGCCGTCATGGATGCGCTGCTCGGTGCGGCGGGCATGGGGGACATCGGCCGCCATTTTCCCGACACCGACGACGCCTATAAGGGCATTTCAAGTATGCTGCTGCTAAAGCGCACAGCCGGATTTCTGCGGGAAGCCGGCTGGTCGGTTTCGAACATCGATGTCACAATCATTGCCCAGGTCCCGCGGCTCGCCCCCCACATCACGGCCATGCGCACAGCCGTCGCGACCGCCGTAGGCATTCCGGCGGACCGGGTGAATGTTAAGGCCACAACCGAAGAGGGGATGGGCTTTACCGGAGCGTGTGAAGGCATCGCCGCACACAGCGTCTGCCTGATCATAAAATAGTTGGGTACCCGAGGAATTTTTAGGAGGCGTCACGATGAGCAAACCGATCATTCTTGTTACATGTCACTGGGAACCCCGCACACCGGTCTTCAGCAAGTCGGTCCTGATTATGCCAGAGGCTTACATGGACGCTATTGAGCACTGCGGCGGGATGCCGATGATGCTGCCCTACTGCGAGGAGGAGGACAATCTGGACCGCTATGCCGAGCTGGCGGACGGGTGCCTATTCACAGGTGGGTACGACATATCCCCGGAGCTCTATGGTGAGCAAATCCGTTACAACACGGTCTACTGCACGCCGGAGCGGGATCGCCACGAGGAAGCCCTTTATAAAAAATGGATGGCGACGGGTAAGCCGGTTTTGGGCATCTGCCGTGGACTGCAGTTCATCAACGTCATGGAGGGCGGTTCGCTGCATCAAGATATTCCGGTCGAGCGCAGTGCCATCCACTCCTCCACTGAGCACTCCGTCGTGGTGGAGCAGGGCACCATCATGGAGCAAATTTTCGGGGCGCAGGAGCTTTCGGTCAACTCTTTCCACCACCAGTGCGTCAAGCGCATTGCCGACTGTCTGAAGGTCACAGCCTACTCCAAGGAGGATTACATCATTGAAGGCGTCGAGCACAAGACGAAGCCAATGTTCGCAGTCCA
Source organism: Oscillospiraceae bacterium (assembly GCA_963662765.2). Taxonomy (GTDB): domain Bacteria; phylum Bacillota; class Clostridia; order Oscillospirales; family Feifaniaceae; genus DATMXT01. Next base: position 64,734 of record CAXXUP010000006.1, read on the forward strand.
ATATCACCCGGAATATCAGTGCGGAAAGTGGCACACCGAGGGGCTGAGCAGCATGGAACCCCTGTTTACCAAATTTATCGAAATGTGCAAATAAAATTATCATTCCGGCGGGCCTGCAGGCCCGCCGTATTTTTAAGCTTTGACCGGAAAAAATTATTGCATGACTTTTCAGACAATAAATCATTGTATATTTGGTCGCATTGTATACTTGAACACCGGACCAAGTTGTGTTAAAATGTTAACCGTTGAGTAAATCACTTTAGGGGGAATATGATATGAGTAAGCCGATTATCCTGTATACCTGCCACTGGGAGGAGACCATTCTCTACGGCAAGCCGTTTTTAGGCCTGACTGAGTCGTATCTCGACTCCATCGAATTGTGCGGCGGGATTCCGATCATGGTCCCGTATTGCAAGGACACGGACAACCTTGACCGCTACATAGAGATGGCCGACGGCTGTGTGTTCACCGGCGGATACGATGTCGACACCGAGATCTACGGCGAGCAGCCCAAGTACAACACCGTAGTGATGACAAAGCCGCGTGACCGTCACGAGGAAGCTCTCTATAAGAAGTGGATGGCTACGGGAAAGCCTACGCTCGGCATTTGCCGCGGACTGCAGTTCATCAACGCCATGGAGGGCGGCACGCTCCATCAGGATATTCCGGTTGAGCGCAGCACGATCCACTCTTCCACCGAGCACTTCGTCTGCGTGGAGGAGGGCACCATCATGGAGGAGATTTTTGGAAAGGTCGACATCAAGGTCAACTCTTTCCACCACCAGTGCATCAAGCGCCTTGCCGATACGCTCAAGGTTACGGCTTATTCAAAGGATGATTATATCATCGAGGGCGTCCAGCATAAGACGAAGCCTATTTTTGCGGTTCAGTTCCACCCCGAACGCCAGTGCGGAGACTGGTGCCAGCCGGAGCTCAGCCACATGGAACCGCTCTTCAACAAGTTTGTTGAAATGTGCCAAAGCAAGAAATAACTTCCGCAAATAAATAACAACTTCTGATGAAAAATAATAGCGGGTTAAACCCCGCTATTATTTTTTGATAAGGAGAATATACAATGGCCAAGAATAAGAACGCAAAAGCTGCCCTCGAGAGCTTCAAGATGGAAGCCGCCAACGAAGTCGGCGTCAACCTCAAGCAGGGCTACAACGGCGACCTGACCTCCAAGGAGGCCGGCTCGGTCGGCGGACAGATGGTCAAGAATATGATCGAGTCCTATGAGAACTCTGCAGCCACCCGTACCACCACGAAGTAAATAAGCAGTCTGCTTAACAGGGCGGCGCCATTTGGCGCCGCCCTTATTATTTTTTCTCAAAACATATGATAAGAAGCCGTGTCCCATTTGCCATACCGCAATGATATTGAGAAAGCCTACAAGCACCATATCACATTCAGGGGATCGAAAGGCGAAAAAGGGTAAAGCATGATAACTCTCTATGCTTTTTTATCGACGATTGGGGCCATCCTCAGGGCGTAACCCCCCGTCGCTTACTCCTTCGCGCGGAGGTCTTCCAAACTGTTTTTTAAAGGCTCTGGCAAACGCGGAATAATCCCGGAATCCGCAGTTGTAGCAGGCGTCGGTAGGAGGTGCTCCCCCGGAGATCAGATCCCGGGCAAAGAGCATACGCTTGTTGTTGACGTATTGGTGTAAGGAATAGCCCGTCTCTGCCTTAAATCGGCGCATCAGGTGGTACTTGCTGATGTACAGTTTTTCCGCCAGAGTTTCTGCCCGCATATCCCCTTCGAGGCCGTCGTTGATAAGCTGCAGCACACGGACGATCTGCGCATCATAGACGGCGGGAGGACTCTCCGGAGTGCCCAGAGATGCTCGGGCTAATGCAATCATAAGCTGCATCACAAGAGTCTTGGCCTGAAGGGAGGCTCCGAAGATCCCGGCACACTCCTCCGCAAGGGCTGTCTCAAGGGCATGGAAATGCCCCGCTAGGGCAATGCGCTCCTTCTGCGGCAGGCGAAGAATATGGCTGTAGCGTTTTTCCGATTGGATAAAACAGGTATCTAGTGGGCTCTCTGCGGGACCGTGGAGGAAGGTGGGGGAGAGGTAGAGCACATAGCGCTCGTAGGGGGTGCTGACTCCAACCTCCGGTTTATGGACGCAGCCCCGGGGCACCAGAGCCACATCCCCGTCATTCAATGGGTAGTGCTTGCCCTCAATGACATAGGACACGCTGCCCCCTACAAAAAGGAGGATCTTGTGAAATTCGTGATAGTGATAGTCGACTTCGCTGAGGGGGACGCTGTCTCGCAGGTGGAACAGACGGTACTCCTCCTCCAGATAGCCCCGAATTTGATAAGCAGACATACATTCACATCCAGCATCATTTGCATAGATGATAGCACAAAATGCGTATTTCATGCAAGGTCTTGAAGCTATAATGGAAATACAGAACATTGAAATGGGAGTGTGGAGCTTTTGGATACTTTAGAAACGCAGCAGGGAAAGGGAAGCTTTATAAAAAAATATGGATTTATACTGGCGATGCTTGTTGCCATAGTGGGGGGCTGTGCCATCGGTGCGGTTTGGCCGGGGGCAAAGAGCCTGGAGCCACTGGGAACATTGTTCATCAACGCCATGTTTTGCGTGGTGGTTCCCATGGTATTCGTCTCCATCAGTTCAGCCATCGCCAATATGAAAAATCTGAAGCGTGCCGGTAAGATTATCGGCATAACGATGGTCACATTCTTTGTTACGGCGACAATAGCGGCGGTGCTCATGTATGCAGTGGTCCGCATTTTTCCCATCGTCACAGGTACATATGCGTTGGAGGCCGGGGAAACAAAGACCGTCGTCGTGGGAGATATGGTTGTAAACTTCTTTACAAAACCGGATTTCCCCGAACTGTGGAGCCGTAGGGCCATGCTGCCGCTGATTGTGGCTGCCATCCTCTTCGGCTTCGGGGTGCAGATGTCGGGGGGACCGGAGACCATGGTGGCAAAACTGTTGCACAGCCTTGCTGAATGCATGATGAATGTGGTCAAACTCATCACCTACTACGCGCCGGTCGGCTTTTTCGGTTTCTTTGCCTACCTGGTGGCCACCTATGGCCCCTCTCTCATCGGAGACTATAGCCGGACCCTCATCGTCTACTATCTCATGAGTTTTGCCTATCTTTTGATCATGTTCCCCTTATACGCTCGCTTCGGCGGGGGCAAAGGAGGAGCAGGGGTGATGTTCCGGCACTTGTTCCGGCCAGCCGTCACCGCCTTCGGCACCTGCTCCAGTGTGGCCACCATCCCCACCAACATGGAGGTGGCCAAGGAGACCGGCATTTCCGAGGATGTAATGGACATTGTCCTGCCGTTGGGGGCCACAATGCACATGGACGGTTCGGCAATGTCCGCCATCATCAAGGTTGCCTTTCTGTTTGGCGTTTTCGGTATTGATTTCAGCACCGGGAAGGCGATTGCGGCCATTCTGGTTGCGGTCCTGTCATCTGTGGCCATGTCCGGCATTCCAGGTGGGGGCGGTGTGGGTGAACTTGTGCTCTGCACCGTCTTCTTCCCGGAGCAGCTTGCCGTGGCTTATCCCATTGCAATCGCACTTGGGGACTTGGTGGACCCCCCAGCCACCATGGTGAATTCCGCTGGGGACTATGTTGTAAGCTTTATCGTCTCACGCTATACCGACGGCAAGGACTGGCTCCAGAAAAAGCTTGGACAAAAAGAATAAGTTGATTGCAGTCGGAGCGGGAGGGCTTTTCCTCCCGTTCCGATTGTTTTTGGTGGACTTGACAAAAACATGGTAAGATCAACTGACTGATTCGAACACTTCATTTTGCGTGGAAAAGAGTTTCCGCCCCCTGACATAAGAATTGTCTTCAGCGGCATTTTGGAAAAGCCGGCACAGGAGGGCGCTGTGCTTGCTTTTTTGTACAGCCTTACCTAAGCGCAGCCTCATATTTTGTGCAAAAAATTGGATGCAATCTTAAATCGGCTGTGCTATACTGCCATTATAGGATTGGATGCAATGTTGGATGCAATCTGGAAAGGGAGGGATGGACATGCGGGAAAGCGCAGACGTCGCGGCGTATGACTACATTCGCAAGGCCATCATTGAGCGGGTTCTGCTGCCCAATGAGCAGATTGTCGAGCAGCAGGTAGCGGAGCGCACCGGGCTTAGCCGGACGCCCATTCGCAACGCACTGAAAAGGCTGAGCTATGAGGGCATGGTGGAACTGCGGCGCAACAAAGGGGCCTTTGTGGTCAACCCATCACACGCCGAGGTACGCGACACCTTTGAAGCAAAGCTCTTAGTCGACCTCGAGACTGTGCGCCTTGCATGCTCCCAGATCACGGAAGCGGAGCTAGCCCTGATGGAGCGCATTCTGGCAAGGTCCATGGAGCTGCACAAGGCGGGCAACTACGACGAGTTTGTGGATTTGAACTTCGACTTCCACATGGTCGTAGCCTCTGCGGCGCACAACCGAATGCTGGAAAAGTACACAAGAGAACTCATGGCGCTCTCCAACGTGCACCTACTGGTCTACGACGACTTCAGAGACGTGCCGCTCGAGGAGATGGAGTCGTTTCGGGAGCACCGGCGCATCGTCGAGGCGCTGCGCCGGCACGACGAGCTTGGCGCCATGGAGGCCATGCTGAGGCACCTGTATAATACTTATGATACTTTAAAACTGTCGCTGCCGCTGCGCACTCCGCCGCCTGCGGGGCTTGACGGCGGCCGGCGTGCAATATAGTAAAAGGAGACTGGTATGGCTGAAAAAATTCGCAACTATGAGGAACTGCTGTCGGCAGGCAGTATATCGTCGCGGCGCATCGTGCTGGACGTCACTGAGCGGGTGCTGCAAAAGCTTGACAGCTGCCGCCGCGTCCACAGCCTTATGCGGCTGGAGGGCGACATCCTTCATGTCGGTACTTGCAGCTGGGATTTGACTAAAAAGAAAAACATCTACATGTTCGGCGCAGGTAAGGCTTGCAACCACATGGCCAGGGCGGCGAGTGAGATTTTAGGTGATCGGCTGACAAAGGGTGTCATCATCGTCAAAATTCCGGAGACCGAAGACCGGTATGTCAACACGGAGGTCTTTGTCGGCGGCCATCCGCTGCCAAACGAGGAGGGCATGAAGGGCTGCTTGCGCATGCTGGAGCTGGTCGACGCCTCGGGGCCGGATGACCTGTTTATCATTATGCTGTCGGGCGGCAGCACCGCACTGATGGGCTGCCCGGTCGAGGGCATTACGCTTGAGGAAGAGCAGAGGTCCCGTGACGTCATGCTCAAAAGCGGAATGCGGGTCATGGACATCAACACGGTGGCCGGACACTGCGCCCGCATTAACCGCGGGCGGCTGGGTCAGCGCATTGAGGCAAAGGGCGGCGAGATCATCAGCCTCAACATCTGGGACGCCGTCGGCTGGCCCGATATCGACGACTACAATGAGCCGGTAGAAATGCGGGGCACCCCGGTCGGCCCTGACAAGTCGACCTTTGCGGACATCTGGGAGATCATAAAAGAAAACGGGCTGGCAGGCCGCCTGCCCGAAAACATATACAACTACTTAATGAACGGCATGCCGGAGCAGGAGACCCCAAAGTCCATCGGGAACGCCACTTACTACATGCTCAACGTCTTGCAGGACTCCTGCAAGTATGCCGAGGAGGCCGCTCGGGAGATGGGCGTCCCTTACGTGACGCTGACAACCAGCATCGAGGGCGAGAGCAAGGATGCCGGCATGCTGATGGCCACCATCGCCCATGAGATGCAAAAGACCGGGAGACCCTTTGCGCCACCCATGCTTATCTTCTCGGCCGGCGAGACGACAACCACCATTCCGGACGATTTTCAGGCCGTTGGACACGGCGGCCCCTCGCAGGAGCTGACGGCGGGATTTGCCGTTGTTGCCCGCGACGTGCCGGGCGCTTGTATGCTCTCCATCGACAGCGAGGGTTCGGACGGCACAACGGTCATGGCCGGCGGTCTGACCGATTCAACCACTTGGGGCCGTGCCGCGGCAGCCGGCATCAATCTCAAGGAGGCATTACGCCTGCATGCCACTTATGAGGCGTTGGCACCGCTGCACGACTGCGTCTTCACCGGCAACACCGGCACAAACCTCTGCGATTTCAACGTGCTCTATGTCCCTGCGAAGGGCTGACTTTTTTGACGTTTTGAGAAAGAGGGTAACTACTTTGAACACAAAAATCAAATCTGTACACGGACGCGCCAACATCGACTGCAAGGGCAAACCGGTTTTAGAGGTCGACATCGTCACCGAAGACGGCATCCTCGGCCGCGCCTCCTCTCCGTCCGGCATTTCGGCCGGCATGCACGAGGCCTTTGTGCTGCGCGACGGTGATGCGAACTGGTATAACGGCGCCGGCGTTTTTAAGGCCGTCGAGATGGTCAATACAGTCATCGGCCCCGCCGTCATCGGCATGGACGTGATGGATCAAAAAGCGCTCGACAGTCGGCTTATTGAGCTCGACGGCACTCCGAATAAGAGCCGCCTTGGCGGCAACTGCACCTACAGCGTGTCGCTTGCCGTGCTGCGCGCCGCGGCCGCCATTAAAGGTCTGCCGCTTTACAAGTATCTTGCCACAGGCCCCATCAAAACGCTGCCGCTGCCAACATCCAACTGCTTTTCCGGGGGCAGCTATCAGAAGAACTCCATGCCCTTCCAGGAGGTCACGATCGTGCCCTACAAAGGGAAATCCATGCAGGAGTGCGTCCACATTTTAGCGCAGGTCTACGGCAAAATGCCGGCCGCTATTTTGGAGTTTTCGGGCCAGCCGGCCATTCCCGGCTCCCACTCGTCCTACCGCTGCCCCTCCTCATCACCTGACGACGCCTTTGCCATGACGGCTTTGGCCGCCAAGATGGCAGGCATGACGGACAAGGTGGCCTTTGCTGCAGACTGCGCTTTCAGCGAGATCTATAACGCAGACCGGGGAACCTACGACCTCATCGGAAAAGAAGTCGACCTCGATGAACTGCTCGGATACCTCAAGGGACTGACCGAGAAGTACAACTTCATCTATATGGAGGACGTCGTCGACGAAAACGATTGGGAGGGCTGGAGCAAGGCCGCCAAAGTCTTAAACCGCACCATCCTGGTCGGCGACGATTTGACCGTCACCAACATTGAAAAGTTGAAGCTCGCTGTCAAATATAACGCCTGCGGTGCATACATCCTCAAACCCAATCAGATCGGCACCGTCACGGAGACCTTAGAGGCCGAAGCCTATGCCCATGCGCACGGCATTTTGTCCGTCCCCTCCATTCGGGCCGGCGGCGTCGTCGACGATCCGGTCATCGAGATGGCCATCGCCTTCGGCAGTGCCGCCGTCAAGCAGGGCCCACCCCGCAACGGCCACTGCATTGAGCCGCTCAACACCCTGCTGCGCGCCGAGGATGAAAACCCCGGCGTCGTCCCCTTCGACTTTACGCCTCATATCCGCTTTTAGCCTGACCAATATAATCCGAACCCGTTTTGCAGAGCATGGGCCGTCCCGGAGCGGCGTTAGCGACCCTTGAAGGGCGTCAGCCCATCTGCGGGCGCTGCCTTGCTCCGAATTGGCCCGTGCCCTGCAAAATCTACGACCCTTGCGGGAGCAGATTTTTGGGTCAGGCGAAACTCCATGATGCCGGCGGGCTGGCGCCCGCCAAAGAAAGAAATGAAGCCTGGCGCGAAAAGCGGCCCCGCAGGGCGGGTTCTGATTATATTCGTCAGGCTAAGGAGGGTATAGACATGACCTATTCGGCAATACCGATCGGCGACAAGATCCGCTACACCGACGAGGTGGAGCAGGTCAGCTTTGAAATTCCAAAGGAGGACTTCGCCGGTCTCATTTTCGGCAAGCCCATGGCCTCGCTTCCTGACCCGTATGCCGCCACCCGTGCCGCCATAAATGCCCCTATGGGAAGCCTCCGACTGATTGACATTGCCAAGGGGCGGCGTGCTAAGACCGCCAGCGTCATCGTGTCGGACGGTACCCGCGGCGTACCCACTCACCTTGCGAGCGACTATATCTGTGATGAGCTCGTCGAAGCCGGAATCGCCCCGGAGGACATCCTCTTCATCGTGGCAGTCGGCCTGCACAGGCCGGCCACCGAGGCCGAGTACCGCGCCTTAGTCAGCGACAAATATTATGGCAAAGTGAAAATGATCAGTTCAACCCCCTACGATGAGGCCTCTTCAGTCTGCATAGGGAATTCCTCCCGCGGTACCCCCGTCGAGGTCAACCGGCAGGCACTGGAGTGTGACCTGCACATTGCCGTCGGCCGCACTCAGCTGCACGCCATGGCCGGCTGGTCCGGCGGGCGCAAGTCGGTACTGCCCGGCATTTGCTCCTACAAGACCATTTTCGCCAACCACACGGCCCAGATGATCCTCGACCCCATGACGATTCGCGGCAAGCTTGAAGGAAACCCCATGGCCATCGAGATGCAGGAGGCAGCCGACCTTTACAGAGTGGACTACGGCGTCACATTCGTCGTCAACGACCTGAATGAGACGTCCGCCGTCTTCGCCGGCGACCTCAAGACTTCTCACCTCGCCTCCATCGACTACATCACGGGCTATCTCGAGGTCAAACTGGATGAAAAGCCCGACATCTTCGTCATCACGCCGGGCGCCCCCTTCAACCAGAACTTTTATCAGGCGTCTAGGCCCATGCGCCACCTGAACAGCGTCATCGACCCCCACACGGTTGTCGCCTTCTACGCCGGCTGCCCCGAGGGCGTCCAGTCCGAGGACATGCAGCGGCCTTTCCAAAATGCCCATACCGTCGAGGAGGCCGAAAAGTGGATGTTTGACAATTGGGATGTCCAGATGGACGACACGCTGCTCTTTTTGAAGAGCCTGCGCACCGGCGCCAAGTTCCTATGCTATTCTCCTGGTGTAGAGCGCGAGGTCTTCGAGCGTATGCTCTGCCTCGGCGCCGACAGCTACGAAGACTTTATGAAAAGGGCCTACGAGCTGTCCGGCAAGGAGCACCCGCGGGTCATGTTCTACCCCATGTGCCAAAACTATTTTACGAGCTTAAAATAAGCGCAGGATACAATGAGGAGGGCGGTGCCCTCCTCATTTTTTGGGGCAAGGATTCCTTTTCTTTCAAGTCGACATGTGCTATACTGGGAAATATTAATTTAAACGAGGTGCACCGTGGATATCATTCTTTGCGTAAAGCAGGTGCCGGGCGCGACGACGGTCGAGATGGACCCAAAGACCGGCACCTTAAAGCGGGACGGAGCTGCCGCCAAACTAAACCCCTACGACCTGTTTGCAATTGAGGCGGCACTGCGCCTGAAAGAGCGGACAGGCGGTAAAGTGACGGCCCTCACGATGGGTCCGGGGCAGGCCAAAAAAGCGCTGCTCGAGACCGTCTGGATGGGGGCTGACGACGCGGTCCTCGTCAGCGATAGGCGTTTTGCCGGCGCCGATGTTTTGGCGACCGCCCGCACACTGGCGGGCGCTGTAAAGCGTATCGGACATACCGACGTCATCATCTGCGGCAAGCAGACGACCGACGGCGATACGGCCCAGGTCGGTGCGGAGCTCGCCCAGCTATTAGGCATTCCGCATGTCAGCGGCGTGCGGGAAATTCTTGAAAGCACGGAGGATAGCCTTGTGGTGACGGCTGTTTCGGACGTCTACACCGCCACCCTTCGCATAAAGCTGCCCTGTCTTTTGTGCATGGACGGGGACATCAACACCCCCCGTCTGCCGTCCTATTTACGAAAACTCGCAACTCCGTCTGATGCCGTGCGCACCTTGACGCTTGCAGACCTGCCCGAGACCGACCCCATGCGCTACGGGCTCGACGGCTCGCCGACGAAAGTCGAGCGCATTTTCCCGCCGGAGCCTGCGGGTGAGCGCAGGATGCACGAGGGCTGCACGGAAGAGCTTGCCGAAATCACAGCGGGCCTCTTGCGCAGCTGCAAGGTCATATAGGGGGAGTGCGGGAATGTCAAAATTAAAAATCAATCAGGAAGCCGTCACGGCGCAAGCGGCGGAAAAGCTTGTGGCGGCCTGCCCCTTTTTGGCCATCGCTTATGAAGATGGTAAACTTGAAGTAACGGACGGATGCCGCCTTTGCGGTATCTGCGTCAAACTGGCTCCTGAAATCATGGCCATTGAGGCGGCAAAAAAGTCACTCGATAAGAACACCTGGCGGGGCGTTGCCGTCTTTGCCGAAATGGTGGGGGATGCGCTCCACTGCGTCGTGCCGGAGCTTGTCGGAAAGGCAAGACAGCTTGCTCAAGTCACCGGCCAGCCGGTCTTGGCCTTGCTCGCAGGGGAGAAGACGGATGCGGCGGCAAGGCAGCTCATCGCCCTTGGCGTCGATACGGTTTGCGTCTACGAGAGCCCGGCGCTTGGCTTTTACAGCAGCGACCCCTTCACTGCGGCCTTTGCCGACTTCATTGAAAAAAAGAGGCCTTCGGCTGTTTTGGTCGGTGCGACGGGCGTCGGCAGAGCGCTTGCCCCCAGAGTCGCGGCGAAATTCGAGACCGGAATCACGGCCGACTGCACAAAGCTCGAAATGAAGGAGAACACCGACCTTGTGCAAATAAGGCCGGCCTTTGGCGGCAACATCATGGCCCAGATCGTAACTGAAGGCAGCCGCCCGCAGCTTTGCACCGTCCGCTATAAAGTCTTCGACCCGGCCCAGCCTGTCGCGCATCCGACAGGGACGATTGAACAGATGATGCTGAATCCTGAGAAGCTTATAAGTCGGGTCAAACTGCTCGCAATGACGCCGACGCCGCCCGAGAGTGACATTGCCGACGCAAAGCGCATTGTGGCGGTCGGCCGCGGCCTTAAAAGCGCCGCCGACCTCGAGCTTGCAAGTAGGCTTGCAGATGCCATAGACGCCCGGCTTGCCTGCACAAGGCCCATGGTGGAGGCGGGGCTTTTCAGCCAAAAAAAGCAGATCGGCCTATCGGGGCGCACGGTCAAACCGCAGCTCATCATCACCTTGGGCATTTCGGGCTCGGTCCAGTTTGCGGCCGGTATGAAGGGCTCAACCCGCATCATCGCTGTAAACTCGGATAAAAACGCCCCGATTTTCGACATCGCGCATGACGGCATCGTCGGGGACCTCTACGAGATCGTTCCAAGGCTCATCGCCATATGCGGGGAGGGAAGATCATGAACTACAACAAAGTGACCCCAAAGGACATCCTGGCGCTCACAGGCATTGTGGGTGAAGAGCGCTGCACCTCTGGCGACGCCATCAGCGCCGACTACGGACACGATGAGATGGGCGGCTCCTCCGGAATGCCGGAGGTGCTGGTCAAAGTCAAAACCAAAGAGGAGATCGCGCAGGTTTTGGCCTACGCGAACGGTCGGCTAATTCCGGTCGTGACAAGGGGCGCCGGCACCGGCCTTATGGGCGGCTCTGTCGCCGTCGTGGGCGGTATCATGCTTGAGACGACCCTGATGAATAAAATCCTCGAACTCGACCCCGATAACCTGACGGTGACGGTGGAGCCCGGCGTTCTGCTCATGGAGCTCTCCGCCTTCTGCGAAGCGAATGGCTATTTCTACCCGCCCGACCCCGGCGAGAAGGCCGCCACCCTGGGCGGCAACATCAGCACGAACGCCGGCGGCATGCGGGCCGTCAAATACGGCGTCACGAGGGAATATGTGCGCGGGCTCACCATCGTCACGGTCGACGGACAAACGTTAAAGCTAGGCGGCAAAGTGGTCAAAAACAGCTCGGGCTACGGGCTTAAGGACCTCATCGTCGGTTCGGAGGGGACACTGGCTGTCGTCGCCGAAGCCACCCTAAAAATCCTGCCGCTGCCAACCGTCACGGTCAGCCTGCTTGTCCCGTTTAATTCGCTTGATGAGGCGGTGGCGACGGTGCCGGACATTGTCAAGGGCAAAGTGCTGCCGACTGCCATCGAATACATCTCACAGAGCATCATCCTCTTTGCCGAAGAATACTTAGGCAAGAAGTTCCCTGACGACAAGCATCCCGGCTACCTACTGCTGACTTTCGACGGGTACGATGAGGCGCAGGTCGAACGGGAATATTCTGCGGTCGCTGACCTATGCTTAGAGCACGGCGCCATCGACGTCTATATCGTCGACACCGAAGAGCGCCGCGCCTCGGTCTGGAGTGCCCGCAGCGCTTTTCTAAACGCTATCAAGGGCACGACCCCCGAGGTTGAGGAGGCCGACATCGTCGTGCCCCGCAGCATGGTCGGCCCCTTCATCCGCTTTTCGGAGCAGGTGGCCAAAGAGGAGGGCATCAGGGTCTCAAGCTTTGGACATGCAGGCGACGGCAACATCCACATCAACCTCTGCCGGGACGACCTTTCGGAGCACGAGTGGCACCGGCGGCTGAAAGCCGCTTTCGACCGCATGTATGAAAAAGCCGCCGAGATCGGCGGGCAGGTATCGGGGGAACACGGCATCGGCTACTCCAAAAGGGATTACTTTAGACTGCAGCACGGGGACTACTACGTCGAGCTCATGGCCCGCATCAAGACGGCCTTCGACCCGAACGGCATTTTGAACCCGCAAAAAGTGATCTGATACTCAAAATGTAAAAGAGACCCCATGGGGTCTCTTTTTTTATAATGTATTTTCAATTTCATCGTAGACTTTCCGGATGTGCAGCTCCATCGCACTCCGTGCGCCGGCCGCATCCCGCTTGCGAATAAACACCATGATCTGCTTATGGTCGGTCATGGAGATCGCTGTAAGTCTCGGATAGGGCGCCGTCGCCGCAAGCGTCTCGTCGATGGAGCGGCTGATGATGGGGAACAGCGTGCTCAAAAAGGCGTTGTGGGTGGCCGAGGCGATGGCGGAGTGAAATTTCAGCTCAATCTCAGTGCTGTAATAGCCCTTTTCGATCGCTTCGCACGCTTCTTCACCGAAAGCCAGGATGGCCTCAATGTCCTCATCGGTAGCCCGTTCGCAGGCAAGGGCCGCAATGGGCGGCTCCAAAATAAGCCGTGCTTCAAACAACTCGTGCAGGCGCATACGAATGCGCTCCAAGTCCCCAAACTCGGAGTTTACATAGGGGGAGAGCTTGTCGGACACGTAAGTACCCCTGCCCCGAACAACTTTCAGCACGCCCTGGCTCACTAAGAGCCCGATGGCGCCTCTGGAGGTGATGCGGCTCACACCAAACAGGGCGGCAAGCTCGTTCTCGTTCGGTAGCTTGTCACCCGGCATATATTTATTCTCCATAATGATCTGATTGTAAAGTTCGTCCGCCACGCGGCGAGCTTTGCTTTGCTTTACGGGTGCGCCGTCCATATATTCTCCTCTCGGGGCATTTTTATTATTTTAATCCGCTTTGGACCCCTTGTCAAACGGTAGTTTCAGACCGCAAAATATTTCTCTGAGGTGTTGACAAAAAAACCCATCCGGTAGTACTATGTAATCATACAACGTCATACATTGTAATACAGCAAGCGAAAGGAGGCAAGTGCTAAATGGATATCTCGGTAAAAATCACGGAGGACCGCTGCAAGGGCTGCGGACTTTGCGTGGCGGCGTGTCCGAGGCAGGTTCTTGCCATGGGCACGGGGGTAAACAAAAAGGGCTACCACCCGGTGACGGTTGCGCGCAAAGACGACTGCATCCGCTGTGCCGCCTGCGCGATGATCTGTCCCGACTCCGTAATCGCGCTGGAAGCGTGAAACGGAGGTACAAATGGACGTATTGGCAGACTGGGAGAAGCCCAAAAAACGCGCTGCCGGAAAAGCGGCCGGCAGGCTCACTTGACGGTCGGCCGCAAACGGACTGACCTTTCTATTCCGGTTGAGGCAAAAATGCTTGTGGAATTGGGGTGACAAACGGTGGAAAGAGAACTTTGGAAAGGCAATGAAGCCATTGCGCAGGCGGCAATTCTGGCCGGCTGCAAGGGATTTTTCGGATACCCGATCACACCGCAAAACGAGATTCCGGAGTACATGTCGGAACACATGCCGGCAGCCGGCGGTGTTTTTGTACAGTCGGAATCTGAAATTGCCGCAATTAACATGGTCTACGGTGCTTCGGCGTCAGGCATCCGGGCAATGACCTCGTCTTCATCGCCGGGGATCAGTTTAAAGCAGGAGGGCATCAGCTACCTCGCGGGGGCTGAGCTTCCGGCCGTCATTGTCAACATGGTCAGAGGGGGGCCGGGTCTTGGCACAATCCAGCCTTCCCAGTGCGACTATTTTCAGTCGACAAGAGGTGGCGGAAACGGCGATTACCGCACGATCGCGCTGGCTCCCTGCGACATCGAAGAGGCGGTGGAGCTGACACAATTGGCTTTTGACCTTGCCGACCGGTACCGGAACCCGGTTTTGATCGTGGCCGACGGCATCATCGGTCAGATGATGGAGCCCATCGTTATGCGCGAGCGCCCGGCAAAAGAGTTGCCCGAAAAGACATGGGCCGCCTCCGGAAAAGGCGGCAGGGTGCAAAACAACTTTATCACCTCGCTGGCGCTTGACGCGGCAGATTGTGAGGCGCACAACATCAAACTGCAAAAAAAATATGAAGAAATTGAGCAAAACGAGACCCGGTGGGAGTCCTACCTGGCCGAGGATGCCAAGATCATCATTGTCGCCTACGGGACCGTTGCCAGAATTGCCTCATCCGCCATCGATGAGCTCAGGGAGCAGGGAGTGGCAGTCGGAATGCTGCGTCCCATCACGCTGTGGCCATACCCTACGAGTGAGCTTGCAAGGCTTGCCGCGCTTGACGGCGTAAAGGGTTTTTTGACGGTGGAGATGAGTGCCGGGCAGATGATCGACGATGTGAAAATTGCCGCAAACGGAAAAAAGCCGGTCCGCTTTTACGGGCGCACCGGCGGCATGGTTCCGACCGTGGGTGAAATTGAAGATGCGGTGCTTTCCATGCAAAAGGAATTGGAGGGCGTATGATGGTATATCGCAAAACAGCGGGACTTACGGACAGGGAGACCCACTACTGCCCCGGATGCGGGCATGGAACCGTACATAAGTTGATCGGCGAAGTGATGGAGGAGCTTGGAATCATCGACAATGCAATCCTCGTATGCCCGGTCGGATGCTCTGTGTTTGCCGGAAATTATCTTGCCTGCGACGCCGTCGAGGCGGCCCACGGCAGGGCGCCCGCCGTCGCCACCGGCATTAAGCGGACCCACCCGGGGAGCCCTGTCTTCACCTACCAGGGGGACGGCGACCTCGCTTCCATCGGCACGGCCGAAATCGTGCACGCGGCCATGCGGGGCGAAAAGTTCACGACAATTTTTATCAACAACGCCATCTACGGTATGACCGGCGGCCAGATGGCCCCCACAACGCTTGCGGGCCAGAAATCCACGACCAGTATGGGGGGCCGCAATAAGGCGATACACGGCGGCCCCATGCATGTGCCCGAAATGCTCGCCACGCTGGACGGTCTTGTCTATGCCGAGCGGGTCTGTGTGGCCAGTGTTCCGAATGTCGTCAAGGCGAAAAAGGCCATTAAGAAAGCTTTCCAAATCCAGATGGAGGGCCGCGGGTTCACATTTGTAGAAGTGCTCTCAGCCTGCCCGACCAACTGGGGAATGGCCCCGGTGGAGGCGAATAAGTGGGTACTTGATACGATGGTTGCCGGCTACCCGCTTGGCGTGATCAAGGAGGTGCAGGCATGAAAAGGGAGGTTCTCGTTGCGGGATTTGGCGGACAGGGGGTGATGTCGATCGGCAAGTCGCTTGTGGAACTCGGAATGAGCAAGGGCTTAAACGTGACATGGGTGCCCTCCTACGGCCCCGAAATGCGGGGCGGGACCGCCAATTGCTCCGTAGTTTTGGCAGATGGCAAAATCGGCTCGCCGATTGTCACCCATCCGACTGAGCTTATTGCGATGAACATGCCCGCCATGGTAAAATTCGGGGAGGCCGTAAAGGACGGCGGGACAATCTTCCTCAACTCCGGCGACATCGGGGCGCTGGCCCGGCCCGGCATCACGCTCTGCCGCGTGCCCTGCGACGAGATTGCACATGAACTTGGAAACCTCCGCACGGCCAACATGGTCATGCTTGGAGCCTATGCCGCCGTGACCGGTTTTTTCACTCCGGAAGACGCCGCGGCCTATGTGCGCCACCTTTTTTCCGGGCGTAAGAGTAACCTCATCGAATTGAACCTGAAAGCGCTGGAAATGGGGGCGGCCTGCCGCACGGCATAGATGTTGAAAGCTCCTCGGAGGCGCAACAATCATGTCAATTAAAAACTATGATTGCTTCGCGGCATCAAAACAGTTTCTTGAGCGGGGAAGAATTGCCACGACTCCGATGGCCGACTGGGGAGCCTTTTATAAGGATGCCTTCGTGCGACTCATATTCAGCAACAAGCCGGTCGCACGGTTCAAAGGCTTTGGAGACAAGGTCAAATATACTTATATGTTGTAACGATAAGGATGAGCGGCTGTGGTTATGTATTAGAGCGTGCAAGCCCTGATGTGCATGTACGTTCCCATCTCTTATTATTAATGCAATACAATACGGCTGGAAACCCGCATTTGAGGGTTTCCAGCCGTTTGCTGTCAAATAGCTGTGAACAGGAGAAAATCTCTACGCGTTCACGCCGCCGGCTAATTCCGAAACGTTAAAAGTCACCGTAGACTCTAGAGGGCTTACAGTTCCGGCGGCAGTCACGGCCCTAGCGGTCAACCGGTAAGTTCCGACTTCCTCGGGAGTATAGCTAAAGAACCAATAGACCCAACTTTCGGTTGTGGCTCCGTCGGTTGCATATGAAGCCCAGGTCTCACCGCCGTCCAGAGAGAACTCGATGGCAGAGATGGGTTCGCCCAGATCGTCGGCATAGCCCTCAAAAGTGATGGTGTCGCCCAGCGCGATGGCCGCATTTTCTGCGGAGTTTAGGATATTGATCTGTGCACGGTATTGATCTGCACGCGTATCGACTTGGGGAACCTCATCAGTGGCCAACAGTTCAATGTCCACAACGTCACGGGTGAAGTACTTCGCAACAGTTTCCGGAATCCAAAACTGCGTGCTGGAGGGAACATCACTGCCGTTGATTTTGTAAACGATGAGGGCCTCTTTTTCAAGTGCGTAGGACAGGGGAAGGACCTGACCGTACCCGTCGGAGCCGACGACTTTAACCGCGTTGACACCCTCGTTCAAATCAGCCATCTCAATGACATCTTCCAATTTGACACCGGTGATTTTGCCTGCGGCGCTGGCAGGACCCGTGGAGCAGGCGCACAGGGAAATTCGGGTTGTCTCCTTGCCTTCTCCGGCAAGCTCTTTGATGTCGGTGGTGTAGGCTTTGCGGATGTCGCCTTTGACGTTGACATACATGGTGGCGGTGCCCTTATTGTTCTCCAGTGCATAGGAGGGGGCAGCGCACATACCGGTCAGGGCGGTGCCGAAGATATTGAAAACCTCGTCGGAAGGGGAGACCACATCTTGATTGAACTCAAACGAGCCGCTGACATTGGCGACTTTGGTGTATTCGATGGTTTTGGCCTCGGTTACGGTGATGCCGTAATCATTTTGAACGCTGGCTTCTTCCGAAACGGATGCCTGTTCGACCGTCGCATTTTGTGCACAGCCGGTTAGTAGCAGTGCCGCACCCGAAGCGGTAGAGAGAAGTCTCCTTGTGTTTTTTTTCATAGTTAATTCTCCTCAGCTTAACGCTACGTTTATCATCATTTGCGCTGGCGAACGAGAGACAAGACCGTCTTCGGTTACCCCGCGGACCTGGATTACATATGCACCGACTTCAGTCGGCGTAATCGTATAATTCCAGATCACCCATTTCGATTCCGTTGTCCCTGTGACAGGATAACTCGTCCATGTGGTTCCGTTGTCGAGTGAAACTTCAATTGCCGTTATTTTTTGCTCGAACGCATCGGCATAGCCGCTGAAAGTATAGCTTTGACCGAGAGAAACGATCTCGCCTTCATTGACGGAATTGAACATTCCGACGCCGGGCTTATTGTAATAACCCCCGTCTTCGGTTTCCCATCCAAGGTACATGTAGTAATTTTCTTCGGGCTCATCGGTTACAATGATATCGGAGATCTCTTTAATAAATACGCTTGCGGAACCACCCTCAAGCCAAAGCTGGAGCGGGTATCCGTTGGCATAGGACACGCGCTCGCCATTGATTTCCCAGACGACATAAGCGTCCCGGTTTTCAAGGAACGACAGGTAGATCGGCTGTGCAAAACCGTCGCTGCTTGTTGGAAGGATAACGGTGGAAGAGGGCTTGATTTGCGCTTTTTCAAGCAGCCATTTTAGAGAAACGCCGGTGACTTCACAGTTGGCAATGAGCGGACCGCCTGAGTAGTTGTCGGTGCAGTTCATGGTGATGGTTTTCGTGACGGCCGGCGCCTCTTTTATCAAATCGGGAAGAGAGATCGTGAAAGGGTTATCGACAGTTCCGCTGACGGTGAGCGTCCAGTTGTTAAACGTATCTTCATCGAGCGGGGCATCGATTTGGGTCATGCCGTAGCGGTAATAGTCGTTGTCATAGTAGAGCCAGCCATAGTCGAAAATGTTGTCGGTGGAAGTGAGGAGGTCCTGATTGTATGAGAATTCCGCAGACACATTTTCAGGATTGTCGACACTGACGATACCGCGCAAAACAGTGTATTTTACGCTGTCCCAAAGCTGCATATCTTTGCCGTCGCCGGAGGCGTAATGACAGGACCAGCAAGAGCCTGTAAAGCTGTCTGCATCATGAATGGAGTGAATCAGAGAACCGAAGCCATAGGTCTCGGTGACATACCAGGGCGAATAGGAATGGCAATCCAGGCAGTTATTGACGGTGACGGCAATCCCATAGTTGCTCGTCAGATCAACATGCTCATAATCCATGTCTTTAAGGGTTTGGGCCAGGTCTTCATGGCAGGCGGCGCAGCCTCTGCTGTCGGCCTTAAGGTAATATGTATTAAAAGAGATGCTGGCCCCTGGCGAATGATAAACGCCGCAGTTGTACTCAGTGGGGGTCCGCTGGATCTGTACGCCGTTTGTAAGGGTACGGACTTCCGGCGCGTGTTCTTCAGCTCGCTTAGCCATGGTGTCGTACATTTTGTCTATGGCCCCGTCATAGGTTGTTTTCACATCTTCGCCCTTGGCCTGAGCCAGGCAATCCGCTACGCCTTTACTGACAGCATCGCTCGTCACCGTGGCGCCGGAGACGCCGTCGATTTCACTGCTCTGGGCGTCCATGACCTGCTTGATCAGCTTGTCCGCAGCTGCTTGGCCGATGTCCTTCGTCTCACCCGAAACGTCCAGTTCGACGCTTGTAATTTTGTTTGCGTCAACAGAGACGGTGACGGTTATGTCGCTCATGCCCTTTGCGGTTGCGGTGTATGTACCGGCGGTGTAGATGGGGGCTTCCGGCGTATTGCCGCAGGCGGTAAGAGATTGCGCGACGGCGATCATCAGCATCAAAAGGAACACCTTGTGAAGTGCTTTATTGGCGTTTTTCATTTTGATCTCCCTTTTACAATTTCATGGTATTTTCACAAGTAATTGCATAATATCAATTATATTATATCAATACTGTACAGCGTTGCAAGTAATCGAAATTACAGAATAATTGTAATATAGATTACATTATTGGGAAAAAACATGTAATAAAGCAGGAATCCACTTCAGGCGGACTCCCACACCCAGCCTACCAAAAAACAGCGCCGATAGGGTGGTTTTTGTATATATAACAAAAATGAGAAGAGGGCAAAAGGGTGGAGGGTTGCAAAGCAACCGTTTCGCCTTTCGAGACAGCTGCCAGCGGACAAAGGCGCTTTATGGCACCTTGGTTTCTCAGCGACAGTCTTCTGTATGAAATCCAGCACTTTGCGACGGTAAGATACGCTTTTTCAAAAGGGCCTCTGCAGCTGGAGACAGAGGCATTCGAATATATACTCAATGATAGGTAAGTGGCATAATGGTTGTAATATAATTCAAGAGGTGCTATGATAAAAATGCATACTGGAAATGAATAACATGTAAGGTAGAGGTTCAACAATGGAATGCCCATATGCGAATAATCGGTTTTACAATCTTCTGACACCTGAACTCAGAAAAACGCTTTGTGGATGCTGTACCACAGTCCGATATCCTGCCGGAAATGTATTTAACCGCAACAGATGGAACGGCACCTTGGCAGTGCTGCTCGACGGGTTTGTCATATCTGCCGATCCCAAAGCGAGCGACGAAGGAACTTTTATCCCGTTGGAACTGGCGGGCAGCGGCCATTTACTCAGCATTCCACAAGACTGGACAAGCGTAAAATGGAACGGTGTGTCTTGCTTTGTGATTCAGGACAGTATGATTGCGCTGTATGACCGCACCTGTATTGAGGCGCTCTATAAAAACAACATTGATTTCGTCAAAGCGCTGTGCGAGGGGTACATAATCGGTTACCACGAGATGGCGATAGCGTTTCAGGAAATCGGCGGGAATGGGGCGCAGGCCGCAGTTAAGTATGTGCTGCAGTTTTGCAAGGAACACGGTATTCCCCAGCTCACCCACGCACAGATTGCACTGGCAGCGGGGCTTACCAGGCCGACAGTCACAAAATCCATACACGAGCTGCTAAAAAACGACCCGGAACTGTTTTTGCCCAAGAACGCCGTGATTTAATCGTATTTTGAGAATTATTTATTCGATTGGGTTCTCACCCGCAGGAGAATGCGAGTGAGAATTACCAGATTATCTGTAAAACTGTATTTTCAGGGGAGCCGCCATGAAAAAAGCGTTGAAGTTCCTTCAGTCCATGAAATTCGGGATGATATTACTGCTGTTGGTTTTGGCCTGTTCGCTGGTTGGGTCGATTATCCCGCAAGGGAATGCACAGAACTACTATCTCACGACCTATACGACCCTGGGCAATCTGATGCTCTCGTTAGAGGTTGACAGCATCTTTTCCAGTTGGTATTTTATCACGCTGGTCGTCCTGCTTTGCGTCAATCTCATTTTCTGCTCGATCTTGCGGCTGGGGACTACGATAAAAATTTATTACACGATGCCGGCTTCGGTGGCAAAGGCGAAGATCGAAGAGACACCAGTTGCCCAAAAAGAGGTGGAAGCATATCTCAAAGCAAAAAAATTCAGGCACACCAATACAAAAGACGGCGCGGTGTGGGCAAAAAACCGCATCGGACACTTTGGGTCATTTGTCGTTCATCTTGCGCTGCTTTTCATGTTGACCTGCGCGGCGACCGTCCTCGCTCTCTCCCATTCGGAGGATGTGACAATCCATGTGAACGAGACCGCTTCGCTGAAAGATGGTACGCAGATTCATCTTGTCAGCTTCAGCTCCGCGAATGAAGACGGTTCGACGGACTTTGTCAGCCAAATCGCGGTCCGAGACGCTAAGGGAACGGTCACATCAGGCGAGGTCAGTGTCAACCATCCGTTATCCGCCGCGGGATATAAATTGTTCCAATACAATTATGGTACCGACGGACAGCTTATGGTTACATACGATGAAGTGAGTGATACGCTTTTTCTGACATCAGATGACGAGGACAGGTTTTTCTCCGTGGACGGCGAAAATGGAATGGTCTATTATGGTCTATACCCTGATTACATCCTTGGTGAGGACGGCAAGGCCGAGCCGATCGAAGATACGTCCAATGGTTACCCGAACCCCATTTATGCCGTAAACCTTGTTGACAATGGCGAGACCAGCGTCGGCCTGGTGGAGCCGGGCGCAACGCTGATGGCGGGCGGAATCCACTTTACTTTTGGCGATGCAGTCGATTACTCCGTTATCAGGGTCAAAACGTATCCGTCCGGCGCGCTTGCCCTGCTTTATACCTGCTTCGTTTTACTGCTCATTGGCCTGTGGCTGTGCTTTTTCCAAGTGCCGATCTATGTTTTGGTAGATTCCTCCGGCTATGCGATCCGAAGCACAAAACCGGAGATGGTTGTCGGAACCGCGCTGAGCTCATTAAAAAAGGAAGGAACGATGACGGGTCATGCTTGACATTATATTTTTTGCGGCTATCGCCTGCTTTTTTACAGCCATGATTTTTCAGTTCAGTTCCGTTATATTAAAAAAAGATTTCGTTGCGAAAGCAGCGTGGTATCTTACCCTTCTCAGCTTTGCGGTCATCACGGCCTACCTTGTGGCCAGAGGCATAGACGCCGGACGGCTGCCTTTATCGAACCAATTTGAATTTGCCGCCTCCTTCGGTTGGGGTATTGCGCTATTTTGCGTGATCATGTATCTGCGCATAAAACAAGGGTGGGTATTGACTGCCGGCTTGCCGACTTCGTTTTTGGCCCTCTCCTATGCGGCGTTTTTACCGCGCGAGATCGGGGAGCTGATGCCTGCGCTCCGCTCGGCTTGGTTCGGATTACATATCGGAGCAGCGGTGTTCTCCTATTCCGCTTTTGCCATGGCGGGAGCCGTAGGCATCAAATACCTTATTGACGAGGGCAAAAATACAAAACTCGAAGCTCAAGCCGAGCACACCGCACAGCTTGCGCAGCTCGATTATTTTTCATACCGGCTTATTGCTGTAGGCTTTCTTATGCTCACCGTTGTAATTTTGTCAGGTTGTGTTTGGGCGGAACAGGCATGGTCCACCTTCTGGTCCTGGGACCCAAAGGAGACTTGGGCCTTAATAACATGGATCATTTATGCGCTCTATCTCCATCAGCGCATGCGGAAAAATTGGCAGGGGAAGCGGATGGCTTGGTTTGCGATCATTGCGGTGGTAGCCGTCATCTTCACGTTTGTTGGCGTCAACACACTGATGAGTGGCCTCCATTCTTACGCGTGATGTGATTGGAGTGCGGGCTTGCGATGAGTGACAAGCAAAAACAACCACCGGTGCTTACGCTGGTGAATCATATTGCACCCGCAGCCGAGTTCTGGCGAGGTGTTTATGAAGGCCTCTCCGACATGGAGCTTGCTGGCCTGACAGAGAGTTTTATCGAGAAAACGGCAGGCGGCACATCCGTGCATAGGCTGCTACCTCAGGTATTTGGCGCCGCCGCTGAGAGTTGCCGCAGGAACCTCGGGATGCTCCCATATGCGGTCCAATTCCGGGCGGGGGCATCGCTGACTTTGGGAGAAATCGCGCAGATGAATACCGGAGAAGGGAAGTCGCTGACCGCGATCCTCCCGGCGTATCATCGGGCGCTGGAGGGCAAGGGCGCTCATGTGGTAACGGTCAACGAGTATCTGGCTCGCAGGGACTTCGAGATGAATCGTCCTGTTTTTGAGACCCTCGGGCTGACCGTTGGCCTGTCGCTTTCCGGCATGACGATTCAGGAAAAACAGGCGGCCTATGGCGCGGATGTCACTTATTCCACAGCAACGGAGCTGGGTTTTGATTTTCTAAGGGACGGCATCGCGACGAATCCTGCTCACCGCGTCCAAGGCGAGTTATATTTTGCGATTTTGGACGAGGCAGACAGTATTCTGCTTGATGAGGCGGTGACGCCGATGATCCTCTCCGGCGGCGGCACCGGAGATGTCAGAGACTACAAAATCGCCGACACTTTTGCAAAATATCTGAAATGCTCCGTTTTCGCCCAGTTGGAGGAAGATGCGGATATTGATGAGCTGGAAGGAGACTACATTGTTGACGAGCGGCATAAGAATGCCGTATTGACAGCAGCGGGCATCGAAAAAGCTGAAAAGTATTACCGGATTGACAATTTGTTCGATCCGGGAAACATTGATATCTATCACCGGGTTTTACAGGCGATCAGCGCTTACGGTACGCTCAGGCGAGATGTGGATTATATCGTGCGGGACGGGAAAGTCTGTATCGTTGACCGCAATACCGGCAGAGTAATGGAGGGAAGGCGCTTTTCCTGCGGGCTGCACCAGGCCGTTGAAGCAAAGGAAAATGTGGAGATACACCAGGAAAGCAGAGTGCTCTCTTCCATAACGTACCAAAATTTTTTTGGGATGTATAAGCGCTTGTCCGGCATGACAGGGACAGCCTGGACAGCTAGGCGGGAACTGTCGAAAACGTATCAACTTAAAGTCCGGCGTATTTCTCCCAACAAACCATGTATCAGGATAGATCGTCCAGACCGCTATTTCAGTACGTATGCGGACAAGCTCGAAGCCCTTGCCGACACGACAGGGGAAGCATGGACAAGACAAAGACCGGTGCTGGTCGGCACACCGAACGTCGGTATCAGTGAGCAAGTATCTGCGCTGCTGGCGGGACGGGGGATAAAGCACATCGTTTTAAACGCCAAGCAGGATGCCGGTGAAGCCGACATCGTTGCTGGGGCGGGGCTTCCAGGCTCTGTTGTTGTTGCGACCAATATGGCGGGACGGGGAACGGACATCCGTTTGGGTAAGGGAGCCCACGAAACAGCCGAACAGGTGCGTAAACTGGGCGGTTTATTGGTTTTGGGGGCAGAGCGTCAGCGGTCACGCCGGGTGGACGAGCAGCTGATTGGACGCGCCGGGCGGCAGGGAGACCCCGGAGAGAGTGTTTTCTTCGTTTCGGCGCAGGATGATCTGCTGCGTCTGTTCACAGACGGGAAAGCGGGGGAAATTTCGCCAAAGATTTTGAGGTGGGCTCAGCGCCATGCGGAGTCTCTCGATGCGGGACAGCGGAAAAACAACCTTGAAGCCGACAATATTCTTCAGGAATACAGAAAGCACTTTGTCAGGGAACGAGACCGGATGCTGGAATGCGACAGTGTTTTTTCTGTGTTGAGGGAGATGATCGCAGCCGAAATCAGGACGCTTTGGAACAGCTACGACAATCCGAAGAACCGCTTTGCGGATTTCCGCATTGCATTTTGTCAGGTGTTCGGTCGGGAAGCGCTTCCCAAGAATACGGATGTGCCGGATATTGCCTCCTATACAGCGGCCGCGGAAAATATCCTTCGGCAAAAGGAAGCCGAGGCGCCGGGAATGTTTGAAGACTTGGCACGCGCCGTGATGTTGCAGTGTGTTGACGAAGCCTGGACAGGCTTTTTGGAGGAATTCGAAGATTTGAAATCGGGGTACCGAATGATGGCCATGGGAAAATCAGACTCCAAACAGGTGCTCATCACGTATAGTGCAAAGCTTTTGGCTAAGACAAATGTACATATCATCAGGGAAGGACTTCGGCGAATTTTCCTTTGTCGGCTGGCAAGAAAAACTGAGTAGCGAGTCCAAAAATGGGTGGCGCCCCGGCAAAACGAAGTTTAGCCAGGGCGCGAAATTCGTAACGGGTTCTACGCATATGTGAGGGGCTGCAGCATTTTTGCTGCAGCCCCTTGTTCGTTTATTCCTCTGTGATGTCGGTAAACTGCGCTTCAACGTAGGCGCGCAGCTCCTCCGGCGCAATGAAGACCGAGATGCCCTTTGCGCCTGCCGATACAGCGATGGTGTCAAACAAAATGGCCGTCTCGTCAATGAAGGTGGGGAAGAGCTTTTTCATGCCGATGGGGGAGACGGCGCCCCGCTCGTAACCTGTGAGGCCGCGCAGCTCCTTGACCGGCAAGAGGGCCAGTTTTTTCTCACCGGACGCCTTTGCCGCCTTTTTGAGGTCCAGCGTTGTCTCAACCGGCAACACAAATACAAGGGCGCGGCCGCTGTCGCCCATGGCGCAGAGTGTCTTAAAGGAGCGGCCCTCCTCAAGCCCGAGACTGTCGCGCACGGCTTCGCCGGAGAACTCCGCCTCGCCTAGGTCATAAAACAGCGGATCGTGGGAAATTCCGGCCGCCTCCAGCAGCCGAAGCACGTTTGTCTTGACCATGCTATTTAGCAACCACCTCAATGAGCAGATCGTCCACCCGTCCGAACGCGATGGTCGAGCCGGTCGGCCGCTTCTCGGGGCCGTAGATGATTTTTCCGATCAGCGGCAGTGCTGCCTCAAGGTCGTCTGTACGGTAGGCGATATGGGGCATTTTCTGCACGCTGGGGGGCAGCGGCGTATCGGCCTCAAAAAACATGTACTCGATGTGCAGCGGGGAATCATTCGGATCAGTCGACCAAAGGCCCAGTCCCTCGCGGTAGGCCATCCCGTCAAACTTCTCCTTGACCGGCACTCCGATGTGGTTTAGGCTTAGCTGTTTCATGTTGCGCCTCCTTATAACTAATAAAGCAAGTCATTTTTGCTTTTTCATCGTAAGTGATATGCGTTTGCGCTTTTCGTCGACTTCGAGCACCCGCACCGTCACAACATCGCCAACCTTGACGACCTCCGACGGATGGCGGACAAAGCGATCGGCCAGCTGGGAGACGTGCACCAGTCCATCCTCGTGGACTCCGATGTCGACAAAGACACCGAAGTCGATGACGTTGCGCACCGTGCCGATAAGCTCCATGCCCGCACGCAAATCCTTCAGTGAGAGGACGTCGTGGCGCAGCAGGGGGGGAGGCAGCTCATCGCGGGGATCACGGCCGGGGCGGCGCAGCTCGGCGGCGATGTCGGCAAGGGTTAAAAGCCCCACGCCAAGCACTTTTGCTGTCTCTTCATCCACTTTCAGTTTGTCGGCCACACGTCCCGTGACAACGTCGTCCGCCGTCAATCCGCACCGTTTTAAGAGTTCAAGCGCCGCCTCGTAGGATTCCGGATGGACGGCGGTGTTGTCTAAAAGCTGCTTGCCGCCCGGGATGCGCAAAAATCCGGCGCACTGTTCATAGGCTTTCTTTCCGAGCTTTGGAACCTTTAAAAGCTGCCGCCGCTCAGCAAAGGGTCCTATATCCTCCCGGTAGGCGACAATGTTCTTGGCGACGGCGGGGCCGATGCCGGCAACTCTGGTTAGCAGCGGCCAGGAGGCTGTGTTGAGGTCGACACCGACGGCGTTGACGCAGTCCTCCACGACCCCGTCGAGCGAGTGGGAAAGCCTAGAGGCCGGCATATCGTGCTGATACTGTCCGACGCCGATGGCTTCGGGAGAAATTTTCACAAGTTCAGCCAGGGGATCCTGCATGCGCCTCGCAATCGAGACGGCCGAGCGCAGCGAGACGTCGTATTCAGGGAACTCCTCCGCCGCGAGGGACGACGCTGAGTAGACCGAGGCCCCGGCCTCACTGACGATCATATACTTCACGCTGGGGAAATCCTGTAAAACCGAGGCGATAAAGGCCTCTGTCTCACGGGAGGCGGTGCCGTTGCCGATGGCCACCGTCGTCACCCCGTGGGTTTTGATCAGCCGAGAGACGGTGCGGGCCGCCTCCTCTTTTTTGTTCGCCGGAGGTGTCGGATAGATGACGCCGGTTGCGAGCACTTTGGAGGCGCCGTCGACCACCGCCAACTTGCAGCCGGTGCGAAATGCCGGGTCAACCCCGAGGGTCACGGTGCCGCGGACCGGCGGCTGCATGAGCAGGTTTTTAAGGTTCATCGCAAAGCTTGCGATGGCGGCCTCGGCCGCCCGGTCAGACAGGGCACTGCGCAGCTCCCGCTCAAGTGAGGGAAAAAGGAGTCTGCTGTATGCGTCGTCGCAGGCAGGTCGGATGACCTCCCGCAGCGTTAGCTTGACAAGACCGATATGCGTGTAGAGATCCCCGAGGCAGGCCGCATCGTCCGCCACAATCGTCACCTTGAGAAAGTCCTCTGCCTCGCCGCGGTTGATGGCGAGAATCCGGTGGGCCGGCAGCTTTGCAACAGGCTCTTTGAAGTCATAATAGAGGCGGTAAACACTGTCCTCCTCTTTTTTTGCGGCGGCGCACAGTACCCCAGCGGCTCCGATGCGGCGGCGCAGCCGCTCGCGCAAGGCGGCGTCGACCGACAGATCCTCCGCAATGATGTCGAGTGCTCCGGCAATTGCTGCGGCGGCGTCCGGCAGCTCCTTTTCGGGGTCAATATAGGATGCGGCAAGGCCCTCGGCCGTCTCGCCTGGGACTGCCGCAAGCAGTTCTGCCGCAAGCGGCTCAAGCCCGCGTTCACGGGCGATGCCGCCTCTCGTCGTGCGCCGCTTTTTGAAGGGCAGGTAGAGATCCTCAAGCGCCGTCAGCGTTTCGGCTGCCATGATTTTGACCGAAAGCTCCTCCGTCAGCTTGCCCTGGGCGTCGATTGCGGCCAACACCTCAAGGCGGCGACGGTCGAGTCCCTGCAAATATTCCAGCCGGTCGGCAACCTTCCGAAGAAGCTGGTCGTCGATTGCACCGGTCAGCTCCTTGCGGTAGCGGGCGATAAAGGGCAGAGTATTGCCTTCCCCGAACAGTTTGATGATGTTGTCCGCATGCTCCGGCTTAATCGAAAACTCAGCCGAAAGTGCCTTGATATAGTCCAATCTCTCACCCCTGGTAACAAAAGAATTCTTTTCCAAAATTATATCACGCCTGCCGCAAAATGACAACGCGACGCACGCAAAAAAACCGCCTCCGGGCCACTGGCCGGAGGCGGCAAACATATGACAATCTTACTTTTCGATAGCGTCCTTGAAAGCTTTTCCGGCCTTGAAAACAGGGGCCTTGGAGGCGGGAATCTGGATCTCCTCCTTGGTCTGGGGGTTGCGGCCCTTGCGGGCGGCGCGCTCTTTGACTTCAAAAGAGCCGAATCCCACGAGCTGAACCTTGTCGCCGGCCTTGAGCGCTGCAGTGATTTCGCCAATGAAGGCAACGAGGGCCTTCTCGGCGTCCTTCTTCGACATACCGGTCTTTTCGGCGATGGCTGCGATCATTTCAGATTTGTTCATACTGCTTACCTCACTTATTATTATTCTGAAACCGCCGTGGAAGCTGCGCCCTCACGGTGTTTGGCATCATCCCACAGCCTGTCCATTTCAGCTATGCTGAGCTCGGTCAGGGCATGCCCGCCGGATACGGCGGCCTGCTCCATCTTTTCGAATCGATTGACAAACTTTGCCGAGGCCGAAGTTAGTAGCTCTTCGGCGTCACATTTAAGCTTGCGCGCGACATTGACCGCTGAGAACAGCATGTCCCCAAGTTCGGCTTTTATGTCAGGCGCGCTTCCGGCCGCAATGGCCTCTCTCAGTTCGGCAATCTCTTCTTCGAGCTTTTCAAGGGCGCCCTCGGCGTCCGGCCAGTCAAACCCAACCTTCGCGGCCTTCTTCTGGAGCTTTTGGGCCCGCATCAAAGCCGGAAAGACGGCCGGAACACTGCGCAGCGACTGAGTCTGGGTCGTATACCCCTTGGTGTTCATTTTGATGGCGTCCCAGTTGGTGAGAACTTCTTCGGAGGTGTCGGCCTTGACCTCGCCGAAAACATGCGGATGGCGCAAAATGAGTTTACGGCAAAGCCCGGTGATGACATCCTCATAGCCGAATCCCCCGGCCTCGATTTCCATCTCGGTGTGGAGTCCAACCTGCAGCAGCACATCCCCCAGCTCCTCGCAGAGCAGCTCGGCGTTGTCCGTGTCGATGGCCTCACAGACCTCGTACGTCTCCTCGATGAAGTTTTTGCGGATGGAGGCATGCGTCTGCTCCCGGTCCCATGGACAGCCGTCGGGAGACCTGAGCTCGCGAATGAGTTCGACTAAATCGTCAAAATTATATATGCTGTTGTAATTCGCCGCCAAACGGGCTTTGGTGTCATTCATTTTATACCATCCAATTCCTTTTTTCAAGTAGCTGTGCGATTTTTTCGCCCTTGGGCAATAAAATAACGTCTTCACGGTGAAGCGCCTTTGTAAACAGCACAATTGCGAGGTACATCACGCCCGCAAAAGCAATGCTGATCACCGTGGCAAGGCTGCCGGGGATGACCGTAGAGGCAAAGTCGTAAAGCAGCCGCGCTCCCGCGCATGCCACAAGTGAAGCGCCGAAGGCTTTGATTGTAAAACCCATGATGCTTGGCAGGTGGCCGAGGGCCTTTCGGATAAAGAACAGGTTTAGGACCATGATGATGAAGTAGCAGAGGTTTGTGCCCACAGGCGCGCCATAGATATTGACGTCCGGCCGGCCGACTAAGGTGAAGTTGGTCACAATTTTGACGCAGCCGCCCACTAAAATCGTAAAGACGGGGACCTGCTCACGGCCGATGGCCTGCAAGATGGCGTTGGTGATGGAGACAAGGCAGACGAACATGACGGCGATGCCAAGCATCGACAGCAGCGGGGCCACCATGACGGCGTCTTCAGGCCGTGCGGGGTATAGGAGGTCTAAAATCGGCTTCGCCATAAACGAGAGCCCAAGCCCCGCGGGCAGCGCCATCAGGATGGCAAGCCGCAGGGCCGAGCCTAAAATGCCGGAGGAGGTCGACTTGTCGCCCACAGAAAACCGATGGGCGATGGCGGGAATGACCGAGATGCCGATCGGGATGATGAGGGCTGTCGGCAGATTGAAGAGGGTACGGGCCATGCCCGAGTAAGCACCGAACATGGTTTCGGCGTCGGCTTGGGAAAATCCTGCCGCCAACAGCCGGTCGAGTACGACCGAGGTATCTACGAGGTTGGTGACCGACATGACCGAAGAGCCGATGGCAATCGGGACTGTGATGGCGATAAGCCTCCGTAAGATGTGTTTGCGGGACTGCAGTTCCTCCGAGACGAGGATACCTTCAGGCACGGCGGGAGCTGCCATGCGCCGCCGTAGCATGAGATAGGCGGAGCCCAGCACCGTGCCCAGCGTTACGCCGGAGATGGCACCTGCCGCAAGCATCGGCAGCAGCTGCTTTTCGGGCAGTCCAAGCGATAGAATATATTTGGCAACGGCAATGCCGCCGCCAAGCTTAGCTAAGGCGACGATGATCTGAGATACGGCCGTTGGCACCATGTTCTGATAGCCCTGAAAATACCCGCGGTAGGAGGACATGATGATCTCGAACATGATGGCGGGGGCGATGACCCGGATTGCGATGGCCGCGTTCTCGTTATGCATCAGGGCGGCCAAGGTGTCTGCGCCAAACCACAAGACAGCCGACCCTGCGATGCCTAAAACGAAGAAAGTGGTAAAGGCGACGCTCAAAATTCTGCGGGAGTTTTGGTACTGGCCGACTGCGTTGCTTTCCGACACCATGCGCGAGATGGCGACCGGCAAGCCCGCAGTTGTCAGGATGTACATCCAGGTATAGATGTCGTAGGCCACCGTGAAATAGGCGTTGGCCTGCGCGCCGATGATGTTATAGAGCGGTATTTTGAAGACTGCACCGATGACCTTGACCAGAAAGCCGGCCACGATGAGAATCAGCGCACCCTCCATGAAGCTCTGCCGTTTGGTGCTCAAGAGAAGACCTCCGTTTTATAAGGCGGGCGGCTGCGTATGCTGCGCCGCCTCGCCTGCATGTTCACGGCGCTGTACCCACTGCCGCCCGCCTTTGCGGGCAGTGCCGCTCTCAGTTGTAGAAGAGCAGATCGTCGTAGGTGGGCATCGGCCAGACGCCGCGGGGCGTCAGCACTTCCAGAGCGTCGCAGGCGTATCCCAGCTGGTACATGAGGGGGAGCACTTTGTCGCGCAGATAGGTGGCGTCCGCATCTTTGCTGGCGTGGCCGTGGGCGCCTTTAAGTGCCTCCGACAGGGCGTCGGACGCCTTGATGACGTCAGCGATTTTACCGCAGATTTTTGCCAGCATGGCACCCTGCGGCGCTTCAACGCCGGCTTTCTGCAAAAGGGTGATGTCTTTGGCAAGAGCACCTGCGTATTCGGTCATGGTCGGCACGATCTGGCGCATGGCCATGTCATACATGACTCTGGCCTCCAGTGACACGTGCTCGGCGTACTGTTCGTAGAGAATTTCGCGCCTGGCATCAAGCTCCGCCCGGGTAAAGACGCTGTACCGCTCATAGAGATCGTATGTCTGCCGGCTCTTGAGAGCGGGGATGGCATCGAGGGTGTTTTTGATGATCGGAAGTCCCCGTTCCTCGGCAAGACGGGTCCACTCGCCGGAGTAGCCGTTACCCGAGAAGAGGATTCTGTCGTGCCCGAAGAGAATGTCTCGGAAGATATCCCGTACTTCGGCCTCGAAGTCGTCGGCCATCTCAAGCCGGGTGGCGATGTCGTCGAGCGATTCGGCGACGATGGTGTTGAGGACGATGCAGGATTCCGACAGCGACTGCGAAGAGCCCACCATACGGAACTCGAACTTGTTTCCGGTAAAGGCGAAAGGCGAAGTGCGGTTGCGGTCGGTGTTGTCTCGGTACACTTCGGGCAGGGCGGGGACGCCAAACTTGAGGGTTTTGACCCGCTCCGGTTGCTCGAGGTTACTGCGCACCTTGTCGATCATGGACATGAGCTCATCGCCCAAGAAAATTGAGATGACGGCGGGCGGCGCTTCGAAACCGCCAAGGCGCCGGTCGTTGGAGGCGGAAGCGCAGGCGAGGCGCAGCAGCAGGGCATGCTTGTCGACAGCCCGGATGACGGCCGATAGAAAAATGAGGAACTGGGCGTTGTCATAGGGGGTCTTGCCGGGTTCGAGCAGGTTGTGACCGGTGTCGGTTCCCAAGGACCAGTTGTTGTGCTTGCCGGAACCGTTGATGCCGGTAAAGGGCTTCTCGGTCAAAAGACAGGAGAGCCCCTGCCGCTCGGCCACCCGCTTCATCATATCCATGACAATTTGATTCTGGTCGCAGGCAATGTTGGCGGACCGGTAAAGGGGGGCCATCTCATGCTGACAGGGCGCCGCCTCGTTGTGCTTGGTCTTGGTGATGATGCCGACCTTCCACAGTTCGACGTCGAGCTCACACATGAAGGCGGCGACTCGCTCGGTGATGGAGCCGTAATAGTGCCGCTCATCCTCCTGACCCTTGAGGGGATGCGCCCCCATCAGGGTTTTGCCGGTCAACTTGATGTCGGTGCGGGCATCGGCCATCTCTTTGTCGACGAGAAAATACTCTTGCTCAGCGCCGACGTTGGGGATGACCCGCCTTGCTTCAGAGTCACCGAACAGGTGCACAATGCGCAATGCGTGGGTGTTGAGGGCCTCCATCGAACGCAGCAGCGGAGTTTTAAGGTCGAGCGCCTCCCCATGGTATGAGCAGTATGCCGTCGGAATGTATAGGGTGACGCCGCCGCCCTCCTGCTTGACAAAAGCGGGAGAAGTACAGTCCCAGGCGGTATATCCACGGGCCTCAAACGTGGCCCGAAGTCCGCCGGAGGGGAAGCTCGAGGCATCCGGCTCGCCGCGGATCAGACTCTTGCCGGACAGATGCATGATAATGCCATCCACACCGTCGGATTCGAGGAAGGAGTCGTGCTTCTCAGCTGTGGCGCCGGTCAGGGGCTGGAACCAATGGGTGTAATGGGTTGCGCCGTGGGCGACCGCCCACTCCTTCATGGCCTCCGCAATGTCGTCGGCGGCCGCCGGATCGAGCGGTACCCCTTCGTCAATGGTCTTCCGCCAGGCCTTGTAGGCCACGGACGGCACCCGCTTGCGCATCTCTTCGTCATTGAACAAATGAATCCCATAGTTCTCCAAAGCAGGGTTTGTCACATGATCACGCCCCTCTCACAATAATATGTTATTTTACAATGATTTATGGACGATTGCAATCCGCAGACTATACAAAATAAACCCCCGGACCGGCCGGGGATTTATTTTGTACACTATTTTGTATCGTCGTCGCAGCTGCAGCACTCGTCGTCTTTGCAGCCGCAGTCGCAGCCGGGTTTGACGATTTTAGTTCCGCAGCGGGGGCAAAAATCGAAGTTTTCTTCGATGGGTTTGCCACAGCCCGGACAGACGGGATCCGACTTGTCGGCCCGTTTTGCCTTGAGTTCCTCAATTTCAGAGGCCTTGGAGTCAATGATGGCGATGAGCGCCTCGGGCGTCATGCCCTGCATGTTGTGCTTCTTGGCTTCGTAGACGGCGTGTCCGAGCTCTTTGAAGAGATCTGAGAGCTCGTTTTCCTTCGAAGCGATCTCAAGTCCGAGTTTGGAGCGTTCAACCAGGTCGGAGGCCATCTGTGCCGCAGCCTCGCTGGCTTTCTTCATGCTGCCAAATACATCCTCAGGTTTAATTGCCATTATTCAAACCGCCTTTCACTTTATGGCTTGATGGTACTATACCCTTCGGAATAAATCAATATACTTTCTGTGAATTTACTCCGCACGGTAATAGGGGGTCTCACAGGGATTGCCGGGGGCGACTTCCATCGTGTGCGCCGTCAGGTCCATGACGATGGAGAACACGGTCTCGGAGGAGTGGCCTGGCTGACGGTGGGCGCCGAAATGCCGGCAGATGCCATCCGGAAAATCGGTGTGGTCCTTCAGCATCTCCTTGACATTTTCTGTCGTCACTTCAGTTCCCGCTTCTTTGAGCATCTTCTTCATTCGGCCGTAGCGCAGGAAGGAGTCGGGGAAGTTGCGGTGGCCGACATCGGTAAAGCCTGTCATTCTGGGGCTGACGAAATGGTTGGCGTGGGCAAGGTAGCCGTCGTCGGCGTACATGACGTCGCTCGTCTGGGGACCTGTCTCAATGCTGACCGCCTCGCCGTTTGCGCCGGCTATGAGGAAGTGGGCGTTTGCCCCCAAGGGCATTTTGATGGCGGCACCAACTGCGACCGACAGCAGGGGAGCGTTTAATATTCCGCGCAGAGCGATGTGCAGAGGAATAGAGGGCTCGACCACCCGCTGGTTGGAGGCCAGCGCATTGAGCAGCACGCCAATGCCGGCGGAGTTAAAGCCGATTTTTCCGATGATTCCTGCCTCGGTGACCATGACGATGTCGGGTTTGGGCCTCTTTTGGGTGATGCGCAGCAGGATGCAGTGCTCCCGCACGGCGACCCGCCAGTCCCAGTTCTGGGCCAGCAGCGTGTGGCCGCCCTTTGTCCGCTCGGGGGTGATGGCGAGTGCCGTGCAGCCATCGGTTGTGCTCTCGTCGATCATGCCGCCCTGGAAAACGACCTCACTGCGCACGTTGAGCGCCATGATATCCTCGAGCGGAAGTCCCGCACCGTCGGCAATCCCCTGCAGTTCTTCCATAAGGTCGGTATCATATTCCTTGATTTTTGGAATAAAGGTCATTGCGTAGCGTGTCGCCTTGTCCCAGGGAACGGCCGAGTAGTCTATGAACATGGACTTATACATCTCGACGTTGCGCTTCACAAGGACAGCCGCCTCCTTGCCGTGGGTAAAGCCGATTTCATAGGGGGTTCCGCTCGCTTCCACTACCGGGAACTTTCCGTTTACTACCATATGTATCCCTCCTGAAAAATATAAGAGATTATTTGTGGTAAGGATTACTTGCCGTGCAGGGTCACCGCTGTCGGTTGCCGAGCAGCTCAGTCAGCCGCTTACGGTGCATCTCGCGCTTTTCTTTATCCCGCAGGTACTCGTGGACATGTTTGTCGTTGAAGATCCGCTCAATGCGCTCGCCCGGAAGGTCCGTGACCTTGGAGACGCCGCCGCAGCCGAGGGCTACGATGGACTGGTATTCGCCCATGATGTATATGTTGTAAAGCCCCTCGGTGTGAGGGGTCGCGTAGCCGACATTTTCAAGATTTCCAAGCGTATTGCGCTGCCGATAGAGGTAGTAGGGCCGAAGTCCCGCCGTCGCGGTCTGCTCGGATGCCATGTTCAGCATCTGGAAAATGTCGCCGCTGTGCTGCTTGTTGCGGGCCATATCCTCATATTGCATGATGGCTGAACGTTTGAGGGAGAGAGAGTGAACGGTCAGGTTGGCAGGCGCAAGGGCGATAATATCGGTGAGGCTTTTCTCGAAAATTTCCGGGGTCTCGCCGGGTAACCCCGCAATGAGGTCGACGTTGACGACGGGGAAATCCCTTGCCAGCTCAAAAGCGGCATAAAAGTCCGCTACCGAGTGGGTGCGACCGATGGCTGCAAGGGTAGCTTCGCAGGTGGTCTGCGGGTTGACGCTGATGCGCCCGGCGCCTCCTGCGCGAATGGCCGCGAGCTTTTCCTTAGTGATGGTGTCGGGCCGGCCGGCCTCGACCGTATATTCAAGCAGACTCTTAACATCCACATGACGGGCGATTGCCGCCATGACCTGCGTCAATTGCTCCGCCGACAGCGTCGTCGGGGTACCGCCGCCAAAGTAAACGGACTGCACCGGAACCGTCAGCCTTGCGAGCGTCTCGTCGATCTCCTCGATCAGGGCCTCCACATAGGCCGGGATAAACTTGCCCTCTTTTTCAACCGAATGAGAGACAAAGGAGCAATAGGAGCACCTTGTGGGGCAGAAGGGAATGCCGACATAGACACTGACCGCCCGCCGGTTGAGCTTAGCAAGGGCCTCCTCCTCCGCAGCCGCGACGCCGGCGCACAGCCGTGTTTTGTCGGGGCTGGTGTAGCAGGTGCGGTAGAGCTCATCTGCGGCCTCTTCGACGGTCTTCCCGGTGTCCAGTATGGCCTTAACCCGCTTTGCCGGACGGATGCCGGTCAGGGTGCCCCAGGGCGGTGTAATGCCGGTCAACCGCACACCGGCCCGGTAGTAGGCACGGGCTAGTGCCCGCTTGGCATCTCCTCCGATCGGCTCGGAGCCGCTGACCGTGACACCACCGGCCGTGATGGAAGCATAGGCCTCGTTGCCCCTGATTGCAGTGACGGCCGAAAGTCCGTCGGGCAGATCATTTGAAAACCCCGCCGCAGGAAAAAAGAGCAGTGAAAGCGTCTCAATGAGATAATGTTCGTCATGCCCGTCAAAGGTCAGTTTCATAGCGGTTTGAAAAAGGGGTTGTTGGCCTTTTCGTATGATAAGGTGGAAAACTCCTCATGTCCCGGCAGAATTTGATAGTCGCCCTCAAGGCTGCCCAGCACCACGGCGATGGAGTGGCGCAGTTTCTCTTTGGAGCCTCCCGCGAAGTCGGTGCGGCCGACATCGTCGTGGAACAAGGTGTCGCCAGTGAAGAGGTAGGGCGGACAGAGTAGACAAATGCCGCCCTCAGAATGGCCGGGCGTGTGGATGACCTCTAGCGTCAGGCTTCCAACCGTCAGCTTTTCGCCCCCCTTGAGCAGGATATCGGGCGCAGCCTTGACGAAAGAATCCCCCATCATGAGGGCAAACTGCGACTTTGCGGCAAGCATATGGGCGTCGGCCTCGTGGATGACGATCTGGCCGCCAAACTCCTGCTTGACCTTCCCCATCAGCGCCGTATGGTCGCCGTGGCCGTGGGTAGCGATGATATATTTCACCTTGCAGGGCATATCCGCAAGGTATTCAAACAGCTTGTGATTGTGAAAACCGGGGTCGATGACCGCAGCCTCTCCCGCAGCCTCATCCATGAGGATGTAGGTGTTTACAAGCATGGGTGAACTTTCAATGTGATGCAGCTTCATGGTGTACCTCCTATCGTATTCCTGCGCTCCCCGGGGCTCAGAACTTGTTTTCACCCCGCTCGACAATCAGCGTAACCGGCCCGTCGTTGACAAGCTCCACCTTCATGTCGGCACCGAAAATGCCGCTTTGGACCGGCAGCCCGCGTGCTCGCAGTGTCTCTTTGAAAAGTTCAAAGAGTTCGTTGGCGCGCTCTGGGCGCTCCGCTGCGATGAAGGATGGCCGGTTGCCCTTGGTGCAGTTGCCGGCGATGGTGAAGTTGGACACCGCGAGTACGGCGCCCGAAACCTCGGGAAGCGATAAATTGAGCTTGCCGGCGGCGTCCTCAAAGACCCGAAGTCCCGCAACCTTTTCGGCAAGCCACCTACAATCGTCGTCGGTGTCGCCTGCCCAGACCCCAAGCAGAACTAAAAAGCCGCGGCCGATCTCGCCGGTCACCTCTCCGTCCACCCGGCAGGAGGCCCTGGAGACCCGCTGAACGACTGCCTTCAACTGACTTTCCCCCTTCGAATATCTGACACGCCCTTTACTTTCATCAGGCGGGAGATGATTTGATTCAGATGCCCGACGTCCGTGACGTCGATGACGACCGAGACGATGCCGAAACCGCCGGTGCCATCCTCCCTGGCGTTGATGGCGTGGATCGAGACCTTCATGTTGGCAAGGGCCATCGTCAAATCGGCCAAAAGCCCGGTGCGGCCGCTGCAGGTGATTTTCAGTTCGGTCTGATAGCTCGATTTGGCCTTGCCTGTCCACTTGACGGCGAGCCACCGCTCGGTCTCAACACCTCGCTCGACGCTGGCTAAAAAGTTCTTGCAGTCGCTCCTGTGTACTGATACGCCGAATCCCTTGGTGATGTATCCTACGACATCGTCGCCGGGCAGCGGGTTGCAGCAGCGGGCAAATTTGATGAGGCAGTCATCCAAACCCTCGATGGAGATGCCGGACTGCGATTTTCCGGTCGGCAGCTTTGCCACTTCGGGAAGTCTTTCGAGCACGCTCTGGTCGGAGGGCTTGTGGGTTTTGGCATACTCCTCCTTGACTTTTGACAAAACTCGCTGCGAAGTGAGTCCGCCGAAGCCGATGGCGGCGTAGAGCTCATCGGGCCCCGTCACTCCGAGCCGCTTTGAAATGGGGGTCAGCATCTCTTCAAGCTCATCCCCGGACAACTGGATAAGGGATTGTTTGAGCCCCTGCTCCAGTTCGGCTTTTCCCCGCTGGATGTTTTCGTCGCGCTTTTCCCGCTTGAACCACTGCTTAATTTTATTTTTAGCCTCGGTCGTCGTCGCGATGGACAGCCAGTCTCGGCTGGGGCCCTTTCCGGCCTCTTTGGAGGTCATGACCTCCAGA
Organism: Oscillospiraceae bacterium; assembly: GCA_963662765.2. GTDB lineage: Bacteria > Bacillota > Clostridia > Oscillospirales > Feifaniaceae > DATMXT01. The sequence continues at coordinate 103,135 of CAXXUP010000006.1, forward strand.
ATGTCGCCGTTTTGAACCTGATAGTCGAGGGTGACCATCTTGCCGTTGATCTTGGCCCCGATCATCCGGTTGCCGACCTCGCTGTGAATGGCATAGGCAAAGTCGATGGCGGTGGATCCGACCGGCAGGTTGATCAAATCGCCGCGGGGCGTGAAGACGAAGACCTCGTCGTCGAAAAAGTCGATTTTGAAAGTTGACATGAAGTCTTCTGGGTCAGCCGCGGTCGACTGAATTTCCAGAATTTTACGCACCCACTCAAGTTTTCCGTCCAGCGAGTCCTTTTTCGACATGCCTCTCTTGTACTTCCAGTGGGCCGCGATGCCAAGTTCCGCGGTGCGGTGCATGTCCCAGGTACGGATCTGCACCTCAAAGGGCATGCCCTCGGTGCCGATGACGGTGGTGTGGATGCTCTGATACATGTTGGGCTTTGGAGTCGAGATGTAATCCTTGAGCTTGCCGGGGATAGATCGCCACATGTCGTGGATGATGCCGAGCACGTTGTAGCACTCCTCGACCGTGTTGACGATAACTCGAATTGCATACAGATCATAAATTTCGGACAGCGTCTTGTTCTGTTTATACATTTTGTTGTAGACGCTGTAAATATGCTTAACGCGGCCTTCGATTTTGCAGCCGGGGAACTCGGGGCCGATGCGCTCTTGGAGTTTTTTCATGACGCCGTCGAGAAAATTTTCACGTTCGGCAGCCCTAGCTTCAAATTCACGGCTGATTTCGGCGTAGCCGATGGGGTCGAGATAGCGCAGCGACAAGTCTTCAAGTTCGACTTTCATGCGCTGCATGCCAAGTCGGTGGGCTAAAGGTGCGTAGACCTCCATGGTCTCGCGGGACTTCTCGCGGCGCTTGTAGTCGGGCATGGCGGCCAAGGTGCGCATGTTGTGCAGCCGGTCCGCGAGCTTGATGATGATGACCCGGATATCCTTGGCGGTGGCTAAAAACATCTTGCGCAGGTTTTCAACCTGCTCCTCTTCCTTGCTGTTGTAGGGAATTTTGCCGAGCTTGGTCACGCCGGCGACCAAGGCCGCCACGTCGGGGCCGAAGTCCCGTTTGACCTCTTTCTCGGTCACTTTAGTGTCTTCGACCACGTCGTGCAAGAGGGCCGAGACGACGCACTCGGTGTCCATGCCAAGCCCCGCCAGAATGCGCGCCACTTCGACTGGGTGGGTGATGTACTCTTCGCCGGAACGGCGCATCTGTCCCTTGTGGGCCTCTCGGGCGGTGCAAAACGCCTTGTTGATGAGCTCCATGTCATAGGAATGGCCGGAGGCCTCCAGATCGGCGACGAGAAGGCGGCCGACCGCATCCTCCGTAATGGGGATGACGCGTTCCGGCTCGGCGTCGGACCGTGGGATGCTGTTTTGTTCTTCCATACCCGAACGCCTTTCTTTCTCAGCCCCTCGCTTTGAGCGACTGGAGGATTTTTGACTGGTTTAAGTTGATTTTACCCTCAATCTTATTGACACAGATGCCGCCATCCTCCTGCCGGATGATGTCCATCTCCTCAAACACATCGAGGCAGATGGCTGCCCGGAAAGGGTCCATAACCCCCTGTTCAATGGTGGCAAGTCGGCGGGATATCTCCCGCGTGGACCCCGTAAAGCCCGTCTGCAGCAGCTTATACACCGCAATAAAGTCAGACTTGACGGGTGCTGCCGCAAGTGCGGCGCCGCTTCCGGAACGGACAGCGGCGTAGAAGGCAAGCCCGCAGTCGAGTGCCTTTCGCTGGGAGTCGGCCTCTCTGATATCCTTGACGACCACCTGCACCGACGATTCGCCTCGGTAGGTGTTGAGATCCAACGTGCAGCAGATGTCGATGCGCTCGCCGATGGAAAAGGGCATGTCGGCGCGGCCGCTGCCGAACATTAAACAGGTCAGCCGTTGCCCACCGCTTATCAGCGTAAGCCGCAAATGCTTATCGCCCGACATGGGCGTGATGTCGGCAATGACAAGCTCACGGCAAAGAAAAACGGGAGCCGGGTTGCCCATGCCGTAGGGCTCGAGGTAGGAGACGTCGGCAACGGTGCCAATCGTCAGGTTGGCGGCCGTGATTTCGCAGTCGATGGCAAGCCTTGCGACAAGATCCTCCTCAGTCAGCCGCTCGTCCGCAATGGCCTGGAGGGTGACTTTAAAGGCCTCGAAATTCTCGCGGTGCAGCGAGAGGCCGGCGGCTAGTGCGTGACCGCCGAACTTGTCGAGCAAGCTGCCGCATGCCCCCAGGGCGTCGTAGATGTTGAAGGCCGATATGCTGCGGCAGGAGCCTTTTCCGATCCCTTCCTCGTCAAAGGAGATCATGACGCAAGGCAGATGATAGATGTCGGTCAGCCTCGAGGCCACGATTCCGATGATGCCGTGGTGCCAGCCCTGCTCGGCTAAAATGATCACCTTGCGCTTTTCAAAGCCGGGGTCGGCCGCAAGCTTGGCCTGCGCCTCCAGCAGAATTTTGTTCTCCTCTTCCTGCCTGGCACGGTTGGTTTCGCACAAATCCCGTGCCGACTGGTCGGCGCGGTTTTGGTCCGCAGTCAAAAAAAGCTCCACCGCCATGTCGGCGCAGCCGAGCCGCCCTGCCGCATTGACGCGCGGCGCAAGTGTATATCCTATGGTGCCGGCTGTCAGCCTTTTCTGGCCGACGCCGGAGTTTGTGATGAGTGCCCTAAGGCCCGGATCGCTGGTGTGCTCGATGCGTTTAATGCCGAGCGATACGAGAATGCGATTTTCGCCCGTAAGCGGCATGACGTCCGCGATGGTGCCGAAGGCGGTCAGCTCCGCGAATCGGTCAATGCAACTTTGCAGCTTATCCCGGCCCTCGAGGGCGCAGATGAGCTTGAAGACGACCCCGACGCCGGCCAGCTCCTTGAAGGGATAATTGCTGTCCGGGCGCTTGGGATTGACGACGGCACAGGCAGTCGGCAGTTCGGGGCGGCACTCGTGGTGGTCGGTCACGACCACGTCGAGCCCTCTGGTTGTGGCGTAAGCGATCTCCTCTAAGGCCGTAATACCGGAGTCCACCGTGATGATGAGGCGGCTATTGTCCAGGATGATGTGCTCGATGGCAGCAAGGCTGACACCATAGCCCTCTTCGGTGCGGCTGGGGATGTAGTAGCCGACCGCCGCCCCGCGGCTCGTCAAATACCGGTGCAAAATGGCGGTGGAGGTCACTCCGTCCACATCGTAGTCGCCGAATATGGTGATGCGCTCTTTATTTTTGATTGCCTGCTCGATTCTGGCAACTGCCTTGTCCATATCGGGCAGCAGCATCGGGTCGTGCAGCGAGTCGATCGTTTTGTTCAAAAAGCCTTTCGCAAGCTCGGCCGTTGTGAGGCCGCGGTTGATGAGCAGCCGTGCGATGATTTCGGAGACGCCCAGTGTTAGGCAAAGCTGTGCAACGTCCTGCCGGGACTGCTCTTTAATGACCCATGTGCGCTGTCTGACCAATGCCCTTCACCCCTCTCACCAAGACATATTTAATTGATTTATTATACCATTAACCGCATGCCATGTCTATAGCGGCATGCGGGCGGGAGGTTTCTACTTGTCGCATAAGGAGATAATCTTGTGGGTGGGGTGACCGCTTTTTGTGATTTTGCGGTTGACAAAAAGTGCGGGCACAAATCCCACAAGGAACCCCACCAGCGAGCCGAACAGTCCGGCATCCTCGCCCTGGCTCAAAACGGCATAGTAGCCGATGACTCCGGTGACGATCGGCAGCAGGTAGACCAGCATCGCAAGGCCGATGACGCCGCCGGTGCCGCTCTCGAGCACCACCCGGTCCCCGGCGACGGTGTAGAACCCACCGTTGTCGGCCTCGACGTCAAGCCGCGACGCCCCGCCGCAGGCGGCACAGTTATGGCCGCAGTTCTCGCCGCAGGCCGAGCTGCGGAAAATAGCCACATGGCTTACGGCCCCTTTGTTTTCAACCACGATTCCTTCAATTCTCATGAATAGGTTCCTTTCCAAAAAAGCTTTCGAGTGTTTTCCGGTTTTCGGTCGCAATGGCGACCCCACGCAGATAGAGCGTGTTTCCGACGCCGGTGTCGAATGTAAAAACGTCGTCGGCATTGACGGTCAGCACCCGGTCTGCCGACTCGGCAAGCACCGTCGTAAGCTGAGACGACATGAGGTCCATGGCCCTAATGGCGGTGTCGTAGAGCGTCCGGGGGGTGCCGCTCATTCTAAAATTTTGCAGCGAACAGGCCAGCACTTTGTCTGCCCCCATCAGGCGCAGCGGCCAGATGGGGATGTTCATGCGCATGCCGCCGTCCACCAGACGGTTGCCCTCGAAAATGACCGAGGAAAAGAGCAGCGGGAACGCACAGGATGCCCGCACCGCCACCGAGACCGGCGCGTCGGTGATACAGGTGTAGAGGTCTGAGGGTGGAAATCCCGAACTGTCGGAGCAGAAAAAGACGAGCCTGCTCGTGTTGATGTCCACGGACGGGATGAGGAGAGGGATCTCAAGATCCTTAAAATACCGCTTGCCGAGCTTGCCAAAGGCGCCTTCGATGATCTCCTGTATGAAGATGGAATCCCGAAGTCCGTCGCGGCCGGCAATCCGCCCTTTTTTCTCGGAAGAGGGCGGCACAAACAGATTGCTCACGGGGTGCTTTTGCGCCCCTTTTCCCCGAAAAGCCCGCTCGACATCCATGCAGAATGCCAGCATGTCGGACGACTTCATGCCGGCCGCATACATGGCCGCCACCACTGAACCCATGCTTGTACCGCCCGCCATGTCGGCCGACAGTCCCGCCTGCTCCATGACGTCGATAATGCCGATATGAGAAAATCCGCGTATGCCGCCGCCGGCAAAAGCAATGGCGTTTTTCGTACTCATGAAGGCGCAGCACCTCCTATGTCAAAGATATGTGGATGATGAATTGTATTCATTGTATTCCAAAGAGCGCAGCCGCGTCACGGGCTGTCCCGAAGTGCCCCGTACTGCGCCAGAATCGCCTCGGCCGCCCGCAGTCCGTCAACGGCTGCCGACACGATGCCCCCCGCGTATCCGGCCCCCTCGCCGGCCGGGTAGAGTCCCGAAAGCCCTACAGCCTGCGACTCCTCCCGCAGCATGCGCCAGGGCGCACTGGTGCGGGTTTCGACGCCGGTTAAAATGCCGCCTGCAAATCCGGGGTAGAGCATCTCGAACCGGCCAAGGCCGGTTTTGATCATCGCCTCGACCTGCGGCGGCAGCAGCCCCGCAAGGGAGCACTCGCGCACACCCCGCGCGTAGGTGGGGACAGCCGCAGACGGCCAAGCTGAGCGGATACCGGCAAATCGGTCGGCCCTTCCCATGGGGGCGACATAGCCCGTGGCGAAAGCGCCTTGTTCAATGGCCCGCTGATAAGCTATGGCCTCAAGGGGACCGCCCGGAATGTCCTCCGGCAACACCGAGGCCACGACGGCAGCATTTGCCATAAGGCCGTCCCGACCGCTGTAGCTCATGCCGTTCGTGACAATGCCGCCCTCTTCCGATGCTGCGGGGACGACCACCCCGCCCGGACACATACAAAAAGTGTAGCAGCCTCGCTCTCCCACGCGGTGGGAGAGCTGATACTCGGCCGGCGGCAGAGCGGGGTCCGCCTGCAGCCCGTAAAACATGTCATTAACTTCGCTTTGCATGTGCTCAATGCGAAAGCCGACTGAAAAAGGCTTTTTCTCAAGCACCATGCCATGCCCCGACAGCATCAACACCGTGTCCCTGGCGCTGTGTCCGACGGCCAGCACCAGCGCCTCGCAGGGAATATCCCCAGCCGTTGTCGCGATTGACGAGAGTGCGCCCACTCCGTGAAGGCCTGTAAGCCTGACCCCGAAGCGCACCTCTCCGCCAAGCGATAGGATCTCGCTGCGCATCGACTTCACGATCTCCCGAAGTCGATCGGTGCCGACATGGGGTTTGGCCTCGATGAGGATATCGGGAGGCGCCCCGTGGGCGGCAAAAGTTTCAAGTACGAGCCGGCACCGGTGGTCTCCAATGCGGGTGACCAGTTTGCCGTCTGAAAAGGAACCGGCACCCCCCCTCGCCGAACTGTACGTTAGCCTCTGGGTCAAGTTCCCCGGTCTGCCAGAACTTTGTGCAGGCCGCCGCGCGCAGGTCCATATCGGGCCCACGCTCGAGCACGACGGGACGCAGGCCGGCCTTGGCGAGGAGCAGCGCCGCGAACATACCGGCCGGGCCAAATCCAACCACCACCGGCCGTTGCGTGAGCGTTTTCTCACCGCGGACAAGGGGTGGGACGGGGGACTCGGCATAAAGTCGGATGTTTTTCTGGTCGGTCACCCGGGAGAGCACCGCAGCGGCATCGCCATTTGGCGTGATTCTCACCGAGTAAACCATTTTTATGCGGCCCATTTTGCGGGCGTCCACCGAACGACGGCAGACGGCGGCCGTCGCCTGCGAGGGGGAGAGCCCCACTCTGCGCAGTGCAATGGCCGCCGCAGTTTGCTCCGGTGTACCGGGCGTCAAAGTGATTTGGTTTACAATGATGCTATCCATTTTTCTCGCTGACTCGAATGGTGACCTGCACGTTGCCCAAAGCGCCGATCTCCTGGTCTCCGGTCACGATGCGCACCGGCAGATCGAGGGTGGCGCCGGGCACAGCAGACGACAAGTCGACAATACCGCGCAGTTCGCTGCCGTCGTAACTTCCCATGGCTCTTGAGGGGCCCCGCACCGACACTTCAAGCGGCAGGGCTGACAACAGCTCAAATGAGTAGTTTTCAGGCACATTGTCATATTCGAGCGACCCGAGCTCAAAATCGCCGGTCACAAGGTCACCGAATTTCAGCGATACTGAAACCTCGCTCACGCCGCCCGGCTGCATATACTCCGAGGTGATAGGCAGCATCACAACACCGCTTGTGTGATAGTTTTTAATATCGATCTGACCGGCCGAATACTCGGTCATGGAGCTTGACTCAAGCACCGGCACCTTGATTTCGAGGGTGGTAGGGGAGACGCTATAGCTAAACTCGCTCGACATCCAAGCCTCCGGCAAGTTGAGAATATCAACTTTGACCGGCAGCGTGCGGCGAACTGAAATGCGGGGGTAGACGGCCGCCGAAAGCACCGTCGTCTCAAGATAGGTCGAGTCGGCCGCGGTACCTGTCGTGTCGTAGAGCGTCACCGGCAGGTTGATGCGCTCCTCCATCATATTGTCCTCAGTGACGTTGAGCTTGACCACAGCCTCCTTGAGGATGGAGATGTCGGCCTCGGGGCCCCGCACTTCCATGGTGTCGGGTTTGACCGTGGCCTCGTCGACGATATAGGTGTCGGTGTCGATGCCGTAGCTGATCTCGGCCCGCACCGGAATGACGGTCGAGGTGATGCGGTCGACCCGCACGTCGTAGCCGGCCGGATACTTGCCGGTGATCACGGCGTCCTCGAGCGGAAGAGTCACGTTGATGGGCAGATAATAAGCGCCGGGGGAGAGCGAGGCGTCGACTTCGATGGTGGCATAGATGTCGGCGGCGGCGATACGGCTGAGCACGCTTTTATTCCCGCGTAATGTTATGTCCACCGTCTCGCTGCCGGTTCCGATGGCCGAAACGCCGTTTTCGAGCTGGGCGTTTTGCATGACGGTTTTGACCGGAACACCGCGATAAGTCATTTCGGTCTCGGGATTTTGCACGCCCATGTAAAACCACAGCAGGATGGCGAGGATCAGGGAAATGGCTTTCAGGGCATTCGGGTTGTCGAAAAGGTTGTTCTTCATTTTGTGCCCTGTTCCCCCTTCCTGAAAAAGCGGCCAAGCATGGAGGTTTTATCCTCTTCCGTATGCAGGAAAGTTTCGATCAGGGTGTCCCGCAGGCTTTCAAGCCCGTAGCCGCGGCGGATATGACCGTCCGAAACGACCGAGATTTTCCCGGTTTCCTCAGAGACCACGACGACGAGGGCGTCGGAATTCTCGCTCATGCCGATAGCGGCGCGGTGCCGAGTGCCAAGCTCCTTGCTCAGGTTGCGGTTGGCGGTCAGCGGTAAGAGACATGCGGCAGCCGTCAGCCGGTTTTTCGAAATGAAAACCGCCCCGTCGTGCAGAGGGTTGCCTTCATAGAAAATGGACTCCAGCAGTTCTTTTGTCACGACGGCGTCGAGCCGAACGCCGCTCTGCATGACGTCGGTCAGGTTGGTGGTGCGCTCAAAGACGATGAGGGCGCCGACCCTGGACTGCGACAGATGGTCGCAGGCGATGCAGACCTCATCGATGACGCGGCGGCGCTCGGCGTCGGATGAGGAGGAGTCGCCCATAAATTCAAGCCCGATGCGGCTTCGGCCGACCTGCTCCAGTGCCCGCCGAAGCTCCGGCTGAAAGAGCACGACGACGGCCAGAACGCCAACTTGCAGCGTGTTGCGCAGAAGGAAGTTGGTGGTGTCCATATTGAAGAGATCGCTCAGCTGCATGATGACGACCAGCAGCACCACGCCCTTGACAAGCTGCGCGGCCCGCGATTCGCGAATAAAGTCGATGACCTTATAAATGATATAGGCAACAATGAGGATGTCGAGCAGGTCGGAAATGCCAAAGCCGGAAAACTGCACAGCAAGCCCCGAGGATAGGGCTCTCCACAGAGTTTCGAGTTTGTCCATGTCACACCCCCTTATCTCGGTCTTTGCACATCGGCAAATACAGGTAATACTGCATAAAGTGTATCATATTTTCGGGCAAAATAAAAGGGGATTGCCGGAAGATTTTTATGTTTCCGGCCTCCCCGTATATTCATCCAAAAAGCGTGTATGCACTGGAAAAAATCACACAATATCTCGCTTTGCGATGTCAAGTCCGAGCACCAGCGCTGCGGCGCAGGCCAAAAGCTCTGGCAGCCCGGGCGTTGCGCAGCGCAGCGCAATCTCCTGCTCGGACACCACGTCCCCCCGCAGCGTCGGAAATTCGCGGCAGACACAAAGGACGCAGCGGTCCGGGTCTACCGAGGAAAAAATCACACAGTCGCGGCCGCTCATGCCGACCGTGACGGCGACGGCGCCGCTGCCTGCCACGATCAGGGAAGCCGCACGATCCCCCCCCTCGAAAATGGCCACGCGGGGCGCACGGCGAAGCCGTCGGGGATATTCCCCGCCGGCCAGTACCAAAAGCCCCGACTCGGTGCGAACCTCGCCGATCAGCCTCTCGAGGATACGATAACCACGTTGCTCACCTAGCCATGTGACGTGATGCATATGACCGCCTCCGACTATAGTGTGGACAAAGACGGTCGTTTTATTGGCATCAAGAACTTTTTTGCGCGATGACTGGAACAGAGCGGTGGATCCGCCGCATGTGTTGTGAGTTTTTGCACTTGAAGACTGAAATGATCCGCCGGTTACTGCCGCCGCACTAAGCTGTGGCAGTAACCGTGTTGACGGGGGCTCACACTTGCCGCCTGAGTTCATTAAGTTGTTCTGGAACCATTTATCACGCCCAAGACCAAAGTGGACTCAATTTCGTCAAGCGCAACAATTACGCTGCCATCTTGAAAATTATATGTACCGCAAGACTTTTCATCTTTTGCACCGATCCTTATGCGTTCGCAGTTCCGGCGTAAGCGCTTTGTTATAGGCCATCATTCATCTGCAGCTTTCATCCTGGCGGGGACTTTTGATAGCTAATAGAATTGAAAGATTACGATAACTGAACACATGAATACGGATACTGTCGAACTGCTTCATCACACCAACGCAATCAGATGCCTTTGGGCTTTCCGGCCTCTTAAAAAGCGGTGGATAAAAAAGCCTGCTTAAGCAAAAATACGGTCAGACAGGGATTTTCCATTTTGTTAAATTTAATAATGGAAATCTAACTATGTAAACAATCGTTGCCTTGTGAACATTTATACCATTTTTTGGGGATACTAAAATACGAGGTGAAATCATGCTTGGCGATTTAAAAAGATTCTATCGCACAATGCGGCTTAAAGCGGCCGGCGGAAATATGAACGCGGAGGAGCCGAAAAAAGCTGTGCCGATACCGGCATCCTCGGCGCAGGTTAAGGCTGCGCTTGAAAGTGCTTTTAACGGCAGCTTCGACTTTGTGCTCAAGGCGTTTGAGGACGACACAGTTTTGATGACATATCTCGACGGTCTTGTGGATAAGCTTCTGATCTCGGAATCCATTGTAACCCCGATTGTGCAAGTTGTGGACGAAATAAAAACCGGGGGCAACAAAAAAAAGAAAGCCGCCTATTTAAAAACCAAACTTGCTGCGCTGTGTGACATGAAGGAGTTTACCGATTTCAACGCCTGCATTGATTCAATCCTTTCAGGCTGTACCGTCATTTTTGTTGACGGCGACAAGGTGGCTCTCAACATAAGCCAGCAAAAGTTTGAAAGACGTGCAATATCGGAGCCGGCGTCAGAAACCGTCTCGCGCGGCTCGCGCGAGGGTTTCACGGAGGCGCTTTTGGTCAACACCACACTGATCCGCCGTATTGTGAAAGACAGCAATCTGGTTTTTGAACTGATGACCATCGGAAGAATTACCAAAACAAGTGTATCCATCTGCTATTTGAAGGGGATTGCAAACCAGGAGATTATTGATGAGGTTCGCAAAAGGCTTAGCAATATTAAAACCGAGGCCGTACTCGAATCGGGTTATCTCGAGGAATATATAACGGATTCTCCGTTCTCAATCTTCCCAACGGTCTTCAACAGCGAAAGGCCGGAATCGGTGGCTGGGAAAATTTTGGAGGGGCGGGTGGCCATCCTGTGCGACGGCACACCGAATGTGCTGACCGTACCCAACCTTTTTGTCGATTATCTTCAATATGCAGAAGATTACAACAATCGCTGGGTTTTTTCAGTGATTATCCGAGCGGTTCGGCTTTTTGCTCTCTTCCTGTCCATTACAGCACCGGCTTTTTATATTGCGCTTTTGTGCTTTCATCCGGATGTCATTCCTTTTGAGCTGATGGTTACACTCACGGACTCGCAGCAGGGGGTACCGCTTTCACCGCTGAATGAAATGCTGGTGCTGACCTTGATTTTTGAGGTTATAAAAGAAAGCGGCCTGCGCATCTCACGCTCCATTGGACAGGCGGTGAGCATCGTGGGCGGCCTGATCATCGGTCAGGCGGCCGTGCAGGCGGGAATATTCAGCGCCCCCTCCGTTGTCGTTATTGGGGCGACCTCCCTCAGCGCTTTCATTATATCAAAACTGGACGCAACGATCATCATTATGAGAGTGTTGCTGATGGTAGCGGCCAATATGCTCGGGATACTGGGCATTGTGCTCTTATCAATCGGGTTCCTGATTTATATGTGCTCGCTCAAATCTTTTTGCGTGCCATATCTTTCACCGATCACTCCGCTGTGCGGAAAGGATATGAAGGATACATTTATTAGGATTCCGCTTTGGGCGATGCTCGAAAGACCTGAGACCATCACCAGACGTTATGGAGGAAAGGATACAGGCAGCAAATAAATTTGAGTCCGGCGGTTGCCTGGAATTCGACAGGGGTTGCCTTGGGAAGGGGCTTATCGCGATGATTAAAAAGACTGTCTGCGCGATTCTTTCACTTATGCTGCTGTTTCTTGGGGGCTGTGCCGACAACCGCGATATCAACAGCCTTGCCATCATTACGGCGATCGGCATCGACAAGGCAGCAGATGGGAAAATTGAATTCACGGTCCAGATAATCGGCCCGTCTAAACAAAGTGGCTCACAGATGGGGTCCGACTCACCTAAGGGTGGTGGAAGTTCGGCGATCAATGTCACATCAGAAGGTGCCACCACCTTCGAGGCAGTGCGCAACATTATCCCAAAACTGAGTAAAAAAATATATTTTTCGCATCTTCAGCTTTTGGTAATCGGCGAAGATATGGCGAAGGAGGGCCTCGATCAGATATGGGATTTTTTCGAGCGCGATCACGAAGTCAACAGGAAATACAGAGTGATTGTGGCCAAAGGCGCAACTGCAAAATCCATTATTGAGGCGACAGCCAACGTGGATCAACTGGGCGGAGTGGAGATCACGAAAACAATTAACAGCGAGGCATATGGAAAAAACGTTAAAATTCAGGGATTCGAAGTATCGGGACTACTCAGCGAACCGTTGACAGGCCTCGTGACCGGCGTAATAGACCCTGCTGGATCGGATGAACTCATAGACATGAAAGTGGAGGGCGGCGCCGTTTTTAAAAACGCCCGACTTGTGGGATATCTTGACGATAATGAGGCAAGAGGGTATTTATTTGCGTCAAATCAGATCAAGAGTACAATTTTGACGATTGCAAACCCCAGAGAGCCTGGGAACCTGGTTTCAATTGAAGTCGTCCGAAGCAACGGCAAGCTGACAGCCGACTTGAAAAACGGAGAGCCGATGCTCGGCATTGAAATAACAGCGTACGGAAATATCGGCGACGAGCAGGGCAGCGCAGATCTGACCGGTCTTGACGATGTAAAAAAGCTTGAAGACGAGACAAAGGCGCGAATATCCGAGGTAATCCGCGCGATGCTTGATAAATCTCAAAAAACGTTTGACAGCGATATCCTGAATTTTAATAATCTGTTATATAAGCATCACTATGATGAATTTGTAAAAGTAAAAGAAAACTGGGACCGGCTTTACGCGGATGCCGATATCGATATCAAGGTAAAGTTCACAATTAAAAGGTCGGGGATGATCACGAAACCGGCGTATGAGCAATGAATTTCTAATTGGCAACGATTCTGTCGTCACCGTTGACAAGTCAATCATTTCAGTGCCGGAACGGGGACATTTATGAAAATCATGGAATTAATGGGACTTTTAGCGGTTTTCGCCTTTATCGCAGTAATCGACATGCCCAAACTCAAAGCAACGGCGAATAAACAAAAATATCTGGCCGTCTATTTTTCTCTATTAGGTGTAGGTATTCTGCTCGGCATTCTCGAGATATTTCAAGTCATCCCGGATTTTTACAAGAGTCTGGTCCCCTTTTTTCAAAAAATATCCAAAGCTAAATGAACGCTCATTAAACAAACATACAATCTGTTAATAAGGTGAAGCCATTGAAGGAAGAAAAAATATCATTCTATCAGGTTGTGATGTTGATTGCAGGGTTCTTTCTGGGGACATCCATTGTTCTGAATCCTGCAGCACAAAATGGCGCTGACGCATGGTTCTCAGAGCTCGTGGCCATTGCGGCGGGTCTTCTCGTGGCCTGCATCACAGTTGCGCTTGCGTTGAGGCATCCCGGGAAATCACTCGTGGAGATATTGATTTTTTGTTATGGCAAGGTTGGGGGCAAAATCGCGGGTTTTTTTTTATTTGCTATATGCCATGTGGCTGTCAAGTGCCGTTTTGCTCACTTTCTGCAATTACAGCAACAGCATAAGCTACCCCGAAACGTCTATCCTGTTCCTCTCGATTTGTTATATGTTGATCATCGCTTTTGCGGTGAAAATAGGGCTTGAGGCGATGGGGCGGATCAGCGAAGAGCTGACTGTACTGGGATTTCTCATCGTTGTCGTCGCGTTTTCCAGCATGTTCACGGAGTTTCACCCCGATGCTTTCCTGCCCATGCTTAAAGACGGCATAATGAAACCTGCCTTCAGCGGCCTCATGGAAGGACTACTACCATTTGCCGAAGTCTTTCTGGCACTCAACATCATGCCCAACCTGAATGATAAGAAAAAGACCGCGAAATCTCTGTACCTTGCGGTCCTTGTCGCAGGAGGAATCATGTATTTATTCACGATAAGAAATATCAGCGTACTGGGAGTATCTGTGGCGGCGAGAAATGTTTTTCCCTCAGAAAAGGTTTTCAGGTTGATGCCGGCTGTAGACATCATTCCGCTTCTCGATATCAACGTAATCGTGTTTGGCGTCTTGAAGGTAGCGCTCGCACTCTATGCACAGGCAAAGATGCTCGGCGACATCTTCGGTTTAAAGGAATTTAAAATTAATGTGCTGCCGCTTGCGGCGCTCGACATCGTTTTTTCGACCATAATGACCCATGATTTTATCACCCAACTTTATGTTGCAAAGAACATTGTTGTTTTAATGTATATTCCTGTATTGGTTATAATGCCTCTCTCTATGTTGATCATTTCGCTGCTAAAAAAAAGAAAACCGAATACACCACCTCTTAAACTGGAATGACGGTTCGGGCGTGATGAGGATAATCATCTAACCGGAGGGCAATATTAACCCTTTCGGTTTTTAGCGTGGGTACGGCATAAAAAAGGACACAGCTTTCACTCCCTCGGATAGCTGTGTCTTTTTTGTTCGAGATGAAGGGGGCCGGCTCAAAGCGCCGGTAAGAGCTTCGCTCGGTGGTGTGTTACTTCTGAATTATGGCCGAATAGCCGTTTGTGTCAATTACAAAATCACTTGACGTGCCGATGATATACCCCTGCATAGAAACGGCTTTCCCGGTGGCGGCATAGGTCCCGGTGTCAAGGGTGTCGGAGAAGACAACTTCTTCACCGGGGGCGATCTCTGCCTCATTCATTACCGCAATGAACATCTTGTCGGCCGACCAGGTGTACAAATTGTTGCCCTCGGCGTCAAAGAGCTTGAAGTCGTACTGTTGTCCGCTCGTGTGGTTGATGACGATGGCCTTGTCCGTGTTGTTGCGGATGGCAAGCGACATTGTCAAGGCACCGTCCTCATCAAGCCGTGCGGAGGAATTCACCACGACGCTAAGCTTATAGCTGTCGAGCAGTGTCACCAGTTTGGAGGTGACGGTGACGGCCTCGGCCCTGGTCGCGCCGTCCTTCGGGAAGAGCTTGTTGTCGCCCCGGCCATTGACGAGTTTCAACACAACGGCGGAGTAAATATCGCTGCTGTATGCTGTCGTAATTTCGGCATCGTCGTCAAACGGCATGGGCATCATCATGATCATGGCATAATTGCCGCCGGTCTGAACATTTAGTGCATTCATGATCCAATGGATCATCGCCTCGCGGGTGAGCGGCGCGTCGGGGTCGAATTTTCCGCCGCTCTCGATGATTCCGGTCGTGACCATGTCGGTAAGCTCGCTCGCGCCGACATCAGAATTTGTCATGTCCTCAAACGAGTCCGAAATGTCGGTGGCAGCGAAATAATTGATGCTGATGCCAAGCGCCCGGTGCAGCAGGCGTGCGAACTCAATGCGGGTGATCTTGATTCCGGGGCAAAATTCCCCGTTGCCGTTTGAGAAAATCTCGGTATAACCATATTTTGCTGCCGCATCCTCAAACCATTTGCCGGAGATGTCGGTGTAAACGGCCCCAGTCCCTGACTGCGCTAAAACCGACATGGGCACGGCCGCGAGCAGCAGAGCGGCTAAAATCAGTGCCGTAATCTTAATTTTCTTCATATCTTTTACCTCATTTTAAGTATTCGTTCTGTTATCTTGACGGCTTGCAACAGGGGAATGTTCCGCACACCAATTAAGTATTCGTCTCGGCATCTTGACGGCGTGCAGTGCATAATTGTTCCACGCAAATAAAAACGGTGCCTTCCGGCACCGCCTTTTAAACGCCTGAATAGTTTAAGCGCTATTTTTGCGACTCTCTGACAGGCATCAGCAAATCGAGCTGCATATCCTCGGGCTCCGTATTCCCGCTTTTGACATGGCTGACATAATTCAGATGCTCATCGAGCAGCCCGCACATATGCGCCTGATCTTGCAAGTCTCCCGCAAAAACGTATTTCTCGCTTTTGCTGGCCCAGTCGAAAAGCCACTCCCATTCGTTGAAATTGCCCATTGCGATCATGTGCGCGGCGTACAGCCCTCCGGCAAAATGCTTTTTTGTAAGCGGCGCCGGGACTTCAAAGTCATCCGGTATGGTCACCCATATCTCGTATCCGTGGAATCCGGTTTCATCCGACGGGTTCGGGTGATTAAAGCCGTAATGCCTGAGATCCGGCTTGATTTCATACAGGTCGCTGTCCCGCACAAACCGGTCGATGATCTGGTAGGAGCGGGACTCCGGGTCATCTCCGACGCAGTGGGCGGCGGCAACTGTTGCGGGCGGCAGATAGACGATGCGCACATCGCTCAGCCTCGATAAGCTCTCCTCGGCTTTTTTCAAATTGTCCATAGTCTTATCCTCCAAAAAATTGATACTCATATGGGATAAGGACTCTATGGAGGCCAGCATGGCGGCGTCTTGCGTAATCAGGCGGTGAATTTGTATATCCGCTGTTTTTTGAAGTTCATCGACAAACCGGCCGAGAATGTCTTTGATCGTTGACAAAGCGGTAATTTCATCGTTTAGCTCGCTGATATTCCGGCGAAAAATCTCGATGGCCGTAACAGCGTCGGGGTTATGCAAAATGATTTTTATTTGCTTAAGCGGTATTCTCAGCTTGCGTAAGATCAAAATTTGGGGAAGCCGGGTGAGCGTGGCTTCCTCGTAAATACGATAGGCGTAGTCGTCGCGCCGGATGCTGTCGATAAGTCCCACCTGCTCATAATAGCGCAGCATTCTTGTGGATATGCCAAAGCTCTTTGAAACCTGGCTGACGGTCATGGTCTCCATAACTCCGTACCCCCCTTTCTGAATTGGAGTATAAACTGCGACACGGTGTCGAAGTCAACAGGTTTTTCATATCAAAATGAACTTTCCATTTTCATCATCATACCATATCTCTTTATATAAAAAAACATACCTTTCCGTAAATGGAAAGGTATGTTTTTTGCGCCAGTGAAGGCATATAACGCACAGCTAATAAATTGCGGAAAGGTACCGCCCGCCGAACAGTCCGGCCAAGAACCGTTATTACTGCAGGGTTCCGATGGTCTCGGAAATGCCCTGCGAGCGGACTTTTTTCAAGGGGCCCGCCACGGACAGCAATGTGACCAGGATGGCTGCCACGAAAATGCAGATGACCTCGGTATAAGGGAAGCTCCAATTGATTTTGACGGCTGTGAGTAAATCCTTAATTAGATACAGCTGCAGCCGAATTCCGAGGAGACATCCCGCAATTGAGCCCGTAATGCAGTAGACAAGCGCCTCTGTCGCCACCATTTTTCTAAGCTGCCTGCCAGACATTCCGACCGCCCGCAAAACGCCCAGATACTTCATTTTCGAAGCAACGCTTGTGTTCATCGTGCTGATGATGTTGAGAATGCTGATGAGTGCGATGACCGTCACAAACCCGTAGACGAAGATGGCCATGGTGAGAAACGTCTGGGTGATCTCGCGGTTTTGCTGCCGCTGGTCCATGAAGCTGACATCCGCCCCGAGCAGGCCTTTGATTTTTAATATCGTCGCCCCTTGGCCATGTTTGGAGAGCTGGATATCGATGACCTTAAGCGTGCGGTCTCCGGTGATCTCAGGAAACATCTGTTCGGTTGTAATAAAGGTGGCGAGGTTTGAATTGCTGTCCGAAAAGGGGACTGACCTGAGCACCGCCATGACTTTAAACGCCTTTGGCCCCGAAACGGTGTCGATTGTCACAAAATCGCCGACATGGAGGTCTGCGGTCGCGGCGGATATGCCCTTGCGGATATTCGCGTAGACGGCAATGATTCCGCCCTGGCCGTTTAGCTCCTCTTCAGAGAGTGTGCCCTCCAGCAGGTCCTCCTTGGCCCACTTTAACTGAGCTTCGTCGTAAGATATGAGCCACGACTTTTCCGGTGGGGTAAAGGTGCCGTCGGCACGCTCTTTGATGTCGCCGACCGCCTGTCGGTAATAGTCCGTAAGGCGAGAAGCGTCAAAGGTCGCGTCCACATAGCCGAACATTCGCCCGGAGGCGTTTTTCACACCCACAAACTGCGAGATTTGCTCGTAGAGGTCAAAGGATAGGCCCTCCTCCGAAGTCAGTGAGACATCCGGCGTATAGGGCTTGGACGTCTTCAAGCTCGAATACAGAAAATTGATCAGCACGCTAAACCCTAAGAACAGGATGACGCTGAGCGCGATGGAGGCCGACATCAGCACCAGGGTCTTTTTTTTCGCAAAAGCGGTATTAACCCCCATTGCCGTCTCCACAGGTATCATCTTGGTGAGTCGCCCCTGTTTTTTGGCTTTTTTTAGCCGGATTTCGCCGATACCTGTCAAGGCGCTGACAGGCGACACATCGGACGCCCTCTTCGCCGGCAGCAGCGTGGCGACAAAAACGGTCAGGGTGCCGATCACAATGCCGGAAGAAATGCCGATGGGGCTGAGGGTGAAAACGGGTATCCCCGAGAAAATATAGCCGTTGAAATATTTTAACAGCGCACTGCAAAACAGCGTGGCCGCCATGCCGAGCAATATGCCAAACGGGAGCGCCCACCGCAGCAGCATATATCCCTCTTGCCGGACGAGCCGCCGAATCTGATGCTTGGACGCCCCGACACAACGCAAAAGACCGAACGCCCGAATTCGCTCCATGACCGAGATGTTGAAGGTATTGTAAATCATCACGACTCCGGCAATCAAAACGATGGCGGATAAAACCGCTCCAACCTGATAGAATCCCATCGCCGCTTTGTGGTCGCTCTCGCCGATGATGGCAAGGAGGCGTTCGTTGTGCCCGATGCGGTCACCTTGGATCTGCAGTGCCTCTTTGATCTCCTGTTCGGCCTCGCCGATGTCGACATGGTCCTTGAACTCGATTAAGAAATAGTGCCCCTTTTCGGCCGTGCCCACTGCGGCGGCCTTTGTGGAGATGACGACGCCGATCTCATCCGCCGCCTTCGTGCTCGCGTAGTCCGAAATAATACCGCTGATTGTAAAGGAGCTTCTGGAACTGCCCGATAAGGTCAAATCAACCGTGTCACCCACATGGACACCAAGCTTTTTGGCCCCCCAGTCCTCCAGCATCACTTCATCCGCAGCCTTCGGGTAAGCCCCTTCCTGAAGGGTCATTTGCATATTGGGGGCGAAATTTTCGTCGAGAGCCAAAACGGAGCACTGACTCCCGTTTACGCTGCCGTCCCCGAAGTCGGTCCAGGTGCCGGTGTTTTTCACGTCGATTCGGCTTGAGACGGCGGCCGTCTCTTCGGGTGCCGCGTCTTTGATTAGGATGTGGTAATTTCCGAAATCGTGGATGACCTGCTGCTTTTCAAACCGAATAAAGACGTCCATCATCGAAAAAATCCCCACGACAAGCGCGACCGACAAGGCGATGCTCATAATGGAGAGCCGGGTTCTTTTTTTGTGGGCGGTAAGGTTTCGCCCGGACAGGGCAAGAAAGCTGTTCATTACGCGTGGCCTCCAAGCTGTGTCACCATGCCGTCCTCGACCTGAAAGACCCGGTCGGCAAAGGAGGCGTAACTTTGGTTGTGCGTGATCATGATCAGGGTCTGGCTGTACCGCTCGACCGACAGCTTGAGCAAATTGATGACGTCCCGGCTGTTTTTGCTGTCGAGATTTCCGGTCGGCTCGTCGGCTAAAATGATGGCGGGCCGCGCCGCAAGGGCGCGCCCGATGGCAACCCGCTGCTGCTGCCCGCCGGACAGCTGGTTTGGCAGGTGATGCCTGCGCTCTGTAAGCCCTAAAACATTTAAAAGTTCATCGATGTACTGCCTGTCCGGCTTTTTATAGTCGAGCAAAAGCGGAAGTGTGATATTCTCCTCCACATTGAGCTCCGGCACGAGATTGTAGGCCTGAAAGATGAAGCCGATGCTGCGCCGGCGGAAAACTGACAGCTCCTCCTCTGTCATCGCGTCGATGTCCCGGCCATCGATAAACACTTTGCCCGACGTCGGGTAATCAAGTGCCCCGATCATATTGAGCAGGGTGCTTTTTCCCGAGCCGGAGGGACCGATTACCGAGACAAATTCACCTTTTGCAACGGTGAAAGAGACGTTTTTCAAGGCCTCGACCTTTGTCTCCCCCGAGCCGTACGTTTTGCATAGATCCCGAACTTCCAAAATATCCAAGTGGCTGCACCTCACATTTATTTGATGTGATGATTGTAGCAGGGCCGTCTTACTTTCCGGTGAATTTAGTCTTACAGATTCGTAAGCTTCGGGAAAGTCAGACAAAACAGTGCGCCCTGCCCCAGTTCGCTTTGCACGGTGACGGTGCCTCCGTGCCGGTCGACAATGGCTTTGGCAATGGCAAGCCCGATGCCGACGCCCTGCTGATCTTTGGAAAACCGACTTCGGTAAAACCGTTTGAAAATATGGTGGATGTCCTCGGGGTGGATGCCTTCGCCGTCGTCACGGATGACGATCTGTTTTGTGACCGCCGTCTCCTCGCAGGAGATTTCGATAGTGTTGAAGGGCTTTGTATGGTCGAGCGCATTTTTGAGGATGTTGTCGACCGCTTCACCAAGCCATACTTCGTCAAAGGACAGCAAGACCGCGTCGCCGCCAGAAAGGCGGATTTCCTTATGCTCAAGTCCGGCCCTGGTGGCAAAGGCGGCGGCGCGATTTTCCAAAAAGGGGCGAAGGGGGCAGAGGGCTTTTGTGAGCTCGATGGCCCCCGCGTCAAGCCGTGCCAGCTTTAAGAGGTTTTGAATGAGACCCTCCATCCGGGCAAGCTCCCGCCGGCTTTTCTCTGTAAAGCTCTCGACCACAGCACCGTCGGCGCACTCCTGCGCTATGATGTCGGTATACATGGAGAGGGCTGCGAGTGGGGTTTTGAACTGATGCGAGATGTCGGAGATCGTGTCCTTCAAAAAGAGCCGGTCTCGTTTTTCTTTTTCGATGTGGGCGGTCAGGGAGGTCGCCATGGCGTTGACCGCCGCAAAGAGCGCCGAAAGGCTGCCTTCGCCGCAGTCCGCAAGCCGGACGGTGGTGTCTCCGCCCAAAAAGCGGAAAAGCTCCGAGGCGGCGGCTTCAAGGCGCCTGTCTCGAAGGGCCTGCTGCCGGCATAGGACACAGAGGACAGCAAGGGAGAAGAGGAGCGAGAGGGCAAACATATAAAACGCGTGTTTTTGGTGTAGCTCTGCGACAAGGGGCAGCAGGCCGGTGCGCGTCTCTTCGTCATACCCCGCGGCCGAGAGCAGGGTGCGCCCCGCGTCGGCGTCTGCCGCCGTCTTGTCCGAGACAAAGGCCGCGGCAATCTGACTGTTTTTAAGCCCACCGGCAGACATTGCTCCCGCAACGGCGAAGTCATGCGCTATCATGGAGCTCTTATAGTCTTGCACTATGGCGGCGACGGCAAGCTGCCCCGCGAGCATCATGGCAAGCAGGATCGCCGCGACAGCGACGGCTCCGCGGCGGACGGCCTTATCGTTAAACATCACCCGATAACGTTCCATTTGTAACCCACGCCCCTTGCCGTCAATAAGTACAGAGGATTTTCCGCATCGTCCTCGATTTTGCTTCGCAGACGCCGCACATAGACCGACAGCGTGTTGTCGTCGACAAAGCTGCCGCTCCCGTCCCAAAGCCTGTCGAGGATAACGCCCCTTGTCAGGACGGCACCCGGATTTTGCATAAAGAGGCACAGCAGACGGTACTCCGCCGCTGTCAGCTCAAGCTCCACGCCGCCTTTCGCGGCCCGGCCCTCGCCGGTGCGCACGACAATGCCGTTTGAGCGAAGCTCACCCGGCTGGGCGTTTGACACGCCGGCGCGGCGCAACAGGGCACCGATTCTCGAAATAAGCTCGTTTAGCCGAAACGGCTTTGTGATGTAGTCGTCCCCGCCCATATCGAGGCCCATGACGATGTTGACCTCCTCGTCAGAGGCCGTCAGGAATATGATGGGCACGAGGGACGCCTGCCGCGCCGTTTTGCAGACCTCAAATCCGCTGCCGTCCGGCAGCGTCAAATCGAGCAGCAGCATGTCGAACGTCTGTTTTGACAAGGCCGCAAGGGCCTCCCTGACCGTCCGGCAGACCGTGACGGCAAAGCCATTTTTCTTCAGGGAAAACTCCAGCCCTTCGATTAAGCTCAGGTCGTCCTCCAAAAGCAGGATGTGGTTCATTTTTCGCGCCCTCTTTTCGATGCAGTCATGCGGTCCCTTTGATTATGCCCGGATTGCCCGGGGCCGTCTGGGATAAGTTGAATTTCTGGATTTTAGTCGGATGCCGCAGGAAAATGTTACCTCGATGCAGTACCGTTCGTTGTGTTTTCTATAAAGGCCTTTTGTGAAACCGTTTCAAGTATGAACACAATGTCGCCCCGCGGCCAGATAAAAAATCTCATCGGCCGCCGAACAAGTCCCCGGGGAATCAAAAAGAATATGAAAAAAGCCGGGGACAGGGTTGCCCGGCTTATTTATAAAGGGGGGAAAAGAGCTTATTTTGCAAAGCGAGGAGACTCATCGTCAACAGTCAGGATATATGCAATCCTTATTGCTATATCCGATTGCTGCAAGCCAGTTTTCAACGTCTTTCGGGATAACGACACCGCTTACGGCAATACCGGGCAGAATTTTGGAATTCGGACATGCCCCGGCGATATCCTGTTCGATTTGGCAAAGTCCGCCACCTCCATGTGTGCAAAAAGGGATGACTGTTTTGCCCGCGAGATCGTGCTGCATAAGAAAGCTCCTGACCGGAGGCGCGACTCTTTTAAACCAGTTGGGCGTGCCGATAAATATCGTATGGTACATATCGGTCGGCTCGCCACCCGATATCAGCTTCGGGCAAAATTCGGAAGCAATCTGACTTCTGACCTCTTTGGCGGCGGTATTGTAGTCAAAGGAATATTTTACTTCCGGAATTAACTCATGAAGCGTCCCACCCGTTTGTTTTGCAATTTCGAGCGCCAAATTCTTCGTATTTCCAAAGAGCGAGTAATAGACAATCAGGGACTTGTTCACAGTACCACCCTATTCCTGTATCTGATTAACCGGGGTCCGGGTTTCGCGCATGGTGCGGCGCGCATTCTCTAAGTTGTATTTTTGCAAACACGAGCATATATGCCCCTTTGTTACGGGGAATTATGATTGCGGCATCTCCGCAGCTGTGGGCCAACAACCCGCCGCTAAAAGCACTTTCAATTTGGCACCTGCCGGTCACAACCGCTTCTTACATAAATTCAGCTACCGCAACTCCACAATCTGCTCATAGAGCAATATGTACTTCCCGGCAACGACACGGTTGTCGTGGTAATGGCCGAACAGCCAGCAGTCAAAATCCAATTTACCCTTAATGTCCTCGAAAAAATCGGTCAGTGCGTCGTTGGGATACAGACCCCGCCCGACGATGTCCTGGATGGAGGACGGACAGCAGTGGGTGACGACATAGTCCACCCTCCACCCGCAGGTGTCGAGATTTTTAAGCGCCGTTTTGTATTCTTCCGAGCTTGGAAGTTCCTCCCTCCACCAGGAGACGCGGTTGACGCGGTACATGCCGCGCCTTGCGTCGAGCGCCCTGCGCCGCGCCCTAAAGTCCGGCGCGAAGGGGTCCAAAATTCCGTCCTTGATGTCGTGGGAGGAGGCGCCGCCCATGGTGAAGATGCGCTTTGAGCCGATGTCGAAAACTTGCCCGCGCATGAGGTGGATGATCGAGGGGCGGATGAACTGCACCGCTCCGCCGTGCCACTGTTTTACGGGATAGGTGGCCAAAAGCTCGTAGTTGGAGTGATTTCCGGTGACAAACAGCGTCGTAAAGGGTTTGGCGTTTAGCCAGTCGAGCCAGTAGTTTTCCGCGGCACTGTTGTCCCAGATGCCGAAGTCGCCGCAGACGACGATATAGTCGTCCTTTGACAGCCGGCTCTGCTCAAAAAACACACGATTTCCAAACCGCCGGAAATCCCCGTGCGTGTCGCCGGTCGCGAAAATCACTGCAATTCCTCCTATTATCATCATGATGGAGTGCACTGGGACTTAACGGCACTTTTTTAAAAGTGGGACAAATATTGGACCGTGTTCGGGAGACAGTGCCGCCGGGCACATTTTTATGCGAAGCGGCGTGAAAAAGATGATGCAGGTTCAAAGGATACTGCCTACCCGACGAATCGGACATGACAGGCTCAAGCCATATTGCCTTTGGCGCAAAGGCAGAAGGGATGCCCGGCGGGATCGATCATGGTGACAAATTTGTCTGCGCCGAATTGTGAAGCTGCTTTGACGGCACCGAGAGATACGGCACATTCAACTGCCGCGGCAACATCCGGGACCTGAAAATCAAAATGCATCTGTTTTTGCTGCTTATCTTTTTCCTCCGGCCATACCGGCGGGATATAGTCCGCCTCTTCGATAAACAAAAACACGATTCCGCCTTTGCCGCATAATGCGGGATGGCCGAACATGCTGTGCTTTTCCCATCCGAGCAATTGACAGTAGAATTCACACAGCTTTTTTTCATCGTCGCAGTCAACCATTACATTGCCCAGACATATACCGTTGATCATCGTAATTCCTCCCGTCATCTTATTCAAGCCTTTCCGAAGAGCCCGTTTCATTCCGCGGAGAATAATACCCTCATGGAAAGGCAAATTGCGATTCAAAAACCCAAGTAGGGTAAAACAATCAGGATATAATTCTCTTTGCCTTTTGTATAGGCGACCCTTGTCATCGGGGGACAGGGATGCAAGCACCCAGTCGCCGTCATGCTTTTTTAACCTCAACAAGGTTAGTATGCTGCGGGTTCGCGTTGCCTAAGGGTGTCGCCCGGTGGGACATGGTGAGAACGTTGATGCTTCCATGCGTCTCGACGCCCTCTTTGTCCGGCGTGTACCAGGCGCCGGGATTCGCGGCCACAACGCCTTGCGTGATGCGGTCGGTGACAAACGCAGGGATGCGCATCCGCCCGCGGGCATTGAAAATCTCCACCAGATCCCCATCCGAAACGCCGCGCTTTGCAGCGTCCGCCGTATGGATCCAAAGCCGCGGCGGCTCAAGCTCATCGAGCCAGGCGTTTTGGTCATGGATGCTGTGGCAGCGGCGTTTGCTGTGAAAACCGATGAACTGCAGCGGATAGACGGCGCGCTGCGCATCTTCCGCCCCCTCTTCCACCGGGACATAGGCCGGTATCGCCGGGACCTCGGGAATTTTCCGGTCGTACAGCTCCTTGATGAAAATCTCGATCTTGCCGGAGGGGGTTTTGAAGGGCACGCCCGCATCGAAATTCTGCTGGAATGCGTTCTTCGGCTGGGCGGCGCTGAAAACCGCAATGGACTTTTCCTTGAAGCTGTCGTAGTCGGGGGCATTTGGCACGAGCTTTTGAAAATTTCCCCAAGCGCCCCGCAGCCAGTCGTCGAGCGTTTGGTTTCCGGCGCAAAAAGCTTCCCGCAGACCAAGTTGCCCGGCAACCTCGCCGATCCAGTCGAGCTCCAGCCGAGAAGCGAAGAGCGGCGGGATGGCGGCGTGGTTAAACAGCATATAATCCTCGCCGGCCCAGGGTGCGCAGAGGTTTTCGGTCTCAAAGAAGGAGGGCGCCGGCAGCACCAGGTCGGCGCCTTTTGCGCTAGGCGTCATGAATAGGTCGGACAGCACGATCCGGTTATGAAGCGTTGGTTCGCGCAAAATTTGCAGGGTGTGGTTGATGTCGGAGTGCTGATTTAACAGCATGCCGCTGGCGAGGCTGAAGACAAGCTTCACTTTCGTATCAAGCTTTTGGACGCCCAAAAGGCCCCTGCTTGCGTCCAGCGTCTCGGGGCAGTCGAGCGCCCGCCACCACTGGAACACCGGAATGGACGCCGGATACGGGTTGTCAATTGGCGTGATGGTGGGCCTCGGGCAGGAGGGGCGGGTCCATAGGATGACCCCGCCCCCGGGCTTGCCAAAGCTGCCGATCAGGCAGGGCAGCGTCAGGATGCTGCGGTAGGTCGCCTCACCGTTTAAGGTGCGCTGCGGGCCAAGGCCCGGCAAGAGGCATGCGTATTTCGCAGTGGCGTATTCCACCGCTAAGGCTTCAATGACATCCGCCGGCACACCGGTGATCCCCTCCGCCCAGGCCGGGGTCTTTTCCACCCCGTCCTTTACACCGGACAGATAGGAAAAATAGCTCTCCCCCGCGGGCACGCCCGCCGGCATGTGTTCTTCGTCAAAGCCGATGCAAAAGCGGTCACAAAAGTCCTTGTCATACAGCTTTTTCTCGCGGATGACGAAAGCCATGGCGTCGACCAGAGCGCTGTCGGTGGAGGGACGGATGGAAATCCACTGGTCGGCAGCAGCGATGGCCGTGTCGCTTTTCCGTGGGTCGATGACGATGATGCGGGTACCTCTGGCCTTTGCCTCCATGAGCATGCGCTTTTGCGCGCTGCCGAAGTGGTTGGTCACGAGGTTGTTGCCCCAGAGAAGCAGCAGCTTTGCGTTTAGGATCTCCTCCTCGTGGCTGCCGACGACGAGCTCGCCGAACATCCGCGGCAAAACGGCCAGTGCACAGCCGATGCTGTAGGTGCTGTAATAGCCGAGATATCCGCCGTCAAGGGCCAGTAGGCGGCGAATCATGTCGCTGCCCCGCATGGGGCAGACGACTCCGGCGCCAGCCATCACATACCGGGACGAGGGCCCGTCGGCCTTAGTCTCCTTTATTGCGGCGGCGACCTGCCTCTCCGCCTCCTCCCAGGTGATGCGGCGGAAAAGACCCTCGCCGCGCTGCCCCACGCGTTCCATCGGATAGCGCAGGCGGCGCGAATTTAAAAAGGTCTGGCGGTAGGCGGCCCCTCTCGGACAGCCGGAAAAATAGACCTCGGCGCCGCTGTCCGGGCCGATGGAGAGGACACACCCCTCCCGCACCCGGGACAGCATTTTGCAGCGGCCGCCGCAGTCGTTGAAGCTGGCGTGACTGACGATGCGTTCATCCTCCAAGGGGATGGGCGGCTGCTGTTTCCAGATATAACTGTCAAAAGAGTCAAGCTGCTCCTCACTTGGCAGGATTTTGCGGCCTGTACCCGTCAGCGTCTCCTCCGCCAGACGAAGCACCGCCTGTACCTCGGGGTGCTCCGTGGCCTTTTTCAGCGCGGCGCCCATCACCCGAACCGTATCCAGTGCAAACCGGTCGATAAAGGTTTCCGCATCCTGCGCGAACGCTGCTCCGCCCGAAAGGGCGCACCGGGTGAGATATTCAAGAAAGCGCAGCTGTTCGCCGATGAAGTCGGGCGGGTTGCCGTCCATGCCGACAGGCACATATCCGTGCGCCTTATAAAACGTGATGACCTCGAGCGTGACCTCGTTTAGCAAAATGTCCATGCCGGAAATACAGGCTGAGGCCCACACGGGCACATAGATGTTGGCGTCGGTGCCTTTTAAGAGCCAATCATATTCAAGCTGCGTCAGGGTGGAATCGATTCCGGCCAGTTGGCAGCTTTCTTTCCAGGCTTCGAGGTCTTCAAAAAACAGGCGCAGCAAGTGAAAGCGCGTATATCGGCTTAGCAGTTTCTCGTTCATTTCGTCGCCCCCCGCAGGATCTCCTGCTTCATTTGTTCCATGCCCGACAAATTGCCGAGGATGCAGCCGCCCACAAGGCGTCCGTCTGCGTAAAACCGCTTTTCCACGGCAAAAGGCAGCCGTGCGTTGATGGAAAAATCGTTAAAACGGCGCTCTTCCAGGGCGCATTCATAGGTTTTATCGGGGCTTTGGCCCAGATCACCGAGGGCGAACAGACTCATGACCTCGCTGTTCAGGATGAGGGACTGGTCAAACGGGGGGAGTGTCTCCTGCCCCCCTGCCGCATTGGCACCGGCGATTTCGCCCCCGGCCACGGCTTGAGCCCAGAGGGCGACATTGACACCTTGATATTCGGCGCAGTCGCCGCAGGCCCATATGTCCGAGGCGCTTGTCTCCATGTGTTCATTGACGATGACACAGCGCCCGCAGCGGATATCCGCTGCTTGCGCAACTGCGATACTGGCCTTTTGACCGCAGGAGACCATGACGAGCCCGCAGGGGAAAACCCGGCCGTCGGCAAGAGAGACCCATGACGCCCGGCCGTCGCCGCCGATTTCCGCCACCGTGACGCCGGTGCAAATGTGCAGGCCCTTTAAAAGCGATTGCAGCCGCTCGGAGGTGTCGGGGTCGAGCTGCCGCGGCATCAAACGGGGCAGCGCCTCCAGCACCGTGACGTCCATGCCGTAGCGCGCAAGCTCCAGCGCGATCTCAAGTCCGATGACGCCGCCGCCGATGATGACGGCGCGGTCCGAGCCTAAGGCCGACCGCTTCATGCGCCGCACGTCTTCGATGGTCCGTACGGTCAAAACGCCCGGCAAGTCGACCCCCTTGAAGGGCGGCACAAAGTTGTATCCGCCGAGGGCGTAGACGCACTTTTCATACAAGATTACCCCGTCGTCCAGCGTGACGATTTTTCCTGCGGGGTCAAGCGCAAGGATTTGCCGCCCTAACATCAGTTCAATGCGCTGCTGCTCATACCAATCGTCTTCGTGCAGCGCCACACAGGCAAGTCGCAGCGAGCGCAGGGGCGTTTTGCTGAGCATCGGGCGCTTATAGGTCATTTCCTCTTCGCTTGAAACGAGGACGATGCGCCCCTCGGAGTCTTTGTCCCGAATGGCTTTAGCCGCCGTCACGCCGGCAGCGCCGGAGCCCAACACCACATATTTCGTTTTTATCTCATTCATGGCCGTTTCCCTCCAGCGCCTTCGGTTTGCATATCCGCGTGGATGGCTCGGTCAGTTTGGGGTCGGGCAGGAAGGGGAGCGCAAGCGTCCCACCCTCGGCCTCATCAATCTCCCCAAAGCGCAGACTCTTTGTGGGGCATGCTGCCACACAGGCAGGTGGGAGGCCCTGTTCCCGCAGCGATAGGCAGGTGTCGCACTTTTGCGCTACACCCCGGGTCTGACTGAAGGAAACCTCGCCGTACGGACAATTCCAGTAGCAGCGGCCGCAGCCGATGCAGAGTGTGTCGTCATGGAGGACAAGCCCGTCTTCCGCCTGATACATGGCGCCGGTGGGACAGACCTCCACGCAAGCCGGCTTTTCACAGTGATTGCAGGAGAAGGAGTAGGGGATCTCCCGTTTTCCCGCAGGCGTCTGCACCGCCAGTATGCCTGTCCGACGAAAATATTCACCTGGCAGCAGATCGTGCCGGTCCTTGCAGGCCACCTGGCAGGAGCCGCAGCCGATGCAGGTGTTCATATCGTAAAAAAAGCGTTTGCGTTTGCTCATAAATACCTCCGTATTTCTTTTGGGAGCTGCCCGGGGCATGTCAGGGTGTGAGCGCCTCCGACGTGCTGAGTTGGGTGACGGCGCCCGCACGTTGCGGGTCACTCAACGGCACCGCGTGCAGCTTTTGCCGGGTCGGCAGCCTCAGCAACCGGTATTCCCTCGCGGCGGTTGCGGCCTCTGTTTCGGGCAGTACCATCATTGCATATACCGTGCACAGCGGCTGCAGTCGCCGGCCAATGACATAGTCGTCCTTTTACAGCTTTCGCTGCTCTAAAAATGTCTTTTCGCTAAATCTCCGTGCGTGTCGGCGGATGTGTATATCACGGCATTCCTCATCCCGACGCCATTACAACATGTTCAAGGCCCTAAGCGGAGCATTCTTGGAAAGAGAGCTACGTCACAAACCGCATCCGGGCAAGTGGGTGACACAGGGTTGATGACGGTCGGCGGCGTGCTGGGTAAGAACGCTCAAGAGGATAGGAATTGATAGGATTATTATGCGATACTATCTTTGGTGCAAAGACAAAACGGATGTCCGGCGGGATCTATCATGGTGACAAATTTGCTTGCGTCAAATTGGGAAACTGCTTTGACGGCACCGAGAGATTCGGCATATTCAACTGCCGCTGAAACATCCGGAACCTGAAAATCAAAATGCATTTGCTTTTGCTGCTTTTCTTTTTCTTCCGGCCATATGGGGGGAATATAATCGTTCTCTTCGGAAAACAAAAATGCGATTCCGCCTTTGCTGCACACTGCAGGATGTCCAAACATATTTCGTTTTTCCCATCCGAGCAGTTTATGGTAGAATTCACACAGCTTTTTTTCATCATCGCAGTCTACCATAATATTGCCCAAACATATTTCCCGGATCATTCGAATGTCCTCCCGGCATATTTCAATCTGACATCGCAATATTTAATCATATTACCATGCTTTTCGGAAAAAAAGAAGACACACCCACCCGTTGACGGAAGATATATCGTTTTGGAGCAATCGTGCAAATTTGATTGGCATTCCTTATTGTCCACCCGACAAATCGAAACTTGATTTTGAGATGTACATCACGAGTTCATTAATCCGTAGTATTAAATACATATAAATCAATATCAATACCAGTCTCAGTTTAAAACAGAACTCGATTACTTCTCTATTTGGGGCCAAGCAGCGATTAACATCGCCTGCATATATTGCTGGGATTATTCTAAAAGTAAAGTCAACGTCATAACGCTCTTTGATACGACGTAGAATATTTGTTTTGGGAATCAAATCCTCTACGTTTCATCATTTGATTTTCAACACATATATCATACTCATCGCACCGCGGTCGGGGTGTCGGGATTCATCAGTAAAGGTTTAGGATAACGGACACGCCGTGCGTTCACGGCGGAACATTCATGCCGTGCGAATAATCATAATAATTATATCAAATTTAATTGGAAATATTTGTTGACAAATAATTATAATAAAAGTAAAATGTATTTATATTATAGGGTAATAATCAAAGCGCGTTTGAAAAAGAATTGGATGAATCAGTAAAAAATCCTCGTTTATATTTCAGACGCAGATTTTAGGGATTAGTGTGTATAAATGATACGAGAGGCCCGTAAATGAGCACACAGGAGGAAATGCAACTTGAATGACAATTTTAATAAACGGTTAATTATTGAGTCTCCAGCTGAGCAACTGGAAACGAGATTAAAAGAAGCCGAAGAGAAAGAAAAACGTGCAGCTGAGCTAATTATTGCCAATAAAGAGCTTGCCTTTCAAAACGAAGAGAAGGATAAGCGTGCAGCAGAGCTAATCATTGCCAATGAAGAGCTTGCCTTTCAAAGTGAAGAAAAAGATAAACGTGCAGCAGAGCTAATCATTGCCAACAGAGAGCTTGCCTTTCAAAGCGAGGAAAAAGAAAAACGTGCAGCAGAGTTAATCATTGCCAATAAAGAGCTTGCCTTTCAAAGCGAGGAGAAAGAAAAACGTGCAGAAGAGCTAATCATTGCCAATAAAGAGCTTGCCTTTCAAAGTGAAGAAAAAGATAAGCGTGCAGCAGAGCTGGCCTTTCAAAACGATGAGAAAGAGAAGCGTGCGGCCGAGTTAGCAATTGCCAACAAGGAGCTGGCCTTTCAAAACGAAGAGAAAGATAAGCGTGCGGCCGAGCTGGTAATTGCCAACAAGGAGCTGGCCTTTCAAAACGAAGAGAAAGAGAAGCGTGCGGCCGAGTTGGTAATTGCCAACAAGGAGCTGGCCTTTCAAAACGAAGAGAAAGAGAAGCGTGCGGCCGAGTTGGTAGTTGCCAACAAGGAGCTGGCCTTTCAAAACGAAGAGAAAGAGAAGCGTGCGGCCGAATTAGCAATTGCCAACAAGGAGCTGGCCTTTCAAAACGAAGAGAAAGATAAGCGTGCAGCCGAGTTGGTAATTGCCAACAAGGAGCTGGCCTTTCAAAACGAAGAGAAAGATAAGCGTGCAGCCGAGTTGGTAATTGCCAACAAGGAGTTGGCCTTTCAAAACGAAGAGAAGGATAAGCGTGCGGCAGAGCTTGTCGTTGCCGATAAAGAGCTAGCCTATCAAAGCGAAGAGAAGAATAAGCGTGCGGCAGAGCTTGTCGTTGCCGATAAAGAGCTAGCCTATCAAAGCGAAGAGAAGGATAAGCCTGCGGCAGAGCTTGTCGTTGCCGATAAAGAGTTGGCCTATCAAAGCGAAGAGAAGGATAAGCGTGCGGCAGAGCTTGTCGTTGCCGATAAAGAGCTGGCTTATCAAAGCGAAGAGAAAGAAAAGCGTGCGGCAGAGCTTGTCGTTGCCGATAAAGAGTTGGCCTATCAAAGCGAGGAGAAAGAAAAGCGTGCGGCAGAACTAATCATTGCCAATAAAGAACTTGCTTTTCAAAACAAAGAAAAAGGGAAATGGGCGATGCAGACCCATGAGCTTAAAGAACAAAACATTGAGCTGGAGCTGCAGAAGAAGCAACTGGATGAGGCAAGCCAACTAAAAAGCGCTTTTCTTTCCAATATGAGCCATGAACTTCGTACGCCCCTAAACGCAATTGTGGGTTATTCAGAGTTAGCCCTAAAAACCGATCTGTCAACGCAACAGCGTAATTATTTAAGTAAAATTAAAATATCTTCTCACACATTGCTTGGACTGATCAGTGATATTCTGGATTTATCTAAAATTGAAGCTGGTAAGTTTGAACTGGAGATTGCCACTTTTAATCTTGCTGAACTGCTGCAAAACGCTGTCAGCCAAGTCAGCGTCAAAATGTATGGAAAAGGGCTGAAGCTAACGGTATCCATCGATAAGGATGTGCCCATAAACTTAAGTGGAGACTCACAACGTTTGGGACAGATCATATTAAATCTGGCCAGCAATGCGGTTAAATTTACCGAAAAAGGAGAGATTGTGATCCGGGCGGAGTTACTGGAGAATGATGGGATAAGTGCCATGATTCAGTTTTCCGTAAAAGACACAGGCATTGGCTTGACGGAGGAACAAATCATGAGACTCTTTCAACCGTTCACGCAGGCGGATGTATCCACAACCCGCAAATATGGAGGTACAGGTCTCGGCCTTTCCATCTCGCAGGATTTGGTTAAAATGATGAACGGGGATATCTGGGTCGAGAGTGAATTGGGCGCGGGCAGTATATTCTTCTTTACGATCAAGATTAATGTTGCAGACAATGCTGCAGATATTGCTGCAGATATCGTTGCAGATAAAGAACGATTTCGTCAATATAAGAACTCGTTAGGGAGCCGGGGAATAAAAGTTCTGGTGGTAGATGATAAAGAGGACAGCAGAGAAATTATCGAAAGTATGTTAGCAGATATGTATTTCAACGTGACAATGAGCGCCTCCGGAGAGGAGGCAATCGCAATATTGGAAAAGACAAAAGAGAATCATAGCTATGACTTAATTATTATGGACTGGAAGATGCCTGGAATGGACGGAATAGAGGCCTCGAAGCGTATCAAGTCGCTGTATGCACTCGGAAAAGCACCTTCCATAATTCTGCTCACTGCCTACAGAGACGAGGGAGTGCAAGAGAAAGCGGAGCAGATCGGGTTGCTGGAAGCTGTTTTGTATAAGCCGATTACTCCGTCACTGCTGTTTAATGCGATTATTCATGTTTGCGGCAAGGAGAGTTTAAAGCAAATCAGTACAGACGCGGAGGGAAAAAACGATACCGCGTATTTGCCGCAGCTTTACGGCATACGGGTTTTGCTGGTGGAGGACAATGAAATAAACTGGGAAGTAGCGAAGGAGATCCTGCAGGAAGCCGGACTGACAGTGACAATCGTCAACAATGGTAGGCAAGCAATTGATGAGGTAAAGACAAACACGTACGATATTGTCCTCATGGATATACAGATGCCAATCATGGATGGCTATGATGCTACAAGGGAAATACGAAAAGACCCGATTTTTGCAGAGCTGCCGATTATCGCAATGACGGCAAATGCTTTGCTAAGCGATCAGGAAAAATGTCTACTGGCGGGCATGAACGACTATGTCGCTAAACCAATTGACACAACCCAACTGTTTCAGAAAATTGCATATTGGACAAAGAAGACGCAAGGAATCCCGGGGGAAACGGCACCTGATGTAACTGCACCTGATGTAACTGCACCGGACTCATCAACAGACGAAACTTTTGCAATGAACATAGAGACCATGCCAAATCTTGTTGGTATCGACGTGCAAACAGGTTTAGGCCGTTTGGGCGGCAACCAGAGGCTTTATTTCAAGCTGCTGGTAAAATTCCATGAAAATCACAAGCATACAATTAAGGAAATCCGATACGCCTTAGACAATGGTGATTTTAAAGCAGCTGAATTGCTGGCCCATACCATCAAAGGGGCAGCGGGAAACATAGGTGCTCAAGATGTATATCTTAACGCCGGTGCCCTTGAGGCAGAGTTTCGCGTTAACACGCTCAATGATGTAAAACTGTTCCTGGAGCAGCTTGAACAGGCTTTGGAGCAGACCTTAGCTTCCATATCTTTATCTATAATGATGAAAAATATGGAAGCTATGCAAAACACGCGCCCAGTGGGAGCAGATATTGTTCTGCTGAAACCAATTTTAGACAAACTGGGGAAATTACTGCACGACAATGACATGGATGCTGTAGAGTGTGTTGAGGAGATCGTTAGACAGACAAAAAACACATCTTTTTCAAAAAAGGCAGCAGAGATGAAAGACTATGTTGATCAATATGATTTTGAAGGTGCATTAAGCATCTTTAATGAAACACTAAATGGTATTGGGGAGGTGTCGGATGATGGAAAACGACAACAGTAGTTTTGTTAAAAAGATACTCATAGTTGACGACAGCCCTGAGGCTATCGAGGTTCTTGACAATGCGCTCCCAAAGCAGTATAAGCGTCAAGTTGCCTTAAGCGGTGAGAAGGCAATTAAACTTCTGAACACAAGCGAAGAACTGCCTGACTTAATCCTGCTGGACGTGATGATGCCGGGTATGGACGGGTATGAAGTATGCAGGTATCTTAAGAGAGATGAAAGGCTTAAGGAAATACCGGTGATCTATCTGAGCGCACTTACTGGTACAAAGGATAAAGTAAAGGCGTTTGAACAGGGGGGAGTCGACTATATAGAAAAACCATTTCAATTGGAAGAAGTTCAAGCTCGCGTAGACACGCATTTAAAGCTTCGATTTTTCCAAAAGGAACTTGAAGCTCACAATAGAAATTTAAAACAAATGGTTGAAGAAAAGGTAAAAGAAATTTCGGAATCTCAGATGGAAACCATTTTTGCATTGGCAAAGTTGGCAGAAGCCCGTGATAAAGAGACTGGAGATCATTTAAAACGCATACAGATTTACTGTCGGCTAATGGCTGAAAATCTGAGTATGCATCCCGAATATAAAGACAGGATAAATGCGGAATTTATTGATACCCTTAAGAAAGCAAGTCCTTTGCATGATATTGGTAAGGTTGGGGTGAGAGATGTAATACTCTTGAAACCCGGGAAGTTGACGCCGGAAGAGTTCGAAGAAATGAAGCAGCACACATCTATTGGTGCCAAAACATTGAAAGAAGTATATCAAATTTATCCGGGGAATTATTTCATTAAAATTGGCATTGAAATAGCTCAGTCTCATCATGAAAAATGGGATGGTAGTGGGTATCCTGAAGGCCTGTGTGGAGAAGAAATTCCATTGTCAGCACAAATAATGGCGCTGGTTGATGTATATGATGCCCTGCGTTCAAGGCGTGTTTATAAAGAAGCCTATTCCAATAAAAAAACACAAGAAATCATTCTTCAAGGATCAGGAAAACATTTTTCCTCTTTAATTGTGGAAACATTTTTAGAATTTGAGCAGGAATTCGACAAGGTTTACGCTGAGTTAAAAGAGCAATGACTGTTTTTTTGGAACGGATCGCCTCAAGGCTTTTCTATCAGCGACCACAATAAAATATGATATTAGATATAGCTTTACAGCGCACTCGATTTGGACTAATATTTTTGCGGATAAACAAGCGGGCACTCTATCGTCATAACCGACAGTGAAAGCCGTAGTAACACTGAAGTAAAAACCATCAAAAAAGCATGTCGGATTGCCATTTGATACAATTCCTCCGGCGTACCGGAAAGCTCCCGCCATGGTATTTACCTCAATTCTTAATTATAACTTTAAACGAAAAAAGCTGAGGTCTTATTTTCTAAAACCTCGGCCATACATTTTTCTGCTGAGTTGCACATGCGGGTTTGATTTCCCACAGAGTGAAGCTGACGAGCTGAAAAACCCACGAAAAGCGGGCTTCCACTTTTTCAAGTGAAAGCCCGCTGAGGGCGCATAGATACTGGCTGTTTACACCATAGAACTATTTTGCCCTCATTTTCTGGCATCCCCGGCGCGATTCGAATGCGCGACCTTCCGCTTAGGAGACGGACGCTCTATCCTACTGAGCTACGGGGACCTATGAGCCGCCGCGAAAGACGCTTTTGGTCAAAAGCGCATTTTGTGACCATAATGTCACAATGCCTGCAAAGCCATATGTCAAGCGGCCCTGCGGGGGTGCGTCACTCCTCGATGATAACGGAAGGTGGCAGCACGATGCCCTTTTCCTTCCACCGCCCCCGGGCCAGACGGACATTGTTGGCAAGCCTCGCAACTCCCCAACCGAAAAGCCGCCCGCGGCGTGCCGGGGCCGTCAGCTCCTCCGGTATGTGAATATTTGTGAATGCACCCACACTTTCCCGCTGCTTTAGAGTAATAGGGGAAACGCTTTTTTGGCAGGTGCATTTTTTGCTTGAAAGGCAAATACCAATTTTTCTTCCTAACAATGCTTCCCTACAACCTCACATTAAAATATCAGCAAACCGTTATCATCATACTTGAAGTCAGGACCCCAGGCGACTTCCCAATAATAACCGTCGAGGTCCGCAAAATACGCATGATGTCCGCCCCAAAAAACATCCTGTGGCTCTTTGACGATTTTAGCCCCGGCATTTCTAGCCAGTTCAATCACTTTTTCAACGTCGCCCTTTTGCTCAACATTGTAGGCCAAAGTGATCCCGCCAAAGCCGGTTGCTGTTTTTGGAGGGTTTTCCATGCAAATGTCTTTGGCCAATAAATCTAAGGGATAGAGCTCAAACTTTGTACCGGGCGTATTGAAAAATATAACATGGGGGCTATTCCCCTTCTCCTGCGTTTGAAACCCTAACCCATCCCTGTAAAACTGAATGGATTTTTCCATACTTCTTACGCCTAAGCAGATACAAGTGATCTTATTCATTGAAAATGCCTCCCCTTCAAACGCCTTTTAAAGTAAATTTTAATCCATAATACCATACCGCTTCACACAAGAAAAGACACAAAAAAGAACGACACAGCTTCCTTTGACAAAGAGCTGTGTCGTTTGTGGTAATAGCGGGAAAAGAATTTTGGCAAAGACGTATGACGTTATTAGTTTTCTTCGAAAAGTACCGATATATAGGTATAGCGATATATCATGTATTGACCGTATCAAAAGGTAACTGCAAAATGGTAGCATTTAAAAGAAGGAGATATGGATATGGGTGCCTTTGGCCAAACCGCTGAAATTCAAAATGATGCGCCGGGTGCAGTCTTATCCGATATCCCGCCTCCGGTTGATGCAGCCATACATATTATAGTCGCCAATAAAGAGCTTGAAGCATACATCAGTATCGAACCGCCAAATAACGGCGGCGCTGCTCCGACCTTTGAAGCAATGCAGGGGGCCCTGTCCGAACATGGAATATCGTATAATGTGAACATTGAAAAGCTTAAAGAAATCGAGACGGCGCCGGTTTATCGAAGCGAAATATTGATCGCCTGCGGCGTTGCCCCTGTGGATGGCGTTGACGGTATGGCATCCTTTAAGATCAGAACCGAACAGAACGCCCTTAAACCTAAGGAAAAAGAGGATGGGTCAGTCGATTACTATGACCTTGGCATTGCCGAAAGCGTTATGCAGGGCCAGGTTCTCTGTATCATAACCTTGCCTACGGAGGGCTCGGCCGGTATCTCGGTAAAAGGGGCGGCGCTGCCGCAAAGAAAAGGTCGGCCGGTACCTTCGTACCTTGGTAGCAACACCGAACTCAGTGAAGACGGCACCGCCATCCTGTCAAGAATAAATGGTGAAGTCTCCTTTACCGGTAACAGCATCCATGTGAAGGATACATTTTTCGTCAAAGGGGATGTGGATACCTCTACGGGAAATATCAAGGTTATCGGCAATCTGGTCGTCTCAGGCATGGTGCTGCCGGGACTTAAAATTGAATCTGGCGGAAATATAGACGTAAGAGGAATCGTGGAAGCATCCACGATCAAGGCCGGCGGCAACATTAGGCTGCACAGCGGCATCATCGGAAGCAGCCTGTACTGTGACGGAGATTTGAAATGCGAATTCATCGAAAACTGTACTGTTTTTGTTAAAGGCGATATCAAAGCGGAATGTATATTAAACAGCGACACCAAATGCGGGAAAAGCATCAAAGTTGTCGGGCAGCGGGCCAAAATCATCGGCGGCAGCTATGTGGCGGGACGAGATATCGAGGCGCAAACGATCGGTTCTCCCGCGAGTGTCGTAACAAAACTGGAGCTTGGCACCGATTCCAGCGTCATTGAACGACAGCAGGGGTTATTGACCCGGATAGCGGAGCTCGAAAAATCAATTAAGAATTTGAGTCCGCTCATCACGATGCTGCGACAAATGGAGGCGGATAACCGTCTGCCGCCGGAAAAAAAGGAAATTCTTGAAAATGTGGGCTACAGCTATGATACGAACACATTTTTACTGGAAGAAGCAAAAGGTCAGCTGAAGAAAGTCACCCTGCTCATCAGAATTAGGGGATTTGGCCATGTCAGCTGCACGGGTACGATTCATCAGGGAACCAAGGTTGTGATCGGAGAAGCGAGCATTCACATCAAAGAGGATTTGTTGCGCGCCTCGCTGTATTACAAGGATGGCGCCGTCTGCATAGGTACCATCACTTAATGAGGCCCTATCAACATAGCAAACAGCAATCATGGACCAAGCCAGACGCCGCCTCTTAACCCTGTTTATCTATGGATCCTGTCTAATTGGTTTTATAGTTACGTTACCACACTTTTGTATAAAAAAAGACATACCCTTCCTCTGACGGAAAGCTATGTCTTTTTTTGGCGCGCCCGGCGCGACTTGAACGCGCGACCCCCCGCTTAGGAGGCGGGTGCTCTATCCGCTGAGCTACGGGCGCATATGAAATATTAGGCCGTTTTGGGAAAACGGCGACCGCCCGCTTAGGTGGCGGTCGCTCTATCCTACTTGAGCTGCGGGGACCTATGATCCGCCGCGAAAGGCGCAATGGACTAAAGCGCCTTTTGTAACCATAATATCATAATGCCTGTAAAGCCATCTGTCAAGCGGCTGTGCGGGTACGCGTCATTCTTCGATGATGACAGAAGGTGGCAACACGACGCCTTTTTCCTTCCACCGTCCCCGGGCCAGGCGGACGTTATTGGCAAATCCCGCAACCGCCCAACCGATTGGCATTGCGAGGATGAGGCCCAGCGCCCCGAGCGGCGTTTTGATAAGATACACGGCGGCCACAATGCGGATGACAAGGCTCAGAATGGTGGTGGTCATGGGATAGACCACGTCGCCGGCGCCCCGAAGCAGGCCGGAGGAGATGCTCATGAAGGCGAAGATAAAGTAAAAATAGCACATGATGGAGATAAATCGGGCGCCCATTTCAATAACGATGGTCTCCTCGGCCTTGACAAACAGCAGCAT
The DNA here is from genome assembly GCA_963662765.2 of Oscillospiraceae bacterium. Classification (GTDB taxonomy): domain Bacteria; phylum Bacillota; class Clostridia; order Oscillospirales; family Feifaniaceae; genus DATMXT01. The sequence continues at coordinate 142,262 of CAXXUP010000006.1, forward strand.
AAGATAACCGCCGTAGCTCCGCACGAGCAGGGCGGTAAAAATGCAGAATACCGCGGCGATGAGAAGCGCGCTGCGATAGCCTTTTTTCACCCGGTCAAACTGCTTGGCGCCGACATTCTGGCCCGAGAAAAAGGACATGGCCTGGCCGAGGTTCATGATGGCCATGGAGGTCAGACCGTCGACCCGCATGGCGGCGCCATAGGCAGCCATGGTCAGCTCGCCGAAGGAGTTGACAAGCCCCTGCACTGTCAGAAACCCCATCGACATGAGCCCCTGCTGCACCGTTGAGGGAATTGCGAGGCGGACGATCTGCTTAAAGAGTGCTTTATCGAAGACGATCTCGCTCGGCTTGAAGCGCAGCAGCGGAACATTCCTTGTGACATAGACAAGCTCGATTGCGCCCGAGACAAGCTGGGAGATGGCGGTGGCATAGGCCACTCCGCGCACCCCCATGTGGAGCCGCGTCACGAAATAAATGTCGAGCCCGACGTTGAGGATGGCTGCCAGCATCACGGCGTAGAGCGGGGTTTTAGAATCGCCCATTCCGCGCAGAATATTGCCGAGAATATTGTAAATGATTACACAGGGGATGGCAAGAAAGCTGATGGTCAGGTAGGCCTTGGCATTGACGTACACACTCTCGGGTGTGCCCAAGAGACGCAGGATGGGGCCGGCCGCGGCCGTTCCGACCGCCATGAGGACGAAGCCGCCCGCCATGATGAAAATAAAGCCGGTCGTCACGGTTTTACGCAGTTCCTCCTGCTTGCGGGCGCCGTAGAGCTGGCTGACTAAAACTGCCGTAGCCGCCGTAAAGCCCATGACAACACTTGTGACCAAAAAAAGCGTCGCCATCGAGGCGCTGATGGAGGCGAGTGCCGCGGGGCCGTCAGAGCGGCCCACAACGATGGAATCGACGATGCTGTATAACTGTTGAAAAAATCCGCTCAGCATGAGCGGCATCGAAAAGGAAAGCAGGGCGCGGCCCTCGTTTCCCGTGGTCATGTCCCGCATGAGGCACCTCTTTACATTTGTATGTTAGAACATTATAATGAAAACGAAATTAAAACACAAGCATAAAGTCAGGAGAATTATTTATGGAAAAAATACCGCTTCGAAGCGAGGCCTTAAAGGCAGACTGCTGGCGCACTGAAGACATTTATGCCGAAGATGCGAAATTTAAGGCGGCCGTGGCCCGGCTTTCCGAGCTTGGCGGGCGGCTTGCCAAATATAAAGGAAGGCTTAAAACCGACCTGCTCGAAGCCCTTAAGCTGTCCGACGAGATATCGCTGCTGCTGGCCGACACATACAGCTACGCGGCACTGCGGGCCGACGAGGACACGGCCGACGCCGCCCGGCAAAGAGATTTGGGGCTGGTTTCGGGTGTCGCCGTCGAAGTGTCGGCAGCGGCCTCGTTTATGACGCCGGAAATTTTGTCCATCAAGGATAAGCTGCCCAAAACGCCGGGGATAGAGATCTATAAGAAATATATTGCCGACATTCTGCGCCGGGGCGAGCACATCCTGCCCGAGCGGGAAGAGCGCATCATGGCCCTTTCGGGGGAGACGGCGGGGGCGGCCGGAGATGTGTTTTCAATGCTGGTCGACGCCGACATGCACTTTGGCCTCATAAAAGATGAATCCGGCAAGGAAGTGGAACTGACCCACGGCCGGTTTGTCAGGTTTTTGGAGTCAAAGGAACGCCGGGTTCGTAAAGACGCCTTTGAAACACTTTATCGAGTCTACGGGGAACACCGGAACACGCTGGCGGCGCTGCAAAATGCCCACAACCACAAAAACAAGTTCTACAAGCAGGCAAGGGGCTACAACTCCTGCCTTGAGATGTGCATTGACGACGGCAACATTCCCACGGCTGTTTACCACGGGCTCATTGAAGCCGCGGCGGGCGGATTCCCTGACTTCTACAAATATATTGAGGTGCGCCGCAGAGCCCTGCAGCTTACCGAACTGCACTGCTACGACCTCTATGTCCCCTTCGTTGAAAACCCATACGGCGAAATCCCGTATAGCCGGGCCAAGGAACTTGTGCTGGCGGCCCTCACCCCGCTCGGGGAGGCGTACCTGTCGGTTGTCCGCCGCGCCTTGGACGAGGGCTGGGTCGACATTTATGAGAACAAGGGCAAAAGAACCGGTGCCTATTCGAATGGCAATCCGCAATGTCACCCCTTCATTTTACTCAACTATCAGGGAAACCTCGACAGCGTCTTCACGCTGGCCCACGAGCTGGGGCACGCCATGCACTCCTACCTCTCGAACAAGACGCAGCCGGCCTGCTACCGCGAGTATGGCATTTTCGTCGCCGAGGTGGCCTCGACCGTGAACGAGGCGCTGCTGCAGCATTACCTCATGGAGATCGGGACGAAAGAGGAGCGGCTGTACCTGCAAAACCACGCGCTTGAGCAATTTCGCGCCACCTTTTTCCGGCAGACCATGTTCGCCGAGTTCGAGCTCGCCACCCACGAGGTGGTGGAGGGTGGCAACGTGCTGACGGCCGAAGGGCTTTGTGAGACCTACCGCGGCCTGCTTGAAAAGTATTTCGGCCCCAAGGTTGTGCAAGACGACGGAATTGAGCTTGAGTGGTCCCGCATTCCGCACTTCTATTACGACTTCTATGTGTATCAGTACGCGACCGGCTTTGCCGCCGCCCAGACCCTGGCGGGACGCATTGTAAAAGGCGACGGGGTGGAGCGCTACCTGAAATTTCTGTCGCTTGGCAGTTCTCTCGACCCGCTCGACGCGCTTCGGGTGGCGGGGGTCGACCTGGAGAGTCCGCAGCCCATCTTAGAGTCGCTGCGCATTTTCGGCGAGGCCGTCGCCGGCATGAGCAAAACACTTTTCGGAGAGTGACGTGAGAAACCCGTATGCCGTGCCCGGGTGTCCGGGCACGGCATACGTTCGTGTACTTTGGATAACTTGTGTAATTTTCATGATTTTGTACGCAACCAAAACCCGCTTGATACGTCTACCCTTTGTAGCAGCTCAATATAAAACAGGAGGAAAAGATTTATGGCAGATACCCTGCTGGAAAATGAGGAGATGGCGCAAAGCCCATCTTCGCCGGATGCGGTACAGGGCGCATCCTCACAAAGTGCGGCCGGAGAGAATCCGACGCTCGAAGAGACGCTGGTTTTTAAACCCGACAAAAAGAAGAAACTCGGGCCCGTCGTCCGGAAAGTGTTGCTTTGGGGTACTTTGGCAATCGTCGTGGGCGGAGTCGGCCTCGTAATTTACAACCTGTTCTTCAAAGAGGAAAAAGTGGAGATGCAGACGGCCACCGCCTACTACACGTCCATTGAGAGCGCTGTCACCGGATCCAGCGCAGCCACCGCCAAGCAGACGCAGGAAGTCGCGGGGCTGGCAAAGGGAAAGGTACTGGCGGTCTATGTGTCCCCTGGCGACATGGTCAAGGTCGGCGATCCGCTCTTCTCGGTGAACGATGAAAATATACGCGAAGATCTTGACAGCTACGGCGAATCGCTCACCCGGGCGCAAAAGGATCTGACGGCCCTCTACGAGGAGCAGGACGGCCAAAGCGGCCGCGCCGCCTTTGATGGAAAGGTGCTCGAGATCGGCAAAGTCCTCGGGGCTACTCCCGAAGTCGGCGACACCGTCACCAAGGGGCAGATTCTGGGAGTTTTAGTCGATGACAGCAAAATGCGGCTCACTACATATTTCTCGACCGCCTATAAGGGCGTCATCGAGGTCGGACAGCAGGTCATGGTCTCGATTCCGGGGAGCATGGCCCTCATTCCCGGTACCGTGGACCGGGTCGCCAACAACACCAAGATCACGTCCGAAGGCACGGTGCTGTTCGAAATCGAGATCGTCATGGACAACCCGGGTGCCCTTGTTGAAGGACTTGTGGCCACTGCCACCGTCACGACGGCGCAGGGCGATGTGACGCCGGCTGAGTCGGGCAAGCTCGAATACAATCGCAAGGAGAACATCAAGGCCAAGACCTCGGGCGAACTGACCGCCATTTACATGCGTGATTATTACGACTTCAAGACCGGAGACGTTATGTTCACCATCTTCAACGAGGACCTCGATAGCAGCATCTCGACGGCCATCAAGAGCGTCGAGGAGGCCCGCGAGAAGTACGACGATGTCGCCGACGAGTATAAGTACTACCAGCCGACGGCCGAAATCGCCGGCCAGGTCATCTCGGTCTCGCTGGCCGAGGGCGATGAGCTTACAGGCTCCTCGGGCACCGTCGTTCAAGTCGCCGACATGAGCACCATGGTGCTCGAAGCGACGGTCGATGAGCTCGACATCGCAAAGCTTGCAGTGGGCATGTCGGTCGAAGTTACGGCTGACTCCACCGGCCTCACCTATGAGGGCAAAGTGATTGAAATCCAAATGCAGGGTACCATCGCCAACGGCATGTCCACGTTCCCGGTTAAAATCGAGGTGCCAAACCCCGGCTTCAACGCCGAGGCGCCATCGCCTGTCGAGACGCCGGAGGGCGCCGAAACGGACGGGATGAATAATGAAGTCTATATCGGGCCGAACGGAGGCTATTCCGTCACGATGGGCGGCTCTGTGGCAGTTGACGACGGCTCCTACGCCTCCTCGAACGGCGGCCTCTATCCCGGCATGTACCTCAACTTTAAGATCGTCACCTCGAGAGTCGAGAACTGCCTTGCCGTGCCCTCCAACGCCGTCAAGTACGTTGAAAACGGCACGATCGTCTTTGTGCGCGAGCCGGCCGAAGACAGCAAAATTGCCGACGATATCGACGTTTCCATTGTGCCGGAGGGCTTTACAGCGATCTACGTGACGGTCGGCGTCTCCGACGACACTCAGATTCAGATTGTAGAGGGACTTTCCGAGGGAGCGGAGGTCGCCACGACCTCCGTCAGCGACGATCCGTATGCCGGTATGTATTAATGGAGGGAGTTACTCATGTCCCTCATTGAAATCAAAGACATCTATAAAGTGTACCATCCGGGGGAGGAGAGCGAGGTCCGCGCCCTGAACGGGGTGTCGGTCAACATCGACCACGGTGAGTTTGTGGCGGTGCTCGGAACCTCCGGCAGCGGAAAGTCCACGATGATGAACATCCTCGGCTGCCTCGACGTGCCAAGCCACGGCAGTTATCTGCTGGGCGGCACCGAAGTTGCCACCCTCTCCGACAACGCGCTGTCCAAGGTGCGCTCGCAAGCGATCGGATTTATATTCCAGGGGTACAACCTCATCAAGGACCTCACGGCCGTCGAAAACGTGGAGCTTCCGCTCATATACCGCAACATCGGACGTACCCGCCGCAGAGAGCTCGCGGTGGAGGCCATGAAAGCAGTCGGGCTTGATAACCGGCTGTATCACAGACCAAGCGAGATGTCGGGCGGACAGCAGCAGCGGGTGGCAATCGCCAGGGCCATTTCAACCGCCCCGCCCATCATCATGGCCGACGAGCCGACCGGCAACCTAGACTCCCGCTCAAGCCTCGACGTCATGCGGCACCTCGTGCGGCTCAACGACAGGGGGACCACCATCATTCTCATCACCCACGATGTCAATATTGCAAATTACGCCAAGCGCATCATTGAACTGCGAGACGGCAAGGTCATCCGAGACCACCCGGTGGAGAAACGATGCAGCTTTGAGGAGGTGACGGCATGAATTTAAGCCAGGCCTTCGCAATGGCCATCAAGTCCATCCGCAACAACAAGGGCCGATCGTTTTTGACCATGCTCGGCATCATCATCGGCGTCTCGGCTGTCATCACGATGGTCACTTTGGTCAGCGGAATTGAAAAGCAGTTTGTTGAGTCTTTCGCTACAATGGGTACCAACACCATCAACATCTCCTACTCCTACTATACCGATTCACGCAAGGATTTGTCCGGGGAGATCTATGAGAAGTGCCAGTCCATGACCGACACCATCATGGGTGTCACCCCAAACCAGCAGACCTGGACTTCCATCAAATACCGCCAGAAAAGCCTCGACTGCCGTGTTGTGCTGGGCAGCGATCAGTACGACATCTGTGCCAATTACACCGTTGAACGCGGCTCGATGTTCAGCTACAACAATGTGCTGAGCCGCAGCAAGGTCTGCGTCGTCGGCTCTTACATCACCGACCAGGTCTTTAACTACGAGAATCCGGTCGGCAAAGAGATTAAAATTAATGGCGAGAGCTACACCGTCGTCGGCGTCTTTGAGGAAAAGGCAGGCGGTAGCCAGTATGGCACCGACAACATCGTGTTGGTCCCGTACACCCAAAACCGCACCTTGATGCAAAATCAGCCCATCACCGAGTTCTCGGTGCGGGCTATTGACGCCAATGCCGCCTCTAAGGCCACCGAAGAGCTTCGAACCTTCATGGCCGCAAAGGTGCCCGAGAAAAATGGCTACTCCTGGGTCGACAGCATGCAGGAGACCATGGACTTCTTCAACCAGCAGATCGTGATCCTGCAGCTCGCGGCCGGCGGCATCGCCGGAATTTCGCTTCTGGTTGGCGGCATCGGCATCATGAACATCATGCTGGTGTCGGTCACTGAGCGCACCCGTGAAATCGGGATCCGCAAGGCCATCGGCGCGCGGCGGATCGACATCATTTCGCAGTTTTTGATCGAGTCAGGCACCATCAGTCTCATGGGCGGCATCATGGGCATCCTGCTCGGTACGCTGCTCTCGCTGATCGTAGGCCGCGTGATGTTTCCGACATTTGTGCTGCTGCCGAAAGTCTTTGTGGTCATCGGAGCGGCCTTGTTCTCCATCGCCATCGGCATGTTCTTCGGATTTTACCCCGCGAACCGCGCGTCTAAGCTCAACCCGATCGACGCGCTGCGCAGTGAATAAGGGAGGAAAACAAATTGAGAAAAATTATCGTAACGGCCCTCGTCTGCGCCGCGCTCGCAGTGCTGCCGGCCGCAGCCTTCTCGGATGTGACCGATTCCAATGTGGCGCTCGCGGCCGAAACGCTGCAGTCGCTTGACATCATCTCGGGTTTTCCGGACGGATCATTCCGCTCAGGAAGCCCCTTGACCAGAGCACAATTTTCAAAAATAGCCGTCATCGCCCTCGGCGACGAGGACCAGGTCGTGCTTCAGAAGAGTTTTACCGTTTTTCCGGACGTGCTCTCCTCCCATTGGGCGGCAGGCTATGTCAATGTGGCGGTGCGCTACAGCAAAATCTTAAACGGCTACCCGGACGGCACATTCGCGCCGGACAAGGGTATCACCGAGGCCGAGGCTGTCACCATCTGCCTGCGCATGCTCGGCTATGACGTGGCGGACGTTGGCCTGTTCTGGCCCACTGACTATATCAACAAGGCGGATGAGCTCGGGCTCACCGACGGGCTTGTCATATCGGCAAATACCCCCATGACCAGAGGACGGGCCGCCATTCTCGTTTCCAACATGCTGGCCATGAATGAGAAGGAGGGCAAAGCCTTCGCAGCCCGTGTCGGAGCTACAGTGCAAGAGGATGTGACGCTGCTGGCAGCCCCCGCCACCGACCTCTCGATGGCAGCCGGTACCGTACGGGTGTCGATAAGCGGCACCAAATCCACCCTTTACAGCAATAAGGATATCCCGGCCGTCCAAGTCGGACGCCGCGGGGTGCTGCTGACCGGTAAGGACGGCAAGGTGGCGGGATTTGTACCCTATCGGTACGAGGACGTCGCCGTCGTCGTCAAGTCCACCGACAAGGACGGCATTACGGTTCTGGGAGGCGGGCGGTACCTCATTCCCATTTCGACCGAAGTCGTGGTTGGCGGAAGTCTCGAGGAGTATGAGACGGCCTGGTCGGATCTGAGAAGCGGCTCCTCCATCCTGCTGCACTACAATTCGGATGGGGTGCTCGAGTATATCGGTATGGGCTTTGCCGTCACGGGCGGCAGTGCCAATGTTCTGAAAAATGATTACAGTTCCACCAGCAACCCGCTCTTAGACTTCTACAGCGACGACATCGTCAAGAATGCCACCATCGTCAAAAACGGTGCCGTCGTCACAGTCGCAGCCTTGCGCAAATACGACACCGTCAGCTACAACGCCGACTCACGCACAATCACGGTCAGCGATGCAAAGCTGACGGGTGCCCTCGAGGCGGCCTATCCGACAAAGACCTCCGCCCAGCAGGTGACGGTCTACGGGCAGCGCTTCACACTGGTGGACGGCTATACCCCGGACCTCTCGGGCTATGCCGAGGGGGCAAACATCACGCTGCTGCTGACGGCCGACGGCCGAGTGGCCGAAATCAAAAAGACGACCGAAGTGACGGCCACCGTGTACGGCCAGCTTTCCTCGGCCTCATCCGATACGGTATCGGTGGTCCTGACAAACGGAATTACCATCACCGCAAAGTCCACAAGCGACTGCACAGACATCGAGGGCTATTTCGTCTCGGTCACGGCGGGCGGCGACGGGAAAATGACCGTGAAGGCCATCGACATGAAGTCGGCGCTCTCCTCATCCTTCAGCGTCGGGACCATGAAGCTCGGCTCCATGACCGTTTCGCCGGCGGCGGCGCTCTATGAGCGGGTCTCCAAAACGGGCCCGGTCGTAAGGATCGACCTTGGTGACCTCGGCGGCAGCTCGACCGAGATTGCCGGCTCCAAAATCTACCACTACATTCAGGATTCCGCGGGCCAGGTGGTCGCCGTCGTCTTCTCCAACATCACTGGAAACATGTTCGACTACGGCCGTATCAATGTGGAACCCATCGAAAATGACGATGGCGATGAAATCAGCCGCACCATCACAGTTCGCTACCGCGGCGTGGGGGGTAGCTACACCTCCGCCACCGGGACCGATGCCCACCTCCTGAGCATCAAGGGCCCCTATGCCGGAGTCTACTACATGGACGGAAAAGTGGGCGCAGTGGCTGCCCTCACCCAGATCGGAACCGTCAAGGTCACTGACTTTATGGGCGAGAAACAGGTCATGGTCGGGTCCCGCACCGTGACCATTGCCGACAATGCCTACGTCTGCTACGACGCTAACGGGGAAGAGACGACGCTTTCTAAGCTCAAGAACGCCTGCACCTCGTTTAAGGTCTATGTCGACCGCACGGTCGACGAGGGCGGAATCGTCCGGGTCATCGTGGGGATCAAGTGATGGAATTCCGAGAGCTGACTGTTGAGACGAACTTCGCCGGCATTGAGATGCTGACGGGAATGCTGACGGCGGTAGGTGTCGCCGGCTGCACGGTCTGCGATCCCCGCGACTTCGAGGAATTTCTGGCCGGCACCCAGACCCACTGGGACTATGTGGAAGAGGATCTGATGGCGCTCAGGGATGCCGTGCCGTCCGTAACATTTTATATCCCGGAGGGAGAGCAGGGCGACGCCCTGCTCTCCCTCATCCGGCAAAAGCTTACGGAACTTCGGGCCGATGGGGTCTGGGGCCCCCTTGCGCTGAAGATGGCAACCGTTGCCGAAGAGGACTGGGCCGACAATTGGAAACAGTATTTCAAGCCCCTCATGGTGGGGGATAGGCTGCTCATCAAACCCTCCTGGGAGGAGGTGGCGGACGCCGCAGGCCGCGTCATCGTTGAAATCGACCCTGCTTCGTCATTCGGAACCGGTGCCCACCATACGACCCAGCTCTGCCTGTCTGAACTGGAGCAGCTGCCCACTCAGGGTGCGAACGTGCTCGATATGGGCTGCGGCTCAGGCATTCTCGGCATCGCGGCCGTCCTGCTCGGAGCAAAGCGCGTGACCATGGTCGACATCGACGAGAACGCCGTGAAGACGGCGGGGGAAAACGCACGTAAAAACGGCATTGACGAAAGCCGACTGCTGCTGCTCGCCGGAGACGTGACAGGTGACGCCGCAATTGCAAAAAAGATCGGCAGCGGATATGATATTGTCCTCGCCAACATCGTCGCCGACGTCATCCTCGGCATGCGCCGTGAGCTTGCGGCAGCCCTTAGACCGGGCGGGGCGCTTGTGGTCTCCGGAATTTTGGAGGAGCGGGCGGATGAGGTGGCAAACGGCCTTGCCGGCTGCGGCCTCGAGCTTAGACGCAGGGCGACGCAAGGGGGCTGGTCCGCCCTTGTGTTTGAACGTTAGTCTCACGATTCCTCCTTGTAAAATACACATTGTAGTGATATAATAAGCGGAAAGTGTGGGGGCTATCGTGCCAAGGTTTTTTATGGATACAAGGCCTGCCGACGCCTTTGTGCTGACGGGGGACGACGCACGTCATGCGGCAGGCTCCTTACGGCTGCGCACGGGTGAGTCCGTCACGCTCTGCGACGGATGCGGCACGGATTACGAATGCGTCTGTACTGGCGTGTCTGCCGGCGAAGTGCTGCTGAAAGTGGTTGACAGCCGGCCGTCGGAAGGGGAGCCACCCTGCGAAATCATCCTCTTTCAGTGTCTCCCCAAGGGGGACAAAATGGATGAAATCATCCAAAAGTCGGTGGAACTCGGTGTTACCCGTGTCGTGCCGGTGCTGTCGGAGCGGTGTGTTTCCCGCCCCGACGGGGCGGCCATCAAAAAGAAGACGGCGCGGTGGAACCAGATTGCCCGCGAGGCGGCCATGCAGTCGGGCAGGGGGCGCATTCCCCCGGTTGAGGACTGTGTGACTTACACCGAGGCACTGGGGTGGATGGCAACTTCCTGCTGCCCCATTTTGCTCTTCGAGGGAGAGCATAGGCTCGGGCTCTCTGCTCTTGACCTAACGGGTGGATGTGCACTGCTGGTCGGCCCCGAAGGGGGTATTTCGCAAAGAGAAGCGGCTGCGGCGCAGTCGGCCGGCGTTCACCCTGTAACGTTGGGGCCGAGGATCTTGCGCACCGAGACCGCCGGTCCCGCGGCCATCGCCATTGTGACATTTTTGATGGGCGTCTGACCGGTCGGACGCCATTTTGGAGCAAAAACGACAAAACCTCATTTTTAGGAGTGTAGCCTTTGAACGCCAAAAACAAGAAGCGGGAGCTAAAGAAAAAGCAGGATGAAGCCGTCTCGAGCCGCATAGCCCTTTACCTTGTTGTTACACTGCTTGCGGTGCTGGCGCTGACTTTCCTCTACCGCATGGTCAGCTCTTTTACCGGAATATCGACATTCAACAGGATTGTAAAGGGCGTTGTGATTTCGTCCGGACTTTGCCTTGCCGCATCGATCGGCTGGGTCATTTTTTCCAAGGGCAAGGACTGTGCGCGTATGCTTGTCACGCCCGGAGCAGCACTGTTTTTGTCGGCCGTGGCCTTCCTCGGCGGACTCTTTTTGATGTATTACTACAACGACGCAGTCAAACTGCTCTTTGTCATGCTGCCGGTCATCTGCGTCCTCTATATCATCCGATATGTCTACGGCCCGGGATTCTTTTCCGTGGCCTCTTACCTTGCCGGTGCCTGCTGCCTGCTCTATGTGTTTGACCGCTTTATGCTCATGGAGCTGCTTGGCCGCTATCAGACGCTTTATGGCGCTGTCCTGATTGCCGTGGGCGTGTTTGGCACCTATGTGTTTTACGCCGCTGCAAAAGGAAAAGGGGAGGCAAAGCTGTTCGGTAAAACAGTGCGGCTCTTTGCCGACAACTCCAAAAGCGCACCGGCCTACGTCGCAAGTGCGGCAGTGGTGGTCATCGGCGCAATCTTCATTAAGTCCCCCTCTGCGGCCATGTACTATGGCCTTTCCGCCATGGGCGGCCTGACCCTTTTGTTCGCGATATACTACACATATACCCTAATGTATCAATAAGGAGGAGAAAAAAGTGGAGTTCAAGTTCGCCAAGCGCGTTGAGGGCGCCTCGCTTTCGGCTATCCGTATGATCGGTGAGTACGCGGCCGGCAAACCGGATTTCGTGATGCTTTCCATTGGAAACCCCGCCTATGAGAGCTTCCCGATCGAGCGCATCAAGCAAATGAACATGAAGATCTACGAGACTCCCGAGGGCTGCAGAGCCGCATTGCAGTACGGCACCACCACGGGCGTCGACAAGTTCCGGGATCAGATCAAAGCGCGCCTCAAGAGCTACAAGGGCATCGATGTAGAGAAAAACGATGTTTTCATCACTTCCGGTTCCGGCCCCGCCCTCGACCTCATGCCGCAGACTTTCTGCGAAGAGGGCGACTGCGCATTTGTCGAGGAGTTCACATACCCCGGTATGCTGCTTGCCATGGCGACGGCGAGGGTTAAACCGATCGGCATCAAGCTCGATTCCGACGGCATGAACCTCGAAGATCTCGAGGCCAAAATCAAGGCAAACCCGACGGGCAAGTACCTCTACATTATCCCCACTTTCTCCAACCCCATGGGCACGACCTACACGCTTGAAAAGCGCAAGGCCATCTATGAGATCTGCCAGAAATACAACCTCCTCATCTATGAGGACGATCCGTACGGTGAGCTCCGGTTTGAGGGAACGGACGTCCCCTGCATGAAGAGCTTCGACACCGACGGCCGTGTCATTTACGCGGGCTCCTACTCCAAGGTCATGGCGGCCGGCCTGCGCGTCGGCTTTGTCTGCTGCGACAAGGGCTGCTTCAACAAGATGAATTACTGTCAGGGCAACCGCCCGACGGCGACAGTCATGTCTCAGATGATCGTCTCGAACTATATGGAAGCCTACGACTGGGAAGACCACCTGAACGCCATCCGCGCCATCTACGGCAAGAAGGCCGCCTTCATGAAGGAGTGCCTTGACAAGTACCTGCATCCCGCCTGCACCCGCACCAACCCCGAGGGCGGCATGTTCATCTGGGTCACCATGCCCGAAGGCGTCGACGGCAAAGAGGTCTTCGAGGCCTGCCTCAAGAACAATGTGGCCGTCGTCCCCTCCTTCGGCTTCTCCTACGACCCCGAAGGCAACCCCGGCCGCGCCTTCCGCGTCAACTACTCGGCGCCCACCATGGAAGACATTGAAAAAGGCTGCAAGCGCTTTGGCGAAGTAACACACAAGTTCTGCAAGTAGACTTTACTTTATTGGGCGTCCGGATAGCCGTCCGGACGCTCTTTTTTTCTCTGAAAGCGGTGGCATGTCCTTCAACAGGAGCTGCCATGAAAAAAAACTTTACCCGACAAAATATGCAGTGGAGCAGATAGAAAAACTCTATGCGGAAATGGCTCAAGAAGGTTGGATTTTGGAAATGCGCGGCAATACGTAAGCCGTTTTAGCCGCTCCGAGTCACAGAATGCGGCTTACAACGCTGTCCTGCTAGTTCCCACTCCTTTGGGTGAGCACATGGCCCCGCCGCATGGGATAACGTACCTAATGCAGATTATATATCATTGGAGGTCTGAAATAATGGAAAGTCATCTGGTCGAATTTGATAAAATAGAGTGGATTGAAGCAGGAAATGGAATACGATACAAGTTATTTCAAAAAGATGGACGGATAATCAGATTGATGGAGTTGAGCGACAAATATAGCGATATCGACTGGTGCATGAATGGGCATGCAGCTTACATCTTGGATGGAAAATTTACAGTTAAATTTGAAAATCATACTGAAATTTTTAATGCGGGTGATACGGTTTTTATCCCAGCAGGTACGAAACACATTGCAATGGTTGAAAAAGCATGCTACCTGAAGATGATTTCTTTTGAACTTTAGAAAATATTCCTCCGATTATGGAAAGCAGACAATCCCAAAACATGGGGCAGTGCTTGCTAAAATGCAAATTATCAGCGATATGCTGTGACAGAGCCTTCATAAAAAAGTCGGGAGCAAGGAAATCCTTGCTCCCGACTAATAAATTTGAGTGACTATTCTCTGTTGCGTTTGGCCGACATATGATCGATTTCGATTTTGATGATTTTGGTCGAGGCCTGATACTGTAGGGTGGCCCGGTCGACGTCGGCTTTGAAGTCGGGAGCAAAGTACATGCCGAATTTCCGGCAGGCTTCCGGGTACTCAGCCTCCGGCACCGTGTAGGCCCTGCCGTAGATGACAAGGCTGGTGTACTCGGTCGAGAGCTTATCCGGCAGGATTTTTGCATCGAACACCGTAGTCACACAGACGCGGTTGTCGTTTGAAAGCGCCTCGTGCTTAAGCCCCTCCGAGGCGCCGTGAAACCACAGGGCGCCGTCGAAATAGGCCACATTGACGGGCAGGGCGTAAGGATATCCGTTGTCGCCCTCTCCGAAAGCCACGATGCTGTAAGCGGCCTGCTGCATCATCTGGAGTGCTGTATCGACATCGAAGGCCTTGTCATGTCTGCGCATATTGCGAAAACGCATGAAGGATTCCTCCGTAAATTTAGTGGGGATATGACACTGTATGCTAGGGCCCCAGCAGCGGTTAATCCTTTGCCGGGAATTCCGGCGCAAGCGCTGCCTTGATGGCCGAAAACGTCTCTTCGCTGATGATGTGCTCAATGCGGCAGGCGTCGGTTTCAGCGACCTCGTGTGCCAATCCCAGCTTCTCGGTGAGATACCGTGTGATGGCGATGTGCCGCTCATAGATTTCCGTTGCCCTGGCTCTGCCAAGCTCTGTCAGCTTGATGTGCCCCAGGTTGTCCACCACGATATAGCCGGCCTGCTTTAAGATGCCAACCGCCCGGCTGACCGAGGGTTTCGAGTAGGAGAGCTCCGACGCGATGTCGATGGAGCGGACGTTTCCGATGCGCTGTGAAAGCATTAGGATGGTCTCCAGATAGTTTTCGCCGGACTCAAGCAGTTTCATCCGAAAAACCTCCAGTTTCATTAAGCCGATGCGCTAAAATGTGATGATGAGACCGCCCGGCAGCGCGTAGTAGGAGTTCAAAATCCGCATTTCCATAACGGTCACGTCGGATGTTCCAAGTTCGTCGTGGACCATAGCGGCCAGGAGCTTTGCCGACTTCTCGTTCCTGCAGTGAGAAATGATGACGGGGCGGCCTTCCAGCTTTTTGAGTTCACCCATGGTTTTGATGATATACTTGATGGCGCCGAGTTCGCCGCGCGGCTTCCCGACCAGATCGATCTCACCCCGTTCGTTGCTTTTTGCGACAGGGTGAATGCCTAAGGAGCCAGCCATGATACCGGCAAAGCGGGACATGCGGCCGGTCCGAATCAGGTTGTCAAAGCAGGAGAGTGAGAAAAGCAGATGCGTGCCGTCCATATAGGTTTCAATCTCGCGCTCAACCTCGTCAAAGGACATGCCGGTTTCAATGAGCATCTTTGCCCGTCTGATCCCAAGCACCAAAGAGCCCGCAGTTCCCCTAGTGTCCACAACGTGGATTTTCTTTGTGGCATCCTCCGAGAGTACGATGTCGCGGCCGACCAAGGCGCTGTTGTAGCTGCCCGACAGGCCACCCGTAATGGTAAAGGCGATGGTGGCGTCTCCCTGTCTAAACTTCTCTGCCCACATTTCGGGAGAGGGGCAAGACGAGGTGGAGGCCACTTTCGATGCCTTATGCGCAGCCAGCATCTCATTCACGTCGGTCTCCGGCAGGTCCACAAAATCTATCCCGCCCGCTGTCACCGTAAGGGGCACCATAGAAAACGTGATATTCTCTCCGGTAATATCTCCCGGTTTAAAATCGCATGTGCTGTCGGAAACGATATTCCATTTCATAGGGAATTTACCTCCGAATTCTTAGTTAATAAAGAAACGTCAATGTTATTAATTCTATTTCGAAGCCGGGTCCCGCTGAGAAATGTCAGGGCTTCTGCGGCGCGCGTGCCGGTGCGGCGGAATTGCCGCCTGCTGCCGGCCGACCCGAAGCGTTGAACTATTATAACATAGATTGTTGCCGTTTGCGAGTACGATTTACTTTTTTATCGTATCATGGTACAATCAAAAAAGGAAAAAAGAAACAATTGTGCCCGAAATACGACTAACTTACTGAAACACATTTCGCACGGCGGCCCGTGCGGCCGGTGCCGCATCGGCGGACGGGTGATCGAAATTAGGCCGGTATATACGTTTTTTTCAAAAGTCTTGCTTGACTTCATGCAACATCGCAGGCGCCCGCCTGCCGCACGTTTGAATAGGAGAGTGTTATGGACCAAAATTCTATGGACCCTATGGAAGAGATGGACCTCACGGGGCTGCCGCCCGAGCCTTTAGACGAGGAACTGCCACCCGAAGAGACCGGAGTCTCCCCTGCCGCGGACTTTGATCCGAAGGGGGAGCTCGATCCCCCAAAGCCCCAAAAGCTAAAGCGTAAGACTCCGCTTGCGGCGGTGCTGGTGCTGCTTGCCGTGGCCGCTGCCCTCTTTTTTGCGCTCAGCGGAAGGACGCCGGGGCTTGAGCCTGAGAAAATCTACGACTTAGATAAGATCGCAATTGAGGCCGACAAGGCGGACGGCGACGGCGTCGACGCACAGTCGACGTTTTTGCTGACGACCGAGCAGCCCCTCACCGCGGATGAAGTGACGGCACTGGTGGCCGTCGACCCGGCCTGTGAGCTTTCCGTCAAGGAGGAAGAGGAGGGCGTGTTTCGCCTTTCTCCCAAACAGTATCTCTCGGCGGGGGCAGTTTATAACTTCACGGTAGCATCGGACGGCGAAAGCCGCAGCTGGGCCTTTCAGACGAAAAACACTTTCCGGCTGCTCAGTGTCAGTCCCACCGACAAGGCGACGAATGTGCAGCCCGAAAGCGGAATTGAGCTCATTTTTTCGAATGCCGATATCGCGGACATCGAAAATTTCGTCACCATCACCCCGGCGCTCGCCGGCCGTTTTGAGCGCCACCGCAACATATGGGCCTTTGTGCCGGACGCTCCAATGCCGGTTGACACGCTCTATACCGTGACTGTCTCGCCCGAGCTTGCGACGGCGGCGGGTGAAGCCCTCGGCGTTGGGGCCACGGTCACCTTCCGCACCGCAAAGAGTTCGGACACGCCACGGCTTGACATGTCGGGCACCCAGGTCGAAAGTTTCACGCAGGGCCGCACACCCGTCCTCGAGTTTTACGCCGGCTACGACCGCAACTGGGACTCCATGCTGCAGTACTTCAAGGATGCCGAGTTTACGATCTCGGTTAGAAGCTTTTCGGACAGCGGCGCCTATGCCTCGGCGCTGGAGGCCTATCATACGTACATTTACGAGGATTACAATTACGACGGCGGCTTTAAGGCCGACGAAGATCTGTCCGTCCCTTATGCCCAGATGACGACGAACCTCGTCTCGGCCGACTTTTCTTCTCCATGGCGGCCGGTCTTCTTAGTCATGCCGGAGCCGCTTCCGGCCGGCTGGTATGCCGTCGACATCGCCTGCACCGACTCGCTCGGAAACCCGCACAGCTGGCAGAAGCTCATTCAGGTCTCCGACGCCGCCGTATACGCCCTCTCCTACGAGGGCGGCATGGCCATGTGGGTCAATGACGCTCAGGGCGGGCAGCCCGCAGCCGGCGTCAAAGTGCTCAAAAACGGCTACTCGGTGGGGGTCACAGACCAAAATGGTGTAGTCAGCTTTGAGAATGCCGACGCGAAAGCGGGCGAATTCACGCTGCTGACAGTGGAGTTCGGTACGACTCCCTACCTGTTTGACCTGTATACGTATGAGAAGTCCGGGCAACTGCCGGCCTCCCAGCGGTACATCAGCACGATGTACACCGACCGCACCACCTATTTGCCGGAGGACACCGTAAACGTGTGGGGATTTCTAGCCGCCCGCAAAGGGGAACTGCTCAAATCGACCTATACGCTCAAACTTGAGAACCCTTACGGCTGGAGCATTTCACAGTCAAATGGCAAAGCGGTAAATCCGCCCCTCGCGCAAATGGAGGTCACGGTAGACGAGTTCGGCTGCTTTACGGCCGCGCTGCCGGTTGAAAACCTCGCCAGCTCTTATTATCAGCTGACGCTCTGTGACGGCGACGAAGTGATCCGCAGCGAATACATCAACGTGTACGAGTACACAAAACCCATCTATCGGATGGACGTGACCCACGACAAACTGTTCTACACGCCGGGCGAGGCGATTAATACCAACGTTTCGGTGGAGTTTTACGACGGCACGCCGGTCAAGGACTACATCCTGCGCATTGGGCACAGAACTTCGACCTCAAACTGGGACAGTGTCTCGGACGATGTTACGACCGATGGAGCCGGGCTTGTACACCACAGTTTTGAACTGGTCGATGACCTCGACCAGTGGCGCCCCATCTATGTCAGTCTCAGCGTTGTGACGGCTGAGCCCGAGGATGAACAGGTCTGGGACTATGACTACACCTATTACCTGCCTCGCGACGTCATGATCGAGACCGACGTGGAGGGCAACAGCGTCAATCTGGCGGCCCACCGCATCGACACCTCGAAGGTGGAGGAGCAGGACGACCTCTACGACTACGATCTGCTCAGGGGCGCCTCCTACGACGGGACGGCCACTGTCAAAGTCTATGAGACAACCTACACGAAGTATATCGAGAGCTCTTATTATGATCCCATTGAAAAAGTCACCCGCTACTCCTACGGCTACAATCAGAATAAGGTGCTCGTGGACACCCTTGAAATCCCGCTTGCGGGCGGTGTGGGCAGCTTTGACGCCTCGGCCTACCAGCCGACCGAAGACAAAATTTACAGTGTGGTGGCCTCGATCGTCGACAGTGCCGGAAGGACGTCGGAGGACAACGAGATGCAGATTGGTGAAAACCGCATCTGGCAGAACTTCGGCGGAAAGACGAGTTATTACATCAATGCCGACGACTATGAACTTGCGGTCGGGGATACGGCAAAGATGGAGATCCTGGGTTATCGGGACGGCACCTCGGTCGAGGACTTTGAGCAGGGGCGCACCATGCTCTTCGTCTTCCAGGATGGCCTTATAAAGACCGTTGCCGGAGAGAAAAATTTGGCCGAGCTCGTCTATAGTCAGAGTGACACCCCGAACATTATGGTTTACGCCGCCTACTTTGACGGAAAAAATATCTTTGACGCGAATTCTTTGACCCTGCGCTACGACACGGAGGCTTCCAAGCTGAATGTCGAGCTGACGCCTGACAAGGCGGCCTACGCGCCGGGCGAAGAGGTTAGTCTTGCCGTCGAGGTGACGGATGCCGAGGGCAAGCCCATAGGGTCCGAAGTGCTCATTTCGGTAGTCGACGAATCGGCTTTAGCAATCTCCGACAATCCGGCCGATCCGCTTGGAGAGATCTACGATGCAGTCTTCTGGCCGACCGTCGAGCGGCATGTCTCCTATATCGAGCACAACATCAACGGCTCAATGGAGGGCGGCGAGGGTGGCGAGGGCGGCGGCGACGGTTTTAGAAGCGATTTTCGCGACAATCCGGCCTTTGAAACGGTCAAAACCGACAAGAGCGGAAAGGCTTCGATTAGCTTCAAGCTGGCCGACAGCGTCACCGAGTGGCGGGTCACGGCAGTGGCTTTGTCTGATGGGCTCAAGGCCGGAACAGCCCGCCAGCAAGTCAAGGCCACACTGCCCTTCTTTGCGAATGTGCTCTACACCGACCGGTACATGGTCGGCGACGAGCTGTCCGTGGCCCTGCGGGGATTTGGTGCCGACGTGGCGACATCCGACACCGTTTCCTTTGCCGCCGAACTTACGGGCGAAGGTGTTGCCGAAACCCGTTCGGCCTCGGCCGGCGGCTATGAGTACGCCTACATGAATTTTGGAAAAGCCGAAAAGGCGGGCACGTACACACTTGCCGTGTCGGCCAAGTGCAAAGATATGACCGACGCCCTCAAAATCACGTTTGAAGTGGTCGAGGATGTGGCTGAAGTGTCGGTGACAAAGCCTGTCGACCCGGCGGCCCTCTCCTCCATCGTGCCGCTGCGCTCGCCGGTGCTGCTAACCTTTATGCAGGATGAGAGTGCTGTCTACTACGGCGCCCTGTCAAAGCTCGCCGGAGGGGCGAGCGGCCGGTCCGACAGAATTGCAGCAGCGTGGGCGGCCCAGAACAAATTGGCCGAGCTTCTGCCGGAGCTTTACACAAAGGCCGAGGCCCCCGAACTTCCAATGGCGGACGGCGGTGTGCGCCTGCTCAGTTACTCCGCGGCCTCGGCCGAGACCACGGCAAAGCTGGCGCTGGCCGCGCCGGAGCTTTTGAACCGATCCATCACGGTCTCCTACTTCTACAACATCATCGACAACGAGTATTCCCCGTCTGTCGACGTAACCGCGGCCTACTTGGGACTGGCGGCCCTCAAAGAGCCGGTGCTCTATGACCTAAAGCGGCTGTTGGCAGCGCCCGATGGACTTGACCTCAAAGAACAGTATATGCTCATGGCGGCGCTGTCCGCCATCGGGGATGACTGGGGCGCCAAGGCCATCTACGAGCAGCTTGTGGTCCCCAAACTGAAAACGACGGATTCCTACGTCTACGTCTCGGAAGAGACGAGGGACGACAATGTCGAGCTGACGGCGCTGGCCCTTGTCACGGCGGCCAGAGCCGATAAGGAGACGGCACGCGGTATGGCCCGTTACCTGTCCGATAATGAGGGTTCCACCGTCATCTGCGACCTGGAACTTCTGGCCTACCTGAACCGCACGGCGCAGCCAAAGGGGGACGAAATCAAGCTTACGGGCAGCGTCGACGGCACCGCTGTGGAGGTGCCGCTTACCCGTGGCATCGGATACCTCAGCCTCACAAAGCGGCAGCTCGACACGGCATCCTTCACACTGCCGGAGGGCGTTTCGGTGTCGGCCACCTATGCCGACAGGCCACAGGGTACTGCCACCGGCGAATTTGTTGTTACGAAGCGCATCTGGTCGCTCTACGGCGGCGAGGTGGGGCAGGGTGACCTTGCGGTGGTCGAGATCGACGTTGCGGGCAAGGGCACCTCGGTCGACGGCACCTATGAGATCACCGAGACCCTGCCGGCAGGCATGAGGTTTATCAAGCTGCAGACGCCGGACTATAACCGGAATGCAAACTGGTATGTGACAGGGCTCGAGGGGCAGAAGATTACCTTTGCGCTTTGGATTAACGACCCCAAGGGCTTTACCGGTACCCTGCCATCCATCACCTATACGGCTAGGGCCGTACTGCCCGGCGAGTTTATTCTGCCGTCCACCACCGTCAGCCGTACGGGCGGCGGGGATATCTCGGTCTCCGAGCCGGGAACGGTCACCGTCATACAGTAGCAGCAGCGCGCAAAAAAGTGTTAACCCCCGGACCCATGGCAGGGTCCGGGGGTTATTTGTTCGAGCAATGATAGGTCGGTGAATACCGCCGGAAAGCCCTAAGCCCTCAGGCGCAGTTGGCAATAATGCCGGCAAGCCCGCCGCCCTCAGTCCCGGTCAGCGATGACGCCGGCAAGCCCGCCGCCCTCAGTCCCAGTCAGCGATGACGCCGGCAAGCCCGTCGCCGCAAAGCTCTGTCAGCGTAACGTCGGCAAGGGTATTGTGAGCGCCCTGCCCCTTTGCGAAGACTGGCATGTAGGCGGCGGTATACCCGTGCCAGGCGTCCCCATGGCGCTCTTCAAGCAGCACCGGAAGTGTCCGGCCGATCGCAGCCGTCAGCCGTTTTTTGCGCGCCGCCTCGGCCGCCTGTGACAACATGGCGGCCCGGCGCTCGCGCTCGGCCCGCTCCACCTGCTCCGGCATGTCGGCGGCCGGCGTACCGGCACGGCGGGAGTAGGGGAAGACATGGACTTTCAAAAAGCCGACTTCCCCCACAAAATGAACGCTCTCCTGAAAGTCAGCCTCGGTCTCGCCGGGGAAACCGACAATGATGTCGGTGGTAAGCTCTGTTTCCGGCAGAGCTTCCCGCAAAAGCCGCACCGACTCGAGATATCCCGCCTTGTCGTACCGGCGGTTCATGCGGCGCAAGGTGGCGTCGCAGCCGGCCTGCAGCGACAGGTGAAACTGCGGGCAGATAAAGGGCAGCTTCGACAGGGTTTTTGCAAAGGCCGGTGTCACAATGCGGGGTTCGAGTGAACCAAGCCGCACTCGAACCCACTGTGCTCCCGGTACCTGCGCCATCCGCTCCAGCAGTTCCACTAGATTGAAATCTTCGCCCGCGCCGCCGCCGTAAGAGGCGATCTCGATACCGGTTAAAACGATTTCGAGATAACCATCCGCCACAAGGCGGGAGAATTCAGCCACAGCGTCGTCCGGATGTTTTGAGCGTATGCGTCCCCGTGCATAGGGAATGATACAGTAGGAGCAAAAATTGTTGCAGCCGTCCTGAATTTTCATGACCGCCCGCGTGCGGCAAAACCGCGCGGCCTCCATCGGCTCAAAGGGCACCGGGCTGGTAAGGGGGATGACGGCCGGCAGCGTGCCGTGTTGCCGGTATGCTTCGATGGCGGCGGGCAGCGCACTTTTTCCAACACTCCCGAGCACCAGATCAACCTCCGGCATGGCGGCAAGCTCTTTTGCCGAAACCTGGGCGTAGCAGCCGACGGCGGCGATGACGGCCATGGGGTTTTGCCGGCGGGCTTTGCGCAGCGCCTGCCGCGATTTGGCGTCGGATGCCGCTGTGACCGAACAGGTGTTGACGATATAGACATCGGCCGCCTGAGAGAAGGGGACAGCCGTGTAGCCCGCCGCTTCAAAGCCGGCGCGCATCACTTCGGTCTCGTATTGATTGACCTTGCACCCGAGCGTATCGAAGGCGACGGTCGGCATAGAAAACCACCTCATTGAAGTCATTACTTGAAGTCATTATATATATTAAGGATAATTATCACAATACCCCATTGCACAGAGCCTAAAAATTTGATAAAATAAATCATACGGAAGAAAGGAAGAGTGCTATGAATAAGAAGATGATCAGACTCTCCACCATTAATGATGTTAAATCTTTTGTCAACATTTGCACAGGTTGCGGGTTCGATATTGACCTGTCGTCGGGCCGCTATACGGTGAACGCAAAATCCATTATGGGAATTTTCAGCCTTGATCTCGGAAAGCCGATCACTCTCGAAGTGATACAGGAGGGACCCGATGTCGAGGCTTTTTTTAAGGACATTGAGGGATTTTCAGCGGAATTGGGGGTCAGTAACGGTTGACATTTCTTGATATTCTGCCCATCTTAGGCGGCATAAGTCTGTTCCTCTTCGGAATGACGCTGATGGGAGAGGGGCTCGAGAAGCTGGCGGGGGCAAAGCTTGAACGGCTGCTCGAGCGGCTGACGAGCACGACCGTCAAGGGCGTACTGCTCGGCACGGCTGTCACGGCCGTCATACAAAGCTCCGCCGCAACAACGGTCATGGTGGTGGGCTTCGTCAACGCCGGCATCATGACCCTCTCGCAGGCGATCGGCGTCATCATGGGCGCCAACATCGGCACCACCGCCACGGCCTGGCTGCTCACCCTTGCCGACATCACCAACACCGGCCTGTTCTTCACCCTGATAAAGCCCGCCAACCTCTGCTACATTCTGATTTGTATCGGGGGCGTTTTGTATTTCGGAAAGGCCGGGAAGAAAAAAGATGCCGGCAGCGTGCTCTTTGGGCTGGGCGTGCTCTTTTTGGGTATGCACATGCTGGAGCAGGGGCTTTCCCCCGCTGCGCGAGATGCCGGCCTTTACGAACCTCTTCACCAGCTTTAAAAACCCGCTGCTCGGCATTCTTGCCGGTGCACTTGTGACGGCCGCCATCCAGAGTTCGTCGGCCTCGGTCGGCCTGTTGCAGGCGCTTGCCGCCTCCGGGCTTGTCTCTTTCTCGACGGCGGTGCCCATCATCATGGGCCAGAACATCGGTACCTGCGTAACGGTTCTCATCGCTTCGATCGGAGCCAACAAAAACGCAAAGCGCGCGGCGCTCACCCATCTCTACTTCAACCTCATCGGGACTGCGGTTTTCACTGTTGTGATTTACAGTACGCAGTATCTGATTGGTATTTCGTTCTGGGATTCAATCATCTCACGGACAGACATATCGATTTTTCACAGCTTGTTCAACATCGTGAACACACTGTGGATGCTGCCGCTGACCGGCATCCTCATTAAGCTTGTCAACATGACGATCAAAAGCGACGAGGGCGAGGACGTACAGAGCAGGCTTGGACTTCTGGAGCCGAGATTTCTGTCTACCCCTGCAATCGCGCTCGACCAGAGCCTCAAGGTCTTGAACCAGATGGCCACCATTGCACACCGGAATGTTGACCGCTCTGTTGCCCTGCTGGGGCACTACGACCAAAAGGAGGTCGAGATCCTCCAGGAGGAGGAGCGGTTCCTCGACAAGGCCGACACAAGGCTCAGCAACTATATTGTCCAAATTACCGCCGAAGCGCTCACGGCCGAGGAGACCGACAGGGTTGCCGATATGCTCAAGATCATCAACGACTTTGAGCGAATCGGTGATCATGCTGTGAATATTTCGGAAGTGGCCGACTACAACGTAAAAAACGGTGTTGTATTTTCGGGGTATGCGAAAAGCGAGCTGCAGATTATTTCTGAAGCCGTCCGCGAAATCATGGATACGACCTTTGCCGCCTACTTTGGCGTCGACGAAGCGCTGGCCTTTACGGTAGAACCGCTCGAAGAGGTCATCGACGATATGCAGGAAAGGCTGAAAAACCAGCACATCGAGCGGCTTCAGGCCGGGGTATGCAGTGTACAGGCCGGCATCTCGTTCCTCGAGATTTTGAGCAACTTCGAGCGCATCTCCGACCACTGCTCAAACATTGCGCTGGTCGTCTTGCGTGTCAAATGGCGGGGGACAGGCCATTTCGACGGACACAAGTATCAGCGGCAGATTCATAAGGCAGAGGATCCGCACTACGCTGAACTGACCGAGGCCTTCCGGTGCAAGTATCTTGACAAGATAGGCCCTGCTATACCGCCTTTGCACGCAATGGATATTTTCGACGATACCATTCCAGAATAAGCCACATCGCAAAGTCCGGCGCGCCCTTTGTGGGCAGCGCCGGACTTTTAAGATGTGAGAAGGGCTCACGCGAGGAATCATCAGCCGTAGGGGTCGCCGAATTCTCCGCGCAGCTTCTCCAGGGCTTTTTTTTCGATGCGAGACACTGAACGTATCGCCTATTGTAAGCGATTGGCGCTAATATATGGCTTCCGGCTGGCGGAAGCGAAAATAGATGAGTATTCGTTTGTCCTCGGTCACCTCGACCCGCTCGATCAGGCAAACGAGCAGTTCCCTGCTCGACCAGGCGCCATCGATAAAGCCGTTCACCAACTCTTGTGACAGCCTCCTCTGTTTTTCCGGTCCATAAATAGGTACTGCCAGTTCGCACAGTTTTTGTTCCAGCGCCGCCCGCTCCTGCTTGGCTCTTAGGTATATGCGCTCAAAGTCCTGCTCCTCTAAGATTCCCGACAGGCGGTCATTATATATCCGGTCAAGTTGCGCCGTCAGGCTCTCGTTTTTTGTTTTGAGCGCCGCAGCCTCCCGCCTTGAGTCGTCCCGCCAAAGAGCTGCCTCCACCGCCTTCTGGGCCGCCAAAAGAAGCTCTTCGGTCCTCACATGGTTTTCGCAGACCTCCCGCACCTTTTTGATGACAGCTTGCGTGACGGTCTGCTCCTTGATGGCGTGGCAGGTGCAAATGCCGGCCTTTGTAAAGCGCTGGTAGGTACGGCAGACAAAGTAGAGGCAGTCTTCCCCTTTGGCATTTTTACGGTTGACGACGGCCAGCGGATAACCGCATTCGTGGCAGCGGATCAGCCCTTTCAGCAAATAATCGTAGGTCCGAAAACGGGTGGACTTACGGCTATTTAGCAGCTGCTGTACTTTTTCAAAGGCATCCCGGGCAATCAAAGGCTCGTGGGTGCCTTCCACCACGATCCAGCTCTCCCGCGGCTGACGGATACATTTCTTCGACTTGTAACTGATTTTCTTTGACCGTCCCTGTACCATGTTGCCGATATAGGTCTCATTTTGCAGCATGTCGGAAATCCGCTCGCCGCTCCACATCCCGGAATACGCACCGCTTCGCCCCGGCGTTAACCCTGCGTAGCGTGCGGGCGTTGGTATTTGCTCGGCACTTAGCGTTGCTGCAATTTGACGGCAGGAAAGCCCCTCCAGCGCCATGCCGAAAATGCGCCGCACCAGGGGAGCCGCCTCCTCATCAATTACAATCTTGTTTTTCTCCGCTGCCATTTTGTAACCGAAAAGCGGTTTTCCGCCGATAAAAAGCCCTTTGCGCTGTTTTGTCCTGCTTGACGCTCTTGATCTTCTTGGAAATGTCCTTGGCGTACAGGTCGTTCATGATGGCCCGAAAGGGCGTAATGTCGTTTGCCGTGCTTTCAATCCCCGTGTCAATGCCGTCCAGCAAGGAGATGTAGCGGACGCGGTTTTCCGGGAAAAACCGCTCCATGTAATGGCCGGTCATGATATAGTCACGGCCAAGCCTGGACAGGTCCTTGCTGATCACCATATTGACCTTTTTGGCTTCGATATCTGCAATGAGCCGCCGGAAAGCCGGACGGTCGAAATTCGTTCCGCTCCATCCGTCATCAATGTAGGTGTCAAACACGCACAGCTTGTGCTCAGCTGCAAAAGCCGTGAGCAAGGACAGCTGATTGGTTACGCTTTCGGATTGTCCTTCGTTTTCGTCCTCCTTCGAAAGCCTGATATACAGTCCCGCGTGATAGTCCATCGGGCTGCTTAAGTACGTGTCAGCACTCATAAATTTGATATTAACGATATTCAAGAGCCGTCTCTTGAAAAGTAAATCCCTTCAGTTTTCTTTCGAGAAAAAAGCGAAACGATTGGAGCAGCAAAAGCCGAAGGTCGTCCCCAGCTTCCGAAAAGCTGCAGTCTACCGGTATGATACGGTCGCGCATGTCAAACACCCCCATAAAGACTATGTTTTATAGATATGCGCCTGTGGGGGCGGACATACAAAAACGAAGACCGCCGCCGGAAGAGTTCCGGCGGCGGTCTTTCAAAGTATCGTGTAATATCTTGCTAATTCGCTGCTTATCCGAAAGGCGGGCTGGTCGCATCGTCATAGTACTGGCCATAGCCCGTGACAATGAGCTGGTATTGGTAATCCGTATTACTCGTATCCGCAGTGAATGTGCAGGTGGAGCTTGTTCCAATGTTTGACCAGCTTCCCCAAGCTCTCCAAGTGCCGTTTGACTTCATAGTCCGCGCTCGCCGCTGCCACTGATATGTGACGGTAGCACCGGTGGGAGAGACGGTGCCGGGATACAATGTGGAGCCGCTTAATGTGATGTTGGCGACACTCGTGACCTGAATTCCGGTTATTACCGAGGTGCTGCTTCTGGTGCCGGTGTAGGCGCCGGTGCCGGTGACCGTGACACGGTACTCCACATTTGTCGAGGTGGTGTTGTAGGTGGACGAGGTCGCCCCGGAAATGTTACTCCAGCCGTAGTCATAATACTGCCACTGGTAAGTGACGGTGGCTCCGGAGGGGTAGACATCACCGGCCGTGAGGACAAAGCGCGAGCCGTTCCAGGAAACGGTAGGTGGGTCGATACCCGTCAGCGAGGTCTTGGTCGGGGTGATTTCGGCGCTATACGCCGTGCCGTAGTAAGCGCCGGTGCCTGTGACCGAGACGCGGTACCGCGTACCAAAGGAGCCGGAGTAGGAGGAAGAGGTCGCTCCGGTAATATTGGTCCAGCCGTAGTTATAGAACTGCCATTGATAGGTGAAAGTGGCACCCGTCGGGGTGACAGCGCCTGCCGTGAGGACGGGGGTCGTGCCACTCAAGGTGATTGTGATGTCGCCGACACTAATTTCAGTTCCGGGCGTGACCGAGTCGCTGTATATCGTGCCGGAGTAGGCGCCGGTGCCGGTGACCATGACACGGTACTCGGTACCCGCCAAGGCGTTCGAGTAGGTGG
Organism: Oscillospiraceae bacterium; assembly: GCA_963662765.2. Taxonomy (GTDB): domain Bacteria; phylum Bacillota; class Clostridia; order Oscillospirales; family Feifaniaceae; genus DATMXT01. The sequence goes on from CAXXUP010000006.1 coordinate 169,835, forward strand.
ATGAGGTCGCCCCGGTGATATTGCTCCAGCTGGTGCCGTAGGACTGCCACTGGTAGGTAACGGTGGCGCCCGTTGGGACGACAGCACCTGCCGTGAGGACAAAGCGCGAGCCGTTCCATGAGAAGGTAATATCTCCGATGCCCGTCAATGCAGACCTTCTCGGGGTGAACTCTTCACTCTGTGCCGTGCCGTAATAGGCGCCGGTGCCGGTGGCCGTGACATAGTACCGTGTGCCCTCAGAGCCGGTATAGGTGGAGGAGGTTGCCCCGGAGAGACTGACCCAGCCGCTGGGATAGGATGTGCGATAATAGTACCACTGGTAAGTGACGGTTGCACCCGGGGGTTCGATCGCCCCTGCCGTCATGACGGGACTCGAGCCGCTCCAGGTCACTGTAATGTTGCCGACATCAGTCACCAGCGTCCTGGTGGGGACAACCAATGTGTTGCTCTCCACCATGCCGGTGTAGGCGCCGGTGCCGGTGGCCACAACCCTGTACTGCGCGCCCGCGGCACCGGTGTAGGTGGAGGAGGTTGCCCCCGCAATGCTGCTCCAGCCGCCGCCGGAATTCGACCACCACTGGTAGGTGGCGGTTGCGCCGGTGGGGCTGATGGAGCTGACCGAGAGGGCGGCGTTCGCGCCGGACCAGGTGTAAGTGATTACGACCTCGGTTATAGAGATTCTGTTCGGTACAGCCACGGTGCTGCTCTCTACCGTGCCGTAGTACATATCGGTACCGGTGGCCACAACTTTATACTGCGTGCCCGGGATGCCGGTATAGGAGGAGGAGGTCGCCCCCTCGATACTGCTCCAGCCGGTGCCGGGATTGGACCACCACTGGTAAGTGACGGTTGCGGCGGACGGGGTGATGCTGTCGACCCTGAGAACGGGATCCGAGCCGACCCAGGAGTATGTGATATGAACGGCAGTCACCGGGGTTCTGGTGGGGACCGTTAATTCGCCGCCATAGATGGTTCCGGTGTACATCCCGGTGCCGGTGACTTCGATGCGGTACCGTGTGCCGGAGGTGCCGGTGTAGGTGGACGAGGTGGCGCCGTTGACATCATACCACCGACCGTAGTAACTGGAATAATACTGCCACTGATATGTGACGGTTGCGCCGGCGGGGTCAATGGCCCCGGCCGTGAGGATGGGGTTCGCACCGTCCCAAGTGACCGTGGTCGCACCGATACTGTGCAAACTGATCGGTTCGGCTGTGATTTCATTGCTGGTGACGGTCCCATAGTACATCCCGGTGCCGGTGGCTTGAACCCGGTAACGGGTATTCGCCGTGGCGGTATATGTGGAGGAGGTCGCTCCGCTGACATTGATCCATCCGCTGGGGTAGGACGTACGATAATACTGCCACTGATAAGTGACGGTTGCGCCCGAGGGGGCAACCGCACCCGCGGTCAGCTTGAAATGAGCACCGTCCCAATAAATCGCAATGTCGTCGATGCCGGTAAGGGCAACCTGGGTTGGGGTGCAGGAGACACTGTACACCGTGCCGGAATAGGCGCCGATGCCGGTGGCCTTCACCCGATACGACGAGTTCCAAGCGGCATAGTTGTAGGTATTGGAGGTTGCCCCGGAGACATCGTTCCAACTGCCGGAGGAAAAGATTTGCCACTGATAGGCGGCAGTCGCGGCAGACGGGTTCAGGTCGCCGGCTGTCAGCTGGGCATAGGAGCCGCCGCCCGTGACAAGTGGCGCCGCGATGGAGACGAGGGGGGTAACGTTCAAGGTGATCGGATTGCTTGTTACAGTGCCGATATAGACCCCGGTGCCTGTCGCCACCACCCGGTACTGCTGACCCCAAACGCCGTTACTGTAGACCGAGGAGACAGCGCCGACGATGTTCTGCCATGCGCCCGCGGTATAGACCTGCCACTGGTAGCTTGCGGTGGCGCCGGCGGGGGTGAGGGCACCCGCCGTTAAGGCGGCGTAGGTCCCGTTTTCGGAAACGGTAATGTCGCCGATGGCAATCAAGGGCGTGGGCGGCATTACGTGGACGGTGAGGGTGCTGTGTTTTGTGGTATCGGCTACGGCGGTGCAGGTGCTCACCTTATCACCCAAGGTGCTGGTATCAATGGTGTTGGGGCTCCAGGTGACAGGCACATCCATATACCTGCCGTTTGTCATATAGGCCGAGACGGTGGAGGGGGGCGTGTAGGGCGCATTTTGCACCACGGTGGCTGTCACATCGGTCAGCCAGCGGATGAAGACCGCCGGGGTCACGGGCAGGTACTTGGCCTCCAGATAGTCCATAACCGCCTCGTTGTCGCCCGCGGATAGGACGGCGTTGTAGATGATGACCTCGGCCACATCGACCGGGGAGCCCGCGTTTCCGACCGTCACGGAGGTGGTGCTCCAACTGGGGGAAAAGCTCACATATCCGGCGGGAACCGTATTCGTGTAGATGGTAAAATTCTCAGCCCCGGCGTCCCGCGCCACGACAAAGACGGTGCTGGTGGCGCCGGTCGTGTCAATGACGCCGCTGACTGTGGTGTTCACGTAATCGTTCGAGCCGTCGAAGGCGGCATACTTGGCGTAGGTCTCATACCAGAATCCGTTGTCCACGATATCGCCGATGTAGGTCTCCACAAGCTGGGGCTGTCTGTTGTCGGTGGACTGGGCAGCGTCGTTGCCCTCGCCTGAGGAGTCGGCCCAGTTTTTCACATAGTAGTTGCTGCCGCTCGCCCGCACCAAATTGAAGGGGGCTTCCCTGGAAATCAGGGAAGCGTCCAGATGAAGCTGCAAATCACTCCTGACGGGCAGCCCCGAGACAAACACGGGGTTGCTGACGGCGGTTGCGCCCATTTTGCCGGAGGTGGAGGCCGGGGTGACGGTGCACATCACGTGCCTGCCTGGGTACCGGGAGATCACCGACGCTAAGGTGGTGTTGCTGGCGCTTGGGATAATGGAGTAGTCGTCGGGGAAGCGGGGATACGTCGTGCCATTCTCCACCTCCTCGGGGGTGGTGGAGATCATGGGGATGTTAAACCCCGGTCGGGAGACATACCACCGATAGATGTTCGTCAGGTTAACCCCGGTGGGGTCGACGAGGGACACATCACTCGAGGCGTAGAGAGAAGATGAATACTCAAAGAGCGTGGTGTTGATCGGTTGAAATTCGATACTCACCGTGGCCGTAGCCACGGGGAAGTCCAAAACCTCGCTGCCCACCACGGCATAGAAAGTCCTGGTGGTATTGCCAAGGCTAACCTCGAACTCTCTTGGGTAGCCTGCCACCGTGCGCTCGTATGCGCCTGTAAAGAGCGTGTAACTCGTTTCCCCGGACGGGGTTCCGCTTGCCTCCAGCGTTTTTTTCACGGCGACGATCTCGCCCTCCATCGTCTGCTGGGCGAGCGACAAATCCTCGGTGAAATTCCTCGTGCTGGTCAAAAAGCGGAACTGAGAGGTGAGGCCGGAGATCATTCCCACGCTGATAATGCTCAGTAAGGCAAGGGAAACGATGATTTCGATGAGGGTAAAGCCCCGGTTATTTTTCATGTGTGATCGCCTCCTTGGGCTGTCGGGCCTAATTCGCCGCTAAGTTACAGCTGCGGCCCCTGCAGATACCACAAATCATTTACAATGTCCTGACGCACGGCGTCAAACACATCGGCTAAGGCGGTGGAGCTCGATGCTGTGTATACATTTTCGGGCAAAGCGCCGCAGGCGGCGGCGATATTGTTCACGCTGTTTAAGTCGCTCGAAACGGCGGAAAAGCCGATGACATAGACCTTGGCAAAACCCGAGATTTCCCCCGTTCCGATTGTGTTCACATAGGGCGTGCCCCAGGTGTTGTCAAGGTTCGAGCCGTTGCCCGCAATCTGGCCGTGCGCCGTGTCATAGGGGGAGCGGTCGAGATACCCCTCGTTGACGGCGCCGTCCCCCGTCACGAAATTGCGGTTGGTGTTGCTGATCACACTGCCGAAGGTGGTCACGCCGTCCACCAGCACAATGAGGTAGTTGCTGGCCCTAACCCCCGCGCCCACCTCGTGGTTGTGGTTATACAGCGCCCAGTAGGCCCGGCGCAGACCGTCGCCCGTGTTGGTGCCGCCGCCGGGGGACAGGTTGTTCACGGCTGTCAGCAGCGCCGAGGTATAGATTTTGGCGTTGCGGAAGGCATACACCGCGTCGTCGGAACTGTTGGCCGAGGTGTTGAAGGGCACCAGCTTGATGTCGATGTTGTCCTCAGTGGCGAAGTTGGTGATAAGCGTTGTGGCCTGATTCTTCAAAACGTCGATTCTGCGGGGGGTGTGGCCGGAATAGCCGTCCAGCCCCTGCTCCATGCTGCCGGAGGTGTCGAGCACCATGGCCACATGCCCCACGACGCTCTGGATGCGCTCCTCGGCCCTGAAAGCGATGGCCACGGCCGGGTCGTAGGGCGGGGTGCTCAGGTCAATAATCTGCAATGAATTCTTGGAATTCACCTCGGAGGTGATGGTCACGGCGGCAACCGGGTCCCCGTGTTCGTCGACGCTTCCGGCGGGATAGGAGCGGATGGAAAACTTTAAGAGACTGTCCTCGTCCGATGGATTGACCTTGGTAAAAACGAATTCGTAGCCCATACCCTCCTGAGCGGGCACCAAAACCGACTCGAAGTGGGCGCCCGCGACGCTGTCATAGGTGTATTTCACGATCCGCTGCCCGTCCGCAGTGTCCTCAATGCCGATGTAGTCCCAGCCGGAATCCAGATTGTCGGCAGCGAAGCTCGACTCCGGGATCGTAAACACGGCGGTGGAATAGCGGATGGTGTCGCTGGTCTTTTGCAGGGCGTAGCGGGTCGCGAACTGGAACTGATATTCCGTCTGGCTTTTTTGCAGGTAAAGCCGGGCGAAGTTGATGATAGCGTAGGCCCCGGTTACAACAAGCCCCAAAAGGGCCACCGAGACGATGACCTCGATTAAGGTCATTCCGGCGTTCTTGGAAATCCGTTTCATACTGCTTCACCTGCCGATCTTTTTAGTATGGGGTTAAGACATCATTTGAATGAGGGGATTTTCGGCTAAAAACTGGAGCACAACTGTTTTGGTAACGGTGGAGTCGTCTAGGGCTGCGGTGGAAGTGACCTCCACCCAGCGCTCGGAGTCGATTTCCACTGCCCGCACCGTCACGGTCACGCTGCCGCCCTCAAACCCGTCGGAGGCGTTTAAGGTGTCCGTAAGGACGGGAACATCGGCCGCATTGGCGTGCGCCGCCTCGCTAAACGTGGTCTCCACTAAGTTGTCGCCGTAGGCGTCCTCTTGCAGCAGGGCGGCATAGGTCAAATCCTGCCCCGACGTGGCGAGGTAATAGGCCTTTAAGGTATCCTCTTCCGACACGGTCTGCGCAAGGTTGCTGCGCACCAAGGAGGCGATTGCCATTGCGAGGATGCTCACAATGACAAGGGCCAAGATGACGAAAATGAGGGCGGCGCCCCGCTCATTACTGATTATTCCGTTTGTCTTTTTGCGCATATGGGGCGCTCCCTCCATTTCTCTAAATCTTCCCTGCTGTGTCAACTGGGTTTTATTTTGAAACGACATAGTCCTCCGCACCGTCTAAGGTGACGGTGCAGACCCCCGCTGAGGGGCCCGAGAGGGTGATGGCGGTGTAGTAGGTAGACTCCAGCACTTGCTCTTCAGTCTTCCAAAGTCCCGCGGTGTCAAGGGCTGTCTTCCACGCATCGCTCGTCATAGTGCTGCTCGTAATATGGTTTTCCGCGCAGTACATGGCCATGGCGTTAACGGCGATGTCGGCCGTCTGTCGGTCGGTCATCTGCCTCGCCTGGTCGGTGTAGGCCGTATAACTCGGGATGGCAATGGTCGCCAAAATTCCCAAAATGGCGATGACGATGATAAGCTCAATGAGGGTAAACCCCGAGGTATCAAAACGCTTTTTCCGGGCCGACTTATTCATGGGCGCTGTGCCGTCCTCTCCCCAAAATAGCCGCAGATAAAGGCCATATTTTGCCCTTGCGGCTTGCATTTATATATACCGAAACTCAACCCCGTAATGCGGCGCGTTCCGGCGCCGGGGTTGAGCCCCGGATTTCTTCCAAAGTAAACTGCCTTTAATCATGGTGTCAAAAATTGGGCGGGCCGGAACGCCGGTGGCGTTCCGGCCCGGATTGGGATGTGTAGGTTAGAGAGTGTTTACGTTATGCTGTGCAAAACGGGTGAACTGTCCCCGTGTCTAACGTGTCTATCTTACGGTGTCGGTGCAACGGGCGGATATGTTCCTACATTGCTGTCAGCATCAGTAACGGTAATTACTAAATCTCCATCCGCAATGGCTCCAGTATGAGCTACAGTACCGGCAACATCAGCATCGGCATATTCTTCCCAGTCAGTACCACCATCACCTTTGATTGCATCGCATGCAATATAGGCATCGTATACAACTTTGGCGGATGCCTCAAGCGCTTTTTCTGCTGCATCTTCCTTGTACTGCGAGTACGCAGGGATTGCGATGGCCGCGAGGATGCCGAGGATTGCGATGACGACGATGAGCTCAATGAGGGTGAAGCCCTTTTTATTGAGCTTTGTGTGGAAAAACTGATACATTTTCTCACCTTTTACCTTTCTTTTAATTGAGTTATTTTTTGGGCCAAATTGTAACCAAAATGCGATTACAATGTAATTATACCTGCGGCGCCGTGGTTTAGTCAATAACTTGCAAAAAAATACATATTAATTTAACAGCTAATTCAGGGCATCCGGCGGCGGGGGGCCTTCCATCTCCTCCCGCAGGGCTTCAAGCGTCGCGTCCTTTATGCGGCTCACTTTGCGCTGGGTGAGGCCAAGTTCATCTGCCGCCTGCTGCTGGGTGAGGTTGCGAACAAAAAGCAGGTCCAGTACCCTTTTTTGCAGGTCGGTGAGGGCGTGTACCGCCTTCTCTAAAGTCAGCTTATCCTCGATTGGCAGTTGGAAGGATTGGTAGGCGAGGGAGTGGATTTGGGAAGTGTCGATTTCTTCAAAGCTCACAAGGCCCGCCCGCATCACTTCATGGATGCTCTCCTCTCTGACATTGAGGGTTTTTGCAAGCCATGCGGTAGTCGGCGGCTCACCATGCTCCTTCACATATTCGTCCAAAGCGGCGTCCACCCGGTACTGCAGCTCTTTAATGCAGCCGGGGCGGTAAAAGGAGGACTCGCTGCGCACCATGTGCCTGATTTCCCCTAGGATGCAGTGGGAGGCGTAGGTCGTAAAGCGCACGTTTCTGGCGGGGTCGTAGCGGGCAAGCGCTTTTAAAACCGCGAGGCACCCCGTTTGAAACAGATCCTCTCTGTCACATGCCCCGCCGTAGAGGTTCGCGTAGTAACGGACAAGCCCGAATGCAGCTTCTACGGCGTCGCTTCGGGCCGCTTCGCCCCCGTCCTTAAAATAATGCGCTGCCGCTTCTTCAAGGGAGGGCTTTTTTTTGGTGTCCATATTACACCGTCTGGAGCATTCCGAACATCGGCAGCATCATGGCGATGACGATAAATCCCACGATGAGGGCCATTGCGACGATCATTAAAGGCTCCATGAGGGAAAGTAGGCGCGTAACCTCAATGTCCACCTCTTCGTCGTAAATGCCGGCCGTTTTGTCCAGCACTTCTTCCAAGGTGCCCGATTCCTCGCCGATTTCGATCATGCTGGGCACCATGGGCGGAAAACAGCCCATTTTTCGAATGGGGGCCGACAAAGGGGCGCCCTTGCGCACGCTCTCGCGGGCGTCTAATATGCCTTTTGCCACGGCGGCGTTGCCAACGGCCCCGGCGGAGTCCTCCATGGCCCGAAGCAGCGGAATGCCGCTTGCAAGCATGGTGGACATGGTCCTGGCAAACCTGGCGCTTGCCGTTTTTTGCACGAGCGCCTTCACAATGGGAATGCGCAGCTTGAGCCGATCGAGCGCGAGGCGCCCGCCGTCACTTCCGGCAAACCGCCGAAAGATATAGATGGCTGTGCCCGCAAAGGCAACAAACAAATACCACTTGGTGCGTAAGGCTTCGCTGATGTCGAGTAGCAACTGGGTGGGACCCGGCAGGGCGATGCCGCTGCCCTCGAACATGCCGATGAAGGTGGGCATGACACTTGTTAATAGGAAGATGACGACGCAGACGCAGACAATGGCCAAAACCGCGGGGTACACCATGGCGCTTTTCACTCTGGCGTTTATCTTGTTCTCTTTTTCGTAGTGCACCGCGACCCTCGACATGACAAGATCGAGGCTGCCGCTCGTTTCGCCAGCCTCCACCATTTGAGTCATGAGGTCGGGGAAAATGTCGCTGCGCTTCCGAAGCGATTCGCTGAGCATCAGTCCCTTTTGCACGTCTTCGAAAAGCTCGGCGGCGGCGTCGCGCAGCACCCTGTTTTGGGTCTGCTGCCGCAGGATGTCAAGACACCCCACAATGGTCACGCCCGCCCCCAGCATCACGGCAAACTGGCGGCAAAAAACGGCCAGCTTCTTCGCCCCAACCTTGCCCCCGAAGATGCGCAGAGTATTCAAATCTTTTCCGGTGGCGACTTCGGTGATGTCGAGCGGAAAATAGTGGCGCTGGCGAAGTCGTGACAGCAGCTCGGCATAGGAGGCAGCCGACTCGCTGCCCTCCTTCACGGCGCCCTGCGCCGTCATGGCTTTGAAATGGTACATCGGCATAAGGGGGTCTCACCTCATTAAATCTCGGCAAGGCGCAAAACGCCTCGCAATGTGGCGGTACAAGGGGTCTTTTCGCAAACAGGATCGTATGTAGGCTAGATTTGGCTTTTCACGTAGTTAAAGTCGTAGCTGTAGGTTATGGTGGATTCTCTCGAAATCTGGTTCTTGTGGTAGAGCTCCAAAAGCGCATTGTCCATGGTCTGCATGCCAAACTTTGCGCCTGTCTGCAAATTGGACTGGATTTGGTGGGACTTTCCCTCGCGGATGAGGTTGTTGATGGCGTTTGTGGCAATCATCACTTCGAATGCGCCCACGCGGCCCTTCTTTTCCCGTTTTTGGATGAGCTGCTGGGAGATGATGCCGTTTAGCACCGAGGCCAGCTGGACGCGTATCTGAGGCTGCTGGTGCGGGGGAAAAATGTCGATAATGCGGTCGATGGTTGCGGCAGCGCCCATGGTGTGCACGGTGGACAGCACCAAGTGCCCCGTTTCGGCGGCGGTGATGGCGATGGAAATGGTGTCGAGGTCCCGCATTTCGCCAACCAGTATCACGTCGGGGTCCTCGCGCAGTGCGGCGCGCAGGCCGTTTGAAAAGCTCATTGTGTCGCTGCCCACCTCGCGCTGGTTGACCATGCTCTTTTTGTGCTGGTGCAAATACTCAATGGGGTCCTCTAAGGTGATGATATGGCAGCTGCGCTCCATGTTGATAAGGTCGATCATGGAGGCCAAGGTGGTGGACTTGCCGCTTCCGGTAGGTCCCGTTACCAAAATGAGTCCCCGCTGCTTCCTGGCAAGGTCTCTAACGACTGGGGGCAGTCCCAGCTCTTCAATGGCGGGGATCTTGTTGTGCACAACGCGCAGGGCAAGGCCATAGCTGCTCCGTTGCCGGTACGCGTTTACACGAAAACGCCCAAGACCTTTGACGCCCATGGAAAAGTCCAGTTCGCCCATTTTCTCAAGCTCATCAAAACGGTCTCCCGTCACTTCCTTGGTAAGCTCCAGGGTGTCGGCAGGGGTAAGACGCTCCTCGCCTATGGGTGAAAGCTCACCGTCAATGCGCAAAATGGGCGGCTCGCCGACCGAAAAGTGCAGGTCAGAGGCTTTTTCTTCCACCGCCAGCGCCAGAAATTTATGAATGTCCATTGTTTTATCCTCTTTAGTCAATGGAGAAGGTGATGCGAAGCAGTTCCTCCATGGTGGTTACTCCGCTTAAGACCAGCTCCCGGCAGCTGTCGCGCAGGGTGGTCATGCCAAGCTTCTGCGCGAGCTTCTTAATGTCCCCCATGGGCATCTCGGTGTCAATGGCCTCCTTGATTTCCTCCCGCATGGGCAGAATTTCGTGGATGGAGGTTCGCCCCTTGTAGCCGGAGTTGCCGCAGGCGGCGCAGCCCTTGCCCCGGTAGAGCAGCGTTTCGTCGTCCTCTATGCCCAAAGTTTGCTTTTCTCCGGCACTCGGATGATAGGATTCTCTGCAGTTCGGGCAAATTTTGCGCACGAGGCGCTGTGCAATGACGCCCACCATGGAGCTAGAGACCATGTAGGGCTCAATGCCCATATCCATCAAACGGGAAATGGTGGAAACCGCGTCGTTGGTGTGGATGGTGGAGAGGACAAGGTGGCCGGTGATGGCGGCGCGCACAGCGATCTCGGCCGTCTCGGCGTCGCGAATCTCACCGATCATAATAATGTCGGGGTCCTGCCGCAAAATGGAGCGCAGGCCGCTTGCAAAGGTGTAGCCCGCCTTGACGTTGACCTGAGACTGGTTGACGCCGTTCAGGCGGTATTCCACCGGGTCTTCAATCGTGATGATGTTGCGGCCGATGATATTGAGCTCTCTCAAAATGGTGTACAGGGTGGTGGTCTTGCCACTTCCCGTAGGTCCGGTCACGAGAATAATGCCGTGGGGATTTTGAATGATCTTCTCAAGCAGCACCATATTTTCATCGGAAAAGCCAAGGTCCGTTTTGCTGATGACGGTGCTGCTGCGGTCGAGTAGTCTGATAACGATCTTCTCACCGTAGACGGTGGGCAAGATCGAAAGCCGCATATCGATCACACGGCCGTCCACCGTCATTTCCACGCGGCCGTCCTGCGGCACGCGCTTTTCGGCGATGTCCATGTTGCCGATGATCTTAATGCGGGTCACAATGGCCGAGTGGCTGTTGTTGTCGATCTGCATCATCTCGCGCAGCTCGCCGTCCACGCGGAAGCGAATGCGCAGGTTTTTCTCCAAAGGCTCAATGTGAATATCACTGGCGCCAAGCTGTACGGCCTGCCGAATGAGGGAGTTGAGCAGCTTTACGACCGGGGCCGAGTCCACGTTGGCCCGCAGCGTCTCATCGAGGTCTGCGATGGAATCCTCTGTGTAGCTCTTGTTGAACTCCTCCACCGCTTTTTCGGCGCTGCTCTTCTCATAATAGATGTTGATGGCCTTTTGAATTTGCTCGGATACAGCCCCCACGGACTTCACCTGAAGCCCGGTGGCGAGCTTCACATCATCCGCGGCGAAGATATTGGCGGGGTTTTGCATCGCGAGGGTGATGCAGTCGCCCTCGAGCTTAATGGGGATGATGTTGTGGCGGCGCGCCAGCTTTTCGGGGATTAGAAGCGGAATCTCGGGCGGGATGTAGATTTGCTCCAAATTGACAACGTAGCTGTGGTACTGCTCATCAAGGGCGTTAATGAGCTGCTCGGCCGTGACAAACCCTAAGTCGAGTAGGACTGCGCCAAGCTTTCGGTTGGTCTTCTCCTGCTGGGCCAAAGCAAGCTCGAGCTCGGGCTTTGTGATGTATTTCAGGCCCATCAGGATTTCGCCCAGCCGCATGTTGTTGAGTATTTCCATCTGTGGGGTACCCCCTTTCCCGTAAGTTACTCTTGCGTCAATGAATGGAGGAAGTAAACGACCTCCGCCTTTGTCATGGGCGCATTCTCGTCAATAAGGCCGGGAGACGTGTACCCGGTTTGCTGTTGGATAACAAGGGCGGCGTCCTTCCAGGCGAATTCCGGCTGATTCAAGATCTTGCCCATGACCAAATTGAATTCCTTATAGAGGGTGGGCGAGTTTGGACGCAGCGTCCCGTCGTCATACCCGATGAAATAGCCCATCATATACCCTTTGTAAAAGCCCTTTTCCATGGCACTTAAGGACGAGCCAAGCTCCGCGTAATCGGAGAAAATGGTTAGATCCACGGCGTCAGCCGGAGCTTCCCAGTTGAAGTATTTGTCCAGCAGCATCACGAATTCGCCTCTGGTCATGGGGTCGTCGGGGTGGAACTTGTTTTCGGCGTCGCCCGTTATGAGGTATCGGCTGCCGAAATTGTCAATGGCGGCCTCGGCCCAGTTAGAGGCTATGTCGGAAAACTTCACATAGAGCACGGTCGTACTGTCGCTGAGGTCCAGAATGTAGCGTGTTCCGGTGAAAACCTCGCCCCCGATATTCAGGAACGGGTTGGCTCTGCGGAACTGTCCGTTATCGGACCAGATGACGATGTTTTTGCTAAGCTCCGTGATCGGGGACAGGTCGTAGAGGCTAAGGCCGATCTCCCCGGTGATATATCCCGAGCCGTCGGCTTCGGGACCGATGGTGACGCTGTCCACCTCAATGCATTTCTGAAAGTTCCAAAAGCTGCCAAGCGCCTTCCAAAGGGCGTCATAGGTCCCGCTGTAGGTGACTGAAATTTTCTGCACCAAAGCGCCCGATACATCGGGGGCGGGGGCCGCATTTGTCGCGGCTGCGCTTGCTCCGCCCTGGGACACACCGCCCGTAAGCGGGGAAAAGGCAATGGAAATGTCTTTGAGCTCGGCGTCCCTCAGCAGTTCATTCATCACAATAATCGATTCTTCCTCCTCACTCAGGGAAGAAAAATAATTGTTGCCGATGGTCTCGAGCTGGTTGGAGAGATCCTCCTGCTGCTGGCCGTAGCGTGCCATGGTCTCGTCAATTACGTCTAAGGCCTGCTTTTTCGCTTCCCAGGTGGCAAGGTCACTCTTCAAAACCTCGAGGTGGGCTAGCTGAGGCGTTACGACATAACGAAACAGAAAATAGGCTGCAAAACAAAACAGCAAAACGGTCACTAAAAGTTTCTCGCGTCTCGTCAGCTTCATCAGGATTCACCGTCCTTTACACTGAAGCTCATATCAAAGGTATAAGTGCCGTCCTTGCTCGCAATGGACGAAATGTACAGGCCCTCAAACCGCCCGGTGGCACGGAAATTTGTGGAGAGCTCGGCGATGGCAGGCTTTCCCGTTGCGGTGCCGGTGAGGCTCACTCTCTTTTCCGCCTGCACCGATAGACTGTCAATCTTGACGTCCTTGGGCACAGCGCTTACGATGCTATAGAGGAGAGGCTCTGTCAGCCATTCGGAGGCTTTCAGCGCCTGGTCGGTACTGTTAAGGGTGTCGAGATTGGCCTGCATTTTGGCAATGGCCCCCTCCGCCTGCTCGGCGGCAGCTAAGAGCGGGTACTTGTCGCTGCCTGTCACGTCGGCTTGCAACTGCGCCGTATGTCGCTGCAGCCAAAAACCGTAGCCAAAGTTTGCTAAGGGCCATGCGCAGAGAATGGCCACAAAAATCATGGCAAGGAGACCTGAGCGCACCGCCATGGCGCTGGGTTGTCTGCCTTTGCTTAGGTATGGTTCAAAAAAGTTAAAATCCTGCATATTCATCCCCCTACCTTCTGATAAACGCCCCAATGGTGTTTAAATAAGGCGTAATGCTTGAAACGGAACTGTCCTGTACTTTTACGCAGTTCATCTTCTGGATTTGCTCCACCGGTATGCCCATGATCTTGGAAAGATAAGCGTCAAACCCCTTGACCTGCGTTACACCGCCGTGAATAAAAATCTTTTTTACGTCTTTTTGCGAATTTCGGCTGGTGTAATACTTGAACACCCGCTCAAACTCATCGGCCCAGTTGTCAATGATGTTCTTCACGATATTGACTTCACGCAGGGCGGTGCGCTCGGAATCCTCGGAAGGTTCGGGTGTGGCCGAAAGAGAGGTGTTAAGGTCGATCGCGTCCCGCTTTCTTTGCTCGATTTCCTCCTCCGAGTAATCGAACACGCTTATCAGGGTGCGGTCGATGCTCTCCGAGCCCTGGTCGATGTAGCGGTTGAACTGATACCGCCCGTTTTCGATGAGTACGACATTGATATGGCTGTAACCGAAATCCACGATGGCCACTGTCGCGTCGGAGGGGATTGCACAGTTGGATGTCGCCGTGATTTCGCAGGTGATCAGTTTGTCGATGGAATTGGATTGGATATCGAGTACATCAGGCTTTAAATTGGCCTTTTGCATCAGGTCAAAGTAACTATGTGCCAGATCCTTTGGAACTGCGGTGGACAAAAAGCGCGTCTTGCTTGCGCCGCCGTCCTGAAAGGAGTCAAGGCGCTTGGACTGGATAATGTAATTCTCCAGGTCCACCGGCATGTACTGCTGCACCTCAAACTGCAGCATGTTTTCCATTTCGGTGTCGCTTGCGGTGGGAAGGATGATTTCGCGCGTAATGATCTCGGCGTTTTCAATGGTGCAAATCACGCAGGAAGGCTTTTCGCCCTCGACGAAATGCCGAATCTGCGCAGAAAGATCGCCGGGGTCCAAAACCCTGCCTTTTTCCATACTGCCGCCGGGTGTCAGGAAGGATATTGCACGGCGCACCTCAATCTGAGTTGGTTTGACCACCCGCCCCAGTGCGATTTTCGTGATGCGCTGCCCGACGTCTATGGACAGCAGGGGAGTTCCCAGATACTTTTTGGCATCGTTTTTGCGACTCGGTTGACTTGAAGCGCTTTTTTGCTTGTGCTTTTTTGGCAAGGCGCTCTTCGCAGAATTCATCTGTCAGACTCCTTTCGGGTTGACCCCGCTGGATTTGAATTATGATTACTTAGCCTAAAAAAACGTCCGAAGGTACCAGTTAATCAGTTCGCTGCCAAACAGGGAAACAAGATATGCGGCAAGTGCGAGAAAAGGGCCAAAGGGTATGCCTTCTTTTCTGCCCTTGGTATGCGTAACAAGCAGCAAGACCGAAACGAGTGCACCCGAGACGAATGCCACAAACACTAAGAGCAGGAGCTCCCGCCACCCAAACCATAGTCCGAGAGCTGCCGTAAGCTTTATATCCCCGCCACCCATGCCGCCGCGGCTGACAACCGCGATAAGTAGAAACAGAGAGCCCCCAAGGAGAAATCCTGCGGTACGGTCCAGCAGGACCGAAAACCCAAGCTGGGGCAGGAGCACGATGAAAAGATGGGCGAGGCCAAGCAGGGTGATTGTAAGTACCAAACTGTCCGGTATGATTTGGTGGTCGTAATCGATCATGGCCGCGGCGACTAAGGCCGCCGTCAGCCCGGCAAAGAGAAAAAATGAAAGGTTGATTCCCTGCCGCCATGCCTGCAAAGTGATGAGAATTGCCGTCGTAAGCTCCACAATGGGATAGCGGGGGGAGATGGGACACTTGCAATACCGGCACCTGCCGGAAAGCATAAGGTAACTCATCACCGGAATTAAATCAAGAAAGCGAAGCGGCGCCCCACAGGTTGGGCAATGCGAGCCGGGGTATACAATGGATTCATTTCTCGGGATACGGTAGATGCAGACGTTGAGGAATGATCCGATAAAGAGGCCAAAGAGAAACACGAGAAAAAGCATATGGTTAACCTAACTCTTAATGTTTAGTGTTATTTACCCTCTTGAAAAGCTATCAAGCAGTCTATCATCTTTCAGTCTATCATCTTTTGTCTCGAAAAGCTATCAAGCAGTCTATTATCTTTCAGTCTATCATCTTTTGTCTCGAAAAGCTATCAAGCAGCCTATCATCTTCTGTCTCGAAGAGATATGAAGCAGCTTATCATCTTCTGTCTCGAAGAGATATGAAGCAGCTTATCATCTTCTGTCTCGAAGAGATATGAAGCAGCTTATCATCTTCTGTCTCGAAGAGATATGAAGCAGCTTATCATCCTCTGTCCCGAAGAGATATGAAGCAGCCTATCATCCTCTGTCTCGAAAAGATATCCAGCAGCCTATCATCTTCTGCGAAGAGATATGAAGCAGCATATCATCTTCTGTCTCGAAGAGATAACAAGTAGCCTATCATCTTCTGTCTCGAAGAGATATGAAGCAGCTTATCATCTTCTGTCTCGAAGAGATATGAAGCAGCTTATCATCTTCTGTCTCGTAGAGATATGAAGCATCCTATCATCTTCTGTCTCGAAAAGATATGAAGCAGCCTATCATCCTCTGTCTCGAAGAGATATGAAGCAGCTTATCATCTTCTGTCTCGAAGAGATATGAAGCAGCTTATCATCTTCTGTCTCGAAGAGATATGAAGCAGCTTATCATCTTCTGTCTCGAAGAGATATGAAGCAGCTTATCATCTTCTGTCTCGAAGAGATATGAAGCAGCTTATCATCCTCTGTCCCGAAGAGATATGAAGCAGCTTATCATCTTCTGTCTCGAAGAGATATGAAGCAGCTTATCATCCTCTGTCCCGAAGAGATATGAAGCAGCTTATCATCTTCTGTTTCGAAGAGATATGAAGCAGCTTATCATCTTCTGTTTCGAAGAGATATGAAGCAGCTTATCATCTTCTGTTTCGAAGAGATATGAAGCAGCTTATCATCTTCTGTTTCGAAGAGATATGAAGCAGCTTATCATCTTCTGTCTCGAAAAGATATCCAGCAGCCTATCATCTTCTGTATACATTGAATGCTCACAATTCTCTGATTTTATTTATTATAACTGTTTTTTTTAAATAGTCAATATTTATTCGTGATTAGTCATTGTCAGTTAAAAGAAAGCAGGCTGAAAAGGAACTGTGAAATTCCGAAAATATGTATAAGTAAGTATTTCGGCGGCGAAGGTATGATCATTACCATTTTGAGCGGATACGATGATATGCCCGCCATGCATATTCGCTGCGGCAAAGCGGGCCGGAGATTACATTAAGCGTAGGAAAGATATGCACGCTCGGACCGGAAAATCACACGACGGCTGCCTTCCCGATTTCGACATAAAAATCAGACACAATTCGTGTCTGACGGTGACTGATGGTGACTGATGGTGACTGATGGTGACTGATGGTGACTGATGGTGACTGATGGTGACTGATGGTGACTGACGGTGTCTGACGGTGACTGACGGTGACTGACGGTGACTGACGGTGTCTGATGGTATCTGATGGTGACTGACGGTGTCTGATGGTGTCTGACGGTGTCTGATGGTGTCTGACGGTGACTGACGGTGTCTGATGGTGTCTGACGGTGACTGACGGTTGTCTGACGGTGACTGACGGTGTCTGACGGTGTCTGATGGTGTCTGACGGTGTCTGACGGTGTCTTAATTTTCGGTAAACTTTTGTTGCTCCGCATCACGAGGTAAGCCTGCCAGACCGCAGCCGTTTTTGCCTGTTCCGGCAGGAGATTGGCTTTTCTTGCGGAGATTTTTTGGGAAGACTACCAATAATTACAGCTGGGATTAACGGTCGCTTACATTAGCGGCGGCGGGAGACATAGGAGCGGGAGATTCCGAGCGCCGCGGCGACTTCACGCTGGGTCTGCTCGGGCCTGCCGCCGAGTCCGTACCGGCGCGTGACAATTTCCCGTTCACGGGGCTCAAGCGCACTTGACAGCAGGCGGCCCAGCCGCTCAATGGAGATTTTCTTATCGACCTCATCGATGATTGAGTCCTCGGAGCAGAGTACGTCATAGAGTGACAGCGTATTGCCGTCTTTGTCCGAGTCCAGCGCCTCCGATAGCGAGATGTCGGAGGCGCTCTTTTTCAGCTGCCGAAAGTGCATCAAAATTTCGTTTTCCACGCACCGGCGGCATAGGTCGCAAGGCGAATGCCCTTGCGGGTGTCAAAGGAGTCGATGGCCTTGATGAGGCCGATCGTTCCGATGGAGATGAGGTCGTCCCTGCTCACCTGCCGTGTAGTATTTTTTGACAATGTGGGCGACGAGCCGCAAATTGTGCTCGATCAGCTTGCAGCGGGCGGCGCGATCGCCCTCGGCAACGAGCGCGAGAAGACGCGCCTCCTCCTCGGGAGGCAGCGGCCGTGGGAACGAGGACGGAGTGGTCAAAAACAGCAAGAAAAACATGCAGTTGACGAGAATCGCCGCGCCGGTCACGAACATGGTAACACCCCCATATGGGAATTATATTCGGCCGGCAACCAAATCGTGACGAGGACGGTTTGTACAACTGTGTGGGATTGCAGACGCACGGAAGCTGTATATATGCACAAGCGCCAAAAAAGTATGCGCCCGGTGTAAAAATTGCTGATTTGTGCACTATTGCATTCAAGGTCGCTTTCGAATATAATACAGAGCAATAACCGATAAATGCGATGATGGGGAAAAGTAGTTTCTGGGGAAAGCTTCAGAGAGCAGTCGGCCGGTGCGAGACTGTGCCAAGCCAGAAACGAACATCGCCTTGGAGCAACGGGCCGAAGGGAATTTTTCCTGTGTAAGCCGCGTCGTGTGCGCACGTTACAGCGTCCGGCATTGCGTTCCCCGTTGCAGGGGGAGCAAGATGTACAGAGGGGCCGTCAAACGGCAAGAAGAGTGGTACCGCAGGGATTTACGTCCTTGTCTCTTTGGATATAAGAGACGAGGGCGTTTTTTTAGTCCCTGCGGGCATTTTTTTAAGGAGAGGCAGATATGAAACTCACCGGTTCACAAATTGTGATGGAGACATTATTGGAGCATGGGGTGGACACTGTGTTCGGCTACCCGGGCGGCTGCGCACTCAATGTGTACGATGAGCTGTACCGCTACAGCGACCGGATCAACCATGTGCTGGCAGCCCATGAACAGGGGGCTTCCTTTGCGGCCGACGGGTATTCCAGAGCGACCGGCAAGGTCGGCGTAGTCGTTGCGACGTCGGGCCCCGGAGCAACGAATCTCGTCACGGGAATTGCAAACGCCTTCATGGACTCCATTCCCATGGTGGCAATCACGGTCAACGTCCCCAACAGCCTCATCGGAAAAGACAGTTTCCAAGAGATATATATCACCGGCATCACGATGCCCATCACGAAGCACAACTTCTTTGTGCGCAAAATCGAGGATCTTGCGCCGGCCATGCGCAGTGCATTCCGCATCGCGCGCTCCGGCCGGCCGGGACCTGTGCTGGTGGACATGGCTAAGGACATCACAATCGCCATGGGCGAGTACGAGCGAAAGGATCCAGAGCCCCTCTCGGCATGCGAAGAGGCCGACCCGAAGGATGTTGCCGCCATCGCTGAGTTAATGAATGAAGCAAAACGCCCGGTCATCCTTTTCGGCGGCGGAATCATCGCCTCCGGCGCCTCGGATAAGCTGCGCACCCTGCTTGATAAGACAAAAATTCCGACTAGCCATTCAGTCATGGGCACCGGCGTTTTGAGCTAATGGGGATCCCCTCAATATGGGCATGATCGGCATGCACGGCAGTGTCACGAGCGGCATGGCCATGAAACAGGCTGACCTGCTGGTGGCGTTTGGAACCCGCTTTTCCGACCGGGTGGCCACGAACATCAACAAATTCACCGACGCCAAGGTCGTCCAGGTCGACATTGACGCGGCCGAGATCAATAAGAACGTTCACATCGACGTCGGTGTCGTCGCCAATGTCGCCGACGTAATCGACAAGCTGCTTCCGCTCCTTGATAATCGGGACCGCAAAGAGTGGTTAGAGCAGATTGCAGCATGGAAACACGAGTACGACAATAACCTCGAATACCCCGAAGACCGGCTGCGGCCTTGGCACGTCATGAGAATCGTCTCCGACAACATGTCGGCGGACACCATGATCGCCACCGACGTCGGCCAGCATCAGATGTGGGCGGCGCAGTACTGCTCCAAGGTATCGCCTAGGTCCTTCCTAACCTCCGGCGGGCTTGGCGCCATGGGATACGGCATGGGCGCTGCCATCGGGGCTTCCTTTGGCCGGCCGGGCGCTCCCGTCGTGCTGGTCACGGGGGACGGCTGCTTCCACATGAACTGCAACGAGATGGCGACCGCCGTCACTTATGACATTCCGCTGGTCGTTGTACTCCTCAATAACGGCACCTTAGGCATGGTGCGTCAGTGGCAGACCATTTTCTACGGTCAACGCTACTCCGCGACCAACACCGATGTGCGCCGTACCAACTTCCCGGCACTTGCTGGGGCTTTCGGCGCGAAGGGCTTTCACTGCGAAACGCCGGCGCAGTTCGAGGCGGCCTTCAAGGAGGCCTTTGCCTTAAAGTCGCCCTGCCTCATCGAATGCATGATCGACAAAGACGAGAAGGTGCTACCCTTCATTCCGGCCGGCCGCTCGTTTGATGACATCATCCTGGCCGAGAACATCGGCAACTGAGAAGGAGGAAACGCATATGGAAAAGTACATGCTGGCGCTGCTCGTTCAAAATAAGTCCGGTGTCCTCGCCCGCGTGTCCAGCCTCTTCGGGCGGCGGGGATATAACATTGACTCTCTGACGGTGTCGACGACCGAAAATCCCGAGATTTCCCACATCACCATCGTCGTCCAGGGTGACGAGGATATCCTGCAGCAGATCATGAAGCAGGCCGCCAAACTCGAGGAGTGCATTCACGTCTGCGAGTATGGCAAGGACACCGCCATTGTGCGGGAGCTGCTACTGGTCAAAATGAGCTTAGTGGGCGATGACCTTTCAATGCTGCGCCAGATTGCCGAGATTTACGAGGCCAAGATCATCGACCTTACCGCCGTCACCATGACCATGGAGCTGACCGGTACCCCCATCAAGGTCGACAGTTTTCTAGAGATCATGAAGACCCATAAGATCATCGAGCTCTGCCGCACCGGCGCCACCGCGATGGAGCGGGGCGCCATCACCACCCGGGGAGGGCGCCCGGGAAACGGCGCGAGATAACATATCGTACACCGAGTTCCACCGATTAAAATATAAACAAATCTAAAGGAGTGTTCATAATGGCAAAGCTTTACTACGAATCCGATTGTAATCTCGACCTGCTCTCCGGCAAAACGGTGGCCGTCATCGGCTACGGCAGCCAGGGGCATGCCCACGCCCAGAACTTACACGAGAGTGGTGTAAAGGTCGTAGTAGGCCTGCGCCCCGGCTCCCCCTCAATAGCCAAAGCTTTAGAGGCAGGGCTTGAAGTGATGAGCGTCGAAGACGCCGCCAAGGCCGGCGACATCATCATGATGCTGGTCCCCGACGAGCAGGCAGCCGACATCTACAAGAAGTCGATTGAGCCGGCCCTCACCGAGGGCAAGATGCTCATGTTTGCCCACGGCTTTAACATCCATTTCAAGCAGGTTACACCGCCTAAAGATGTCGACGTTACCATGATCGCTCCCAAGGGCCCCGGCCACACCGTCCGCAGCCAGTTTGTCGAGGGCAGAGGCGTGCCCTGCCTCATCGCGGTGCATCAAAATGTCACCGGAAAGGCCAAGGACCTCGCCATGGCCTATGCCGCCGGCATTGGCGCCGGTAGAGCCGGAATCCTCGATACCACGTTCAAGGAGGAGACCGAGACCGACCTCTTCGGCGAGCAGTGCGTGCTCTGCGGAGGCGTCACCGCTTTGATGAAGGCGGGATTTGACACGCTGGTCGAGGCCGGTTATCAGCCCGAATCGGCCTATTTCGAGTGCATTCATGAGATGAAGCTCATCGTCGACCTCATCAACGAGGGCGGCATGGCCCGCATGCGGTACTCCATTTCCGACACCGCGGAGTTCGGCGACTACTGCACCGGCAAGCGCCTCATCACAGACGAGACCCGCAAAGAGATGAAGAAGGTCCTAAGCGAAATTCAGGACGGCTCTTTCGCCTCCATGTGGATTGCTGAAAACAAGGCCGGAGGCCGTGCCAAGTTTCTCGCCACCCGCGCCAAGGAGGCCGAGCATCCCTTAGAGAAGGTCGGCGCGCAGCTTCGCTCCATGATGAGCTGGCTCAAGAAATAAAGAGAAGCGCTGAAAATAAGATCACAAAGTGCAACGATTCATATCGGTGCTTCGTATAAGGAGGATAAGATGCCACTTCGCAGCGAACAGGCCACAAAGGGCCCCGAGCGGGCTCCAAACCGCTCACTGTTTTATGCGGCCGGCTTCACCGAGGAGGAGCTAAGCCGCCCCATCATCGGCGTCGTATCGGCCCACAGCGACATCGTCCCGGGACATGTCAACCTCGACAAGGTGGCCGACGCCGTTAAGATGGGCGTGGCCATGGCCGGCGGCACGCCGGTGCTCTTCCCCGCCATCGGCATCTGCGACGGCATTGCCATGGGCCACGCCGGCATGAAATATTCACTGGCCTCCCGTGAGCTCATTGCCGATTCAATCGAGTCCATGGCCATGGCCCACTGCTTTGACGGGCTGGTGCTGGTTCCTAACTGCGACAAGATCGTGCCGGGCATGATCATGGCCGCATTAAGGCTCAACATCCCATCGGTTGTGGTCAGTGGAGGCCCCATGCTGGCGGGCATTTACCGCGGCGAGGAGGTCAGCCTCTCCAAGCTCTTTGAGGCCGTCGGCGCCCGTATGGCCGGCATCATTGATGATGCCGAGCTGTCGGAAGTTGAGCACTGCGCCTGCCCGGGATGCGGCTCCTGCGCCGGCATGTACACCGCAAACTCCATGAACTGCCTGTCGGAAGCCATCGGCCTTGCCCTCCCCGGCAACGGTACGGTCCCGGCCGTCTCATCCGGAAGGATGCAGCTTGCCAAGCACGCCGGCATGGCCATCATGGAGCTCATCGCCCGTGACATCAAGCCCCGGGACATCGTCACGCCGGCTTCGGTGCGCAACGCCCTCGCCGTCGACATGGCACTCGGCTGCAGCACCAACACGGTGCTCCACCTGCTTGCCATCGCTAAAGAGGCCGGCGTCGCGGTTGACCTTGCCCTCATCAACGAGATTTCAGGCCGGGTGCCAAACCTCTGCCACCTTGCGCCGGCCGGCAACCATCATATTCAGGACCTCTACGGCGTCGGCGGGCTAAAGGCCATCATGACGGAGCTCGCTGCGGGCGGATATCTCGACACGAACTGCATGACCGCCACCGGTAAATCGGTGGGGGAGAACCTCTTGGGGTCCAAAGGGGCCGACGGCACCGTCATTCGCAAGCTCACGTCCCCCTACAGCGCCACCGGCGGCATCGCCATCCTGTGGGGCAATCTAGCCCTTGACGGGTGTGTCGTCAAACGGTCGGCAGTCGCGCCCGAAATGCTCTGCCATACAGGCCCCGCCCGCGTCTTCGACGGGGAAGAGGCCGCCATTGACGCCATTTATAAGGGCAAAATAAAGGCGGGCGACGTCGTCGTCATCCGGTACGAAGGCCCCCGCGGCGGCCCTGGCATGCGGGAGATGCTAAACCCCACCTCGGCATTAGCCGGTATGGGGCTTGATAAGTCCGTCGCCCTCATCACCGACGGGCGATTTTCCGGCGCCTCCCGCGGCGCTTCCATCGGCCATGTATCCCCAGAGGCCGCGGCGGGCGGACTAATCGCCCTCGTGGAAGAGGGGGACGAGATCAAAATCGACATTCCGGCCTCCTCGCTGACCCTTCTGGTGCCACAGGAGACGCTGGACGAACGGCGAACAAAGTGGCAGCCAAGAAAGCCCTCCATCACGACCGGATGGCTTGCCCGTTACGCCCGCATGGTACAGTCGGCAAACACCGGAGCGGTGCTCGAATAAGCAAAAATCCTAAAGGGGCGTGCGGAACAACTTCCGCACGCCCCTTTAAATAAAGCAAAGATTAACCTTTTAATATCCGGTTCGCAATGCCCTCGCCCGTCAGACCGTATAGAGCCAAGAGCTCCTCCGCTTTGCCCGACTGGCCAAACTGATCCTCCATGCCGATACGCAGCACCGGTGTTGGATAGACCTGCGACAGCGCCTCGCAGACGGCGCCGCCAAGGCCGCCGATAATGTTGTGCTCCTCGACTGTGACGATACGGCCTGTCTTGCGGGCGTACCGCTCAAGCAGCTCAGTGTCGAGCGGCTTGACGGTGTGCATGTCGATGACGGCAGCCGATAGTCCCTTCTCCTTCAAAATGTCGGCAGCCTTTAAGGACTCCGAAACCATGAGCCCGCAGGCGACGATGGTGAGGTCCTCGCCGTCGCGTAGCACATTGCCCCGCCCGAATTCAAAGGGGGCGTCCGTCTCGTAGAGCTCCGGCACCGAAAGTCTGCCAAGCCGCAGGTACACAGGGCCGTCGTGCAGGATGGCGGCCGCGACTGCGGCGCGGGTGGAGGCGGCGTCAGCCGGACAGCAGACCACCATGCCGGGAATGACCCGCATGAGCGCGATGTCCTCAATGCACTGGTGGGTGGCCCCGTCCTCGCCGACCGAAATGCCGGCGTGGGTGGCGGCGATCTTGACGTTCAGGTGCGGATAGGCGATGCCGTTGCGCACGGCATCGTAGGCGCGCCCTGTCGCAAACATGGCAAAGGTGGAGGCGAAGACCGGCCGGCCGGTTGTGGCAATGCCGGCAGCTACGCCCATCATGTTGCCCTCGGCGATGCCGCAGTTGACAAACCGTGCAGGGAATGCTTTTTTAAAGGTAACGGTTTTGGTCGATTTGGAGAGGTCGGCGTCCAGCACGATAAAGTCATATTTGGCGCCAAACTCGGCCAAAGCCTCGCCGTATGCGTCACGGGTTGCCTTCATAGCACTTCACCTCCGAGCTCTTTCATAGCCTGCTCGTACTGCGCCTTATTTGGAGCGCTGCCGTGCCAGCCGGCTTCATTTTCCATGAACGAAACACCTTTGCCCTTGACGGTGCGGGCGATGATGGCGGTCGGCATGCCCTTGGTTGCTCTGGCCTTGTCGAAGGCCGCAAACAACTCCTCGAAGCTGTGGCCGTCGCAGGAGATGACCGAAAAGCCGAAGGCTTCAAGTTTCGCGTCGATGGGGCAGGGGTTCATGACTTCGGTCACGGGGCCGTCGATCTGCAGCCCGTTGAAGTCGACGATGGCGAGAAGATTGTCTAATTTGTAGTGGCCGGCAAACATCATGGCCTCCCAGACCTGGCCCTCCTCGAGTTCGCCGTCGCCGAGTATAGCGTAGACTCGGTAATCGTTGCCGTAGATTTTGCCCGCCTTGGCCATGCCGCAGGCGGCCGAGATGCCAAGGCCCAGGGAGCCCGTCGACATGTCGACACCGGGGGTGCCCTTCATGTCGGGGTGACCCTGCAGCATCGCACCGGGCCTGCGCAGCGTATCAAGCTCACTGCGGTTAAAATACCCTTTTGCGGCAAGCGCCGCGTAGAGGGCCGGGGCGGTGTGCCCCTTGGACAGGACCAGCCGGTCGCGGGCCGGATCTTTCGGATTTTTTGGGTCGCAGTTCATTTCACCGAAGTAGAGCGCCGTCAAAATGTCGGCAACCGACAGAGAGCCGCCGGGATGGCCAGAATTTGCCCGGTAGATCGCTTCGACGATATCCCGGCGGATACCGGCGGAAATCTCTCGAAGCGCAGCAATGTCTCGCATGAAAATACCTCCAAAAGCGTATGTCTCTAAATTCTATTGTATCGCAGGCCGTGGGCACTGTCAAAAAAATATTTACAAATTGAGACTGTACTTGTTTGAATGAGTGTGTTACTATTGCGAATATACTTAAAAATGGAGGTGGGCGGATGCGGAAATTTGAGCGGCCGCAGTTCCGACGCCCGCAAAAAGAGAATCTGCTTACGACGATTCGCAGAGCCATGCTTGCGCAGGTGTCGGGCGATGTGATCGAACTTGGCGGCGGCGACGGACAGAGTGCACCGTTTTTTCCGCTCGACCGCGTCACGTCTTTGACCATTGTGGACGGACGTTTTTCTCCCGGCGTCAGAGAACATGACTTCGACCAAGTTCCGGTGAATTTTATCGTACAGACAAAAGACAAACTGCCGCTTGACAACTGCAGCTTTGATTTCGCTTGTCTGTTTTTTGCGCTCTCTTCGATGAAAGACCCCTATTGTGCCCTCTGCGAGCTGCGCAGACTCCTGCGGTCAGACGGCCAGGTACAGTTTTTAGACTTCTATCGGCCGGGCGGCCCTGCGGGAATTGTCTTCGATGGGGCCAACTTAATTCGAAAAGTGGCCACAAAGGGCAGCATAAACCGCAACATCATCTCAATGCTTGAGGTGTCGGGCTTCCAGATCGAGACGGTCTCGCGGTGCGGGTCGATTTTTGTCTGCGGCAGCGCTAAAAAGATTTAAGATGACGGGTTCCGGGGACCTTAAGACGCCGGCTCGGGGAGCGCCCATTCAAAAACGAAATAGCTTGTCACTTCGCCGTCGGCTTTAATAAAGTCGGCGGCGTTTTTGTGGGCTAGCTCGATGGGGGTGTATCCGAGTTCATTCCCGGCCTCCATGGCGACATAGAGCAGCGTACCTGAGTCGACGTACTCGCTTGTAAGTCCCAGCACCGCCGTGGGCTCGCCCGCGAGGACAAGCGCCCTCGTCTCCTCGTCCCGCGCATCAGCCTCGTCCGACGTCAGCCCGTGGGAGAAGTCGAGCGAGATGACGACAAGACAACCGTCTCGCACAAGATTTGCCACTTCACCCGCAAGTTCTTTTGCCGTCTTATCGGGAACGGTGCGGGAGAGGGCGCCCGCGGCAAGAGCGCACCCGTCAAAATAGGGTATGAGCTCCGTGATGCCCCACTCGGCCGCAATGAGGTCGTCCCTCGGCTGCGCACCTACCGCGATCAGGCGCGCTGTCAGGGTCTCGTCATATCCTTTTTGGGCTGTGATGAAAGGCGGACCCACGGCCTTATGGTGGGGGGAGAGAATGACGACTTTGTCCTCCGAAAACCCATCAAGTGCGTCCCCCACCATGGAGGCCGCCACATTGTGATGGGGCAAAATGAGAATGCGGCCCGCGCACTGCTCAGACCCCGGTACCTCATTTGGCACCGGGGCCGAGCAGCCCGCAAGGGCCGCAAGCAGTATAAAGGGGATTATTCGCAGCCGTTCCAGCAATATGTGCATATCTTGCATTTCGGAATACCGATGGCGTCAAGCAGCCCGTCTAGGCGCTGATACCGAAGTGTATCGACACCGATCATCTCGCAGATGCGCTGCTGCATCTCGCCGTAGGAGCGGCTGTCGGGGTCGAGGTAGGGGGCCATCTTGTCCTTGCCGGGTTCAGCGGTGCCCTCCCGCTCCTTGATGACGCGTCTGGCGATCAAATCCTCAATGGAAACCGAGCGGGAGAAGTTGAGGTATTTGCAGCCGAAGGCGAGGGGCGGGCAGGCAGGCCTTATGTGGATGGCCTTGGCGCCGCTGCCGTACAGGTAGCCGACGGTGTCCCGCATCTGGGTGCCGCGCACGATGGAGTCGTCGACAATGAGCAGCCGCTGATTTTTGATCAGATCTTCGACCGGCACCAGCTTCATGCGGGCGATGAGGTCGCGCATGGCCTGGTTTTGCGGCATGAAGGAGCGGGGCCAGGTGGGGGTGTATTTGATGAGCGGCCGGGCGAAGGGCATTCCGGAGGCTCTGGAAAATCCGATGGCGTGGGCGGTGCCGGAGTCCGGAACCCCCGAGACGTGGTCGACAGTCTCAGTCTCACCTTTTGCCAGGTTTGCGCCGTCCTGATACCGCATTTTCTCGACATTGACCCCTTCATAGGAGGAGGTGGGATAGCCGAAATAGGTCCAGAGAAATGCGCAGATGCGCATTTCGTCTCCCGCTTTGGCCACGGTCTCAATGCCGTCCGGTGTCATTTTGACGATTTCGCCGGGGCCCAGCTCATAGTGGTCGGCGTATCCGATGTTGAAGTAGGCGAAGGACTCGAAGGAGGCGCAGTAAGCCCCCTCCTTGTGGCCGATCAGCATGGGGGTGCGGCCGTACCGGTCGCGGGCGGCGTAGATACAGTCCGGGGTCAGCACCATGATACCGAGAGAGCCGTCGACAAGGCTCTGGACGTATTTGATGCCCTCCACGATGTCGCCCTTGCGGGCGATCAGGGTCGCCACCACCTCAGTGGGATTGATTTTGCCGCCCGACAGCTCGAAGAAGTGGCCGCTGCCGCCCGACAGCACGATGGAGACAAGCTCTTCAATGTTGTTGATGCGGCTGACGGTGCAGACCGCAAAAGTGCCAAGGGAAGAGCGGATGAGCACCGGCTGGGGCTCCATATCGCTGATGCCGCCGATGCCGAGATTGCCGGTAAAGTCAACGGTGTCGGCCTCGAATTTCGTGCGAAAAGGGGAGTTCTCAATATTGTGGATGGCCCGCTGAAACCCGCGGTCCGGGTCATAGATGACCATTCCGCCGCGGCGGGTGCCGAGGTGGGAATGGTAGTCGGTGCCGAAAAACACGTCGAATACGCAGGTTTCCTTTGAAGCTACGCCGAAATATCCTCCCATTGCGCTTATCCCCCTACAGAAGCCGGCGGGCGACTTCGACATAGGCGCCCTCCGGATCCGGCATGTCGCGGCGAAAACGGTCCTTGTCCATATGGTCGCCGGTTTTGGCGTCCCAAAGCCTACAGGTGTCGGGTGAGATCTCGTCGGCCAGGATCAGTTTGCCTTCGGAGTCGACGCCGAACTCCAGCTTGAAGTCGATAAGGGTGAGGCCGGCCTTTGCGAGGTATTCCTTTAAAAAATCATTGACGCGCCCTGCGAGACCGTAGATCGTATCGAGCTGCTCCCGCGTCGCAAAGCCTGTGGCGATGGCGTGAGTGTCGTTGATCATGGGGTCTCCGAGCGCGTCATTCTTGTAGCAGATTTCGAAAACAGTGCAGGCGAGTTGCATTCCCTCCGTAAGGCCGAGGCGTTTGGCCATTGATCCGGCAGCGACGTTCCTGACAATGACCTCGAGCGGAATAATGGTGACTTTTTTGACGACCGTCTCCCGGTCCGAGAGCTCTTTGACGAAGTGGGTGGGCACTCCGACACCTTCGAGCTTTTGCATAAGCAGGTTACTCATGCGGTTATTGACCGAGCCCTTGCCGACAATGGTGCCTCGTTTCAGACCGTTGAGCGCCGTTGCGTCGTCTTTGTAGCTGACAATGACTTGGTTTGCGTCGTCGGTGGCAAAGACCTTTTTGGCCTTGCCCTCATAGAGCTGTTCGCGCTTTTCCATCACATTAGCCTCCCCTGTAATTCCTCATCTTTTTTCCTGACACTCGCCGCCATGTCCGTTTTCATCGTTTTTAGCTTGTCCGAAAGCTCTTCGTCGCCCGTGGCGATGATCTGGGCCGCCAAAATTGCCGCATTTTTGCCTCCGTCGATGGCCACGGTCGCCACCGGCACGCCGGGTGGCATCTGCACCATGGCAAGCAGCGCGTCGAGTCCATCCAGTGCTTTGGCGGACACCGGCACCGCGACAACAGGCAGCACCGTGTAGGCCGCAAGCACGCCGGCCAGGTGCGCCGCCTTGCCGGCAAAGGCGATGATGACCCCAAATCCCTTTTGCATGGCCTCACCGGAAAGCTGTGCCGCGTACTCCGGCGTGCGGTGGGCCGAGCAGACGTGGGCCTCGAAGGGAATGTCGAGCGCCTTCAGCTGGGTCAAAGCGCCCTCGACGACCGGCAGGTCGCTGTCGCTTCCCATGACCACAAGGACCTTTTTCATGGTGCCCTCCTATGCAAAAAAATAGACAAAAAATCTCACTAATATTTTAACAGGTTGACCAAGAGACCGTCAATATGAAAAATCACCAAAAACATGGGCGCGCCATACGATATATCGAGGTGATGCACATGGCGTCTGTGATAACAATCATCTGCGTGACTGCCTTAGCGGCATATCTGATGGCGATTTTCTGCGCGCCCGAGTACACCGAGCAGGTGTTTTTGGTCGTCCCCCTCATGGCCGACACTGCCGAGCGGGCAATTGAAGACGCGGTCCGGTGCGCGCCGGGGGCGAACATCATTGGCCTCGACACGGGGGATGCCGACGCCGCGGAGATTGCGCAGCTGTTATCCCGCCGGTATCCGTGGCTCAAGGTGGCCACCTGCGAGGAGCTGTCGGAGGTCATCCGTTGCTGGAAGTGACGGCAGGCATATGCCGTAGACAACAGACAGCAGGCAGTGGTATAATAGCCGCAACGCGGCTATTATATGTAATTTTATTACGCGTGCGATTTTCGCCCTGTGGGGCGAAGGCACATGCGATGATTATACCACTGCGCGCTTTACGCTTGTGGTATAATTAGCCCGTGAATTGTGTCGGTGCCGCCCTTGATCATAGGGTGCGCCGTGCGGGAGGATCTATGCCGGAGGAAGTCACGCTGACGGGACTCGTGAAGCGCGTCATCTATCATAACAGTGAAAATTCGTACACCGTCGTGGAGGCGGACTGCGGCGCCGAGAGCGCCGTCATTGTCTGCTACACCGCCGATCTGCGCCCGGGCGAGACTGTCCGGGCTGTTGGCAGTTATGTCAACCACGCGACCTACGGGCCTCAACTCGTGGCCACGTCGGTCGAGTCGGTGGCGCCGTCGGGGGAGGATGCCATCCGGCAGTACCTCATCAGCGGCGCGGTACGAGGGGTCGGCAAGGTGCTTGCCGACCGCATTGTCGACCGCTTCGGGGCAGCCTCGTTAGAGGTGCTCGAGTCCTCGCCCGAGCTTCTCACCAAGGTCAAGGGCATCACACCGGGCAAGGCCGAACAGATCAGCCGCCGTTACCGGGAGCTGATGGGCATCAAAAAGGTCATTGAAGAGCTGCGGGCCATGAAACTGGCCCCCTATACAGCCGTCCTCCTCTACAAGCGGTACGGGCTTGCGGCGGTAAAGACGGTGAGGGAAAACCCCTACCTGCTTTGCGGCGAGGAATATGAAGCCAATTTCGAAGAGGTCGACGCGGCCGCGGTGTCGGAGTTCGGGGTCGACCCAGCATCTGGCTTGCGGGCAAAGGCCGGCCTTGCGCACGTGCTGCGACACAACCTCGGCAACGGGCACACCTTCTTGCCGGAGGACAAGCTGATTATGACGGCCGCAAACTTCCTTGAGGTCGACGTCGAGGTGGCCGAGGCCGCCTGTGCCGAGCTTCTGGAAGAGGGCGCCGTCGTATCGGAACCAGTGGCTGGGCTCGATGCGACTTTTCTCACCCCTTATTACGAGGCCGAACGGTCGGTCGCTATCAGGCTGCTCGAGATGGCCCGTCCGCTGCCGCCCATCACTGAAGCGGACAGGCTGGTCGACGACATTGCCGCAGGCCTTGGCATCGAATACGCCGACCGTCAGAAAAAGGCCATCATGGTCTGCCTGCAAAACGGACTTTTCATTCTGACCGGTGGTCCCGGCACCGGCAAGACGACGACGCTGAAGGGCATTCTGTCGGCGCTCTCCCACCGCGGCGAGCGGGTGCTCTGCTGCGCCCCGACCGGGCGCGCGGCCAAGCGCATGAGCGAGCTGTCCGGGGCGGCGGCCTCCACCATTCACCGCATGCTGGGCGTGACGCCGCAATCAGGCGGCATCCGCTACAAAATGAATGAGCAAAACCCGCTTGAGGCCGACACCGTCATCGTCGACGAGGCCTCCATGCTCGACATCATGCTCTTCGATGCGCTGCTGAGGGCCATTCGGCCGGGGGCAAGGCTCATACTGGTCGGGGACGCGAACCAGCTCCCCCCCATCGGGGCCGGCAATGTGCTGCGGGACATCATGGGCAGCAGCCTGTTTGCAACGGTCGAATTAAAGGAGATTTTCAGACAGGCCAAGGACAGCCTCATCGTTGTCAATGCCCACCTTATCAATGCGGGCGATGCGCCGGAGTTTAACGCCAGAGACAGCGATTTCTTTTTTGTCAAGTGCCCGGAGCGGGAAAAACTTGCCGAGACAGTGGCCGACCTTGTGGCGCGGCGCCTGCCTGCCGCCTACCACATTGACCCTGCGGCTGAGCTGCAGGTCATCACCCCGACCCGCAAAACGGAGTTTGGCACCGTCTCCTTAAACGCCGTGCTGCAGCGTACCTTGAATCCGCCGTCGTCCGACAAGGCCGAATATGTGCCGATGGGGCTTGGGTTTACCATCCGTCAGGGCGACAAAGTCATGCAAAACCGCAACAATTATGACCTCGAGGCCGTCAACACCGAGACGGGCGAGATGTCGGTCGGCATTTTCAATGGGGACATCGGCATCGTGCAGGAGGTCGACCGCATGAACGAGCTGCTCCTCATCCGATTTGACGACCGGCTGGTCGAATACCCCTTCGAGATGGTCCACCAGCTCGAGCTGGCCTATGCCGTCACGGTGCACAAGAGCCAGGGCAGTGAGTATCCGGTTGTGGTCTTTCCGGCCTACCGCGGCATGCCGCGGCTTCAGACCCGCAACCTGCTCTATACGGCTGTGACGAGGGCCAAACAGATTTTCGTCGCGGTGGGGGAGCCGGAAGCGCTCGAGTTCATGACGGCCAACAGTAGGGTCGACAGGCGGTACACCGCCTTGAAATACATGCTGATGACGCTGTGTGAAGATCTTGGCGATATCGGGGGAAACGGCATCCGGGGCGATCTTGGGGTCCCTGGAGACCATGGTGGCCATGAAGACCCGGGTGACTCCGACAAATCTGACGGCCATGACGATTCCGATAGCCGTGACAGCCAGGACAACCATGACGATCCCGACAGCCGTGACAACCATGACAACCATGACAACCATGACAACCATGACAACCATGACAACCATGACAACCATGACAACCATGACGACCATGACGACCATGAAGATTCTTGACCTTGTCTATCCGCCGCGCTGCCCTTTTTGCGGCGAGCTTTCAAGGGCTGGGGCCATCTGCGAAGACTGCCTTTCAGAACTTGAAAAGACGGCAGGTGAGTGCCCCCGGTGCGGCAGTCCGCGTAAGTCCTGCCGCTGCCGGCAGATCGGGGGGGACGGCGGCCTTTCGGCCCCTTTCGTCTACCGGGGTGTTGTGCAAAAAGCCGTGCTCGGCTTTAAACGCTCGGGGGATATTGAGCAGGCGAAAGTATTTGCCGGGTACATGGCGGGCGAGATTGCAAAGATCGTCACAGCCGATGTCGTGACGGCGGTGCCCCCGACGCCGGGGGGCTTCAAACGGCGGGGGTTCAACCCGGCAGCGCTCATCGCAAAGGAGCTTGCAAAAGAGCTGGGACTGCCCTATGAAGAGATTCTCGGCAGCAAAAACGGACAAAGCCAAAAGGCGGTGGAGAAAGGAGAAGCGCGCATCATGAATGTCAGAGATCGCTTTTTCCCGCTGCCGGGGGCAATTATCGAGGAAAGGCGGATCCTGCTCATCGACGATGTGCGTACGACCGGCGCGACCCTTGCGACTTGCAGGGAGGTGCTGCTTGCGGCCGGGGCCGAAAAAGTGCAGACCGCGGCATTCGCGGCAGACTAAATTTAACAAATAAGTGTTTGAATTCTTTTGGGGAATGTTGTAAAATATAAAAACAGACAATAAGTGGACAACTATTTGAACAGAGGTGTGACAGTGGGCCAGGAAATAGGCATCGATCTCGGTACAGCCAGTGTGCTGATTTACGTCAAGGGCAAGGGCATTGTTCTGCAGGAGCCCTCGGTCGTTGCGATAGAACGCAATACCAACAAAATGCTGGCGGTCGGAACAGAGGCGCAGCGCATGCTGGGCCGTACGCCGGGTTCCATCATCGCCATTCGTCCCATGAGGGACGGCGTCATCTCGGACTACGAGATGACCCAGAAAATGATTAAGTATTTTCTCAAGAAAGTCTGCGGCTTCATGCTCTTCAAGCCCCGTATCATGGTCTGCGTACCCTCCGGCATCACCGAGGTTGAGGAGCGCGCTGTCATCGACGCGGCTAATCAGGCGGGCGCCAAGAAAACCTACCTGGTTGAGGAACCGATTGCCGCAGCCATCGGCGCCGGCATTGACATCGACCAGCCCGACGGCAACATGATTGTCGACGTCGGCGGCGGCACGACCGACATTGCCGTCATATCGCTTGGCGGCGTCGTCGTCAGCGAGTCCATCAAGACGGCGGGGGACAAGTTCGACGAGGCGCTGACCAAATACTGCCGCAAGAAGTTCAACATTCTCATCGGCGAGCGCACGGCCGAGAAAATTAAGATGGACATCGGCTGCCTCTACCCCATGGCTGAGAAAGGCACGGTCGACGTTAAGGGCCGCTGCCTTATGACAGGTCTCCCCAAGGTGGTCACCATCACCTCCGACGAGGTGCTCGAGGCTTTCGAGGAGTGCGCCGTCACCATCATCGAGGCGATCCACTCGGTCTTAGAGCGCACGCCGCCGGAACTCCTCGGTGATATTTCGCAAAACGGCATCATCATGACGGGCGGCGGCTCCCTTGTTCGGGGCTTTGACCAGCTCATCCAGTCCAAGACCGGCATTTTCACGTCGGTCGCGGATGACCCTATCTCCTGTGTCGCACGGGGCACCGGTAAGTGCCTGGACCGCATTTCCAAGCTGCAGGATGGCACAATCAACCTCGCCCGCAGGAAGGAACTCGAATAACTGATACGGCTGTTTTCATCAGGCGAATCGAATCATAATATCAGCCGCACAAAAAACATCACAGGCTTTTTGCCGCCCGCCGCCACACTCAAGACGGCGGGCGGAAGCATATCGGAACGTGATTTCGACGGGGGGCAATTGGAGTGAACGGCTTTAAGGACTTTTTAAACAACTTTATGCGCGGCCGCAACGGGACCGATGATCTGTACAGATTCCTGTTCTGGGTCTACATGGGGCTCTTTGCCATCAATTTTGCGCTAAGAATCGATTATCTCGATTTTCTGCAGTACGCCATCATTGCCGCGCTCTTTTACCGAATGCTCTCGAGGGACCTCCCGCGGCGACGGGCGGAAAACGCCGCCTATGTCGCAATGCGAGACAAAGTGCGGCACAAGTTTCGCATCGGGCGAGACGGATACGCGAAAAAAGAAGATTCCATCTACCGCCGGTGTCCGCGATGCGGCACGACGCTGCGGCTGCCCAAACGCAGCGGCCGCCATTCCGTAAGGTGTCCCAAATGCGGCGAGGTGTTCGAAGTGGATGGGGACGAAGACAAATAGCGAGGTATAAAACAAGCCGCAGGCATGAGCCTGCGGCTTGTTTTATGATAGTATGTGTGGGGTTATGCAGCGCAGGCTGCCGGCGAGACGGCCATTCCGACCGTCACTTCGGAGGCATATTCCGGGAGCAGTCCGAAGGAACGGACCCATCCGCCCGCGGCATCGGTGGCGTAGACCGAGAAGTAGAGGTCATCCACCGTCTCAAGCAAACCGAGGTTCTGGCTGTTGTCGTCGACCAAGACCAGCATGGGGAGCAGTCGAGCAATCTCGGCCTTGTCGGTGATGGTGATGCTGGTGCCGTCGGGGTACTGAGACTTCAGATACTCCGCGTCGGTCCAGTACTCCGCGCTGGTACCGTACTTTTCATAGAGGGTGCCGTTGTCGACGTAGACGACGATGGAGTCGATCTCATCCGGTGTCAGGGGCGAGGGAACGTGGATGTTGTATTTTTCAAGCACGCTCATGGTGGCTAAGAAGCCGGAGTATACCGGAATGGTGCGGTCGTAGTTGCCGGTTGTCAAAACGACCGAGAACAGCGCCGCCTCAGTGCGCAAGGTCGTTGAGGTCATGCGCAGAAGGTCGCTTTGCAATGCTGCGAGCAATTCCTCTTTGATGGCAGACGACGAGTAGTTGCCGGTTAGGTCGGTATTGCGCAGGTTGTCGCGAATGTGGACGTCTACAATGTCACCGACCTGCGTCGAAAAGACACCATACAGCTTTTGCTTGAACGCATCGCTTGTGAAAAGCTTAGCCACCATTTCACGCTCCGCCTCGGCCGGGACGCGGTAGCTCCTCGTGTAGCTGCTCGCCCCCTCGCGGATGGTGAGGACGACATAGCTCGACTCGTAGGAGTAGTCGTATTCGTCTTCATCCTCGCTTTGGGCCACCTCAACGCCGGTCTTGGCCAGCTCCACGACACTGTCGATGATGACGGGATCGCTAAAGGTATAGTAGTCAAGGACGTCCTTTGTGCCCTGGTAGGCGATGGGGTTGCCGTTAACAAGGGGGCCGGTCTCATAGAGCATGGAGCTGATGGTGCTGCTTTGGATCGAGACTGACGTGACTGCCCCTTCCTTGGGCAGGCGGGTGTCGTAGCCGGTCAGATCCGTCAGCATGACCGAGATGCCGGCCGCAAACAGCAGGCCGAAGATGGCAAGGCCCTTAAGCCCACGCAGGGCACTCTTAAGATCGAATTCATAAATGATCTCAATGACTCCGTTGGAGAGCAAGGCACCCGCGACAAAGCCGAAAATGAGCCAGCCGGTCGTGTTGTCGCCTAAGGACTCGAAGAAGAGGCTAAACAGGATGGTTGCCGAAAGTACCAGCGGGTATTTGATGATGGGCTGAGTGAAGGGGAAGGCCATTGCACGCTCCGCCGCATCGGAGGGTCTGTGCGAGTAAATGAAGCAGGCGAGGGCTGTCAGGGCGGCCGACACAATCAGCCAGTATAGGTAATGTGAATCCTCACCCGTCCGAAACAGGTCGTAGACCACCGTCGTGAAGGACAGATAGGCCTCGGTCGGCATGGCCGCCTCGGAGAATGTGTCGTAGCAGCGGGTGAAGAGGAGGATGATGAGCCCCCAGGTCAGGGCAGGCAGCCCGAAGAAGACGATCGTGCCGCAAAAGGCCACAAACAGGTTGCCGCACAGCATGGCAGCCAGAGTCGTCGTGGAAAACGACACAAAGAACATGAGCAGTGTGCGTCCCGCCTGCTCTAAGATCACGGGCCATATCGTGCCGCCGACTGTGGAAAACCCGATTGATATCGAGAAAATGCCGACGGAGATGAGTTCCATGACGAGGTAGGGCAGGATGAAGGAGGCAATTCCGGCCGCCCAGTAAGAACCGAACAGTGTCGCCCGGCGGTAGGGGAGCGCGTGATAGAAGTCCACTTGCCGGCGTGAGTTGAGATAGTTCCAGGTGAAGAGTGCCGCCATGACGCCGCCCAGTAATGCGATGATCGCCGTCACAAGGCCGATGGATTCAAAGAGCCTCAGGCTCTGGGAGACAATCTGATCGTGGTCTAGGGCGCTGTTTGCAATTCGCCGCTGAATGTTCTGAGCGTAAATTGTGGTGGTAACCGGCAATGCGAAAAACAGCACTGCCGTAGCCATAGCGGGCATCCAGGCCGTTCGCTTGAAGCGGCCCAGACTCTGGGCTTTGTTAAAATAAGAGTGACTTGATGTCATAGCCGACCACCTCCGTTTCTCCGATAAATACTTCTTCGAGCGTAAGCGGAATCAGCTCGCAAAACAGCGGCCCCGGTTCCATGCCGCGCACGGCCGCTTCAATGGTGACGGGGTCGCCCCGCACCGTCATGGTGACAAGGCTGCCACGAGACTCAAATTTGGTGATGTCAAGCGCTTCCGGGAAAGCCTCACAGGGCGTGGGGGCCGCAAAAGCGCACTGCACACGGTGCAGACCGAGCCGCATGTCCTCAAGGTCGCAGGAGAAGAGCACGCCGCCCTCGTGCAAAAGCCCAATGTGGTCGCAGATGTCCTCGAGCTCCCGGAGATTGTGGGAGGCCACGACGGGGGTGATTCCACGGTCGGCGATGTCGGCAGCGAAGAGCGACTTTACGGCTTGGCGGGCCACCGGGTCGAGGCCGTCGAAGGTCTCGTCGGCGAAGATGTAGTCGGCGCCGGAGCTGACGGCCGAAATGACTGACACCTGCTTTTTCATGCCTTTGGAGAAGGTGCCGATTCTGCGCTTCGGATCAAGTCCGAAAGCCTTGAGAAGTTTGTAGTAGCGCGCCTCGTCAAAGGCAGGGTAGACGGTCTTGTAAAATGCTGCAAGGGCTGTTGGCGTCGTATTTTGGAAGAAATACTGGTCGTCGCTAATGAAAAAGCAGCGGCGCTTGACGTCCGGGTTCTCGTATACCAGTTCTCCGTCAATCTTGATTTCTCCGTCGTCGGCCTTCAAAACGCCGGCCAACATGCGTAAAAACGTGGATTTGCCGGCCCCGTTTGTTCCGATCAGCCCGTATACGGCGCCGGAGGGAATGGTTGTGGTGATATTTTTGACAGCTGCGATGTCGCCAAAACTTTTGCTCACCGATGTGGCTGTGATCATCTGTCGCCGGCCTCCTTTTCAATAGCTTCTATTGTGGTAATCAGCCTGACCGCCGAAACTCCGCCGTTGATGGCCCGGCGTGTCGATCGGCTGAAATCCGCAAACAGCTCATCTTGCATTTTTGTCCGAAGCAGGTTCGTGTCCTCGGTGATGAAGCTGCCGCGCCCCTTGATTGTATAGGTGACGCCGGCCCGCTCGAGCTCAGCATAGGCCCGCTGTATCGTGTTTGGATTGATGGAGAGCTCGCTTGCAAGCTGACGCACCGAGGGCAGCTGGCTGCCCGGAGAGAGAAAGCCCGAGGACGCGAGCGTCGTGATGCGCTCCACCAGTTGTTCGTAAATGGACCGTCTGTCCCTGTAATCAATGGAAAACACAGTGCTCCTCCTTCTGTTCGTATTGTACCAACAGTGTTAGTACAGTTGGAGTGTATCACCCCTGTATTCGCATGTCAAGCTTTTCTTTACATCAGACAGAAAAAATGTTAGAATGATGCGAAATAATACCGTGACGCCGCAGGCGGCGGGCGCAGCCGGACAAGACGACGGGAGCCGAACGCACACTGCCGGGTGCCTGGCACTTTTCGGCGCGTTTCGCCTTGTTATCCTTAGCCCCATGGCAGCAAAAGGGCGTTCGCCGCGACGAAAATCACTCGAAAATCGGGCACCTATGTGCAAGGCAGTTTTCGCTTAAGCGGATTTTTGAGGGGGGCAAGCATAGTCGTGCAGCGAATACTGACGTATTTGCAAGAGATTTTCGGAAAGCTCGGGCGAAAATCCGCCCATAAAAACCGGCGCGGGAAGGGTTCTTGTCACCTTATTATTTGCGGCTGATGCCGTTCAATCCGTAGAAGTTACTACCCGAAGGGAGCTGTAGAATATGCGCAATCTCATCGATTTTGACCAAATGACACTGGAGGAGTGGTTTCGGCTTTGCGATCTGGCAAAGGACATCATGGAAAATCCAAAAAAATACGCCGACAGCTGCAAGGACAAGGTGATCGCGACCCTCTTTTACGAGCCCTCCACTCGGACACAGTTTTCTTTCCAGGCAGCGGCTCTGCGTCTGGGCGCCAAGGTCATCGGGTTTTCGGGGACGGCCGGCTCCTCGGTCTCAAAAGGTGAGAATCTGAAGGATACGATTCGCATCGTGGCCGCTTACAGCGACCTCATTGTCATGAGAACACCCAGTGAGGGGGCGGCGTACGCAGCCACTCTCTACGCGCGTGTGCCGATCATCAATGCCGGCGACGGAGGCCACTTGCACCCCACCCAGACTCTGA
The DNA here is from genome assembly GCA_963662765.2 of Oscillospiraceae bacterium. GTDB lineage: Bacteria > Bacillota > Clostridia > Oscillospirales > Feifaniaceae > DATMXT01. Next base: position 208,770 of record CAXXUP010000006.1, read on the forward strand.
CCGATCTGACGACGCTGACAGCCCTGAAGGGCGGAGTGGGCGGCCACACGGTCGGCTTTTGCGGGGACCTTAAAAACGGCCGCACCGTCCACTCCCTTATCAAAGCGCTGGTGCGCTTCCCCCAAAATTCCTTCGTCCTGATTTCGACGCCGGCTTTGCGCATTCCGGACTATGTAAAAGAGGTGCTCATATCCTCGGGTGCCTCATGGCGTGAGGAGAAAACGCTTGAAGCCTGCATTGGTGACCTCGACGTGCTCTACATGACCCGCATCCAAAAAGAGCGGTTCGAAAGCGAAGAGGCCTATAAAAAGGAAGCCGGCGTCTACATCCTCGACGCGAAGAAGCTCTCCATGGCAAAGCCCAGCCTTACGGTGCTGCATCCGCTGCCCAAGGTGGACGAGATCACAGACGAGGCCGACGAGGACCCCCGCTGCCGTTACTTCGACCAGGCGGAGTACGGAATGTTCATCCGTATGGCGCTGCTGCTCACGCTGTTAAAAGAGGACAAACTGGCCCGTCAGCCGGCCTGGCCGCGTCCCAACACCGATAAGATATGCGGCAACCCGCGCTGCATTACAAAGACCGAGGGCTATCTGCCGAAACTGGAGGATGCGGGCCGCTGCCTCTACTGCGACCACACACTGTGATGAAAGCCTACGTCATTTTCGGCTCCCCCAACCCCGCCGGGCATACGGCCCATGCGGTCGACAGCCTGCTTAGCCAGCTTGGCATCTCCTCGTGGGAGCGGTTTTCCTGCTTTGACCGGTATGTCGCCCCCTGCTGCGACTGCAGGGCGTGCGGCGCCTGCTCCGGCTGCATGATCCGGGACGAGTTTGGCAAGCTTGAGGCGGGGGCGCGGGCGGCGGATCTGCTGCTCTTCGCGTATCCCCTCTACTTCGAGGGGATGCCGGCCCCCATGAAGGCGGTCATCGACCGCATGCAGCAGTTTTTTTACAAGGAGAAGATCGAGGGTCGCCTTCCGATCGGAGGGGCAAAAGCGGCCGCCGTCGTCACAATGGGGGGCAGCAAGCCTTCTGAGCCGGTGCCGGACGGGGTGCTGACCTTTGCGTCGAGGGCGCTGGGGGCGGCCTACGTCGGGCACGCCGTTGTGCGGAATACCGACACCGATCCCGACTGTGTCGAGCTCGACATTCTCGCGGAGAAGCTCTTATGACGCGGCTTATTTTGAAAAAGGGTGAGGAGGTCCGCATTCTGGCAGGCCACCGCCATGTCTATATGAATGAGGTCGCCCGTATCGAAGGGGAGCTGACACCGGGCGGCGAGGCCGAGGTGATCGCAGCCTCCGGCCGGTTTGTCGGGTGCGGGCTACTGAGCCCCGCATCCAAAATCATCATGCGTATTTACAGCTATCGGCAGGCCACACTGGACCGGGAGTTTTTTGCGGCGAGACTCAAAGAGGCGTACGACTACAGGCTTGCCCTCGGCTTTGCGGACTCCTGCCGGGTTGTCTTCGGCGAAGCCGACGGACTGCCCGGGCTTGTCGTCGACAAGTACGGGGACTATCTGTCGGTGCAGATTCTATCGGCCGGCATGGAGGTCCGCCGGGAGATGCTGTGTGAGCTCCTTTGCGGGCTGCTTGCCCCGAAGGGCATCTACGAGCGCAGCGACGTCAAAGTGCGCCTGCACGAGGGCCTGCAAGAGCGCAAGGGGCCCCTTTATGGGGAAGTGCCGGATGAGGTCGTCATTGGAGAGAACGGTTTTTTGATCGCCGTCGACATTAAAGAGGGGCAAAAGACCGGACACTACCTCGACCAGCGGGAAAACCACGCTGCCATTGCCCCCTATGTGACGGGCAAGGATCTGCTCGACGCCTGTTGCTGCACCGGCGGCTTTGCGCTCCACGGCGCCGGATACGGCGCGAAAAGCGTCCTTGCAGCCGACATCTCTCAGGCGGCGCTGGAGCGGGCAAAGGAAAACTTTGAGAGAAACTCCCTTACGGCCGACTTCGTTCAGGCCGATGTCTTTGAACTGCTGCCCGCCCTCGCGGCGCAGGGGAGACGCTTTGGCATGGTGGTGCTAGACCCGCCGGCCTTCTGCAAAAACAAGTCGGCCCTCGAGGGTGCTTACCGGGGCTACCGGGAGATCAACTACCGCGCCATGAACCTCCTTGAGGACGGCGGCTACCTCGTCACCTGCTCCTGCTCCCACTACATGACCCCGCCCCTCTTCGAGGGGATGCTCCGGGAGGCAGCCATGCTGGCGGGCGTTAGGGCCCGGCTTGTCGAAAGCCGGATGCAGGGCAGAGATCATCCCGTAGACCTCTCAGATGACGAGTCGCTCTATCTAAAGTGCAAAATCCTTCGTATCGACCGCAATTAGATGTTGCAAAAATAAGCGCATATCCGTTATAATCACACTTGCGGATATTTTTTAATTTTTTATCATAGAGGTGTAATATGACATTACAGGAAAAAATCAAAGCCAAAACGATGTCGGTGGACGAGGCGCTTGCAAAGATTCCAGACGGAGCCATGATCGGCCTCGTGGGCGGTGCCTTGGAGCCTCAGGTCATTTTAAAAAGCCTGCATACGATTTTGGACCGCATGACAAAGCCGGTCGTCATGTACGGCACCGGTTCGGCACACGACTACGAGTACATCTGCAACCCCAAGTATCAGGACAAGATGACCATCTGGTCCAACTTCTACGGACATCTCTGCCGCAGATACCATCCGGACGGGAACGTCTCCCTCATTCCGATTCACCTTCACGCCAGCATGACCCGCTTCCTCGAGGTTTACACCCCGAACGTCGTGCTGCTCATGGGCACCGCGGTCGATAAGCACGGCTATGTCCGGTGCTCCTTCGGCGCATCCGAACTCCTCATGGCCGAGAAGGCCGACCTCGTCATCGCCGAGGTCAACCCGCAGATTCCCTATGTCTACGGTGAAAACGAGATCCACATCGACGACATCGACTGCCTCATCGAGGTCGACTATCCAGCGAACTCTTTTGAGCCCGGCCCCCTTTCCGAAATTGATGTTGCCATCGGTAAGAACGTGGCCGAACTCGTGGAGGACGGCTCTACGATTCAGCTTGGTATCGGTGCCGTTCCGGATGCCGTTGCCCGTGCCTTCATGGACAAGAAGGACCTCGGCATTCACACCGAGATGCTGACCTCCTCCATGGCGGATCTGGCACTGGCCGGCGTCATCACAGGCAAGAAAAAGACGCTGCACAAGGGCAAGATCGTCGGCACTTTCGCCCACGGCTCCACAAAGCTCTATGACTTTCTGGCCGACAACCCATCGGTCTACATGATGCCCTACCGTTACCTCAACAACCCCTGGGTTGTCGCCCAGAACTATAAGATGTGCTCCATCAACACCTGCATGGAGGTCGACCTCGTCGGACAGGTCTCCTCGGAGTCCATCGGGCCCCGGCAGTACTCCGGCACCGGCGGGCAAAACGACACGGGCGAGGGCGCCATCCACGCACCGGGCGGCAAATCCATCATCGCCTTCCCCTCCTCGGTCGTCAAGAAGGACGGCACCCGCCTCTCCAAGATCAAGCCAATTTTGACCCCCGGCGCCATCGTCACGCTCTCCCGCAACAACATCGACTACCTTGTCACCGAATTCGGTGTGGCCCCCATGAAGGCCCGTACCGTCCGTCAGCGGGTCGACAACCTCATCGCGGTCGCCCACCCCGATTTCAGGGCCGAACTGCGCGCCGAGGCAAATCGCCTGATGCTCTGGTAAATATATATAAAATAAGCCGTCGACATCCGCATAAACGCGATTTTGCGATGCCTGTCGGAGACATGGAAACAAAAAAAGAGCCGGAATTCAGTCAGCGCACTGGATTCCGGCTCTTTTTTTGCGCGCCGCCTTTCAACTGCAAAAACAGTCGGCCCCGTCACTGACAATTTTTTTATGCACACTTGTTTTTTTATACTAACATATATTATAATAAGACATCTGAAATTAAGACGGCTTATTTTTTTGACGGGCGGCACGCCATGTGCCCATCCGGCCGGAAAACAAGAAAAAGAGGGGAAAACGCTTTAATGAGAGACGAATATCTCGAATTGTTGCACGAGGTGAACTACACCGCCGCCCTGTTCCGGCGCGCTTACAGTGCCGCATATGGCAGCCCTGAGCAAGAGCTGTTCGAAAAGAGCGGCAGCAGCAGCAAGCCGCACGGATACGGCAAGATCCTCGCCACGCTGTCCCGTGAGGACGGCATCACGCAGCACGAACTGGCGGGACGGCTCAGCATTCGGCCGCAGTCGCTGACGGCGGCGCTGGCAAGGCTGGAGGATGCGGGCTATGTCACCCGACAGCGGGGCCCGCACGACAGACGCGAGCAGATCGTGCTCATCACGCCGCCAGGCCGCCAGCACAGCGAAAAGATAGAAAGCTGCCGCAGGCAGACGGCCGAAAAAATGTTCGCGTGCCTAACGGCTGAGGAGCGTGCGCAGCTGTGCGCGCTCTTGACCCGGGTGACTGAGCACTTCGAAAACAGCTGAGGAGGAGCCGCAGTTATGTGGAAACTTTTTCGCCGGATGAACAGGCGAGATGCCGCCTACGGCGGCGTGTGTATCCTGTTCGCGGCGCTTCAGGTCTGGCTGGACCTGAAAATTCCGGACTATATGGCGGATATCACAAAGATGGTGGAGACAAAAGGGCCGACATCCGGCAGCATCTGGTGGCAGGGGGGAATGATGCTTTTCTGTGCACTGGGCAGCCTTGCGGCCGCCATCTTAACCGGCCTCATGTCAGCCCGGCTTGCGGCAAGCTTCTCGCGTCAGCTGCGCGGCGAGATCTTCGACCGCGTGGAGGATTTCTCAATGGAGGAGATTAACCGCTTTTCAACTGCCTCCCTCATCACGCGCTCCACAAACGACATCACCCAGATTCAAAACCTTGTGGCACGCGGTTTCAACCAGTTCGTGCGCGCGCCGCTCGTCATCGCCATTGCATTTTTCAAAATTTCGAACCGCCAATGGCAGTGGTCGTCCATGACGGGCGCCGCGGTTTTCATGGTGGTGCTGGCGCTCATATTCGTCGTGAAATATGCCCACCCTAAGTTCCGCGCAATGCAGGAGCTCACCGACGATTTGAACACGGTCGCGCGTGAGAATCTCACCGGTATCCGCGTCATTCGCGCCTATAACGCCGAGCCCTATGAAGAGGATAAATTTGAAAAAGCGAACAAGCGCCTCACGCAAAACGCCTTGAAGGCGCGCCGCGGCATGCAGCTGATGCCGGCCATGAACGAATTTGCCAGCAACGTGCTGACGGTCGGCATCTACTGCTCGGGCGCATATATGATTGCACAGACGGCAGCCGCATCACAGCTTAACCTGTTCAGCGAAATGGTGGTGTTCTCCACGTATGCGGCCAAGATCATTCAGGGTTTCATGCGTCTGAACTTTATTTTCATGATGCTGCCGCGCGCGTCGGTATCTGCGGCCCGCTTAAACGAGGTGTTGGACACGCAGCCCGTCGTCCGGGACGGGGAAAACACAGCCGGCATCGAAAAGGAAGAGGGAACCATCGAGTTTCGGTCCGTCCGTTTCCATTATCCGGATGCGCCCGAAGATGTGCTGACAGATATCTCCTTTGCCGCAAAGAAGGGTGAGACCATCGCGCTCATCGGTGCCACAGGCAGCGGCAAGACCACCGTTGTAAACCTTTTGCTGCGCTTCTTCGACCCCGCGGGCGGACAGGTGCTTGTGGATGGGCGCGATGTGCGCGAATACACACAGCAGTCGCTGCGCCGAAAACTGGGGTATGCGTCGCAGCAGGCCGTGCTGTTCACGGGTACGGTGCGTTCCAATGTCATCTACGGAGAAAAACCATGCGCAATGGCAGCGGCAGCCGGTATGGGGGCCGCTGCACAGGTCGGCGGGGATGACTCCGCAGCCGACGAAGCGGTTAAAAACGCACTGGAGATTGCACAGGCATACGAGTTCGTCTCGACGATGCCGGACGGTATGGATGCGGCCATCACCCGCGGCGGCACGAATATATCGGGTGGGCAAAAACAGCGCATTTCCGTGGCGCGCACGGTATACCGCCGACCGGAGGTGTACATATTTGACGATACATTCTCCGAACTGGACTACAAAACCGACCGTGCCCTGCGCGCGGCGCTGAAACAGCGCACGGCGGGCGTCACCACCATCATCGTGGCGCAGCGCATCGGCACCATCCGTGAGGCCGATAAGATTCTCGTGCTGGACGACGGCAGGATTGTCGGTTCCGGTACGCATAGCGAACTGCTTAAGAACTGCAGCGTGTATCGTGAAATCGCACACACGCAGCTTTCGGAGGAGGAACTGCAGGAATGGCAAAGGACAGTTATACCCTCGGACAGGTGAATATGAACGCGCCCGGTGTCGGCGGACGCGGTCCCGGACGCATGCAGGCCGTGGAAAAGCCGAAAGACTTCAAAGGCGCCTGGAATATGCTGCTGCACTACTCGGGTCGGTACACGGTGATGTTGGCCGCTGCACTTGTCAGCGCCGTCGTCAGTGTGATTCTCAGCCTTGCGGGGCCTAGCAGGCTGAAGATCATCACAAATATGATCACGGATGGCATGAGCTCCGGCTGGGTCGATACCGCAAAGGTGCTGAATATCACAGTATTTCTGCTGATTTTGTACGTTCTGAGCGGACTTCTCTCCTATGCGAGGTCATACCTGATGGCGACTTTTTCGCAGCTCATCTCGAAAACTCTGCGCACGGACATCTCCGCGAAGATGAACCGCGTTCCGCTGGCCACGTTCGACAAGTCCTCTTTCGGAGATCTGCTCAGCCGCGTGACCAACGATGTGGACACCATCAGCGAATCGCTGAGCATGAGCCTCGGCGACCTTGTGACAGGCGTCACCACCTTTGTGCTGTGCGCCGTCATGATGCTGCGCATGAACGTACCGCTTGCGGCGGTGGCCATCCTCTCAAGCCTCATCGGTTTTGGGGCGATGCGGTACATCATCGGCCATTCGCAGAAGTACTTTGTGAGCCGCCAGCGGTATCTGGGCGAGATCAACGGCCACATTGAGGAGACTTATGCCGGGCACACCGTCGTGAAGGCATTCGGCGGTGAGCGTCAGTCCCGGGAAGAGTTTGCGCGGCTCAACGAGCTGCTGTTCGAAAATAACTGGAAAAGTCAGTTTTACAGCGGAATCATGATGCCGGCCATGGAGTTTGTGGGAAATTTGGGATACCTTGCGGTGTGTGTCGCCGGCGCGTGGATGACACAGCGCGGCGATATCGATTTCGGCACCATCGTGGCCTTCATTGTGTATGTAAAGCTGTTCACGCAGCCGATGGCTCATGTGGCAAACGCCGCCACCAGCCTGCAGTCGGCTGCGGCGGGCAGCGAGCGCGTGTTTGCGTATCTGAAAGAGCCTGAGATGGAAAATGAAGCGGGTAAGATCACCACAGCGGATCCGCGGGACGCCGAGGTGGTGTTCGACCACGTGAAGTTCGGGTACACGCCGGACCGCACCATCATCCACGATTTTTCGTATCGCATCGCACCCGGGCAGAAAGTGGCCATCGTCGGACCCACGGGTGCTGGCAAGACGACGCTCGTTAACCTGCTTATGCGCTTCTATGAGCCGGACGGCGGTTCCATTTCCATCGGCGGCGTCAAAACTTCGGACATGACGCGCAAAGCCGTGCGCAGCATGTTCGGCATGGTGCTGCAAGACACTTGGCTGTTCGAAGGTACGGTGCGGGAGAACATCGCCTATTCGAAAAAGGACGTGACGGACGAGGAGATTCGAGAGGCCTGCAAGGCTGCGGGCATTCACCGATACATCATGTCGCTGCCCAAAGGCTACGATACGGTGCTTGGGGACACCTCCAACATGTCAGCCGGCCAGCGCCAGCTTTTTACCGTCGCGCGAACCATGGTTGCCGACGCTCCGCTGCTCATTTTGGACGAGGCCACAAGCTCTGTCGACACCCGCACGGAGCAACTTGTGCAAAAGGCCATGGAGCTGCTTACGAAGGGGCGCACTTCGTTTACCATTGCGCACCGGTTGTCCACTGTCCGCGACGCGGATATCATCCTCGTCATGAAAGACGGTGACATTGTGGAGAGCGGCAGCCACAGTGAGCTTCTGGCAAAGGGCGGTTTTTACGCGGAGCTGTGGCAAAGCCAATTCGTAAACGCCGAGGTCATCTGAGCGTCGGGACACAGTTTGCGGCGGAAAACAGGGAACTTCGAGAATCGAAGGCAATAGTGATTGGCGATTCTGGCTGTGCCGATAAAAAAGAAACGGCACGACTCAAAATTCGTGCCGTACTGGGAAATGGATCCCATTTTATTGTAAGGCCGCGGGCAAATGCCCGCGGCCTTTATTGCACATAAGCGCTAACTGTCGATGGATTCCACTTTGAAGCGGTCCTTTTCATAGGTTTCCGTTTCGATCGGCATGCTCTTTTTTTCAAGCCGGAGCCGGACAGAGTCGTTGAGGATTTTGTGCAGTAGCGCAAACAGCGGAACACCGAACAGCATGCCGAAGACACCGAGCAGACCGCCGAAGACCGTGACCGAGACGACGACCCACAGAGCCGAAATGCCGATGGAGTCCCCGAGAATCTTGGGGCCTAAAATGTTGCCGTCAAACTGCTGAAGTAAAATGATGAAGACCGCATAGAGCACGGCCCGCGAGGGGTCAAGGAAAAGCATGAGGACGACGGTGGGAATGCCGCCGATAAAGGGGCCAAAGTAGGGGATGACATTGGTCACACCGACAATGGTGGAGATCAGTGTCGTCTCTGGCATGCCCATAATGCTCATGCCAAAGTAGCAGATGAGGCCAATGATGAGGGAGTCGAGCAGTTTGCCGGTGATGAATCCGCCGAAAATGCGGTCTGCATCCTGTGCGATGTCGATGAGGCGATTGACTTTTCTTTGGGGCAAAAAGGCATACAGAAGCTTCTTGAACTGACCTTTCAGATGCTCCTTGCTGTCGACGATATAGATGGAGAGCACCGTGCTGACAATCACATTGAAAACCGAGCTTGCCATTGAAAATGAGATGCCGAGCACCTGCGGAAGCCGGTCGGTAAGCCAGGCCCCGATACGGGTGAGTGCGGTGTCGGTCAAAGTCAGAATATCCTCGTTAGTCAGAGGTGCGTCAAGGAATGGAATCATGTCGTAGAGGCGAACCGCAAAGCTGACGGTCTCCTTGAAGTATTCCGGACTGCGTTCTAAGAGGCCCCAGATGGAGGTCGCCAGCTGCGGGAGCACAACTGAGAAGAAGATGACCATGCCGGAGACGAGCACCGTATAGGAGAACATGACAGCTAAGGCGCGGCGGCGGCCGGGATCGGTCAGCTTCGGAAAGGCGGAATAGATAAAGGATTCTTCCACCCAGTCGATGACGGGAGAGATCAGGTAAGCCAGCGCAAAACCATAGAGGATCGGTTTTGCGATTCTGTAAAGTTTGCGGGAAACCGACATTACGGTCTGATAGTGGAACAAGAGCGCGTAGAAAAAAATGGAAATACAGAGGGCGAACGCGATATAAAGTGCGATTTCAAGGTATGTCTTATTCAACTTTTTCATATTCATACGCCCACCCCCTGCAATTAATGAGTTTAATCTCTATTTATACTTAATAATACAGTACACTTCATACTACCGTAAGGCAGTTATTTTGTCAAGACAAGTCAAGATAATTGGACACGCCGCAGGCGATTGCCCGCGCGTACTCGTCTCTGCAGGTGACACACCGGATACAAAGCGGAAACTCCACGACGATGCCGGCGCGGCCTGTGGCCTCCTGCACCTGCAGCACATCGCCGCACCGTTCCTCCATGCAGGGCAGGCCGCGGACCGTCAGCCCGATATCGGAAAGCCTCGCGGCGACGGATGCGGCAAGCGCTTCGGTTTTTGGACCTGCACCCGGCGCCCCGCCCACCGAGACATAGCAGGGGGTATTCCGCCTGCTGTGGTGGATGATGACGAGAGCGGTGGGCTCGCAGCGCAAAACCGCCGCCACCCGCCCTTCGGGAGGAAGCCGGCTGTCGCCCCGGTGGGAGCACCGGACAACGCGCCCCTCAAGCTCAAGCAGACGGGCGGTTTTGTTGGAGACGCAGAGATTTTGCCTGCTTTCGCGAAGTCCCTGTGTGCATTCGCCGCGCCAGAGACCACCGTGGCCGGGATCAAGAAAAACACTTCTCATTTGCATCTGCATCCACTCCTGCATCTCGTAAGCTGTGAGCCGAGCCATAAGAGCTCGGGGGGCAGGGAGTCGTAAAAGTAGAGCCGCCGAAATCCGGGGCAGCAAAACGGCGGAACACGTCCGCCGCATGAACCCTGCCCGGAAAACGGCGGAAAGCATTTGCCGCGTGAACCCCGCCCGAAAAACGGAGGAACGCATCCGCCGCATGAACCCTGCCCGAAGAGCGGCGGAATGGGGCTGCCGGACTTGAGGGCGCGTCCGAGCACTTGTCTTACTTGACTGTTTCTTCTCATTTGTTTGTTGATGATATAGACCACCCCGTGACCATCATATGCCGCTTTTCGGGGCCCTGTTCCTGTTGACGGTCGCCCTTTGGTGAAGTATAATGTTCTCATTAAAAAAGACCACAGACATAAACTTTATGGAGGAATACACATGACAAGGGCGGAAAAAGCGACGGACCTCATGCTGAAAGACAATTTTTCGTGTTCGCAGGCAGTGCTGGAAGTGTTTTGCGATGATTTTGGAGTCGACATCATGACGGCCCGGCAGCTCTCGGCCATGTTTGGCGGCGGGCTAAAAAGGGGCGGCATCTGCGGCGTTGTGACGGGCGGCCTCATGGTGCTTGGCCTCAAGTACGGCCAGACTGTGCCCAACGATATGGAAACAAAGAAGGCGTCGGGGCCGATCGCAAGAGAATTTGTGAGCCGGTTTGAGGCCAAGGATCACCGCATGGACTGCGAGACGCTGCTTGGGGTCAACACCTCCACGCCGGAAGGCGCAGCTTATGCAAAAGAGCACGACCTTCACCGCGTCGTCTGCGCAGGCCTCGTGAAGGATGCCGTTGAGATTCTCGAGGACATGCTCGGATTATGAGTGGATATTTGATTGGCATTGACGCTGGGACAAGCCGGGTCAAAGCCGTCATATTTGACGGCACCGGTGTTGAAGTCGCCTCCTTTGCCGCTGACAACAAGGTTTACAACCCAGGGGGTAACCGGTCGGAACAGGATATGCGCGAGCTGTGGCAGGTCGTTTGCCGCTGCATCCGGCGGGTGCTGGAAGATGCGTTGCTCACGGGGGCCGACATTGCGGGCATTGGGGTGTCCGGGCAGGGCGAGGGGCTGTGGCTGGTCGACAAGGATGGCGAGCCCGTCGGCATGGCGAGACTTTGGAACGACGGCAGAGCCATTGAGACGGCCCTGTCGCTGCGCGCCATGCCCGGCATGGAGCGCACCTTCAATCTTGCGATCGGCGGCCAGCCAAAGTCCGGCACCACGATCTCTCAGGTCGTCCACGCCGCCCGCACAGAGCCGGAGCTCTTAAAAAAGGCCAGTTACATTTTTTTCTGCAAGGACTACATCCGGTTTAAGCTGACAGACGAGCCCCATATGGAGCCGTCCGACGCCTCCACATCGCTTTTAGATCTTACGACTATGCGTCCGGCCTCCGAGCTTTTTGATACGCTCGGTGTCCCGGAGCTTACGAGGCTCATGCCCCCCATCGTGCCCTCCTGCGGCATGGCAGGGGTTATCTCAAAAGAAGCCGCAGAACTCACGGGACTTGCCGAGGGGACGCCGGTCGGCGCCGGCATGCTCGACCTCATTTCGGCCGCGGCAGGCGCCGGTGCTGTCGACGAGGGTGACATCTGCATCACAATGGGCACCACTTTGATGCATCAGATTGTCATGTCGAACTACGCGCCCACCCACCCCATGTCCATGAGCTGGGAGGCCCACTGCACACCCGGCCTCTTTTCGCGGCTTGCCGGTACCATGGCGGGCACCCCAAACCTCAACTGGGCGCTGTCGGTGCTCTACGGTCTTACGGAGTTTGACGCCGGATTTGTCAGCGCCTTAGAGGAGCCGCTCTCCAAAATCCCGATTGGCTCAAAAGGAGTCATTTTCCACCCTTACACGAGTGTATCGGGGGAGCGGGCGCCCTTCATTAACGAAAGCGCCTGCGGGCAGTTCTCGGGGCTCAAGTCCACCACCACAAGAGAGCAGATGCTGCGGGCGGTCTACGAGGGGGTCGTGCTCTCGTCCTACGACTGTCTGGCCGACCTCGGCGACGCGCCGGGCAGGGTCTTCCTGTCGGGCGGCGGAGCCAACAGCGCCTTTTGGGTGCAGATGCTCGCAGACTGCCTCGGCCGTGAGCTGTCAGTCTCCTCCGATAAGGAGCTCTCGGCCAAGGGCGCGGCGCTTGCCGCCGGTGTCGCCTGCGGCATGTTTGCAGATCCCTTGTCGGCCTCGCGGGGGCTCTCCCGCATCAAGGCCGTCTATACGCCCGACATGGACCGTCACCTCCGGTACGTGGAGCTCTATAAACTCTATCGGGATGTCCGGCCGAATATGTACGGTTTCTGGGACGCCAGAGCCGCCTATGTGAAGAAAGACTGAAATACTAAAATTAAGGATATGGTTGAAATGCGTAAACCGCGCCTATTGCTCACGGCCGAAGTCGACGAAAACGGCATTGCGCCGCTCTTTGAGATGTGTGACGTCGTCGAGGACGGGTACCGCTTCGGACCCGTCAAGTTGACCGAAGAACAGCAAATTGAAAAGCTTCAAGGCTGCGAAATTTTCATGACAAGCTACGACGCCGTCACGGCAAAGGTCATCGAAAACGCGCCCGATTTAAAGCTTATTGTCTGCGCCCGCTCCAACCCCATCAACGTCGACTTGGCGGCAGCGAAGGCCAAAGGAATTACGGTCGTCTACACGCCGGGGCGCAACTCCGACTGCACGGCCGAGTTCGCCGTCGCCCTCATGCTCATGGTCGCCCGCAAAATCCCGCAGGCGCTGCGCCGAATTGAAGACGGGACGTATCTTTCGAACGAGCCCATACCCCAGAAGAAGGACGTCACTTGGGGGGTTGTCAACGGACACTCACCCTATAACGAACTGCAGGGCATGCAGCTCTTCGGCCGCACCTTAGGCATCGTCGGCTACGGCTCCATCGGCCGCAGGGTCGGCCGCATCGTCCACCAGGGCTTTGGCATGTATTTGAACATTTACGACCCCTACGCAAACGATCTCGAGGTCGAGGCCCCCGGCATCCGCAAGGTCGACTTCGAAACCTTGCTTCGGGAGTCCGACTTCATCTCCTGTCATGTCAAGCCGACACCCGCCACGACTGGGCTCTTCACGCTTGAGTGCTTCAAAAAGATGAAGCCGACGGCCTTCTTCATCAATAACGGCCGCGGCAATGTCGTCGTGGAGAAAGATTTAATCGAGGCGCTGCGGCAAAAACTCATTGCGGGCGCTGCCCTCGACGTCTTCGAAAACGAGCCGCTGGAAGCTTCACACCCCTATGTCTCGGGCGAGCTTGACAATGTCGTCATCACCCCCCATATATCGGGCGCTGCGATCGATTCCATGATCAATCACACCAAAATGGCTGTGGCGGAGGTGCGCCGCTTCATTGCCGGAGAGCCCCTGCTTTTCTCTAAATAACAACCATCGTTAAAACAACAACCATAGAAAGAAGGAAATTATATGTTGATGCAAAAAGAGCGTGAGGCGGTTGTCGAATACGGCAAGCTGCTGATCACCTCGGGACTTACGAAGGGCACGGGCGGCAATGTCAGCGTTGCCAACCGTGAACTCGGTTATTTTGCCCTCTCTCCCTCCGGCAAGGACTACTTCACCATTAAGCCCGAAGAGGTCGCCATCCTCGATTTCAGCGGCCAGATCATTGAAGCCCCCTTCAAGCCCTCCACCGAGCATGAGCTGCACCGCATGATCTATGTCGACCGTCCCGAGATCGGAAGTGTCATCCACGCCCACACCAATTACGCCACGACGCTCGGGTGCATGCGGTGGGAACTGCCGGCACTGCACTACCTTGTGGCACTGGCCGGCAAAAATGTCCGGTGCGCCGAGTACGCGACCTTTGGCACCAAGGAGCTGGCCGTGAACGTCGTTGCTGCCATGAAGGACCGGTTTGCAGCCATCATGGCCAACCACGGAGTCATCACCGGCGGCAGAGACGCCTCCAACGCTTTCAAGAAGCTCGAGGAGATCGAGTACTGCTGCCAGCTATACTGGCAGGCCAAAGCCATGGGCGTTGAGCCTGTGCTGCTCTCCGACGAGGAGATGGAGAAGCACCTCGTCCTCTTCAAAACCTACGGCGACGCCGCCGTCCCCAAGGACTGATTTTTACGCATAAAGAAAGCGCCCCGCAAACGCGGGGCGCTCTTTTTGTCTGCTTGTCCGTCTGTGAGGGAACAAAATCCCTCAGTCGCAACAGGGAAAACAACTCAATTCGCACCACTGGGGTTTATAATCATGGAGGGGTATTGGATACCCCCCCCATGAGGTCATTTGTGGTACAGCTGCTTTGTCTCGTAGTCCGGCTCGCAGGTGAGGTTCATGCCGAGCTTTCTGGCCATGTCGCTGTCGACCTGCGAGAGGATGACAGTGGAGTGCATCTCGCAATTTTCGAGCTTAGAGAGCTGAGCAAGTCCCTTGGTTGCGACGTCGGAGGTGACGGCCGAGATGGCGAGGGCGATGAGGGTCTCGTCGGTGTGCAGCCGAGGGTTGCGTCCGCCCAGAGCGTCGACCTTCAGGCGTTGGATGGGCTCAATGACGGCCGGGGAGATCATAGTGATGTCGTCCGGAATGCCGGCCAGCGCCTTGAGGGCGTTGAGCAGTGCGGCCGAAGAGGCGCCCAGCAGCGACGAAGTCTTTCCGGTTACGATGGTGCCGTCCGGCAGCTCAATGGCCGCCGCCGGCTCGCCGGTCGCGGCAGCCTTTGCTAAGGCAGGGGCCACCACTTTGCGGCGGTCCGCGTCAATGCCGGCCTGATGCATGACCATTTCAAGCTTGTACACCGTCTCGTCGTCGGCCCGGCCGACTCTACGGTCGTACAGTCCGCGGTAATAGCGGCGCACGATCTCGTCTTGTGCCGCCTCGCGGCAGGCCTCGTCGTCGATGATGGCGTAGCCTGCCATGTTTACGCCCATATCGGTTGGCGACTTATAGGGGCAAGATCCGTAAATATGCTCGAACATGGCGGACACGACGGGGAAGATCTCCACGTCACGGTTGTAATTAACGGTGGGGGTCCCGTAGGCCTCAAGATGGAAGGAGTCGATCATATTGAAGTCGCGCAGGTCGGCCGTGGCCGCCTCATAGGCCAGGTTGACCGGATGGCGCAGCGGCAGGTTCCAGATGGGGAAAGTCTCGAACTTGGCGTAGCCCGCGCGCACTCCGCGCTTATGCTCGTGATAGAGCTGAGAGAGGCAGGTGGCCATCTTGCCGCTGCCGGGGCCGGGGGCCGTGATGACGACCAAAGGACGGCTGGTCTCAATATATTCGTTGCGGCCAAATCCCTCGTCGCTGACGATGAACGGCACATTGGTCGGATAGCCGGCGATGGGATAATGGCGGTAAGTGGTCACACCGAGCGTTTCAAGCCGCTTAATAAAAACGTCGGCAGCTGTCTGTCCCGCATACTGCGTGATGACTACACTGCCGACAAAAAGGCCAAGACCCCGAAAAGCGTCGATGAGGCGAAGGACGTCGGCGTCGTACGGGATGCCGAGGTCGCCGCGGAGCTTGCTCTTTACGATATCCGATGCGTTGATGGCGATGACGATTTCAGCTTGGTCGCCCATCGTTTTGAGGAGGCGAACTTTACCGTCCGGTTCAAAACCCGGCAGCACCCGAGATGCGTGATAGTCGTCAAAGAGTTTCCCGCCGAACTCAAGGTAGAGTTTGTTGTCAAAGCCGCCGATGCGTTCGAGAATGTGCTCCGACTGCTTTTTTAAGTAAGCGTTGTTGTCGAAACCGATTTTCTTCACTTTTATTCCCCCTTTTGTATTCTTTTCTAAAAACTATAATAGCCTATCATGTGGGGTGAGCATTGTCAAGACGGTTTTTGGACAAAAAAAACCACAAATCGGACAGGCCTGACGCGCTGGTAAATTATTGATAAAAAATTATTTAGAAAATTTTCTAAATAACCTTTGACATGGACGCTTTGCCATGCTATATTGGTTACGCCATCAAAAAAGAGGTGAAGGAAATGGGCTTTCACGAGACTTTTAAAGCATTGGCCGACCCTGCGCGGCGGGAGATCCTTATGATGCTGCGCGGGGGCAGGATGTCGGCCGGGGAGATTGCAGCCAGATTCGATATGACGGGGGCGACGGTATCCTATCATCTTTCGCAGCTCAGGAAGGCCAACCTCATTTACGAGACCAGAGAGAAAAATTTCATTTATTATGACTTGAACACGTCGGTGTTCGAACAGGCTATTTTGTGGCTTACACAGTTTGGAGGAGAAAAAAGTGAAGATAATGAAGAATAAGATGATGCTGATTGCGACGACTGCGGCCTGCCTTGCACCCATGGCGCTCGGCGCTATGTATTATAGTCAGCTCCCGCAGCGCATGGCGATTCATTTTGACTCTGCCGGCAACCCCGACAACTACGCCTCAAAGGCCTTTGTCTGCTTTGGCATGCCGGCCCTTATGGCGCTTATGAATTTGATTGTACACCTTGTGCTCGACTCCGACCCAAAAAAGGCGGGCAGCTCTCCCGTTCTGATTGCGATGGGGAAGTGGTCTATGCCCTTCACCAGCGTCTTTCTTATGCCGGTCACAATTTTTTATGCCCTCGGACGGAACGTAAATGTGGCTACAATCGTCCCAATATTCGTAGGGCTGCTATTTATCGCAATCGGAAACTATCTTCCCAAGTGCAGGCAAAACTATACGGTGGGCATTAAATTGCCCTGGACCCTTCACAGCGAGGAGAACTGGCGGCGCACGCACCGGTTTGCCGGAGTGACCTTCATCCTGAGTGGGATTCTGATGATCGCAGCCGCCGTTGCGCCCATCAATGCCACCGGCACCATTACCGCCGTGCTCGCCTTCACCCTTGTGGGACCTGCCGTATATTCCTATTCCATGTACAAAAGAGGAATATAGGTTAACCCGGTAGTTTTTTTCCGGAAGATGTGATATAATACCAGCGGCTAATGGCAAGACTGTCCGTATGGGAGGACTTGAATGGACAAGGAAAAGAAGCCGCGTACGCGCAGCAAAAAGATGCCAACCGCGAAACAGCGCCGTACACGCCGCACGGTGCTGAGGGTGTTGGGAACCCTCGTGCTGATTGGTATGATCACAGGCACCATCCTGCTTGGTGCGTTCTATTATTACATTGTCAATTACCTCGACCCGCAGATGGACATCGACCTGTCGAGCTACAAGCTGGCCTATACCAGCGTCGTATACTATACCGACGCGCAGGGTGTCGACCACGAGCTTGAGCGCCTGTACGATACCGAAAACCGCGAGTGGGTAAGCCTGTCCCAGATACCTAAACACATGCAGGATGCTACGGTCGCCATTGAGGACGAGCGCTTTTGGAAGCACAACGGCGTCGACTGGAAGCGCACCTTTGCGGCGGTTTTCAACCTTTTAACCGGCGGGTCGGAGCGGTTTGGCGCCTCGACCATCTCACAGCAAGTCGTCAAGAACATCACCGGTGACGACGAGTATTCGATGATGCGAAAAATCGAGGAAATTCTTCGGGCCTTAAACCTCAACAAGAGATACTCCAGGGAGGAGATCCTCGAGTTTTACCTCAACACCGCCTACTTCTCACAGAACACAAACGGGGTGGAGACGGCGGCGAAGACCTATTTCGGCAAGGATGTCAGCGAGCTGTCGCTGGCCGAATCGGCATCCATCATCGGCATCACGAAGTACCCGGGGCTTTACGACCCCTTTGCTAACCCCGAAAAGAACAAGGAGCGGCAGGAGACCATTCTCTGGAAGATGCTTGACCTCGGCATGATTTCGCAGGAGGAATATGACACCGCCAAAGCCGAACCGCTTGTATTCCAGAAGGAACAGGCCCTGCAGGAGAACGCCAAGGTCCAGAGCTGGTTTGTCGACCAGGTCATACAGGATGTGCTCAAAGACCTGCAAGAGCAAAAGGGCTACACCAAGAGCTATGCCCAGAATTTGCTCTATAAGGGCGGACTGAAGATTTACGCCACGGTCGACATTGACATTCAGAACATCATGGATGAAGTCTTTGAGGATATGTCGAGTTTTCCGACCCTCAAGGGCGACATCCAGCCCGAGGCCTCCATGGTCGTACTCGACCCTTACACCGGCGCCATCAAAGGGCTGACGGGCGGCCGTGGCAAGAAGACCGGTGCCCTGTTGCTCAACATGGCGACCCAGACAAAGCGGCAGCCAGGCTCCACCATCAAGCCGCTCTCTGTGTATGCGCCGGCCCTTGAGTATGGTATCATCACCGAGGGCAGTGTCTTCGATGACAGTCCGGTCGATGTCGCGTCGAGGTATCCCCGCAATTACGACAGCAGCTATGCGCCTTACAGCGGGCTGATTACGGTCAAGCAGGCGGTCTACCGCTCGGTCAACACCGTCCCGCTGCGGATCTTGGATGAGCTTGGCGTGCAGCGCAGTTTCGACTTCATTACGAAAAACCTTGGCATTTCGACCCTTGTGTCGAGAGAGGTCATTAATGGCGAAGTCAAGACCGACATAGCCAGGGCCCCGCTCTCGATGGGCGCCGTCACCCACGGCGTCACCAACCTGGAGCTTGCGGCGGCATATGCCACCTTTGCCAACAAGGGCGTGTACAATAAGCCCTACGCGTATACAAAGGTGCTCGCGAGCGACGACACCGTGCTGCTTGAGCATGTCAGCGATTCGAAGATTGCCATGAGCGAGCAGACCGCCTTCCTCATCAACGACCAGCTTCAGGGCGCTGCCAAGTACGGCACCGGTACCCCGGCCCAGCTTGGCAGCATGCCGCTTGCAACCAAGACCGGTACCACCTCCGACGACAAGGACCGGTGGTTTGTCGGTTACACCCCCTACTACGTCGGCACCGTCTGGTTTGGCTACAAGCAGCCGCAGACCATTAAATACTCGGGCACCAACCCCGCGCTTCAAGGCTGGAAAAAGGTCATGAGCCGCATTCACGAGGAGCTGCCGGTCCGCAACTTCTTTACGACCTCGGGCGTCGTGCAGGCCCAGTACTGCATGGACAGCGGCATGGCGCCGACCGACGCCTGTCGGATCGATGCCCGCGGGAACCGCATCGATACGGCCTGGTTCAAGAAGGGCACCGAGCCGACCACTCCCTGCAATGTGCATGTGATGGTCAGGATCTGCTCCGATAGCAACATGATCGCATCGCCCTACTGCCCGATTGAAAACACTAAGATCGTCGGGATGCTGAACTTCAAGCGGGAATTCCCCTATGAGATCAGCATCACCGACGCGCAGTACACCTATCTGCCCCTGCCGGTGGGGTATACACTGCCTACCGACAGCAGCGTACCGGTCTACCAAAACCTGCTGACACCAGGCACCAACCCCGGCGCCTCCTCCGGCGTCGACGACCCCATGAACCATCTCTGCATCGTCCACTACGGCTATACGGCACCGCAGCCGGGCGATGAGGACTATGTTGAGGGGACCGAGCCCCCCGAAGAGCCGGTAGATCCCGGCACCGGCGAGCCGGAGGATCCGGACGATCCGGGCCTTGAAGAGCCGGAGGATCCGGATGTCGAGGAGCCGGAAGACCCGGATGAGTGGGATTGGACAAAACCGCCACCGGGCGTATAACAAGGCATAGCGCATAATAAAAGCGGCAGGAGAAACCCTGCCGCTTTTCTATTAAGGGCACTAAGCCACTCGGGAATATCCGTCATGTGATGCCTTCTCCGCCAAAATCAGTGCGCAGGTGATTTTCCGTCTAACACTTTCGCCTGATACAGCTTCATGAGCTCGGCCACACACGCGCTTTCAGTCATGTCCTTGACCGAAAAACCGTATGCTTGCATAACTGCGCGGTCGTTGTTTTGGTGCGCGGTCAAGAGTTCAGGGTAGAGCCACATGGTTTCGCCGTACAAGTCGGCAAGCGAACAATCGGGATATTTCGCTCGTGCGTCAAGTATCGCCTGCGCAGTTTGCTCAATTGTTGCTTTTTGCACGTCAGACGGTTCCGGCCACGGAAAGTTGTTGTAGACAATATCATTTGAATAGCGATAATCGCTTTTAATACGTCCACAGACCGCTCTAACCCATGCCATATGAACATTGGATATTAGCACGCCGAAATGATAGGAAGACGCATTTGAAATCGTTGAATTAGCGTCTGTTGTTATAACATTTTCGTCCAAAAAACCAAAGGGTATATATCTGCGTTTTTCTGATGAATGTCTTGGTACAAGAATATACTCTGATGTCGGTTGCCTAATCTCCATAAATCGCGTAGGGCAATCAGCAAATCTTCGCGTCGCTTCTTTTGTACTACTCAGTCTAAATTTTCTGCATTGTTCTACGCGTTTCAGCACTTCGGGCATTTGCCGAATAGTAGTCGGCGACACATCTACCAACCATAAGCAATATCGTTTTTTATTGTTGATATATTCAGTTGCCCCCACGAGAGGTTTAATAAACGGTACAGCTTGTGGCTCCTTTGCAACGAAATCATCGAATTCTGCCTCTTCAATAATAAGGTTCCCGCCGTCAACTGGAATATTGCCCTTTTGCATCTCCGGCACAGTACACAACGGTTTTGACCGGCTATCTATAAAAACAGTAGGAGCTTTTAATAAATATGGATTTAGGTCATTATCCGTTTCTTTTAAACTAAACCCTACAATCACGCAATGAACAGCAGCTTGGCTTTTTGCTTCATTGCTCCATTTGAACGTCTGCACGCCGAAATTAATATGAGTACCGTATTTTTCATACAGAGGCTTCCAGATAGTCGCAACCTGTTCACCTTGCGTAATGCTATTTGTAGAAACAAACGCGCATTTGATATTTGTGCCTTGAATGTACTTTGCCGCTACAAAGTACCACGCCGCAACATAATCTACCTTGCCAAGCCCGCAAACTTGCAGAATATCATATTTCTGCGCCACGCTTTGATTTGAATAACCAACAAACGGCGGGTTGCCCATGATATAATTCAACGCATGTTTCGGGACGACGCTTTCCCAGTCGAGGCGAAGGGCGTTTCCCTCTACGATATTCGCGTAGGACTTCAGGGGCAGAAAATCGAGCGTCATCAGAACAATGTCCTCCGTCGCTTTCATCATCTGACTCTCCGCAATCCACAGCGCTGTTTTTGCGACGGTCACGGCAAAGTCATTGATTTCAATGCCGTAAAACTGACCGATTGTCACCTTGATCGGGTTATGCGTCCAGCCCATGACAATCTGCCCGTTTTGAAGCTCAGCGATGACCGTATTTTCAAGGCGGCGCAGACAGAGATATGTCTCCGTGAGAAAGTTTCCCGAGCCGCAGGCGGGATCTAAAAATGTCAGGGACGCGAGCTTTTTCTGAAACTCTTTCAGCCGTTTTTCTTTTGTTATGCTGATGGTTATGTCGCAAATTTCGGAGAGTTCCTTATCCAATTCGCTCAGGAAAAGCGGGTTTATGACCTTGTGAATATTCTCAATTGACGTATAGTGCATACCGCCGGAACGCCGCGTTTCGGGGTTTAAGGTACTTTCAAACACTGCGCCGAATATGGTCGGACTGATTTCAGACCAGTTAAAGTCTGCGCTTGCCTTGTTTAACAGCAGGTCGCGCATTTCATCCGTAAAGGGCGGGACTTCAATTTGCTCATCGGCAAACAGGCCACCGTTTACATACGGAAACTCCGCAAGCTCGTTTTCAAGGAATTTTTCACGGTTTTCCGGCAATGTGTCCAGCGTTTGGAACAGCTCAATGAGGGCTTTTCGCGTGTGGTGGGTGTCGAATGACGCCAAATAATCGTGGAACATTGAGCGCCTGCCGAATATCCCCGCATCCTCCGCGTACAGGCAAAAAACAAGCCGGACACACAGCACGTTAAGGCTTTTGAGTTCGTCTTCAGTCGGATTTTCGCCGTACTGCTTCAAAAAAGCATCGTATAGGATGCCGACAATCTCGCCCGCTCGAATGGAGATGTCCATTTCACGCTGCAGATGTACGTTTCCGGTATCGGTCAAAAACGACAGCCGATAATATTCGGACGGCAGATTCTCGAGCAGGATTTCTTCCGGTTCGCCGCCGGGGCGCTCCATATCGTAGACATAAAAAGAACTGAAATTACAGGTTACAACCCAGCGCGGGTGTTTGGATACGGGCAGCTCGGTAATGTACCGTTTCGCTTGCTGGAAAGGCGTGAGCAAGGTTCCATCCGACTGCTTAATCGGCTTTTTCATATCCTTATCGAGGCCCTTTTGCTCAATGAGCACGCGCGTTGACGGAATAAAGCCATCGATAAAACTGGTGTTGTCCAAATGGACTTGCGCTTCAAAAAAGATGAATTCTTCCGGGTGTTCGACCCCGTAGACGTCGCGCAGCAGAGAAAGCCAAAATGGTTGACTTTCACCCTTTTCATATCCTTTGTTTTTCCAATGCGTCGAAAAATGTTTCGCCGCTTCTCTTTGTTTTGCATCTGTCATATGGTCATACTCCAATTGGACATAATACCCTATGGCAGAGATTATAGCAGAAATGGCACGAACTTTCAATCGAATACGAAGTATATGAAAAACACCTCCCGAAAAACGGGAGGTGTTTTAAATTGTAATGAGCTATTCGCCGAGGTTGTGAATGATCTTGCGGGGGCATTTCTCAATGCAGACTCCGCACTTGATGCACTTGTCGGGGTCGATGTGGGCAAGGTTGTCGGCCATGGTGATGGCTTCAACCGGGCAGTTCTTCGCGCAAATGCCGCAGCCGATGCAGCCGACCTTACAGACGGTGCGCACGACGGGGCCCTTGTCCTTGGAGGAGCAGATGACGTTGACGACGCCCGAGACCGGCTTCAGTGAGATGATGTGTTTGGGGCAGGCTCGCACGCAGGCGCCGCACGCGGTGCACTTGTCGCGGTCGACGACGGCGACGCCGTCATAGACGTGGATGGCGTCAAACTGGCAAGCCTTCACGCAGGAGCCGAGTCCGATGCAGGCGTATGCACAGCTCTTGTCGCCGCCGCCTAAGGTCATGACGGCATCGCAGCTCTCAAGGCCCGTGTACTCATACTTCCTTTCCGTGTTCTGGCAGCTGCCGTCGCAGTGAACGACGGCGACCTTGGGCTCCGTCACGTCGCAGGATACGCCCATGATCTCGGAGACTTTGGCGGCAACCGGGGCACCGCCGACGGGGCAGCGGTTGCAGGCGGCTCCGTGCAGCACGACGTTGGTGGCGTAGTCGGCACAGCCGGCAAAGCCGCAGCCGCCGCAGTTGGCGCCCGGCAGTACGCTGACGATGCTCGGAATGCGCTCATCGGTCTCCACGGCGAACACTTTGGAGGCGATGCCGAGGATGATGGCAAATACGATGCTCATGCCGGTAAGCGACGCGACGCCGATCAAAATTCTGGTGTAATCCATATTAATACCCCCCTTAGAACGGCAGCTTGAGTCCCGCGAAGCCCGAGAAGGCGAGGGACAGCAGCGAAGCGGTCACAAGGGCGAATGGGAAGCCCCGGAAAGCCTTCGGAATATTGTTGCCGGCGGTGCGCTCCCGCAGTCCCGAAAAGAGGACGATGGCAAGCGTCCAGCCGACTGCCGAGAAGCAACCGAACACGACCGACTCAATAAAGTTGTAGCCGTTTTGAATGTTGAGCAGTGCGGCGCCGAGCACGGCGCAGTTGGTCGTGATGAGCGGAAGATAAATTCCGAGCGCCTGATAGAGGGCCGGCACCATCTTCTTGAGCACCATTTCAACGAACTGCACAAGCGTTGCGATGACGAGAATGAAGGCGACGGTCTGCATGAACTCGAGGTGGAAGCGCACGAGGATGAACTCGTTGACGGAATAGGTCAAGGCGGAGGACAGCGTCATCGTGAAAATGACGGCGAGTCCCATGCCGACGGCGGTTTCGGTCTTTTTGGAGACCCCGAAGAAGGGGCAGCATCCGAGAAAACGGGAGAAAATATAGTTTTCAATTAAAACCGCATTAATTGCGATGACAAACAGTGAGCCCATTACGCAGCCTCCTTCTTTTTGCCCTTGCGGCTCATGATGAACTGGACAAGGGCGATCAGGCAGCCGAGGCTCAAGAATCCGCCGGGGGC
Organism: Oscillospiraceae bacterium; assembly: GCA_963662765.2. Lineage (GTDB taxonomy): Bacteria > Bacillota > Clostridia > Oscillospirales > Feifaniaceae > DATMXT01. Next base: position 233,025 of record CAXXUP010000006.1, read on the forward strand.
GGTGACCAGCATGGCGGCAGGCTTAAAACCGTCAATCAAAGTCATGCCGTACCAGGTACCGTTTCCGAGCACTTCGCGGATGGTCCCGAGGATCACTAGGGCGAAGGTGAAACCAAGTCCCATACCGAGCCCGTCAATGGCCGAACGGAATACGCTGTTTCTGTTGGCGAAGGCCTCGGCGCGGGCGAAAATGATGCAGTTGACGACGATAAGCGGGATGAAAACGCCGAGCGATTTGGAGAGTGCCGGCACAAAGGCCTGCAGCAGCAAATCTACACAGGTGACAAATCCCGCGATAACGACGATGTAGCACGCGATACGAACCTTTTCGGGAATGATTTTACGCAGCATGGAGATGGCGATGTTGCTGCAGATGAGAACGGCGGTGGCGGCAATTCCCATGCCCAGGCCGTTTTTGACCGAGGTTGAGGTGGCCAGGGTCGGACACATGCCGAGCAATTGGACCAAAACGGGGTTTTGTGCGACAAGCCCGTCCGCGAGTTGGGCGAATACGCCTTGCTTTTTACTCATAATTCGTCACCCCTTTCTCAAGACTGGGCCGTTAGCTCGGAAGCTACGGCAGCGGCATCGTTTACGCCTTTGAGGACGGCAGTTGAGCTGATGGTCGCACCTGTCAGCGTGTCGACATCTTCAAAGGAGGACTTTCCGATAAACTGGCTCCAGAAGCTCTCCTCCGTGACGCGGGTACCGACACCCGAGGTCTCGGAGAGCGACAGGATTTTAAATCCGGAAACGGCGGTGCTCTCATCAAATCCGACAGCCATTTCGATCGGGCCGCCAAAGCCGGACGGGGCAACGAGGACGATGCGGCCGATTTCGGCGCCGGAAGCGTCGTATACGAAATATGCGCCCGAGGCGGCGCTGTCTTCGGGCAGAGTGGCTTCCTCAAAGCGATCCGCATCCGGGAAGAAGCTCGAGAAGGCTGCGGTTTGCTCGGCCATTTTGAGCTCCGCGATTTTGGGGGCCGTGATCTCGTTTACATATCCGAGAAGGGCGGCTGTGACTAAGGACATCAGACCCAAAATCAGCACGAGCATGGGGGTGCTTTCCTTGTTTTTCATGCTTTGACCTCCCCTCCGAAGCGGGCGGGCTTCGTGGCTTTGTCAATAAACCACACCATGACGTTCATGATGAGGATCGAATAGGAGACGCCCTCTGCAAAGGCGCCGTATTTGCGGATGAACATGGTGATGAGTCCGCAGCCGACGCCGTAGAACAGACGCCCGCGGCCGGTCAACGGGGATGTGACGTAGTCGGTCGCCATGAAGAGAGCACCGAGCATCAGGCCGCCGCCGAACACGTTGTAGAAAAGGCTCATGGTGCTGTCAAGTCCGCCGGGGGCAAAGTATGCGATGACGGCGACCGTCAGAATATAGCCGACCGGGGTTTCCCAAGTGATGACTTTGCGGAAGAGCAGGTAGAGACCGCCCGCCAGAAGCAGCAAGGCTGAGGTCTCTCCAAGGCAGCCGGCGCGGGCGCCAAGCAGCTGATTTGCCATGTTGGCCGTGCGGTTGAGAGTCTGCGGGAGGACTCCGGACTTGAGAGCGGAGAGTGGCGTCGCCGTTGTGACGGCATCAGCCGTAACCCATGCGGCGGGGTTTAGCACCGGCTTGATCCAGCCGGTCATCTCGGTCGCCCAGGAGGCGGCTAAGAAAACGCGGGCGGCTAAAGCCGGGTTCATGACATTTTGACCGATTCCGCCGAACAGCATCTTGACGATGACGATGGCGAAAAAGGCGCCGACCACCGGCATCCAGAGCGGGGCGGTGACCGGCAGGTTGAAGGCGAGCAGTATGCCGGTTACGACCCCCGACATGTCGGTCGTCGTGGATTCGCGCTTCATGAAACGGCAATATCCATATTCGAAAATGACGCAGGATGCGACGCAGATGGCCGTCAGCACCAGGGAGCGATACCCGAATAAGTATATACTGCCGACGAGTGCCGGCATGAGTGCGATGACGACTTCCCGCATCAGGGAGCGGGTCGATTCCTTCCCCAGAACATGGGGGGAGGATGTCACATGGAGTGTGTTCATATTCTGTAAATTCCCCCCTTACTTTTTGGATGCTGCAGTATTGCGCCGAGCTTCGCCGAGCTTGGCCTTATACAGCCTGAACTTCTGGGTCAGCGGCAGACGGGCAGGGCACACATAGGTGCAGGCGCCGCACTCAATGCAGTTGTCAATCCCGAGCTTGTCCAGTTCCTCGAGATTGTCGAGGTCACTGTACATGTTGAGATAACAGGGCAGCAGCCTCGTGGGGCAAGTGCGCAGGCATTTGCCGCAGCGGATGCAGTTCGTCGCCGGAGGCAGCACGGCCTCCTCTTTGGACATGATAAGGATACCCGAAGTCGTCTTGATGATGGGGACCTCGGTCGTATACTGGGCTTGTCCCATCATGGGTCCGCCCATGATGACTTTGCCGGCCTCCTCGGAGAGCCCCGAGCAGTAGTCGATGGCGTACTGGAAGGGGGTGCCGATGCGGCAAAGCAGCACTTTGGGGTCGACCACGATCTTGCCGGTGACGGTGACGATACGCTCGTAACAGGGCGTGCCGTATTTCCAGGCACGGTATAAGGCACCGCAGGAGTCGACGTTGGTGACGACGGCACCCACGTCGATGGGCAGCTTACCGGTGGGCACTTCCCGGCCCAAAGCGACTTGAATGATCTGCTTTTCAGAGCCCTGCGGATACTTGGTGTCAAATACTTTGACATCGACGTCGGAAGCCCCGCCGATATACTCTTTGAGCGCCTTGATGGCGTCCGGCTTGTTGTCCTCAACGCAGATCGACACCTTGGAAAGACCGAGAGCCCGCATGATCATACGGGCGCCTTCGACGACCTGCTCGGTGCGCTCGATCATGATGCGGTGGTCGGAGGAGAGATAGGGCTCGCACTCGGCGCCGTTGATCAGCAGCGCTTCGGCTTTGCCGCACTTGATCGAGGAGGAAATCTTGAAGTGGAGTGGAAAACCGGCTCCGCCCATGCCGACAATGCCGGCCTCGCGGGCAATGGCGACGATCTCGTCGCTTGTCAATTCCTCAATGGGCTTATCGTACGGCCTAATGGAGGGATCGAGGGTATCTTTGCCGTCGTTTTCAATGATGATGCAGGTCGTTTTGGTGCCGCTCGGATGATAATAGGGCTCGATCGCCTTGACCGTGCCCGAGACGGAGGAATGGACCGGCGCGAAGACGGCGGCCGTCGAATCGGCAATTTTTGTGCCGACATAAACGGTATCGCCGACTGCGACGATGGGTTCTGCCGGAGCGCCTCTATGCTGAGAAAGCGGAATATATAGAGTTTCCGGCGGAGGGAGAGTCTCGATCATTTTGGAGCAGGTTAGGCTCTTTTGATAATCGGGATGAATTCCCCCCTTGAATGTTGCAGCCATATATGAATAGCTCCTTTCCAAAAAAACGCTGCATATATAATATATCAGCTGAAATGAAAATGCAATGAAAATTGTCTTAGCGAACAAAAAAAAATACAATATTTCAATGGTAATTTGTTGGAAATAGCTGAAAAAATGTGCCAAAAGAATGACGTTTTTAATGACGCTTTTATTAATGACAAATACATAAATAAATGGTATACTAAAACCATAAGGAGGCGAGATAGACGTGAAAAATAAGAAAATCGACCTTGGCGGCTGTAAACTGATCCTGAGGGATGGAAAAGCGCCGCGAGTAAAAGTGCCGAGATCCAAACAGCGGGAAATCGCCCGCATGATGGACGGGGGCCTGGTGCTTGCCGATAAGGGAATCAGGCTCGCCGGCCGGCAGATGAAGCGCCTTGCGGGCGAGATGCCGTCCTTTCGCCACGCCCTGATGAAAAACGGCAGGAAGCTTGCCCGCCGGGTCGGAAAGAGGATGAAGTAAAAGGATGAGAGCGGCTATCATCGGCGCCATGAAAGAGGAGATCACAAGTCTCGTCTCATCCATGGAAGTCGACGAAATCGTGGAAAAGGCCGGTAAAACGGTCTATTTGGGGCGTCTGCGGGGCTGTCCCGTCGCCGTTGTGCAGTGCGGCGTGGGCAAAGTGGCCTCGGCAGGCGTAGCTCAGCTTGTCATCAGTGAGTTCGGCGCAACCCACATCTTCAATACAGGTCTTGCCGGCGGCCTGAAAAAAGGAATTAAGGTCGGCGACATCGTGCTCGGGGCTGAAACTGAGTATTTCGATGTCACGCCGGCCTCTGTGCTCAAAAATAACTTTCCGGCAGGCGGCAGATATCTGGCGGACAAGCACTTACTCGACCTCGCGCAAAAGGCAGTCCTTGCGCTCGGGCTTTCCGGCATCGCACATGTCGGGCTTGTGACGACGGGGGACGCCTTCATCACCGAGAGCGCCGAAAAGCAAAAACTGCTCCAAAGGACGATGGGCGTCTGCAATGACATGGAGGGTGGCGCCATCGCCCAGATCTGCTATGGAAACGGCGTGCCTTTCCTTATTGTGCGCATCATTTCCGACCTTGCCGACGACACGGCAAACGATACATATTACGACTTTAAGGCAAAGGCGCCAAAGCTTTGCAACGATGTCATTTGTGAGCTTGTGGCATATCTCGGTCAGGAGGGTTAAAAAAGCGTCATGTCCACGGAAAAAGTAAAGGAATATCTTGAGGACATCGGTTTTGGCGACCGGATCAGAGAGTTTGAGGAGGGTGCGACGGCGACGGTAGAGCTTGCGGCCGCGGCCCACGGATGCGAGACCGGTCGCATTGCGAAGACCATGTCCATGATGATAAAGGACGGCCCCATTGTCGTCGTCGTCATGGGAGATGCGCGGCTCGACAACCGCAAATTCAAAGACACCTTCGGCGAAAAACCCCGCTTCTTAAAGGGGGAAGAAGTCGAGCAGTACACCGGACATCCAATCGGCGGGGTCTGCCCATTTGCCCTAGAAAAAGGGTGCAAGATCTTCCTCGATACCAGCTTAAAAGAGTTCGAATACGTTTACCCGGCGGCGGGCGCGCCGAACAACTCGGTGCGCCTGACCATCGAGGAGCTTGAGCGGGCAACCGGTGGCCGGTGGGTGACGGTGACGAAATACTGGGAGACCGCACAGTGAGCGCCCCAAAAAGCGCCCTTGTGGTCGTCGACTATCAAAAGGACTTTGTCGATGGGGCCTTAGGGTTTCCGGGCGCCGAGCTGCTCGACGAGGCCATCGCGGCCCGCATCGACAGGGAGCCCGGAGAGGTGATTTTCACCTACGACACCCACGGCGAGGATTATCTGAGCCGTGCCGAGGGTAAACTGTTGCCGGTGGCTCATTGCCTTCGCGGCACCGCCGGCTGGGCGTTTTACGGAAAAACGGCGGGGCGAAAGCCGGACAAAGCCTTTGAAAAGCCGACGTTTGGTTCGCTCGAACTTGCAAACTATTTGAGAGAGCAAAAATTCGACCGGGTGGAGCTTTGCGGACTTGTTTCACACATCTGCGTCATCTCAAACGCAATTCTAGCCAAGGCGGCGCTGCCGGAGGCCGAGATCGTAGTCGATGCCAGGCTTACGGACGGTTATGACAAGGCGCTGCACAAAGCCGCGCTCGATATCTTGGTAAATTTACACATAACAGTGACGAACATAGGAGAAAACAACGAATGCTTGAACTAAAGCATGTCTCTTTTGCGGTGGCGGACAGGCCGGAGCCGATTTTGGACGACGTGTCTTTCACAGCCGAAGAAGGAAAATTTACGGTCATCACAGGTCCCAACGGCGGCGGCAAGTCGACGATTGCTCGGCTCATCATGGGCATTGAAAAGCCGACTTCGGGACAAATTATTTTTGAGGGAAAGGACATCACAAACCTCAAAATATACGAGCGGGCAAAACTCGGCATCGGCTACGCCTTCCAGCAGCCGCCGCGCTTTAAGGGCATGACGGTGGCAAACCTCCTGTCGCTCGCGTCGGGCGGCACCATGTCGGACGACGCCTGCTGCGCATATTTGGCGCAGGTGGGACTTTGCACCAAGGACTATCTGCGCCGCGAGGTCGACAGCTCGCTGTCGGGCGGCGAAGTTAAGCGCATCGAGATCGCGACGCTCTTAGCCCGTAAGCTAAAACTTGCCATCTACGACGAGCCGGAGGCCGGCATTGACCTCTGGAGCTTTTCCATGCTGGTCGACACTTTCCGCCGCATCGCCGAAAAAAGCGGCGAGAGCATCATCCTCATTTCGCATCAGGAGCGCATCATCCAGCTGGCCGACAACATTGTCATCATTGCGGGCGGCAAGATCAGAGAGAGCGGCACGAAGGCCGAGATGCTGCCGAAGCTCATGAACGAGGTCGAGGCCTCATGTAACTACAGCTGTATGGGAGGTGTGGCCGGTGCTTGAAATCGGTAAAATGGAGTCGCTGCTGCTTGGCAAAATCGCCGGCATTGAAGCACTGCCGGAGGGCGCTGTCAGTTTGCGCATGAATGGCAAGGGCGCCGTGCGGCACTCTTCCGAAAACATCACGATCGAGGCCAAGACCGACAAGCCCGGCATCAACATTTTCGTCAAGCCCGGCACAAAGGGGGAGACGGTCTACATCCCCGTCATGATCACGGAGTCCGGCGTTTCGGACGTCGTCTACAACGACTTCGACATCGGTGAAGGGGCCGACGTCACGATCGTCGCAGGCTGCGGCATCCACAACGACGGCTGCCACGAAAGCCGGCACGACGGCATCCATCGCTTTCGACTGCGTAAGGGCGCAAAGCTTAAATATACGGAAAAGCACATCGGCGAGGGCAGCGGCGAGGGGACGAGAATTCTCAACCCCACGACCGAGGTCTATATGGACGAGAATACGGTCTGCGAGATGGAAATGGTTCAGATCGGGGGAGTCGACTCGACTTACCGCAAGTCGACGGCGACACTCTCAGCCGGCGCCAAGCTGACCATCACCGAGCGGCTCATGACCCACGGCAATCAGGTTGCGCACTCGGATATGACGACTGAAATGAATGGCGAGGACTCGGCAGTGCAAATCATCTCCCGCTCTGTCGCCCGCGACACCTCAGTGCAGGTCTTCCATCCCATCGCCATCGGAAATGCAAAGTGCCGCGCCCACGTCCAGTGCGACGCCATCATCATGGACCACGCCAAGGTCAGCTCCATCCCCGAAATTGCGGCCAACCACGCCGAGGCTCAGATTGTGCACGAGGCGGCCATCGGCCGGATCAACAGCGATCAGCTTTTAAAGCTCCAGACCTTCGGCCTCGACGAAACACAGGCCGAAGAGGTCATCATCGACGGTTTCTTAAAGTAATCGATAAGAACCTGCGGACAATATGTATGGGTCCACATGCATCGAACATGCACAAAAGAGCCCCGATGCAGGGTAAGAAGTTACTTCACTCAAACAAAAGAAGCGCCGCGCTAGCGGTGCTTCTTTTATTTACAGCCGGATGGGCTCGCGACTGCAAAAACGCATGAAGGCGGCAATGCGGTTGCCAAACGGGTCTAGGATTGTGGAAAGATCGTGTGCGCCTTCGACGGTGCGAAAACATGAGATATCCGTTTCATAGTTGCCGTGTGCTCATTTTTTATACAAAAGCTCCCTGATGTAGTTTTTTTCCTACATCAGGGGGCTTTTTATCTATAGTCCGTTTTTTGTGGTTCTGTACGCGATTAAAGGTGGAATATAAGTTAAAAAGAGATGGGCTTCGCCCTAATCGTGATAAGTTTGATGGTATCGTACCGCTCGGTATAGCTGCCGATTCGTCTTTTGGGCGCATCTTTCCTGATGACGCCCAAGGTATAGAACTATATTTTTCGCATGGAATTTGCAAAAACAAACAAACCGGGCTTTGTTTTGGACCGAAAAGTGCTGTGCATATTTCTAAGGGCGGTCATGCTTATTCGATGCCCAGGAGTATATCCGTACCTTCCACTTTAACAGGATAGGCAGTAGTATTTTTGACTTTGACCCGAATGAAGGCAATTTTCCCGCTTTGTACGACTTCCCCGGTTGTGACATCAAAAATAGATCCGTGTTTCGGGCAAGTGATCGTTTTGCCGTCCAAATTTCCATCGTAGAGGGAGCCACCCATGTGCGGACACTTGTTATCAATCGCATAATAGGCCGTTCCGATTTGAGTGAGTAGGATCACTTTGCCGTCGACTGTGACTTTCTTTTTCTCGCCATCCTTGATTTCGCTTGTTTGAGCGACCTTTAAGTACTGCATAATAAGCCTCCCCATCAGTTTATGGCTATAGTATATCATAAAGGGATTGAAGGTGCAGTATATTTGTTTTTTTCGATAAAATATGACGTTGTGAGCGATACTCTAAAATTATAGTTTCAAAGCGTTTAACCGTATGATTTATGTACCGTATACTTACAGCTAAGGTAACGTGTTCCCTTAGCTGTAAGTGAAAAGGTGGTTGCATCATGGAAACTTTGCCGAAATACCGGGCGGAGATGCTTTTTCAAAGCGCTGCCGGACGTCTCCGATAGAATGGATTTCTTTTTCTACGGGCCTGTACATGAGAAGTCTGAAGGCTCTTTTTTGGTTTACGGAAAAATTCGCACCGCTTCTCCCGAAGAGGCACTGATCCTGTAGACCTCGTACCCGGGAATCAGCCCGTGGGAGACCGGCCACGCCACATAGAGCGCCTCCGACGTGATGCTCTGGAGGTGGGGGAGCTCGAGTGAGTTTGTGTAGTTTGGCGGGGCCACACAGAGCTGACGCAGCGCCCGGTTGGCGATGTTAAATTCGTACACCTGATCGCGGCTAAGCAGATAGGCCCGCATGCCGCGCGTTCCCAGCAGCACGGCGTCCTGTAAGAGCGGCGCAAAGCCGTCCTCCGTCAAAAGCCCCATGGGACCGGGACTGCCGGACGAGGCGAAGACATTGTTCCAGGTCGTGATAAAGAGCCCCTCCTCGGTCGCGGCGACAAGGGCCGGCTGACCGTAGCTCTCCGGCAGGTCGCAGACAAAATGGGCGGTGTCGGCCTCCGCGTCAAGCCGGAGGATGCTCGTGCGGTAACTGCCAGACTGGAGACTGCGGGCGGCAATCCAGGTGCTCCGGTCGTCCTCGTGGAAAATCCGCTCCTCCACCCAGCCCTCCAGCATGGCCGAATAGACATCCTCGCGGGTTTCGGGAGTGTACCGCCAAGGACCCTCTGCGGGTTTTGGGCCCTCCGACAGGCCGCCCGAGAAGGGGGAGGCATACCAAAGTTCGTCCCCCTGCCGGACGGCGCAAATCTTCTGTGCGCCTGTGTCATCTACTCCGACAAAGACGGTGACCGTGAGCTCGCTGCCCATGACCCAGCCGTGCTCGTTTGTCTCGCCCCAGGCCGCGGCTCCGTGCAGGGGCTTTGCGTCGCAGTCGAGTTTTAAAATAAAGTAGGCGTCACCCTGCTCCTCGATCGTAACAGAGTTGAGCCGATAGTCGGCGATGCCGACAGCACCGCCGGCGTTTAAGAGGCGGCTCATCAGGACAGCCGGATAGGAGAGCACCGTCCCGTCGACACCGGCGGCCTCAACCACCGAAAGCACGGGGGCGATGGCATAGGCCGGCGTCGGATAAGCAGAAGGAGAGAGCGTCTTGCCGTAAAGCTGCACATTGGCGAGCGTGAAGAGAGGGGCTTCGCCGAAAATGCGGTCGGCAACCTCCCTGGGCAGGGCGTATGCGGAGCCGGTCGCAATGTCCGCCACCCGGCACTGTTCTCCCTGGCGCTGAAGCAGCACCAGGGTCGCCCCGTTTAAGGCGGCCTGCTCCGCGTCGGTAAGCACCGGGACAGTGGATGAGGGCAGCGCCATTAAGAGCTCGTATTCGTCGCCGATGCGGCCGTACCAGCCGGGCCGGTCACCGAAGGGGGCGGGAAAGAGCGCATCGTACGTAAAGGGTACCAGCACCTCGCCCTCGATCGATAAAGCACCCCACAGCCCGCCGCTGCGGGCGACAAGTCCGCTGTCACCGTATTCAAGTACCAGGTCGGGCAGCTTGCCGGACAGCACGCCTTGCTCGCTCCCGTTGGGGTAGACAAAGCGTCCCACGTTCATATAGCCGCCGACGCTGTCGAGTGTACAGGGGTAGATCACCCCGCCGTCGTCTCGCCCGAGCCCATACTTGCCGTTTTGGGCGTGGAGCAGCAGCAGGCCGGAGGACTGGAGCCTGTGAATGTCGAGGTATTCGGGGGCAAAGAGCACCTTGCCCGTTTGGGAGAGGAGTCCAACGAGCCCGGAAGAGAGCTGCTGGCGGTAGCATCCGCCCTCGTCCCGTAGCTTGCCCTCGACGGGGCCAAAAACCAAGCTGCCCTCCCGTGTAAAAACGGTAGAGGAGCCGTCTGTCTCCACGGGGAAGAAGTCCCGCAAATAGGTTCGGTCGTACTCTTTAAGGCCTGTCAGCGTAAGCATTCCACCGATTTTTTGGGCGGCTTCTCCCGCCTGCGCAAGAGCTGCGTCATAGCCCGTAACCGTTAGTTTGGAGCAGTCGTCCGAAACGTCAAGCCTGCACAGAAAACCGTACGGCACCCCGTCAAAGGGGATGTACCACACGTCGTTTTTCAAAATGGGAAGTGTGCCCATGTTGCCCCCCGTGTAAGCGGAGGAGAGGGAGGAGTAGAGGGTGGCCACCTCGTCCGCCGTCACCGAGAGATAGGCGATCCCGGAGCCGAGGCGCTTAAGCGTCACGTCCGGCAGCAGGGCCGCAAGTCCGTCGGCCGAAATAAAGAAAGCTTGCCCGTCGCAGTAAATCAGATCGGAAGAGGACTCTCCCAAAACGCCGTCGACGGTGACGGCGGGGGTATAGTACCCCGCCGCCATCGGCTTTTTCTCGCACCCCGCCGTCAGAAGCAGGAGCAGTATGAGTAAACCGGCCGCCTGTCTCTTCATGATTCACCTCACAGGTTTATTACGGCAAGTATAGCACAGCGTCGCCTAAAAATAAAGTCCCGAAAGCCCCGGCCTTGCGGTCGGGGCTTTCGGGGGAGGGAGGAAAGTATGTCAATTCCCGAGCGACTCGTCAAGCGTGACCTTGAAATTAAGGGTCGAGCCGTTGCGGTATACGGAAATTGTTACGGTGTCGCCGGGAGAATGGGTCTGCTTTTCGTTTTCAAGCTCTGCATAGGTGGTGACGGTCTTGCCGTCGATTGCCGTGATGATATCGCCTGCTAAAATTCCGGACTTGGCAGCACCGGAGGAGGGGTCGACCAGTTTAACCACTGGACCCTGCGGCACTTGATAGTACTGCGCTTCCATGGCACTGATGTCCTGTACCGTGATGCCGATGGAGGGGCGGCCTGTGACATAGCCGTAGTCGATGAGCTGCTCGGCGATGGGCAGGGCGAGGTTGGTCCCAATGGCAAAGCCAAGGCCTTCGGTGTCGTCCGATACGATTTTTACGCTATTGATGCCGATGACTTCACCGTTGCCGTTGACGAGGGCACCGCCCGAGTTGCCGGGGTTGATGGCGGCGTCGGTCTGAATGAGCTCCATCGTGCGTCCGTCGACCTCGACGGTGCGGCTGGTGGCCGAGATGATGCCCTGGGTCGAAGAGCCTTCGAACTCAAGTCCGAGCGGGCTGCCGATGGCGACGGCAATCTCACCCTGTACCAGTTTGTCGGAGTCGCCGAAAGTGGCAGCCTTCAGACCGCTTGCCTTGATTTGCAGTACGGCGAGGTCGGTCGGCTCGTCTGCGCCGAGCACCGTCGCCTCGTATTCGGTGCCGTCAGATAGGCGCACGGTGATGGACTCGGCGCCGTCAATGACGTGGTTGTTGGTGATGATTTTGCCGTCCTCGGTCATGATGACGCCGGACCCAAGGACCTCCTGATAGCGGCCTTTGCAGACCACAGACACGACCGAGGGCTTGGCGGCCTCAATGATCTCGGGGACTGTCAGTGTATTGCCGTAGGAGACAGGCTCATAGACAATCTGCTGGGTGCCCCCGCTGCCATTTGTCGACTGCCCTTGGGTATAGGTGGCATATCCGGCGATGGAGCCCACCGAAATGATGGCCGCGGCCAGCGCGTTTGCCGCAAATCGCATCAGGGGGCTGTGGGCGCTCCACTTCTTCTTGGGCTTTTGGGGCTCCTCCGGGGCTGCGGGCTCGGCCTCTGGCTGGTGCATATAGGGGGTGGTATCGTATTCACATTCAAAAAACTCGAGATCGTCTTTTCCGTAGAACATACTATTTTGTCGCTCCTTTCTACACTCTCTATTCTATCCGCGAAAGTGTATGTTCGGTGAACGACAGGTTAAGATTTAAGTTATTTGTCTTGCAATTTTTCCGCCTTTCAAGCACAATGTAAATAAGGTGATGTGGGAGCAGCCCCGTCGCCCGATCCATTGAAAGAGGGGGAGGCCCGGCATGAAAAAAGCGGTTTTCTGGGACTTTGACGGTACGGTGGTGCTGTCGGAGCGGGTCTGGGGAAAGTCCATGGTCCTAGCCTTGGAGGATGTTTTGGAAAACGCCGGCGTCACTCCGGCGGACATCTATGAAAAACGCCCAAAAAACGGATACCCCTGGGATAAGCCCCATATTGACTACCTTCACCTGCTGGGTCCCGGACTCTGGTGGAGTAGTCTGACCGCCCATTTCGAGCAGACCTACCTCGCTTGCGGGGTGGAGGCGGAAGTCGCAAGGTCCGCGGCGGTGCGGGTCAGGGAGCATATGCTCGACCCTAGGATGTACCGCGAATATCCGGGCGTCAGAGAGGTGCTTGAGGCGGTGCGGGCGACAGGCTGTCGAAATTACATACTGTCAAACAACTATCCAGAGCTCGGGAAAGTCATGGGTGCCATGGGGCTTGCGGCGTACTTTGACGGCATCTTCACTTCGGGGGCCATCGGATATGAGAAGCCCCGCCCCGAAATTTACCAGTACGCTTTGAAGGCCGCCGGCGATCCGACACATGCCGTCATGGTCGGTGACAACCCCATCGCCGACATTGAGGGCGGCAAGGCGGCCGGCATGAAAACCATTCTCATCCATTGCAAAAAGCCCTCCATTGCCGACTGGACACTGGACGGCTTTGAGGGGCTCCCTGAAATATTGAAGTCGCTGTAATATGCAAAAATGCGTTGAGCGCTGCCGGAAGGGCGGCGCTCCGTATTTTTTGAATGCTCAATTAATGGATGCAGGGTAGGGCCGTCCTATGCGGTCCCCTTGTACTTAATCTTTGTGGCAAGCCCGCCGCGGATGTGCCGCTCGCGCAGGTTCTGCTCGAGGATTGGGCGCACCTCTTCATAGAGCGCATGATTTTGCCGTACAAGCCGGTAGGTGATATCCTTATGTACCGTAGACTTGGAGACTCCGAATTGCCGCGCGGCGCCGCGCACCGTGGCCTTGTTTTCTATGATGTAGTGGGCGAGCGCCACTGCCCGCTCCTCAGGCATACCCTTCATGTGAAATCCCCCTTTGCATCGGCATAGTAATTCATATGCCGGCGCAAAGGGGGATATGTCTGCTGCTATCGTGTCTGCGCGAGATGAAATGTCAGGATTTAAGAGGGTACATGCCAAAAAATGCTTACCGCTCTTTTTCCATGCGCAGGGTCACGAGGTGCTCGACGTACTGGCGCGCCACGCGGGGGGACCGCCCGCCCCGGCGCAGCGCAAAGGCCTGGGCGCCGGTGGCAAGTTCACCGAGTGGGATCTCAAGTCCGCTGCTTTTTGCCAGGGCCGTCACAATTTCGAGGAACTCCTCCTTGTCGGGGCGGGAGAAGGTGATGGAGAGCCCGAACCGGTCGGCCAGAGACGACTGCTCCTCTAAGGTGTCGCTGAGATGGATCTCGTCTCCCTCCCGGTCGGAGAAGGACTCCTGGACGAGGTGGCGGCGGTTGCTGGTGGCGTAGACGACGACGTTTTGCCGCCTCGATGCGATCGACCCCTCAAGTACCGCCTTGAGGGCGCGGAAGTTGTCGTCGTCCTTTGAAAAGGAGAGATCGTCGATATACAAAATGAATTTGAGCGGATTGCCGCTTAGCTTATCTAAAAGCGCCGGAATGTCGTGGAGCTGTTCTTTGCGCAGTTCCACAAGCCGCAGCCCCTCGGGGGCAAGCTCGTTTAGAACAGCCTTGACGGTCGACGATTTTCCGGTGCCGCTGTCGCCGTAAAGCAGCACGTTTGCAGCCGGCGCCCCCCTTATCAGGGCGCGGGTATTTTCGAGTACGAGTTCCCGCTGCCGCCGGTATCCGATCAAATCGCAAAGCTGCACGGTGTCGGGGTAGAGCACTGGGACGAGCTTGCCGTCCGTCAGACGAAAGGCGCGGTGCCGCGCATAGATGCCATAGCCCCGAAATGGGATTTCGGCCAGATGAGAGGCGTAAATGCCGGCAAAGTCGATGGCTTCGGTTTGCCACAGCGGAAGCGTCACCCCGACCGGCAGCACAATGTCGGCCGGCGACAGCATGGAGAAGTCCCGCAGCGTCTTAAGCTCGGCCGCAAGGCAGTCCTGCAGCGTCCGGGAGACCGCTTCGCTCTTGGCAATTTTCACAAGAAATAGGTTTTCGTCTTCCAACACCCGGGAGAGCAGGTACCGGCTCCAGTTTTCGGTGTGCTCGAAGAGGGCCGCGGCGAAGTCGGCGTATGCGTCGACGGTGCCGTAGCCGCCCCCCTCGGCAAGGCAGACGGCCTGCCGGACGACCTCGTCGTCGAGCAGTCTGCGGAAAATGACAAGCGCGTGCATGGGTGTATTCATATCGGTTCAGTACCCCTTTTGGTAGTCTACCGGCGCTTCAAGGGGCTCGCCCTTGGCGTAGGCTGCGAGGTTGCGCAAGAGAAGTTCCGACATGCGCACGGGGCGCATATTTGTAATAAAGGAGTTGTGCGGCGTGATGATGACATTGTCCATCTCCCACAGGGGGGACTCTTTGGGCAGCGGTTCGCATTCAAACACGTCGGAGATAAAAAAGGCGAATTTGTGGGCCGCAAGCTGTTCGGTCATGGCCGCCTCGTCGATAATTTTGCCGCGGGAGACGTTGACGAGAATGGCGTCCTCCGTCAGGAGGTCAAGTCTCTTCGCATCAAACAAGTGGTAGGTTGCCTCGGTCAGGGGGCAGGTGATGACGACGATGTCGGCCTTTGGAAGCTCTCGGTCAAGCGCATCCATTTTGACGCAGCGGTCAAATCCCGCAACCTGCCTGCCGGTCGTATTGACGCCGACAATGGAAGAGACCTCGAAAGCCCGCAGCATGGCAGCTATTGTTTTGCCGATGTCGCCGGCACCCACAATCAGCACCGACCTGCCGGCTAGCTCCTCGAGCGTCTCACCCGTAAAGGCCCAGCTGCGCCGCCGCCAGACGCGCTCCCGCTGTCTTGAGGCCATCTCACGGGCATGCTTTACGACTTCAAGCAGTTTGCAGATGACCCATTCGGCCATGGGGATGCTGTAGAGGTCCTTGCCCTTGTGGAGAGGGATGCCGCGCCTTGCCAGTTCTTTGACCGGCATGGCTTCAACGCCGGTGGCAGTTGAATGGGCCATTTTCAGATTCGTGAACATGGGCAGCGGGTTATGCCGAAAAATGCCGTAGGTCATGACGACCTCGTACTGCGCCGCCTGCTCGGGAGACAAGACCGTGTTGTCTGCCACCACGTCCATGTCGTAGCCCATGGCGCGGATCTCGTCGAGCTGGGCCAGTGAGAAGGTGTGATTTGTCAACAGCAATTTGATCATCTCAGTACCCCCTCCCCGGCGTGACAACGCCGACAAGCTGCCGCCCCGCCAGATAGTTTTCGGCGTTTTGAATATAGTGCTCAAGGTAGCGGCGGGAGAGTCCCATCGTGACGCCGCAGCAGTGCGGATTCAAAATAAAGCTCTTGGTGTCCCAAAGCCTCGATTCCGGCGGCACCGGTTCGACGGCGTAACAGTCGAATGCGGCGCCCATCAGAAGTCCCCCGTCAAGCATGTCAGCTAGGGCCTCCTCGTCGATGATGCCGCCTCTCGACACGTTGACGATGACGGCCGTCTTCTTGCATTTTTTCAGCTGCTCTCTACCCACCAGCATCTTTGTCTTTTCGGTCAACGGCAGCGTGTTGATGAGAATATCGCACCGACTGCAGAGTTCATCCACTTGTGAAGTCGGCAGACACTCGTCAAAGTGCTCCACTTTGCGCCCGTCGGTGTTGAGCCCGATGACGCGGCAGTTGAAGGCGTGGAGTTTCTTCGCGCACTCAGCCCCGATGTCGCCGGTGCCGAGCACGCCGCAGGTGGAGCCCCACAGCTCCCGGCTGTCGTGGGTGCCCTCCCAGCTCCATTTTTTTTCAAGGCGATAGGATTCAAAGAGCGGCGTTTGGCGAAGGATCTGCAGTGCACCGCAAATGGCCCACTCCGAGATCGACTTGCCGTAGGAGCCGCTGCCGCCGCAAAACTTGATCTGGGGATTGGCCTTCATAAATTCCACCGGCAGGTGGTTGTGTCCTGCCGTCTGCATCTGAATAAACTTGATAGTTTTCAGCTTCTCCGCATGGGCTATGATATAGGAAGCCTCGAAAAACCCGACCTCGTAATCCGTGGCGGGTGGGGGATCGTTTGGCCCTACGACGTCGATCTCATAGCCCATCCGGGCAAAGACATCGTAGCTTTCGGCCGGCCAGTCGAAATAGTTGACAGCGAGAATTTTCAAATATGGGGCACCTCCGTTGTCGGCAGGATATAGGCCCTGCACCGCAAATTAGACAAAGTATAGCACATTGCGGCAAAAGCCGCAATGCGCTATCTTGTTGTCCGTATGAGCGCAGATATAGCTTCATCGGGACGAGATTCGGGCCACGATCTCGTCGCCCATCTCGGCGCAGCCGACAAGCTGGCACCCTTCTCCCATGATGTCGGGGGTGCGAAAACCGGATGTCAGCGTCTCGTCGACGGCTGTTTCGATTTTTTCGGCTGCATCTGTCATCCCAAGTGAGTATCGCAGCAGCATGGCGGCCGACAGGATGGTGCCGATGGGGTTGGCCTTGTTCATTCCCGCGATGTCGGGGGCCGAGCCGTGAATGGGCTCGTACAGCCCCTTGGAGGTGGCCCCGAGCGACGCCGACGGCATGACTCCGATGGAGCCGACGATCATGCTGGCCTCATCCGAGAGGATATCGCCGAACATGTTCTCGGTTAAGAGCACCTCAAAGCGGGCGGGGTCCCGCACGAGCTGCATGGCGGCGTTGTCGACGTACATGTGGGTGAGCTGAATATGGGGATATTCCGCCCCAACCCGGGTCACGACCTCCCGCCAAAGTCTGGAGCAGTCTAAGACATTGGCCTTGTCGACCGACACGACGCTGTGCTTCGCCGTCTTGAAGGCAAGGCGGGCGATGCGCTCGATCTCGTGTTCGCTGTAGGTCATGATGTCCTCGGCCCGGCGCTCTCCGCACACGATGGCTGTCTCGTGGACGCCAAAGTAAATTCCGCCCGTCAGTTCCCGAACGATGGTCATGTCAACGCCTTCGACACTGCGAAGCGGGGAGGCACCCGCAAGCTGCGGGAAGACTTTTGCCGGGCGCAGGTTGGCAAAGAGGCCCATCTCCTTGCGCAGCTTTAAGATGGCCTGCTCCGGGCGCTTGTCTTTGGGCAGGTGGTCGTACCGCGGGGAGCCGACGGCCCCCAGCAGCACGGCGTCGGCCTGACAGCAAACTGCTAGAGAGCCGTCGGGCAGGGGGGAGCCGTACTTGTCGATGGCGGCACCGCCGACTTTAACTTCCACGTAGTCGAGCCCGGGGGCGGCGCCCTGCAGAGCACGCAGGGCCTGCTCGACAATTTCAGGGCCGATACCGTCGCCCCGGGCGACGGCGATCAGGGCCCCCATCAGCCCTTAAGCGAGGCCAAAAGCCCGCCCTTGTCAATGATGCGCCCAATAAACTCCGGGAAAGCGTTTGCCTGATAGGTCTCGCCCTTTGTGATATTCGTAATGACGCCTGTCGCAAAGTCGACCGATACCTCATCCCCGGCCGCAATCCCGTCTGACGCCCCGTCGCACTCGAAGATCGGCAGTCCGATGTTGATGGCGTTGCGGTAGAAAATGCGGGCGTAGGACTTCGCGATGACGCAGGAGATACCGCAGGTCTTAATGGCGATGGGCGCGTGCTCGCGCGATGAGCCGCAGCCGAAATTGGAGCCCGCGACAATGACATCGCCCATCTTCTTGCGGCTTTGGAAGTCCTTATCCCAGTCTTCCATGCAGTGGGCGGCGAGGTGGTCGGCGTCGGAGCTGTAGAGCTCGCGGGCCGGGACGATGGCGTCGGTGTCAATGTTGTCACCATACTTGTGGGCAGTTCCCTGTACCTTCATCACTTTACCTCCATAATCTGCTGCGGAGCCACAATGCGGCCGGCTATGGCCGAGGCTGCCGCCGTCGCCGGGCTCGCAAGATAAATCTCGCTGCCGACATGGCCCATGCGGCCGACAAAGTTGCGGTTTGTCGTGGCGACGCACCGCTCACCGTCCGCTAAAATGCCCATGTAGCCGCCCAGACACGGCCCGCAGGTCGGCGTCGAGACGGCACATCCGGCATCCATGAAAATGTCAATGTAGCCGGCCTTCATGGCCTCCCGGTAAATTTTCGGAGTGGCGGGAATGATGAGGGCCCGCACGCCTTTGGCCACTTTGCGGCCCTTGAAGATTTCGGCCGCCGCCGCCATGTCCGAAATGCGGCCGTTGGTGCAAGATCCGATGACGACCTGGTCGATTTTGATGTCGCCGGCCTCACTTGCCGGGTGCACATTGGAGGGCAGGTGGGGGAATGCGACGGTCGGGACAATCTTACTGAGGTCAAAAGCATATTCTGCCGCATATTCGGCGTCGGAGTCCGCCTCGTAGGCGGTGTAAGTCCTCGAAACCCGCTCGTCGAGGTACGCCTTAGTGATATCGTCCACCGGAAAAATAGCGTTTTTCGCGCCGCATTCGATACCCATGTTGGCCATGGAGAGCCGGTCGTCCATCGTCAGGTTTTTGATGCCGTCACCCGAAAACTCGACTGACATGTACCGGGCCCCGTCGACCCCGATTTTTCCGATGATGTTCAGCATGACGTCCTTGCCTGAGACATAGGGGCCCATCTTGCCCGTAAGCGTCACACGAATGGCCTCCGGCACCCGAAACCACGTCTGCCCCACCGCCATGCCGGCCGCCATGTCGGTCGAGCCGACACCGGTCGAAAAGGCGCCAAGGGCACCGTAGGTACAGGTGTGCGAATCGGCCCCGATCACCATATCGCCGGCCGTGACCAGTCCCTTTTCCGGCAGCAGCGCGTGCTCGACTCCCATTTCGCCCACGTCGAAAAAGTTCTTTACACCCTGCTTGAAAGCGAAGTTGCGCCCGAGCTTGCACTGCTCGGCCGAGGCGATGTCTTTATTCGGCACAAAGTGATCGAATACGATGACCACTTTGTCCTTATCAAAAATGTTTGTAAAGCCGGCCCGCTCGAACTCCTTGGCTGCGATCGGGGTTGTGATGTCGTTGCCCAGCACCAGGTCGAGCTTTGCCATGACGAGCTGTCCCGCGCTGACGGCGGGAAGCCCGGCGTGCACTGCCATGATCTTTTGCGTCATTGTCATTCCCATGTGAATACCTCCTCTAGGCCGCAGTGGCCTCCACAATTTTATTGATGCCGTTGATGTAGGCCGTAATGCTCGCTTCGATGATGTCGGTGCTGATGTCGCTGCCGGTATAAATATCGCCGCCAAAGGCCAGTTTGACCATGACTTCGCCCAAGGCTTCCTGTCCCTCGCTGACCGAGCGGATGGTGTAGTCGTCGATCTGGCAGGCAACATTCACGATCTTACCCACCGCAAAATACGCGGCGTCGATGGGACCGTCCCCGGTGGCAGTTGCCTCGTAAATATTTCCGCCGTGGGACATTTTCACGGTCGCGGTCGGCGTCACATGGGTGCCGGTCGTTATTGTAAATTCCTCTAAGGCGTATTTCCCATCGTCGACCTTTGTTTTTTGCGCTGTCGCGAGCGCGATGAGGTCGTCGTCGGATATGTTCTTTTTCTTGTCGGCAAGGGCCTTGAACTGTTCGAAGGCGGAGGCCAAGGCCCCGTTTTCAAGCTGATACCCGAGCGTCTTCAGCCGATCGTCAAAGGCGTGCTTGCCCGAGTGCTTGCCCAGCACCATACGGTTTTGCACAAGGCCGACGCTCTCGGGCAGCATGATCTCGTAAGTCAGCGGGTTACTCAAAACGCCGTGCTGGTGGATGCCCGCCTCGTGGGCGAAGGCGTTGGCCCCGATGATGGGCTTGTTGGGGGCAATCGGCACGCCGATGATGGAGAAAAGCAGTTTGGCCGTTTTAACGATCTCCTTCGTATTGATTTTGCACTCAAAGCCGAAGTGCTCCTTGCGGGTGGCCATGAGCATTACGACCTCCTCGAGGCTGGCGTTGCCGGCCCGCTCACCGATGCCGCCTACGGCGACTTCCACCTGGTCGCACCCCGCCATAATGGCGGCAATGGAGTTGGCGGTTGCCATACCGAGGTCGTCGTGGCAGTGGGTGGAGAGTGTGATGTTCTGGGTCTCCGGAACGTTTTTGCGGATGTAGGTGAACATCTCGGTGATCTCCTGTGGCGTGGCGTAGCCGACGGTGTCGGGCAGGTTGATGACACCGGCCCCCGCCTTGATGGCGGTATCGACGACCCGGGCAAGGAACGGCAGGCTGGAGCGGGAGGCGTCCTCCGCCGAAAACTCCACATTCGGGCAGTGGCTTTTTGCGAGGCGCACCATTTCGTCAATACGGGCGATGACCTCGTCCGGGGTCATGCGCAGCTTATACTCCATGTGGATGTCGCTCGTCGCAATAAAGACATGGATTAAGGGGTCTTTAGCGTCCTTGACGGCGGCTGCCGCCTTTTCCACGTCGCCCCGGTTGGCGCGAGCCAGGCTGCCTACCCGGCAGTTTTTTACGGTGCGGGCTATTTGCTGCACTGCATTGAAGTCGTCTGGGGACGCCGCGGCAAATCCGGCCTCGATGATGTCAACGCCCAAGGCGTCGAGCTGTCTGGCCATTTCCAGCTTTTCCTTGGTGGTCATGCTGCATCCGGGGGACTGTTCACCGTCTCTCAGCGTTGTGTCAAAAATACGAATTTTCCTCATGGCGATTCTCCTTCTTAATGAATAAAAAAAGCCCCGTCCCTCGCTTTCGCGAGAGACGGGGCTACTGCTCCGTGGTACCACTCTCATTGACGCAAAAAATGCGTCCACTTTGGGGCGTCGGCAAACATTGCGAACACCTGCCCATGATAACGGCGGGCAACCCGACCTTTCTACTTGCCTTGCGGCTTTCAATCGGCTGCTCCGGGGTGAGTTTCGCAAAAAATCCGCGCACTGTCTCGCACCAAACGACAGCTCTCTGAAGCGGCGGGTGTTCTTTGCCTGGTCCCCATCAATGCATTTTATGATATTGCAACTATGATACCGGAAAATGCGCTCCGCGTCAATCGGAACTAAGCCCCAAAAATTTGCACAATCAGCTTGTCAATTACTGTGCAATATGCTGCTTTTGTGGCAAATTCCCGCATTGCACAAATTTTCCGGTCAGGGCAGCTTCGCGTAGGTCACCGTTTTTTCCGCCCGCGGCTTTGGGGCGGGTCTCTCGTCCGGGTACCCTACGGCAAGACTGCCGTGCACCATCTGCCCCGTGGGCAGTCCCGCGCCCCGCAAAAAGGCGTCGATTGCGGACTCCTCCCGCCTGCGGGTCAGGTTGTTGATCCAGCAAGAGCCAAGTCCCAGCGAATGAGCTGCCAGCATCATACACATGATGGCGTTTGCGCAGTCGGACCCGGGGTTGAAGGCGCGGGGGTCGCCGCTGTAAGAGACGACGACAATTGCCGGCGCCCCGTAGCCAAGCTCCGCCCCGGCCGCCTCGCGCAGCGCCGCAAGCGAGGCACCCTGAAATACGAGAAAATGCCAGCCCTGCGCGTTCATACCGGAGGGGGCGGCCCGTCCGGCATCAAGCACTGCAGTGAGCAGCTCACCGGGCACTTCGTCCGGCCGGTACTTGCGGATGCTGCGGCGTTCTTTAATGGCTTTTAAGACTTCGTTCATCGCACGCTCCTTACGTTCAAACAGCAAGTGGGAAAAGGCAAAGCGTCAAACCTCTTTAAGCTTAGCCTTCTTGAATTCTTCCATGAAATCAACGATATAGTCGGCCGTCGCCTGCAGCATTTCACGGCCCCACTCTGCGGTGGCGTCCTTTGGATGATCGGCGCCAAACCAACCGTTGTCCGAAATATCCTTTGTGTGGCGCGGTATGGTGTGCTCGATGCCCTTAAATTTCACGGTCTTGATGGTGGAGCCCACGATCTCATCGGTCACATTCGCAAGCGTCATATCCCGGATAGCCGCCGTGTCGACGAGCGCTGGGTCGATGGCGAGCATGGCCGCCGTCTCCTCGCCGCCGCCGTGTCCGCCCTTCCAGGCCGGATTCAGGTCCCAGGCCATGAGCCACCAGTTCATAATGACGGACATGCCCCCCTTGCGGTCGAGGTCAAACCCGACCCGCTCCAGCGGGATGATGTTGCCGCCGTGGCCGTTCAAAAAGACGAATTTGCGCGCCCCGTGCCGGTACAGATTTTCGCAGATTTTGGACATCATCTGATAAAACACTTCGTGCCCCAAGGTCACCGTTCCGGGGTAGTCGCTCAAAAGATCGCACACGGCGTAGGGGAGGGTGGGTGCGATGAGCACGTCGCTCTTTTCTTCAATGAGCTCTAAGATGCGGTTCGGGATGATGGTGTCGGTGCCGAGCGCCAGATGGGTCCCGTGGCACTCAAGGCTGCCCGTTGCAATGATGACCATGTCATGATGTTTAAAATACTCGCCTGCCTGCACCCAGGTGATGTTTTCCAGTCTCATCGTCAGCGTCTCCCTTGTAAAATAATGGTGCTTCAAGTATATCACGCGGCAAAAAAACTTTCAATTCTTTCGGGATAAGCCTTGACTTCTCGCAAGTCCCCAGCTATAATAATAAAGCACTTGCGAAATTTGGGGGTATAGCTCAGCTGGGAGAGCGCTTGAATGGCATTCAAGAGGTCAGCGGTTCGATCCCGCTTATCTCCACCAAAGAAAAAGCTCCGGAAACCGTTGGTTTGAACGGTTCCGGAGTTTTTTTATCTTGATTGAACATATTGATTCTCTGTCCGCTAAAGTACCTAAAATTCGGCCTATTCCTACTTTGTAACTGCTCGACGGTCGAGCTATATTGCATTATTTATTTTCTGGGGCTCATCATAGCTGACATCCTGATATTTTCGCAGCATTTTTCGATGTATGTCCCCATTCATTGGCGTTTGTCGCGGGCCGGCCTATCTACGCGTTTTGTTTCACATTCAAATGCTGCGCTGCCAAAAAATTATTTTCTTGACTTTTACCTTATAATATTATTAAATTATAGATTATAAAATGAAAACGTATGATATCGTTTTTAAGAAGGAGTCTGTTTTCCGTATGAAATCTAAGGGGGCTTTCCGGCTAAAATTCCTCCTCGACATCCCTACTTTCTGGAAGAGGCAGCAACGCGATTGGAAAGTTACGGTGGCGCGGACCTCGCTTGAAAGATTCGGGTATCAGATGGTTTATCCCTATCTTTCAATTTTTATCGTAGCGCTTGGAGCAAACAAGACTGAGCTAGGTCTCATAACCAGCATCGGGATGATTATAACCGGTCTGGTGGCGC
Source organism: Oscillospiraceae bacterium (assembly GCA_963662765.2). Lineage (GTDB taxonomy): Bacteria > Bacillota > Clostridia > Oscillospirales > Feifaniaceae > DATMXT01. Next base: position 256,642 of record CAXXUP010000006.1, read on the forward strand.
CTTTCATCGGCAATCGCATCGATCAGACCGGCCCTAAGAAAATATACCTTTTAGGGATTGCGATGCTGGTAGCTGCATACCTCACCTATAGCTTTGCAATGACATGGCAGGCTGCCGCTGCAGGAATGATCATTTACTATATAGGCGAGGGGATAAGTATCCATGGTTGTGCCACAATCTGCGGGAATTGTCTCGTCAATTGTGACAGAGCCAAAGGAATGCTGGTCTGCGAATCCATTGCGGCCGGGCTTTTGGGGATGCTCGGGCCGATGCTGTCGGCGTGGATGCTGGTTAATTTAATGGGTGTTACCGGGTCTCCGTCGAACGCAAGCGAGATCAGACCGCTGTTCTACGTTCCGATGGTTGCCACGATGATCTCGTTTATCCTGATTTTAACGATGTTGTCAAACCACAAATGGGTAGCAAAGAATAAGCCCGGTTTGCATATTTTTAAAGACGGAGCCGAGATCCTCAAAGGCAACAAAAATGCGCAAAAATGGCTGATCATCGGGGCCATCACGTACATGCCGAGGGGGATGATCCTGCCTTTTTGCCAAGTATTTGCCCAAGAGGTAAAAGGAGCCGACGTCGTCACGCTCGGAGGCATGGTAACGGCGGCCGCCCTTACGTCCGTATTGTTCGGGTATCCGGTCGGAGCCCTTGCAGATAAAATCGGCAGAAAAAAAGTTCTGTACATAATAACGCCGCTGTTTTGGCTCTCGAACATCCTGCTGGTTTTGGCACCTTCACCGGCATTTTTAATCCTTGCCGGTATTTTACAGGGATTTTTCTTCATAGGTTCCCCGCTTTCAGCGACGATTCAAAGGGAGCTGGTCGCCCCGGAAGTGATGGGAAGATGGATTGGTCTCAACAAGCTTGTCACGGCGTTTGTCGTTGCGGGCATGGCTTTCATCAGCGGTATCATTTACGATCAGATGGGACCTCAATATGTATTTCTGCTCTACGTGGCCATTGATATCGTGATAAGGCTCCCCCTCCTGATCAGCATGCCCGAGACGCTCAATTATAAAGTCGGCCAACAGTCTGCCGACAAGGAAGAAACGTTGACCAAGTAAGGAGAGAACGTTTCGGTTCCACACATAAATTCAACAAATCCCGTCTCGGCTTGAGACGGGATTTGTTATGATAGCCATCGTTTGGCGATGCGGTTTTGGAGGCGGGATTTGAACCGTGACGAATTCCTCCGGACCGTCACACTTGCGATGAGCAAAACCGGGTCATTTACAAGACGATGTCCGGCGGCGGTACTATAAAATTCCCAGGGATATTTTCCACTGTAGAATGCGCAGGACGGATGCGTCGATCCGAGCGCGGGAGATGTCGCCCGCCTGCACCGCATCAAGGACGGCGGTGTAATCAGTCACATAATCCGAGCAGCAGAGCACATCGTTTCCGGCGGCGACGGCTAAGAGGGCGGCGGACTTGCCGCCGGTAAAGTCAGTTACGGCGGACATGCTCAGATCATCGGTGACAATGACGCCTACAAAGCCGAGCTCCTCGCGCAAAATGCGGTGCACCTCGGGGGAGAGGGAGGCAGGGAGGGTGTCGTCCATGCACCGAACGACGTTGTGGCACACCAGCACCGCGCCGGCTCCGGCCCCGATGCCCGCCTCAAAGGGAAGAAAGTCGGATGCCTCGAAAGTTTCGAGGGGGCGCGAATCGTAGACGCTGTCCGTGTGGGTGTCCGCGTTATTTCCATAGCCGGGGAAGTGCTTTAAAACACAGCCCACGCCGGTACCGGACATGGATTCCACCACGGTCTTCACATATTCACTGGTTTGCTGGGCGTTCCCCCCGAAAGATCGGGCGTAGATAAAGTCGGCGGGATCGGTGGATACATCGCAAACCGGCGCGAAATTCAAATTGATGCCTAAGGCGGACAAAAAGGCGCATTTTTCCTTTGTGTCGCCCGAGACGGCGTCCCAGCCGCCCTTGGCAAAAAGCTTCTGGGGAGAGGCAAAGGGAGCAAAACGATACTGGGCATACCGACTGACGCGGTTGACGGGGCCGCCCTCCTCATCCACAGCGATGAGCATGGGCAGCCGAGAGGCGCTTTGGTAGCTGCCAATGTCGGCCGAGGCGTCAGGGGCGGTTTTGTCCGCGAAATCCCGGCCAAACAGGATATATCCGCCAAACTGGTACTGGGCCTGGATCTCGGCGGCATCCGAAATGGGGCAGCGCACGATGAACAGCTGCCCGACTTCCTCCTCGAGACTGAGTGTCATGAGGATATGCTGTGCCTTCTCCTGAGGTGACAGCCCGTCGAAGCTGCCCACTTCAATATGGTCCAGCGACACCGTCTGCTCTCTAGTGCCGTCGTCGAGCTGACCGTAATATTCCACCGTCACAGGGTACCCGATAATGATGCCGCTGTCTGTTACCCGTGTGTCCACGCCCTCTGTTGCGAAAGCGTACACCTTCCGGTCGTCGGTGATCAGCGTCAGGGTATTCATGGTGGCGTCATAGACGGTGCCGGAGATGGCTTTGGGCTCCTCCGCCGGCGGCGAGGGAGCGGGGGGGCCCTGCTGCCCACGTGACCAGAAGTCACACCCACCCAAAAGAAGAAAACAAAATACAGTGAGAAGGATAAATCCTGATTTTTTCATACGGTTCTCCTTGCGCAGCATAGACTTAGTCGGTATTGTATTCTACAACAAAACAACTCCTACTTGTATTATAGCACATCATACGAGCTCCAAATCATTTGCATCGCCAATTGATGCCTGCGCGAGCGGTGCCCGGCCTGGTGATTTTACAGGGCGAAGCAGGGGAGTACCCCATGGCATTCAAGAGGTCAGCGGTTTGATGCCGCTTTTCTCCACCAAAGAAAAAGCCTGTAATCAAATGATTACAGGCTTTTTCTTTGTCGTATCACACGTAAAGGACCTTCAAAGAACTCAACTGTACTAGGTCTGTGTTGAAGACCGGCTTTTGCTATCGGCAATAGCGCTTATGATCTTCCCACCAGCCAAAAGCCACACCGGCAACGCCTCGCGGTTGATCGAGGGAGTCAAGCGTTATGATCACGGCATGATCGGGGGGTACGACGATCTTGCCGTAGTAATTGCCGACTTCGGTCGAGTAAGGACCTACGATCCGGGGGAATATGCTCGTACCGTCTGGGGCTGCGCACTTATTATCTGCGGAATATATAATTTTCCCCTCCGGCTTGGGGGAGGGACGAATTGACTGATTGCTTACTGCGACGTCGCAGGATTCCACTCCGAATCTGGGCGCGTCCGACAGCCACATCATCGCCTGAAGAGGGCAGTCATTATAGTTTGACACGGTGAAGGTGCACAAAAACAAGTTTACATCGGAGTCCTTTGGGTTAACGAGTCCCGCCCAGGCGTGCGTATTCGCATCCATGGAGATGAGCGGAGTATGACCGATAAAATACTTGCCCATAAAGGCTTTATTTACGCGGTATTCAAGGCTAACGACATTAGAGGCTTTATCCATTGGATCAGCTCCATTATTTTAGTTGCGTTCCATTTTATGCGCCGGCCGATGGAGCGGTGAAATAGACAGGGGGGGGAGAAGCGACGATGGAGTAAACGTATAATATTGTCTCACATCAGCAAATCAGGGAGAGTGATAACCGGAAGTTCGCTTTGTGGCATTTAAGAGGTCCGATATACGTAATGTTGTTAGGACTTTTTTGCATTTTAACAATCAAATACCAAAAATATTATTATATATTACTCCCTAATTTGTGGTTAGTATTAGAACTCATCATAAATCATGTTGCGTCATGGTACTAATTGAATTATAATTATTTATGTTAATTTACATATTTCACTTACAGTTCGTTTTAAGGAAGATGACATTATGAAAAATAGTGGAAAATGGTATTTGCAGCGGTGGGTTTGGATAATCGGGGGATTTCTATTATTATCTATTCCCATCATCATAAGTGAATGCTATATATTTGGAACAAAAGACACAATTATATATACGGCTTTTTCTGCGGAAGATGTGTTAGGTTTTTACGGCACCATGCTATCATTCCTAGGAATGATAGCATTAAGCATATTGGCATTGTGGCAGAATAATCGCCTTAATGAAATCAACGTTAGAATGCAAGCGACTCAATTGAGAGATAGGCTCGGCATTCTATTGCCCTCAAAAAAACTAATAGAAAATGGGGAATTTGCAAAGCTTAACCCCTTATTACCAGTACGATGCGGCGGCCTAATACGAGGGAGTGAATTATATGACGATAATGAGAATACTTTGCATATCAGCCTCCAAAATCGTGGCAATGACGCTATCTTCAACTGTTATCGGCTAAAAACATACATCGATAACATCGCCACACCAAACAAAAATCAGAAGATGGGTTTGCTTATTGAAGTCGGAGAAGCGATAAAATTCGATTATAATGTTAGATGCCAAAATGAAAATCAGAAGAATACTTTTAGTATCATAACTACAGTCTCTATGCAAAATAGTTTTGGTTTGGAATATTATCAACTTGTATTAGTAACATTATCGCGTTCTCCTGCGCATTTTGATGAATTTACAATATCTGCATATAACTCAACAATATCTTCAAAAATCGAAGAAATAGAAGCTGCTGTTTCAGCTCTTTTATCATTTTGAGGTATAATATGGAAATATGGCATAAAATCAAAGACTTGATAGAAATTGCCCATGAAGGTGAGTATTGGGATTATAAGGAGAGGCATCATGACAACCCCGCTGATTTTGTGCATGATGTTATTTGTTTGGCAAATAACCGCGCAAACATTGATGCTTATATTATTATGGGGATTTATGATGGCGAACGACTAGGAGAAGTATGTGGAGTAGAAGATGATACTAATCGGCGTAATCAGCAGCAAATTGTAACGCTTCTTCGTGCACCCAAATGGGCATTTAATACATACCCTCAGATTGAACTAAAAACCTTGAAATTCGGCCAACATGAAGTTGACGTGCTAACAATTAAGAGCACATATGATGTTCCCTACTATCTTACAGAAGATTATAGCCGTGGTAGTGGAATTGGTGATAAAAAGCGCACTGTTCATGCTAATTATATTTATACGAGGGTATGTGATTCCAACACACCTATTGACCAAAATGCAGCACCTAATCAAATTGAACATCTCTGGAAGCTACGTTTTGGAATTTTATTACAGCCAATAGAACAAATGAAGCGAAAGTTATCAACAAAAACCGATTGGAAATCGTATGAAGACGAAGAAAATGGCGATATTATATATTACAATAAATTTTCACCCGAATATACGCTTAGAGTAAAATCAGATGAAGACGGGCTCACGCCAGAGTTCTATTCTTATAATCAATATAACGAAGCGACCTCCTACAAAATGCTGTATTTAATGTATCATGCAACTGTTTTAGAAAAAGTGCAAATTGTATATTTGGATAGCGGTAGATACGCGACGCCTTGTCCGGTATGGGGGTACATACATGACTCGGGTCATTCAACACAATTGAATTATTCTTACAAATATATTTTGGAAGATAGTCTGGAGTATATAATTCAACTTTTTTTGTTTGATCAAGAAGATGGTGAAGAATGTTTTGCTAAAGGACGTTTTGATGAAGTTGTACTATATTTCAGAAATAGTTGTGAGCAAGCCACTTTTCATAAGCAATTAGAATCTAATCCCAATTTATTGTTACCTATTTTGGATATGCAAAAGATGAACGTACCTGTTGTGCAGACTGGAACTGATAGGCTAGATAAAATTCATACAGAAAGAATTATGATAGCTAAAGCAGTAAAGCAGTTGCAAAAAGAAAGGCAAAAGATATAGGAAGTGTCACTTAATGATAACTCGATCCTTCCTATCCCTGATGGCCTCACAGAATTAAAACTGAGATGCATAGACCGTTATCACACCCACACAAACCAAACGGCCCGCCGGCGAAACCGGCGGGCCGTTTGGTTTCTCTTTGGTAATTCGCCTTAAGGCTCTATTGCGGACATTCTAACAGAATTTTAACACCGCAGCTTTTTTTCAAACGGCACTCTGACATCGGGAGCCTTACAATACAGCCATAAAGAGCGAGGAGGCTTATCCCATGGAAAAAGATCTTGTATCCACGATCGAGCAGGCAAAAGAGCTGATATCTGAAAAAAAATACCTCGAGTGCGAAGCACTGATATGCGCCGCCATGTTTGATTATCCGCATGATGCGGTTCCGCACAACCTGATGGGGCTTATGCTGGAAAGCAGGGACTGTCATGTTGAGGCGATGAAACATTTTCGGGCAGCGTATGCGCTTGATCCGACATATAAACCGTCCTCATGGAATCTGGAGTGCTTCGGCACTTTCACGATGCCCCACCCGTGCGCATATTTCGCGCATGACTGTGAGACGGGCGTGCGTGCACTTTGAACATATTTGAGAGGCGGAAATCATCATGTACATCATCATAGCCGGATGCAGCACTGTTGGGGCGATTCTTGTTAAAAAGTTTTCGGAGGAGGGGCATGACGTCGTCGTCATTGACCGCGATTCCGGCAACTTTGCCAAACTTGGCAGCGGCTGCAACTGCATGACGATCACCGGCATGCCGATCGACGAGGATGTCCTAAAAGAGGCCGGTATCGAAAAAGCGGATGCGCTGGCGGCAGTTACAAACGACGACAACACGAATATCATGATTGCGCAGATCGCTCGGCAGCTTTACGGGGTCCCAAAAGTGCTTGTACAGACGGACGATCCGGAGCGGCAGCGCGTTTTGACCATTATGGGGCTGCAGATCATTTGTCCCACCACCCTCACGGTGGAGAGTTTCTTTACCGAGCTACAGAGAGGAGCGGGCGAAAAATGAGAATACTGATTGTAGGCGGCGGAAACGTCGGGTATTACCTGACGGAAGCGCTGCTTGAAGAGAGACATCACATCATGATCATTGAAGCAGACAAAGCCCGCTGCGAGCAAATCGCAACCGATTTTGATTCGAGTAGAGTCGAAGTGACCCATGGCGATGGCACGGGAATTGAATGCCTGCGCGACGCAGGCGCTCATATGATGGATGTGCTGATTGCCGTGACGGGACATGATCAGAACAATCTGGTCGCCTGCCAGCTGGCAAAAGACTATTTCGGCGTGAAGCGGACGATCGCTAGAGTCAAGAACCCAAAGAACATCCGGGTCTTCGAAAAGCTCGGGGTCGACTCCGTCATAAGCAGTACGGCGCGAATCGCAGCCGCCATCAACCATGAACTCGACTGGACCGATGTCAATGAGCTGCTCAAAGAAAAATCCTTCAATGTGAGAATTCGCAAGATAACCGTTGAGCCGGACTCCATTTTCGAAGGAAAGCGCCTGATGGATCTTGGACTTCCTAAAGGGATGATTCTGATATCGGTCCTGCGCACAAATCAAGTGATCATTCCAAACGGCGACACCCTTCTCGAAGCGGGCGACATGTTGATCGCAATGGGCGGGGAGACGGACATTGCGAATACATTCGGGCAATATGCGGGTTTTTAATGGGGAGAGAGTTATGAAAAGACTGAATACGACTGTTGCGGGAATCATTGCGGAAATACTTTTTGCCGTAGGGTTGATCGTGATGGGTTTTTTGGCGGCAGTCCTGATAATAGGAGTATAGTACGGCTATGATTGAACGCCCGGCAAATAAATTCTATCCCATCAGTTATTTTATCGGCACCATCGTCATGATATTGGGTATTCTCCAGTTTTTACCCGCAGCTAGCTCCGCGTTTTATTCCGAGTGGAGAATTTTTGCGGTGTTTATGCTGACTGCCTCAATGACTGTTTTGATCGGAGCGGGCATGATGCTTTCCGGATACCGTTACAGGGGCGTAAAGCTCAGTTTCGGAGAAGGTACGATTGTTGCCTCCGGCGCCTGGCTATTAGGAACACTGCTGTGCGCTTTACCGTACTACCTGTCCGGCAACTACCTGTCGTACCTGGACTGCTGTTTTGATGTGATGAGCGGGCTGACGACGACTGGCCTTACATTGGTGCAGGACATGGACCATCTGTCTGTCGGAATCAACATGTGGCGCCACGTGCTCACATTTCTGGGTGGCCAGGGCATGGTTGTGCTGGCCTTAACCTTTCTCACTAAGTTTCAGGGCGGCGCTTACAAGATGTATGTGGGTGAAGGAAAAGACGAAAAACTTTTCCCCAACGCGGTCAGCACCGCAAGGCAAATCTGGTACATAAGCCTCATCTACCTTGTGATTGGGACGGCCGCTCTGACGGTAGGTGCCATGGCAGCGGGGCTCGCACCCGACCGGGCTTTCCTCCACGGCATGTGGATATTTATGGCCGCATGGAGCACCGGCGGCTTTGCACCGATGAGTCAAAATATCCTGTACTATCACAGCACTGTTTTTGAGTTGCTCACCATGGTGTTCTTCATCATCGGCTCATTTAACTTTGCGCTGCACTACGCCGTGCTGTCCGGGAGGCGGCGGGAACTATACAAGAACATCGAGACGGTGACCTTCATGATCACCGTGACGCTTCTGACACTGCTTGTAACGACGGGACTCATGAAAAACAATGTATACCCAAACGCAATGGCAGTGTTTCGCAAGGGCTTTTATCAGCTCATATCCGGCCATACGACCACGGGCTTTATGACGGTGTACGCGAAACAGTTTTACACTGAGTGGGGCGACATTGCGCTGTTTGCCATCATGATCTCCATGATGCTGGGCGGAAGTGCCTGCTCCACGGCAGGCGGTTTTAAGGGCCTGCGCACCGGCATCATTTTTTCGACTTTCAAAACGGAAGTCAGGCGCATGCTGCTTCCGGAGTCAAGGGTGAGCGAACAGAAGATGCATCATATCAGGGACGTCGTTCTGTCCGATGCGACGATCAAGAGTGCCTTTCTCATTGTGACAGCCTATATTGTCACTTTTGTCATCGGTACGGTTGCCGGGATGTTCGCGGGGTATCCGTTCGGCGAGGCTGCGTTTGAATGTGCGTCCGCAACCGGCAACGTCGGCCTCTCCATAGGCGTTACAACTGCCGCAATGCCTGCGTTTTTAAAAGTTACGTATATTCTCATCATGTGGCTTGGAAGGCTTGAATTCATGTCGGTGCTGACTTTGGGCGCATATCTCATTAGAAAGGTCGGAAGAAAATGCGCGTAACGAAAACTGCGGCAGTATGGATGATGTTGCTGTGCACTTTGCCGCTTTGGACATACGCTCAGAATAATGAGGTCGGCAGCACGGACCTGATTGAAAAGGCGTCCCTGTACGACGGTACGGCCGTGTCCTACAGCGGAGAGGTCGTCGGCGACATCATGGTCCGCGGCGACTATGCCTGGATTGGCATCAGCGACGGAGCAAATACGATCAGCGTATATGTGCCGGCAACCGAAGCGAAAAAGATTCAGGTTGTGGGCAGATACCGCGTTGTCGGCGATACGGTTCAAATCACCGGCACATTCAACAGGGCGTGTGCCGAGCACGGTGGAGATCTGGATATCCACGCGAGTAAGATAGTCATTATGGAAAAAGGGTATACAAAAGAAGATAATCCATCAAAAGGGCTGCTTATTGCTGCCGGGGTGCTTTTCCTGTGCGCTCTGACGGGTACGATACTCGTAATAAGGAGGAGAATGTGCTATAATAACGTTAATTGAACAAACCGTTATATCGGAGGTAATCCCGATGAGCGAGGCAAAAACGGAGCGCGTTCTCGTCTGCCTTTCGCCATCTCCGTCAAATGGCAGCGTCGTAAGCACAGCGACAAAAATGGCGCACGCTTTCGGTGCCGAACTGGTGGCGCTCTATATTGAAACACCGGAACACGCAAAAATGAGCGAGCAGGAGAGAATTTCGCTCAAAAATAATCGCAAACTGGCCGAGCAAAGCGGGGCCAAGTTTGCATCCTCATACGGGGACGACGTGGCCCTTCAGATCGCCGAGTATGCCAAAGCCTGCGGTGCCACGAAGATTGTGATTGGGCGGCCAAACAGCAAAAAAACGGGACTGTTTCCCAAAAACGACATTCCGCAGCGACTGATGCAGCTTGTTCCGGAGCTTGAAATCTATATCATCCCAAACTATGCCGCACCCTATCCCCAAAAGCTGCGCAAACGGCCGGCTGTCTTTTCGGGCAGATCGTCTCTTGTGACACTGGGGCTTCTTTGCGTTGCGACTCTGCTGGGATTGCTTTTGCAAAATGCGGGCTTTACTGAAACAAATATAATTTTGGTATATATTCTCTCGGTTTTATTTATTTCTTTTTTGACCGAAGGCTATGCATACGGGGTCATCGCTTCGTTACTCAGCGTTCTCATCTTCAATTTCTTTTTCACAGAGCCCCGATTTACACTCATGGCGTATGACCCGGGTTATCCCTTAACTTTTTTCGTGATGTTTACGGCATCGTTTCTGACCAGTTCCCTGACCGTTAGGGTGAGGGAGGAGTCGAAATCAAACGCGCAGAAAGCGTACAGAACAGAGGTGCTCCTGACTGCCAGCCACAACCTGCAGCATGCCGAAAGTGAAGATGAGATCTTAAGCGAAACGGCGACTCAAATCATGAAGCTGCTGGGACGGCCGGTCATCCTCTATCCGGTTCGCGCCAAGGCCCTTCAAAAGCCCTTTCTGCTTTATCCGAACGGCTTTGACGTGGGGGAAATCGCAGGGCCTGCCTGCGAGGCGGAGCGACCTACGGCCGAATCGGTGTATCTGAATAACGAGCAGGCCGGAGCGACCACAAGGACCGATCCCGGCGCGAAATTTTGGTATCTTGCGGTGCGCGGAAACGATGCCGTTCACGCTGTGGCCGGCATTTACATCAGACAGGGGGAGCGCATCGGCGAATTTGAACGGGACCTTCTGCTCGCTCTCCTCGGCGAATGCGGGGTGGCGATGGAAAAGCAGCGGCTTCGGGAAAACCAGACGGCACTCACCGTGGAAGCCCAGCGCGAAAAGCTGAGGGCCGATCTTCTGCGTGCCATATCGCATGACCTCAGGACGCCGCTGACCAGCATTTCCGGCAATGCGGAGATCCTAATGGGCGACCGGGTACCGCTTGACGACGAACAAAGGCATAAGCTGTATGTCGACATCTACGAGGATTCCGTATGGCTCATTGGACTTGTGGAGAATCTTCTGTCCATCACCCGGATTGACAACAAAACACTGGCGCTGAGCCTGAAACCCGAGCTCATAGCTGACGTGATTGATGAAGCGATCACGCACGCCGAGCGTCGGGCCAGGCGTCACCGCCTTTGTACATTACCGGAAGACGAACTGCTGATGGTCAGGGTCGACGCACCGCTGATCGTACATGTGCTGGTGAACCTGATCGACAACGCGGTGAAATACACGCCCGAAGGGTCCCTCATTACCATTTCGGCCGCACTTAAAGACGGCAATGTGCTTGTATCCGTGGCCGACGATGGCCCCGGAATTCCGGACGACATAAAACCGAAACTGTTTGACATGTTCTTCACTTTCGGCAGCCCGCGAAGCGACGCGAGGCGCGGCCTCGGGCTTGGCCTTGCGCTTTGCCGGTCGATTATCACGGAGCACGGAGGCGAAATCTGGGTGTCGGACAATGCTCCGCATGGTTCCATTTTCACTTTTTCGCTTCCGGCAGAGGAGGGGATAACGGGTGCCTAAGCCTTTGATTTTAGTTGTTGAGGATGACAGACCCGTCCGAAACCTGATTGCGCTCACGCTTGAAACGCAGGGGTATCGCTACAAAACGGCGGAAAAGGGCAGCGAGGCGATCATGATCTCCGTGTCTTATCAGCCGGACCTGATCATCTTGGATCTTGGCCTGCCGGACATGGACGGCGTGGAAATTATTAAAAAGACGCGCACCTGGTCCAATGTGCCGATCATCGTTGTAAGCGCCAGAGGCGAGGATTCGGATAAAATCGCGGCGCTCGACGCCGGTGCAGACGATTATCTGACAAAGCCCTTCAGTGTCGACGAGCTTTTGGCGCGTCTGCGCGTTGCGCTGCGGCGGCTTCAGTTTATGCAAAGCGCCGGTGCGGACAGCACCGTGTTTGTCAACGGTGGGCTGAGGGTCGACTATGCCGCCGGGTGTGCCTATATTGACGAAAAGGAAGTCCACCTCTCGCCCATTGAATACAAGCTCCTTTGCCTGATGTCCCACAACGTGGGCAAGGTTCTCACCCACAACAGCTTTTTAAGGGAGGTCTGGCAAAACACACTGCCCAGCGACACCCCATCGCTGCGCGTCTACATGGCAACGCTCAGAAAAAAAATTGAGACGCCTTTAGGGCAGAAGCTGATACAGACGCACGCCGGGATCGGCTACCGTATGCTCAGACTTCCGACGGACGAAAAAAGCGAATAGTATCCAAAATGTCGGGTGCCGGCAGGGATGGATGAAGTCCACTTATTGTAGAAAACTTCGCGCCGAGAGGACCCTTTTGGAAATCCCACTTTCTCGGAGTATGGGGACCCATTTTCAAAACCTCAAAACAATGGGTGCATATTAGATAAAAAAAAGCGGCCCACCGGAATGAACCGGCGGGCCGCTTCTTTTATGTTTTTTGATTTTTTTGCCAGATTACCCAAAGGCCGCGCAGCAGCAGGTCCGCGTCGAGCACGACATGCCGCCGGCAAAAGGGCATGATTTTCTTTGCCAGTCCGCCCGTGGCGACGACCGAGGCGGGGGAGCCCAGCTCCTCTTCGATCCGATCGATCATGCCGTCGATTGCGGCGGCGGCGCCGAACACCGCGCCGGACTTCATGCAGTCGATCGAATTGGTGCCGATGACATGCTTCGGCGCTTCGATCGGGATGTGCGGCAGCAGCGATACGCTGCGGGTCAAAGCCTCCGATGAAATGACAAGGCCCGGCAGAATGGCCCCGCCGATCATGCGGCGGTTCCGGTCAACGACCGTGATGGTCGTGGCGGTGCCCATGTCGACGATGATGATCGGGGGCGCAAGACCCATATCGATGGCGGCCACGGCGGTCGCGACGAGATCGGCTCCGGTCTCCGAGGGGTCGTCAATGCAGATATTGAGGCCGGTCTTGACCCCCGCGCCGACGATGAGTGCGTCTTGCCCCGTGACAAGCTTCACGGCCGCCCGCAGCGTCTCAGTGAGCTGAGGGACGACGGAGGAGATGACAGCGCCGTCGAAGTCCGAATTTTCACGGCCGGAAAGGCTCAGAATCTGCCGGATGGTGGCGGCGTATTCGTATTCGGTCTTTTTTCGGTTTGTCTCAAGCCACGTGACGTCCGAGATGTTCCCGTCCGCGATGCAGCCTAAAACGATGGTGGTGTTGCCGACATCGACGGCAAGGATCATATTAGGTGGTCTCCCTTCCTCCGATTTTGATGATACGAGCGATCACGGGGGCCAAAACGGTGTTTACGAGGAGCTCCACAAGGAAATTCACGCCGATGAGACCTACGAAAACATAGTAAAAGAGGTCGCTGCCCCCGGCCCACTCCACGAGTGTTGTATGGAAAAAGAGGATCATGCTGAGACAAAAAATTCCGGTGTTGACAATGGGGCTGCAGATGGCTGCCGCAATCACGCGGACGGTGACTTGCTTTCCGGCCAGGGCCTTGTACGTAAGTCCTGAGACATAGCCTGCGGCGGTGCCCTTCACGATACACAGAATGGCGGTGACGGCGGGGTTCGCGTTCCACAAAATCGCACCCCCTATGTCTGCGCCCACGACGCACATGATGAGGACGACGGCGCCGAATGCAGCGCCCAGCCATGCGCCGGCTTTAGGGCCGTAGAGCGCCGCACCCACAACGATCGGCGCGAGCGCTAGGGTGATGGAAAACGGGCCGAACTTGACCAAGGTGGCGAATACCTGAAGGACGACCACCATTGCGGTGAAAATGCTCATCTCCACGAGCCGATGGGTGTTGACAGTGCTGTTTGACATACGCTTTACCTCCCGCTGCTGTTCCGTTGACCGGATACAACGCAGTTTCTATTATAGAAGATGTCGGGAAAAATGCAAGGGCCGCAGGGAAATCTTCCCTGCGGCCCTTGCATTTTTTGAAACTTTTGCTCGCCTTAATTATTCAACTCAACGTGTCGTTGCGCAATGCAAAGCACCCTATCTGAATGTTGACGATACATCTATACAAATCGAAGGCAGATGATATAATTACTATAATCAGTAGCAATTCGCCCAACAACACAAAATCGCAGCGCCGTACATACCAACATACTGGGGAGGAACCACAATGAAAAAAGCCTGGCTCGGATTCGTGTTTCTTTGTTTTTTCTTACTGGCATCGTGTGCCGTACCTGCAAAGGATTCCGCCGCGCCCCCTTCAGCAGCGGATGGGTCCTCGGCACAGGAGCTTAGGGACTTGATTTCGCAATATAAAGACTCGGGAGATTATCAGTCCCAATATGAGACGGCTGAAAAACTGATCGAACTTGAGCCCTCCGACACCGACGCCTACCTGATTGCTGTGGACGCCCTTACTAACCTGTCAAAACAAAATTACGACGAAATAAACCGGCTTGTGGCGCAGAGCGCCGACAATGCCGCAGACTTCATGCCGATCGCCGACTGGATTGCGGAAAATCAACCGGACTACGTCATCAAAATGCCATTTTTTCAGGACTATGCTTCGCCGGATGAATTAAATACCGACGGCATTACGACCGGTAATATGACAAACAGCGCAAAAAATAAAAACTACGGCGGCTGGTGGGCAGGCGGTCTTTTGACCTGGCAGGGAGACTGGGTCTACCTCTCCCGGCCGGACGAGGACTTCGCTATTTACAAAATGCACTCGGACGGAAGTCAGTACGAGAAAATCGGCGATAACCATGGCTCGAGCCTCAATGTCATCGGCGACTGGATATACTATGTCAATCACGACGACAGCAACAAACCCTATTGTCTGAATATATCCATGAGAGATATGGGATTTACCTAAAAGAGCAAAAGCGTACGCTCGTGACGGGTAGGCTTAGCGGAGTGTTGGAGAAGCAGGGCTTTGGCTCCTTTTCCGAGTACTTTATCCACATTAAAAACGACACCACCGGCGAGGCGGAGAAGACGCTAGTCAATCAGATCACGACAAACTACACCTATTTCATGCGCGAACCCGCGCACTTCTATTATCTGCGGGACACAGTGCTGCCGATTTTAGAGGCGGGTGTAAAAGACTGTGACCTGCGGGTGTGGAGCGCCGGCTGTTCCACTGGGGAAGAGGCCTATACCCTGGCCTTCATTTTGGATGAGTATTTCAAAAATAAGAGCTGGTGGGACAAAAAAGTGCTCGCGACCGATATCTCCGAAAAGGCGCTTAACAAGGCCCGGCGCGGGGTCTATGAGAAAAGCCATTTGGCCGACCTGCCGCCCAAGTGGCGCCTTGACTATTTCTCAAGGGCGGACGAGACCGGCATGGCGGTCAAAGACGAAATTAAGAATCAGGTTATTTTTGCACCGCTGAATCTGAATGGCGACCCTTTTTCATTCCGAAGGCAGTTTCATGTCATTTTTTGCCGAAACGTAATGATCTATTTCGACCAGAAGACGAAAGTCGAGCTGATTAACCGGTTCTACGACATCACAGCCCCGGGCGGATACCTTTTTATCGGGCATACCGAGTCAATTGCCAGCTGGGAATCGAAGTTCCGGTACGTCATGCCGGCACTGTACAGGAAAATATGACGGTCTCCAAAGGACCGGCAGGGGCAAAACTGCATGCGTTAAAATATTAATCCGGTCCAAATTCTGACATAGAGGTGAGATCATGACGGACGCAAAAAAAATTAAAGTGCTCGTCGTAGACGACAGCATGATGTTTCGAGAAGTCATTTCGAGGGGAATTTCCGCCGACCCATTAATTCAAGTGGTCGCGAAAGCTGTGGACGCCTTTGACGCCAGAGACAAAATCATCGAATACCGACCCGACGTCATGACATGCGACATCAACATGCCAAAAATGGACGGAATTGAGTTCATAAGGCGCCTATTACCACAGTATCAGCTCCCCGTCATCATCGTCAGCACAGTGAGCGAGGCGGTGCTGGACGCTATGGAGGCGGGGGCCGTGGAATTTATCGGCAAGCCGACCGGGGGGCCGGGAGCCGGAATGATTGACTTTTTCTCGGAGCTCATCACGAAAATTAAAGCGGCGGCGTCGGCGAAAATGAACAATATGGCAATGCCGGCATTCCGGCAGGTTGTAAACCAACCGGAGGAGACCGATCACCGGAAGGTGATCGCCATCGGAGCCTCCACCGGCGGGACAGAGGCCATCTTTCACGTGCTGAGTGCATTGCCCCCCACCTTGCCCGGAATTGTCATTGTACAGCATATCCCACCCATGTTCTCAAAACTCTTCTCCGAGAGGCTCGACCGCCAGACGAAACTTTCCGTAAAAGAGGCGCAAACCGGAGACCGGGTTGAACAGGGGACGGTGCTGGTTGCCCCGGGGGACCGGCATATGCGGCTGGTGAGAAGGGGCGACGGGTATACCGTCGAGTGCTTTGAGGACCAGAAAGTCAACGGCCACTGTCCCTCAGTGGACGTCCTGTTTAAATCGGTGGCGAAAGAGGCCGCGGGCAGTGCCGTCGGTGTAATTTTGACGGGAATGGGGGCTGACGGGGCGCGGGGCTTACTTGAAATGCGGCAAAAGGGATGCCGCACGATCGGACAGGACGAAAAAAGCTGCGTCGTCTACGGGATGCCCAAAGTGGCCCATGATGTCGGCGGGGTGGAGTATCAGATGGATTTGTCGAAAATTCCCGGCATGATCGTCTCTCTTGCGCGCAAGGGGGCGCCGGCAAAGCCGGAAAAATAATGCTCCATTCGCCAAAATAGAGCGCCTTAAATACGAAGCCCGACATACGCCTGCCAGATATGCCGGGCTTTTTCGTAGCGGACTATGCAAAACGAGACAGCCCATTGTTTTCCTCGATAAATTGATTACGAGCGCATGTTCTGGTATAATTTGACTGCGGCCTCTCGATATTTTGGTTGCCGCCCAAAGAATATGCCGAATGCTCAAGGGCCCGCAGCGTGGCTGCACCGGCCCATTGGAGGAGACCATGCGCGAAAAACTCAAAAAAACAGCATGGGTGTGCCTGTGCTTTGCCCTTCTGGGGGGTCTCGCTGCGCCATCCCGGGCCGCCGCATACCCTGACACTGACATTTTGACCGACACGGCCGCCTATCTGTGCGAGGCGACACCGTCGCCGGGGGTGAGTTCAGTCGGCGGGGAGTGGACGGTCATGGGGCTTGCCCGCTTCGGACGCCCTGTGCCGGATGGGTATCTTGAAGGGTATTACGCTGCACTGCAGGCGTATGTCAAAGAGAATAACGGGGTGCTGCACGATAAGAAGTATACCGAGTACGCCCGTGTGATTCTCGCCCTGACGGCGCTTGGGGCAAATCCCGCCGACGTTGCGGGGTACAATTTACTTTCGCCGCTTAGCGACTACGAAAAGACCGTCTGGCAGGGGATCAATGGGCCCGTCTGGGCGCTCATCGCCCTCGACAGCGGCAGCTACGACATGCCCGTAAACACTGCGGCAAAAACGCAGGCCACAAGGGCGATGTATGTCGACGCAATTCTGGCGGCGCAGTGTGCAGACGGGGGATTTTCGCTGGCGGGAGGCGATGCGGCCGACCCGGACATCACGGGCATGGCGCTGCAGGCGCTGGCAAAATACCGCGCCCGCGACGATGTGTTGGCCGCAGTGGAACAAGGCCTTGACTGCCTGTCAAAGCTCCAGCGGGGGGACGGCGCCTTTGAGACGGATGGTGTGGCGACCCTTGAGAGCACCGCGCAGGTCGTTGTCGCCCTGTGCGAGCTCCAAATTCCGCTTGACGATGCTAGGTTTGTCAAGGAGGGCGGAAGTCTGACAGACGGGCTCATGCGCTTTTACCGGGGGGATGGCAGCTTTTCGCACGATCTTGCGGGCGGCGGGGACGATTCTATGGCCACCGAGCAGGCCTTTTACGCGCTCGTCGCGGCCGACCGAAGTAACCAGGGGCGCGCAACACTCTACCGTATGGACGATGCGGAAAACCTGTTGGGGGCGGCAAGTGATGCGGACTCCGCCGGCCTGCTGCCGGGCCGGCACCCGGATGTCGCGCCTCAGCCTGTCATATATGACGACGTCACGTTTTCGGATATTTCGGGTTTAGCATGCAGCAAGGCGATTGAAAGCCTTGCTGTGCGGGGCATCATTGCGGGCCGGGGCGATGACACATTCGACCCCGCCGGCACCATGACGAGAGCCGAGTTTTGTGCCGTCATGGTCAGGGCGCTGGGACTCACACCCCTAACAGACGATCGGTTTTCCGATATTGACCCTGAAAGCTGGTATGCCGGATACGTCGGCACCGCCGGCAGGTACAAGGTTGTAAACGGGGTCTCCGACACGGCATTTTCTCCGGCCCTCACCATCTCAAGGCAGGAGGCGGCCGCCATGTTTGCCAGGGCGGCAAAGCTGACGGGCCTTGTCGTCAGCTTCGATGATGATGCAGCCCTAAGGCTGCTCGCGGCTTTCGATGATGGGCGTGAAGTCGACAGCTGGGCTCGCCCGTCGCTGGCATTTTGCTATGACACGGGAATCTATGACGACAGTGAAATGGAGATCCGGCCAAAGGCCGCGATCACGAGGGGCGAAGCCGCGCAGGCGCTGTACAATCTTCTGTGCGCCGCAAACTTCCTATGTGGAGGTTGAACTTGAAGACATCACGTAAAATGTTGATGATGGCCGGCGTCGTCGCCCTGCTGGCAGCCGCCTTTTGGTGGGGCGGAGATGTGGGCGCCCCCGGGGGAACGCCCGGCAAGGCGGCAAGGCCTACCGCGATGGCGGACATGGCGCAAACACCTGCGCAAAGCCCATCCGAGGACGACAGCGCCCTTCCCGCGCAAAACTCGTCTGAAGCCGCCGCCGCCCTTCCTGCGCGAAGCCCGTTTAAAGACACCGCCGCCCTCCCTGCGCAAAACCCACCTGAAGATATGCCGGCCGCTTCCTTGGATGAGCACACTGCCCCCTCCCTGCCGGAGGAGACCGAGGGTACCGACAGGGCCTATACCTGTACCTTCTCCATCCGGTGCGATACGCTCCTTGACAATATGGATGCGCTCGACGCCGAAAAACGAGAGCTGGTGCCGGAGGACGGCGTCGTTTTACCCGCCGTCGAGGCGACATTCTATGAGGGTGAGAGCGTTTTTGACGTGCTGCGGCGGGAGACAAAAAGGGCCGGCATCCACATGGAATATGTCGATACCCCCATTTATAACTCTGCCTACATCGAGGGCATCGGCAACCTGTATGAATTCGACTGCGGCGAGCGTTCAGGTTGGATGTACAAGGTAAACGACTGGTTCCCGAATTACGGCAGTTCGCGCTATGTCCTTGCGGATAAGGATGTCGTCCTCTGGGTTTACACCTGTGATCTGGGGACCGATGTTGGCGGCGACTACTCGGCGGGTCAGCAGGACTAATTATGCAGTGGATGGGCAAAGCGACGATATGAAAGGCGGCATGGCTATCGTTTGTTTTGCGGTTTTGCAATGCCCCATTTCTGCCCCGTGCCAGCCGGGGAAGAGGCTTGTATGGTCTGCAAAAAAAGAGTGGGAGACTATTTGAAGAGTTAGTGCAATAAATAGTTGAATATTTCAATGTTTCTTGATAATATATACGTAATCTGTGATAAAAAGCCGGGTTTGGCAACATCGGTGGGGCTCCCTGAAAGGCGATCACCGAATGGGTTTGAACCTTTATGGGCGGTCCGAGGCGGTCAACAAAGGCGATGCGCGTCGAATAAAATGAGCTTGAGTTTTTTCAAGCGGGAAAACCGAGGGAAAAAGTAATGCAGGTTGGCGTAGGATACAGCAATGATCCCGACAGTGCGACCGCGGGCAGGCAGGCGGCCCAAACGGCGCTCACAAAAGCCGGAAGAATGGATTTTTGTGACTTCGTTTTGTTCTTTTGCACAGATTCGCATGATCAGCAGCTGCTGCGCGAAGGAATTGAACGGGTGGCGGGAAGCACCCCTCGGATATTTGGAGGCGGTGCTGTCGGCGTCATCACAAGCGAGGATTTCGGCTATGCCGGCAATCAGGCCGGCGTCGCAATGTTCTGGCTGGACGGCAGCGACTGTAGCGTAATCACGGAAGGTGAGCTTTCGGAAAGTGAAATTGAAACCGGCAAACGGATCGGGAAGCGCCTTGCCGACGCGGGTGTCTCGCCGGACTCCTCTGTCATGCTGTTTTACGGGCCGGCCGACTGCAGAAGCGATACCCGACGGCCTATGGCCACTTGGCTTCTAAACGGAATTGAAACGGAACTTGGTTTTTTGCCGGACATCAATGGCGCGGGAATGAGGGGGGACTATCTTTGCACGAAGGTCCCCCGGTACACCGCTGCCACCGGCGTGCGCAGCAGCGCTTTTGCGCTGGCTTTTTCAGACGATATCCATATTGACAGTACTGTCATCCATGGCTGCAGCCCGATCACCCCGTATCACACCGTCACAAAGGCTGCAGGCCCCGTCATTATTGAAATTGACGGCAAACCGGCGCTCTCGTTTTTAAACGATTTACTCGGCTCGGTGATAACGCCCCGGGAGTATCCGCTTTCCCTGTTGTTTGGAATCAATTACGGGGACTGCATGGACGAGTATATGCAGGAAAACTATGTAGTCAGACTGTGCGTCGGAATTGACGAGGCGGCGGGCGGTATCATCATGTCGGAACCGGACATGCACGAGGGGACAAAGTTCCAGCTGATGTCAAGGCCTCTGGAGCTTGACTATATCTTGCCGAAAATGGAAGAGGTCGTATCAAAGCTCACGGACAGGGAGCCCGTCTTTGCCATCTACATAGACTGCGCCGGGCGGTGCGCGGGGTACGGGGGTCTGGATACGGAAGACGCCCTCGTGGTGCAAAAAGCGCTGGGGGACAAAGTCCCGTTTTTGGGCATCTATGCGGGCGCCCAAATCGCTTCGGTTGGCGGTCAGCCCCGCGGACTTGACTGGACCGGTGTACTCTGCGTGCTGACAAGAGACGGCAAAGACCGCGGCAGCATGCGTGCTGTCACGGGGTACGGCGCACAGAAAAAAGATGGCTGTCAGCGTGAGACAAGGGACGACATGCTGACGATTTCAATGCCGGGCATCTGCAAGCGCAATTCGGCATCTATTGTAAAGATGAGTGCGCAGTACCAGGCACTGCAGTATGAATTGGAGCACAGGCGCCGCGGATTCAACCTGCTTTCCGAACTTACGGTGTTTTTGCGGCACGGCAGGATCGGAAGCGGTCGTGCGGTTTTCCATGTCGCCCAGCGTATCAGCGCGGTGCTGAACATGCATAAGACTGCCACCCTCATTCCCGGGGAAGGCGGGAAGTTCACCCCGTTTGTACTTCAGGGATACTCCACGGAAGAAAAAGAAGCGCTGACCGGACTGCAAATCGACATAGACCCCGAGCTCCTCGACCCCCAAAAACGTGTGCTGGTGACGGCGGATGACGAGGATACCAGGTTTGCCGATCTGCGCAGCATTTTAAAGCTGCCGTATTTTGTCTCTGTTCCTATAATGGTAAAAAACAAGGTGGCAGCGATTTTGATCACCGGCCGAACGGCGCAGTCGCCACCCTTTATATTCCCGCTTGAAAATTGCGACATCGATACGCTGACAGCGATCGGAGACCTGCTTTCATCGGTTATGGTCTATCAGCAGCGGCTGGACGACGCAAACAAGCAGGCACAGCTCGATGTTTTAACGGGTCTGTTGAACCGCGGCGCGTTTGAACTGCGGGCAATCAACCTTCTGCAGCAGGAATTGCCCCTTGGGGCAAGCTATGCCTTTGTCATCATTGATCTGGACTTTTTCAAGAGGGTCAACGACAGTTTCGGCCACATTGTAGGAGATGAGGTCTTGAGGCTGCTGGCCACCACTCTGCGCAAGCATTTCCGCTCGACCGATCTCATCGGCCGAATGGGGGGAGACGAATTCGCGGTCTTCTGTTCCTTCGATGGCGACGCGGGTCAAATCGCCCGCAGAGTTGAAAGGCTCCTTGAAACCTGGAACCGGTCTCCGCTCGAAATGGACAACAAACCGCCGTTAAAGGCCACGATCAGCCTTGGCATCGCCACTGTACCCCGGGACGCGACGACCTACAAAGAGCTCTTCCACAAGGCCGACATTGCGCTTTACAAATCCAAGCAGCAGGGCCGCAACCGGTACAACCTGTACGACCCCGCCACCATGAACGATATTTGACAATTGCGACGAATCCCTTCCTGACATAAAAATAAGCTCCGGGGTATACCCCCGGAGCTTATTTATTTGTTACAGGGCAATGAGCGCGACCCGGTACACGACAAAGGACACAACCCAGGCCACGGTGCACTGGGCGAGCACCATTTCAAGCATCGGCAGCGTGCCGCCAAGCTCGCGGCGGGCGGCCGCCATTGCGGCGACGCAGGGGGTATAGAGCAGCGTAAAAGCTAAAAACGCGGCCGCGGAGGGAACAGTGAAGATGGTCGCAAGCGCTGCGGACAGCGTTTGCTTGTCCAAAGTGCCGGTCAAGACCGACAGGGTGCTGACGACCGCTTCCTTGGCCGAAAGTCCCGCGACAAGGGCCGTCACCGCCCGCCAGTCAGAAAAACCGAGCGGCGCGAAAATCGGCGAGATCAGCCGGCTGATGGATGCGAGCAGAGAAGTACCGGCGTCGGTCACGAGGTTGAGCCGAGCGTCAAAGCTGCGCAGCATCCAGATGACGATGGAGGCCATGAAAATGATGGTGAAGGCCCTGGTCAGAAAGTCCTTTGCTTTCTCCCACAGGTGCAGCATGACACTCTCAAACGACGGCAGCCGGTAGGCCGGCAGCTCCATGACAAAGGGGATCGGAACCCCCTTGAATCGGGTGCGCCCGAGCAGCAGTCCGTAGAGGACGCCGGTCAGGATGCCGAGCAGATAGAGCAGCATGACGACGAGGACTGCGTGATCGGGGAAAAAGGCGAGTGAGATGATGCCGTAGATCGGAAGCTTTGCCGAACAGGACATGAAGGGGGCCAGCAGCACCGTCATGTGGCGGTCGCGGTCGGATGCCAAAGTCCTAGTTGCCATAATGGCCGGTACACTGCACCCAAAGCCGATCAGCATTGGCACAAAGGAGCGGCCGGACAGGCCGATGCGGCGCAGCAGACTGTCCATGATGAAGGCGACACGGGCCATGTAGCCGGTGTCCTCGAGGATAGAGAGGAAAAAGAAGAGCACGACGATGGTCGGCAAAAAGGAGAGTACACTTCCGACGCCCGCCATGATGCCGTCTACAATCAGAGACTCCACGACCGGGTTAACGCCAAACCGCGTGAGGGCCGCGGCGACAGACGTCATGGCCGCTTCAACACCAACCTCCATCAAACCGGAGAGAAAAGCGCCGATGGCCCCGAAGGTCAGCCAGAAGATCAGCAGCATGATGCCGAGGAAGATCGGAATGCCTAAGTACCGGTGGGTCAGCAGTTTATCGATTTTGACGGAGCGCTGCTGCTCCTTGGTTTCGCCTTTGCGCACCACTGTATCCCGGCACAGTTTGTCGATGTATTCATACCGCATGCCGGCCATGGCGGCCTCGCGGTCAAGCCCGGTTGTCATCTCCATGTCCTCGACAATATGGGTGACGGTGTGCCGCTCATTTTGAGTCAGCTGCAGGCGCTGCGCCATCGGCTCGTCGCCCTCCAATAGCTTTGTAGCGGCAAACCGGACGGGCACGCCCGCCAGTTTCGATTTGTCCTCAATGAAGTGGGCGGTGGCGTGGATGGCCCGGTGGACGTCACCGGTGCAAAAGTCCCGGTAGGCAGGTCGCTCGATGCTGCGGGCCGCCCGCTCAATGTGCTCCAGGAGTTCCTCAATGCCTTGATTCTTGGAGGCTGAAATCGGGACGACTAAGACGCCCAGTTCCGCCTCGAGTTTTTCCACGTCTATGTATCCGCCCGAAGCGGTCACCTCGTCCATCATGTTGAGGGCGATGACCATGGGCAGCCCCAGCTCCATCAGTTGAAGCGTCAGATAGAGATTGCGCTCGATGTTGGTGCCGTCTACAATGCTGAGAATGCAGTCGGGCTCGCCGCTCAGCAGAAAGTCGCGGGTCACCACCTCTTCGGAGGAGTAGGGAGACAGTGAATAGATGCCGGGCAGATCAACGACAACGGCATCCTTCATACCCTTGATGGCACCCTCTTTTTTATCCACCGTCACGCCGGGAAAGTTGCCCACATGCTGGTTGCTGCCGGTAAATCGGTTAAAGAGCGTCGTTTTACCGCAGTTGGGATTGCCGATAAGCGCTACCGTAATTGTTTTCATATCGAGACCTCCACCCGGGCGGCATCCTCGCGGCGCATGGTCAGCGTATATCCCCGAAGGCTGAGTTCCATCGGATCACCCATCGGTGCGATTTTTCGCATGGTGACCTTGGTTCCCGGAATCAGCCCCATTTCAAGCAAACGACGGCGCAGCGCCCCTTGGCCTCCGATAGAGACGATGGTGGCGCTGCGTCCGCAGTCAAGTTCCGCTAAAGTCATATTGCATATCCTCCATAAGTTAGCATAAACTAACTACAGGAATATCATACAACTTTTTGTCACTTTTGTCAAGTCCCTTTACAAAAAACGTGTTTTCCGATGGTCTTGATGATGGGCAGGCCGCGAATCCACTTGTTGGTGGCGGTCGCGGGGTTATAGTAGTACACGGCACCGCCCGAAGGGTCGACACCGGCAAGGGCGTCCGCGGCGGCACGGTAGCAGCTCTCGGCAATCGGCTGGTCGATCTGCCCGTCGTCCATACAGGAGAAGGCGCCCGGCTGATAAACGACGCCCGGCAGCGTATTTGGGAAGGAGGGGTGATCAATTCGGTTCATGATGACAGCCCCCACCGCAACCTGGCCTTCGTACGGCTCTGAGCGGGCCTCGGCCGAAATGACCTTGGCGAGTAGCTGCGTGTCGAGGTCGCCGGTGGAGGGGGCCGACCCACCCGTAAGGCCCAGCGCCTTCAACGTTTTAGGTCCGACAATGCCGTCGGCTGTGAGCCCTTTGTCACGTTGAAACTGCTTGACAGCTTCCGCCGTCTTGGCGCCGAAAACGCCGTCGGCAGTCCCGACATTATACCCGAGCTCATTTAACTTGTTTTGGATTTCGGTTACCTCGCTACCGCGGGAGCCGGACTTTGCAATCGTGGGGACCGCCGCGTCGACCGCTGCGGTAAAGAGAAGCCCTGCTGTCAGCGCCATTAAAATAAAATATCTGCGCACACGATCACCTCGGTGATAGTGTGCGCAAAAGGGTCCGCGGTATTCAGTTTTTGGAATAGTCCTTGCAGCGCAGCTTCCCCGTCGAAACATAGAAGACGACGCCGAGCCCCGACCACAGCATAAATAAAATCATGCCCGTTGTTCCCATATAGCCCGGAAGTCCCGGCACAATGCAGTTGATGAGGAAAATGCCGCAAAGGATGGCACCCAGCCATGCCGTCTTGACGCCGCCCGGCAGCTTATAGGGGCGGGGCATGTCGGGCTCGGTCTTGCGCAGCCGCACGGCGGACAGGCAGGCAAGTCCCCAGCCGATGGCAAACCCGGTGGAACCGATGAGGGTGAGCAGGTCGATGACCCCGATCCCGAGGAATGGCCCCGACAGCATGGCGACGGCGCAGAAAATATTAGCGCCGTAGGGAGTGCCGTACTTCTTGTGAATTGTTGCAAAGAAAGGCGGAATGAGCTTCAGGCGGGCCATACCGAGCAATAGTCTACTGCCGGCGATGTAGCAGGCGTTCCAGGTCGTAAAGAGTCCGGCCAGCGTCGCCGTGATCGACAGCCAGAAGAGCCCTTTTCCGAGTACCCCGGGGTAAAGCACGACCATGAGGTTGGAGAGGGCGGGCCGTTCAAATTTGACAAACTCGGTCCAAGGGTAGGCAAGCCCTGCCGAAAGGAAGATCGTCAAGTAAAAGAAGCCGGCCGAGACGAGTGACAGCACGATCACCTTGCCCATCATCCGCTTGTCGACATTGCCTGCCTCCTCGGCGCCCTGCGGGATGGTGTCAAAGCCCGAATAGTAGAAGG
Organism: Oscillospiraceae bacterium; assembly: GCA_963662765.2. Taxonomy (GTDB): domain Bacteria; phylum Bacillota; class Clostridia; order Oscillospirales; family Feifaniaceae; genus DATMXT01. Next base: position 282,703 of record CAXXUP010000006.1, read on the forward strand.
GCGCCATGGCGAACATGGTGAGAAAGCCGGTGAAAAATGAGGTGTGATTCTTGCCCGGCATCGACTGATAGACCGGCTGAAGGTTCGAGATGTCGGCCTTTGCCAAGGCAAACGCGACACAGAGGGCACTGCCGGCGATGAGCACCACCGTCAAAATGGTCTGGAAGGCGGCGGCCGACTCAATTCCCCGCCAGTTCATGATGATGACGATGAAGGCCACCGCGATGCCGACGATGACGGCATTCAGATAAATGTCACTTCCGGCGAGGTGATAGAGCAGCGTGCCCGACCGGAGCGACGGAAAGATGAAGGAGAGGATGTTGTTGATCGCAATGGCTTCCCAAGGCAGAAGCCCGATGTAGGACATGGCGACAAACCATCCGGCCGCAAATCCGGCCTTGTTGCCGAAGGCCCGGTCGGCGTACGCGATGACGCCGCCCGCCACCGGCATGGCGGGAGTCAGTTCTGCAAAGCAGAGCGCAATGGGAATAAACGCGAGTGTGGCGAGCCCAAAGCCCAAAATCGCGGGCAGGGGTCCGCCGCCGTTGATGAACATGTTGTTGAGCGTGACCGACCAACCGACGCCGATAATTGCGCCAAACCCGAGCGAAAACAAATCCATCAGGCTCAGACTCTTTTTACTTTTCTCCTCCATAAACACCTCCAACAATATAGACGAGTTTGACTATATCGTATAGCTATAAATTTGTCAATTACTTGAGGAAAAAGAGGTGCTTGACGATACACGAGAACGGCAGGATGGCAAATTTACATATCCAAAATGACGACCGGGTTGCCGCAGTCTTCAAAAAACCGCATGAGGTCCGCATAGGACAAAAACACGGTCGCCGTGTTCACGTTTGGGTGAAAGCCAAGCCGTGGGCGGCCCGCAAGCTCCGAGTCCAGCACGACGGTCACGGCCAAATCCTTGTCGTTGATGATGCCAAACGGCGTCACGGCTCCGCGGGTCAGGCCGAGGTAACGCATCAACCGCTCTTCCGAAGCAAAACCGAGCTTGCTGCTTGCAAGCTTTGCGGAAATCAGATTCAGGTCTGCCTGCTTGTGCCCCGGAATGAGTACAAGATAGTGGCAGCGGCCTTTTGCGTCCCGCAAAAACAGGTTTTTGCAGATTTCGCCTAAGCTCTCAATGCCGGTGGCCGCCATCTCGTCGATGGTAAAAACGGCCGTGTGCTCGGCAAGCTCATAGGTGATTCCAAGTCTGTCAAGTCTGTCCAGCACCTGCTCTTTCTGATTCATGATACGACACCTCCATTATAGATGCAGCATACACTGTATCGAGGGAAACTTCAATAATATATCCAACTACAATTTCGAGGAGTAATCGCAATGAACAAAAAAATGGACTCCGCCGCATGCGTTACGCCGGGATGCGCTCTGTCGATGGTCTACTCGCCGGAGCAGATGTGGGGCGCAACCTATGATGTGGAGCTTGGTTTCGAGCGCGGGACCATTTTCCCCGAACTCGACAAGCCATTCCTGATGGGGGTGAGGTCGTGAACGAACGCGAAAAAATGCTGAGGGCCGTCCAGCAGTACCATTTTGCAATGGAGGAAGCGGGACTTTATCTCGACGCACACCCCGAAGACAAAAAGGCGCTCGCTTACTTTAGCAAGATCAGCGAGCTGAGCAAGCAGGCCGTGGCCGCCTATGAAGCACAGTATGGCCCGCTGACAATCATGTCCGCATCGAGTGCCGATCGCTGGCAATGGATCGACTCTCCGTGGCCGTGGGAAATGGAGGGCTGACTATGTGGGAATATCAGAAACTGCTGCAATTTCCGATCAACATTAAAAATCCGGACGCGAAAGCCGCTAAGGTCATCATGTCGCAGCTGGGTGGGCCCAACGGGGAGCTCGGCGCTTCCAGCCGCTACTTAAACCAGCGGTATACCATGCCGTACGACAAAGTAAAGGCAATGCTCACGGACATCGGAACGGAAGAGCCAGAACATGTAAATTGTCAGTTAAAGATATCAAAAAAGTTCTGGGAGCTTCGGATAGATCGTTAACTGCAGGTCGCCGCCGGTGCCGTTGCGGCCGACGCGCTCGCTTTTCTCATAGACGATTTTCTCAAGGACCGACTTTAACAGTCGGTTTTTATCTTCGGGGGTCTTAGCTGCGGGGTAAGCGTCGATGACGGCCAGCATCTGTGGGATAATCTGCTCGTGGGCTGTGATCAGCTGCTGCTGCTTTGCCAGCTCGTTTTTGAGGCCGTTGCTCTTCTTAGCCGCCTCGTCGAGGCGGTCTGTAAGGGCGCGCATGCGCTCCTTGAATTCATCCGGGGTGTAGACGCCCTGCTCGACGAGCTCGTATGCGCGCTGCCGCTGCTTCTCAAGAGCCGCAAGCTCGGCTTCGGCCAAGGACACGCTTTCCGCGAGGGCTGAGATGCCGACGCCGGAGGGCGCCTGCGTCTCGATGCCGGCTTTATAGTCACCGACCCAGCGCCGCATGGCGGGGACGATGAGTTCGTCCACAGCCAGGACTTTGGAGCCTACGATGCCGCAGGACGTGTAGGGGCACAGGTACATATCCATATCGTTCGGGTACGGGCGCCGTGCCATGGCGCGGCCACAGACGCCACACTTGAGAAGACCTGCAAGCGGGTTTTTGATGCCGCCCGTCACCTTGGGGCCCGGGTAGTTGCGGTCAGACTTGCGCATTTGCTGTGCTCGGTCGTAGGCGTCTTTGCTGATAAGTGCCGGGTGAAGCCCGGGGAAGGTGAGCATTTGACCCTCAACCGCGCGCGGGCGGGTGAGGACAACGACGCCATCCTCAACGCGCTTGACCTGCGGCCTGCCCCGCCACTTGACAAGGCCTGAATAGACCACGTTATCGATGATGGATCTGACTGAGGCGTTTGTCCAGGCCTGCCCAGAGGGGGAGGGGATGCCGAGCTCGTTGAGTCTGCGGACAATGCGGGCGACACCGAGCCGCTGACGGCCCCCGCCTTCGGTCTCGATGCCGTAGGCGCACCAGTCGAAGATGAGGCGCACGGTGGGTGCGGTGGCGGGATCTTCCTCCAGCGTCCAACCCTTTTGCTTTTCGAGCTTGACCCGGTTGTACCCATAGGGTGCCTTGTTGGCCGGCCACTTGCCTTCTCGGACCGAAGCCTCGCGACCCTGCTGCTGCCGGCGGTTGATGGTCTTATACTCGCGGCGGGACATGAAGAGGGCGAACTCAAAGTACTCCTCGTCGTATTCGTTATTCGGGTCGTAAGTCTTGGCGGGGGTGATGATCTTCGTGCTGCTGTATTTGAAGGCTTGAGCGACAATGCCCTGGTCGATGGTGTCGCCACGGGCAAGCCGCTCGATCTCCATGACAAGGACAGCGTCCCAGGCGCCCTGCTCGACTTCGGAGAGCAATCGCTGCATAACCGGCCGGGCGGCAATGGTGTCGCCGGAGACGACTTCCCGGTATATCTCCGTGACGTTACGCCCAAGCTGCCCGGCAAGGCGGAGCAGCGCTGCCTCATGCCGGGCAAGCGTGTCGCCGGCGCCGCGGGACTCAGCCTCGGCGTCGAGCCGGGACTTGCGCAGATAGATTACGTCGGCCACAGTGTCACCTTCCCTCCGGATTATAGTACATGTCTACGGAGTATGCAGAACAGAGTAAACTAAGCGTATTCGTATATGTGTAGATGTTCGGTATTAATGCGGAAAATATAATTTGTCTTGTGAGTTGGGTTTTACAAGTATCAGAGAAGCTGAGTTTTTTGAGATCGGAATTTGTTGCGGGTCGGGATTTCTGGTCAGAGCATATCATATAGTCCCCAAGCAGGAGTATTGTCGCCGGGGTTGAGCGTCTTACTTTATTAAACCGAATAAGACCTTTAGGCCGAAGAGTGCCGTTTGCCGCGTGTGAGTACGCGTCAATGCGCTCGCTTGTGTAAAATGACGCCGGATACTCAAGGCGCCCGGCGATCGCGGATATAATAACCTCCGCAGAAAACACCTCGTTAAGGGCGGATAATACAGATTCGCACAATTCGGAGAAATTAAAACGGTTTAGAAGATCCTCGGATAGGTGCAGTGTGAAGCAGGCAAATTCATACCAGTAAAGCAGCGCTTCAATATATTGGACGCTGTCGTCAGAGTTCACATCTTCTACAACTACATCTATCAGGTCTTCCAGCAAGACATGCAATGTAGATTTGAATAAACCCTTAACGTCTGAGAGAAACCGACCTTGCCGTTTGCTTTGGTTCATATCCTGGCGCATGATGTAGGCTCCTTTAAAAAGCACTATTCAAATCTTTGCCTCACAGTTCACCACCTTATCGTGGATGTTCAGTTGTGGATTTTTGATATCCTCTTTTGTGCAGAACATCGGTTGAACTTATTGGGAATCAGCATAAGGCCGTCAGACCGAATTCGAGTAAATAGATTACGTCGGCCACGGTGCCATCTTCTTACGTATTATAATACATATTTAAGGAGTATTCAGAGCAGAGAGATCCAAGCGTTTTCATATAGTTGCGCATGTTCGGGAAAAAAGCAAATGAAATTATTTGCGCTATGATTCGCGCTTCGAAAAAGTCAGAGCTGAGTGTTTCGAGATCGGAATTTGTGGCCGGCCGGGAATTCTTCATAGAGCATATTATGTGGTCCCCTAACAGGAGTCTGGGCGCCGGGACGGTGCGTTTTGTTCTTACCCACCAAACTCCTTTTGGCCGAATAGTGCCGTTGAGGGCGCGTGAGTAAGCGTCCATCCGCTCGGTCATGTAGAATGACACGGAATGTTCAAGGGACCCAAACATAGCGGATTTATCAACCTCTGTGGTTAATACATCTTTAAGCGTAGATAAAATGGATTCTCTCAGTTCGCAGAAATTCAACTGTTTTAGAAGATTATCTGAGAAGTACAATATATGACAGGCAAATTCAAACAAACAAAAATGACAATTGATATACTTGGAGCTACCGTCACAGTTCTTATTTTGTGCGACTAATTCTATGAGATCTTCTTGCATAGCGATTAGCGTAGTTCTGTATAAATGCGCAATGTCTGTGAGAAAACGATTGAGCCGTTCGTTTTGCTTTAGTTCCTCGTGCATGATTTCGGGCTCCTTGAAAAAATATTGAGGTTCATGCCTTCCCGCGCAGTTCGACGACGTTGCCCAGGATAACAACGGGGAGGTTTTTAATGTCCTCGTTTGTGTAGAACATCGGTTTTAAATTCGGGGGATTGGGAATTTGGATGAGGCCGTTGAGGTGGGATTTGCTTAGATAGATTACGTCGGCCTAAAGTGTCATCTTCCAGTAGTTTTTTTGTGCATGTCCAAGGAATATTCAGAGCAGAGTGATCTAAGCATATTCGCGTATTTGTAGAGGTTCGGGACTAATACGGTTGCAATGACTTCTGCTATGATTTGCTTTTCAAAAGGGTCAGAGGTATAAAGCGTTTGGAGGTCGGCATTAATTGCGGGTTGGGATTTCAGTTGAGAGTAAAGCATATAGTCTCCAAGCAAGAGCATGGGCGCAGGGATTGTGCCTTCTGCTTTTCCAAACCACCAGCTGCCTTTTGGCTGAAGTGCGCCCTTATTTGCGCGTATGTACCCGTCAAGGCGTTCATTTATATAAAATGATGCGTGATGTTCAAGAGGATGAACAAAAGCGGATATATCAACGGCTTTGGGAAATGCAGCTTTAAGCGAGGCCAAAGCGGGCTGTATCAGGGTGTAAAAATCATACTCGGATACAATAAACTCCGAGCGATAAAGCAAGTAACAGGCAAATTCATACCAGTACAGGAGAGCTTCGACATATTGGGAGTTGTCATCAGAGTCTTTATCTTCCACGACAACTTTGATGAGGTCTTGCTGTGTTGCATTAAGCGTAGCTTTGAATAAACCTGCAACATCTGCGAGAAACCGATCGAGCCGTTCGCTTTGCTTTATATTCTGTTGCATTGGGTAGGCTCCCTTCAAAAGCACTATGCTTTATGCCTTCCCGCGCAGCTCGACAACCTTGCCGAGAATGACGACGGGGAGATTTTTTATATCCTCGTTTGTGTAGAACATCGGTTCATAATTCGAATTATTGGGAATCAGCATAAGGCCATCAGGCCTTTTTATATTTTTTTATAAAAATTTTCAAGCTTAAACATACATCCGACGAGATTCAATAACTTTACCCAAAATTTTAACCGGCAAATTCTCTATCTCACTGATGGTATAAAACATAGGCTCATAGGCAGGGTTATTCGAGATAAGTATCAGGCCTTCGGGGCCTTTTTTAATTTTCTTAACCGTCGCTTCATCCCCGTTTACGATTGCTACCACGATGTCGCCATTTTCGCAAGCCGGTTGTTTACGAACAATCACTACATCACCGGGAATCAGCGCGGGCTCCATACTGTCCCCTTTGATCTTCAGCGCGAAGTGGTCGCCCTGGGCAGCTGTTTTTGCGTCGATCTCCTCATAATCCAACACTTCCTCAACCGCTTCAAGTGGAGCGCCGGCAACTACTTGACCAAGTACGGGAATCCATTGGCTGCCCGGCCTCGTAGGCGCCGGGCGATCTGAAGGAACAACGGCAGAGCGTCCAAGGAGAAAATCAACGGTGACACCAAAATAGTCGGCCAGAGCTGATATTGTGGCAAAATCAGGCTCTCGTTTTCCGCCTTCGATGTTCGCATATGCTCCCCTTGTTATTTTTAGAAACTTTGCAATGTCGTCCTGTGTCTGACTGCTTTTTTTACGCAAATCCCGAAGGCTATTCATGGCGATCACCTCTTTACTAATATAACGCTTCAAATTGAAGCAAACAAGAGCGTTTCAATAATCGTGTCTAAACGAAACATATTTTTTCGAAATAACTTGACTTTGCGTCATTATGAAACTATAATTGCGTCGTAAGGACGCGTATATGGGAGTAAGTATTTGCTCTGGCTAAGGGAAATAAGACTGTGTCGGGACTATCTCAAGAGGCAATATCACAAAAAGCAGGTGTCAATAGGGAGGCATACGGGAATATCGAGCACAGTGCCAGGCGTCCCTCAGTTGAAACGGCAAAGCGGATAGCGGCGCTTCTCGGGTTTCAGTGGAAGCAGTTTTTGAGAGGAAGGGTGGCAAGGCCGAGGGCGAGCGCCCGGCGTAAGCAGTCAAGAGGACAAACAAGGTCTACATACACTGTATTGGAGGTGGGCGGATGAAACCGATCGAGCCGGAGGGCAACGTCGTTGCCGTATACAAGTACCCGCAGGGTACGGTGGTTTTCCGAGACGCTGCCTATGCCGGCGTGCCGGTTGAGGAGCTGCGGCGCCGTAAGGCAGAAGCGGCCCGCGTTGCGGACGAGATTTTGTATGAGGCCGCACGGCGGGAAGGGATATCCTTTCAAGCTCTCATTGACCGCATGTCGGCCGAGCGGGTCGAGAGGGACCGCAGAGAAAAAGAGGCGGGGTAAGCTCCGCATGTGTTGCGACAGGACAAGTCATATGTACGGAGGTATAAACCGTAAAATCTACCGGGATCGTGCGAGCAATAGGCAACCTCGGCCGAACCGTTATTCCCAAGGAAATGCGGCTGGCGCTTGGGGTTGTCACGGGGGGCGCCATTGAGATCCGTATGCAAGACAATGAGAGCTTGCCCTGTATAAGTACGAAGCAGCGCTAACTGTGGGGGATGCTGTTGCTTACCTGAAGCCGCGGGTGCATGAGGACGACCTGCTGGGTGCCGATATACGGGCAGAGGGCTATATAAAATCGGAGAGCTGGAGGCACTCCTAAAAACGAGGGGATAATCGTGAGAGCCTTATTTCTTGATCCAACCATGGAGTCGACAAAGTTTGTGCCGATAAGTGTCGGATCCGACAATTGTGACCTCGAAGAGCTGATAGGCGGTGAAATCAATGTCGTGCCGCTTTCCGGCCGACTTGCGGCAGTTGTGCACGCGAAGGCCGACGATGAAGACTTTGATTTTCCGTGCGCGGTTGTGCTTGCGGGACCCTCGGGCAAAATTCGGCACCTGCGGGGTCCGGTCGTTCTGGTCAGACGAAACGGGGAGAAGCTGCTGCCGATCACGAGGGCAGATGAGCTTGAGTACGGCGGGTGCCACAGGATGCTTACGGAAGCGTATGCGTGAATATGAATTACTACGAGAGCTGCCCCTACTGCGGGGCAAACCTTGACCCCAAACAGAAATGCGACTGCGCAGGTGCGGATCATGTGCCACCCACACCGTTGACGGCGGGGAGCGAGGTGACCGCCGCCTGTGGCGGTGGGAGGGAGCCGAGCGAGTAGCAGCGACTTGGGTTTTGGACTGAGTGAAACGAGAAAACAAAACACCTTAGTCGCAATAGGTAAGCTGCACGTCGGGGATCGGGTGATGTACATCGGCGGGACATATTCGGCCAAGCGGTACCCGGAGTGGTATCCGGGAATCGGGACTGTCGCGACGGTGACGCTGATTGATCAGGCAGAAAACCCCGGCACCGACATTTATGTGCGCTGGCCTGCGCACGGCCGCCCCGCGCTGCTGCACCCCGTGAAGGCCGTTATGCTGGCAAGGGCTTGAAAGAAAGGGAGTTTCGCCGTGTTAATCGTGGAATCTGGAAAGAGAATTGAGGCCGGAGGGTCGATGATGGACATCACGACTGAAGTGCTGACCGTGATTGCGAATATTCACACCGGATTAAAGCAGCTCGATCCGAAGGCGGCACATCTTTTTCGAATGGGAATCATCATGCAGACCTTTGACCCGGACAGTATTGTGTGGGAAAGTAAGCTTGACGAGGGCACGGTTATTGTGAGCAGCGTGACGGGAAAAGAGGGGGATGAGAAGATATGACACGAAAAAACCAGCGCCTGATGGCGCTGGTGATGGCTTGGGCGGGGGTGTTTTTTTGCATCATCGCATGGCATGTGCGCATGGCAGAGCACCAAGCCATGGAGAAGGCGGCAGCCATTGAGGAGCAGCAGCGGCAGGTTGTCCAGGTTGCAGCGCATGATGCTTTGGTGCCTGAGGTACCTAATGAAGTGGACAAGCCCCCGTACTTGGGGGAGTTTAGGGTGACGGTATACACGCCGGATTGTGACGGGGGGCGATGGGGCTATCAGACCGCAACCGGTGAGGCCTCGCAGCACCTGATGACATGCGCTGTGGATCCCGCGGTCATCGAGCTTGACTCAGTGCTCTATGTCGGTGATTTGCAGCTTGTGGCTGTGGATACTGGTTCGGATGTAAGAGGAAATGTGGCCGACGTGTTTTTTGGCGGAAGCCCGGAAAAGGGCAGGCGACAGGCGGTGCGGGTCCGGCTTTCGTTACCTTATAGAAAGCTTCTTTTATAAATACGCGCGTGCGCGCGTTGTCGGGCTTGGTAAGGGCCTAAGTTTAGAACCTTGACAACAGATATAGAGTTTCGGAGGGGCAGCATGCAGGGTTACTATGTGGTGCGGACTTATGAGGCCGGAGAGGTCGGGGAAAAAATCAAGTTCTGGATTCCGGAAGGACGGCGGCCGAGATTCGGTCGTCGGTTAAAAAGCGATCTCGCGAAGATGGAGCAAAACGAGACTTCGGCAGTGCGGCGGGTGGCCCGGCTTATCAATGCAAACTTTGGTAAAGGGGACCTGCTGGTGGGGCTTGATTATTCAAACGCCACATACAACACTCTCTTAGCAAAAGCACAAAGCGTAAGAGATGAATGCGAAGCCTGCCATGCTGGAGAGCCGGCCGACAGTGAGGTGGCTCCTTCTGACGAGGATCTCATTTGGCTTGCGGCCAAGGCCGAGATGAAAAACTTCATCCGTAGGGTGCAGCGGGCGCTTCCGGATACGGTGGAATTCAAGTATGTCGCAGTGACGAGCGACATGGACGGAGAGACCGGCGAGATGGTACGGGTACACCATCACCTTGTGATAAACGGGGAGGCACTGGAGGCGGTGAAGGCCTGCTGGGGGCTTGGCGGTGTGGAGTGGTCGCCGCTGTCCGGGCAGGCGGACTATACGGCGATCGCGGAGTACCTGGTGCGGCAGGTGCGCCGGCTGCCGGATGCCAAGAAGTACACCTCGTCCCGTAACTTGATAAGGCCGCTGCCAAAGGACCGGGTGGCACCGTCGGGCGCCGAGCTTAGGGTGCCCCGCGGCGGGCAGCTCTTAGACCGCAGCCGGTATATGCCGGGCCGGCCGCAGTATATCCGGTACATATTGCCGCCGAGGGAAAACCCGAATTGCGGCGGGGTGGATCATAAAAAGCAAAAAGCGGCGGACGACGCTGCCGATGGGGGAGGTGGCGTCCATGGATGAGATAAGGCAGACAAAACTGTGGCTCGCACGGGCGCTGAACACAGGCGGTGAGGTGCGGGCGCTGATCGCGGCTAAGGCCCGCGCGGCGTCGGAAGCGGAGGGGACGGCGGTTACGACCGGGCGGCATGACGTCGACCGGAAGGTGCAGGGCGGCGAGCTGCCGGAGGAGAAGCAGGACCGCAGGCAGCAGGCGCTGCACAGGCTGTCGGATATGCTTGACGAGCGGATTGCGCTGCTGTGGGAGGAGCAGGCGCAGACGCTTTCAGTCATCGGCCGGGTGGAGGACACCCGGCTGCGGGAGCTTTTGACGCAGAGGTACATAAACGGGCTCACCTGGGAGAAAGTAGCGATTGAGATGCACTACAGCTATAAGCATGTGACCCATGAGCTGCACCCGAAGGCGCTGCGCGAGGCCGCGCTCGCTCGCCGTGACGGAAAAATGTAACACATGGAGCTGAGAAAGGAGCGGATTGACCTTTTACTTGTTTTTTTGACGACATGCGATATAATCTATATAACAACTGCAAGGAGGTAAAAAAGAATGTCTGGTTATTATTTGATTGGCGTTCGGATGGACAACAGAACGGGGAATGCTGTGAATTTTCAAGAGACGCTTACCAAAAACGGATGCTTCATTAGAGCGCGGTTGGGACTTCATGAGACAAGCGATAACGCTTGTTCAAACGACGGGTTGATCGTGCTGCAGCCTTGTGGAGAAAAAAGCGAGGTTGAGCAGTTGGTCAAGGATTTGAATGGCCTTGAGGGAATAACTGCGAAACTCATCGACCTGAATTAAGCAAAATCCCGCAGGGGCAACAAACAAATGGAATAGAATGTAACACTCGGAATGTGGTATTGTGTAGATGAAGAAGGGCGCCGTTAGCGGCGCCCTTCTTTTTTTGCGTAAGGGGGTGTTTGAAAATGGCGGACGTAGAAAACACGGCACTGTCGGCTGAGGAGTTGGGGAAGCTTTGCTCAAAGCGGCAGCGGGATTTTGTGTTGGAGCTTGACCTGGACGGGAACGGCACGAAAGCGGCGATGCGGGCCGGATACGGAAACGGGAAAGAGGCGGCGGCGGCCGTGGCGGCGTCCCGTTTATTAAGAAATGATAAGGTGTCCGCGTACAGGCGTGCGCGCGCATTAGAGAAGTACGCGGCCCTCGGGGTCGATCGTGAGACCATTGCGGAGCGGCTGCACGGTGTGTTTTTGCGCTGCATGCAGGCCGAGCCCGTGATGATGTGGGATTCGGACGCGAAGACTGACAAGGTGAGGAACGAGCAGACCGCTGCCTTTGGCAGTCGAATGAGGTCGGCCGGCGAGGGCTTTATTTGATTGAGAATGGCTGCAGCTAGATATAAATTTGTTACTATTTAACAAAAAATGTTGAAAAATGCCAAAATTGGGAGTACACTTTAACAAACGTTATAATTTTATTAGGGGATGATTGATATAAATGGATAGAAAAGAAAAAATAATGCATATTCAAAAAGTGGCCTTTCACCTTTTTTTGAATAACGGCTATGAGGCCACAACCATAAGAACTATATGCAAAAAAGCGGGGGTTGAAGCTCCATCGATATACAATTTTTTCGATTCAAAAAAAGGACTTTTTTTATCTATCGTATCTTCCTTATGGGTAAAATATTTAGAAGAAAGCGGTTTTTATTTTAATGATACGGCGGACATTTCCCCTGATGAAAAATTATTTGCGCTTTTCAGGTTCAGCATCAAATACACTCTTGACAACATAGATGAAACTCGTTTTTTTCTGAGATTTTCATTATTTCCTCCGGCTGAAGTACAAAAGGATATAACAATATTTCTTTTACAGCAGCAAAAGAACAAGCTTTGTTTTATTGGGAGAATCGTCAATGACTGCATACAGCAAGGGCTTATCGATACACCGCAAGACGAGGCCACAAAACTGTTTATGAAGTTTCTGAACAGCAACACTTTTGACATTGTTTTTTCTCGCCGGCCCCTTTCTGAAAATGAACTGCGGAAAACATGGAACGCTTTTTTTGCACGTCTGCAAAATCCATACCCCATTACACGCCTGTAAAAACCATACCCGACAATGATTTCTTTTGACAACCACGGGAAAAATTGATTTTATGGAGCGAGATTATGAGTTTCTCTAGAGACAAATATCGGGTTTTGATGATAGTTTCCATGCTTATTCTAGGGGCAGCCATCAGTGGGGTATACAATGTTGCCATTAATAAAATTGAAGAAGCTTACCAGCAAAATACCACGGAAGGCATTACTGAGGCAAAGAAGACTTTTCTTAAGGATACCGTCAACAACGTCATTCTTATGATCGAAAGAAAGCAAAATGACCAAATTTCATACTACAACCATTTAACCGCTGACATCAAAAATGAGTTGGATGGTTTATATACTTCTGATAACGGGAATTTTTTGAACTCAAGCGTTGAACTGTTAAAAGAACGAGAAATTTTTTCCGTGATAATCATTGAGAACCAAGGCGGTAAAATTTTATACACCTCCGGTGCCGCAACCGAAGACGACGGGATCTTGGCTGATGAGAAAATCACATCCGCTTCTAATTCCTCACCTGTGTTTTCTCAGCATGCCTATGGGGAATACAGCGTAGTAATTTATGTCAGAAAAGAGAATATTGACAAGATCGTCAAAGAGCAAATACGTGATGAAATCCATAATTTTAAGTTTTCAAACGACGCCTACATTTGGGTAAACGAAGTGATCAATTACAATGGCGGCGATAATTATGCAATTCGTCGAGTCCACCCCAACCTAGAAGATACCGAGGGTATGTTTCTTTCCACAAACATGACCGACATAGAAGGCAATCACCCTTTTTTGACGGAACTTGAGGGTGTAAAGCGAGACGGGGAACTGTTTTTTACCTATTTCTTTAAGAAAAACAACAGCGACGTCATATCTGAAAAAATCACCTACGCGAAGCTTTATCCAGAGTACAATTGGATCATCGCAATGGGCGTTCATTTAGATGATGTCGAATCCTTAGTAAATGAGTCAACTGCACAGAATGAACGCTATATCAACCGTATTATGATGGCAGTCGCCGCTGTCATTATTTTACTGATCGCAATCGCTTTGCTCTTTGTCTCACGCTCGGAAAAATGGTATTATAAGAATACCAGTCAGGCGCTTAATGATGAAGTGTTCAAGGACGCGTTAACTTCCGTATATAACAGAAGGGGCGCTGAGAGTCAGCTGAAATCAGCATTCTCATCTTATAAAGATATTGACCAAAATGCTGCGATCATTATGCTTGATATTGACGACTTTAAAAAAATTAATGATGATTGCGGGCACAATGCGGGAGATATTGTGCTGAAACAGACTGCTGACCTACTTAGCCGCCATATACGCAGTACAGACTATTGCTGCCGATGGGGTGGTGATGAGTTTCTTATTATCTGTCGCGGATTAAGAGAAGATGATATTGCCCGCTTTACACAAAAACTGTTAAATGCTGTCTCTGAGTTTAAATATGAGTGCTCAGACGACAACCAAAAACACTCAGTGACCATATCTATGGGCGTATCGAGTTTTAATAATACAGATACCGGCTACAATGATTCGATCATCAGAGCGGATAAAGCGCTGTACCGCTCAAAGGTGCAGGGCAAAAACCGTGTCACGGTCGAGCTGTAGCCAAAGACTCGGACCATCTTGGGGAAAATTGGGCACTGTAAAATGCGTTTTATCTGCTATCAGAAGGGGCCCATGTCAAAAATTGCAACAGCGGCTTGACGATCACGGTGTAATAAATGAGCGGTGCAATACCTTAAACAATATCAAGTGATTAAATAAGTCCTGGAAAATAATTGTTTGGAGATTTAACAAATGATCTACGCATGTGAAACGTTCAATTTATTTTTGTGCGGGTTGGAAATGTTGAGCAGTGTCCCGATTGCGGGAAAATGTACGTTCGCCCGGCAAATGAAGAGGAAATAAAAACATACGAACAAATCAAAGATGATTTCAGCAAAACGAACCTTTTATATATCGATAAACACAATAAATATGATTAACCCTGGATAATGAAATCGGTTTGGGCTGCTTTTTGACTTCAAATCAACTTGTTGTTCCGGACAGATTTCTTTATAAAACTACATATTGAAAGGGGTAATTAAATGTCAAAGCTCAGCATGATCGAAGGAATCGGAGAAACCTATGAGGCTAAGTTGGGGGCGGCCGGAGTAAAGTCGGTCGAAGCATTGTTGGACGCATGTGCAACAAAAAAAGGAAGAACTGAACTCGCTGAAAAAACAGAAATTTCCGAGAAACTGATTCTCAAGTGGGCAAACCACGCGGATCTTGCCCGTATCAAGGGTATCGGCGGGGAGTATGCCGAATTGCTGGAAGCCGCCGGCGTTGACACCGTGCCCGAACTGGCAACGCGCAAAGCAGAGAACCTTTTCAAAAAAATGCAGGAAACCAACGACGCAAAAGCGCTCGTTCGGAAAGTACCCACTGAGGCTCAGGTGGCAGACTGGATAAAACAAGCGGCAGCGCTGCCCCGTATTCTTCAGTACTGAAATTATAAGAAGGTGTTCGAATGCTGAAAGAATTCAAAGAGTTTGCGGTAAAAGGAAATGTGATTGACCTTGCTGTCGGCGTAATTATCGGCGGAGCGTTCGGCAAAATCGTCTCATCTCTGGTAAATGACATTCTCATGCCCGCGATCGGCGTTATTTTGGGCGGGAAAAGCTTCACCGACTTAAAATATGTCATCACGCCGGCAAGCGGAGATATCGCGGAAGTTGCGATCCTTTACGGTTCGTTCATTCAAGCGATCGTGGATTTCCTGATTATTGCTTTTTCTATTTTCCTGTTTATTAAACTCCTGTCGTCCGGAAAAAAGAAAGAGGCGCAAGCACCCCCAGCTCCGCCGGCGCCCGCCCCGGAAGTTTTGCTGCTTGAAGAGATTCGGGATTTGCTGAAATCAAAATAGCAAAGGAGAAGCGCATGGACATAAAAGTGAAAATCGAAGAGATCATGGACAAGGTAAAGGCGGATAAGGACTTTGCATCCAAGTTCTCCAGCGACCCGGTGAAAGCGCTTGAATCCGTACTTGGGATTGATCTGCCCGATGATCAGGTGAAAGCGCTCATTGACGGAGTGAAGGCAAAATTATCTTTGGACAAGGCGGACGGCCTGCTGGATTCTCTTAAGAAATTGTTTTAGCCGTAGCGGGCAGGAGTGGCTGAAGGGTCATAGTCCACGCTATTCCTGCCCGTCGCGTTGCTTTGTTCACATCTTGATTAGCAATGTAAATCGCCCGTGAAAAAGACTGCCGGAGTTCTGCTTCCAGAGACTACTCCAAAGGTACTTTGTTGCGTTTAGTTGGGAAAAAAGTCCTCATCAAAAGTATCGATACCGTATTCACAGGGCGGCAGCTGTAGAGGCCATAGTAAAAGCGGTCTTTTTGTTATCGCCTATAAATTGGAAAAGAATAGGAGGGGCAACAACGCAATGAAGTGGAAAGGCAGGACCGGAAGCTCAAATGTGGAGGACAGACGAGGAACGGGCGGCCTTCGAATGGGAAGGAAAGGGGCTTTTGGGGGTGGCTTGGGAATCATCGTTCTCATTGTGTACATGCTTCTTGGGGGAGATCCGGGCCAGATCATCAACCAACCCCAATTGACCAATCAAGGTGAAATTACTTCTTATCAGCCGACTGCTGAAGAGCAGGAATTGGCAGAGTTTGTATCGGTGGTGCTGGCAGATACAGAATACGTCTGGAATGATATTTTTGCCGACATCAATCAAGACTATCAAGAACCAATATTGGTATTGTATTCAGGATATGTGGAGTCTGCCTGCGGAACGGCCGGATCATCGACCGGACCCTTTTACTGTCCCGGGGACAGCAAAGTGTACATCGACTTGAGTTTTTATCAAGAGCTTCAAACGACTTTCAACGCCCCGGGGGATTTTGCAATGGCCTATGTCATTGCCCATGAAGTGGGGCACCATGTGCAAAATCAACTGGGAATCATGGAGGATGTTCAGGAATTGAGGTCCCGGTTAAGCGAGAAAGAGTATAATGAATTGTCTGTTCGGCTTGAGCTTCAGGCAGATTATCTTGCGGGCGTCTGGGCGCATTACGCCGAAGACATGAACATTCTTGAAACGGGTGATATCGAAGAGGCGATCAATGCCGCAAGCGCTGTCGGAGATGATCGGATACAGAAACAGGCGCAGGGATACATCGTGCCTGACAGTTTTACTCATGGAACTTCTGCCCAACGCATGAATTGGTTTATGAAGGGCTTCGAAGAAGGGGATTTGGATCAATGGGACACTTTCAGTGTAGACGAAGATGACCTATAGAAATGTTTTTTAACATGCGGTCAGTTCTTATAACACTCAAAGAGCATTTATTAATGCCCCGGTTCCGCTCAAAAGATGGTCCCAGTCTTTGGCTACAGCTTTTCCGTAACACGGTTTTTGACCTACACTTTAGGCGGGACAGCGCTTTATTTTACAGATGAGTTTCTGATGATCTGTTGGGGATTAAGAGAAGATGCAATCACACAATTCAGTAAAAACGAGCCACATATAAAATAAGGGGGTGACACGCTGTGAAGGCTGGCCTTTGGTCAAAAGCGAAAGCGGGTAAATATGCGGCATGGGTTACTCTGCTTTTTATCGTGATGATGATCTTAAAATTTTTTACTTACAGTGTTTCTTTTCCATCATTTGTAATTGCCGGCCTAGGGGTGATAGGTTTTATTTTGGGAACTTACTCAATGATAAAAAGCAAAGACAGATCGCCAGCGACACTGCTATCTGTTATCATTGGATTGCTCGTTATTCTCTGGGTAACGATAGAAATATTGTTTCCTCACTAAGACCATTGGACTAAGGCGCATTAATTTACATGGAATGATTAATATCTTTGTGTCATGATATGGTTAAGTTGTACTTGGGTTCGACCTGCCCGATGATCAGGTGAAAGCGCTCATTGAGGGCCTGAAGGAAAAACTTTCTTTTTGATCAGCCGGACACCCCGCTGGAGTCTCTTAAATAATTGTTTTAATTGAACCGGATTCGCGCGTTGCTGTCGAATTTGCAGTATGTTAACAAGAATAATTTATTAGAAAGAGGAAATGTAATGGACGGTTTCAAGGATAAAATGGGGAAAATCTTTGGCAGCGTGAAAGATAAGGCCGAGGACGCTTTCGAGGATGTTAAGGAAAAAGCTGGGGATATTCTCGACGATGTTAAGGAGAAAGCCGACGATATCGTTGAGGACGTGAAAGAAATAGCGGACGACCTCAAAGAAAAAGTTGAGGAAAAAGTTGAAGCGCTTAAAGATGGCGGAGAAAAAAAGACCGAGGATGTCATCGACGAAGTGAAGGAAAAAGCCGACGATTTTGTTGAGGACGTCAAAGAAAAAGCCAATGACCTCGAAGAAAAAGTTGAAGATAAAGCTGAAGCGCTCAAAGACGACGGACTGGAAATGGCCGAGAACGTCATCGGCGAAGTAAAGGAGAAAGCTGACGATATCGTTGAGGACTTTAAAGAAAAAACGGATGAGTTCAAAAAAAGTTGACTAATCGCACAAAAAAATTTTGAGAAACAAAATAAAGCGGGATCCTGGCGATGAAGGGGAGATTTTCCCTTTCATCGCCTTTTTGAACATATGATGTACACTGGTTCTACCCGCGAATTTGCTCCGGTTGGTGAGTTTTTGGAAGGATAGAGCACTCTATTGACTGCCTAGGCAAAGGTGTGTTCTTCTTCGTTTTGGGCAAATTCGATGAAATCAGGCAAAGACAGGCTTTTGAGCCATTCACAAGAGCCGGAGCGGCAGGTAAAGCTGCTCTGGCTCTTTTTTGCCGTAAAGCGCACTCAATATAGCCTGTACGTTTGATTGTCGTTTGCGCTGCAAAGAAGTCAACAATTACAGCGCGTGAGGATTTGAACACCTCAGTTTTGAATATCGTACGGTGAAATACTAATTGACGTCCAACAATTGACTTTCGGCTATTACGGTAATAAACTATAATTAAAAGTAGTTCGTTTTCGTAAAAGGGTCTCGTTATTAGCAAAATGAAACCTAAAAAAGGGCTCATGGCTTGTCATTTTTGTTTCTTGGATATACCCATAGAGTAATATGAATACGTATATAATCGAAAGGAGCTGCGCCATGAAAAAGACTAGTCTGCCTCTGAAACAGTTCACCGCGTTGGTCATATCCACACTGCTGCTTTTCTCAGCGCTTATTACTCCCGCATATGGCATTACAATTACGCCAATCACACCGACTCAGCCGATCACACCGATCACACCGATTGCACCGATAACCCCGATTGAGCCGGGCGTAATTACGGAACTGCCACCTTTAATTTCCCCGGAGTATGAATTTACGGTAGCAAACGGCGCCACAACGATTACAAAATACAAAGGAACGGCGTCGAAAATCGAAATTCCATCTCAATTAGGCGGAAGCCCTGTCAGAGTAATCGGCATTATGGCATTCAACGGGTATAAAACACTCACCGACGTGGTCATCCCGGAGGGGGTCACCACGCTTAAAGACATGTCTTTCTATAACTGCACTAATCTTGTCAATGTTACCCTTCCCTCGACACTGACACGGCTGGAGGGCGAGTCTTTCGCATTATGCTCAAAACTTACAAGTATCGCTCTCCCAGATAACCTGACATTTTTGGATTCCTACGCCTTTCACGGCTCGGGATTGACCTCCATAACCATTCCTAAAAACCTAACGGATTTTTACTATTTTCATGAAACAAACAACCTTAAATCAATCAATGCTGCGCCGGAAAACCCTGCTTTTGCAAGCATGGATGGGGTACTTTACTCGAAGGATAAGAAAAACCTACTTCAGTATCCTCCGGCAAAGCCGGATATATCTTTCAACGTTCCCGATGGAGTCTCTCATCTTTCATTCCAGGCATTTTCCGGGAGCCGATATTTACAAAAGGTAACCGTGCCGGCGAGTGTTGTTCTCGTTTACGGTTCATTTCGTTATTGCAAAAGCTTGACCACAGTTGAATTCGTGGGAAGCACTACAAAACTGTACATTGATTGCTTTAAGGGTAGCAAGATGCTGACGAATGTTACTTTGCCGGCCAAACTGGAATTGATTCCGGCAGAAACTTTTTCAGACTGTGCCAGCCTGAAAAGCATAGTGATCCCTTCCACAGTGAAAACGATCGAACATAACGCTTTTTCAGGATGCATAAATCTAGAATCGATCAACCTTCCGGATGGTCTCAAAGAAATTCAAAGCGGTACGTTCTCCGGATGCACTGCGCTTTCTTCCATAGCAATACCCGAGACTGTGGAGCTGATCAACAACTATGCTTTTTATCGCTGTTCCAATCTGTCCACGGTTACCATCCCATCCAACGTTGCCAAGATAGGTAAAAAAGCGTTTCAGAGCTGTTCGAATCTCGCTGACGCAAGATTCACCGGCAACGCGCCGTCAATCGGCATTGAACTCTTTTGGAATACGGCCGAAGGTTTTACCATTTACTATCCTTTCGGTAAAGAAGGGTGGACAACGCCGACATGGTACGGCTATCCCACAAAAGGGTACTTTGCGTATGCTGATCTTCCTGCGATTAGGGTCCGGGCACCCATCACCTTCCCGATTCCCTCCACAGACCTGAAGATTCCTCCGCTGCAAATTACCTGGCCGGATATTTCCATCCCGGTTATACCGGCGCCTGCGGAGGACGAAGCCCCTGACCTGCTTCCGGAGGATATGCTTCCGATCATACCCATCTTACCCGGCCCTGAAAGCTTTTACTCCAACGCCAGCACATGGGCCGAACCTGAACTGACGGAGGCAAACGGGCTGGGTCTTATCCCCGATATTCTTATAGGCGCCGATATGACCAAATCCATTACCCGTGAGGAATTCTGCGAGCTTGCCGTGCTGCTGTATGAAAAGATGACCGGAATGACAGCATCTCCGATGACTCCGAACCCCTTTGCAGACACGACGAACAGCCAGATCCTAAAGGCCTACAAGCTTGGTATCACGACGGGTACATCGGCTACGACCTTCTCGCCCAAAACGCTCATTAACCGCGAGCAATGCGCCACCATGCTGTTCCGGGCCATCAAAGCCATCGTGCCAAACGCCGATTACAGCGTTTTGGGCGTAAACGATTTCCCCGATCAGAAGGATATCTCCCCTTGGGCGGTGGACGGAGCCAAGTACATGTCTAAGCTCGGCATCATCAAGGGTGACACCGCGGGAAACTTCATGCCCAAGCCAATTACCGTGGCGCAGGCCACAGCCGGCTTCGGGATGGCTGCCCGGGAGGCGGCAATTCTCATGACGGTGAGAACTTACAAGGCAATGGATTGAGCATTAAACAAGGGTGCGGGCGGAGCGCGAAAAGAGTGCTCCGCCGCACATAATGCATCTTACTTTTTATGGTTCTTCCCTCGATTTTGCTCGATTGGTGAGTCAATGGCACGAAGGAACGCACTTTTTTACTTTTGGCTACCCCGACAAAGGTACTCTTTTTTTGTTTTTAGGAAAAATTGAGCAAAAGCATCAAATAGAGACCTTCAAGCCTTAGAAGAAGCCGGAGCGGTGTTTAAAACCGCTCCGACTCTTTTGTCCCGAAAAAGGTAAAAATCGCACATTACTTTTACTGCTTTTTTGCTCCGCCAAGAACTTGGCAATTGATAGAATTACAGGATTTGAACCTAAATGAAGCATTTAGACTAGCTGAATTTTGACATCATCGCAATAGATTCCGCGTCAGAAAATTTAAAGCTATCAAATACGACAATTTTTATTATCTAATCGCTATTATTTTTCTCAGGCGCATCGAATTTCTTTTTCGAAGTCCTACTTGAAAATGCAGTCGTGTAGGACAAGGTTTTGGTTGTACAAGCATCCACACAATGGCCGCACCCCACACATCTAAGAGAAGTCACGGGTTCTCCCTTTAAGGCCTTGCTATTAATATCAATCGACATCGGACACACTAGGTTGCACTGATTACAGTTTACACATTCTGTATTATTTGTTATAATTTTTTGTTTAGAAATTTTTCCCATCAAACCCAGTAAAGTGCCTAAAGGACAGTAATAACAGTATCCTCTGCCGACAAAAACGATCCAAAAAAACATCATCATCAATAATTCCGCGCTTAAATATTTGAGATTTTCTAATTTGATAATTAGGCCATAATCACCGAATACAGGCATGCCAAATAATAACAGAACCCAATATCCAGTAAAAAATAACGCAAGAATAAAAGCAACCCACTTGACGATCATCAATACCATGACTGTTGTTGGATTGACTTTTTTCTTTTTCCCGATCAAAGGAAAAGCAGGCGCGAACACTTCCGAAGCAAAACCGTTAAAGAGGCATATTGTTGAGCATTGCCAACGCCTGCCAAAAAATAATGTACCGATAAGCACAATGACGCTGTACATAACATAAAAAATCAAGGATACTGTTATTCCGGTAGCGCCCCAGAGTGGAAATTTGCTGGCATAAAACGATGAATTCTCAAACAACAGGTACAGTGGTGTAGTAGTCCAAGGCAGCGGCATTGTAAAAAAGTATAACTCGTTATTATTAAGTATCAAAGGAAAAACGATATGAACAATCAGGGCAGCTATCATAAAGCCGATCAAATTCCTTTTTCTCATTTGGGTGCGCCTGGATCTTTTTATGATTCTGAGCGTCAAAATACCGGCGATTACAATAAAAATCGTTTTAACCCAGTTTTCATAAAAGTGCCATACCCATGAAATCAGCTTTGTAGTAGATTCAGGCGCGGTCTTCACATATCCATAGTTTAGTCCCGCAATCACAAAACATAAGATAATATATATCCAAAGGATTGTTTTTAGCAAAGATAACTCATTATTTGTTTCTTTTGACATAAACACATCTCCTTAGTCAGTAAAATCGAATTAATTATCCGATAAAAATTAAATGAAATGAAACCGTTGAAACAACAGCCCTCTGTGATCGAAGAAAATCGGCCACTGAGGGCTGTTCTGTTTCATTGAATCGTCCGGCTATAATTTAGCAATGATACCGGATTCACCAGTTAGACTCGTCACCATTTGATACCGGAATCAATAATAAACGGTTTCGAGACAGCTGAATGGCAGCCGCGACCAGTAAGACAACCATTCCTACAAGCGCAGTGGTTTGCAGCAGCGCAAATTCTCCTTTAAACCCTTCCGGTGCTTTCAAAAATTGATAGATACCAAAATATGCCCATGCTACTGGCAGCGGAAAAGCAGCACTACGGTTTTTCTGTTGCACCGCAATGACCAATATAACCGCAATAATAAGTATCATGATTGCCCAAACGTGATCGGCTATTCCAAACCCGTCCCACTTCATCTTGACGAGCGCCGCGGCTATATTGACGACAGTCGCAATGAACAACCAACCCGTGTAAATTCCGAAGCTTAAAGGCAGCAGCCAACGCTTTTTTTCATGAATCTTCAGAAGTCGCTGGCAAAGCAACGACAATGTGACGACAAACGCAAGAATGAAAAGTACAGATAACTCAACCAACACGTAGGAAAAAGTAACGATCCAAGCAATATTGAAGATACAGGAAATCCAGAAAAGGACACTGATCTGATCAACAGCACTCCGGTAATACGGGTCATTTTTATTCACTAGCATTGCAACAACAGAAATAATCAGCAGTGAATAGATGACGCTCCAGATACTGAATGTGGAAGGACTCGGTGTTATCAGGGTGACATACATATCCGAAATTTGCTTTTGCGAAAGCCCGTTGATTATTCCCAGAGCGCCCAAGGTGTTGATGATGAGCGTAATTGCCAAGAAGAGTACATTAATCCAGGCTTTTTTTGTTTTATCCATGGTAATCCTCCTTCAGTAAAATCTTTTAATTTTTTATATTTAGCCCTATTTAATTAGGTTTTGCGTAACGATTTCACTGATTCTCCGGAATTGAATGATGTCGTTCTTATCGATATGCTGAAAGCAAGCAGCTTCCCACAAATCAAGAATTTTGTGCAATTGATCGGTTAGTTCATTCCCTTTGTTTGTTAGATGGCAAATCTTATTTCGTTGATCTTCTTCACTCGTCTCACGTTTTATCAGACCCTTTTTCTGCATTGCCTGCAGCAGCTTTGTTACATTTGCTTTATCGGTCTGAAGGAATGGACTTAAACGGGCTTGGGTAACCCCCGGTATTTGTTCAATGACAAGGATTACAACAAGCTCACGCCAGCAAAGGTTAAGCGGGCTGAGCAATTCGTCTAGCATTTGTTTTCCATACTTATTAAAAATACTGATGTCGCATATAAACATGATAAAAACCTCAACAATCGCTTCATTTAACAATTGTATTATACAACGATTAATTTTTCAAGAGTATTTGCAATTTCTATAGCCTATTATAGCTAGAAATGACTGCTGCTGCCCAGAATATGGTGGGGCAGCACGTATCCTATTGGCTTCTTGGAACTATTCTTTTTTTCTTTGTACCGGATCCGTGTTTATCCCTGATCACACTGCTGCATCGTGACTTTTCAGTATATATACATTGAAGATTTTCCTGGATATTCCGCCATGGTTAAGGGGCACTGTAAGTACAACTGAGACTGTAGCCGTCAATCATCGTTAATTAAAAACAAAGAGACTAGATATTCATTTATTAACCGGCGAAAACAAGTCGTTGGTTATTTATCGTGTTATGGATTTGTGTATTCGGACAAGAACCATAAATGGGAAATCCGACCCGAATTTCTGGTCGATCGGGCAAATCAATGAGTGTTTGCGTTTTGAGGTTAAACAACTCGGACTCAGAAGAGCAAAAAACATTGGGAGTCAATGCGGCTCCCAATGTTTTTTTAAAGTATCTGCCGCCGTGAAAAGAGCAGTTTTTTATCCGTTGATTTTTCTGTACGGCATTTTCAGCAGACCAGTA
Source organism: Oscillospiraceae bacterium (assembly GCA_963662765.2). Classification (GTDB taxonomy): domain Bacteria; phylum Bacillota; class Clostridia; order Oscillospirales; family Feifaniaceae; genus DATMXT01. The sequence continues at coordinate 306,917 of CAXXUP010000006.1, forward strand.
CCCCGACATATAGGCCCATGTCTGCGGAGTGCCGCCAAAGCCGCCGGGCATGTATGCCAACGCGTCCGTACCACCGGCGTAGAGTCCGTTAATCACGGTGCCGTCCTGCTTTGTGACTTCCCAAGATTCATTAATGGTCAACCCGCCCGAGGAACTATAATTATAAGCCTCACCCGATTACCGCGTAGTAGGGGCCTTCGGCACCCGGTGCCCAAAGGTATTTCGCGGGCTTTCCGAACGCTTCGTCCACGCCCCTTTTCGCATGCCTCATTATAAGACGCAAACGGTAGCATCCAATGTGGCGGGATCAAGCTTAAGCTGCTGCGCCAGCTCTGCTACGGTATTGGCCTTCACGATACATCCGGCTTTTATACCGGCCTGCATGATTTCATCCATCTCCGGAATGGGCGTATTGAGGGGGAACGATTCATTGCCAAAAGTGAAGAATAAGCCCGTATGCGTATGGTCAAACCCTTTTTCCTTGATTTCCTGAATCTGTTTTTCGGAGAATATGCTGTAATACCTTTCTCCACCCTGCCACCATGGCCACATATCTGATTCGTTTGCGTAACGCTGGGCATTTTGGCCTACGAACAAGGTGTTCATATTTGTGACCATGATCAGCGGCACATCATTCAGCGACCATGTGGCCGGTCTTCCCGTCCAAGAATCGGTGCCTACAGGAAGATTTGTCTGCTCTGTCCAGTAAGTCTTCCCTGCGAAGGTGAGCGGTCTTCCTGTCCAGGTTTCCGCATTATCATAATAATTGATCAGGGAAGTCCTTGATGATGGCTATCGGCGCAGCGTTATGAATATTCGCCTCCTTGTTCGTCTCCCTCTCGTCCGGCGCCTATCTTCCATGCAGCGGCAACCATTTCGCCCGTGTTCTGGCCGGAACCGATGAGTTTGTATGCGAAGCCGTTGGAGTTGAAATCCCGAACCATATCCGGATTTCCGCCAACCCACCTGTGGCTAAAATGACCTCTTTCGCATTGATCACATATTCCGTGCCATCCACGACATTTCTCGCGAGTACACCTGTCACGGTATTGGTGACATCATCATAGATGAGGTCATAGCCTTCAGTTTCAAGCATGTACTTTCCGCCGAGCGCCTCGTAATCACTGATCATTTTATCGAAGAAGGTCGCGATCAGGGCCTTGTTGCCGCCAAACGTAGAGCCATAGTCATATATACCCGGGTATTCGCTGAACATACCGGCTCTGCGCGGGCCGGCGTGAAAATCGAAGCCATGGCTGATCAGCCAATCGAGCAGGTCTCCCGTAGTTGTTTTAAATTTGTCCCAAAAAGGATTCCCAGCATTCATTGGACCGACCTTCTCTTCAATCACATCCAATGATACCAGATCTTCTCCGTTGTTGATAGACTGCAGCAATACAGGCGGATTGAATGCGAGCATATGTGAAGTAAGCGCAGAAGTTCCGCCGTATCTTGCAGCCTTTTCGAGTGCCAAAACACTGCCACCGCCGGCTTCCTTCAGCAATTCGGCGGTGTGCATAGCTGCGGCGCAGCGGTTCCGCCCATGCCGACAACGACGACGTCTACATCAATCGTCTGGGTTTCCCGGCAGGATATGCAGCGTCCACCCAGAACAGATCGGACGCCTTTTCTGTGGATCCTGCCGCATCCAGCGCCTGCTGCAGCGCGGCTGTGACGGCGACCCTAAACGCGGCACTGGAGACGGTGGCGCCCGTGATGAGGTCCACGCCGATGGATTGCTTTTCCAGCACACGGGGATCATTTGTCGATAAACCGTCTTCAGGAGGGAGGCGTTTCACCGTTTTCCTCGTCCACCTTGGATATCCAGTATCTTCGTTTCACTGACCGTTACATGGACAGGCAAAGGCTCGATGAGCGAAAAACCGTTGCCGTGCCCGGTATACGTACCGGCCTTCATTTTGATGCCTTCAGATTCCGGTGCCGCAGCAGGGGGCGTTTGAGTACAGCCGAATACCGCCCCCCATCAGGAACATTAGTACCAGTACCATCGAAAGACTTCGCATCAGTTTCCGGTTCATGATCTTTTCCTCCTTTGTTGTAAGGGACCGCCGGATTACGGCCACGGCAGGCAAGTTTGGCTCCGGTTGTCCCTTCATATAAAAACTATAAAGGGTGCAACTGTTGCACAGTCAATACATCTGAGAAAATTTAACCTAATGAATAAAACAGAGGCCCTGATGCCAAGGAGAGGAATGTGACTTATGCGTCCATATTCTCAATGGGAAGCAAAGCTCGTTGAAATAAACGGTTTCTGGGCCGTTGCCCAGGCTCCAAATGCCGTAGGAGAGTGCGCTTTTTGCTGGCTTTATACCCATTTCTTTGCGCATATGAGAAAAGCGGCAAAAACCATTCATATTGAAATTCGTCCTGATACCCTAAAGTAAAGGAAAAAGTTGAAGCGGATGCTGGGGCGCGGGACAAGTTCCCTGACACATTTGTTCACCGGCAGGTGATGCTTGAGTATGCTGCTCTGATCGGTGCAGTATCCATCGGTACGGGTGATACGCCCCATCGCTTTCAAAGCTGAGCATATGGGAAATCCTCACAAAGGGCATCGCCTCTATCCATTTGCATTCGACTTTTTCACGCGCCGCGTTCTGCTCGCCCTGCCCAATGAGCGGCAACCAAAACAGATGCGGATGTGTCTCTACATGACAGGAAAAGAGCTGTTCATCTATTTGATCCAGCGTGTCCAGCATGTAATGGATATTGTGTATTTTGGACTGCAGCTCTTCGATCTGCGAGGATAGAACAGTTTGCTTTTCCCGCAGGGTATTCCGGACACTTTCAATGGATTGCTCCTGAAAGATATCACTGATCTCCTTCAGTGAGAACCCGGAGGAACGAAAGGAATGAAGTTTGCAAAGTACGCGATGTCCGTACTGTCAAAATAGCGATAATTATTCTCCGGATCAACGTATCGGATTCACAAGTCCAAGCTTCTCATAATGGCGGATCGCATTCTTTGTAAGGCCGAATTTTGTCGTTAGTGAACCAAGCCGATAATCCATAGAGCATTCTCCTCTCCGCCTGCACGCTTGCCGCCTATGGATAAAAGGGCTGACGGGAAGCGTGATGTGTGGATGTGAACTGTATCAAAATAATCATACCATTTTTTTGGATTAAAAAAATCAATTCTTGGAAATTCACCTTGAAATAAAAGTTACTTTCTTCTTTCAAAGCTTTCTAGAGGGAGTTTTTATATGCAGTATTCAATGCCACCGGCATGATTTTTGTATCGGAATGAAAGAAGCGTAAGGACTTATCACACGTCCGTAATAAGGGTTCGTCATAGCGGCATGTTTGACGAACATACAATAGTCCCCGAAGCCAAGTGGCCTCGGGGACTATTGTATGTTCTGTCTAAGAGTATCTAATCTTCTTTACCATTTAGACACTTTTTTAGCAAGGCAGCAAGCTCGCTTATGTACTGTTCCCTGTACTGGTATAAAGGGAACGGCAGTAAACATGAAGTTTGCCCATCAATATAACCGGAGTCTAATACATAAGGATACACAGTTTTTCCGAAATCTCCCTTTTTGACGACAATGACGCATTTGGGCTTCAATTTCTGAAGGGTTTCTCTTAACGCTGGAATGCCCCTCTGGATCAAAGCTATTCTTTCCGCATGGATGAGATGATTCACCGGAACGTCACACACGTCGTAGAGCCAGCAGCCGAACTCCTGAAACAACTTGCAGTCAAAACTTGTACCCATAGTCCGCTGAAAAGCCTCTTTAGTTGCAAAGTAGAGATTTGAGTTTTCATTGAAAAAGAACGTTCCTCCTGCCGGTCGAGATTCGCCAATGAACAGGCAGCGAATTTTCGCCGGTCGGTATTTTTCTCGTGCTTCATCATATGACAATGGCAAGGTTGCACCTCCTGTTTTTTCTCAAAAGGTTTTCCAATCTGGATGGATTTTTGTGCTTCCTGTCGGCCTGACCATCATGGCAGTAATGCTATTTACATTCCATTATGGGTGGATTTGTAGGATCGACGGGTTGGAATACCGCACCATATCCGACTAATTTACATTCCATTGTGGGTGGATTTAAAGGAATAATCCAAGGTGGAGGCGGCATTATATCGGCGCTACTTACATTCCATTATGGATGGATTTTAAGGGCTGCATGGCAGTTGACTACGTATCCGGCCTTATGGTTTTAACATTCCAATATGGAACGATTTAAAGGTTCAGCAGCGTTAAAACGTCCTGCTGTATATGCCATTCATTTACATTCCACTATGGGTGGATTAATTAGACATATAAATTAAACATTGGAGAAACTACATGGCTATTTACATTCCAGTATGGGTAGATTTTTGGGAAAGGCCTCGAGGGGAAGAGGTCACGGGGAGGGGGAATTTACATTCCATTGTGGGTGGATTTAAAGGCTATGGCGCTCGTGATGATGTGGGTGTTGTAATGTCATTTACATTCCATTTTGGGTGGATTTAAAGGGGAGCTGCGCGGCGCAGGCCATGCCATATTCCGGCGATTTACATTCCAATATAGGGTGGATTTATAAGATGAGTACCGTAATTCGCTCTTTAATGATAAAGGTATTTACATTCCATTATGGGTGGATTTATAACTCTGTTGCATTACCAGGGCCAGGAGTACGATGTGATTTTTACATTCCATTATGGGTGGATTTATAACCCAAAGGCCATTACGGGTGCGAGAATGGCGGCGGTCAATTTATATTCCATTATGGGTAGATTAACGGTGAGGAGAGCCTCACATATACATGGGCGGAGAGACATTTACATTCCACTATGGGTGGATTCAAAGGCTGTACAATTGCGGCGTAAAGGTGCGGCCAGATTTATTTACATTCCATTAAGGGTGGATTTATAACATGATACCCAGCGCGACGGCCAGCTACGAATTTAAATTTACATTCCATTATGGATAGATTTTAAGGGATGTTTAATATCTTATCTCCTGCAACATCTATCTGATTTACATTCCATAAAGGGTGGATTTAAAGGTTGCCTTGTCCCGCTCGTCTCTCGCCCGGCAAAGGTATTTACATTCCATTATGGGTGGATTATAAGGCACGACCGCAGGCATCATTAAAAAGCTGTATAACATATTTACATTCCATTATGGGTGGATTTAAAGGGGATAATCGAGACGGCAACCAACACACTGACCGCAATTTACATTCCATTATGGGTGGATTTATTAGGGCTATGATTAGGCCAAATGACCGGGTATTTATCGCATTTACATTCCATTTTGGGTGGATTAAGAGGCTCGCACCGAATACATATATCAATTACATCCACTAAATTACATTCCATTATGGGTGAATTTATAAGCTGTGACCAAATCTTCTACGATGCGGTTGATGCGCTATTTACATTCCATTATGGGTGAATTTATAGGGTTGTGGTCTTCCAGATATACGCTTTGCCCCATGTATTTACATTCCAGTGTGGACTGATTTTTTATCGTCAAACGGAACAAAGTAATACTGGCCAAGCTGATTTATATTCCATTATGGGTTGATTTATTAGGCAGTAAAGGGCGAGGTGATCGACGTCTTTTACGAGTTTACATTCCATTTTGGGTGGATATCAGTTCAACTCTCCGGTGTTGTCTACATTTCGCTTCCGTCCGGAGTTAAAATAAGGCCAAGGCCCCTGCCGGTACGCTCATCATAGTCGTATTTCGCTGATGTTCTGTACACAAGGGGATAGGCGGTCGACCTGTTGGCAATAAATACAGGGGCGCTCATATCCGGTTTTGCCTTTCCTGAGCGCATAGGGTTGATTGTGACGGTGTGGTCGAGAAATTCCTGCCGTGCTTCGGTACGGATTTTTCTGTCAGAGGAATTCATGGCCTCAGTGAGCGCCCCCAGCTCGCCGGTGCTCAACATACGGTTATAGTCAGCATCGTCGATGACGCTGACACTTGAAATATCCCTAAATTTGCGTTTTGCCTCCTCGGCCGAAAATATTTGCGGAGGAATTGCGGTCATCCGATTAACGGTATCGCTGAAATCTCTGTAGTACTTGGTGGATTTTAGTTCGGCGGTATCGTATACCGAGCAGACATATGCATTCTTCTCCCCTTCGGTGAATATGCGACCGCAGAACGGCTGCAGCCGTTCAACGCTTCGCGCATAGATCTCGGCGTCGTATACGGTTCCGGCTCCGCTGCCGGTGTCGGATATGAAAACATTTGGGGAAGCCTCTGTGTACTCGCGTTTGCGGCGGCATCGGCCGAGCCGCTGCAAAAGGCTGTCTGCGGGGCACATTTCAGTGAACAGATAGTCAAAGTCGATGTCAAGGCTGGCCTCAACGATCTGAGTGGTGACCCAGATTCCAGCAATGCAATTCTCGGAAAAATACATAATGTCGTTCTCCAACCTGCGCCTGTGACACTGCTTAAAGTGCGCGTGCAGGAGGCGCACGTCGTATCCATCCTTCAACGCCTGATATACTTGGCAGGCACGCTTTACCGTGTTGCAGATGACCAGCACTTTAGAGGTTAGGCCCGCCTGTGCAATCTGTTCAAAATCAAAGTCGGATTTTGAATAGTGCAATACATGCCTGGAGAGGGGGCTGAAAAACGGGGCCGGTTTTTCATAGGGAATACCCCGGCGCTTCATAGCATCCTCCAAAAACGGCGGCATTGTGGCGGTGATGATGGCAAACTTCCCTCCGAGTGCTGTGATCATCTCAAGCCCAACGATCAGCTTGGCGGCGATGTCCGGCGAGTATGCCTGAATCTCGTCTATGACGACACAGGAATACTTGAGTACGGACGGGATGATCTCACAGCCCAAATAACGATAGACAAAAGTGAAAAGCTGATCCACGGTGCAGACGGTGACGGGGTAGGAGAACAGCCGCGTCTTATCGTATTTCTCCAACGGATTATCGGTTTCATCCTCGCTCTTAAGCAAGATACTGAGCGCGTCGGAGTGCAGCAACGCGCAATTTTTGAAGCCGTATTCACTTGGCCCTGTTCCGTGAAAGCGTTTGTAAATCGCGTTGATGGATACCTTAAGCGGCAGGGTATAGAACAGCTTTTTGCCTGCGGCCCATAGGCAGGCGGCCTCCGTTTTACCGACACCGGTGGAGGCCACAACAACCAGGTTTTTTTCACGGTTTGCCTTCATGTATTCCTGGGCCGGACGCAGGGGAAACCTGGCTTTTAGCTTGCGCTCAACAAATTCTCCGAAGCTCAGGCCGTCCTGAAGCCTTGACGCCTCCAGGAAAGTTTCGCCCGCACTGGCGGCATAATCAAGCCGGTTCAAGGTGCCCTTGACCACGGCGTACAGCAGCCACTGCTGCATTTTGGGCGGGTTTTCGGGTGACTGAATTAATGTAAGATACGCCGTGTTGAGGCTATACCGATCACCGAGCCGGGGCCTCAGATCGGCCTCAAGAATCTGCTTGATTTCACTGTTTGCGACTGCCGGCCTGACATGGTGATAGTATATGGAATTGACAAGCGCCCAAAGCCCTTCGTTTCCAAGTGTTTTGCGCAACTCCATCAAAGGAAGGAATGCGGGGCTCAGGTACCCGTGAGGGATACTGTCAAAGTTCTTGTAGAGCGTATCGAGCGCCTGAATACGGTTAAAGGGCAGGCAGGCCTTTTCGGATACATTGCGCTGGAAAAGATATATGGTCTTGCCGTAGTCGTGATATTCAGCTGCAAGCTTGCTCAGTACAGCTTCGCTTTCGCTAAGCGCCTCAGGATATAGCCGTAAGAGTCCGTCGAGCAAATGCAAGAGATTATCGGTATGCTGGCGTATACTTTCAGGAGGATTCGACTTAGCAATATACATATTCATTGGCAGGTGTGGGACGGCCAGGGGCAACCCCCTCCTTTCTACGCGGGGTAGACTGCTTCTTCTTTGTTATTGTCATACAGGATGTCCTCACCGCCGATAAGCTCCGCGCCAGCGCATATGTGTTTTGCCGTAATGATTTCTTTCCAGACGCGGATGCACTTTTTGCCGGGGGCGGGAAGCCTGTTTTTGCCGTTGTCATACTCAAAGACTTTCCCAAGCCGGTAAATGGTGCCGGTGATGTTCCGGCTGAAAAATGAATCGATACTACTCAAGGGCACATAAGCGTCGTGTTTTGCGGTAAAGCTTTCCGGCCCGGTGCCAAGATCGACCTCGGCTACGTCCTCAATTTGCAACAGGTCCTCAAAACGACCGAGGGAGGGGAAAACAGGAGGATACGACAGCGCATGGCATATCTCGCTTACAAGCGTTTCGTCGTCAGGAATGATATGCAGCAAAAGCTCAACATCCGTTAAAAGCTCATAGCTCCTTGGCATACGCGCAACGCCGGCCTGTTTCCCACCACCGCACTCCACTGTAAGCTGAGCACGGTCAAGCGGAATTGAACCGAAGGCATAGTTAGTGGCGTAGTCGTTGACCGTGGAGGCGGAGCAACCTTGTATCGACACTCGCATCGGGTGATATTCCGACCACCCGCACATGTTATGCACAAGTCCGATGACGGAAGAGTAGGGGGGCAGCGGATAACTCTCTTTGATGAGAAAGCTGGCGGGCTTGCGGTAGTTTGGCATCTGCTGGCGGGCAAACACCCTGACTGCCCTAAGCATAATATTCCCTTACCATTTCCTTAAGCCTGGCAAAAACGGTATCTACTGTATCAGTGTTCAGCGCTGTTTCGATGTCTTTTGAATTGCTAAAGCAGCCGGAAAGCTGACCGACAAATGTGTGCTGCATTGTGTCCTCGCATGAGTTGACGACCTGCCTGAGAAGCTCGTAGTCCAAGGCGCCCTTAACAAGTCGGCAGCGGCCTTCAAAATACGGAGATTTCCGATCGTACACACCGCCGATGACAAAAACGGGTGCAAGGTTTTCCCGGCGGCCCTTGATGTCCCGGTAGAGGAACTGTATTGTATCGAGCAGTGAACAGACACGTTTCGCTTTTTCGGTGGCGGGGATGGAGATGCCTGAGTCCTCACCGATACGGTCGAGATCGATCGCCACTGTATAGCTGTACATTGAGTGGTGGATTTCGCTCTGTGCAATATTGTTTTGAATGGCCTTGCCGCTTTCGTCACCGCGTTTTGCGAGACCCATATTTGTTAGAAAATCCAGGTCGGAATTGTAGGGCTCTAAGGAGATGGCGTTACTCAGCCGCACTACGGCTGAACGAGATTCGGTTCTGCCAGAGTCATCATCAGTCTTGCTGGAGGTTTTCATGTAGCCAAAGAGGTCAATTTCCGGGTATTTGTCGATTTTGGCGGCGGGAGTAAATTGAACGACGCCTTTTTCGCCGGAAACTGGGGTATTGTCCGCGCCCATCTGCTGTACGATGCAGTAACGCATGGCCTGACGTGATATGTAAGTGTACATGTTGCCGTCGCTGCGGCTCATTTTTTTGAGCACTGTGATGTTTCCAATGCCTTCGCCGTAATTGCCGCTTTCAGCCTCGAAGATCATCGTTATAGTAAGTCCCTTTTTCATTGTGCACCCTCCTCCTTTTTATATCCGGCAGACTTGAGCCCGAGCAGATAGGCAAAGCCAATTTGCTTGAAGTCCTCGTCCCCATTAAAGCAGCTGAAAAATATGTCCGGTACCGGAAGGTTTTGCCCAGCATAGGTGCGCAGCGCCAGCTCCATAAACTTATCCCGGTTGCCGAGCGACACGGCGCTCAGCATCTGATACACAAGGCCGCGGAGCTTGTTGTCCTTGTCCGCTTCGGTAACCCCTTCGGTAAGTTTTGCCCGTAGTGCTTCACCCTGCTTTTTTGCCGCGTATGCACGCTTAACATTGTTTTCCATGCGCTCTCCTCCTTTTTGCGCGATTTGGATGAGCAGAATACTAAAAATATATTCTGTTTGCGGACGGTCACCGTCCAGAGACAAATGCAAGAGCTTGGACATAAGGGGGAACTGGTTTCGATGGCCGACGACGTTTTCCGCTGTCTCCTGATAAACGTTTATATATTCTTTGCCATTCTTAACAAATCGTTTTCTTAATCCCTCAAATAACTTTAAACATTGATTAAAAACAGTGACTGATCGTTTGCTTATCGTATTGAGTCTATATTTAACGATTTCCTTGTTGTTTATATTTCTCTTTTCGCGTAGGACCACCTGTATGTTGCTGATTCTATGCGAGAGGTGCCGGATTTTCTCGGATGTAAGGGTGTTGAAGAGCGTATACCATGGGCTGACGCTTTCATCGTGCGCCTCATTAATAACATTGGCAAACCCCCAAAGCGTCTCCACGTCACTGTTATTGTTGATGAACACGCCGTCGCTTCCGATAAACGTAAAGCCGAGTGGCGCCATGGAGCAGATAAAGGCACACAGCGGACAGAGGTAGGCGTCTGGGCTACAGTTCCAGTAGTAGGACTTCTTTTTGCCGAGATCGTCCGCCGTGTCCACAAACAGTGTGATCGGAGCACAGTACTTCCGATCAGCTGCACTGCCGCAGCTAATGCAGCTCATGATGCTCTTAGACGGCTTTTCCGTCACAGACTTTCTTAAAGGGTGGAGAAATTTCTCATTGTATGCCGCGGCGGGGTCGATTTCTCGCTGAGACAGGAATGCGGCACCATTCCCCTTGTTATCCGCATAAAACATGTTAATCACAGAGTATAGCAGATCTTTAAAACAAAGGATTTTCCACACCTTTTCCTGCCGCAGCATGGACCAAAGCTCGTCATATAGTATTTTCTTCCGAGAGTAATCAGACTCACTTTTTAGCGCAAGAGCCATGCTCTCTGTGGGAGAGTTAATGCCCGAGCATGTGGAGAGTATCACATAACCGGATTTAAAACTGGACTTGAGCAGCATTTCAGAAAATTCTTTATACAGTTCATCCACACTCTTTTTCCACTGCTTGTCTTCTGGCTTGGGGGCTGCATACAAAGCATCCAGAATAGCCTTTTTTGCTGTAACCCGCTCCAATTTTGTGGAAGAACCAAGATAGTGGACCATGGCTCCCACAAACAGCTCCCCGATGTCCCGATTCAGAAGAAAGTCATTGCTTATGAAAATGCGCTGGCCGTTAATAATATAGTCTTCTCCCTTGTGGCAGCCACCACAGTATTCATCGGCATAGTCGAATACCCTAAGAAGGCCCACAACACCGGCATTTAGCAAGAAATCGCCCAATATGACTTCGGAATAACCCTCCATATGCTCAGCCCCCTGTTACGGCAAACATGCCAAAGCCCATGTTACGCCTTGAGCCAAGACCGTTCTTTGCCAGTGTGTTTAGTACTTCTGGGTCCGCGGAAATTCGATAAGTTCCAAGCGAGCATCGGATCTTAACACCATAGCAGCGCACGACCGTCTTTTTCGGCGCGATGGGCTCAATAAGTACCTTAACCGATCTGCCAAGCTGCCTTGAAATGACGGTGTCAAGACAGTCTGAGAATTCCGGATCGTCGAACACATAGTATCTGTCGTCCTCATCGGGTGCATGCTTTCTCACTACTAACGGGCTTAAGAACTTGATGATGACGGTATTACGGTCCAGTTTTTTCTGTGGCAGGATGCGTACACTTCGAATAGACATCGATCCCCCGTCATTTAGTGGATGGGAATATCCAATGCTTTTGCAAAATGCATTGTAGAAAAGCAAGGATAGATATTCATCTCCGGAGGAAATGGTTAGCAAGATATTTTCGCTCGCGAATGAAAGTGTTTCTTCTGAAAAAATAGGGTTCATGAATTTGATGGCAAAAGTGAAATCCTTGCTCGTCGCGGTGGAATACATGCGGGTGCAATCTTCAGGATAATGCCGACTGAGCACCGCCTTAATTAAGCTGAGCATAGTCGGCCTGTAATCTGCTGGTAGTACTTTTTTGGGGATACACAGGGTAACATTTACGGTCACTAACACACCTCCTACACGCAGAATGGGAACAAAAATATCCAGATATTAGCATAATATCCTCGCGTTCGAACAAAGTCAACAAAATACACATTTATATTTGGGGTAAGAGCATATTTATTGACTATGTTGATGAATGGTGAGTGGAATTTACTGATAAATTAAATGTGCTAAAGAGCTGGGACACGCCGAAATGGTGGCGACGCTCGTCCATCAGCTCACCCGCAACCTCACGATCGACGAAATTAAGGCCGGCGGCTACGACACCTACTTCGTCGACCACACGGTTGGAGTCTATCCGCAGGGGGCAAACGGAATGCCCTTCTCCACTGGGACACTTCAGGTCACCGGCGACCCCTTGGCCGATCTCATGGAGGATCTCGCGGCCGAGCAGAAGGCCAGGGTCTCCTACGACAACATTCTCCGGCTTGTCGATGACCCGGACGTGCGCAATGTCATCAAGTTCCTGCGGGAGCGGGAGATTGTCCACTTCCAGCGGTTCGGCGACTCGCTGGGCGTTGTACAGGACAATCTGAACAGCAAGAATTTCTACGCTTACAACCCCGGATTCGACAGACCGAGCGGCAATATGCCCGGCAACATGCCCGGCAATATGCCCGGCAAAAAGAAACAATAGAGGAAAGCGGCATACGATTAAAGATCGACGCCGGCAGGCCTGCTGTAGGCCCGCCGGCGTCATTGAGTCGGGGGATGTGCTGCGAAATAACCGCCTGCCCTACCGCAAGGACTTTTTCAGGCATTTCAGGAGATGTCGCAGGGGCTTATAGCCCTTGCCGACATTCTCCCCCCCGAGCAGCAGACCGAGGGGCCATCGCCGCGGCAAGGCTGGGGGTGGACCTCGCGGGCTATGTACCGCTTGTGCGGAAATTGTCGAGGGTGCAGCCTGACTACTCGGCGACGACGCTCGCAAAGACGCCTTGGCGCGGTGGGTATAAGCTGCCGGCACCGGCGGGGACGGCGGGGGGCTTGCAGGTCAAGTCATAAGCGGGTGGCCTTTAGGTAAAGTCAAGGGGGTAGAGAAAAGGAAAAGCAGGGCAGCCGGTTAGGGCCGTCCTGCTTTATAAGCTATTATGTGGGGGAAGATCGTTTTTTGAACAACTCGGAAAGAGGTCCGGCGATTACGATTCCAAAAACAGCGCCAAAAAATGCGGAGGTAAACGGGTTGGCGGTAATCACACAAGTCCCCGTCAAACAGCCAACGTATTGATAATACAGGTATCCCCCTGCCGCGCCGAGCACGCCGCAAACAAGAAAAATCAGCTTGGTTTTCATGACATTCACCTCTTTGAATAAATTATACCACAAACAGGTCAATAAACTGTGACTTTATCACATCAGGAGGGCAAATTGCATAGCCGATATCATACTATTCGTCAACGATGCTTGTAAAAGCCCCATAAGATAGTCATGGCAAGGGGCTACAGGTGAAGTCGAGGGGATAGGGCGAAAAGCAGGGCAGCCGGTTTTGGCTGCCCTGCTTAGTTATATAGTATTTTGATTACGGATTAGACGCTGTTCATATTGATTGCAATGAAGTCCGTTATATTTAATTGACGATCACAAAAGTAAAAATATCAAAGTATTGTTACGGTAAAATGCGTATGGAATTTAGTAAAAAATAGAGGGATACGCATGGATGAAAAGAAAGGTGTAAACGATATACTCACAAACCCATCGTTTCCTGAATACGTAAAAGTTGGGTATGCAGATGATATAAGAAGCGCCTGCAGCAGCTTTACCGCAGTGAGTGCACACCATGCTTTGCGTATGGGGCCCTGGAACAAAATTCAAAGCTGCTTAGCGTGTTTTGCTTGACATCTTTTCTTCCTCAGCATATAATAACAGACAATCTCTTTGCACTGCATTACATTTCAGCAAGATGAAATGCGAGATCAACAGTACAAACTGAGCAGGCGATGCCCGAGAGGGCGTGGGGCCGGGCCGCTGGGAACAGCGGCAGCAGAATGCATCTGATGCACATCTGTGGGACAGTGGACTGTCCATAGGTGTGCTATTTTTTATACGCACTTATGGAAAGACCGACCTCAAATGAAGTGCCATAGGAGAAATCATGACCTCGTCGCACAAAAGGCGGCGGGAGACGGAGAGTTCTTTTATGACAAACAACGCAAACCTATCCGGCCTTTCCACGGCACAAGCCGGGCGCAGACAGCAGCAATACGGGAAAAATGAACTGACGCCGCAGAGAAAAGAGAGCTTTTTTATAAAAGTTCTGCACATTCTCTGCGAGCCGATGTTCCTTTTGCTCATCCTTGCCGCTGTCATTTACTTTATTCTGGGCGAACCCAAGGACGGTGCGATCATGCTCATCTTCGTCGTGGGCATCATCAGCATCGATGTGATTCAGGAGTGGAAAACCGACAAAACACTGAACGCGCTGAGAGATCTATCCGCGCCGCATGTCACCGTTATTCGCGACGGGGCCGAGCAGAAAATCGCAAGTGCCGATCTGGTGCCGGGCGATATCATGCTGATCTGCGAAGGCGTGAAAATTCCGGCGGACGGCGCGGTTGTATTCTGTGCGGACCTGTGTGTGGATGAGTCCTCCCTGACCGGCGAGGCCGAGGGGGTGTGGAAAATCTCGTCACAGAACGCAGAACCGTCAAATGATTATTGGCGCCGGGATTACTGCTATGCAGGCACCTTGGTGACGCAGGGGACCGCCGCCGTGGAAGTGGAAAAAATCGGCGCCAAAACCGAGTACGGCAAGATAGGCCTTGGTGTAGCTTCTGCACCGCAGGAGGATACGCCGCTGCAAAAGCAGACCGCCGGACTCGTGAGAACCTGCGCTGTCATTGCGGGCGTTTTGTTTCTGCTGGTGGCCGGTTTCACCTGGCTCAATCTTCCGGACCACAGCTTCAAAGCTCGGCTGGTCGAGAGCATTCTCTCCGGCATTACGCTGGCCATGGCCATGATCCCGGAGGAGTTTCCGGTCATCCTCACCGTATTTTTGTCCATGGGTGCCTGGCGGCTGGCAAAGAAAAACTCGCTTGTGCGCAAGCTGCCAAGCGTTGAAACACTGGGCGCGGTATCGGTGCTCTGTGTGGATAAGACCGGCACCATCACAATGAACCGGATGACGGTGCAAAAGACCTGGGTGGCGGCTGGAGATGAGCAAACGCTGCTTACGACCATGGGCCTTGGCTGTGAAACCGACGTGTACGATCCCATGGAAAAAGCCATGCTCAGCTTTTGCGAGCAGCACGGGATCACAAAAGAGAGCCTGTTTGAAGGCGAACTCGTAGCCGAGTACGCCTTTACCAATGCACTTAAAATGATGGGGCACGTCTGGCGCAGGGATGGCGAACTGATTATTGCGGCGAAGGGCAGCCCGGAGCGCATTCTCACCATCTGCGATCTGTCGGACGAGCAGCGCAGTGCCGCCAAAGCGCAAATTGACGCCCTCGCCTCCGAAGGACTGCGGGTCATCGCCGTAGCATCCGCAAACCCACAGGATGTGGCGTCCATCCCTGCCTCCATCACAGACTGCCGCCTGAACTTGCTGGGGCTTGTGGCCCTTGCCGACCCTCCCCGGGAGAGTGTGAAAAACGACATTGCCGTATGCAATCGGGCCGGCATCCGCGTGGTCATGATCACGGGCGACAGCGGCGCCACCGCGGCTGCCATCGCGAAGAAAGTCGGCATGCCAAACGGCGACCACATCATCACCGGTGACATGCTGGAAGCCATGGGCGACGAAGAGCTGCGTGAAGCGGTCAAAAACGTCTCCATTTTTTCCCGCGTCATTCCGGAACACAAAATGCGTATCGTCAAAGCGTTTAAGGAAAACGGCGAAATTGTCGCCATGACAGGCGACGGCGTGAACGATGCGCCAGCTTTGAAATATGCCGACATCGGCATTGCCATGGGCAAGCGCGGCAGCGAGGTTTCCCGTGAGGCGGCCGACCTCATTTTGATGGATGACAACTTCACCACGATCGTGGAAACCGTGAAAGACGGCCGCCGCATTTATGACAACATCCGCAAGGCCGTAGGCTATGTGTTCGCGATTCACATTCCCATTGCAATGGCGTCGCTACTGGCCCCGCTTATGGGCATCGCCCCGTCAGCGCTGCTTCTGCTGCCGCTCCATGTGGTGCTTTTGGAGGTACTGATCGATCCGACCTGCTCCATTGTGCTCGAGCGCCAGCCCGCCGAATCGGACATCATGGAACGCCGACCCCGAAATCCGAATGAAAAGCTGCTGACAGGCGCGCTGCTGAGCAAAAGCGTGCTGCAGGGCCTGTTTGTTTTCGCGGCCTCCTTCGGCGCATATTTTTATACGTTGGCGGGCAGTCCCGCAAACGCCCCCGTTGCCAGGGCCATGGGCCTTTCGATCATCATGCTGGCAAATTTGTTCCTCGTGCAGGTCAACAGCTCCGACCGCGACTCCGCCCTCCGGTCCGCAAAGCGTTTGGCAAAGGACTGGGTCATGTGGGCGGTAAATGTCGGAACGCTGACGCTGATTGGAGTCATTCTTTACTCGCCGCTGTCCGCCCATTTAAAACTCGCGCCGCTGTCAATGGCACAGCTGTTTGCGGCACTTGGACTTGCGGCCGCGTCGGTGCTTTGGTACGACCTGGTGAAACTTTTCCGAAAAAAAGCCGATAACGAGTAACGCGAGACGTTAAGAAGAGGTATTCACTTTACAAAAGGCCTTTTTTGCTTTGACGCGTCGGACCGCTTGCACCCGTCACCCCGTGCAAAGCAAGTAAAAGGGTGAGAACCTCTAAGTGGATGGCCTCAGCCCTCGGCAGTCCACTATTTTCAAAATAGACCGCAAGACCGGCCGACCGATTGAAAATCGCTTGTCGGCCGGTCTGTTTGCATCTGTATGCTGTAATATTCATTTGCTGCACGCTGATGTGACTAGTTCGATAACCCCTATTGATGTAACTGCGGTACGTGATACAATATAATTACATTGTAATACTTGTCGGGGATTGAGTCACTGGTACCTAATTTTTCGAGATGCGAGTAAGAAAACGCACGCTTGAATCAGAGCGGTGTCTTCTTTCCTGTTGGCCATGCGTTATTTGAAAAGCACAAGGAGGTTCCGCACTTGATGCTATTTATTAAAATATCAGATATCGCAGTAAAAATTTATATGGTTGGATTTGCAGTATTCTATATTACTCAAAGGATCAAAGGTAAAAAAGTGCGACACGGATTAATAAGATTTTTTGGTCCTCTTGTAATCCTTGTTATTATGATTTCTATCATGGCATTGATAGAAGCCGTAAGGGAAGAGAAAACTCACCCGATTGTAATCAGCGAAGAGTCTTTGCATGGTGAATTTACGACTAATGAATATCAGGCAGAAGAAACATACTTAGACAAGACTATCTATGTGGTCGGTTACAGCGCACTTGATAATTCGAGAACAAATAGTACCTATTTGACGGTATCATCAAATCCGTCCTCTGATGAAGCTGGAATCAAATGTTATTTTGACAACACTGAGGCTTTGAATAGCGTTGACAATGGAGAAGCCGTTCTCATAACAGGAATATGCCTCAAGGATAGTCATGCAGACATCATACTCAATGACTGCGATGTCCGAGCGATTGAATTTTACGGCGATTATCCCGACTTACCCACATTTGACAGTGTTACAGGAATTTCCTGTGAATCTATCACGAGTATTGAGAAGAATGGGTTTTCTTCTTCAACCAGATATTATTGGGCTCCTAGAATTGTACCAAGAGACTACGTTCTGATCTATTGCGGAGTCATTGACTCATTGGGTTACTATTTTTATACTGACGAGGCCCTCAGAGCAACAAACGATTATTTAACCGAACCTTCGGTTAGATGGAATAGTGTCTATGCAATTTACTACAACGATGAGAGTAATACTCAAATTTACATTTCAAATAGCAGCTATAGTGGGCTATATTTAGAAATTTATAAGTAATGAATGTGCAAAATAAATCTATGTAGCTTTTATGGTCAACCGCAAAACCGGAGCTCCTAGGCATACGCGATAAATGCAATACCCCAGATGCTCGGGCAGACCGGCATGAAGCTAATGCTCATCTGCCCGGCGGGCAATTTCACCCAGGCAAAAAGAGATAAAACAAAAGACGGCGGCATATCATCTTATAGGCGCCGGCAGGCTTCCGCGGAGTCTGTCGGCACCGACCAATTGTTGTAAGGTGGGATTGCCGTGAAAAAAATCCTTTTGGCGCTGCTGCTGGCGGCTTCGCTCATGCTGTCCTGCGCTGCGGCGGGGGCGGTGGCCCCCGAAATCTCAGTCCCCTCCGCAATCCTCATGGAGGCCTCCACCGGCAAGGTGCTCTACGAGAAAAATGCGGACGAGCGCCTGCCGCCTGCCTCCGTCACAAAGGTCATGACAATCCTCTTGATTGTCGAGGCGATCGACGACGGGCGCATCGCCTTGACCGATATGGTGCAGACAAGCGAGCTTGCGGCCTCCATGGGGGGCTCGCAGGTCTATCTTGCGCCGGGCGAGAGCATGAGTGTGCAGGATATGTTGAAGGCGGTCGTCATGGCCTCGGGCAACGACGCCTCGGCAGCCATGGCCGAGTACATCTCGGGCAGCGTCGAGGGGTTTGTGGCCGCCATGAACGCAAGGGCAGCGGAGCTCGGCATGACGGGGACGACCTTCACCAACTGCCACGGGCTTGATGCCGATGGGCATCTGACGACGGCCCGCGACATCGCACTCATGTCCAGAGAGCTGCTGGAGCACGAGTGGATCACAGCCTATACCTCCACTTGGATGGACTCACTGCGGGGCGGGGAGTTCACGCTCGCCAACACAAATAAGCTGCTCAAATCCTATAACGGCGCGACGGGGCTCAAGACCGGCTCCACCTCAAAGGCGAAGTACTGCCTTTCGGCCACCGCCACCAGAAACGGTATGCAGCTGATCTCGATCGTGCTGGCGGCACCCTCGACAAAGGATCGGTTTGTTTCGGCGGCCCAGCTTTTAGACTTCGGGTTTGCCAACTACAAGCTTGAGACAATGGTCTGTCCGGAACTCCAGAGTATCCCGGTGCGGGGCGGACTGGCGGAGTCGGTGGCGGTCAAGGCCGAGCCGGCGCAGGCCGCGGTTGTGCTCGAAAAGGGGGACGGCAGAGAACCCCAGATCAAGGTCGTCGCCCAGGAACAGCTTGTGGCGCCGGTTGAAGCGGGGCAGACGGTCGGCGAGGTCTACTACATGGTCGGCGACACAGAAATAGCCCGCGGAAAGCTGACGGCAACGGTTGCCGTCGCCCGCCGCGGGCTGGGTGCTCAGTTCAAGTATTTTTTGCATAAGCTGCTCTTGGGGTGAGCGGCCGTAAAGGTCAATTATTCGAAGTTCACGTAGCACTTGTCCGTTGTCATCTTGCATCCGAGACCATGGGATGTGTGCCCTTTGCTCATTTGAAATCGGCGTAGCGCGAGGCAAGCCGTAAGAGCACCTCTACGCAGGCGTCCATCTCCTCAATGCAGGCAAACTCCATGCGGCTGTGGCCGTTGTAGCTGCCGTCGCCGAGGTTCGGGCAGGGAATGCCCATGAAGGAGAGCCTGGACCCGTCGGTGCCGCCGCGCACCGGCTTGACGGAGGGCTCGCCGCCCGCAGCTGTGATGGCGGCCTTGGCCGACTCCACGAGGTGGAGGTGGTCTTTGATCACCTCGCCCATATTGCGGTAACTGTCTTCTATGGCGATGGCAACGATGCCGTCGCCATATTTTTTATTGAGGGCGGCGGCAATCTCCATCACTTTGGCCTTGCGAGCCGCAAGCTTCGCCGCATCATGGTCGCGCAGAATATAGCGCAGCTCAGCGTGCTCCGTAGCGCCCTTTATGCCATGCAGATGGTAGAATCCTTCATACCCCTCGGTGCACTCCGGCCGCTCATCCTGCGGGACGAGGGCGTCAAACTCCAGTGCAATGCGGGAGGCGTTTTTCATAACCCCTTTGGCAGAGCCCGGGTGGGCGGAAATTCCCGCGACCGTCACTTTGGCCCCTGCGGCGTTGAAGGTCTCGAACTGGAAACTGCCAAATGCTCCGCCGTCGCAGGTATAGGCGAAGTCGCAGCCAAACTGCGCGGGGTCGAGATAGAGGGTGCCGTTGCCGACCTCCTCGTCCGGGGTGAAGCAAACTTTAATTTCGCCGTGGGGGACGGCATCCGGCTTCATAAGCCGCTCGACAGCCGTCATGATCTCGGCGATGCCGGCCTTGTCGTCGGCCCCTAAGATCGTGGTGCCGTCGGTCACAACGAGACTCCGGCCAGCAAGCCCTGCAAGCGCCGGATAGTCGGCGGTTTTCATATAGATGCCAAACGCCTCGTTTAAGCAGATGTCCCCGCCGTCGTAGTCGGCGATGATGCGGGGTTTTACACCGACGGCTGACGGATCTGCCACGGTGTCCATGTGGGCGCAGAGTCCCAGCCGCTTGCCATTCCACATACGGATGTTCGCGGGGATGGTAGCGTAGACATAGCCGTACTCGTTTATTCTGGCGTCCGCAAGACCGAGTGCTTTGAGCTCCTCGACAAGCGCCGCCCCCAGCACAAGCTGGCCTTCGGTAGAGGGATAGGTGGCGGAGGCCTCGTCCGAGGCCGTTTCAAAAGCGGTATAGCCGATCAGCCGCTCATATGCGCGTTTCAAAATGATACTTCCCTTCAAACTGTGTTAAATGCCGGCCTGGGCCCGAAGGGTTTCCGCCATGTCGGTCTTCTCCCAGGCAACGCCCAGGTCTTCTCGCCCCATGTGGCCGTATGCCGCGAGCTGGCGGAAAATGGGACTGCGTAAGCCTAACTTTTGGATGATGGCGGCGGGGCGCAGGTCAAAGTTCTTTGCGACAAGCTCTCCAATGGCGTCATCCGGCAAAAGCCCGGTGCCGAAGGTGTCGACCATGACCGACACCGGCCGGGCGATGCCGATGGCATAGGCCAGCTGCAGCTCGCACTTTGTCGCAAGTCCCGCCGCCACGATATTCTTGGCGACATAGCGGGCTGCGTAAGCGGCCGACCGGTCGACCTTAGTTGCGTCCTTGCCGGAGAAAGCGCCGCCGCCGTGCCGAGAATAACCGCCGTAGGTGTCGACGATGATTTTGCGGCCGGTCAGCCCGGAGTCGCCCTGTGGTCCGCCGATGACAAAGCGGCCGGTTGGGTTGACATAGATTTTAGTGGCAGCCGACAGGTACCCCGACGGAACGATGGGTTTGATGACATAGTCAATGAGGTCGGCGCGAATCTGCTCAAGCGACACGTCGGGGCTGTGCTGGGCCGAAATTACGATGGTATCGACCGCGTGCGGTTTGCCGTCAATGTACTCCACCGTCACCTGGGTCTTGCCGTCGGGGCGCAGGTAGTCGAGGGTGCCGTCTTTGCGCACGGCGGCAAGCTTTTTTGCGAGCTTGTGGGCAAGCGAGATCGGAAGCGGCATGAGCTCCGGCGTCTCGTCGCAGGCATAGCCGAACATCATGCCCTGGTCGCCGGCACCGGTGGCCTCGATCTCGTCCTCGGACAGACCGTTTTCACGGGACTCCATGGAGGCGTTGACCCCCATGGCGATGTCGGACGACTGCTTATCGAGCGAAGTGATGACGGCGCAGGAGTCGCAGTCAAATCCGTATTTGGCGCGGGTGTAACCGACTTCCGCCACCACCTTGCGTGCGACTGCGGGGAAATCGATCACAGCGGCTGTTGTCACTTCGCCGATGATCGAAACAAGCCCGGTTGTCGCGGTCACTTCGCATGCGCAGCGGGACATGGGGTCTTGAGCGAGCATTGCGTCAAGAATGGCGTCTGAAATCTGGTCGCAGAGCTTATCAGGATGCCCCTCGGTGACCGACTCGGATGTAAACAGCTTTTTCATCGTTATGATTTCTCCTTTTAAACAAAAAATCCCCGCCCGAAGGCGAGGTATTGGAAATCCTCATCTCCAGGAATTGGCACCTTGTGTACAAACAGGTTGCCGGGCTTCATAGGGCCTGTCCCTCCGCCACTCTTGATAAGGTATTAAATTGTCGAATAGTAGTATAACACACCCGATGTCCTCGCGTCAACAGTTAAAAAGACAAAATATCACAATACCAGCCCGTACGTGACGGCGGTGACGATGACGTCCGCGATGAAAACGCCGACGGCGATGGCCGGCAGCGCGTACCGCATGCGCAGGTCTAAGAGCGATGCCAAAAAGGCGCCGGTGTAGGCGCCGGTTCCGGGCAGCGGCACTGCGACGAGAATGGCAAGCCCGATGACAGAGTAGCGCACGACCACGTCGCGCCTCGATAAAAACCGGCGCTCGAGCCTGTGTCCCAGCCGGCCGAAGATCCTAGTGCCCTTCAACCAGTTAAGGAGCGCTCTACCAAGCCATATGACAAGCGGGGTGGGGAGCATGTTGCCGGCAAAGGAGAGCACAAAGGCTTCTTCCCAA
The DNA here is from genome assembly GCA_963662765.2 of Oscillospiraceae bacterium. Taxonomy (GTDB): domain Bacteria; phylum Bacillota; class Clostridia; order Oscillospirales; family Feifaniaceae; genus DATMXT01. The sequence goes on from CAXXUP010000006.1 coordinate 329,229, forward strand.
GATAGTCCGAGGGCTGCGGCGAGCGGAATAGAGCCGCGCAGCTCGACAATCGGCATAGCGGCAAGCAAAAAAACATAGAGGTCGTTTCCGAGTCTCGCCAAAAAGTCCAAAAAATCACCTCGAGCGGGTCGGTCCGAGCACGACGGTCACGATGGCCCGCGGTCCGGTATTGATGGATACAGCGGGGCCGAGCTGGTAAAATCCTACGTATTCCTCACCGCAAGCGGCTTTCAGCTTCTGCTCGAGCTCCTGAGAGCAGCCGGGCAGGTTGCCGCCCAGCACCATATATTGCGTGCCGAGCCGCCGTCTGGCAGAAGACAGCTTGACCAGGGTCGGAATCAGGGCCTTGTCTCCTCTGACGGTTGCGATCTGCTTGACCTCGCCGCCGATGAGGCTCAAGATAGGGCGGATGCCTAAGGCCTCGCCGATGATGCTGGCAGCGGCGCCGAGCCGGCCGGATTTGCGGGCGTGTTTGAGCGAGTACAGGCCGCAGTAGATTTCCACTTGCGAAAACCAGTCCTCGAGATAGGCTAAGACCGCCGAAAGTCCGGCGCCCCGCCGGTGCATGAGGGCCGCCTGATAGACCGGCCACCCATAACCCATCGCGTAGGTTTTGGTATCGACAACATGGATATCAAATTTGCCGACAGCCTCCGGCCGATCCTCATAGAACATGTCCTTTGCCATGATGGCATTGCCGTGGGTGGAGGAGCCGGAGGAACTGATGAAGCACACAACAAGATCGGTGTAGCCCTCATCGAAGGCGGCACCGTAGTGCGAGACGATTTCAAAAGCATTGATCTGAGTAGTGGTGGGAAGGGCCGACTCGTTTTCAAGGATATCGTATAAGGCAAATGCGGTTAAGTCCGCGCCCTCTCTGTAGATCTTGCCGGCGCACTCAATCGAAAAGGGAATCACATCGAGATTCGCCTTTGCAATCATGTCGGCCGGCAGGTCGCAGCCGGAGTCGGTCAAAAACCGTATTTTACTCACGCATCCACCCAAACGGTTATACCGGCGTTGACGACCACGATGGTGCGGCCGCCCGTAACGCCGGGAAGGTCCATGCCGTCGATTTCCATTCCGCCGTCGACGACTTTGACATTGATATGCTTGTATGCGGGCAGTCCGGTCAGCGCTCGCTCCACATCCAGCTTTTCTTTGTGGGGACATGCGATGACGACGTCGAGTGAGATTTGCTCAGAGAGGTTAGACAGGCCGGCGTACTCAGTCAGTCCCACCATACAGCAGTGGGAAATGGCGTCCCGAAGCGCCTTTGCGGCCGCCTTGGTGACATCCATGCCGTGTACGTCTACGCCGGTTCCAAATTCCACGAGATAGCGTTTTTTTGCCATGGTCTTATCCTCCAGTCAGAGAAATAGTAGGGGTGGGGACAGCATTACTTACCGCAAAACCCATGTCATCTTCTTCTAAAGCTGATCGGTCGGTATTTGCGAAAACCGCCTTTCGGTTCAGGTATAGTATACCATAATTGGGGGGTAGATACAAGCCGAAATCCTGTTTAAGGAAAATACCGGGAGCCCATCCCCTAAGTGTGTGAAAAAAGTCCCGCCGCGCAGAGATGCTTTCTCTGCCGGCGGGACTTTACTGCTTAGTGTTATTCTGGGTTTTCAAGAACTCTTGTGAGCCACACCGAGGCGAGGTCCATCGCCTCATACAGACCCGACTTCACGCTCGTTTTGAGCACGCGGTCTTTTGCCGCCACATCTTCGGCCGTACGCATGAGCTGCATCGCCACCTTGTTTGCCACAGTTTCACCTTCCACCACTTCGGTGGAGAGCACCTGCAGCATGACCACAAAGTCATCGGCCATGTCGCCGTAATAGATGATGTTACCGCTGCGGACAAAGGGTTTTCCTTTGTATGTCAAAAAATTCTCCGCCATCTTTGTTCCCCCTAACTATCGAGATACGACTTCACAAGTATTTGCAGCAGCTCGTCGCGATCGATCCGGCGAATAAGACTGCGGGCGTTATTGTGATTTGTGATATAGGTCGGATCTTCCGACAGGATATAGCCGACGATCTGATTGATGGGGTTATACCCCTTTTCCTTCAGAGAGTCGTAAACGTCGGTGAGGGTCTTTTTGACCTGCTCCTCGCGCTCCTCCTTGATGGAGAATGTAATGGTATTGTTACTGCCCGACACTTCTATCACCTCGCTTTGAAATAAAATCAGCCTTCGGATGTACTGTGCTATTATACCACGTTAAAAGCTTAAATACAAGTGATGTTCCCAATTTGGACCAGTGGCGAGAGCCCCGCGAAACTGCGCACACAGAGATTGAAGAGTGCCATCCTTTGTGCTAAACTAAGAGAAATTTGATCTGGAGGCGCAGCGTATGAGACGGGGAAGACGGTGCTGGGTCGAAATCGACCTTGGCACGATTGAAAACAATGTGGCGGCCATCCGCCAAAATTTGAATGAGGACACCGCGTTTTGCGCCATTGTCAAGGGTGATGCCTATACCCACGGGGCGAAGGCAGTGGCCAGAATGCTCGATGATAATGGCGGCGTCGACTTCTTTGGGGTCGCCTGCTACGACGAGGCGGTCGACGTGCGGGCGGGCGGCGCCAAAAAGCCGATTCTTATCCTTGGGGACACCGACCCCGCTTTGGCGCAGGACATGGAATACCAAAACATCGCCCAGTGCTGCTACTCCATCCGGTACGCAAGAAAGTTAAACGATGAGATGGAGGGCAGCGGCCGCAAGCTCAAAGTCCACATGAAAATCGACTCGGGACTCAGCCGGCTTGGAATCGTCAACCACGAGGAGGAGGATTTTGAGCCCGCCTTTGAAGAAGCGACGGAGATGCTAAAGCTCGAAAACCTCGATTTCGAGGGCATTTTCACCCACTTCGCAAAGGCCGAAGATGAGGATGCATCCTTTACGGACTATCAATATGCCAATTTCATGAAAGTGGTGACGGCCCTTGAGAGAGCCGGCCACAAATTCAAATATGTCCACTGCGACAACTCGGCCGGTGCCGCCTTCCACCCGGATAAGCAGTGCACCATGATCCGCAGCGGCACTTCCCTCTACGGCTACACCCCGAACCTCAGACGGCCCATCCCCGGCGTGCAAAGGGCTATAGAGTGGCGGGCCGTCATCTCCCAGATCAAGTGGCTGCGCCCGGGCTCTGTCATCAGCTACGGCTGCACCTACGAGGTGAAAACCCCGGCCCGAATTGCAACCGTGTGTGTCGGCTACGCCGACGGGCTTTTCAGAGAGCTGTCAAACAACTTTGAGGTGCTGGTCAATGGTAAGCGCGCCAAGGGCGTGGGGCGCATTTGCATGGACCAGATGATGATCGACGTCACCGGCATCGACGGCGTGGAGGAGGGGGATACCGTCACCCTCTTCGGGGATGACCATGGTGCACATCTCGACGCGCAGGAGATGGCAGATAAGCTTGGCAAGTCCCAGATCAACATGATCTCCTACATCACAAAAAGGGTGCCGCGCGTCTATTTCAAAGACGGCAGGGAAGTCGAGGAGACAAATTATTTGAGAAGAGGGTAAGCGTGCGGCTTGCCCAAAACAATCGATTCGAGTAAGTACACTAAATATAATAAAAAACAGGAGGAAAGAAAAGATGGCGATAAAAAAAGGTGACAGGATGCCAGATTTCAAGGTGAAAACGGCGACAAAAGAGGATATTACGTTAAAGGAATTATGCGCCGGAAAGCCGACGTTTTTGGCAGTGCTGCGTTATATCGGCTGCACGGTCTGCCGGTATGATATTCATGTGATGGAAGCACGGTATGACGAGTTTGTAAAAAAGGGCGCACAAGTACTATTTGTCATGCAAAGCACGCCGGAAATGGTCAAAAACGACTTAAAGGAGCATGCATTGCCGTTTGAAATCATCTGTGATCCGGATTTTGAAATTTATAATGCGCTGGAGATCGCTGCGGCAAAAAGCATGCAGGAATTAGCACCGCCTGAAGTCATGGGGGCTTTGATGGAAAAAGCAAAAGCGGCAAATGAAGCAGGCTTTGCGCATGGGACGTACGAGGGTATTGAGGAGCAGCTGCCGGCCACATTTTTAATCGGCGCCGACGGGGACGTCCTATTTGCCCACTACGGCAAGAATATCATGGACAAACCGGGTGTGGACGAAATGCTGGCAATGCTTTGATTAAACCGGAAAGCGAATAGAGACCTTTGAAAAGAGACCGCCCGCATGAAACGATTTGTTTCATGCGGGCGGTCTCTTTTTGGACGATTGGGGGTGACAGGCTTATTTTGTCAAAAGATTAAACAATACTTGTGCAACCTCGGCCCGTGTGGTTGCTAAGTTCGGGGACAGGCAGTTCTGGTAACCGGTGACGGTGCCTGAATGCACGAGGGCAGTCAATGCCTCATTTGCCCAGGGCGCGATTTGGGCGGCGTCATCGAAACCGGATAACGCAGTGCTGTTTACCTCATCCGGGACCTCTTCGATTGCTTTCAGGGCGTTGTAGAGGATGACGAACATCTCCTGCCGGGTGACCGGCTGGTCCGGCGCATAGAGGTTGTTGCCGATTCCGTTTACGATGCCCAGTCTCTTTGCCGTCAGCAGATACTGCGTATAGTAGGTATTGCCTGCGTCCGCAAAGTTTTCGGTTCCGAGTGGAGCAGCGTCCGGCGTGATGCCGTATGCGTTCATGAGCAGCACAACAAACGCGCCTCTCGTAAGCTTATCATCCGGGCTAAAGCTCCCTGCGCCTGTGCCGGACGTGATCCCGCGGGCGGCAATAAAGTCTACGGCATCCTTATACCAAGCCTGCGCGGGGACATCGACGAAGGCAACCGGATTATGGCGGACAGTGAATTTGGAGAAGTGTGTCGTTTTGAAAACGACGGCTTTTAGCTCGGTGTTGTAATGCCCTCTGACGGCTTTGAGCGTCCCGTCGTCCGCCAAATAATAGATGACGACGGCGTTCGGATTTTCGCCGGGTTTCAGCGTATACGGGATTGTGACGGTCGCATGACCTCCGTTAAAGTCGGAAACCGCGGTGTTGCCGTTTGTGACCGTAAGATCGTACACCGGGCAGCCGTTCAGGTCGGGCAGGCGCTGGGCCGTTATCACGACATTCCCTCCGGTTTCGGCTCCAGAGATGGTTTCCATTGCCTTTCCGTCGAAGGTGATGCCAACAAGCGCGGATTCAATCGCAAAACCGGCATCTGTTTCGGACGAAATCCTGTCAAATTCCCGCTGGGGGATACTGATCTGGATTTTTTGAATGTTGTCCGGGGTATTTATGATCACCTTGATTAAATCGTCTTTTGATGTACCCCCGGTTTCTGTCGACTTTTCAAGCAGCGCGTCGGTAATGGCTTTTGTGAGGGTGGCCTTTGCGCTGCCGGAAGTCAGAGCGGCATCCGTTTCGGTGCTGTTGACAATCGCTCCACCGGACCTCGTTGTCGTCACCGTGATCGTCGGCACAACAGCACCGCCGCCGCCCCCGCCGCTGCTGCTCTGGCTCCACTGTGCATATAGGATTGTATGGTCGGTCGGTGTATACGGGAAACTGACTTTGGTACCGCCTGTTTTTGAGGTGAACCATCCCGTCAGGACAAAACCGGTCAAACTTGCAGTCGGAGCGGTAGCAATACTGCTGCCGGCATGGACCGTCTGCGCCGCCAGGGCGCCTTCGCCGTTTGAATCAAAGCTGACGACATAGACTTCTTCGGCGGAGTGCACGGGATAGCCGTCATTGTCTTCGCCGGTGTCGCTTGACCAGTACCAAAGATTCTCGGGATTTTCAGCGCTTATGGCACGCCCCTGGTTCAGCGTGTAAAGCAGGGCGCCTACGGCCGGTCCGTAATCGCCGATCGCAGATGCTGTGAGGCCTTTCATCTGCGCATCCGTTAAGCTCAGCGTTCCGGAAGGACTGTAACCGCTGATAGCTCCCGGGGCGGACGAATCCAGATAGAAGCAGTTGCCTAAGGAATAGGCATCGTAGCGGGAACCGCAGATTCCGCCTGTATAGCCGGAAGGTCCCGCAACCTGACCGACGTTATAGACGTTGAAAAGGTACCCGTAAGAATACCCTGTGATTCCGCCGGCTGCGATATTACCCCCGAAGCCATAGTTTGTAACCGTACCGGTGTTGTAACAGTTGGCGACCCGGGAGGCATACTGATATCCGATGATTCCGCCCGCGTACGCACTGACGCTGCCAGATGCGCCGGTTGTGACAGCGCCTGTATTGTAGCAGTTATAGATACAATCAGACCAGCCGTTATTGCAGCGGCCCGCGATTCCTCCGACTTCGGTATACATGCCGCCGGTGACATCCCCGATATTGGAGCAGTTTATGATTCTCGTGTAGGTGTTGCCGCCCCACTGATTTCCGATGATGCCGCCCACACTGCCGAGAGGACCCAGCGTAACGGTACCCTCATTTCGGCAATTGCTGATCCGCCCCGACCAGGCATAGCTGCTGGAATCCGCTTCTCCGGTGCCGACAATGCCGCCGACATAAGTCCAGTCGGACTCGCCCAGAATGGCTGTCACATCGATTTTGTTCACGCAGGAATCAACAAGGCCGAGGTTATGCCCGGCAATTGTGCCGAATGAGTAACTCCCGGGGCTTACAGTGAATGTAATTTCGCCGCTTAACACGGTAATGTCGGCAATCACACCCGAAATGCCGTTATTACCGAAGAGCCCATAGGCGTCCGCTCCGCTGGACTTTGTCATGGTAAGTCCTGATATGGAGTGGCCGCAGCCGTCAAAATTCCCCTCGAAACGGACTCCGTACGCTTTCCCAATGGGCACCCACTGTCTTCCCGTCAGGTTGATATCAGCGGTTAATACGATATATTTGTTTTGATAATTATTGCCCGCATTTACATCGTAGGCGAGCTGAGCCAGCTGTTCGGGAGAGGAAATCGCATACGCCTGAGCAAGCGAAGAACCGTCTCCGCCGCCAAACGGGAACTGATTGTTGCTCGCAATGCCGTCGGTCCAAAATTCTGCTTTGACCCAGATGGAGCTGTCTTCATCCGTATAAGTGAGGTAACCCTCCTTGGTGGTGACTGCCTCGTAACTTCCGGCACTTAAATAGTTGCCGTAGTAGCCGATCTGAATGTAGTATCCGTAAGCGGAAATTCCGCCGTTTAACGTGACGGTGCTGCCTGCGTAGGCAGAAATTCCGACGCTGCCAGAGCTGATATTGCCCGTAACGGTAACCGTCGCCGCATCATTCGCGAACACACCGTAATTGCCGCCGCCGGTTGCCGAGATATTGCCGGTGACCGTAACCGTCGAGGAGTTGGCATGTACGCCGTAACCGTTTTCTAAGGTGCAGGTCACATCGCCTGTAATATCGGCTTCGCCGCCGTTTGCGGTGTAGACGGTCACCCAGCCGCCACTGACGGGACCTGTGATTTCGGTAAGGCTGCCCGGACCTACGCTGTATACACCGAGACTGAAGGCGCTGTTGCTGACAGTCACGCTGCCTGTCATGCGCACGGTACCACCGCTATCCGCGGTCACCCCGTAGTCGGCTGCCCCGCTTGCCGTCACGGTTGTGACAACGGATGAATCCACCGCCACCGTACTTCCGGCGCCTGTTGCATAGAGTCCTGTATAGGAATTCACGGTGTTGACGTTGATATTCAGCGCTCCGCCTCCGCTGATGGAGAGTGTCTTACCGTTTGTTGCTGAGAAGGCGTTATCCGCAGTCGTCGATACCGACAGGGTTTTGTCGTTCATATCGATTTCAAACGACTTATCGGAAGCGGTAATTTTACCGGTATAGCTGATGTCGTCGAGCAGCTGAATGGTCTGACCGTCTGTCACCGCCGTAAGCGCCTCCGACAGCGACTCATACTCATTTCCGCCGACGATTTGTGCCACCGGATGGTATTCGTGCAGTTTGACGGCAAAGGAGGACAGTGCGATTTCAGGAGCTTCACAAATGCCGGGGAAGTCGGCGCTGTTGTCGGATGCGGCCACGATTCGCATGGTGTCGTCGGACAAAGTGGCCGTATAGTCATTACCTGTCGCAACCGTCACGGCAAAATTCCGATACCCGGCAGGCAGCGTCAACTCCAACGACTCGGTGCTGCCGCCATTTTCAATCGTAATTTCCGTGTCCGCGGAAACGGCCGCGTCCAGCGAGAAGCTCAGAAAATAAGCGCTGTGTCCGCTTGATGCCGTTGTTCCCGCAATGGCGGGCTCACCCGCCCTGCCGGAGTATGCGAGTACCGTTGCATCCCCGCCGATTGCAAGCGTACTTGCATAAATTCCGTAATCGGATCCGACCGCGGTCACATTACCCCCGCTGATATTCAGCAGTGTTGCGTCATAGCCGCCGATCCCGGGGGCATGCAAAGAACCCCATCCGCCTTGGTTTCCGCCGTATGCCGTGACGGTTCCGCCGCTAATGCTGATAATCCCGCCGGAATGCGTATGACCGCTGTCTCCGCCCCCGCCGATTCCGGCGCCGGGGCCAGAGGTATCTGAGCCGCCCCAAGCGTTAATCACGCCGCCCTTGATGACGATGGTGCCGGCGTCCTCGCCTACGCTGCCGCCGATACCGGCGGCGGCGTAACTGACGCTGCCTCCGCTGCCGCCGATGGCACTGAGCTTGCCGGTGCCCGCCGCTTCACCCTGAATGGTGAGGGTTGAGCCGGACGGCACTCTGACCGCGGCCTGATAGGTTGTTCCCCGGATGGTGTTGACGGAGCCGTCTTTTAAAATCATCGTCACGTTTGCCGTGCCGTCGAGGTGGAAGCGTCCCGCGTTCACATCATCCAGAGTCACGGTGGCCGTGACCCCCGTATTTACAAAGATATTTCTTCCGACCTCGGTTCCAACGCCGTAAATCAGATAATTACCGCTATCGGTGATGGTCAGGTTCGGATCCGAAAAACTGAAGCCGGTGCCGCTTCCGGTGCCGCTTTCTATATTGAAGACGCCGTCATAGTCTGTAGTCTCAAAACAGATATTTTTCCAGCGTGCCCAATCGTTTACATCGTCGGCCCCCGCGTCTACGGCAAAAAAGAGTTCATCGCCGTCGCTGTAGGGTACCAGCAAATCGAAAGCACCCGAGTTGTTGGCCTCCCAAATCGGACTTGTATACCCCGCAAAGCTTTTATAGATATAGAAGCGTGTGGCTCCGCCATCAATATACGCTTCACCGGTGACCCGCACTTTTCCGTAGTCTCCGTTGAGGATGGTTTTGATGACGGCGTCTTTTTCCGCGCCGACCTGCGACACTGCCGAAGGTTCAACCCCTATGATGCCGTTTACAGGATCTATTGCGTATATTTTCGGGATGTTCCAAGGCGCTCCGACACTGCCGAAGAAATAGTCGGAAATATATGAAAGCTCGAAGTGATTGCCGCTGCCGTCAAGGGACATCAGGCTGATACCGTTTTCACCCTGAGTTGTTTTTGGAAACAGCTGCGCAAGACTTGTCTTTGTATCGCGGATTAGCCCTTCGTCCGGCTCATTGACCGAGAGCAGATAGCTGCTGAAATGATTTACGGTGAAAGATACGGTATCCGTGGCGTCATCAAACGAAAGGTTGCTGACAGACCCGCCCGCAACATCGGCGGCGGCGGCCGAAAAGTCGTCCGTCGTGAGCCCGTCAAAAGAGCCGGATGAAACGGACACGACAGCGCCAATATCAGCGAGGAAAGATAAAGCCCCCGCCGAGACATTGACACCCATAGAATACTCCTCGATAAACCCTTCCGCCGGAGCCAATACTTTTTCCATCAGTAAGCCGTCCTCAAGACCACTTAACTGAGACTGCGCCGTACTGTCGAGAAGATTCAGGTTAGAGAATGAGACGTTTCCGATGATCCCATCGGCGATTGTTTTTGAAAAACTGATCTCCAGATCCCGCAGGTTTTCTGTATTCTGCGCGCCCTCACCCAAAACAGGGCTGCTGGTCACGCCGTCGGGCATTTCAAGGACATTGTCAAGCCCAACGGTGGCAAGCTGTCCGTCGGCGGACAAAACGAAATAATCAGGCGTCTGACCCTGCAGCACATTTTGCCAGACTGTCCCACTGAAAGCATAGAGCTTGACTGCCACCGCTCCCATGGGAGGCGCAGGTGTCTCAACGATTTGTCCTGTAATGTCTGAGGAAAGCGTACCGTCTGCCTGCAGTGTTCGCTGCGCGTACCAGCCGGTGCCGTCGCCCATTCCGTTCAACAATGTGTTGAAAAGCGTAAACTCGGAAAACACGTTTGAGGCATCGACAATGCCGAAGCTCACACGCAGCGTTGTGTCTGCAGGGATGCCGGTTGGGGGAACCCCTACCGGAAGCCCCGAGAGATTGAACGACAGCGTGTCGCCGATAAAGTAAATATGATCAAGGTCTTCGTCTGAAAATACGGTTGCCGGTGGCTGGTCGGCGCTCACGATCATGGGCAGTGCCGTCACCAGTGAAAATAGCATCGAAAGCACAAGTATCCAGGATATCTTTTTTTTCATCTGAGTCCCTCCGAATTATTCATATTTTTCCAAGTCTCTCTTTCGCTTTTGCGGGGGGCTGCGGTTGTGTTTTTTTGTCATGCATGATTGAAAACAATATTTCGACTCGAATATCTCGTGGATTCTCCATCAGTAATGCGCGAAAAAGCGAATAAGCGATTTACTCACAATAATCCGACGGCGACAAAGCGGGCGTTGGCATTAAACCCGGTTTTCATGATTGACCCGCATTCAAAACGAGATCTTAAATATGAACATGTTCAAGATTTTGCGCTGCTGGTATCCATGGATTGGAATGATGCCAATAGCTTACTTGATCACCTCACCCTGATATTGCAAATTGCTTCACATTAAATATAACTTGAAAAATAGGTTCTTTGTACAATTTGTGTACAGTTGTCAATGTCAGAATGTTGACATGAAACGTGTCAAGATAATTACGCATCTAGAATTACACCGCTGGCTAAGAAAAGAAATAATTATGTAGAAAAATAACTAAAGACCTTATAATTCTCCGAAAAAGCGATTGTAAGCTCCGCTGCTGATTTTTTTGAAAAGGGATAAAAAAACCGGGGTGGTCGTGTTATACGACCATCCCGGTTTACCGGTGGGATATGTTTTTTTGTTTGACAGCACGCTTATTTTTTACTCAATGAGCCGTGCGGCGCCGTAATAATACTTGTCATAATAGCCCGAGGCCATGGAGGTAATTTTGACAACGTCGCCGGGCGACGAGGCATGGAGAAAGAGGTTGTCGCCAAGGTAGATGGCGGTATGATGAATGCCGCTGCCCCCGGGGGAGGAGAAGTAGACGATATCGCCGGGGCGCAGCTCGGCGCGGGAGATGTGGAGCGCGATGGAGCGGTACTGCGTCGTGGCCCCCATGTTCAGCGAGTAGCCGAAGTGGCCATAGACATACTTGATGAGCCCGCCGCAGTCAAATCCGCCCGACGGGGTCGACCCGCCGTAGACGTACCGGTATCCGAGAAACTGCTTGGCATAGGCGATGACATCATCGGCAAGGCCGAAAAACCGGCCTTCAGCATCCGCTAGGCGCACATAGTCGGCGTAGACATAGCCGCGCACATTGTTGAAGCTGACATAGTGCCAGGAGCCCGCCTCGCCCTGCGACACGATTTCCAGGACGGTGCCGTATGGCAGCGACTCGATGAGGGGGGAGTCAGCCGTGGCCTCAGTTCGGAAGTTCAGGCTGTTCGACATGACCATGCCCTGTGTGGTACCGGCCGGAAGGTCATCGGGCAGCACGCCCGTTGTCGCCATGACGGCTACGGCTTCCTCACCGGCGTCATAAGCGAACTGGGCATCCGCGGTTTTGGCGAGGTAGCCTGTGGAGACATAGCCCTCTTTCTCGCCGCCAAGCGAAATGAGGGCCCAAGGGCCTTCAAGTGTCTTGACTTCAACTGTGTCCCCTTGAACAAGTTTTGCTTTGACGGCGTAAACGGTACCCGGCCCCGTGCGTACGTTGAGCACCGAGGCGGTCACTTCATATGTAGTTGCGTAGGCGGTTGTCAGGGCGGCGGCCATGACATTGGCGATAAGCAGCGCGAGGAGTCTTCTGCGTTTAGGCATGAAATCCACTCCTTTTGGTGCAAATCATACCATGGCATTCGGGTCCTCATCAAATCCAATATCTGCTAATTTTGTGAACGCATCCCGCGTCAGCGTGAGGTTGAGTACGTCTAGCAGGGCAGTGGAGGAGAGCCTGGGCGGCAGGGAAAGCCTTGCGGCAAGCGCTCTGCGGCGCTCTACGCTGCCTTCTTGACCCAAAAGCCCCGCGGCGTACAGGTCGGATTTGGTAAGATCTCCAAGGGGGGCGCCCTCCGAGGCACCCGCCTTTTGAAGCGCTTCCCGGATGACCTCGCATGAAATACCTTCCACACCGAGCAGCCCCTCTGCCGACGGCGCCGGCTTGCGGCGCTCCTTACCTGGTAGTGCCGGAATATAGGCGTTAGAGACCTTGGCCCCCTGCAGGGCGCCCTTTAAGTGGCCGCGGATTTTAAACCCCGCGGCGTCGCTGTCCGTCAGGATGATGACCCCGCGCTCTAAGGCAGCGCGGCGCAGGTACGCCATCATCTGCCGGTCGCGGTAAATTTGAAAGCCCCCGACCTCGACGACGGTGGCCGACACGGCCTCGAGCACCCGCGCTCGATCGTATTTGCCCTCGACGACGATGACCTGCCGGATGGTCATTTTACGATCTCCATCACAGCCCGCTCCAAAAGTTCCCACGGATCGCCGCCCCCTCCCTTTTGCGCCGCGTCAACTTCGCACAGCTTGATGACGGCACTCTCCGTTTTGGCGGCGTCAATGCGCGGCGCCCTGCGCAGGTAGTCCCGGACAAAATTCGTCTTGGAAGGCTTAATTCCGCAGTCGGCCACGACTTTTTCAGCTGAGCAAATACCGGCGTCGTAGGCGGCCTTGGCCGCTGCGAGCTCGCTAAAAGCCGCCCCCAGGGCCGCCGTGACGGCGACATAACTCTCGCCGTTTTTACGGCAGTCGTCAATGCGGCGAAGGGCATCGGCCACTTTGCCGTCTATAACAAACCGAACGATGTCGAATAGGTTGGCGCTTGTGTCGCGGGTGCAGACGGCGTCGATGTCGTCCGTCGTGATTTCCCGGCCGCTGGCGTAGACCGCCAGCTTCTCCGCCTCCCCGATGAGGCCGGACATGCGCCGGTCGCACACCGTGAGCAGGTACCGGGCAGCGCCCTCCGGCAGAGAGGAGCCGGCCGCCGCCACCCGGCGGGATAGCCACTTTGTAAGCTCTCCCTCGCTTTGAATGGGGAACTCGATGGGGGTTGCCGCCTTGCAGGAGGAGAGCATGCGCTCCTTGCGGCCTTTTTTCACCTGATAGTCGCCGCTCTCGAGATATCGGTCGTCATACAGCAAGACGACGCAGACCCCCTCCGGCAGCTCCGAAATGGTCTGTTCGATCAGTTCCCGGTCGTCCCCAGGGAGACCGGCAAGGTCGATGTTGCGCAGCACGACAAGCGCCCCTGCGGCGCCAAAACCGAGGTTTTGGGCGGCGTCCAAAAAGACCTCGGCCGAGAAGTTTTCGTCGGTCAGCGTCACGTGCCCGCAGCCGCCGTATGCCGCTGCTAAAGTCTCGGCGATCCGGTCGAGATAATGGTCCTTCAGGTATTCCTCGTCGCCGTAAAACAGATAGGCCGGGCGAATTCGCTTTGCCCCAATGTCGCTTTTCAGTCGTTCCATGTTTTTTAACCTCGCTCACAATATACGGTGAACAGCCCGTCTCCGGCTGTCGTCAATTCAACGGTGCCCCGCTCGTCCGAGCGCAGGATGTAGGGTGCCACGGCCTCAGCTCTCGCGAGCGTCTCCTCCGATGGGTGGCCGTAGCTGTTTTTTCCGACCGGCACAAGGCAGACGGCGGGGTAGGTCTCATCTAAAAACATCGATGTAGACGAGGAGGCCGAGCCGTGGTGGGCAAGCTGCAGCACGTCGGCGTCTGTATCAAAGCCGCTTGCCATAAGCCGAAGCTCTCCTGCCGCCGTCAGATCCCCCGTGAGGAGTAGGGAACTCTCGCCCCGCCTGGCTGTCAAGACGACGCAGCGGTCGTTTGTGCCGGCAGCTTCGGTCCCGTCCGCAAAATACCAGTGCTGCGTCGTCAAGGTGACGGCGGTCCCTCCGGCATGAAGCGTCAAAACCTCCCCAACCTCCCGCATTTCGACGTCGGGAAAAGCTGCGGCAAGTTCCGGATAGTCGGCAGCACTGCCGACAAGGATTTCTTCGACATCGACTTCGGATAACAGATCCGCTACACCGCTGATGTGGTCGTAGTCGGGGTGGGACAAGATGAGGGCGTCGACGCAGGTTATGCCCATGGCGCCCAGCTGATAGGCCACGAGGTTTCCGGAGTCGGAGGCGGAGCTGCTGCCGCAGTCGTAGACATAGGTCGTCCCGCCGTCAGACAGGATGACCGAGAGCCCCTGCCCGACGTCGACCATGGCGATGGTCAGCAAATCCGGACTGACGGTTGCGGCGGACGTCAGGATGGCAAGGAGGAGGACAACGGCGGCGGCGCACAGGGCGGCGGGCTTTGAGGCCCGCTTTTTGTAGGCAATGCAAAGCAGATAAATGGCGCCAAAGGCTGCTAAAACGATCCATACGGAAGCACTGCGCTTATAGGCCACGGTGCCGTCAAATACCGCAAGATGCCGGACGACCCATAGGCAGTAGTTTTGCAAGGCGGTGCCGACGATGCCGCCCGCAAAAGGCCCTAGTAACAGAATACCAGACATCGGCAAAAATGTCAGCAAATTTGCCGGAAGTGAGAGCAGCGGCAGACTGCCGAACGTGAGCAGAGTGACGGCAGCCGAGCCCAAAGTGGCCGATATCGTCAAAGCGGCAGCTTCAAAAAGAAGCCTCATCGCTTTGTTTTCAGTGGGAATTGTCAAATGCCCCGCCAGTAGGACAATGCCCGCCACCGCTGAAAAGGAGAGCAGCAGCGAGGTGGACTCTATTGCATAGGGGGCAGCAGCGCAGATAAGAAAGACAGCTGTGAGAAGCGAGGTCAGTGGGTCCGGCCGGCGGCGCAGCAAAAGCCCGCCGTTTACGATGACAGCCATGAGCCCGGAGCGCATGACCGACACCCGAAAGCCCATGAAAACGATGACGGCTGCGATGAAAATGAGGGTAATTCCGGCCGCCTTGCGCCTGTCAAGCCCCAACAGGGAGAGCAGATAGCCGAGTGCCAGCGTCAACACCATGAAGTGGGTGCCGGAAAACGACAGCATGTGGATGAGCCCTACCCGCTCGAAAGCGGCGACGTCCGCATCCGTTAGGGCGTCCCGGTCGCCAAACATGAGGGCGCGGGGGAGTCCGTTAGGGTATAGGCTTTCGACGTGCGCCCGCCAGGCGGCGATCTTCAGGGAAAGCGGCGTACCGCCCGCCTCAACCGAGAGGACTTCAGGTTCTTTGATTTCGAGTAAATTGTTCTCGCTCTTGTACCAGGACTGCAGCCAGCCCCGTTCAGCGTTTTCCACAGTTGAGGCGGCGGTGCCCCTCACGGTAACCGTATCGCCGGGGGAGAGTGTGGCGCCCTCGAAGAAGACAGAGACGGTGGTATGGGGGCTAATGGCTTTGACTGCGGCGATGTGGACGTCGCCGTAGTAGTCCGAAACCGCAGTAACCCGCCCCGTCAGCGTGACCTCTTTGCCGTCCATAAGGGCTGCGGGCTTACGGACTGTCATCTCATAGAAAGTGACCGACGCTGCGGCAAGAAGACAGAGAAAAAGGGCGACAAACCGCTCTTTTTGAAGTTTTTTGGCAAGGTAAAAAGGCAGCGCCGCAGCCGCCGCCCCAAGGACGGCGGCCACAGCGCCGCATTTTGCACCGATAAAAAGAATTGTCAGGTAGCAGGCAAGCCCTGCCGCGAGCGGCCGCTTCACGCCCGGCGGACGATGCCCATGGGGGTCGACTGACCGGACTGCCCCAGGGGGTTGTCCTTCATAATGCGGGGGACGAGCGTGCGGTCGATCTCGGGGCCGGAGGCGCCGAGCACCTTGCCCTGCAGGTCGTTGACGTCGACGATGGCGACCGGGTGCCCGATGGCGTCCGCCATGCGCTTAGCCGTCTTGTCGGGCTCGGCGGGGCCCAGCACCACGCACTTGTTGTAGGGGGCGATGGTGTAGGGGGTGGGGCCGTCAATCGACTCGGCCTTGTAGCCGGCGATTTTGTAAAACCAGCCGCGCTTACCGATCAGTTTGCCGACAGCCGAGCAGGCGGCGGCAAAGAGGATGCGCATGGTGCCGCACTCCTGCAGCGCCATCTCCATGGTCTCGGGAATGCCAAGGCCAATGCCGTAGGGGGACTTGTAGACGAATTTTACGAGGAATTTTGCCAGCGGTCTCGGATGAATGTCGACGACCGGAATGGCTCTGCGCTGGGAGCAGGCCACCGACTTTTCGCTGCACACGAGGAAGTCGCCGTCCTGCATGTGGGGCGCTGCGTACTTCTTGGCCACGTCCCAGATGTCGTCGGCCGGGGTGACGACGTGGGTGCGCACCGCAAGGCGGCGAAACTTCACGCCGTCGACCTCAATGATCTCGTTTTTCCCGGGGTTGGCCTTGGGCTCATTGGATTCCTCGGTGGTGAGAGTCTCGGATGGCTCCTCGGCCGCCGGGGTTTCGGCGGGCGTCTGAGGCATTGTGGTGTCTTTTTCAATTAAGGGGAGCACTTCAAGGTATATGATGTCGTCCCGGTCGGCGGCGTCGCCCTCGGCTAAGATGGCAGCCCGCCCGGCGAGCTGACCGCCCGCCTTTTCAATGAGCGCTTCGACGGCTTTCATCGACTCGCCGGTCGAAATGACGTCGTCGACAATCAGTACCCGCTTGCCCTCGAGCAGCTTGGCGTCGGCCCCGTCGAGGTAGAGGGTCTGCCGTCTTTCGGTCGTGATGGACTGCACTTCGACCGAGAAAAAGCTCGACATGTAGAGTTTGGGCGATTTTCTGGCCACGAGGTATTCCGTTGCCCCCGACTGGCGGGCCATTTCGTGTAAGAGCGGAATGCCCTTGCTCTCGGCTGTGATCATGATGTCGTGCGGGGGTACCCGCTTTAGAAGTTCTGCGGCGCAGTTCACGGAGAGCTCCACGTCGCCTAAGATGACAAAGGATGCGATAGACAGCCCATCTTTGAGGGGGCAGACGGCAAGGTCGCGCTCGCAGCCGGCGACCGACAGGTGATAAAACGGTTCGTTACTTTTTATGATAGCAGGCATTTCAGACAAGTCGCTCCTTTAGCTCGGGGGTACCGGCAAGCAGGTGGAAGTGGAGATGTTTAATGCTTTGACCGGCATCTTCTCCGCAGTTCGTGATGATGCGGTATCTCCCCGACACACCGAGCTTTTTCGCAATGACGGGAATTGCCTCAAATACGGCCGAAATGAAAACGCTGTTTGTCTCGCAGATTTCGTCGGTCGACTCAAAGTGGGGTTTCGGAACGATGAGCACGTGCACCGGGGCCTGCGGGTTGAGGTCCTTAAAAGCCGCGACCCAGTCGTTTTCATAAACCATGTCGGTATGAATAATGCCGTTTGCAAGCTTGCAGAAAATACAGTCTTCCTGAATACCGTTCATATTAACCTCCGATCTGATTCCGGAGAATGCCCTCGACCAGTGCGAGCGCATGCCCCATCTTATCCTTGTCACGGCCGCCGGCCTGTGCGCTGTCGGGCTTGCCGCCGCCCTTGCCGCCGGCAGCCTCGGCCACCGTTTTAATGATGTTGCCGCAGTGGACGCCCATCTCAACGGCGGGCTTTGAGGCCGTCGCG
This sequence comes from Oscillospiraceae bacterium, assembly GCA_963662765.2. Lineage (GTDB taxonomy): Bacteria > Bacillota > Clostridia > Oscillospirales > Feifaniaceae > DATMXT01. The sequence goes on from CAXXUP010000006.1 coordinate 347,003, forward strand.
AAGAAGTTCACCTTGCCGTCCTCCTCGGAAGCCAAGACCGCGGCGACACATTCGGCGCGGCCTTTGAGGCCGTCGCCCACATTTTTGAGTTCATCCATCGACATGTCGGGTAAGACAGAACAAATCAGGGTCAGTTCCCCAATCTTTTTGCCGGTGCTAAGGAGACTTTCGACCGTCACGGCCGCAATGCGGCCCTTCAGCACGGAGAGCGTATGGTGGGTGTCGCGCAGCTCGGCTGCCATGCCGGCGGCCCTGGTCACAAGCTCACCGGGCTTTACCCGCATGGCGGTGGCGGCAGCTGTGATCACGTTGTCCTTGGCCCCGATAAAGGCTAAGAGCCCATAGCCGGTCACGGCCTCGATGCGGCGCACGCCGGCTGAAATGCCGCCCTCGGACACGATTTTGAAGAGGCCGGCCTCGGCCGTGTTGTGGAGATGGCAGCCGCCGCACAAATCCCTAGTGAGCCCCGGAATGTCAACGACCCGGACGATCTCACCGTACTTTTCGCCGAAGTCCGCAACAACACCCTTCTCCTGCGCTGCCGTAAGCGGCATATAGCTGATAGAAGACTCGGTGCCGGAGAGGATGGCGGCGTTGACGATGGACTCGATTTCTTCAAGCTGCTCCTTCGAGACGGCCTCGAAGTGGGTGAAGTCGAAGCGGATGCGGTGCTCGTCGACCATGGATCCCGCCTGGGTGACATGGGTGCCCAGCACCTGCCGCAGTGCCATGTTGAGAAGATGGGTGGAGGTGTGGTTGCGGGTGATGGACTTGCGGCGCTCAAGGTCGATTGCAAGGACGCCGTCGTCGCCGAGAGCGGCCATGCCCGAAAGGACCGTCACATGGTGCAGAATTTTTCCGTCGGCAGTCTTTGTGGTATTCGTCACCGCAAGTTCATAATTTTCGCCCTTAATTGTGCCGGTGTCGCCGACCTCGCCGCCGCCCTCGGGATAAAAGACGGTTTCATTGGTCACGACGATGCCACACTCACCCTCGCAGATGCTCTCGGCAGCCTCACCGTCTTTAATGATAAAAGAGATTTTTTGAAGATGCGTAAATTTGTCGTAGCCGACAAACTGGCTGGCTTTTTCGATCTTGGACAGCACGGCGTCGGTCCAGCCCTCGTCAAGCGCCGCCCGATCAAGGCGGGAACGCACCTGCTGCTCTTTGAGAAGTTCCGTGAAGCGGGCGTCGTCGTACGTCATGCCCTGCTCCTCGAGAATTTCGCGGGTCAAATCGACCGGGAAGCCGAAAGTGTCAGACAGGCGGAAGACTTCGTCGCCGGAGACCACATCGCCAGTTTTGTAGTGGCTCATCACGTCGCGTACCATCTCAAGGCCTGCGTCGATAGTGCGGTTGAAGCTCTCCTCCTCGGTGCGCATGACCTTCTTGATGAATTCCCGCTTTTCAATGAGGTTGGGGTATGCCTCGCCCGACGCATCGACGACGGTGTCGACAATTTGGTAGAGGAAAGGCTTCGTGTATCCTAAGAGCTTGCCGTGGCGGGCGGCCCGGCGCAGGAGCCGGCGCAGCACATAGCCGCGGCCCTCGTTCGAGGGCATGATGCCGTCCGAGATCATCATGGTCGTCGAGCGGATGTGGTCGGTGATGACCCTAAGACTCACGTCGGTCTTGGGATTTTCTTTGTATTTGGCCCCGACGATCTCCGAAGCTTTTTTCGTGATGTCCTGGATGGTGTCGGTCTCGAACAGGTTGTCGACCCCTTGCATGATGCAGGCCATGCGCTCAAGGCCCATGCCGGTGTCGATGTTCTTGGAGGCGAGATCGGTGTAGTTGTTCTCGCCGTCGTTATTGAACTGGGTGAAGACGAGGTTCCAAAATTCGACATATCGGTCGCAGTCGCAGCCGGGGGCGCAAGTGGGGCTGCCGCAGCCGTACTTTTCGCCGCGGTCGTAGTAGATTTCAGAGCAGGGGCCGCAGGGCCCTGCGCCGATCTCCCAGAAGTTGTCGGCCTTGCCGAGCCTCGAGATATGGTCGGGCGCAACGCCGACCTCATTTGCCCAGATACCATAGGCTTCGTCGTCATCGAGGTAGACCGTCACATGCAGCTTCTCAGGCGGCAGTTCCAGCACTTTGGTGCACAGCTCCCACGCCCAAGCGCAGGCCTCGTGCTTGAAGTAATCCCCGAAGGAGAAGTTGCCCAGCATCTCAAAGTAAGTGCCGTGGCGGGCCGTCTTGCCCACGCGCTCGATGTCAGGCGTGCGGATGCACTTCTGGCAGGTCGTAACCCTCTTGCGGGGAGGGGTCACTTCACCGGTGAAGTAGGGTTTCAGGGGCGCCATGCCGGAGTTTATGATGAGCAGACTCTTGTCGCCCTTCGGGATAAGCGGGGCTGAAGCCAGCCTCAGATGACCTTTGGACTCGAAGAAGCTGAGATACTTCTCGCGAATCTCGTTGACTCCCATCCATTTCACGTTATTATTCCTCCCTTAAAATAGAAAAAAGCTCTCCTATCCCCAAAAAAGGGACGGAAAGCTCCGCGGTACCACCCTCGTTGCGCAAAGGTTTCCCTTTGCGCCACTCGCAGCCTGATAACGGTTGGCAGCCGCCCGCGTCGTCCGCGGGAACTCCGGAGTGGCCGCGCAAGCAATACCCACGGGGGGCTTTCAGCCGAAGACCCCCCTCTCTGTGGTGGAGGCAGCCTGCGCTCGTTCCATCATCGTTAATACCGTATATGATATTATTTTGCGCGGCAAAAGTCAACCGTCAATTTCGATAATCTTTTGAACAATCTCGCGGAATATCGGGGCTGCGGCCGTGGAGCCGCTGCGCCCGTTTTCAACGATGACGACTAAGGCGTATTTTGGAGCGTCGGCGGGGAAGAGCCCGGCGAAAATACCGTGGACCACATCGCCGCCGTCCTCGGTTCGCCAGCCGGTCTCGGCCGAGGCCGTTTTGCCGGCTACCGTTATGCCGGCGGGCTTTGCCGTCGTACCGGTCCCGCGCTCGCAGACCCCGATGAGAAGCTCCATAAGCTCATCCGAAGTCTCTTTGGACCATACCCTAACAGAGGGCTCCGGGGAGATGAGGTTGCGCAGCAGGGTACCGTCCCGCCCCACAAGCCCCTCCACGAGCTTTGGCTCCCGGTAGACGCCGCCCCTGGCGACGGTTGCCAGCATGGAGGCTAAGTCGACGGGCGTCGCCATGACGTCGCCTTGGCCGATGGCGGTATTGGCCCGCACCAAAACACCGTCCGAAGTGGGAAGCGTTCCCGCCTCTTCAGACAGTCCCGCCGCAAGCTTAGTGCCGGTGGTAAACCCGAGTTTTTTTGCCATTGCAAGCGTCGCCTCAAAGCCTTCTTCGTCTAAGAGTCCGATGAAATAGGGGTTGCAGGAGGCGAGGAAGGCCGATTCAAAAGTCATCCAGCCGTGCCCCTCGCTGCGGTGGCAGCCGAAAATCCGGCCGTCCACTGTGGTGGAACCCGAGCAAAATAGGGTAGGGGTTTTGACATTTCGCTCGATGGTCTGCGCAGCCACGATGATTTTGAAGACCGAGCCGACGTTGTAGGCCCCGAAGGCCCGGTTGTAGAGCTCGCCGTCTTCGGAGGAGAGGAGGGAGGCCACCTCGGTTTTGTCGTAATCGGGGAAGGAGGCGACTGCCCGCAGCTTGCCGGTTTCGGCCTCCATGAGGACGATGGCGCCCGATCCCCCCGGCCAGCATTCCTCCACGATCTTTTGCAGGCGGGCGTCGATGGTCAGCAACACGCCCCCCGGCTCATAGTAGTCGCCCTCGACAAGCCGACTCTCGCCGCCCGGCAGCGCGTAGCCAAAGGCCGTGCGCTGGAGGGAGGCGTAGACTTCGCCCCCCATTTCAGCGAGGTAGTCGGCGTAGCACGACTCAATTTTGTCAACGACATGGATGGCAAGCGGCTTTGTCACCTCGGCCACCCGCTCCACAATTGAAAATCCCGGCACCGAGATGTCTGCCCGACTGAGCTCCACACCGAAAGTGGCGGTGTCCGAAAGTCTGCGGTTTGCCTCCTCTCTGGACATTGCGGCGTAGACGCTCAGCATTCGCAGGGCCAAAGGCTTATTGTAACAGAGCTGCGGCTCCACGAGGGCCGCGCCGTATCCGGCCTCGTAATTTAATGGCTCGCCGTTGCAGTCGTAAACAAAGCCGCGCCGCTGCGCTAAGGATACAATGGTATGCTGTTGCCGGATGGCGGCCTCGGCAAGCTCTTCCCCCTGATAGACCGAAAGCGACCACAAGCGCAGTATGAGCAGCGCGAATACTAGTATGATGACGAGAAATATGGCGACCAGACGGCGCAGGCGCATAAAAAAACTCCCTTCGTAAGGCTATTATTGCCTAAGAAGGGAGTTATTATATCAATTCTTCTAGTGCCGGCCAAAAGCGAAAGCCCACACTAAGCCTGTCCCACCCGCCGGCGCAGCATGCTGTCTGCGGGGAGTGGATGCTCGCATGCGATATAGAAGAGCATGTCCGGGGTCTTGGCATCCTCGATCGGAACCCCGCTCTCGTCCCACATGGCCGTCACTGGAAGCGGGTACACCCCCTGCGGCGTCAGCGCCTCGAGCATATCGCCCAGTCGGATGCGGTTTCGCATGCTGCAAAGGGCGCGCCCCTCAGTCCAGCCCCTGACATGGGCCATAAACTCGGTCGTATACTTGTAGGTGCTCTCCCCGTGGAGTTGACCCTGCCAACCTTTGTCGCCGCGGGCTGGAACTCCCGCCGCAAAGCCCTCGAAATAGGAGCGGTGGCTGACAGCGAGGACCTCGTCATAAAGGGACTCGTCAAACCCATGGTCAATGGCACGGCGGTATGCCGCCGTCACGGCGGCAAGGTAAAACTCGCTCTTGACTCTGCCCTCGATCTTGAAGCTCGACACACCCGCCGCCGCAAGTTCCGGCAGGCGGCGGATGAGGCATAGGTCACGGGAATTCATAATGTAGCTGCCGCGATCGTCCTCCTCGATGGGAAAGAACTCGCCGGGGCGGGTCTCCTCGCACAGGGCGTAGCGCCACCGGCAAGGCTGCGCACAGTCGCCGGCGTTGGAGTCCCTGGCTGTGAGGTAGTTTGAGAGCAGGCATCGCCCGGAATAGGAGACGCACATGGCTCCATGCACAAAAACCTCAAGCTCAAGTTCTGACGGCGCAGCCTCGCGGATGCGGGCAATTTGGGGAATGGAGAGTTCCCGGGCCAGTACGACCCTGCTTGCCCCAAGGTCATGCCACACCTGACAGCTGGCGGCGTTTACGGTATTCGCCTGAGTCGACACGTGAAAGGGGAGGTAAGCCGCCGCCGCCATGCGCATGACGCCCGGGTCGCTGACAATGGCGGCATCGGCCCCCATGTCCCGGAGACTGCACAGCCACCGGCTGATTTCGGGCAGCTCGTCGTCCCGCGGATAGACGTTGACCGTCACATACACCTTGGCCCCTTTTTCGTGGGCATAGGCGATGCCCTCCGCAAGCTCTTCTTTTGTGAAGTTCTTGGAGGCGGTGCGAAGGCCAAAGGCGGGGCCGGCGCAGTAGACAGCGTCGGCCCCATATGCGAGGGCGATTGAAAGTTTTTCCGGTGACCCGGCGGGGGAGAGCAGCTCCGGGCTCACTGGGAGACCGTCCCCGTTCCGCGGGAGGAATTGGCCTTCTTGATGGCGGCCTCATGTTCGCCTAAAGTGCGCGAGAAGATGTGCTCGCCCGAGGCCGAGACCACAAAATAGTAGTAGTCGGTCGTGGCGGGGTAGAGTGCCGCCTTGATGGAGGCAAGGCCCGGCGAGGCGATGGGGCCGACGGGCAAGCCCGGATAGATGTAGGTGTTGTAGGGGCTGTCGATTTTGATGTCGTCATAGGTCAGCACCGCCTTGCGCTCTTTGAGCACATACTGCACAGTGGCGCAGGACTGTAAAAGCGTCATGCTCTTACTGTTTAAGCGGTTATGGAAGACCGAGGAGACGACGTCGCGGTCGGAGTCGCCGACCGCCTCGCGCTCAATGATGGAGGCTAAGGTGACGACCTGGTCGATGGTCATATCGAGCTCCTTGGCGCGGTCTGTGAAAGAGGCCTCCCACTTGGAGTCGAAGTTGTCAAGAAACTTTTTGATGACGACGTCGGCCTCGGAGTCGGTGAAAAACTCATAGGTGTCGGGGAAGAGATAGCCCTCCAGCCGGTTTTCGCGGTCCGGCAGGTCGGCTAAAAAGGCGTAGTCATACGTATGGGTCTTGACAGCGTCCCACAGCTCGTCTGCAGAGCAGACGCCGGCCTCGTCGAGCATCGTGATGATCTCGCGCAGCTCCTTGCCCTCCGGAATCGTGACCCGCACCGTCTCCTGGAAAGTGGCGGTCTTCTGAAGGCTCGAGACGATCTCAAGGTAGTCCATACTGGTGTTGAGCTCGTAGGTGCCGTACTGGAAGGAGGAGCCGTTGCCGGTGACCTTGGCAAACAGGTTGAAGGCCCACCGGTAACGGATGACGCCGGCTTCCTTGAGCTTCTTGGAGATGGTGTCGAGCCGAGAGCCCTTTTCAATGGTGACGGTGAGTTCACTGTCCGGCTTGACTAAGGCTAAGGCGTCGTTTGCCACCCGCATTCCGTAGAGCGCCAAAAGCAGCGACATTCCGATCACGAACATTGCATACAGGAATGTCCGATTGAACTGCTGCTTGGTGCGCTTTTTCATATCATTTTTCTTTTGCGGGCCGCCAGGCGTTACCCTATCAAACCGCATGGTATCTCCGTTTTGTTCACTCATCGTTTTTCGCACCCTCTGTTTTAAGTAACATTTTTTCTGATCCGGCATAGGATATAGCACATTGCTTGAGCGAGGTGAAACTACAATGTGTTTCGGTAACTTCTTTGAGAATGACTGCCTGTGCTGGATCATCCTGATCGTCCTGGTCCTGTGCCTCTGCTGCTGTGATGACTAATCTCAGCACTAGCCGATGCCCCGAAGTCCCGAAAGGCTTCGGGGCATGGTGTTATTTTGGCCAGTCGGAGCCGTAAACAAACCCCCGCTCGGTCAAAACGGCATCGACCGGAATGTCGAACTCCTCACGGGGCAGCCGGTCGACCACGCACCTGTCGTAGATGATGGTCACGGTGTGAACCTTGCGGCGGGCAAAATAGCGGTCGTAATATCCGCCGCCAAAGCCAAGCCGGTAGCCCTCTTTGTCACAGGCTAAGGCCGGCACGACGCACAGCGTCGTATCGGGCGAAAAGTCCGCCGGCAGCGGGATTTTGGTCGTCGGCTCTAAAATGCCGAAAGCCCCCGGCGCAAGGTCTTCGCGGGAGGACACGATGAAAAACTCCATATCCTTATCCTTGATGCGGGGCAGATACAGATGCTTTCCCGCGGCAAACGCCGCGTCGATAAGCGGCTTTGTGGAGACTTCGCGAAAGGTGGCGTTGAACAGGAGCAGGTTATGGGCCCCTTTCCACATGGCGGTGCCCATAAGCCGCGCCGCCAGCAGATTTTCGGTGCGGGTGCGGGCTCCCTGGCCCATGTCGGCACGAAGCTCGATCATCGCTTTGCGCAGTTCGCGCTTAGTGGTCTCCACTTAAGACACCCCTAATCAAGCATCATATTCATATATGGCGTAAAACGTTCCCCGTCGGTTGCGATCTGCATAGCAATTTCGCACATGTCAAACCCCTGCGCCTCGGGGACTACATCGCCCCATACGACGCGACCACCGGCACATTGGTAGCCGCCCGTGTTTTGCGAGATGATGTCGTCTGTCATGTTAAAGGCCCGCCCCTCGGCCGGATGCCGGGCGGCAAAAAGCCTGAATGCCGCCGGCGCGTTGATGACCCGAAAAGCGCCCGCCCGCACGCTCTGAAATTCTTTTCCGGGGGGAGCCATGTCGGGGCAAAAATCGAAGGTGAACCGCTCGGCCTTCGGGTACCTGCGCAGCAGCAAAGACGCGGCGTAGGGCAGATTTTCCGCTGCTGCATAGATCTCCTTAATGTAAATGCCCTCCTCAGTGGGGCGCACGTACATGTACCCGCCGTAGACAGGCAAAAACTCCCCGCCCACGCCCTCATTGTCCTTTGCGGTGTAGTCGACAAAAAGGCGGTTTTTCAGGATGGAAAACTCTCTCCCGCCGTACGTGCCGCGGTAGGCATATTCGGGGGAGACCCGGCGTTCAAAGGGCTGCGACAGTTTCATGGCGGATAATTCCGCCCGGGTCATGACGGCGCGGGAGAGCATGAAAGCCGGTGCGAAGCCGTATTTGGCGTACATATCGTACAAGCTCTCGCTTGCCGGCAGTGTGCACATGAAGACTTCGCCCGCATCGTAGCCCCGCAGCATGCGCTTAGCCAAAATGCCGCCCATGAGGCTATGGCCGCGGTGCTCCGGGAGCGTCATGGCGGCGTAGAGATACGAGCCCTTTACCGTCGTCTTGCCCATTCGCATGGTGACCGGGATAAAGTGGGCTGCCGAGACCAGTAAGCCCTGATCGTCTGTCGCTGCCAAGACATCCATACCGCTGCCCATGGCGCGATAGAAGTCGCCGACAAAAGCGGCATCGTCGCCGAAAACGCGCTGCCACATGAGGGCCAGCTCGTCACAGTGCGTGTCGCTTTTCAGATAGACGATCTTATACATGGTTGCTCACCGCCCGATCAGATTATATTTTTGAAGGACGAGTTCCGGGTTGTAGGAGAGCTTCGACTTGCGAAGCCCAGAGATTCCCATGTCCTCTTCCCGATTGGCATATTTATAGCCCTGCTCCATGATGTCCCGCGTGAACAGGTTGTTGACGGCCGAATAGATTCCGTCGTACCGAATGAGTCCTTTTTCCAGGTGGACGACGAATTCGTCCGATCCCGGATAGCGTGGGGTGCCGGCTGAGAATCCGGCCATTTTTCCTTCAACCAGAACGGCGCCGCCGATCGCGCCGAGTTCGTCATAATTTGCAAAGAGTTGTTTCGTGGCGCAAAAGTCGAATGCTTCCTCCTCATTGTCGGAATAGGCGTGCTGTTTACACCAGGTTTCGCTCAGTTCGAGCGCTTCGGGGATGAGTTCCGGGGTGATGGGGACGTATTCATGGAAGTACTTTGATCGAAAATGTTTAATGTGTCCTCGCTTGCCGTGGAACAGCTTTCCCTCCAGATTGGCGAGGGATTCGGTGAGGTATATGTAGTCGTCGGTGTCGCGCAGGTGGGTCTTCGTGAATTCGCCGGGCGCCGCGGCTTCAATCAGCGGCACATCCTCCTCGGCGACGTAGCAAAAGCGGGCAGGCTTGCCTTTTTCGGCAAAATACGCCTTGACTTCCCTAATGGCCGCTGCCATATCCCCATTGCCTGTCGGTGCTAGAAAATATTCGCCCTCGTCGTCCTCCATGCTCACAAGCAGCATGTCCTCGTAGTCGGCGATCCTAATGGAAAAGACGCAGCGCCAGATATACATGTTCCCAAAACACAACTCGCAGTTTCGTCCGCTTCGTTCGATCAGTTTTCGGTTTACAAAGTCTCGATCACTGAGCTCTACTTCCCGCAGGGTTAACATAAAAAGTCTCCAATCCTATCTATTATAATTTGGGTAATGGTGTCGGGGGTAAGGAGCTGCCCATTGGGTGCGCAGTCGATGCGCAGCCAGCCAAGGCGCTCGATGGCAAACTGCGCCGCAAGTCTGCAGTTTGCAAGATATGCCAGGTTATGCTCATGGATGTCGCCTGTGATTTTCTCGTCTCGTCCCGCCATAAGGCGCGCCGAGACCTCGGCCGGTAAGTCGAGGTAGATGACGGCGTCGGGGCGGGGGAGCCCGAAACGGGTATATTCGAGGTCCTCCATCCACCGAATGTAGTCCTCCCACCGGTCACGGGGGAGCTTGCTCATTTGATGGATGACATTGGCCGTCGCGTACCGGTCACAGAGCAGCAGTTTGCCGGCCCTATAGTCGGCCCCCCAGTCCCGGACAAAGGATGCGTACCGGTCGACGGCGTAAAAGGTGGAGGCGGCGAAGACGTTCACGTCTTCCGGGAGCGCGCCAAGATCGCCGGCAAGATACATTTCGATCAAAGCCGACGATTTTGTGTAGGTGGGGAATTCAAGCCTGCGGCAGTTTAGAAGTTCGGCAAGCTTTTTTGTCTGGGTCTGTTTACCGGAGCCGTCCGGCCCGTCGACGACGATGAGACTCATGCGTATTTCGCCCGTTTCTCCGCCATTTTGCCGCAGGACATCTTGCCCTCGGGGCAGTTCCCCCGCACACAGGGCGGCCCCGCCTTCGCGAAGAGCTTCGGCGCCACGGCCTTCACTTCAAACAGCATCGCATCGGCCAAAGCCCTGATCTCCCACTGCGCTCGCTCGCAGCAGCGGTGCGAGAAGAAGTTTTGCAGAGAGCGGGCGTTCATGGTCACAATCATTTTGGTGTGGCAGGCGTTTGGCAAAACAAAGCGGGCGTCCTCAATGGCCATTTTCTCGGCTGTGCGCGCCGCTGCCTTCTCGCCCATGCCTTCGTCCACAAGCCTTCTCGTGTGCTTTTCCTTTAAGATGGCAGCGAGCTTATCGTAGTCCGCCTGGTCGCGGCGCATGGCTTCAAGGTAGATTTCGGCAGCCTCGGGAATTGACGCGATTTCGGGCGGCACAACGTATTCGAACGCTCCCTCCCGCACATATCGCTGACTTTGCACGCTGTAGGAGGCGATGCGGTGCCGGGTTATCTGGGCTAAAAGCGAGCGGGAGACCCCCTCGATGCCGAAGGTGAAGGAGACATGCTCAATGGGGCTTTCGTGGCCAAGCCCTGTCAAAAGGTCCAGGAAATCGGCCACTTTTTCGTCCGTCAGTCCGTCCATCAGGGTGTCGATGTCGGACGAGGCGTAGCACAGCTTCGCCGCGCAGGCAGTCATTCGCTCCGGGTCCGGCGTGTAGGCGAGCAGCTTGACGTTCACTATTTTCTCCCCTTTATTTTGAGAACTTGAATCATAAAAGCCGGCAGCTTGAGGCTCCGTCCCCACCTAGCCGGGTCGCCGGCGATTCGATAGAGCCATTCGAGGTTGTGGCGCCGATAAAAGTCGGGCGCCCGCTTTGCCGTACCTGCCAAGACGTCCAAAGTACCGCCAAGCCCCAGCATCAGCACTCCGAGCTCTCCCTTGTGGGCCGCGATAAAGCGCTCCTGCTTCGGGGAGCCAAGGCAGACAAATATAACCTTCGCCCCCGACGCTTTGATGATGGAGACCCGCTCCCGGTCCTCCTTGAAGTACCCGTCCGCCACACCCGATATCACAAGCCCCGGGTGCCGGCGCAATATCTCGGCTTGTGCCGCCTCGGCAACGCCGGGCTTAGAGCCGAACAAAAAAAGTCCATATCCCGCTTTTTCCAGTTCCGGCAAAAGCCGCATGGCAAGGTCGCATCCGGCCACTTTGCCCTTTAAGGGCGTTCCCAGCAGCTTTGCTGCAGCCACAACGCCGATCCCGTCCGGAATCACAAGGTCGCCGGAGTTCAGCATGGTCATAAAGCCGGGATCGTCCAAGGCGCTCTTGGCCATTTCGGCGTTGGGGGTAAACACGGCGCCGCCGCCCGCCCCCGCCAGCGCCATACAGTGCGACACGGCCTCGTCCATCGTCACGTTGTCGATTCGTTGGCCGCCGATTGAAATACTCTCCATATACACACCTAATTATATCATACTATGAAACAACAGACAAACTTAAATTGCGATTAACCGACAGACAAACTTAAAATTAGTGCCCATCCGCTACGCGATTCCGATTCCGTGCGACGCCAGCCACAAATAAAAGGAGGCCGTCGTCCCGTAAGGGCTGTAGCGCTTGCGGTACCGCTCGAACTGTTCTTTGGTCAAGGTGCGCAGCCCGTAGAGCTCCATGATGCCGCGCCTTATGGCAAGGTCGCCGTAGGACAGCACGTCGGGGCGCAAAAATGCGAAAATGAGAAGCATTTCAGCCGTCCACACGCCAACACCGCGCAGGGCGGACAGCCGCTCCACGACAACGGCGTCCGGCTCATGCTGAAGTGCCGCAAGGTCGAGTTCCCCGGTCATGACAGCCCCAGCCACCCCCGCCACGTATTCGCTTTTTCGCCCGGACATGCCAAGTGCTCGCAGCTCCTCATACGTCAGAGCCGACACCCGCTCCGGCGTCACAAAGCAGCCGCCCGCACCCGGCACTGCGCCGCAGGCCGCCTCCAGCCTGCTCCACACGGTGCGGGCCGCGGCGCCCGACACCTGCTGGGAGACGATGGAGCTAATAAGCGCCTCGAACACATCGTCGTGCACTTCGCGTTTCATCGGCTCGGTGGAGGCGATAAAGGCTGCCATCTTCTTGTCCTTTTTGGACAGGTAGGCGATGGCGGCGGGGTCGATCGGGAATATGGCCATACAGTCACCTCATGCCTTTGAGCTTAGTTTAAAATATTGTAACATGCAAAATGCTATGATACAATAGCCACAAGGTATAGAATAACCTAAGAAAACCGGCGCAACGCCATGAGAAGGAGAAAAAATATGACCATTAAGGAAATGAGAGACACAGCCCGTGGCTGCATGACAAACTGCAAAGTCTGCCGCGAGTGCAACGGCGAGGTCTGCAGGGCGGTCATGCCCGGCCCCGGCGGCAAAGGCACCGGCGACGGCTTCGTGCGCAGCTACAAGAAGGTGCAGGAAGTCAAAATCAACATGGACACTATTTACGAAGCCTGCGAGATCGACACCTCCATGGAGATGTTCGGCCACACATTCAAATACCCCTTCTTTTCGGCCCCTCTGGCAAGTGCCACTTCCCAGTACGGCCCCAAGTATAACGACGAGACTTTCGGTCGCGCCGTGGCGCAGGGCACCCGGGCTGCCGGCATCATGGCGCTGCTGCCGGACGGCGTCGACCCGATGTTCCAGCTCTCCTGCACCATCGGCCGCGAGATGGGCGGCTTTGCCGTCCCCTCCATCAAGCCCTGGCCCATTGAAGTCATGATCGAAAAGGCCCACATGGCCAAAGCCGCCGGCTGCATCGCCGTCTTCACCGACCTCGACGCGGCGGGTCTGTCCTTAGTCCAAAACGGCCCCGTGAAAGTCATGCCGCACGGCATCAAGGATATTGAAAAGCTCGCCCTCGAGGCCGGTGTTCCGGTCGTCGTCAAGGGCGTTATGACAGTGGGCGGCGCCCGCAAGTGCCTAGAGGCCGGTGCTTACGGCATCGTCGTCTCCTCCCACGGTGGCCGCGTTCAAGATCAGGTCCCGGCCCCCATCGAAGTCCTCCCCGAAATCGTCGAGGCGGTCGGCGGAAAAATGAAAATCTTTGTCGACGGAGCCCTGCGCTCCGGCGCTGACGTCTTTAAGGTCCTCGCCATGGGCGCCGATTGCGCCCTCATCGGGCGCCCCTACGCCGTCGCCGTCTACGGCGGCGACGCCGAGGGCGTGGAGCTCTACACGAACTTCATCGGCGCCCAGTTTAGGGAGGCCATGATGATGACCGGTTGCCCCGCCGTCAAGGACATCAACGGCACGAAGGTACGGATTCCGAAGGATTTTTAAAGAAGTACCCCATCAGAAAACCCCCGGCAGCGGATTTCTCCGCTGCCGGGGGTTTGTTTGTTTGTGGTTTAGTGGATCAACGCATGATAATACAGGCAATTAATCTTGTATGTATTGCGTTTTGCTTTTTTCGATGATACCTCGTGCTTGATGATCATATGTTTTTGATAGATTTCTTAAAGATATTGCGAAACGATGATAACCTGCACTCTCAAGTGCATTAGCCATTTCGTTATATTGTTCTGAAAGGATTCGCTCAGGTTTTCCGGTTGGGTCTATGCTAACTACTCCTCGTTCGTTACACTTGCCTATTTCAAATCCTTCTCGTATTTTATCGGCGTCAAATTCATTGATGACCTTTGCTAAGGTTTGGTTGATCCACAAACCGTTAACATCTGCAGGGGCATGAATCAAAACTTCTCCCAGTGTTACAAGCGCAACTTCAAGATGCCCAGACTTAGTGCAAATTTCTTTAACATGCTCGAACCATGATTCAAAAGCGCTGGCACTAAAAGTACCATCTTCTAGCGTTCCGGGTATAATATGCCACTCATGTAAGAGCCTCCATGCATTGGTGGCAATTGCTTCAGCATGTTCACTTTTGCTAGTAGTTGGAGAATTATCTTTCTTCGACCTATAAAGAAGTTGTATTACTTCACAAAAGAACTCTGGTTTATTGGCAAGTTGATATTCGAGTGTCTTCGGTTCGCTTCCACCAATTCGGCTGAGCAACGGCAAATATGCCCACTCCACTTTAATTAAATCTTCTAAAGGGATGTCAGGAGCTTTTTGCAGGGTTATTATGATATCTGTTATCTCATACGGAGTGACTGTGTAAGGGGGCTCGCTTGTTGAAAGGGCAGCCAATAGAGCAATTACGCATTGACTTGACTTTATCGGTTGGCTTTGGGAGTGAAGTGCATGCAAACAACTTATTGCGGCATTGGGTCTTTCAAATGTTATCAGCTTCTCAATAGCCGGATCTAGATCGTTTTTGGACTCATATGCATTGACGTTTGTTTTTTGCCAATAATTCCGCTCTGAATCTCCCAACCATTTAGACGCACGCGACCAAGTTTCGCTGCAAAAAGGAAGCGAGCATAATAAATTGGCTATTTGTTCGTTACTCCAAATACTCCTGTCGATGGCATCAGCCCATTGCCATCCATATGTGTCGTAGCAACCATTTATATAACCGCTGATAAACTGCGAGAGTTTTCGACCTTTCATGTCAAGATAAGACGGGAATAGTATCTTGTTGAATTCTTCTTTTGAAATACCTCCTAGAATATACCCGACTTTATATGACGAATCAACTATCTGAGAAAACTCGATAACATTTTCAATACCATTCGTATCGATTAGTTCACGTAAAGCGCTTTTTTGGCGTTCGCGGAGCGTCCTTTTTTGTTCCTCTAAGTCATCGATATCCTCGTAAAGGTCAAATTCGCGCTCGGAAAATAAGTGTTCGTGAAGGTAAAAAAGGTTTGAAGGAGTAAGTTTTTCTCTAATTTTTTCAATTAAAGCCAGCTGTTCATCGCTTAAAACTCGATTCGCGTCGGAATACCGACTATATCTTTTTTGCTTTGCAATGAATATTGAAAGTTTATTCCAAAGAATCACTTGCTCATCTTCAGGCAACCTCAAAATTGCATCTGATGATAAAACATCAAGTAAATGATATAACGCGGAATTTGGTAAATCAGTAAGGTTGTCAATGAGTTCAGTCAATTTATCTGGATTGTGTTTTGCCGACGATATCGCTAGTTCTGAATATAATGTAACCTGATCCCAATAATCAGCGTTTGTCACACTATCCGTCCAATCGTTTGGAATTGTGTTGCGCCACGACGGCCTATGTGAACCCATTGTTGACTGATGTTGATTGGGCAAGAGACTAATTAGGAGATTCCATCCTGTTTCTGGGAACTCACTTAACAGTGTCTGCACCGCTACTTTGCGTTTCTCTATTGGTGCAGTTGTCTGTGGATGCCACGGCAATAGTATGGTTGTTAAAGAGTTCATAGGCCGATTTGCCCAATTTCCGCCTATATCATGGCGATTTAGCTCACCGAGAATGATACACACTTGAACCAAATACTCCTTATCCCATGCAAGGCCTTCAAGAGCCCAGAGCAGGCCGGTTAAATAATTGCATCCAAAAATGCCAGCGTCTTCAAGTGAAAACAACTCATCAAAAGGGCATGGATCGGAGTGCAGTGCAATTTCAACGGCATTTAAGAACTCATCCGGTGCAGCTTCGGACAAAATGGGAAGCTGATAATTTAGAGTCCCCCAAAGTTTCCAATCTGCGTTTGAGAAAACCTCACGTATCGATTGACGAGCTATACTTTCAGCTCTATCGTGGCAATGAATCAGCGCGCTATTATTATTTCCAGCAAGAGCCAAACTTTGAGCCAGCCCAGTTCTCAAGTTCTCGGAGTGTGATAGTACTTTGCCATATAGACTCGCTGCGATCCTCTGATTAGGAGGAAGGTCAAAAGCTGGATCTTGCTCTGTCAGGACGGCAATAGCTATGTCCTTCAAAATTTCTAAATCGCGGCCGATAATTCTCGAACCTAAAGCATCCCAAATTTGAGAACGTTCCTCAATTCTCCAGACTCCATTATTTAGTGATAAGGGGCTGTCAGATAGTTGCAGTATCTCTCGGGCTTTATGCACAAAAGTTGAATAGCTTTCACCTACTAAATCACTGATGACTTTTGTGTCTTCTTCGTTCTTCTCATTCCATGAACCGATTATGTTTATTAAAGCAAGTTCTGTTGCCTGCGAAAGCTGATTCCAATCAGTTTTAACTGATTCTTGTTGGACTACAACTAGTTCCATAGGAATACGGTTTATAATGGGTTGTTTAAACAGCTCTCGAAATTCACTCGGAAGATTTTCCATAGTTATTGTACCTGCATTTTTGTTCCATGACTGTACGAACTCAACGATATTAGACCATAGTCGATCTGGAATTTGCTTATTGTACTGTGAAATATGAGAATACATTAAGGGTTTAATTACGCCACCGTCATTTCCAAGATCATATCCTAATAGATAATAATGTTTAAGGAAATTGTAGAGCACTTCATCTGAAAGATCAGTATTATTAGCTAGTTGTAATTGACGACGGATGACCTCCAGCTTTTCGATACTCTTAGGTGGACTAAAGTTAGCTGTTTTTACATGTCTATTAAACTCTTCGACATCTTTTGTACATTTAGCTTGATCTAACAACCACTGTACATTACGAAAATCGGTTTTAGAGATAGGTCCAGTAATAAGAGCAATCTTATCTTTATCTGCAGTGAATAAATCATGATTAATATAATCATTCCATGCTGCTTGAATAACACTGGGAAGTTCTTTATCACTGTCTGTAATTTGAATCGAGTGCTTTATTTGACTTAACATCTTACGCTTTTCCCCCGTAAGTGGGTCCTCGACAAATACAATCAGGTCATCAGTATCACACCCATCAATTTTTCCTTGCAATTTTACTTCTGTAATTGGCCAACAAGGTAAGAGCGGAGCATACCCGCCTGTTAGCATGAGAGTAACATATAAAGCTTGTATATGGGCCTCGAAGAACGCGCCTCCGCTACCAGTGGAAAATGGGTTACTTAATTTCTTACTTTTTTTCATTTTGTACACCTCTATCACTGTAAACCAAAGCACATTTATCCGGCACTATCCTCTCACATCATACACCAAAATATTCCATTAATAAAGACAATAATGCAAAAATACGCACTTTCTTTCATCCTTATATATGCTCTCCTCCCGCCTCCACGACGAAAAAAGCAGGGCCCGTCCAATGGACGGGCCCTGCTTATCTTTATCGTTATACCCAATTTCCCTGCGCAGCCCCAAACCCACCTGTACCCCCTTACCCGCCCTGACAACCTGAATATTGCCCCTGCTCTCACGCGCATCTCCCTCAAACCCGGCCTCCGTCAGTGTGCGCCGAATCGCTTCCGGGGCGTAAAACTTCACATCTCCCTCTTTGAACAAGGGGAGTAGGGGACTATACAAAATCCTTTAAAATAGCGGGTAATACACTTCGGCGATATAGATTTTTCCGCCCTGCCTTAATACGCGGCTTGCCTCGCGGGCGAAGACGCCGACATGGGGAAAGTCGGGATAGGCCGCCGACACGGTAAGAGCATCAAAGGCATCATCGCAAAGGGCGGCCCCTTTGTCATAGGCCGCCCTTAGAACGCTTATCAAATTTGTACGCTGTGCATCACGCTGCTTGTTGACGCGTTTGCACCGGGTCTGTTTTACTCATCGTCATCTGACTCTTCGTCATCCGACTCATCATCATCCGGCACTTCGTCTTCCGGCACTTCGTCATCCGAATCCGCATCTTCCGACTCCGTGTAATCTAGCTCAGCGTATTCCGACTCCGCATCTTCCGGCGCTGCGTCTGCATCTTCTTCCACAATTTCAAGGTCATCTTCATCGTCGCTGTCTAAAAAGCGCGCGTCCATGACGCCGGGGCCAGCCGCGCCCTGCTGCGCATCAGAGAAAAAGAGCGGACGCCGCTTATAGTAGTATATTCCGATTAGGGCGGCCTCCAATATCGCTACGAGTAATTGGCCGACTGAATTAGAGAGCTCCTCCGGCACATATGCCGCGTATATGGCAGCGTTACAGATACCGGAAACGACGAGTATGCCTAAAAAGGCCATCACGCTGTACCAGGAGTAGGGCTTCCAGCCGAAAAAGCCGACAACGCAGGAGAGCATCAGAATAAGCGAGACCGCAAAGAAAAACCCATCGACCGCGTAAGGCCAGGTGAACTGCGTCATCACGGAAAACTCTTGATACATGGTTATGGCGGTGCTGATAAAGTTGAGCGGTAGTAAAATGTACCGGAAGAAGTTGTGGAATTTAAGCGGGGTCCCCGCTTTGGAATGGTATTGCTGCATGAATTTCTCCTCCTCGTTTGATGGGCGGGCCTGCAAGGGATAGATCCTGTCCATTTACAGCATACATGAAAAAGTTCTAAAAATAAAGATAAAAAACGGGAAAATCCACGCTTTCTTTCATCTTTATAGAGATAGCCCCTGCATTGCTGTGCTAAAAAAGGATGCAATTCCGCCGCATTGGGGGCGTGCTGCTACCCCTTGCGGGCGCTGATGAGTTGAATGCGGCCCTTTATCATTTGGGTAGGGCCTGTAAATCCTGCCTCCGTCAAGGTGCGCATAATCGCTTCGGGCGCGTAGAACTTCACGTCCCCCTCATTTAGCAAGGGGAGCAGGGGACTATACAAAAGCCTTTGGAAGAGCGGGTAATACACCTCGGCGATATAGATTTTTCCGCCGGGCTTCAGTACGCGGTATGCCTCGCGGGCGAAGACGCCGACATGGGGAAAGTGGTGATAGGCTGCCGACACGGTGAGAACGTCAACTGTGCCACCCGGATAGGGGAGCTGCTCGCTGCTCCCGACTGAAAACTGCATGGCCGGATTTCGCAGGGCGGCCTGCAGGGTCATTTTCTCCGATATGTCAATGCCGTAGCCTTGGATGGCGTGGCGGCCGGCGATCATCTTCAGCAGCCTGCCGTTGCCGCAGGCGACATCTAAGACGGTGTCGCCGTCTTTGATGTCCGCCGTTTCCAGCAACAGCAAATTATACGAATAGGTGAATTTGCCCTCAAAGGTGTCGTCGTAATTTGCGGCTTTTTTGTCGTAGGCTGCCCTGGAACGCTTTTCGAATTTGTTCAAAGCAAATCACTCCATATCGACGCATACAACCATTTCTATAGAATAGCATACACCGAGATGTCCCGCAAATAAAGATAAATGTCGGCAAAATTTGCGCGCATGTGTTTAGGCGCTAAAAAAAGCTCCGGCAGCTTATTTCTCCGCTGCCGGGGCTTTTCATTGGTTAATACGATGCCGCAAAAATTAGTCAATCGCCGATTTTCAGGATGAGAGGGAGTATTGCAGTGCCGACGTCAACGCTTTCATCGGCAAGCCAACCTAAGATCGGCTTAAATTTGAGCCATTTCGTTTTTTTAGGCTCGTTTGATTTGGCGATTGCTTCAATGGCCTCCACTTTTTCGAGAATATCCATTGTTTTGGCGTCCGTTAACCCGGTCATTTCGATTGTTTTTTGCTTGACATCCTCAAAAGTGATTTGTGCGGTTTGATTTGGTGTCGCGGATTGGACGCATTTAGGGCCTTTGCTGCTATCGCCCGCCGCAAAATAGCTGTTTTTGTAGCCGTGGTTTTTAAAAGCAATCAGTCTGCTTTTCATCACGATCAGATCGTGCACCAGAGAGTCGCGGTCAAAATATTCCAGCATGACAAACCCGCACTCGGGGTTGAATTTGCGCAGGTAATCCCCGAAATGCGCGATATAAGACGGATACTTTGCAACGAGCGCGATATGGAGCTCCTCGCCCATTTTCTCATCTCGATCTCCGGCAAGAAACCGCTCGCAGCTCTGGATATCTTCATCCACCATCCTCGTGAAATTCGTCTCGTAACGTGGGGGAGTCGTCGTTTGCGTCGTCATGTTCGCTTTATTCCTCCCTGACATCGGTTTGCTTTTGCCGGAAACCGTGATCGCTGCAATCGTGTTGCAGCTTAACGATCATTCGGAATATTGCTTCAATGATAACCAGAATTTTCCAAAAATAAAAACATAATGCGTCGAAAACTTAGCCGATTTCATTCATCTTGATAGAGAACACCCCCTTTGCCGGATAAAAAACAGCGCCCGTCTTTATGGACGGGCGCCGCTCGTTTTTTTCATACCGCTTTAGCTTATTTTTTCGTATTCGTACGCTCCCTTGATGTGGGCATTATAAAAGCTGCCAAGCGAATCGGCGGCCATAAAGTCCTCCCATGCGCTTTCCGGGAAATCCGAATAGGTGTAGACGGCACCGCTGTCTCGAAACCGGACGACTAAAATCTCGAAGTCCGGGTCATAGCCGACTTCTTCAAAGCAGGTGGACTTAGGCGTTGTCTCCATGTCGACGTCGCCGACATCAAAAATAGGCGCGGCAGGCTCGGATGCCGTTTTGGAAGTGGCTGTGACTTTACGGCCCGAAGCGGCGGCAAAAGCCGGTACTGAGCTTGTCTTGTCGCATCCGGCCAGGGATAAAGCGATCAAAAAGGCAAGAACAGCACCTGTGATTCGTTTCACGGTGGCGCCTCCCCGTTAAAACGACTCTTGGATCGGCTTTTCCGTAAAAGAAGAGATGGTCGACACGGCATTTTTCAAATACCAGACTTCCGTGTTGCCGTCGCCCGCCTGGTATCTGTCCCGCAGGGTCGGATACGCCTCCAGCATGCTCTGCTGTGCCTGGATCCGGGGGTCCTCCGTGGCGGTGGCAGCGACGCGGATCCATTTTCCGTCTTTGGATGCGCAGATTTCAATATGCGAACTCCGGTGAAGCTGCTTGGATACGGCCTTTACTTTGCCGGTTTGAAAATAGAGCTTTCCCTCGAAAATGTTGATCGTCCCAAAGGGGCGTACCCTGGGCTGATTGCCGTCCATGGTCGCAAGGTAGTAGGTACCGCACTCTTTTAGGAACTCATATGTTTTTTCCATGATACGCCTCCTGCAAATGAACCTGTGTTTACGTTTGACCTGTGGGTATTCCTAATGCGTATCTCAAATGAGTCCGAACATGACTCATTGTCGCAATCAAGTCGAAGGGCTTAACCGGGCACGCTTTTTCTTAGTATACTCCAAATTGCGCCGTAAATAAAGATGAACCTGAAAGTGCAAGCGCCACAACACGCGCCGCCCCTTTCCCTGCCGACAAAAACGTGCGGCGACTTGGCTCACCTGACCAAATCGCCGCACGTTTTGTCGTGCTGTGCTGATTTTGCAGTAAAACTATGCGCTCACCGCAAAGAGGCGGCGGGCTTATACCCCTTGCAAGCGCTGATTTAGCTTATTTTCACACTTTCGTACATACCCTTGACGTTGGTATTGTACCGGCTGCCAAGTGAACCGGCGGCGATAAAGTCGGACCACTGACTTTCCGGGAAATCCGAATATGTGGTAAAACGATCGAACGCGCAAAAACAGCGCATGCAGTGCGGTTCACTGCGGCGCCTTTCGTTAAAACGACTCTTTGAGCGGCTCTCCCTTAAAAGTGGAGATGGTCGATACGGCGTCTTTCAAATACCAGACCTCGGTATTGCCGTCGCCCGCACGATACATTCCGCCAAGAACCGGATACGCATCTAAAAGGCTCTGCTGTGCCTCGACGCTGGGATCCTCCACGGCGGTGGCAGCTACGCGCACCCATTTTCCGTCCTTGAATGCGCAGATTTCAACTTGTGGATTTTTGTGAAGCTGCTTTGACACATCCTTGACTTTGCCGGTTTGAAAATAGAGCCGACCCTCGAAAAGGTGGATTGTCCCAAAGGGGCGCACCCTCGGTTGATTGCCGTCCATGGTCGCAAGGTAGTAGGTACCGCACTCTTTTAGGAACTCATAGGTCTTTTCCATGATACGCCTCCTGTAATTTATCACATATGAATATGATTTGAGAATATGACAGCGATTCACTCTTTGGGTAGTCGCAGCTCGTAAAACTGCCGCACCCACTCCGGAAGCGCTTGATAGGTTTTGTCTGCGGCGATTTGCCGCAGAGTTCGCGCACCCACCCGCTTATCCATAATTGCGAAAATGCGGATGATGTAGTTGTCGCTAATAAGCGCGTCCCCGATTGCCATATTGCGAAATTTCAGTGCGGCGGCTAAAAAATCCGTCTCGCTGTAGGTGCAGTCTGCGTCCCACTTCGGTCTCATATCGACATACAAATCCTCGTAAACGGTCATTTGGTCTTCTTTGTATGCCGCGGAGACGTCCGCCTCCTGATGAACCGTTTCGATCCGCGCGAAATTGACGAGCTCCCGTCCGTCCAGCAAGACGGCTGCCCTTCCATAGGCGTTATGCACATCGTGATACCGGGTGAGAAAATAGGTGATCCGGTCTTTGAACGGGTCACAGAGCGTATCCCTCAGCTCTTTATTCAGTCCTGCCCAAGACTTATAGTGGTCCATTGAGCCTCCAAGTTATGTGAGTCGAAAATTTCGAATTCTGCCGCTTCCATCATACATCAAAATACACCTTTAATAAAGGCAATGAGCGGCAAAGTTCACGGCTTCCTACATCTTAATATAGATATCACCCGCCCTGGGCCAAAAAACGGCGCCCGTCTGCGAGACGAGCGCCGTTTTTCTAAATCCCTTTAGCTTATGGAATCGTTGAAAATCTCGACGGCCTTGGCATTGTCGGGGCTGATGATCAGCATCGCGTAGCGGCCCTTGGTGACTACCTGACCGTCTTGAGCCATCGCGTATTGATCCGGCAGATACCCGTCGAAGGCCTTGACGACCCGCTCCTTGTTGGCTTCAAGCTCGGCCTTTGCGGCCGTCATGTCGTCGATGTCGGTCAGCTCCACGATGTGGATGGTGTCAGCGTTGATGATCGGGGGGTTGTAAATGGCGTAGCTGGCATATTTGTCGACATCGTAGCCGTAGTACTCCTTGAGGGTGTCCGCGTCCTCTTCCTTGATGAGGGTCGCGCTGCCCACGGCATCCCGGATCTCCTCGGCGATGTCGGCCAGGGGCTTGGAGGCCTTCATGTCGGCCTCCCCGCTGCCGCGCGAGCAGGCGGCCAGCGTCAGCGCGACTAAGCAGGCGAGGATAAGCGCAAAACGCTTTTTCATGGCAATCCTTCTCTCCGTTTCGTAAATTTGGTTTTACAGAGCATGACGCTCATAAACGAAGACGGATGCGGCGAGAGTAAGTTCCCATGCCTTTTTACGCGATCGGCATTTTTAAGCTCCCGTCAAGGCCGATGGAATAGAGGGCGGAGCCATCCGAGTAGTTGACGAAGTAGAGCCGGTTGCCGGCGACCGAGAGCTTGGCGCCGTCGTCGGTCGTGAGCTGCATCGTATCCTCACCCATGAGGCCGCACCGGAAAATGCCCTTTTCGGCCACGCCGCGGTAGAAGATGGTTTCGCCCGACATCGTAAACTCGGAGACCTCGACCGGACATACCTGGGAGGCGTCGCCGCCGTCGGGGGCGATGCGGTAGATCTTGCCGTCGTCGTTCATATTCATATAATAGACGAAATTGTCGGAAATATTAATGCAGGATACCCGTACGTCGGCAAGTTTTCCGCTTTCGACGCCGTCGAGTGAGTAACGGTAGAGTGAGCCGGACATACTATCGTTGCGGCAGTAAATATATCCCTTAAAAACAGTGAACATCGATATGCGGTCGTTCGTGATGCAAGTCTGATTGCTGCCGTCGAGACTTGCGGTGTAGAGGGCGGAACCGTCTGTTTTGCTTTCGAATATAATATAGTCGCCTGCGATGTGCACCATGCCGCATTTGACGGCGAGAATCTGCTGCCGGTTCTGGCCCGAGGCGTCGATGCGGTAGAGGGTATCGCCGTCCGAAGTATTCACATAATATATGTAACCGTTTGCATAGCTTAAGCTCTCCGCCACATCGCTGGTCAAAAGTCCGTGGCCTTGGCTGTAAAGGCCTGCTTTGGCCGCATAAATGGTGTCGGTGCCGAGGTAGAGCGTTTGCCCATCGGTGACGATGGAGTTGCCGTTTTGCGAGGTCAGCCCCTCGAGGGCAGCCTCGTCAAGTCGCTCTCCGATATAATAGGAGAGGCTCACGATGTCCGCCTGGTGGCCGTCGACATCGCACCGCAGCAGCTTTAAGGTGGTGGCGCCCTTTTTTAGTGTGATGCCCTTGGTGGCGTTGTATTTGCTGCAAGCGGTGTCGGGGTCGGTGCCGTTTGTGGTATAGTAGACAACATCGCCATCCTCGAGGTTCGAGATGGTGACGGTCTGGGCGTCCTTGTAGACGCCGGCCGCGGGTGTCGCCGCGGGTGCTGCGACGGCTGACAACAACAGCTTCATCTCGCCCGACCGGTTGGCGTAGCTGGCGTCGTCAAATAGGATCGCGGCCTGGTCGAGTACGGCAATGCTCTTTTCGAGCGGCGCGTCGTATGTGTCGTAGAGCGTCAGAAGGTACTCGAAACTCTCGAGCGAACGGGGCGAAGTGGCCACGTATTTCTCCATGGTTTCGATGGCTTTGTCCGGAAGGCCCAGCTGCACATAGGTCTCGGCTGCCTTTATGTATCCGGTGGAAGTTGTTGAGGCGACTGAAATGGCCTTCGTATAGCACTTAACCGCCTTGTCGTACTGGGCGGCGGCGACATATTCGTCACCTTTTTCGATCTGGGTATGGTATCCGCCGTCAAGACCCACAAGTCCGATGTAGGCGAAGACGATGACGGCGTTGATGAGAATCGCGAGGCCCCAGGCTGCCGCCTTGGTGCCGGTTTTGCTTTTCATATACAACCTCCTACTCCACTCGTTATATAATGTAGCATTTTTTGATAATCATTGCAACCCTTTGAAATTGTGTAAAAATGTGGCGAAAAGGATTGACAAACAGTCCTTCAGCCTGTATATTATAAAAGTCGTCTGCGGCGACGGGCAACTGCCGACCGCACAAAAGTTTCCTCGTATTTTTTGAAAAAAAGCTTGACATCGCACTCACCCCATGGTATTATAAGCGGGTGTCCTGCGAGCAGCGGGCGACTGGACCTTGAAAATTAAACAGCACTAAAGCATACTAAAAGCCCTTGGAAATTTCGAGTTTAAAGAAACTCTGGACAAAATTTTTAGAGCTACGAAACAAACGAACTATTATATAATAGAGAGTTTGATCCTGGCTCAGGACGAACGCTGGCGGCGTGCCTAACACATGCAAGTCGAACGGAGTTATACTTGACACAGGGCGGCCTCGAAAGAGGACGTCGTGTGTTGAGTATAGCTCAGTGGCGGACGGGTGAGTAACGCGTGAGCAATCTGCCTTACAGAGGGGGATAACAGCTGGAAACGGCTGCTAATACCGCATGATATGCACTGGGGACATCCCCGGAGTATCAAAGATTTTATCGCTGTAAGATGAGCTCGCGTCCAATTAGATAGTTGGCGGGGTAATGGCCCACCAAGTCGACGATTGGTAGCCGGACTGAGAGGTTGAACGGCCACATTGGGACTGAGATACGGCCCAGACTCCTACGGGAGGCAGCAGTGGGGGATATTGCACAATGGGGGAAACCCTGATGCAGCAACGCCGCGTGAAGGAAGAAGGTCTTCGGATTGTAAACTTTTGTCTTGCGGGACGAATAATGACGGTACCGCAGGAGGAAGCCACGGCTAACTACGTGCCAGCAGCCGCGGTAATACGTAGGTGGCGAGCGTTGTCCGGAATTACTGGGTGTAAAGGGTGCGTAGGCGGGTTTGCAAGTCAGACGTGAAAACTATCGGCTCAACCGATAGCCTGCGTTTGAAACTGTGAATCTTGAGTGGTGAAGAGGTAAGCGGAATTCCTAGTGTAGCGGTGAAATGCGTAGATATTAGGAGGAACACCAGTGGCGAAGGCGGCTTACTGGGCACTAACTGACGCTGAGGCACGAAAGCATGGGGAGCAAACAGGATTAGATACCCTGGTAGTCCATGCCGTAAACGATGATTACTAGGTGTAGGGGGTATCGACCCCCCCTGTGCCGGAGTTAACACAATAAGTAATCCACCTGGGGAGTACGGCCGCAAGGTTGAAACTCAAAGGAATTGACGGGGGCCCGCACAAGCAGTGGAGTATGTGGTTTAATTCGAAGCAACGCGAAGAACCTTACCAGGTCTTGACATCCAACTAACGAAGCAGAGATGCATTAGGTGCCCTTCGGGGAAAGTTGAGACAGGTGGTGCATGGTTGTCGTCAGCTCGTGTCGTGAGATGTTGGGTTAAGTCCCGCAACGAGCGCAACCCTTATTGTTAGTTGCTACGCAAGAGCACTCTAACGAGACTGCCGTTGACAAAACGGAGGAAGGTGGGGACGACGTCAAATCATCATGCCCTTTATGACCTGGGCTACACACGTACTACAATGGCGATCAACAGAGGGATGCTAAGCCGCGAGGTGGAGCTAACCCCTAAAAGTCGTCTCAGTTCGGATTGCAGGCTGAAACCCGCCTGCATGAAGTCGGAATTGCTAGTAATCGCGGATCATCATGCCGCGGTGAATACGTTCCCGGGCCTTGTACACACCGCCCGTCACACCATGAGAGTTGGGAACACCCGAAGCCTGTGAGCTAACCGCAAGGGGGCAGCAGTCGAAGGTGGGTCCGATGATTGGGGTGAAGTCGTAACAAGGTAGCCGTATCGGAAGGTGCGGCTGGATCACCTCCTTTCTAAGGAGACTGTGTTCTGAAATACGAACACATATCTTAGGTCGGTTACAAGGGTTTAAAAAATGCTTCTAGTGCTGTTTAATTTTGAGGGTCCGCAGGATCTTCAAACCAAAAGAGGTGGGTGTCCACCTGCGAACGGGGGTGTAGCTCAGTTGGGAGAGCACCTGCTTTGCAAGCAGGGGGTCGACAGTTCGAATCTGTTCATCTCCACCAAATGGGCTTATAGCTCAGGCGGTTAGAGCGCACGCCTGATAAGCGTGAGGTCGATGGTTCGAGTCCATCTAAGCCCACCAAATGTACCTTGAAAATTGAATGAAGCGAAAGAGAGAAGAATAAGTAAAGCAAAATGGGTAAGCATCGAAAGATGCTATTACAATTTTAGCGAGAAAATTTGATGAACTCACATAATTTAGAGAACCGGTCAAGTATAAAAGAGCACAAGGGGAATGCCTTGGCACTGGGAGCCGACGAAGGACGCGACAAGCTGCGATAAGCTGCGGGGAGCTGCAAATGAGCTTTGATCCGCAGATTTCCGAATGGGGAAACCTACGTATCGGAATGGATACGTGCCATACGGTGAATAAAATAGTCGTATGGAGGGAACCGCCTGAACTGAAACATCTAAGTAGGGCGTGGAAAAGAAATCAAATGAGATTGCGCTAGTAGTGGCGAGCGAACGCGTAAAAGGCCAAACCGGGTGCAGCAATGCATCCGGGGTTGTGGACAGCAATGTGTATCGGGGAAGTTAGTCAAAGCTGCTGGGAAGCGGCCCCATAGAGGGTGATAGGCCCGTCGACGACAACTGTAACCGAACTAGCTGTATCCAGAGTACCACGGGACACGAGAAATCCCGTGGGAAGCAGGGGGGACCACCCTCCAAGCCTAAACACTACCCAGTGACCGATAGTGAAGTAGTACCGTGAGGGAAAGGTGAAAAGAACCCCGGGAGGGGAGTGAAAAGAACCTGAAACCTTGTGTTTACAAGCTGACAAAGCACGTTAATGTGCGATGTCGTACTTTTTGTAGAACGGTCCGGCGAGTTACTGTATGTTGCAAGGTTAAGGTACTATGTACCGCAGCCGTAGGGAGACCGAGTCTGAAAAGGGCGTTAAGTAGCATGTAGTAGACCCGAAACCGGGTGACCTACCCATGGGCAGGCTGAAGTAAGGGTAAAACCTTATGAAGGGCCGAACCGACCCCCGTTGAAAAGGTGGCGGATGACCTGTGGGTAGCGGAGAAATTCCAATCGAACCCGGAGATAGCTG
>CAXXUP010000006.1:377500-467085 GCA_963662765.2 Oscillospiraceae bacterium
AACCAGTGCTGTCTTCTCGTTGACATAGCAGTCTTCATTGCTGGAGCCATCTTCGTTGTCAAAGTTGTCTTTGTTGTCAGTGTTGCCTTGGCAGTCAGTGCTGTTTTCGCAGTCAGTGCTGTCTGTGTTACCGGATGACAAAATCAAAATAGGTGTCGGGGTAGGGATCCTGACCTACATAGAAGTGCCACCACTCGCATTCATACGGCCGAAAGCCGCAGGTGAGCATGGCAGAGCGCAGGATCAGACGGTTTTGGGCTTGAAGGGGTGTTAGATCCTTTGCCGTCTCCCAAGAGCGCTCGTCCATGAAGTCGAAAATGCTGCCCATGTCAAGTTCCTGCAGGGTGGAGGCATCGACAAGCGTCAAATCGACTGAGGCACCCCTCGTGTGGCTGGAGCGCTCCGCAATGTAGCCTAAGGGGAACAGCTGGCACTTTTCAATGTTCGGATAATGGATTTCCCGCCGCGCTGTATCGGACGTGTCCGCTGCCCATCTAGCAAAGCAGTCGACGGCCCGCTGGGGTCGGTATGCGTCGTAAAACTTCAGAAGATAGCCTTTCGGTCGCAGGAGGTCTGCGACCTTGCGGCAGTCTTCGGTGCAAACCGTCGAGGCCACGACATAGGGGCCCTCGTAGCCGGTGGCAGGCTTACCCATAAAGTTATCGGCGCCGGCGTATTTGGCGTCTACAAGGCAGTCCGGGATGACGTCGTCGATGTAGACAAAGCCTTCCGGCAGTTCGTATGCTTTCACAGTACTTCCTCCTTGACAATGCGGTGAATCCATTTGCCGCCTTTTAAGTGGGTCATGCCGATGGCGAATTTCAGGACGTTTTCGCTCTGCGCCAAGAGCCCGACGCCGATAGCCCCAAGCCCCCAGACAAACGAGCCCAAAAACGCGAGCGGAATGGCGACGAACCACATGGAAAACATCTCGGCCTTGAGGGCAAACGTCGCGTCGCCGGCCCCGCGGAACACGCCGACGATGAGCATGGTGCCGGTCGTTGAAATGGCCGTGAAAGCGCCCGCCACGCGCAGCAGGGTCACAGCTGTTGCCGCTGTCGCAGGCGTGATGTTGAAAAACCCGACAACGCTCCTAGCGGCAAACGCGATGATGCCGCCGGTACAAAGGCCGAGGAGAAACGAAGTGATCGTGATGCGCCGGGCGTAGTCGCGGGCCTTCTCTTCATCGCCGGAGCCGACCAGATTGCCGACGATGACTAAGGCCGCGCCCGACACGCCGAAACTGAGTACAAACAGCATGTCGCAGACGGTCTGGGTGATCTGGGACGCCGCGAGGGCGCCGGTTCCGATGTTGCCGTAGGCGATGGTGTACATCCAAGTGCCAAGGGCATAGAGCGCCTCATTTGCGATAACGGGGGCAGATTTGCAGGCGACCGTGAGGAAAAACGCAAAATCAAAGTCAAAAAATTCGCGTATTGCCCCGCGCAGCGGGAAATTCTTTACCAACATGAGCGAGGCCGTGGCCACAACTTCAAATACACGGGCGATCACCGTCGCGATGGCAGCACCTCGAACCCCCATCACAGGAAATCCCAGTTTGCCGAAAATGAGCACATAGTTGAGTACACCGTTGCAGATAATAGCAAAAAGGCTGACAATCATCGGAGCTTTGGCATTTCCGATGCAGCGCAGCATATTGTTGAGAAGGACCGTCACGCCGTTGAAAAGATAGCTTAAGCAGACGATGGTCAGATACTCACGTCCGAGCGCAATGACAGCGGCGTCATCCGAAAAAATCGAGAGGGTCTGCGCCGGGAAAAAAAGTCCCGCTGCTGTAAAAACAGTTCCGAATAAGGCGATGCCGCAAAGCCCGATGCCCACCACCCGACGAATCCCGGCGTAGTCGCCCCGGCCCCAGAACTGGGCCATGAACACACTGCAGCCGGCCGCAACACCGGCGGCCGTCAGATGGAACAAAAAATAGAGCTTGTTGGCGACGCCCACCGCAGCAAGCTCGTTTTCGCCCACTCGCCCAATCATCAGGGTGTCGAGCATGTTGAGCGACGACACTAAAAAAAACTGGATGATGATGGGCAGGGCCAGCGTGAAGAGCACCTTGACGTACTCGCGGTCAAATACCGCTTTGTGCTCAGTCATATATGTAGGGTGCGGCGCCGAAGGCGGCAGGGAACAGCCTTGACCCGGTGAATTCCAAAAATTTGTTTTTCAAGTAAAAACCTCCAGACTTTCGAGAGCCAGTATATCATAGGAGCGCGGCTGATGAAAAGAGCAATTGACAGAATTGTAAAAAATCAGGGACGATAAAATGCTGCTTTTCATCGAAAACTATCCTACGGGAGGTGAATTATATGGAGGCAAAATTTATTCAAATCATTGCCTGCATTGTGGCGGCAAGCTCGGTTGGGGCTTACTCGCCCATGGCACTGCCGCATCATAACCGCGGCGCTCCGGACGATGCAGCAGCGATTACCGCAGTCGCTCCGGCCGAGGAGCGGCCGGAGGAGAACACCTCGCAGAACATCGAGCGAGTGGATGGAGCGGAAACTCCGCAGCCTACGGACGACGTTCCCACTGTGGCGCTTCCGCTTGAGCTGGGGCGCAGCACGACCGGCATATTCGATTACAGCCGTAATCGGATGAGCAATATTAAACTCGCATGTCGGAAAATTAATGGTGCGGTTGTGCAGCCGGGGGCAGAATTTTCCTTCAATAAGACGGTTGGACCCAGGACCCCGAAAAGAGGATATAAGGAGGCCATCATCTTCATCGGCAAGGAAAAAGTAAAAGCTTACGGCGGCGGTATATGCCAGCTCTCCACGACCATTTATCAGGTGGCGCTTGCAGCCGGGATGAAAATCACCGAGCGGCACGAGCACAGCTTGCCGGTCGACTACGCAAAGGCCGGCATGGACGCGACCGTCTATTACGGCTCGCTCGATTTCCGCTTTGTCAACACCTCGCCGTGGCCGGTGCAGCTCTCCACGCTGCTCGACGGCAGCGGGTTGTCGGTAGCCCTCACGGCGATAGAAATTTAAGTTGAAATATCGCCGTCCTTCCTGTATAATGTAAATGTAGTAAGGGCGTCCATCAGATTGAATGATGAATGGGAGGAATGTGCGATGGTTAAGTTGATCGTCGGTAAGAAGGGCTCGGGCAAGACCAAGATGCTCGTCGACATGGTGAATGAGGCTGCCAAGAACAGCAAGGGCAATGTCGTATGTATCGAAAAAGGCAACTCGCTGACCTTTGATCTCAAACCGGAGGTCAGACTGATCAGGGCCGATGAATACGATGTCATGGATTATAACCGGTTTTTCGGATTTTTGGCCGGCATCATGGCGGCGGACTACGATTGCACCGAGATTTTTATAGATTCGATCACCAAGCTCTGCGGACACGATCCGTCGGAGATGGAGGCCTTCTTCAAAGCGGTCGGGGAGCTGACCGATCGGCACACTGCGACTGTTTTTGCCACCATTTCGGCTACGCTCGAAGAGATTCCTGCCACACTGCACACCTATATCGTCAACATGTAATCTCCCAAATTCACGAAAAGGCCGCCCCGTATGGGGCGGCCTTTAGGCTGTCAAAAAAATCGTCTTTTGGCAGCCTGATTTTCGTAGGCCTTTCGGAGGGCCTACGAAAATGTGATTTAAATCCTTATTTTTGAAATGCTTTTCAAAAATAAGGCAAATCAAATGCCGCACGCGAGCGCGAATTCATATCAAACGGTAAGGACACCGCTAAACTGTCGAAAAACCTATGGATTTTTCGACACTCTGAAGGCCGCCCCATATGGAGCGGCCTTCTTTTCGTGGAAAAACGAATATCTGCGAAATGATTCCGATTATCTGCCGCAATAGCAGTCAGGGACTTTTTCGTTCAGTTCTTTTTTTACGTCCCTCCAATAGGGCATATGGCGGTCCAAAAACGCGGTGAACTTCGGGCCGTGATCCCGATACTTCAAGTGGGACAGTTCGTGTAAAAGGATATATTCGAGACATATATACGGCTTTTTTGCAAGCTGGAGACTGAGCCAGATTTTTTTACTTTTTGGATTGCATGTCCCCCAGCGGGTCGTCATATTTTTTGTCTGCCAACTGGTGCAGGAAAGCTCTGTAATCTGTTCCCATTTTGGCAGATATTTCAGTGTTTCCGCTTTGAGCTGCGACCGGTACCACTCGTTGACATAGGCGGCGCGCTGCGCCGCGGTGCTTTTTTCCCGGACGGTCAAAATCGCCTTGTCCCCCATGAGCGTCAGATCATTTCGCCGGTTGCTGTATTCGACCTGTAAAAAATACCGATTTCCCCAGACATATAAAGTTTCGCCCGACACAAATTGCTGCGTACGGCGCGGCTGATTTTCAATGCGGCTTTTTTGTTTTTTGATCCAACCGAGCTTTGACGAAACGAACAGGGCAATTTGGTCGTCGGGGAGCCTTAAAGGCGCGGATACCCGCACGCTGCCGTCCGGGGGCAAAACGTACAGATGCATATTTTTAATTTTCTTTCGCTCAACTTCAACCGAAATGCCCGATATGGTGACCTGCATGAGGATGCCTCTTGTTTCGTAATAATTTGTGAAAAGGTCATGCGTATGCGGTCCTGGCCGGAAGATTCGTAAAAATCTCTCGAAAGGCCATTAAAAACGCATATGTCGACCTCATACGTCACACTCATTTTATATCGCGAAGAAAATAAAATCAATCTGCGATACCGCTTTTGCGTCCCGAATGCTGTTTTTCTGATGTACCCTGTCAACAGACAAGCTCCGAAGATCGCAAAGAAGACCGCCCCCATACGGGGTGGCCTTCTTTAATTTATATAAATATAAGAATGACAAAACAAAAGTGCATAAAAAATCAAGAGCAGGCACGTATTTGTTGGGGAAAAGCACAAAACTCGAAAATTTTTAGGGAATTATCTTGACAGCCGGCATTCTGATATTGTATTATTGTATACAACAATACAATATCGAGCGGAATACATATTTGGAGGTTGCAATATGACGGAACTCTCAGCGAGGAAAAACCTGCTCATCGAGACCGGACGCCAGCCGGTGGGCGCCGACGGCCCCAATTACTACAGGGCGATCTTCCCCTATACCGAGGTGCCGCGGTGTACATTCGATGCCGTCATGGTCCCGATGCAGCCACCAAGCGAGATCTTCATCACCGACACGACGTTTCGGGACGGGCAGCAAAGCCGTGCGCCCTACTCGGTGGAGCAGATTGTGGCGCTTTTTAAGCTGATGAGCCGCCTTGGCGGGCCAAAGGGAATCATAAGGCAGTCGGAGTTTTTCCTCTACAGCGCGAGAGACCGCGAGGCGCTGGAGAAGTGCCGGGACTTAGGGCTCCCGTTCCCCGAGATCACAGGCTGGATCAGAGCCACGAAGGGCGACTTTGAACTGGCAAAACAAATGGGGCTTAAGGAGTGCGGCATACTCGTCAGCTGCTCCGACTACCATATTTTCAAAAAGCTCAAGAAGACGAGGGGCCAGGCCATGCATGACTACCTCGAGGTCGTGCGCAGTGCACTTGACCTTGGCATGAAGCCCCGCTGCCACTTTGAGGACATCACGAGGGCCGACTTCCACGGTTTTGTCATCCCCTTTGCGCAGGAGCTGCAAAAGCTGTCTGAAGAGAGCGGAATCGGGGTTAAGATCAGGGCCTGCGACACCTTGGGCTACGGTGTGCCCTACGCCGGGGCGGCGCTGCCCCGCAGTGTGCCAGGCCTTATCGGGGGCCTTTGCAGCTGCGCCGGATTTACAGCCGACAGGCTCGAGTGGCACGGGCACAATGATTTCCACAAGGCGGTCGTAAACTCCACCACGGCATGGCTCTACGGGGCAGCCTCCGTCAACTGCTCGCTTCTCGGGATCGGCGAGCGCACCGGAAATACGCCGCTCGAAGCCATGGTCATGGAGTACGCGCAGCTGCGCGGCACTTTGGACGGAATGGATACGATCGCCATCACCGACATTGCCGAGTACTATATAACGGAGCTTGGCTACACGGTGCCGGCCTCCACCCCCTTCATCGGCAGCGCCTTCAATACGACGTCGGCCGGCATCCACGCCGATGGGCTCTTAAAAGACGAGGAGATTTACAACATCTTTGACACGGGTGCCCTGCTCAAATGCCCGCCCAGCGTCTCCATCAACAGCACGTCGGGGCTTGCGGGCATCGCCGTCTGGCTTGCCCGGCATTTAGGGCAAGAGCCCGGCAGCGTCGACAAGAACGATGCTGTCGTGCGGGAGATCAAGACATGGGTCGACGCCCAGTACGAGGCCGGCCGGGTGACGACGATCAGCGTAGGCGAACTTGCCGCCGTCTATGATAAAATTCGCATGGGCGAGAGGAGAGGGGCATAATGGGGGACACGCTGACACATAAATTAATCCGGTCGCACCTCGTCTCGGGCGAGATGACGGCCGGGAGTGAGATTGCCATTTGCATTGACCAGACGTTGACCCAGGACTCGACCGGCACCATGGCCTATTTGCAGCTCGAAGCCATGGGTATCGGCAGGGTCAAGACAAAGCTGTCGGTCGCCTATGTTGACCACAATATGCTGCAGGCGGACTTTGAAAATGCCGACGACCACAAATACATTCAGACAGTCGCCAAAAGGCACGGCGTGCGCTTTTCGCGGCCCGGAAACGGAATTTGCCATCAGGTGCATCTCGAGCGGTTTTCAAAGCCGGGGGAGACACTGCTTGGCTCCGACAGCCATACCCCGACTTGCGGGGCAGTCGGCATGCTTGCCATCGGGGCGGGCGGGCTCGACGTGGCGGTCGCTATGGGGGGCGGGGCCTACCGCACCACGATGCCCAAAGTCTGCCGGGTGAGCCTTACGGGCTCCCTGCCGCCGATGGTTTCGGCCAAGGACGTCATTTTGGATGTCCTGCGCAGGCTCTCTGTCAAGGGCGGCGTCGGCAAGGTCATGGAGTACGGCGGAGACGGACTTGCGAGCCTGACGGTGCCGGAGCGGGCCACCATCACGAACATGGGGGCGGAGCTTGGCGCTACGACCTCCATCTTCCCGAGCGACGACGTCACCCGCCAGTTTATGCAAGCGCAAGGTCGCGGGGGCGACTGGACGGGGCTTGTAGCTGATGCGGACGCCTGCTACGACGAGGAGCTCACGATTGACCTTGCGTCACTCCAGCCGCTTGTCGCGCAGCCGGACAGCCCCGACAAGGTCGCGCCGGTTTCACAGTGCGCCGGAATCAAAGTCGATCAGGTCTGCATCGGCAGCTGCACCAACTCGTCATTCGCCGATATGATGAAAGTGGCGGCCATCTTAGAGGGCAGCACGGTGGCCGAGGGAGTCAGCCTCACCGTCTCGCCGGGGTCTAGACAAGTGCTCTCGATGCTGGCGGCAAACGGGGCCTTAGCCGCGATGGTAGGGGCGGGGGCCAGAATTTTGGAGTCGGCCTGCGGCCCTTGCATCGGCATGGGTCAGGCTCCTGCGACGGGCGCCGTCTCGCTGCGCACCTTCAACCGCAATTTCCATGGGCGCAGCGGCACCGTCTCGGCCGGAATTTACCTTGTAAGCCCCGAGACGGCGGCGGTCTCGGCCATCGCCGGCACCTTGACCGACCCGCGCGGATTTGGCCCGGTGCCGGCTTCCCCTGTGCCGGCCTGGTTTCCGGGGGATGACAACATGGTCGTGCCCCCTGATGCGGATGGTATCACCGAGGTCGTGCGCGGCCCCAACATCAAGCCTTTCCCAAAGGGCAGACCGGTCGCAGGCGACGTCACAGGCGCTCTTCTCATCAAGGTGGGGGACAACATCACGACCGACCACATCATGCCCTCCAATGCAAAGCTGCTGCCCTACAGGTCCAACATCCCGTATCTCTCTGATTTCTGCTTAACACCCTGCGATGCGGACTTCCCCGAACGGGCAAAAAAGGCGGGCGGCGGAATCATCGCGGCAGGCGCCAACTACGGGCAGGGCTCGTCCCGTGAGCACGCAGCCTTAGCGCCCCTCTATCTCGGGGTGCGGGCTGTCATCGCTTTATCCTTTGCCAGAATTCACAAGGCCAATCTTATCAATAACGGCATCCTGCCGCTCACTTTTATTGATCCCGCAGACTATGACGCCCTGACTTTAGGGGATGAGCTTGTCATTGAGGACGCCTCGGCACAGCTCGGTTATGAGACCGTCACGGTTAAAAACTGGACGACCGGCAAGACCTTTGTCACGGCTGCGGGCTTTTCGGAGTACGAAAAAGAGCTCTTGCGGGCGGGCGGGCTCATCAATTTGATCGGAGGCGGCAAGAATGCGTGATGTCATACTAATTCCCGGCGACGGCATCGGCCCCGAGGTTGCGGCTGCAGCCCGGACGGTGCTCGACGCCACCGGCGTCGGCCTAAACTGGATTTTGGCAAAAGCCGGGGCCGGCTGCATCGAGGCTTACGGTGTGCCGCTGCCAAAAGAGACCGTCGACGCCATCCGGTCAGTCGGCGTCGCTCTAAAGGGCCCGGTCACAACGCCTGTCGGCACCGGCTTTCGCAGTGTGAATGTGGCGCTGCGGCAAGAGCTCCAGCTCTACGTCAACTTGCGGCCGGTGAAAAGCATTCCCGGCATCCCCTCCCGGTACGAGGGGGTCGACCTGATCATCGTGCGGGAGAATATGGAGGACCTCTATGCCGGCGTTGAGCACATGGTGGGGGAGGACGCGGCCGAGAGCATTAAAATTTTCACGCGGGGCGGCTGTCAGCGGATTTTGCGGTGGGGCTTCGAGTACGCCGTCAAAAACGGCCGCAAAAAAGTGACGGCCGTGCACAAGGCCAACATCATGAAGCTGACCGACGGCATGTTTTTATCCGAAGCCCGCAAAATGGCGGCGGAGTATCCTAATCTTGCCTTTGAGGACAAGATTGTCGACGCCCTCTGCATGGAACTTGTGACGGCGCCGGAAAAGTTTGATGTACTGATACTCCCGAACCTCTACGGCGACATCGTTTCCGACCTTGGCGCGGGCCTTGTGGGCGGCCTTGGCGTCGCCCCCGGCGCAAATTTGGGCGACCATGCGGCCGTATTCGAGGCGGTCCACGGCTCAGCGCCCACAATCGCCGGCAAAAAACATCGCAAACCCGACTTCGCTTATCTTATCGGGCGCCATGCTGCTGCGGCACATCGGCGAAGAAGGGGCGGCAAAAGCGGTCGAGGGTGCCGTCGCCGCAGTCGCCATGGAGGGCGATGCCTTGACGGCGGAGCACGGCGGTACGACCGGCACAAGGGAGCTTGCAGTTGCGATCGCGGCAAAGGTCAGGGACTTTACCTGAAATGTCAAAGCCGGCCATTAGGCCGGCTTTTTGTTGTTATTTGTTCGGTTTAGGCCTATAATTGAGCTATTGAAAAGAAGGGAGGGAGATCCGCTTGCAAGATGAGGAACGGCACCTCAAAAACCGCTTTTTTGAACTTGATGCAAGAGGCGGATGCTCCGACTTTCTGACCCCGGCGCAGCAGCAAATTTTAGCCCGCACCGGCCTTGTCTGGACCCTCGACGGGGGACACCCTGAGGCAGAGCGGCAAGTGGCTGTTTTCGGGGAGGGCGGGGCGGGGATCGCCTGTCTTGAAATTGCGCCCCTGTCGGAGAAGTTCGCGGGGGAGGTGTCCCACAGAGACTTTCTTGGGGCCCTCATGGGCCTTGGAATTCGCCGCGAAACGATGGGGGACATCGTCCTTGTCGGCAAGACGGGCTACCTCTTTTGCTTTGAGAGCGTCGCGGACTTCATCCTGACAGAGCTTACGGAGGTCGGGCGCACACGGGTCAAAGTCGCAAGAGGACATCTGCCGGAGGGGACGGTGGCGCTTCCGGAGCCGTCCACGGTTGTCGTCTCCTCAATTCGGCTTGACGGGCTTGTCGCCGCGGTCTTTGACCTTTCGCGCTCCGAGAGCGCAGAGCTCTTTGCCAAGGAACGGGTTATGATTGGGGGGGCTCCCGTCAAAGGCCCCACGCAGGAGCCAAAGCCCTTTGACATCGTCTCGGTGCGCGGTCTTGGCCGCTTTAGGTACGAGGGGGAAGTGCAAGAGACGAAAAAGGGCCGCCTGCGGGTATTAATCAGAAAGTATTGAGAGGCGAAAATATGAAAGTCGTCATCATCGGGGGCGGAGTTTCGGGGCTTACGGCCGGCATCTATCTGCAAAAGGCCGGTTTTGAGACTGAAATTTACGAAAAGAATGCAACACTCGGTGGGGAGTGCACCGGCTGGGACCGAAGCGGATATCACATCGACAACTGTATCCACTGGCTGATGGGCACGACGCCGGGCGGCGATCTGTACGACATCTGGCATACGGTCGGCATCCTGGATGCGGGCCTCCACCATGCCGACAAGATGTACACCTCGGTACTGGGCGGACAGTCGCTGACGCTCTGGGCGGACATGGAGCGCACAAAAGCCGAGATGCTGGCCCTCTCTCCGGGGGATGCTGCGGCGATAGAAGAGCTGATGAAGGACGCTGCTGTCGGAGCCAAATGCGCCATTCCGGCCGGAAAGCCGCCGGAGCTCATGGGCGCCATGGAGGGGATCAAATTCGGCCTCTCCATGCGGGAACCGCTTTCCCTCATTCGAAAATACGCGGGGACCGACACCGGTGACCTTGCGGCAAAGTTCCGCCATCCGCTCATCCGGTGCCTCATTACGGACTTTTGCCCAAAGGAGTCCTTGGGACAGTCCTTTCCCATCGCCTACGGCAACTTCACCTCAGGCGACGGCGGCGTGCCGTTCGGCGGCTCAAAAGCCGCCGCGCAGCGCATGCGCGCCAGGTACGAAGAGCTTGGCGGCCGGGTTTTCGCACCGGCTGTGGCTTTGAAATTCGCCGTGGAAGGCGACCTTATCACGGGGCTGCTGCTAAAGGACGGCACCTTTGTCAAGGGTGACTTCTTTGTCGCGGCCTGCGACCTGTGGGTCACCTTCGAGAGGCTGCTGGGCTGGCACTATGCCGAAGAAAAAATTCGGAAGATGTACGAAAACCGTGCCGCCTATCCGGTCTACGGCATGTTCCAGGCGGCATACGCCGTCGACAGCGGCGAGGATGCCATTGATGGCGACGTCATCATGGATTTTGAGGCGGAGGAGTCCTGGATGAATGGCCGGGTCTCGGTCAAGACCTACGCCTACGAGCCCGGCTTCGCGCCGCCCGGAAAACAGATTGTGCAGGCGCTGCTGGGGCTCACCGAGGAGGCTTACGACGTCTGGTCAAAGCTTGACAAGGACCGTCCCGCCTACGAGGCCAAGAAGATGGAGCTTGCGGACCGTCTGCGCCAAAGAATCGAGGCCTTTGCCCCCGCTTACAAGGACAACATGACGCTGCTCGACACTTGGACTCCCATGACCTACGAGCGGTGGTGCTGCGCCTTCAAGGGATACAACCAGGCCTTCACCCTCACAAAAAAGAGCGCTAAAAATCCCTATCCGTCCGCCTATGTCAAGGGGCTGAAAAATGTGGTCCTGTCCGGCCAGTGGCTCTCTCCACCGGGAGGGCTGCCGGGGGCCGCCATTCAGGGCAAATACGCCGCCATCCGCGTCGAGGCGCTTGCCGGGAAAATGAAATAAAAAAAAGAGGAGCTTGTGGCTCCTCTTTTTTATTTTTACGCATCGGGCGGGAGAAACTGGTCGGGCCCCGCCGCTAAGATTTCCTTTGCAGCCTCGGCGTCCCTCGCATCGACCAAAATGGCCCGTATGCCGGTTGACCCGCTCATCAGCTCGGCCGGGCTTGAGCACCCGAAAATGCGCACCCGGATGCCGCAGGACTCTAAGAGCGAGTAGATGATGGTGGTCTGGACATAGCCCCAGGTGCCCGTTACGGGGACAAGATCGGTGAGCGCCATCAGGGGCGCTTTGGGGACAAAATCAGCAGGCGCTGCGCCCAAAAGCAGCTCCGCGTCACAGTCGGTGCAGCGGGTATAGCCCTCTCTGTATGTTTCACCGCAGTATGGACAATATGACATGCCCTACCTCACTTATCTTTCTTGCCGAAAAGGGAGCGCAGCCCGCCGCCTTTATTGCCGCTCTCAGCTCTCTTGGCCTCCCACTCTTTTTTCTTCACATACATCGCATCGCCGCCCGCGAGTTGGGTACCCTTGCCCCACATGCCGGTGTTGAGGTGGTGCTTTTGTTCAATGTGCATCCGAACGCATTCGTCGGCATTGCCGGTATTGCCGGTGAGCAGCCGGATGTTGGCCTCGGCGGTTGCCAGCCGCGTGCCATCCTTGATTTGATCGCAGATGAGCAGGTTTGTGACCTTTGCACCCAGATCCATTGCGTGGGAGGCCGCCGAGTGGCCTTTAAAGGGGAAGATGTCGGTGCTCGTGATGGTGCCGTCCTCCTCGACCACGTAGACCTTAAACTGGGTGGCCTTATCAAAGCTCTTTGCGATATTTCCGTCTTCATAGGGAACCGAGATGGTTGTAAACAAGGTGTGTTCGCTCCTTTTTGATACGTTATCTGATTTGGCCGGTGCCGTAGATTTGATACTTGGTCGTGGTGAGCTCCTTCAGCCCGATGGGCCCGCGGGCGTGGAGCTTCTGGTTGGAGATGCCCATTTCGGCGCCCATTCCAAATTCCGCGCCGTCCGTAAACCGGGTGGAGGCGTTGACGTAGACGGCCGCGGCATCGACTTGCTGCATGAAGGTTTCGGCCGCCGCGTAAGACTCGGTGACGATGGCCTCACTGTGGTGGGTGCCGTATTTCGTGATGTGCTCGATTGCCTCTGTGACAGACCCCACGACCTTCACGGACAGGATATAGTCGAGATACTCGGTGTAGTAGTCGTCCTCCGTTGCCGCGTTGATGCCGGGCAAAATGGCGCAGGTCTCGGGGCAGCCCCGAAGCTCGACATTTTTCGTGTCAAGCTTTGCTTTTGCCATGGGCAAAAACTCAGCCGCGACGGCGCGGTGGACTAAAAGCGACTCGGCCGCGTTGCAGACCGATGGCCGCGAGGTCTTGGCGTTAAAGATGATGTCTGCCGCCATTTCGAGGTTTGCCGACTCGTCGACATACACATGGCAGTTTCCGGTGCCGGTCTCGATGACCGGAACGATGGAATTTTTCACGACGGCGTCGATCAGCCTTGCCGAGCCCCGGGGAATCAGTACGTCAATGTAGCCGTAGAGGCGCATCATGGCATTTGCGCTGTCGTGGGTCGTGTCGGTCACAAGCTGGACGGCGTCGCGGGGGAGCCCCACCGACTGGATTGCGTCCCGCATAATTTCGGCAAAAATAGTGTTGGAATGGATGGCCTCCTTGCCGCCCCGCAGAATGCAGGCGTTGCCCGACTTGATGCACAGTGACGCTGCGTCGACGGTCACATTGGGCCTGGACTCGTAGATCATGCCGATGACCCCGAGCGGCACTTTCGTGCGCAGCACCCGCATGCCGTTAGGCCTAGTGATGCCGGACTCCACGACGCCGACAGGGTCGGGCAGGGTGATGATGTCTCTTGTTG
This sequence comes from Oscillospiraceae bacterium, assembly GCA_963662765.2. Classification (GTDB taxonomy): domain Bacteria; phylum Bacillota; class Clostridia; order Oscillospirales; family Feifaniaceae; genus DATMXT01. Next base: position 390,950 of record CAXXUP010000006.1, read on the forward strand.
CCGCTGCGATGCCCTCGATGCGGGCAGGCGTGAGCGACAGCCTGTCGAGCATGACGGCGCCGATGCCGTTTTGCGCGGCTTTAGCGGTGTCCTCATCGTTTGCCGCCATAATGGCGGCTGTGTTCTCTATCAGTGCACAAGCGATTGCTTCAAGTGCCCCGTCTCGCTGGGCACTGGGGGCGCAGCCAAGTAGCCTCGCTGCGGCTGCGGCCTTTTCGCCCATTTCGGTCATATCGTACATAAATTAATCCTCCCAAATAAATTGTGTGCCCACTTTGGCACCGTCGAACAGCTCGTAGAGCAGTTCGGGTTTTTCCCCGTTCATGATGGCCATCGGGATACCGGCCCTACAGGCAATTTCGGCAGCCCGAAGCTTTGTCACCATTCCGCCGGTTCCGCGATCGGACCCGGCAGACCCAGCGAGCGCCATGATTTCTGGCGTGAGTGCCGTCACAACGTCGAGCTTTTTCGCATCGGCGTCGCTGCGGGGGTCGGCCGTATAAAGGCCGTCTATATCGCTCATGAGCACCAGTGCGTCTGCCCCCGCCATAACGGCTACGACCGCCGACAGCGTGTCGTTGTCGCCAAAGGCGATCTCTTCGACGGCCACAGTGTCATTTTCATTGAATACAGGGATCGTGTCGAGCGCCAGCAGCCGCGAGATCGTGTTGACAATGTTGGTGCGGCGCTCTTCGTGGGACACGTCCTCATGGGTTAAGAGCACCTGCGCCGCAACGTGGTTATAGTTTTGAAATAAGTGGTCGTACATGGCCATCAGCTCGCACTGGCCGACGGCGGCGACCGCCTGTTTTGTCTGTGTGTCACGAGGTCGGGAGGTTAAACGAAGCTTGCCAACGCCTACGGCAATGGCGCCGGACGAGACGAGTAATATCTCGCGTCCGGAATTTTTGAGATCCGCCAGCACCTTGCAGAGCTGCTCGATGCGCCGGATGTTCATACGGCCGGTTTCGTATGTCAGGGTGGAAGTGCCCACCTTGACCACGATGCGCCGCGCTTCTTTAAATGACTTCATCGGTGAAAGCCCTCCTTCGCTCCCGGGCCGTAAGTCTTGTCTGCAAACTTACTTGGCCCAAGCTATTAGTATATTATAGCAACCTTGAAGCGAAATGGCAACATAAAACGTTTTTTTAAAGCAGGCACGCCTTGCATTACGGTGCCCGATAAGCCCTGTAATGGAAAACATTTTGGCGTAAGCCCCCCGCCAAATGGGTTGACGGGAGCCCAAAAACATGGTATACTTTTTTTCGCTGCAAGCCCTGCTTGCAGCCACGCAGCTAAAAAATGATATACGGAGAGGTATCGAAGCGGTCATAACGGGGCTGACTCGAAATCAGTTTGTGGGTAACCACACGCGGGTTCGAATCCCGCCCTCTCCGCCAAAAGCAAAAGGACGCCATTTGGCGTCCTTTTGCTTTGGCGATAGGGGATTCGAACGGGAGCGGGAGTGAATGGGGTGCCGGTGGCACGCCAGAGCCGCTCCCTGGCCTGCCCCGCGGGGCAGGTCGAATCCCGCCTTATTTGTAGAACACCGCTTAGTCCCAGATGATATTTCCAAAGTCCGCCGTAAACGAGAACATAAAGTAGTCGAACCGCTGCCCCTATGCCCCGGACGGCAAGCCCCCGACCTCGTCACAGCATAAATTGGCAGAAATAAAGTGCGCTTTTCCTCACGTTTGGTCTGGATTGTTCGTATTATGTATGTTATACTACTTAAGCCTTATATGTTTTGAAAATACCTCGGGTCGGAAATTTGCGAAGCAAACTTGCTTTTCCGGCCTTCTTTTTTTTTCGCGATTATTGTACGACCTACTCACACGCGGGATTAGATAACGCACCACTATATATACATAAGAGGTGTCTCATTGAAAAAGAAAAGCCATATATTACTGGGCAGATATTTGAATGATATGCAGGCTTTCGTTAAACCGCTATATGAAAAAGCATTTTTGTTCGGATGTGTTGAGCCGGATTACAACTATTTTACATATATAAAAGGAGCGCTGACGGAAGGCGCACTCAGAGGCCATAACTTCAAAAAAGCGCAGCAGAATTTACTGAGGACGATCGAAAAGCTTGAGAAAGAAAAGCACTTGACGATCCTGCGGTACTATCGTCTCGGAAAGCTGATTCATTACATAGCCGATGCATTTACATCGCCACACAACGAATCCTACAGCGCCGCAGGTCACAGGACCTATGAGATCAGGCTGCACAGCGAGCTCGTAAAAGATATCGCGGATTCTTTTGAGATGTCGCAGACAATCTTAGGCGGGTCTGTCATGGAATATTTAATTTCAATTCACGAGCAGTACCGCAGCGCCTGGAAGAGCACATATACCGACGTGCAGTTTATCTTAGAAGCCACCGGCGTGGTCTTTAATCAGCTCGTGCCACAGGTCATGCTTGCGCAATAAAGCTGAGTGGACGGGGATAATTTTTAGTCTCTTTGCCAGATGCAAAAGGACGCCGCTTGGCGTCCTTTTATTGTTGGCAAAGAGGGGATTCGATGGTTTTCAAATCAATACAGATTCGCTTGTATTATGAGGCAAATGAAAATATAATGGATCTGTAAAAGCAAAACTAGGACGGGGCACCGCTTTGCGATATACGGACACTGAAATGACGGGCATTCAGCTTTTAATCGGATAAGGAGACAACTATTGAACGGACAGATCAGATCGAATATAAAAATAGGCGCACTGGTTGACATCGTACTGAAAAGAGATCAGGCCACCGGGGCGCTGACGAGAGGGCACGTCAAGCGCATACTCACAAACTCTCCAACCCACCCGCACGGAATAAAAGTCATGCTGACGGAGGACGATCAGGTGGGCCGGGTGCAGGCAGTCATAGAAAATTGACCCTAAAAGCGGTGTGTGGTGAGCTACCGCCGCCTAAACAGAGATTATAACGAATGAGGTATCGGCATATATGCTGCTTTCCGCAGAAAAAATCAGTAAAAGCTACAGTGAAAAAGCACTGCTGAGAGATGTCTCTTTGCATATCGACAAGGGGGACAAAATCGGCATCATCGGCACGAACGGCACGGGCAAGTCGACCTTTCTGAGGATTCTTGCGCAGCAAGAAGTGCCGGACACCGGAACGGTCACGAAGTATTCCGGCGTAAGGCTTCAATATCTGCCACAAAACCCCGCCTGGGATGAGGGGCTGACTGTCTTGGAACATGTGTTCAAGGGCGCCCCGGAGCTGCGAGAGAGCAAAGAGTTCGAGGCAAAGAAAATTCTCACGCAGCTTGGCATCACCGACCTGGATAAACCGGTCGGCAGCCTGTCCGGCGGCCAGCGAAAGTGCGTGGCGATTACAAGCGCCCTGGTACACCCCTGTGACGTGCTGCTTTTGGACGAGCCGACAAACCATCTCGACATCGACATGGTGCAGTGGCTGGAGGGATATCTCGTAAAATATCCGGGCGCCGTTGTGATGGTGACGCATGACCGCTACTTTTTGGAGCGGATCACGAACCGGATCGTTGAAATTGATGCAGGCAACCTCTATAGCTACCCGGCAAACTATTCGGCCTATCTCGAGCTGAAGGCACAGCGCGAGGAGATGGAGCTTGGAAGCGAGCGCAAGCGGCAGAGCATTTTGCGAAGAGAGCTTGAATGGATAATGCGCGGCCCTCGTGCTCGCGGCACAAAGAGCAAGGACCGAATCGCCCGATTTGAAGCGCTCAGCGAAAAAGCGGGACCGTCGGAAGCGGCAAAGCTTGAACTGACATCGCTCTCTGCCAGACTTGGCAGGAAAACGGTGGAGATTGACGATGTCTCCACCCAGTTTGGCGGACGGCAGCTCATCAGCCACTTCAGTCATGTGCTCTTGCGGGACGAGCGGATCGGCATCATCGGGAAAAGCGGCTGCGGTAAGTCCACCCTGCTAAATATCATCAGCGGCAAGCTACAGCCGGACGCAGGCTCGGTCCAGTATGGCGATACCGTGAAGCTCGGATATTTTTCGCAGGACACGGCCCACATGGATTTGAACTGCCGCGTGATCGACTATATCAAAGAGATTTCCGCCGTCACGCAGACACCGGACGGCATTTTATCCGCTTCGCAGATGCTGGAGAAATATCTCTTCACGCCCGATTTGCAATGGAATACGATCGGCCGCCTGTCCGGCGGCGAGCGAAGACGGCTGTATTTGCTCGGCATCTTAATGCAGGCCCCGAACGTCCTGCTATTGGACGAGCCGACAAACGATCTCGACATTCAGACGCTGACCGTCCTCGAAGATTACTTAGAGGGTTTCAGCGGCGCCGTGATTGCGGTATCGCATGACCGGTATTTTTTAGACAAGGTGACAGGTACGATTTTTGATTTTCGCGGTGACGGAGAGATTAAAAAATACCTGGGCTCTTACTCCGACTATTGGGCTCAAAATGCCATAGAGCCGCTCCCCAAAAAGGCGGAAAACCCGGTGGAGAGAGTCAAAACCGCTTCGGGAAAAAAGGTCAAGTTCACGTTTAAAGAGCAGCACGAATATGAGTGCATAGACAGTGAAATCGCCCTGTTGGAGCAGGAGATCGGCGACGTGGATGCCCAAACGCAAAGCGCTTCCTGCGATTATGTCAAGCTGCAAGAGCTCATCGCGCAAAAAAAGGTGCTGGAAAAGCGTCTGGAGGAAAAAATGGACCGCTGGGTCTATCTGAACGACCTCGCCGAAAAAATAGGTGAACTGTAAATTAATGAATTAAAAACAAATTCCGGGCATCTGTTAGGATGCCCGGAATTTGTTTTTAGAGCGGGACGCCGGCGGTGCCAGCCTTCAAATGGTGCAACACATATAAGCATCATAATCATCGGTTTCGTGGGCTTTTAGGTCACTTCGCTGCGGGCGCCCAACAGATGCTCAAGGCTTACTTCAAAGGCCTTGTCTTGAGCTGCGGTTCTCTTTTTAGGCCCTTTTATTCTGCCGCCGAAGCTGCGGATTTTCCGGGCTGTATAGCGGGCAAGCAGCATGGGGTCGATGTTGCCCGCAGTGTATTCCAGCCCGTCCTGACTCAGGACCAAAGCGTTTTTGGACAGGCACATGGCCGCAAGCCCATAATCCTGGGTGATAACAATATCGCCAGCCGAAACGCGATTGACTAAGGCAAAGTCAACACTGTCGGCGCCCTTGGAAAAAGTCAGCGTAGTGGCCCCGTCCCGCTCAAAAACGTGTGAGGTGTCGCACAAAATTAGACATTCGGTATGGTATTTTTCAGCGAGCCGAATGGTGATATCCACCACCGGACAGCCATCGGCGTCAATCAGTATTTTCATAAACAACTCCTGTAAATGTCTTAGTAATACAATTCAAAGCATCGAAATGAAAAATCATCAGCTTTTTTGTTTGCCAGAACAGACTATCATCGGGCTTTTTATTTAAGTTACACAAATGACTTGCCTCATATGAGTCAAATATAAATATACTGTCATTTTACCACGATCAGGCACCCAATGAAAGGCCGACAACTCGCAATTAGCGGTAAATAGAAGCAATGACGCTCCCCTGCGGGGCAGACGGCTCCGGCGTGCGCAGTCTCCCCATTCAATCCCGCTCTTTGTTCAAATTCCTTGTCTAACTTTTTAGGGTCACTTCACTTCCGGCATAAATACTTTTTGAGGACGACCAAAAAAAATTTGTCTTTACCGGAAATACTGCGGATGATATAATTTTAAGGATTTCAGTGTGTCCGCCGCGTCAAAATATTGTGAAAGCTTCCTTGAAAAGAGAGTCGTACACGAGAAAAAACAGTATTGTAATCATAAAAAATAACATGTAAAAAGGAGCAATGAATTGGTAGATTATAAGCAAATGGCTGAAAAACTGAAGAATTTACTCGGTCTGACAAATGAAGCGGTCGGGATAAAGCTGCTTTCGGACAATACGGCTGTATCCGGCTATGACAGCGACAAGAAATACACGTTTTGTCAGTTTATCATGCGAGCCCGCGAGGGGAACAAGCTTTTGGCTACGGCGGATAATATTGCCTGCGCCAACGGCTCGTCGGCGCTCGGGTTTATGCCGGTCCCGGAAAAGCTCGCGTCCGGCGAGTTTTTGGAGGCGCTTGGCAGCTTTCAAAAAGAGGGCGGGCAAAAAACCATGGAGCTGATGCCGCGCTTTTCCCAGGGGCAGTTTTCGGGCATTGCGCTGGCCCCGCTGCCCGAAGTGGACTTTGATCCCGATATCATTGTGCTGGAAACCCTGCCCGAGCATCTGATGTGGCTGGCCTTGGCTGCCATCCACAAAGACGGCGGCAGGCTCCAGTTTTCTTCCAGCATTTCTAACGGTACTTGCGTGGATACAACCGTCGTGCCGTTTTTAACTGGGAAGCTCAATGTCACCTTGGGATGCTACGGCTGCAGAAACGCCACCAACATTCCGGACGGGAATCTGCTGGCCGGGTTCCCGGGAAGTCAGCTTGAGGTCATCGTGGACAGCCTTGAGCACATGAACGTCAAATGCATGCCGAGAACGCGGGAAAAAAGAGCGTACGCAAGGCTTGTGGGGGAATAGGGATACATAATAGTCAAAAACGAAAGGACGCCTGACGGCGTCCTTTTTAAATTGAGGGGGTTAAAAGGGTGAAGCGACCCGCTGCAAACTTTTCACTGTATCCAACATATGCTGGTGCATCACCCAAAAGATCGGAGCTGCTGTCTGTATGAATATCTGTTACTTGCCGCCGAAGATTTCTCCCGGGGATAAAGCACTGGTACTCGTAAGTCATTCGCCGGAGATAGAGCCCGGAGATCTCGTAAAGATCGTGAAGCTGTGGACAGGGAATTTGTGCGCTGTCGAGCTTCCAAATGGGATGATCCACAGGTGGTTTGCCGCGTTTGAACTGAGCCCCGACGACAGGTTCGCAAACTGCCCCCTTGAGCCGGGGAAATATGCCACAGTGATCGCAAATGATGGCCACGGTAACCCGCCGCACGTGAAGGTCGGGACAAAAGTGAAAATCGTGCGGTGTTTTCCGACCTCATATTACGACGCCATTCTTGAAAACGGCGTATATCACAGGTGGCTGGCAAGCTTTGAAATTGCGCTGCCGGTATAAGTGTTTCATATCACTGCGGGGATTGTAAAGGGGTAGGGCATCAAACGCAAAACGAGTCCATCTCGCACTGAAGCTCCGACAGGAATCGACTCACATAATAACCGTCCGCAGTGGCGTGATGGCAGGTGATGGAAAGCGGCATCAGCACCCTGCCGTCTCGCTCTATGAATTTGCCGGACTCGACCGACGGGAGATAGCTCCGTAGAGTTTTATCGTTTCGCGTAAAGACATAGATATATTGATGCTCATTTACAGGGGAAGCCGACAGACGATAAGGCCTTTTTGCCTTCCCCTTGCCTGCCGCCTCGGTGAAAAACCTGTGCAAACCCTTGAAATTTATGCACTATTGCCATTGACCGGCGGGAATAATTGTGTTACAGTTACAAAAACCTGAAATAAGGAGCCGCCCAATGAAACTTATATCCGTCAGCATTATTCGCATAATTAGCATTATCATGATTCGTGATAATGCGGTTTTGCGTTGTGCTGAATAAGGGTATCAAGCGTTATGACGCCCCTTGCAGCGAAACGCTACAAGGGGCGTTTTGTGATAGTAGGGGTCGGGGGCTGCGAACTTCAAAAGAAATTAAATGAGCCGAGCGGGCCCGAAGAGGCCGCCCGCTGCGGACACGAGGGAGAGGCCACATATGCTGACTTTGGACAGGGTATACCAGGCGCAGCACACGTTAAAAGGCGTCATTCGGAAAACGGATCTGATATTATCCCAGGGCATCGCGCCGGACTGTGAGCTTTATTTGAAGGCGGAAAACCTGCAGGTGACAGGGTCCTTCAAGGTGCGCGGCGCATATTTCAAAATATCCATGTTGACGAGGGAAGAAAAGGCGAGAGGCGTCATCGCCTGTTCGGCCGGAAACCACGCGCAGGGGGTCGCCCTGTCGGCTAAGCGGGCGGGGATTGCAGCCACCATCTTCATCCCGAGCATTGCGCCCATATCCAAAATCGAGGCCACGAGGCGCATGGGGGCCGAAGTCCGGCTGATTGACGGGGTGTATGACGACGCTTTTGAGGCGGCGGTCGCGTATCAAAAGGAGTCGGACGGCGTGTTAATTCATCCCTTCAACGATGTGGACGTGATCACAGGCCAGGGCACGATCGGACTGGAGATTTTAGAACAGCTTAGGGAGCTCGACGCTGTCATCGTACCGGTCGGCGGCGGCGGGCTGATTTCCGGCATTGCCTTTGCGGTGAAGACATTGAAACCGTCCTGCAAGGTGTACGGCGTGCAGGCGGAGGGCGCCGGGGGCATGTACCGCTCCTATAAAGCGGGCAAGCGCGAATGCCTGAAAAGTGTTGCTACCTTCGCTGACGGCATTGCGGTGAAGTGCCCAGGCGTCATTACGTATGAGCTTTGCGCGAAATACGTCGATGACATTGTGACGGTGACGGACGACGAAATCGCAACGGCCATCCTGACTTTGATGGAGCAGCAAAAACTCGTATCCGAGGGAGCCGGTGCCGCGGCGGTCGCGGCAGCCATGTTTCATAAACTGCCGACGGAGGGAAAAAAAGTCTGTGCCGTCGTCTCCGGCGGAAATATCGATGTCAACATATTGTCCCGCGTGATTCAAAGAGGGCTTCAGGCGACAGGAAGGCTCGCTGAAATGAGAATAGAGATGCTCGACAAGCCTGGACAATTGAAGGAGGCGTCCGCCATCATTGCGGATATGGGGGCAAACGTGACGAAGGTCATCCACAATCCGGGCGGGGAGAACACCGACATCATGGGCTGCTATCTCGATATTTCCATGGAAACAAAAAACAGGCAGCATTTTCTCGCCATTAAAGAGGCGATTCAAAACGCCGGTTATCACATCGTGGAGGAGTGAGGCAACAGCCTTTGCGGATGTAGGTAGGCGCCGCGGCACGTGGGATACGACCTGACCCGCAGGACAGGTCGTATCCCGAACTCTCAGCCAATAGCTCAGGCACCCACGGCCAGGGTGCCTGAGCTATACTTTTGTGTTTGGTATTGGAGGCATGGCCAGCTTATCTTTCGGGCGGCTCGAGAGTGACCTTCGCAGCAAGGAATTTGGTAAATATTTGCATAGAATGCACTCGAAAGTGTGTGCTAAGATAGATATATCGACAAATTTTTAGTTGTTTAGAGTTTTTATGTCAGTCTTGCGTTGTGATTATATAAAAACAATGCTACTATTGATACACGTCTTTTTTGCCGTAGCAGTGATGCACAAAAAGGAGTAGAAATAACGCGCGGAATGAAGCTTCACACTTGTATATTTACATTCTTTATGCAAAAAAACCGGGGCGGACGTTGATTACTCAATAATAACATATAGAATTAGAGGAATGTAAATGAAGATGAAAACCAAAATTGCAGTGACGATTTTTCCGATTTTGATCATTGCGATTATTCTGATTAATTTGGTGTTCGATCTGTTTTTTCGCGAATTTATTTTACAAAGCGAGCAAAATCAAGTCAATTCTTCCGTGGCCAATATTTCGTCTTACATAGATGAAAAAAATGATAAGTATTCCGGGGGTGTAGGCGACTGGGGCCACTGGGATGACACGTACGAGTTTGTAGCCGGAGACAATCCAAGTTATATCGAGCTGAATATGACAGAGAGTACTTTTAATAGCCTCGATCTCAGCTTCATCATTCTTATGAATCAGGATGGCTTGGTCGTATATCGGCAGTATTATCAATCCGTCGAAGAAGAATTTTCGGATTTCCCCGCCGGCTTTTTAGAAAATGAGGGCAATGTAATCAATTTCTCAAAAATTGCAAAAGACACCTCCGGGATTATAAAAATCGGAGAAGCCTTTTATTTCGTTGCGTCAAGCGGCATAACGGATTCTTTACAGGCGGTAGATGCGAGGGGAACCATCATTTTCGGCAGACAAATTGACAGTAAGACAACTGGAGACATGGAGCGGATCTCAGGATGCACTATAAGCTCAATTGATGTTTTGGAGAATATCGATCAACTAAAGGGGAGGGATGAGCCTCACATTCTGGATGATCGTTATGACATGAATCCTGATCATGCTACAATGAATTTTGAACTTGTAGTTCCCAATGCTTGTGATCCCGAGTCCTCAATCACGATTTCGATGGCAATGCCGAGAGACTTGTATCTGTTCGGGATGAACAAAGTTCGCTCGTTCACAGTCCACAATACAGTTGGATGCATCATTGTATGCGCATATATATTCGGTTTGCTTGGCATGTACATTACTAAACCGGTCACGGGCTTAATTGATGACGTTAAGTCAATTGAAATCAATAAAAACGTGACCAATAGCTTAACGGAAAGATTGTCGGAGAGCGGAACAGATGAACTCTCGTTTTTACGAAAATCAATTAACGGCCTGCTTGATAAAATAGAGACCGGCCAAAAAGAACTTATTGAAAGCAGGGAGAAATTACAGGCGACGTTACAATCTGTCGGCGACGGAGTTATCACGGTCGACACAGACGGCAAAATTCAATTTTTGAATCCGGTTGCCCAGAAACTGACCGGATGGAAATTGGATGAAGTCATGAATGCGCCGCTTTCAGTCGTCTTCAATATCATCAACGAATATACGAGGGAACCGGTTGAAAGCCCTGTAACCGCGGTTTTTAAAACTGAAGGAGTCGTTGAACTTTCGAATCATACGCTGCTTGTTTCAAAGGACGGCGCTGAAGTACCGATTGAGGATACCGCAGCACCCATCAAAGATTCAGCAGGTAAAATCATTGGCTGCGTCTTAGTATTCAGGGATTTCAGCGAACGCAAAGAGAAACAAAAACGTATCGAATACCTGAGCTTCCATGACCAGCTTACAGGCTTGTACAACCGCAGATTTTTCGTAGAGGAACTGAATAGAATTAACGTAGAGAGAAATCTGCCGTTGTCATTTGTGTATGCCGACGTCAATGGGCTGAAAATGATCAATGATGCGTTTGGACATGAGCGCGGAGATGAACTGATTGGGCGGGTAGCGGAAGTTTTGAAAACGGAGTGCCGAGCCGATGACATCATCGCCAGAATCGGTGGGGATGAATTCGTCATCCTGCTGCCGAAAACAACCGGAGCATCGGTTGAAAAGCTTGTTAGACGAATCTCGGAAATCATCGATAAGATCAGTATCATGAATGTTCAAATATCCGTATCATTTGGCTGGGATACGAAAACAGATGTGAACCAGTCTGCGATGGATGTTTTGAAAAGCGCCGAAAACTTTATGTATCAGAAAAAAATTCTGAATAGTTCAAGCAAACGAAACGGGATTATCAAATCCATTCTGAATACGTTACTGATTAAAAGCCCGAGAGAAGGCTCTCATTCTGAACGGGTGAGTAAGCTTTGCGAACAGATCGGGAAGGCATATCAACTGGAGGCAGACGAAATAAAAGAGCTCTGTATTGCCGGTGAACTCCATGACATCGGGAAAATCGCAGTAGACGAGATGATCCTGAACAAAACCAGCAGTCTTTCCACGTCGGAATGGGCGCAGAATAAGCACCATCCCGAAATCGGATATCGGCTGCTGGGGGCCACTGCCGAATTCAATAATATTGCGGAATACGTGCTTGCGCATCATGAGAGATGGGATGGAGAAGGGTATCCAAAGGGGTTAAAAGGGGAGGAGATTGTTTGGAAGGCCAGAGTGATTTCGGTAGCCGATGCGTTTGATGCGATGACCTGCGAGAGACCGTATCGCAAGGCGTTCAGCCAGGAAGAGGCTGTCGAAGAATTGAAGAAAAACGCGGGGAAGCAGTTTGACCCGGATATTGTAAATGTGTTTATTGAAAAAGTGCTTGGGTTAAAAATGTAAACACAGACCGTTATCGTAAGCTGCGATGGTTCGTGAATTAAAACGCCGGAAGCCTTGAAAACACAAGAGCTTCCGGCGTTAGCCTTTTAAAACAGACAGAGGATAATGACGGCATCAGCCCAAGGTTGCGGCGCCTATTAGCGAAAACGAACGAGGGCGGCTTATAAAAAATATAGGGATTTGTTTTATTGGAAAACAAGGATTCCCTTTTCACAGAAAAATAAGAAGTGTTGCGCTTATACACAGCAACACCTCTTTTGTGTTTTTGCTAAAAAAATGATTTATGATTTGAGATGCCTGTTTTTAAACTTTTCAACAAACGCTTCCCGGGTGATCAGAAAATGGTTTAATTCGTTGACCAGTATTCCATCGTGATTCCGGTCTTTTTCAACGAAGTACATCGAAATGCCGCCAAGCCCGACGTGTGTTCCCACCGAAACACCCATTTGCATGATGATAACTTCGCCCGTGAAGCCGCTTTCCTGCAGCAGCTTCGTTTTCAAATTTTCAGCGTAGGCCAAATCGGAGGTATATCCGATGATGACGAAGGTCGTCATCTCCTCGTCAACCCGCCGGATGAATTCCCGCACGTAGTGATTCAAAACGTTCTTTCGCCCGCGCTCCTTGGCGACAATGGCGCCCCTACTGTCTTTCATGGTCATGATGGGCTTTAGCTTCAGCATCTTGCCGATAATGGCACTCGCATTGGAGAGCCTTCCGCTTCGGATTAGGTTGTCCAGATCGTCGACGGAGAGAAAATGCTTGATGTGTTTTTTGAAAGTTTCATTAAACGAAACGAGTTCCTCAAACGTGTACCCGGCCTCCCGAAGCTGGGCGGACTTGATGATCAGGTACCCGCTGCCGTGGCTCATGCACAGTGAATCCACGACGTGCAGCTTATATTCGGCCCCGTCGTACTTCTCATAAAACAGCTCCTTAGCCACCATGGCGGATTGATAAGAGCCGCTGGTGCCGCTGGACATGCAGATGCACAGAATTTCCTTACAGCCTTCCGCGATTCCCTCTTCCATGCAGCGCATAAATTCCGCGGGGCTCGGCATGGCGGTCGTCGGGTTATCTTTGAGGTCCATCATGATGTTATAGAACTCGTCCGGCTGAATATCAATGCGGTCCCGATAGTCTTTTCCGTCTATTTGAATGATAAGAGGCGCGATGCTGATGCGATAGCGGGCTAAGACTTCATCGGACAAATCACAGGTTGAGTCGGCTATTATTTTGATCATTGAACGCCTCCGATTTTTTTACTTTGCGCCTCTTCTTCTAATAGAAAAGCATATGTGTTTAGAATGTGTTTATCAAGGTCCTTAAGTGCTGGCTATATATTAACATATTCTGTTTTATTTATGTAGTGGTAACTTGAAATAATTAAAAATTAGATACTCCTTTGCAAAAGGGTTCTGCAAAGGGAGTTTATTTCCAGATACCAGATGCGTTTTGCTGCTAAATAGGTTGGTTTGTTTCGAGCGATAGGATGCATTTAGCTGCGCACAGGAAAGCGATCGTTTCGAATGGCCGAAATGAAGCGGATAGAGACGGTTCGAGTCAATTAAAAAAACTTCTCACCCTTAATGCAATATATACTTGACATATTGAATGGTATAAAGTATAATATTCAACATGAGGGGTGTTACATGTGAAAAACAAAAAAATGAAAATCGCGAGAATTGAAAGTGATGTTTCGCAGGAGCAGTTAGCCGAAATGGTAGGCGTTACTCGGCAGACAATCAGCCTGATTGAATCGGGCAATTACAATCCGACATTAAAGCTCTGTGTTGACATCTGCAAAGCACTTAACAAAACCCTAAACGAGTTATTCTGGGGAGGAATGATTATGAACACCGAAAAAATAGTCAAAGAAGCAAGAACAATTATGATGATTGGCATCATAATTGGCGCGATATTACTTGGCGCAGGCATCGCATTCAGGTTAATGGATGTGAGCTTTATATCGAACACAAAAGCGATTATTGGATTGTCTTTTATGCCATTTAGCGTAGCCTTTATCTATTACTTGAAACCGTCGGGAATTAAAAAGACTCCACAAAAAGTGAAAAATATCATTATCAGCGAAAGTGATGAAAGACTTATTGCGCTTAAAAATGAAGCGGATACAAAAGCATTTAAGATAATTCAAGCTGCAATATTTTTAAGCTACATGGGTTATACGCTCATGGTGCCGGAGGATATTTTTGAAGCTGTTGGTTGGTGGATCTTGCTTGGACTTCTGTTTATTACATTCATTTCTCGGGGAATCCTTATGGCGATGGCGATGAAAAACCCAAAGTCCGAAGAATAACAGCTCGATAAACATTCGTGTTTTTACATTGGGTCTTCGATCTGTTCGTAAGGAACCGCTATGCCAAAACCCGAATGGCCAATTATATAGGCACCAGTCGGGGGTGCCTTTATAATTGGCCATTTTCCTTTTTTCGAACTTGTTCGGTTTAATTTTAAAAACAAATTATTGAGGTCTCAAAAAGAATGTCGGGGCACCTGAAATGATAAGAGGTGCGATGCTGATGTGGCAGCGGGCTAAGACTTCATCGGACAAATCACAGGTTGAGTCGGCTATTATTTTGATCATAAAACACCTCGGGGTTTTATAATTTGCACCTCTTCATCAAATAGAAAAGCATGTATACCTAGTATGCTTTCGTCAAGCTCGTAAAGTGCTTGCTATATTTAAGCATATCCTGTATTATTTATATAGTGACAACTTAAAATATATCTCGATACCAGCAAGCGTGGCACCCTGCGCCCGATTTCGCAAAGCGCCTTGCCTCGCTTTTTGCACGATTTCGATTTAAAATAGTTTGGGAGGAGTTGAGAAATGAACAAAAGAATGAAAGAATCTCTGATTGGCGGGGTAATACTGGGCATTTTCTGTGTGGTGGGGGCATATATCCGCTCCGGATTTACCGCAACGCCCGGTTTTGTGTTTGCACTGTGGTATAACCGTGTGATCATCGGGCTTACAGTGGGAGCACCGTGGGGCGCGACTACGAAAAGCAAGGCGCTGGTACGCGGAGGGCTGCTCGGCCTTTTGGTGTCATTTGCGTTTTACAGTTCTACGGAATATCGCGACCCGGTGAGTTTTGTGGCCGGAATTGTCTATGGCGTAATCCTGGAGGCATGGCTTGGCAGATCTAAAAAAATAGCCTAGCAGCATCAGACAGCAATATACGCTGCGTTTTGCGGCGCAAAAGTGCTAGTGTTGTGTCATTGACTGACAAAACAGACACCCTTATTCTGGAGGGTGTCTGTTTTCATATGCCGATTTTCTCTTCTGCAGGCATGACCGTTAAAATAAACGTGGCCCTCGCGGATTGGCAAAAAGGGTATTGTAACCGGTATTACATCGTGCTATATTAAGCTTGTAACCGGTATTACATTTCGAGGTGATTTTATGGCTTGGAATAAATGGATCGCGCTGAGCTACACGCTGCCCAGGGAGCCGTCGCGGGTGAGGGTGTCGATCTGGAGAAAGCTGAAGAAGATCGGCGCCGTCGGCATCTGGCAGTCCATGTGGGTGTTGCCCGCAAATGACGAAAACAGCGCCTTGCTGGGTGAGATCAAAGACGAGGTTTCGAAAAGCGGTGGGGAAGCGTTCATTGTGGCGTTTTCTGCAGACGTTGACGGGGAGAAAATGATTGCGGACAAGCTCGCAGCCGCCAGAAGCGAGGAATACGGAGAGCTTTTTGAGCAGTGCGAGGACTTCTTTATGGAAATTGACAAGGAGATAGGACGCAGGAATTTCACGTTTGCCGAAATTGAGGAAAACGAGGAGGAGCTGGGCAAGCTGAAGCAGTGGTTTGAAAAAATTGCAGCCCGCGATACACAGGGTTCGCCCTTTGGGGAAAAGGCCAAGTCAATGCTGGCGCGGTGCGGAGAGCTGTTGGATGGCTTTTGCGAGAAGGTCTATGAGTATACCGAACTGTCTGATGATACGCGCGGGGACTGACGATGAAGAAAAAAGTTTTGTCCAATATCGTGCTGCTTGGCCTTGTCAGCCTGTTCGTTGACATGAGCACAGAGATGGTCTATCCCCTGGTGCCGCTTTACCTGACGGCGACGCTCGGAGTCACGCCCGCCGTAGTTGGGCTCATCGAAGGCATTGCCGAGAGCGTTGCGTCCTTATTAAAGGTGTTCAGCGGCTACATTGGGGACGTGTACCAGAATAAGAAACGCCTTGCTTTCGTGGGGTATTCCGCGTCCGTCGTCTACAAGATATCGCTTATGCTGGCTTCGACCTGGCCAGGCGTTCTGGCGGCAAGAGTCATCGACCGCACCGGAAAGGGCATCCGCACCGCCCCCCGCGACGCCTTAGTGGCCCAGTCGGGTGACAGCAAAAAACTCGGAGGGTCATTCGGGCTGCACAAGATGCTGGACATGGCGGGCTCGTCTATGGGTGCATTGCTGGCCTATTATTTTGTGGCCACAAACTACGGGTTTCACAAAGCGTTTCTTTTCTCCATCATTCCGGCGGTGATCGGAATTGCACTCATTTCCGCCGTGCGGGAAGACAAGGCCTGTGATGTGGCTCCTGAGAAGCTCTCACTGAAGGGACTGCGTCTTGACGGAAAGCTGAAGGCGTATCTCGCCGCTATCTTTGTGTTTTGCCTTGGGAATTCGTCCAACACGTTTTTGCTTTTGAAAGCGAGAGAGCGCGGCTTTACGGCAGCGCAGGTCATTTTGCTGTATTTTATTTTCAATGTGTCCACCTCGGTTTTAGCCATCCCGTCGGGCAGACTGTCCGACAAATACGGGCGGAGCAAAATCCTGGTGCCGGGGTACCTCATTTACGGGCTCGTCTATTTCGGCTTTGCGCAATTTTCCGCAAAGCCCGCCGTCGTGCTGCTGTTTATCGCGTACGGCGCCTACACCGCCTTTATTGCCGGTGCGGAGCGGGCCTTCATCGTGGAAAATTCCCCGGCCTGCCTGAAAGGGACCGTTTTGGGGCTTTACGGAATGCTGCAGGGCGTGGGCCTGCTCCTGTCCTCGGTGATCGCGGGTCTCATGTGGGATGGGCTTGGTTCAAACGCTCCGTTTATATTCGGTGGTGCGGTCGGTATCATTTCGGCCCTTGCGGTTGGGGCAATATTGGGCAGGAATGATCATACTGAGCTTTGCGCAAAGTGAAGCCTACAACACTTTTTTGTTTGCCCCATGGTCCACAGATTGACAAGCCATATCCGAGATACTACAATATAAGGTTGAATTTGGAGAATTTTGGCGGATTTATTTTTTTATACCCGGGACAGCCGTAATCATGGACGAAACAGTCGTGAGATATCAAAGCGCCGCATCCAAAATAGGGGGGAACGCAAAAATGAGAGACAACATGCGTAAAAGAGCGATCTCGATCATTCTGGCGGTCATGATGACAGTGGGCGTCATGCCGGCGATTTCGCCGGCAGCCGTTGCCGGCACGGGTGGGACAACCCTTGCAGCCGGAGACATTGCCTTCGTCGGCATCAATTCCGACGGGGACGATGACTTCGCTTTTTTATTGCTCAAAGATATTGCAGCGGACACGTCCATCTATGTCACCGATAAGGGCTGGAACGACGGCACGGGTTTTAATGCGGCTGCCGGTGACGGCATCTGGCAGTGGACGACAGCCACCGCCCGGAGTGCCGGCACGGTCGTACATATCAAAACCAGCAACAATGGGATATATTTGGAAGATGGAAGCAATTTGGCAGCTTCACCGGGTACCATTGTGAGGTCGCCTGAATACGACTGGAATGACATTGCTGTATCACAAACCGGAGACCAGATTTTCCTGTATCAGGGGACTGAGGCGAGCCCGACAATCATTGCGGGAATCCATTGGAATGTGGAAGCAGGGACGACGTCGGCCGGCAATTGGGACGGGGTTGCGAATTCGGCAATCACCTCCGCCCTGCCCGATCAGCTGACAAACGGAACAAACGCCATTTGGGTATATGGGGCGGGGCCTACGGAATGCGACAATTTCAGATATAACGGAGCCACGGTCTCGGGCACACCGGCTGTCCTTCGGGTGGCCATCAACAAAATCGCCAACTGGGATGTCGATCTGGCAAGTACGACCGCGTATACGCTAAATCCGCTTCCATACTCCTTTACCGTGACAGTCCCGGATGTGGCCCCGACCGTGACGACCGGGGCCGCCACGGATATCACCGAGACGACGGCGACGGCAAACGGCAACATCACGTCGCTCGGCTCGGCAAACCCAACCCAGCACGGCTTTGTCTGGGGCACCTCGGCAGATCCGACGGTGGCGCTCCTAACAAAGACGGAGCAGGGGGCGGCCACGGCCACGGGGGCCTTCACCGGCGACATCACGGGACTTGCTGCCGGTACGACTTATCATGTGCGGGCTTACGCGACAAACTCGGCCGACACAAGTTACGGCGATGATGTGACGTTCACGACAGCAGCGGCGGCGACGTCCGACACCTGGGACGGCAGCGTCGCGAGCGGATTTGCGGGCGGCAGCGGCTCCTCCGGTGACCCCTACCGGATCGCCACGGCGGAGCAGCTTGCACGCGTTGCGAATTTGGTCAACAGCGAAACCGAAAATGCAAATTACGGTGATAAATATTATAGATTGACTGTCGACCTCGACCTTGACAACCGTCAGTGGACGCCCATCGGCAATACGTCTGATCTGGGCGGAACCAATTTCAAAGGGACATTCGACGGGGACGGACACACGGTTTCAAACCTCGCAATCGGTACGGCGGGAAGTCCAAACGCAACTTTTGCAAACGCAGGACTGTTCGGATATGTCTATCGGGGAACGGTGAGTGACCTTTTGGTGCTGGATGTCGCCATCTACTCCGCGGGCGCGAACGCCGGCGGACTTGTGGGGTATTGGAACGGGACGAGCGGCATTGCAACGCCTGTCACAAACTGCTGCACGACAGGCAGCATATCCGGCGGCAGCGGCGCCAATGTAGGCGGTCTGATCGGCCAGGCCGGGTACTGCAGCATCTCTAATTGCTTTTCGACCTGCGATGTGACAGGCGGTGAGAACGCCTTCGCAGGCGGCCTTTTGGGGACGACTGTGAGCCCGTGCCCCGCCACGAGCTGCTTTGCCACGGGCAATGTGACTTCAAGCGGAAGTGTGAGCATTGCGGGCGGCCTCATCGGCCTGATGGGAGATGCAACCGCAAACTGCTATGCCGCGGGCAGCGCTTCGACAGGAGCGACGTATTGGGGAGGCCTTGTGGGCTATCGGGACTCGGGCTCCGTCACCGGCTGCTACTACAACAGCACCTTGAACACGGAGGGCGCCGGAAGTGAAACCGGCATCGCGACGGGAAAGATCTCGGCTGACATGAAACAGCCGGCATTTGTGGTGGATTTGAACACCACCGGATACAGCGGGGTCTGGGAAGCGGATAACGGCGCAAATGAAGGCTATCCCGTCCTGACGGCGGTGCAGCTGGAAGTAACGGATACTGCCCCTGTCGTGACGACCGCGGCCGTGACAGACATCACGCGGAAGGCGGCCACCGGAAACGGCAGCCTCACAAGCCTCGGAGTGCCAAACGCCACGGCCTACGGCGTCTGCTGGGATACGGCGGAGAGCCCCACGGTGTCGGACAGCTTGAAGGATCTCGGTGCGGCAACGGCAACCGGTGCCTTCACCGCCGCCATCACAGGCCTTGCGGACGACACCACCTATTACGTGCGTGCATTTGCCGTAAACTCCGCCGGTACGGTGTACGGGGAGCAGGTGAGCTTCACGACCTTGGAGGGGGCGTCGATCGCACTGGGTGACGCGACCTTCATAACCGCATCGACCTATACCTGCGGCATAGAGATGTCCTCGCCCGTAAGAATGGTCACAATCTCGGTTGACAGCGGATATTTTACGGTGCCGTCGCTTGGCAGCGGCACCCTCACGTTCTTAGGCGGCACAAGCGGGACGGCGTTCATCGATTCCCATGCCGCCGACAAGCAGTTTGACAGCGCGGTATTCTCGTTTACAGATGTTTCGGGCGCTAAGGATCTGCTCAGTGCCATCGTGTATTCGCCCAGTGGCACCACGCAGCAGACCGTCACGGCCACCGCCAGCACGGTATCGCCGGCTGCAGGTGACATCTATTTTGAAGGGCACTTTTACCGCTACGTCAGCGCCACTGTCAACTGGGCGGGCGCCGTGGTTGCGGCACACGGGCTGACCGATCCGTATTTCGGCGGTCACGGATATATCGCAACCGCCACAAACCAGGCTGAAAACTCCATTTTGTTGAAGCTCGTCGATAACGGCGGCACCGTAGGCGACCACTGGAACGACGCTTGGATGGGGGGCCTTTGGCAGCGCAATACAGAAACAGTTGAAAGCCCCGTCATCGTACGCGACATAGATGGCTACGAGATCACCTACGCCGCACTTCTCGGCGCCACGGAAACCCAGCGCGAAAACATGCTTGTGAATTACAGGCTGACGTTCGTGGACTTTGACGCAGGCAACACCGGCACATATATTTATGCAAATCCGGGGACCGTAAAATATTACTGGATCGACGGGCCGGAGGCCGGACAGGAAATTGAAAACAACACCGCTGACTTCGCCCCCTAGCATGTCACGGAAGGCAGTCAGGACGAGCCCAACGGCGGCGACTTCGTCTACATCGGCTGGCAGGGCGCTTACTGGGACGACCTAAACTCCTTTTCAAGTACGATGAGCGGCTATATCGTTGAGTTTTCGGGCTTTGACGGCGGCTCCACAGTCGGCATCATCGCGAATGACACAAAGTCGGTGACTGCCCCATCGGTGCCGACCACAACCGTCACCGGAGCTTCGCTCTCCCTCGATACCGGAACAAGCGGAGTGGATTTTGTTACGAACTTCGCATCACAGACGATCAGCGGCACGCTGAGCGTAGCCCTCGCGGCAGGAGAAAAAGTTGAAGTCTCCTATGACGACGGCGGCACCTGGAGCGACGCCACGTGCTCTACAGGCTCCGCGGCCTGGTCGCAGGCGACGGTGCTTTCGGGGAGTAGCACATTCAAAGCTCGCGTTTCAAACATTGCCGGCAGCAGCACGGCATATTCTCACACCTATATTTACGACGCCGCAGCCCCGGCAGCGCCGTCTGCGCCGGATTTGACGGCGGGCTCTGATACCGGCTCATCCGGAGAGGACAATTATACGGGCGACACCACGCCGACTTTCACGGGCACGGCGGAGCCCGGCAGCGTAGTCGCGCTGTACGACACCGACGGGAACACGGTGCTCGGGACGGCCACAGCATCCGACGGCAACTGGAGCATTACGGCGTCCATACTCGCCCCCGGAGCCCACACCGTCACGGCGAAGTCAATCGATGCGGCGGGGAATATGAGCGCCGCATCAACAGGGCTTTCGATCACAATCGACACGACGGGCGCCGCGGTGATGTCGGTTTCGGTTCCGGCAAACGATACATATAAAACAGGCGATGCCCTCAACTTTACGGTCAGTTGGGACGAGAATGTAACGGTGGGCACCGCGGGCGGGACGCCTCGCCTTGCACTGGATATCGGCGGTACGACCCGATATGCCGCCTATTTGAGCGGCACAGACACGTCGAACCTCGTGTTCAGATACACGGTGACGTCGGGAGACTTTGACTCGAACGGCATCACGGTAAGCGCTGCGCAATTGAACGGCGGGACCATGCGCGACGCCGGGGGCAACGACGCGGCACTTACGCTAAATAGTGTCGGCAGCACAGCAAACGTCCTGGTGGACGCCGTCGCCCCTTCGGTGACGTCGGTTACGGTCCCGGCAAATGGGACCTATGCGGCGGGCCAGAGTCTTGACTTCACGGTTAATATGAGTGAGAACGTCACGGTCATCACCACGGGCGGCACGCCCCGCATTGCGCTGGTAGTCGGCGCCACCACCCGGTACGCCGATTATTTGAGCGGCACCGGCACGACTGCCCTCACATTCAGATACACGGTGACTTCGGGCGATATGGATTCGAATGGGATCACGGTGGGCGCACTCTCGGCAAACGGCGGGACTCTTCGCGACGCTGTCTCAAATAATGC
Organism: Oscillospiraceae bacterium; assembly: GCA_963662765.2. Lineage (GTDB taxonomy): Bacteria > Bacillota > Clostridia > Oscillospirales > Feifaniaceae > DATMXT01. The sequence continues at coordinate 412,902 of CAXXUP010000006.1, forward strand.
CACCCTCACCTTAAACAGTGTTGGGAGTACGGCAAACGTTTGGGTGGACGCCGCCGCCCCGGCGGTGACGTCGGTTGCGGTTCCGGCAAATGGGACATATGCGGCGGGCGACAGTCTTAGCTTCACGGTGAGTTTCGGTGAGAGCGTGACGGTGAACACTGCGGACGGAACGCCTCGAATTTCGCTGACGGTAGGTTCCGCCACCCGGTATGCCACCTATATTGGCGGGAGCGGCACGTCGGCCCTCACGTTCATCTGTATGGTGGCTTTGGGAGATAGTGACGCGGACGGAATCGCGGTGGTAGCACTCGATGCAAACGGCGGGACAATTAAGGACGCCATCTCAAACGACGCCACGCTCACCTTAAACAATGTCGCAGTGACGACAAACGTCCTGGTGGACGCCGTTGCACCCGATGCCCCGCAAGCGCCCGACCTGGCGGCTGCTTCGGATACCGGAGTTCTTGACACCGACGACATCACTGCCGATACGACGCCGACCTTTGAGGGCACGGCGGAGGCAAACTGCACGGTCACGCTCTATTCGGACGCTGCAGTGATCGGCACGACAACGGCTGACGGGAGCGGAAACTGGAGCTTTACGGCGCCTTTAGCACTTACCGAGGGGACGCATTCCATCACGGCAGCGGCGACCGACGGGGCGGGGAATGTGAGTGCCGCTTCAGTGGGGCTTTCGATTGCAATTGATACAACGGCACCCGCCGCGGGCGGCGCCGTCACGGTGACGCGCATCACCAAATTCAGGGTATCCCTCACCTGGCCTTCGGGTACTGACGCTAAAACAGACGCTTTGGCGCTGATGTACAAGGTTGTCTATTCAACATCCGACAACATCACGTCGGTGACGAATGCCGAGTTAAACGGGACGACGGGCATCGACTGGACGGCGGGCATCACGAGCGCCACCGTCTCGGGGCTGACGCCGAACACGACCTACTACGTCAATGTTCTGGTAAAAGACGAGGCGGGCAACATCACGGCCTATGCCCCGATAACGCAAATGACGGCCAGCAGTTCAAACGATGACTCCGACGGCCAAGACTCTGCCGGGGCTCCCGTCATTGTCAACGGCGAGACGAAGACGGCCGGAACCACCCGGACTGCAACCGACGACAGCGGCCGGACTGTGACGACCGTTACGGTCGACACCGACAGGCTTGAGGACATACTTGAGGCCGAGGACAGCGGCGCCCTCGTCGTGATCCCATTTGATGAGGATGCCGATGTGGCGGTCGGAGTGCTGAGGGGCGACATGGTCGCGGCGATGGCGGACAGGGAAGCCTCGCTTGTGATCAGAGCCGGATCATCCACCTACACGCTGCCAGCCGTTGAGCTCGATATCGAAGCCATTGCCACACAGTTTGGCGAAAACGTTCCGCTTTCGGCCATCACAGTGTCGGTTGGCATTTCACAGCCGTCTGATGAAATGGCCACGGTCATCCGTAGCGCCGCGAGAGACGGCGGCTTTACGCTCGTTATTCCAGGGGTGGAGTTTACCGTGACCTGCCGGTACGGCGGCCGTACCGTGGAAGTCGGAAGTTTCAAGGCTTTTGTGGAGAGAACGGTCGCCATACCGGACGGCGTGGACCCGTCAAAAATCACCACCGGCATCGTCGTAGAGCCTGACGGGACCGTCCGCCATGTGCCGACACGGATCACACGAATTGACGGCAAGTATTACGCGGTCATCCATAGCCTTACGAACAGCGTTTACGCCGTCGTCTGGAACCCAGTGGAATTTGCCGACGTGACGGAACACTGGGCGAAGGACGCAATCAATGACATGGGCTCGAGAATGGTCGTAAACGGGATCGACAACAGCCATTTTGAACCCGACCGAAACATGACACGGGCCGAGTTCGCGGCGATCATCGTCCGGGCGCTGGGACTTAAGCCTATAGATGGCGCAAACGTCTTCACGGATGTGGCGGATTCCCAGTGGTACTGCGGCTATATCGAGACCGCTGCGGCGTACGGCATCATAACGGGATATGACGATAAGACCTTCGGGCCAAGTGACCTCATCACCCGCGAACAGGCGATGACCATGATATCAAGGGCCATGCAGCTCACGGGCCTTGGCGCAGACCAAAGTTCGGATGAGATGGCTGCGCTACTTGCTGCTTTCTCGGACGATGCGTCTGTGTCGTCCTACGCGAAGGCGGGCATTGCGGCCTGCCTGAAGACGGGAATCGTCTCCGGCACAATAGAGGGGACCCTGGCCCCCAAGGATACTGTGACGCGGGCCGAAGTCGCCGTCATGGTGCAGCGCCTGCTGCAAAAAGCTGGGCTCATCTGATAGGTGAATTTAACCATTCGAAAAAAGGACGCCCCACAGGGCGTCCTTTTTTTCGCATTGGCTGCTTTTGCGCGCAGCCTGGAAATTAAAACATGACATGCAGTTGTCATGCTTTTCTGTTATAATAAAACTGCGGAGGTGAAGCGATGAAAAACGACCGGCTGTTCCAAATTCTCTATATTCTGCTCGATAGGCAGACCATCACTGCCCCCGAACTTGCAAGGCTCCTTGAAGTATCGGTGCGCACCGTCTACCGGGACGTCGAAGCGCTGTCGCTTGCGGGCGTGCCGGTCTACACGACGTCCGGCAAGGGCGGCGGGATTTCCGTCATGCCGGGCTACACGGTCGACAAGGCGCTGCTGACGGACGATGAGCAAAACCAGATTCTCTTTGCCGTAGAGAGCTTAAAGGCGACCGATCAAAATGTGGACTCTCTTGTGCAAAAGCTTGGCACCGCCTTCCAAAAGACGAACACAAGCTGGATTGAGGTCGACTTCTCCCGGTGGGGAATGCGCCGCACCGACAATCCGAAATTCGAGCAGTTAAAAAACGCCATTCTGGGCAGACGGGTCCTGCACATGACATACTGCGGGACCTCCGGGACGATTACGCAGCGCGACGTCATGCCCTTCCGGCTGGTGTTTAAGGATAAAAACTGGTACCTACAGGCTTTTTGCCTGAAGGCTGAGGCCTACAGGCTTTTCAAAGTCAGCCGCATCATGGAGCTTACCGTCACCGACGACACGTTTACCGAGACCTTTGCCGACCCGCCGCCCATCGACGGCGGAGACCCGCCGCCATTGATGATGACCGCAATCCGGCTGAAGTTCCCGTCTTCCGTGGCCTACCGTGTCTACGATGAGTTCGACCGTGACTGCATTGTGCCGCAGCCGGACGGCTCCCTGTGCGTTAAGGCGGAATTCCCCTTGGACGGTTGGGTCACGGGCTATCTTCTGTCCTTTGGCACCGATGTCGAAGTTTTGGAGCCGGCGTCACTTCGGGCCGAGCTTGCGGACTATGCGAGAATAATTTATGAGCACCACAAAAGCTGACATGCAGTTGTCATGTTTTGTCTGATAGACTGAGTTTGCAAAGGAATTCAACAATCATATTCAAACTTGGGAGGAGATCAAGATGGAAGAGAGATACTGTCAGAGCTGCGGGATGCCCATGGGCAAGACGGACGAGCTGTACGGCACCGAAAAGGACGGCAGCAAGTCGGCCGACTACTGCAGTTACTGCTATCAGGACGGGGCCTTCACGTTTGACGGCTCCATGGAGGAAATGGTTGAAATTTGTGTGCCGCCCATGGTGGAAAATAGCCCCTCCATGACGGAGGACGCCGCCCGTGGGATGATGAAGCAGATTTTGCCGATGCTCAAACGCTGGAGAGTATGATAACAAGAGGATAGGGCGCAAAGGGTCCCCCCTTTGCGCCTTGCCGCATTCGAAATTTAGGTACAAATGAAAGCTTACGCTGTCATCGACCCCGAGATGCTGGCCCCTTGCGGCATCAATTGCGCGGTCTGTTACAGGTATCTGGGCAAGAAGCCCTGCGCCGGATGCAGAGCAGACACCGACACCGCGCAGCAGCACATCCGCAGATGCAAAATAAAGAACTGCGCCGGGGAGAGTGGGCTATCCCACTGTTTTCTGTGCGCAAAGTTCCCCTGCGGTCTTATAAAAAATCTCGATAAACGTTACAAGACCCGATACGGGGTGAGCCTTGCGGAAAACGGTCTTGCGGCAAAAGAGATGGGGATTGCGCATGCCCTTGCCAAACAACTCGAGGCGTACACCTGCACGGCGTGCGGCGGCGTGATCTCCATGCACGACGGGATTTGCAGTCAGTGCAAAACGGAATATTCGCTTGGAAAAAGGAGTGTGAAAGATGACTTGGGTAAATGAATTCCCGCAGGCCGACGAACCAGCCCTGGAGCAGATCACCCGGTATATCGACAGTCCCCTGTGGCAGGAGCTTTGCGATTTTGTGGAAACGCACTACAAGTCGACACCACAGGTGGAGTACAGCAAGTGCTCCGGGGCTCCCGGCTGGAATGTAAAGTACAAAAAGAGCGGCCGGTCGCTTTGCACCCTCTATCCGCACAAGGGGTATTACACAAGCCTTGTCTGCATGGGCTCAAAAGATTTGATGGAGGCCGAGCTTGAAATGTCCGCCTGCAGTGATTACACGCGGGATATGTACATGCGGGCAAAGCCTGTGAACGGCACCCGCTGGCTCATGATCGATGTGACGAGCGGGGAGATTTTAGAGGACGTTAAAAGGCTTATCTGCGTGCGGGCGGGGCAAAGTAATAAACGGATCGGCTCGTAAGGCCTGAGAAGCGGTTCACATTATTTTCAAAAAAGGCAGGTGCAAAATGGCGGTAGACCCGAAATGGGCGTGCGATGTCGAGAAGGTCCTGAAAAAACGACATGACCTCGGTTGGGACTATTGGACGACGCCCGATCGGCGGCTCATGAAGGGGAGTCCGTTTTCCGCAATGGAGAGCGCCCATTTGCTGCTCGAACTTGGAATGGAGCCCACTGAGCCGCCCTTAAGAGAGGTCGCCGGTTTAATTTTCGACACCTGGCGGGAGGATGGCCGGTTTAAGCTCTACCCGCAGGGCGCCATTTACCCATGCCAGACAATTTGGGCCGCCTACATACTTTGCCGCATGGGATACGCAAAAGATGAGCGGCTTTCAAAGACGTTCTCGCACCTTTTGGACATTCAGTCTGAGGACGGCGGCTGGCGCTGCAATAAATTCAGTTTCGGCCGGGGTCCGGAGACGGATTTTTCTAACCCCGGGCCGACTCTGACGGCCTTAAACGCATTTCGGTTTGCGGAGGACCAAAACCCATCCCCAGCCCTTGATAAAGCCGTGGAATTTTTACTTTCACACTGGACAACCAAGCTGCCGCTCGGGCCCTGCCATTACGGCATCGGCTCACGGTTTATGTGCCCGGAATACCCCTTTGGCAACTACAACCTCTTTGTCTATGTCTACGTCCTGTCGTTTTACGAAAAGGCGAGACAGGACCCCAGGTTTCGCGAAGCGCTGGACACGCTGCAATCAAAGCTGTCAAACGGCAGCGTCGTACCGGAGCGGGTCAATAGGGGGCTTGCCGGTCTGTCCTTTTGCATAAAAGGGGAGCCAAGCGCTCTTGCGACCGCGCGCTATCACGAGATTTTGCGAAATCTCGGCTAAAAGCAAGTCGGCCAAAATTAAAAGCACCGGAGAGCGTGGGAGCCCCCGGTGCCTTTATTTTTGCCTTTTTGCACCGCTCGCAAAAGAACTATCATTGCAGTGCGGCTTATCAACAAAAAGGCGAAGATGGAAAAATCGGTTTAATTGTACAAAAATAGGGAAAAGTTGCAAATAAGAACAAAAACGGTAGACTCCCATTGTAAAATATGATATATTTGTATTGATAAATATAAACTTTTTATGTTTGCGGGGTGATCTGAATGGAAAAACCTAAAATATTAATTGTGGACGATGAGCCAATCAATTTGACTGTTCTTAGAAAGCTTTTGAATATGCGCTTTCAGGTCCAAGCCTGTAAAACCGGAGAAGAAGCACTCTTGGCCCTAAATTCCGAGTCGAAGCCGGAAATGGTGCTGTTAGATATCATGATGCCCGGGATGGACGGGTATGCCGTCTTGGCACGTATGCGCGAAAATCCGGAGACGAAAGAGATTCCGGTCATTTTCATATCGGCCCTCGACAGCATTGTTGACGAAGAAAAAGGATTTCGGCTGGGGGCGGTTGATTACATCACGAAGCCGTTTCGCCCGGCAATCGTTTTGGAGCGGGTCAAAGCGCACCTCGAGCTAAAGCACATCCGGGACGCTTTGAAAAACCAGAACGAATGGCTTGAAACCGAGGTTGAGCGCAGAGTGCACGAAAATCAGCTGATCCAGGATGCGGCCTTAGGCGTGATCTCCCAGCTTGCCGAGACGCGCGACACAGACATCGGCGACCACATTCACCGCGCGCAGGCCATTGTCGAAATCATTGCGCGCAGCATGCAAAAAGACGAGCGGTTTGGGGGAGAACTTAGCGAGACGGCCCTGACCCATATCGTCAAGGCGACGCCGCTGCATGACATCGGAAAAATCGGGATACCGGATGCAATTTTGCTCAAGCCCGGCAAACTGACGCCGGAAGAATTTGTTGTCATGAAGACGCACTGCCAGATTGGCGGGAACGCGATCCATGCGGCGATCAAAAAAGCATTGAAGATGAATAGGGGAGAAATAGGCGAGCAAAAGCCCGCCACTCTGACGTTTCTCGAAGTCGCGTATCAGATTGCGACTTACCACCATGAACGGTTCGACGGTACCGGCTATCCTGTGGGGCTCAAAGGGACAGAGATTCCGCTGCCTGCCCGCATTATGGCTTTGGCCGACACGTTTGACGCACTCACCTCGCCGCGCATTTATAAAAGCGAGTGGAACACAGACGACGCAACCCAGTATATCGAACAGCAGCGGGGAAAACAGTTCGACCCGGATGTTGTGGACGCATTTTTACGGGAGCTTACCGCCATCCGGCAGGTGCTGCTGATGACGACGGGCAGCTGATGGAAAAGTGCAGCAAGATGGATGAGAACGAAAGGTTGGAGGCGTAAAGAAGCATGGAAAATCAGGAAGGGAATCGGAAAACACCCGGTTATTCCGGTGAAGATCTTTTCAATACATACTTTAAAGTGATCCCGGACCTGTTCTTTCTGATGGACGCGCAGGGGTTTATCAGGGATTACCGCGCCCAAAAGGACTCCAAACTGTATGCCCCGCCCGAGATGTTTTTGGGTAAACGCGCGGCGGACGTTCTTCCGCCGAATGTATCGAGGCTGCTGGAAAAGTACGCGGGACAGGCACTCCGAGAGCCCGGAATACAGAGGTTCGAATACGACATAGAGACTCCGGCCGGACTGCAGCATTTTGAGTGCAGAATGAGCCGGATGGCCGAAACCGAGTTGTTGCTTGCCGTCGTCCGGGATATCACACTAGAGCACAAGGCTGCGCAGGAACTCATTGCCAGTGAGGCCCGTTTTCGCAACCTGCTCGAAAACGCGCCGTACATTATTTTTATTGCCGATTTGAAGAGGGGGCTTCTCACCTACTGCAACCAAAGGGCAAAAGCCAAGTTCACATGCAGTGCCATCAATTATAGCTTAAAGACCTTCGGGCATATTTTCACGAGTCCGAAGGAGTGGAAAGAAATCCTTCGCACGCTGCGTAAAGACGGGGCCATTTTTGAGCGGGAAACGACCATGGTGGATGGCGATGGAACCGTGTTCTGGGCCGTATTGTCCGCATCGGTTGTGGAGTATCAAAATGAGCCGGCCGCCATGATATCCCTTCGCGATATCACGATGCGAAAAACAACCGAGCACGAACTGGAGACCGAGAAGATAAAACTTGCAGAGCGGATTAAGGAGCAAAATTGCCTGCAGAATGTTCTCGCCATCACCGGTGACTATACGAGCTCAATGAAAGAGATGCTGCAAAAACTGGTCGGCGTGATAGGCCAGGGCTGGATGTATCCGGACATTGCTGAGGTGCAAATAGAGTTTGACGGGAAGAAGTATCAAACGCGGGGGTTCAGAGGCACACCGTGGAGTATGACGGCCGAAAGCCGCAGCTTATCGGGGGAAACGGTAAAGCTTACGGTCGCATACCTTGAAGAGCGCCCCGAAGAGGACGAGGGGCCGTTTTTGAAGGAGGAGCGGACGCTCCTCGACAACACAGCAAAACGAATAACCGGCATGGTCGATCACAATGGATTTATCGAGTCCATCCGGGAGCATGAGCAGCTCATGCGGATCATGTTCGAGCACATTGCCGAAAGCATCACACTCATCGATCCGCAGACGGCCGAAATGATTTTGTTCAACGACCATGCCGCCGCGTCCCTCGGCTATACAAAAGAGGAATTTGCGAAACTTCGCATTATGGATATCGAGGCGTACGAAAAAGAGGATACGATTCTGAAATATCTCGGCAAGGCGAGCCGCGGGAGTCCAGTTTCATTTGAAACGGAGCATCGTCAAAAAGACGGTGAGACGCAGGTTGTCGAGGTGTCCCTTACGCCCTTAACCTACGGCGGCAGGGCGCTCATTTGCGAGACCTCGCGGGATATCACGGCAGAGAAAAAGCGAGCTCTTCAAAAACAGGTGCTTGCCGACAATCTGAAGCTGTACAATCGCCTGCTGGGCGAGATCGTCGGTATGGAGGCCGGAATCAACGGGGACATCGATCAGTTTGTCAAAGACATCGCAACATTGCTCGGGGCGGAGCTTTCAGCAGAGCGCGTCTCCGTCTGGAGGCTGAGCGAAGACCAGACAAAGCTTTCCAGTATCGATTACTATATCGCCGAGACCAAAACGCACCCGGAGGTCGGACCGCTAGACCTTACGGAATTCCCGGTTTTTGACCTGATCTTTCGGTCCACGCGCTATGCGGTGATCAATCAGAATTTCGACGATCCGCTGGTTCGAAATCTGGCGGACTACTATCGGAAAATCCGCGGGACCCAATCTTTTTTGCAGTGCGGCATCATTTCGGCCGGCCGGCCGGTAGGCGTATTCACGGTTTCGTATCAAAAACAGGCGCACGAGTGGCAACCCGACGAAACCGCCTTTTTCCGCCAGGTGGCGGACCAGATCGGCATGGCTTTTCTCAACCAGAGCAGGATCGACGCGGTGAAGGCACTGGAGGAGAGCGAAGCCTTCCTGAACCGCGCGCAAAAAGTGGCCAAGACCGGCCACTGGCGTTACAACTATGATACGGACTGTCTGACCTGGTCGAACGAGACCTACCGCATGTTCGGCGTGCCCGTGGGGACGCCTCTCGACTTCACCCTCTTTATGAACTGCGTCCATCCGGACGATCGGGAGCGGGTCGCGCAGCAATATGCAGCGGCGAGAGAGACCCGCAGTCCGTTCGAGTTGTTGCACAGGATCGTGGTCGGCGGAGAGATATTCTGGGTGAATGAAATCGTGGAGTTTGACCAAGACCCGAAGAATAGTCTCGTCAGCATGGGGACGGTTCAGGACATAACCGAAGCCTATCAGAACTTTTTGGAGCTGGAAAACCACAGGAATCACTTGGAAGAGCTGGTCGCTCTTCGAACCAAAGAGCTGCAGAAGGCAAAGCTTCAGGCTGACAACGCAAGCCAGGCAAAGAGCCTGTTTTTGTCCAACATGAGCCATGAGATCCGCACGCCGATGAACGCCGTCGTCGGCTATGCCCACCTGGTGAAAGCCGATCCGCTGACGCCAAAACAGACCGAACAACTCGATAAGCTGACGGATGCGGCGCAGAATTTGCTCGTGATCATCAATGACATTCTGGACTTTTCGAAAATTGAGGCGAACAAAGTCAGTCTCGATATTCAGGACTTCGAGCCTGCCAGGGTGATTGACCGAACCTGTGCCATCGTTTCGGACCTCGTTTCGAGGAAAAATCTGAACATGCTGGTCGATATGGGCAACATCCCGCCGATGCTCAGAGGCGATGGCAGCCGGTTTGGGCAGATTTTGCTCAATTTGGTCAGCAATGCGGTGAAATTTACCGAAAAAGGCGGCGTTACGATCAAAGGGCGGGTTACGGATAAAACCGAGACCTGCACGACCCTCCGGTTTGATATCATCGATACGGGGATCGGGATCGATTCCGCGGACATCCCGCGCCTTTTCAATGCGTTTGAGCAAGCCGACGATTCCACGACGCGCCGCTACGGAGGCACGGGCCTTGGGCTTGCGATTTCAAAACAGCTGACCGCGTTGATGGGCGGACGGATCGGCGTTACGAGCGAAGTGGGCAAAGGGAGCACGTTCTTTGTCGAAATTCCGTTTGAGAACACTGCGAAACTGCCCATGAGCGTCGCGCATCTGGAGGCGCTCGAGGGGAAAAAGATCATTGTGATCGACGACTCGCGCGAGGCGAGGGAGATCATGACGGAGATGCTTTTGCGCTTCGGGTTGTCTGTTGATACCGCTGCTTCGGGAAAAGAAGGGCTTGAAAAACTGAAAAAGTCCTGCGACGAGGGCGACAGCTATAAATTTATGGTTGTTGATTACAGAATGCCGGATATGAACGGCGTTGAAACCGTGCGAAGAATGAAAGCCATGAATTTGCCTCAGCCTCCTGAAATTATCATGGTGACGGCATACAGCGCTGATGTGTCGAGCGAAGATATAATGGCGGCCGGCATCAGTGCGCTGCTCGAAAAGCCCGTTACCCCGTCTAGGCTCAACGATACGCTCACCGAGCTTTTGGGCATAGAAAAATGGAAGAAGTCGTTGAAAAAGACGAAACCGTATGAAGAGGAAATCAAGCGGCGCCTCGGAGCGCATGTGCTCCTTGTCGAGGATAATCCGATCAATCAGGATGTCACGGTTGAACTGTTGAAAACGGTCGGGATCCATTCGACCATTGCGGAAAACGGGAAGATCGCAGTCCAGATGGTGCGGGAGACCGCCTTCGACTTAATTTTGATGGATATTCAAATGCCTGTCATGGACGGACTGCAGACGACGAGGGCCATCCGAAAAATTCGCGGGATGGAGGCCACTCCGATCATCGCAATGACGGCAAACGCGTTTGAAGAAGACCGCCTGAGGTGCATCGAAGCGGGAATGAACGACCATGTGGCAAAACCCGTAAAGCCTGAGAATCTTTTCAGCACAATTATTAAGTGGCTGCCGGAGTCCGCGCAGTTGTCCGAAGCGCCGTCGGTGCCGGATGCGGATTTAGAAAATCCCGCGCCCGGAGTCGCACCGGCGGTGATGTCCGTCCTTGAGGGCGTCAAAAGGCTCGCAGGCGTTGACATTGAAGTGGGCATGCAGGCCCTGCGGGGCGATCGCGCGCCCGATATGTCGGTCTGCTCCGGCAATTCTCGGATGGTCATGGCGGCGACGCCGGGCGGATGTCGCCAGCAGCTGGAGTCTGGGGACTGGGGATGCCCTGTCCCACACGGCGCATGCATTGAAGGGGGTCGCCGGGACCTTAGGGGCTGTGAAAATTCAAAAGCTTTCGGAAAAACTGGAGCGGCTGGCACTGGAAAAAGGGGACCCTGTACAGATGCAAAAAGGCGTTGCGGATTTGTCGGCGGAGCTGAGCCTTTTGACGCAGGTTTTGGTTTTGGCGCCCGATAAAAGCGGGCGGCACAAAGGCATCCCCGGTTACAGCCGAGGACAAGGCGGAAGCCGGAAAAATATTGGAGCAGATGAAAACGCTGCTCCAAAGTCGCGATACCGCAGTCAACGATTTGGTGGATGAATCAAAGGATATTCTGCTCAAAGTGGGTGGAGAGGCGGCGGGGCTTTTGGATAAACAAATTCAAGACTACGATTATAAAGAGGCGCAAAAGACCCTGGAGAAGATCAAAGCCACATTCTGACCGGAATAACGAAAAAGGCACAGCGGGCGTCAGTGCCCGCTGTGCTTTTCTTTTTGCTTTTGCTGACGCAGTTCAAACTTGCGTTCTTTTTGAGCTTCCCGCAGCACGCGAGAGTGGACTTTACGCTCGGTTTTCCCATGTTCTTGCATAAGCTTAAGTGCCTGCTGCGCCTTTGTCCCGGTTCCCGTGTCAGCGATTTGCCTGCTGATCATGCGCTGCATCCGCTTGGGGTTCATGCATGTAGCGGGAGGCGCCCCTGCCTTGACAGGTGGGCTGAACTTGAGCGTTTGCCAGTTTTTCAGTATGAAGTCATAGACGTCGTAATCTTTCGGCTCGGCGCCGAATGTGATTTTGCAGACTTCATACCGCCCGTCCGCCTCCCGCTCAATGAGCCCTATCCAAAACGGGTCCTCAAACGAGATGGTAAGTTTGGATGTTGCTTCCTCCATGGGATCCTCCTTTTAGGTGATCTGCAAAGAACGGACAACCAAAGGAGGCAGGTTACTGACGGCATTTTTTGCCGCTCCCGGACTACCGGCCGGGACGTGTTTTTATCTTTGCAGGATAATTTTAACACTGTAGATGATTACGTCAAGTGAGATATGTAAAAATATAGTTATATTTTGTTGATTTTTCATTACAAACTGCTTTGATTATGTGATATAATTATTTTAAATAATCTGATATCCTGACAAGAAGGAGACCCTGTATGTTTTCAGCAGCCTATCTTTGCATCTGTCTGTACTCCATGCTTGTACTCGGTTTTCTTTTTTTCATGGAAAACCGCCGCCGCAACGCGCGCTCCGGAAATGAGCGATACTTCCTGCTCATGCTTGTCATCGCGCTGCTTTCATTTGTAGCGGATATCATGAGCAGCTTATATGCGGGGCCGGAGTGGTTTTTCCCATTTGCCGCTGCGGGAAATTACATTGAGATCCTGCTCAACACATCGCTCATTCCGATTTTTTATTGGTATATCTGCGAGCAGATTCCATCCCTCAATAAGGCCGTGCGCAACAGGCTGAGCCGGCTCCTTTGGATGATGACGGCCCTCTGTGTGGCGCTGGGTATCTACAACATCTTTTCGGGGCAAATTTTCTATTTCGACAGCGCGCATCTGTATCACCGCGGCCCGTTCTTTATTTTCCCGATGTTGATACTCCTTGCCATGATGCTGATTGTCGAAGGGTTCTTAGTCAGCCAAAGGGAAAAAATCGAGGCCAAATACTACAAGTCGCTGCTGTTTTTTCTTATTTTTCCGCTGATCGGGTGGGCGCTGCAGTGCTTTATATTCGGCCTGCCGTTTTCGCTCCTCGGCATCACCTTTGCAGCGCTTGTACTGTTTACGAATATCCAAAACCGCAATATGGACAAGGACTATCTGACGGGGGCGTTCAATCGGCAGACGCTTGACCGCTATATGCAGCATAAGATCAATGCCGCTACCCGCCAAAAGACCTTTTCTGCGATTTTGCTCGACATTGATCAGTTCAAGGAGATCAACGACAACTTCGGCCATTTTGAAGGGGACACGGCACTCATCAACACAGTTTCCCTGCTGCGAAGTTCGGTGAGCCCGGCCGATTTCATCGCGCGGTACGGCGGAGATGAGTTTTGCGTGATCCTTGAAAGCGACGACCCCAAGACGGTGGGGGAGACGATACGAAAAATCAACAGTAGTCTTTCCGATTTCAATAAAGGCGAAAACAAGCCGTATCGGCTCAGATTCAGCATGGGCTGCGCAATTTATGACCGCTCGGTAGGGGATAGCGCCCAGTCGTTTTTAAGGGTGATCGATCAAAAGATGTATCGGAATAAGACTTCCCACAAGGCGGCCGCCCACATTCGGGTGGGATAGAGGACACTGAAAAGTTTGGCCGATAGGGCGATTTTGGTGTGGGCATATTAAACAAACTTGTTTATAAATCGCTGTCTCTCTCGCGTAAAAAGCCCTTTGAAAACGAACGTTTTCAAAGGGCTTTGTTGATATTGGCTGCCACTGTCGCTCGTCTACTGCGCCTGCCTGCGGCTGCGCAGAAAATTTTGGAGACGCGCCGCGCTTATGACGCCAAGGTATCCCATGAGGGCGCCGACCAAGATACCGGCCAGAATGTCGGACGGATAATGCACATAGAGATAGAGTCTTGAAAACGAGATGAGGAGTGCGAGGACAAAAGCCGGAATCCAGAGCCTTCGGCGGCTGAAATAGAGGGCGAAGGTCGCTGCGAAGGAGGCCGCCGTATGTCCGGACGGGAAAGAGTAGTCGGTGGGCCGTTTGATGAGAAGCTGCACAGCCCTGTTCACATCGAAGGGTCGGATGCGGCCGACAAGGGGCTTTAAAATCAGGTTGCAGACGACGACGTCCAAAATGAGCGCAAGCAGCATGGCGGCGCCCACCCACCGGGTTTGGCGCGAGACGAGGAGGATGGCGGCAAGGGCAATCCAAATGAGGCCCCCGTTGCCAAGCACCGTGATGATCGGCATGAGAAAATCGAGCAGCTCACTGCGAAAATGTCCGTAGATAAAATTCAAGACGGTAAAGTCAAACGTCAGCACATGAATGCCTCCCATCACACGATTTAAACGCGTTCTTCGCGTGTCGATTCAAACGTGCCCCCCGCGCATTGGGGCGGGGAGTGCCGATTATCATACAAAGTCCCGCGCATTGGGGCGGGGAGTGCCGATTATCATACAAAGTCCCGCGCATTGGGGCGGGGAGTGCCGATTATCATACAAAGTCCCGCGCACTGGGGCGGGGAGTGCCGGTTATCATACAAAGTCCCGCGCACTGGGGCGGGGAGTGCCGATTATCATATAAAGCCCCGCGCATTGGGGCGGGGCATTCTTTTTTTGGGGGGCCCTCAGACGCTCGCCGTCCGAAGGTTTCGGTATTCCAGCAAGGTTAAGACGACCATGACGCTGTCGCAAACCGTAAACAGCAAGAGAATCATGGACCCCGTCCTCATGTATCGGTAGACCTGACAGGCGATGAAAAACATTAAAAAGACGGCGGTGAGGGGATATGCCCAAAGCTTTTTGCGCCACAGCAGGAACACGAGGACGAAACGGATTATCCCATGCGAAAATAAATAAAACAGGGCAAAGTGCTGGGTGCCTATTGAAAAGCTGTCGCTGAGTGTCATAAGGAAATTGGCGAACCGAGGGATCGGGTCCTTTGAAAGCTGATGTCTTGTCAAAAACTGCGTGATGTCACAAAGGCGGCTGGGCGTGAGAAAGAGCATGAGCACACCGCCGACAAGCTGCACAAGACCGTGGATGGCCTTAAAAAGCAGCCCGATTTCGAAACCGACGTGGACGATCTCTTTGGCCTCTTCGCTCTCTATGATCTCCGAATTGATCGCCTCAATTCGCTTCCTCGCAGATACAACTTTCAAACGTTTGGTCCTCCTGCTATGTGTTACTGGGGTTATTTGCGCATGTCCGTTTGGACCTGCCGGTCCGCGCGCATCGTATGGACCTCGCTTCTTGGCCTGTGTCAAACACAGCGCAGCACTTGCTATGTTATTTTATTTGACACGAAATGTCAAGAAACGACATGAAATTCGTTTTGATGGGTTGCCCCGCCTCGCCGCTTGTGCCTTAGAAGATTGACGGACTTTTTTTAGGGTGTTGCAATGACGATATGTCATTTTTATAATTCGATAAAAAAGCCTAGGATGCGCGGCGGGAATGGAGGCGATGCGATGAACGGCAAAAAAATACGGATCAAAAAAGACAAAAAGGGCTTTACCCTCATTGAGCTTGCCGTCGTCGTCGCCATCATGGCGGACCTTACGGCGGTTTTGACGCCGGGGTATTAGAAATACTTCGCAAAGGCGCGGGAGGCGGCGGCCGTAACCGAGTGCGGCAACGTCGTAAAGAACGCGTCCCTTGAAGTTGTCGGGCTATCAATTGACGGGATATCGGACACGGACGAGGTGGCCCATGCCTTGAACAGCGATTAGGTGGGGCTAAACTCCCCAGCCGGGGGCGTCAGGTGCGCTGCTGGACGACCTCACGGTCAACGAGGGGCTCTCGGTGGCAAGGGCTGCGTACGAATCCGCCAAGGGCATTGTGGTCACCTATATCGCAGGGCGAGCACCTGAGTACAGCATCGGATACCTATCCGGCGGCTTTGGCGGCACCTACGCGTCCGCCGCGGCGGCCTCGCTGCCGGACACTATTCAAAGTTTCCCCAATAGCAGCGCCGTAGATGGCACATACTGGGTGCCGGTCTATACCACAGATGGGGACATTGCCATGGTCGCCTGCACAGAGTCGTCGTACCCGCCAGGCACCTTGGCGTCTTATGTGATTTATTACAACACAAACGGCAGTGGGGCGAGTTTACAGACAAATTATCTGACCGATCACAATTTGTTTATGGGCACGACCGCCTCATCCTGGAAGCTCGTGGAATAGCGAAAAATCCGGCAACACAAAAAAACGTGTTGCCGGATTTTTTATCCCTTTGGGGCGTTGAACACAGATAAAATAAAAGAAGCGCATGGACATGCGCTTATCCTTTGGTTGAATTTTTACTGCATGGATATCGCGAGCAGCGTCATCGTCCCGTCAATGGCGTATGTTCCGATACAGGCCGGCAAAAGGATCGTTTCGCCGAAAGCGATGCCGCAAGTCCCTCCGTCATAGATGATGATGCCGCTGCCCTTCGTACACATGAGCACGATAAAGCTGTCCGCGGTGGCGCTCATAAAGCTGCGGTGTATGCTGATTTTGTCAATGTTGAAATAGGGGGACCGAAGGACGCTGTTGGTGTGATAATCCTTGTAATCGGCAATTCGGGGACAGACCTCACGACGGTTTAACGAGTTGAAATCAATGACGTCAAGCGCCTTGGCGGTACTCAGCGCCCTGCCGTTGCCGTCCTTATCCACCCGGCCCCAGTCGTAGATGCGGTAAGTTGTGTTGCTGTTTTGCTGGATCTCGGCAATTAAAAGCCCGCCCAAAATCGCATGGACTTTGCCTGCCGGCACAAAAAAAGCATCTCCCAAATTTGCGTCGGCCATGTTCAGGGTCCGCTCGATTTTCTGATCCGCAATGGCCTTCACAAAGTCTGCTTTTGACTGATCGGTTTTTACACCATAGACGATTTTAGCATTCTCTTTGGCGTCCAAAATGTACCACAGCTCGCTTTTGCCGCTGTTTTCGCCGCTGCGTTTGGCATAGGCGTCGTTTGGGTGGACCTGTACCGAGAGGTTTTCTTTCGCGTCGATGATTTTAATGAGAAGGGGGAAAGAAGTGCCGAAGTTTTTATACGTTCGGATTCCAACCAGCATATCTTTGTACTTTACGATCAGCCCCTCTAAACTCATTCCCTTGAGGGCGCCCGAGGACACAATGCTTGTCCCGTCCTCACGGCAGCAGAGTTCCCAGCTTTCGGCCACATGATCGATGCCGATGTCCCGGTGGAAATGCCTAGCGATACTCGTTCCGCCCCACAGAATCTGCTTGTAGATGGGATCGAATTTCAAGGGATACAGCAAATCAGCCACCTCCTTTTGACAGTTCGATTTTACGCACAAGATCGGCCTCGAGCGCTTCCAGCATCCGGACAGCGCCGGGGCCGTCTTCTCCTTTGACGGTCAGATAGCACTTTAACTTGGGCTCCGTGCCGGAGGGTCGGATGACGAGTGCGCCATCTTGTTCAAGTGAAAACGCCATCACGTCGGATTTCGGCAGCATCAGGGGGCCCGTCTCATGGGTGATATGGTTCACGGTGGTGGAAGACAAATAGTCGTCTGTTTTTTTGACCGTGAGTCCGCCGTAATCCGTAAAAGCACCCCGTCTGAAGTGGCCCATGATATCAATCATTTTTTGCATGCCGTCAGCGCCTTCAAACGAGAAAGAGAGGAGCTTGTGCTTCCAAAATCCATGCTGCCGATAGAGCGCTTCAAGCGCCTGGGGCAAGGTGGTGGTGTTTATTTTATAAAATGCGGCCATCTCGCAGATGAGCAAGGCGGTTGATACGGCATCCTTATCCCGGACAAAAGTCTCCGGCAGGTATCCGTAGCTCTCTTCAAACCCGAACACATAGCTGCTCTCTAGGTGATTTTGCTCCAAAAGGCCTATCTGTTCACCGATATATTTAAAGCCTGTGAGTGTATCGATCATGCGTGCGCCGTATTCCTTGGCGATGCTGTCCGCCATTGCGCTTGTGACGATTGTTTTGATGATGACGGGACGATCCGGCAGCGTGTGACGGGCTTTTCTTTGCGACAAAATGTAATTTAACAGCAGACATCCGGTTTCGTTTCCCGTCAGGAGCTTGTATTCGAGTCCGTCTTTCACAGCGACGCCGATTCGGTCGCAGTCGGGGTCCGTGGCAAGCAACAAGTCCGCCTCCGTCCCGGCTGCAAGCCGGAGCGCAAGTTCGAATGCGGATTTCTCCTCCGGGTTGGGCGTTTGACAGGTCGAAAAGAGCCCGTCCGGGTTTTCCTGCTCCGGCACGATTTGCAGGCTGCGCAGTCCGGCCATTGAGAGAAGCTTTCGGACGGGCTTGTTCCCGGCACCGCTCAGCGGCGTGTAGATGACGGAGAGGTCCGAGTCTCTTAAAACTTCCGGGTTGACGGAGCACTGCAGTGCAAGGCCGAGATATTTCTCCAAAAGACTGTCCGAAATGAACGTGATGGTGCCTTCCAGAAGGGCATTTTCAAAGGGTATCTTTTTCACACCTTTGAAGATATCGACTTTTTCGATGTGGCGCTGTATGGCGTCAGCCATTCCGAGCGTCGCCTGACAGCCGTCCTTGCCATACACCTTGTAGCCGTTATACTTAGCCTGATTGTGGCTGGCGGTGATGACGATCCCGGCGTCACAGGCGAGCTCCCGCACCGCAAAGGATAAAATCGGCGTTGGCATCAGCTGCGAAAAAAGGTGTGCCGTGCCGCCGTTTGCGGCAATGACGGCGGCTGCCGTTTTTGCGAACAGTTCCGACTTTATCCTGCTGTCATAGGCGATCGCGACTGAAAACCGTTCATTTTGACTTTTCAGATAATCGCACAGTCCCTGCGTCGCATGCCCTACGGTATAGATGTTCATGCGGTTTGTGCCGGCGCCCATGACCCCGCGCAGGCCGCCGGTCCCAAACCCTAACGCCTGATAAAACGCATCGCTGATCTGGGCCTCAGTCATGGCCGACAGTTCATTTTTCAGATCTTCCTCTTCAACGGCCAGCCATTCTTTGTGAATCTTGATTAAATCCATAGCGCTGCTGCCTCTTCGCTGTTTTTTTAAAAGTGAGAAAAGCTGTCTTACGGCCCTTCGTTCAGACGATTTTCACGGTTTTTCCGCTGTCTGATATTTCATATTTTTTAATGGTCAGATAGGCGATCCAGAAGGACACGACACTTTCGGCACCCTGATTCTTGTTTAATCCGTCCGCTTGAATTCCGTCATAGCAGCCGCCGGTCTCAGGATCGATCATAATGAGGCCTTTCGAGTTCTCACCCAAGTACCAAAAAAAGCAGGCTTTTGCCTTTTGGAAAAATCCGTTGTTGCCGGAGAGCGCAAAAGCTTCAAGATACGCGAGCATGGTTTCACAGGCCTCCACCGGCTGTTCATCGAATTCGGCGGGCTCGTCCCCCTTATTCAGCCAGCCGTTGCAGCCGATCGGCTTGAAAAATTTCTTTTTGAACGTCTTGCTCTCGAGAAACTTCAGGCTCTCAATGCCTACTTGCCGGTATCGGTCCACTTTCGTAATGCGAAACGCCGTAAGCATTGCCCACGGCAAAATGGCATTGCAGTAGGTCATACTGTCTTCGAACCAGTGCCAGTAGCCGCCGCTGCAATGCGCGAAACGGTCGGTCAGCGAATCGGCCAGCAGGACAATGGTTTTATTGGTCTCCTCCGCGTTTAGGCAGGCAAGGCCTATCAGCACGTAGGCTTGTGCCCTGGGTGCACTGATTTTGGCGCAGTTCGGCAGGGCCTTCTCGATGAGCGTCCAGATGGCCTGTTTTGCGTTTTGGGGTGTTGCGGGATGTACAAAGGTATAACACAGTGCCCAAAGACACCGTCCGAAGCAGTCCTCAGAGCCATCGGTACCCAAAAACACGCGGCTGTACCCCATAAAATTGCGGAAGGTTCCGTCATCGTTTTGGGCGTGGCACAGGAAGGAAATATAGGTATAGATGAGGTCTTCAATCTTCGTTGCACGGTGCGCGTCATACAGTTCGATGGCCATGATGAGTGCTCTGGCATTGTCGTCGGAGGTATACCCCTCCGAGAGGTTTGGTACGCCGTAGATGGCGTGCTGAAGTATCCCGGTGTCGTCCGTCATGTGGAAAATGTGACTCGTTTTGACGGCGACTGACTCTTTGTTGAGGTTCATAGGCTGGCCACGGTGTTTCCACTCATTCTAGACTGTAATTTATCGGAGCTGGCACATTTTCTGTGCTGTGTCAGGACATCAGAAAAGAGAGCCTTGTATTGCTGCGCAACATACTCCCATGTCATGGTCTTTCCAAGTTCCAGCATTTTTTGTTCCATCTGTCTCTTTTCTTCCGGGTGGTCGAGCACATACTCGATACAGTCGGCAATCGAAGCGGAGTCCCTAAACTCGGCAAGAAGTCCGCGGCCGTCCGACAGCATCTCTTTTGCGTAGCTGTAGGGGGTTGAGACGATGACGCGGCCGTATCCAGCAGCGTAGGCGAGCGTTCCGCTTACGGCCTGATCTTTATTGAGATAGGGGGTCAAATAAATATCGGAAAGCTTCAGATAACGGATGATCTCCTCTTCCGTCAAATATTTGTTAATGAACCGGACATTATCCTCAACGCCCAGTTTTTCAACCAGTGTCCGGAGCGTGTTTCGATATTCCTCTCCGGACTCGTTTTTGATGGCGGGATGCGTCTGTCCCAGGATGAAATACAGGACTTCTTTATGGGACTTCGCCACTTTCGCAATGGCCTCCACCCCGTATTCCAGCCCTTTTCCTGGGCCTAGAAGACCGAATGTACTGACGATCGTGCGGTTTTCCAGTCCGAACTCCTCTTTGAGCCGCTCTCTGGACTTCATGGGGATATAGGGTACGCCGTGATTGATGACGGCGATCTTTGATGGGTCAATGCCGTACGTATGGACCAGCGTATCAACGGAGTTCTTTGCCATGGTGATGACTTTTTTCCCTTTTTTCCCGAGGACATGGATGATGTGCCGCTGCATCTCATTTGGCTCCTGGAGCACGGTGTGCAGCGTTGTCACAAACGGAATTTGCAGATTGTCGACAAGATCGAGGATATATTCGCCCCACTCGCCGCCATAGATCCCAAACTCGTGTTCGATGACCAACAGTTCGATATCCGAATTGTACAGCCTGCTTGCCATTCGCTGATAGCTCGGCCTGTTATTCTGTGCGAGTTCCATGATCACGTGATCGTCATACCGCAAGCTTTTGTTGCTAACGGCGATGACCTTGCTTTGCCTCGTCGCATGCAGCTTGCTCATGTGAAATATCAAATTTTCTGTAAATGTTGCGAGTCCGCATTCTCTCGGGGGATACGTACTTAAATAGGCGATGTTCATATATTTTTCGGAAGTCAAGATCCAGTCCTCCAGTGTATTAAGCATTTAATTTTCTCCCGTCTGTCAGGAGCCGCCTCCCTGCGGGTGGGCATGTGCAAAAATGGAATTCGAGTGCGGCAACCTTCTCACGCATCCGGGCATGGCGTCTGACGTTCATTTTGTTCCAGAGGATGCTGTTGACGACACTGCCGCCCTCTTTTATGCAGACATTGTCTCCGATGACAGCGTTTGGCCCGACCGTCGCATAGGCCCCGATTTTCACATTGCTGCCGATATAGACAGGGCCTGTGATGATCGCAGTGGCGTCTATATCGGAGCTGCCGTCTATGTATTTGCGCTGGCTGTCAAACTTGACGCCCGGCAGCTCGCATGCTCCATTCATGATATCATCGTGCGTCTGAAAATATTTTTCCGGGGTTCCGATGTCCATCCAGTACTTGCAGCCTTTATATACGGCGATTTTCCGGCCGCTGCGCAGCAGCGCAGGGAAGATCTCCCGCTCAACCGAGACCGGCCGGTCTTCCGTTATTTCACGCAGCACTTCCGGTTCAAAGACATAGACCCCCGCATTGATATAATCGGACTTGAGCTCGGCAGCCGTTGGCTTTTCGGTAAAAGAAAGCGCATAGTCGCCCTCGTCATACTCGATCACGCCGTACGCACTGGGGTTGCATACCCTTGTTACGGCGATGGTTACGGCAGCCCCTTTTGCCCGGTGGCAGGCAACGAGCTCCGCATAATCCATATTGCATAGGATGTCCGCATTCAACACTAAGAATGTCTCGTCGTACAGATGCCCGGTCTTTTTAATCGCGCCGCCGGTTCCCATGGGGGAGTCCTCACAGACATACTCGATTTTGAGCCCGAATTTGCTGCCGTCGCCAAAGTATTGTTCGATATACAAAGGCATATAGCCGGTGCTGATGACGATTTCGTTGATACCGCATACCCTGAGATTCTCCATGCTTCTCTCTAAAAGTGGCTTATTCATAATCGGAACCATCGGTTTTGGGAGTTCATCGGTCAAGGGCTTCAGCCGCGAGCCCATACCACCGGCTAAAAATAATGCTTTCATGTTTCCCCTTTCTAACTGTGCGATCACTGCGCACCAAAAAAAGCAGAACCCGTCCCCCTCATGCGAAACAGGCTCTGACATAAAGATATGAGGTTCATATTTTTTATTATGTCGCCTGCTTTTCCTCCGGACAAGATTTTATATAATCAAGTAAATCGCTTAAATTTGCCGTTGCGAGTGCAATGCTGGTGTCTGCCGCGCCGTAGAACATTTTGATTTTCCCCGTGGCTTCGTTTAAGATCCAGCCGCAGGGAAATACGGCACCGCCGACATCGCCCTCCCGCTCGTACGTCTCCTGGGGGCCGAATATCCATTCGTCGCTCCTGCGCAAAACGCGAAACGGATTGTCAAGATCAAGCAGTGCGAGCCCCAGCCGATAGATTGCGCCGGACGCTGTCTGTTTTACACCGTGGTACAAAATAAGCCAGCCGTCGGACGTCTCAAGCGGGGGAGCGCTCAGCCCCACCTTATCGGCATCCCACCAGGCGCCGGCGCGGGCAGCGATGAGGATCCGGCTGTCGCCCCAGTGTTTCATATCATCCGAGGTTGACGCCCAAATGTGTGTGCCACGCATGATGCTGGCGGCCATCGGCCGGTGGATGAGCATCCACTTCCCGCCGATTTTTCGCGGAAACAGTGCGGCGTCCTTGTCGGCCGCAGGCAAAATAGCCCCCAAGCGATCGAATGTTTCGAAATCTTTCGTCAAGGCAAGCGATACGGTGGGACCCGCTTCCGAATAGGCGGTGTAGGCGATGGCGTATTGATCCAGTTCTGCAATCCAGGTGATCCTGGGATCCTCAACGCCCCATCCTTCTTCAGGGTACTCACTAGGCTCCGCCTCAAAGGTCGGTTTCGTATCAACTTGCCAGTTGACGATGCCGTTTTCACTGACCGCTTTTGTCAGATGGGAAAAGCCTCTTCGGTCTTCAGCGCGCGCTAGCAGCAGTACCTTGTTTCCAAACAGTGTCACGCCGGGGTTGAATACCGAATTTACCGGATATGGCCAGTCCCTGGCCGATAGGATCGGATTGTTCTTATGCCGAACGAACAAGTCGAAGTATGTATTGTCGTGGCCTTTTAGCCTGGTTTCAAAATGCTGCATGTTTTAACGCCATTTCTTCATCAGATTTTGTCGCAGAGCAGCAAAAGAGAGAACTCTGAGCAGCTGTTGCAAAGCGCTTGTCTATTTAATTTGCTGATCGAGCTCTTTGCTTTGCACATCGAACTCTTTTCTTTGCACATCGATATCTTTTCTTTGCACATCGAGCTCTTTTCGCTGCTGATCAATATCTTTTCTTTGATTGTCAAGGTTTCGCTGCTGCGCATGGTTATCTTCCTGCAAATTCGCTGTCGCCGCTGCCTGGGACTTGTTGACTGAGTATTGCGGAGAGTATACACCGACCAAAAAGCCCAGGGCACCGAGCGCGATTTCACTGATGTTTACGATAAGGTCAGCTTTAAACATGGGCACGAGGCCTGTGAGGCCCAAGATGCCCATCGCCAGGGCTGCAAGACCCAGAATGACACAGGTAAGTTTTTTCATTTTCATCGCCCCCAAATAATTTGTCTTTGAGCTCCAACATACAAGATAGCTGCTTTACGAGTGGGATGGTTTATTGGTCCTTGAGCCCGAACGCTATTTTTACGCAGGCCTTGCAGGTTGTTATTCTCCGCTTTGTAAGGTGGCTGCGGCGGCGACCCTAGCTCCGGTAATATGGTATGTCGTCTAAAAGTCGCCGCCGCAGCTTTGGAATATTTGCGAACGTTCGTTATTTCGCTTTGATATCCTTGGAAATCTCGATCACAGTTTTGTGGAAATTCTTGGAGATCTTATCGCTTTCGTCCTTGAGATCGTCCTTGATATCGTCTTTCATTTCGTCCGATTTGTCATGAAGATCGCTTAGGATATTATGTGCTTCCTTTTTTGCGTGTGCCGCACAGTCGTTGGCGTCCTCGGCTTTCTGAAGTACGGCATCCTTCATATCCTCCGCCGCATTGAAAGCATGATTCATCATTTTGACGCGCTCTTTCTTTGTCAGGGCGAACGTGAAGAGAGTTCCTGCGATTACGACTGCGCCGGTGCCGACTGCGGCTACGATACCAAGGATGGCGGCAGCCTTTCGGGCGGATTGCGCCCTCGCCATTTTTGCGTATTTCGAGTTCATTTTGCTTAGGGTATGATTGATTGTCATAATAAAGTCTCCTTAAAATTTTGTTTTTTGATTTTTGAGCAGCGCTGACAATGCGGGGTTATTCGCTCGTGATTAAATCGGCCGAGATGATATATCTGTTCGGTGACGGCCCGACGCGAATGAACGGGTAACACGTGGTGAGCGTCAGGACGGCATGGTCTGTTGGGACAATTACGGTTTTGTCATCCTTATCGACGATTCGCATACCGGTCACCTCATAGGTAAAGATACCGGCCGATGTTTCCACAATCAGTTCATCGCCCAGCACCAGATCTCCCAGTTTCGCAAAGAATGTGTCCCGATGTCCGGAGAGAACACAATTATCCGCTTCTCCGGGAAGCACGCTCTGGGTGAAATGACCGACGCCCGCTTTAAGCTCAGGCGTGCCGGTTCCCTGGATAATGGACGCCGTAAGCTCAATTGCCGGGATTGACAGACTTCCGACGACGTCGCCCTGGGCGGGATAGACCGGGTATAGGCTTACAAAGGCACCGGCCGGCGACGCCTCCGACCCGTTTTCTTCGAATTCGGCCACGTCCACCGCCTGTCCATCCTCCTCGAGATTCGCGCGCACTGCTTTAGACCATAACACTTGAAGCTCCGGCGCGGCCTGCTGGGTGAATGTGCCGGCGGCGGGCTTTGCTTGCGCCGTTTTCAGCTGATAAATATTGAAGAGCGCATAACAGATGAGTCCGACTCCAAGGATGAAAATGCAAAAATTTATGATTGAGAAGATGGAAATCTTGGCGGCACGTGATCCGGGCTTAAACATGCTTCCTTTTTATAAAAAGACTTACGGTTGCCACCAGGAGAAAACCTGCGCCGATCAGCAGAATGTTGTACCAAAATGTAGCGGTGTTCGGAAGCTGTCCGCCATTGACCGTTTCGATGACCGGCGGCACGACGACTGTGACAGTCACGGTATCTGTGACGGTCACACCGCCTGCGCTGCCGCTGACGGTGGCTGTGTTCGTCGTTGTCTGGCTGAGCGTTGCGGTGCCCGTGTATATCCAGGCCTCACTTGGCTGGAGAAGGTTATCAAAATTGACGTCACCGGAGGTATAGTATACGGCGCTGACCTTATCGTCCATGATACCCACATACCCGAGTGCGACCGTTCCTGGATTTGTGATGGTATAGGTATAGGTGACGGGACCGCCGGCATATGTGAGCACAAGGGGAGAGGGGGTCTTCGTCACATTGATGAGCGGCGGATTGGCAACGGTTGGCGCCACAATGACGGTCGTGTACGCAATGTCGGTCGCTGTGCTGCCGTTTGCGGTGCCCGCAGCCGTAGCCGTATTCGTTGTGGTCTCGGCAAGGGTCGCCGTGGCGGTGTACATCCAGACTTCGCCTGGCTGGAGCAGGTTATCGGAATTGACGTCGCCGGACAAGTAATTGACGGGGCTGATTTTATCGTCTGTGACCGTCACGCTGTACAGTGCGACCACGCCGGGATTTGTCACCGTATAGGTGTATGTAACGGGGCCCCCGCCGGACAGGAGTGTCAGGGGGAATGACGCTTTTGTGACGTTGATCTCGGGCGGAAGGTCTGTATCCTCATCATCGTCAGGCGGATTTGTATCGGAAACGTCATTGTTCGTAATTGTGACGGTTGCACTCTCGCCGGAGGACAGTGTGATATTGCCGCTTGAATCAGCGCCGCTGAAACTTGCGTGATATCCTGTAAACGCATTTTCACTGACGACATAGTCACCGGCGTCCAATGTGTAGACAGTGCCAAGCGTAGTGCCAAGTGCCGGGCTGCCGGCAACGTCGGCACCCGTTACTCCGGCTGTCTTTACATGCACAGTGAAGTCGGCGGCAACGGCTGTGCCGGAATCATTGTTGACAACCTGCTTAATGACACGCAGTGTGGCGGGGGAAGTGCAAATTCCATTCGTGATGGTGTTGCTGTCAAGCGTGATGGAGCCGCCCAGTGCCAGCAGCTGACCCTGTATCGCCGCACCGGTATTGGCAGTGATGGATTCCGATGCGAAGATGTGTCCAACGAATATGGAGTTTGTTCCGAGCGTTGCGGAGCTTCCGACCTGCCAGAAGACTCGGCAGTATCTGGCGCCGTTGATGAGCTCGATTTCACTGTTTGACGCTGTGATCAGGGTCGAGCCCGCCTGAAAGATAAAGACGGCTTCGGGGTCACCCTGGGCATCCAGTGTGAGTTTGCCGGTTACGTAGATACTGGAGGCTGAATTGTAAACGCCGGAAGTTAAGGTGGTTCCGCCAAGGTCTGCGACAATGGCCTCGGTGGGTGTCCGACCGGCTGCGTCGTTATACGCTGTCGTCAGATCCCCTTGAGCCGTACTTGCGACACCGGGGCCGTCAGACAGATAGGTGTCGCCTGTCATGGTCACGCCCGTGGCCCCAAACGAGGTTCCCGGGTACAGACCGACATCTCCGCCTGCATCACCGTCGATTGTGGTTGTCCCGGTATTGGAAATGGACTGGCCGGCCAAAACCGCAAACGGAGTCGTTGTTCCAAGCTCTACCTTTAACACAGTGGCTGCGCTCGCCGGAACGATCAGCATGGCCGCCATCAGCACGGTCAGCAGGATGGAAATCAGTCGCTTATTCTTCTTCTTCATTTTGTTTACTCGATCCTCTCAATTTTCAGCCCATCAAGGTCATGCAGTTCAATGGTCATCGTGCCGGGCGCTTTTCGATATTCCGCTCGGATCATTTTTGCGGCCTTGACGGTGAAAAGGATTCCCACAGCCGCACCGATCGCCGCTGCGGCCCCCATTTCTTCCGCGAGCATCCACCCGGACATTTTTGTTTTCTTGTCCAGGAGTCGCATGAGACTTTTTTTAATCATTGTGAAGCCCTCCATATTCAATGCGCTATAAAACGCTGCGCTCGTTATTGTCTGGCATAGATCCCGTGCTTTTTTTGCCGCGGGGGACGATATGACAGCTTTTTAAAATTCATCCGGGCAAATACTATTTAATGATATCGACCGCCACGATTTGATCGATATCTTTCCGAATCAGGCCCATCGAGTAAGCTCTCACATCCCCATCCTTTGGTATAAGCTCAAGAATTTTTGCGATGTCCCGCTCTTCAAGACGTTCCGCGTACTCAATGAATCCCGAAAGCCGCTCATATTCCGAAATGGAGAACAACACCGCCTCCGGTTGGTTGTTTTTCAAAACAAATATCTTGCCGAGAATTTCCGCCTTTTCGATGCAGGCTTTATAATTCTTGATCATATCTGAGTTCGAGACGATTGCCGTTGTTGAAATCTTCATTTGATAGCTTACCTCCCATACCAAATTTATCCTATGAAAGCATTGTATTCCTATTAGTCAAATTTGTCAAACAATTATGTAAATTTGTTTTTGCATAATATGTGAAATTATTATCCTAATATAATTTTGTTTTGTATAATAGAAGTTGTGGTCGGCCGTCTTTTGAAGCTTTTTTACCCGCGGCTTCGCGGCGAAGCACCAATATTTTGGCATGATCTTGTACCGGCGTAAAAAAGAAAAAGGGTGGAGCGCTTATTGCGCTCCACCCGAAAAAACAGTTTCACTATTTGTGATTTGGACACCTGTAAAAATGCCTACTTAATGTCGTTTCTCAAATGATCAATGGAGTAATTCTCCCTGGTTCCCTTCTTGGATAAAGACTCCGCAAACACTGCAAGATCCGCTTCCTCAAGGCTTTCCAAGTACTCGATAACGCCTGAAAGCCTTTCATATTCAGCAACCGAAAATAGTACCGCATCCGGCTGGTTGTTCTTTAATATAAATATCTTGCCGCAACTGTCCGCTTTTTCCCTGCAAGCCTTATAATTTTTGATCATATCCGAATTTGAGACGATAGCCTGTGTTAATATCTTCATACAAACGACACCTTTCCTTTGTTTTACGTTCCGGTATATCTTACAATGATTATAATGATTTGTCAAACTATTTATTTTTATATTTTTTGTAAAAAAAGTCCGGTGCAAAACGCGATTTTACGTTTTGCACCGGACACTTTGCGCAGAGCACTGCCGCCATAGAGCGGCAAATGGGTGCAGGGTCAGTTGAGGGGGGTGCCGCAGCTCTGGCAGAACTTACCTTCGCCGATGACCTCGGCTCCGCAGCTTTGGCAGAACTTTTTGCCGGATGCCGTGGGGGCTGCCGCAGGTCCTTCCGACTTAATCTGCTGGATCCTGGCGTTCAGGCTGTCAACACTCTGCTGTGCAAGGATAATTTTCTGGCAAAGCTCGGCGACCGGGCTTTCCGGGTCGTCTTTTTCAAGCAGGAAAACCTGCTTGCCGATTTCGATATAGTCGGCTTCGATCTGCTTTTGCACCGCGGAGATGTCGTAGGTGAGCTTCGTGATTTCCGCGAGGTCCTTTGCCTTATCGGCTGCCACTTCGGCCGCTCCGCCGATCTTTTTTCCAAGGTCGTTTAAAAATGACATATTTTTACTCCTTTATTTGTATTGAGGGTTCACCGCACGTAAGGCGTCTGAAGCTCTTTATGCGGTGTTGCCCTAGAACTTAAGCAGTCCGCCGAGAGCCCCGCCGAGTCCGCTTGCGACCTCGCCGATGGGATTGTTCAGCCCTCTGCTTTCGCCGGATTTGTCGTAGCGGGCCTGGTTGATGCGGTCAGCCATCCGGGAAAAGGGGAGTGACTGCAGCCAGACATGGCCGGGGCCTTTCAGGGTGGCGATGAAAATGCCCTCGCCGCCAAAAAGCCCGCTCTTTAGGTCACTCGCAAAGGCGACGTCGTAATCGACAGTCGAACTCATGGCCACAAGGCAGCCGGTGTCGATGCGCAGTACATCGCTTGGCGCAAGCTCCTTTTTAATGATGGTGCCGCCGGCGTGTACAAACACCAGACCGTCGCCGGCGAGCTTTTGCATGATGAACCCTTCGCCGCCGAAGAAGCCCGCCCCGATTTTTTTATTGAACTGGATGGAGATTGCGACGCCCTTGGCCGCACACAAAAACGCGTTTTTCTGGCAGATGAGGGTACCGTCAAACTCTAGAAGCTCGACCGGGATGATCTTGCCCGGATAGGGCGCGGCGAAGGCCGCGTGCGATTTGCCGGCTCCCGTGTTCGTAAAGACCGTCATAAAGAGGCCCTCACCCGCTAAGGCCCGTTTGCCGGCCGTGGCCAGCGTCCCCCAGAGGCCCTTGCCCTGATCCTGGCCGCTGCCGTCTCCGAAAATGGTCTCCATTTTGATATCTTGCTCGATGTAGGTCATGGCGCCGGCCTCGGCTAAAACGCTCTCGCCCGGGTCAAGCTCGATTTCAACCATTTGCATGTCGTCGCCGAAAAGCTTGTAGTCGATTTCGTCGGCGGGCTTTCTCGGGGCCTGAATGCCGGCGCCTACTGCCGGTGCGCCGAGTCTTGTGCCGCAGTTGCTGCAAAAACCGGTCCCATCCGGCAGCTTGCTTCCGCACTTGGGGCAAAACATAGAAAATTCCTCCAGTCGCTTAAAGCGTGATATGTGTTGTCCGCGTCCCTTGAGAAATGTGTGCCCATTTGCTGTATAAACTAAATTATACCATTGCAAATCACCCCATGTAAATATCCCCGTAAAAAAACATCGTGAATGGGGACGGGGACAGCAGATTCATTGTATGCCGGCGCTCCCCCTGATAGGATGGAAATGCGCGACGCGATTTGATATAATGATAACACCGCACAATTTTTTATGCTCAGCTGTGTTGCCTCATAAAAAATACCGCCCTTTGTTTGATGGGCGGCAAAAAAAGGAGCGCTGAAAAACGGATGAAAACGCGAAACGAGCGGGTGATGACATATACCGCAGCATTGCAAGATGGGGAGCTGCAGGCAGCTTACAGGGGCATCCTTGATACAGTGGGGCGGCTTCGCGCCCATTTTTGCGGCCGGTTCCCGGAATATGAGGTCGGCGGAATTTATCAGGGGTATATGGACATGTCGTATTTTCCCATAACACCCGCCTGCCTGAAGGAAATTGGGCTTAAGATCGCCGTCGTCTACTTGCATAAAGAAAACCGATTTGAAGCGTGGCTGTCGGCGAAAAACAGGGGGCTATTAGGCAAAACCCGCGAGAAATTTGCGGGCGCCTGTTTTGACGGCCTTGCCGTCTTCCACGACGCCTACAATTTGGACGCCGTCCTGGAGTACGTCTTGGCGGAAAAACCCGATTTTGACAATGAGGCCGCCCTGACAAAGGCCACCCTGGACGGGGTGGAAAAGTTTATCGCGGCAGTCGCCGCAGCCCTTTGAATGATGATTTTGCAAAAAAACGGCTTTGAGTGTTTCTCAAAGCCGTTTTTTTTTGCTTAAAAATGAAATTCGAATGTGGTTCCCTCATTTAGCCTGCTTGCGACGGACACCAAAACACCGTGCCGGTCGGCGATCTCTTTTGCGATGGCAAGCCCCAGTCCCGAGCCCTGCTTATTGTCCTCCGACGTCACTTTGTAAAAGCGGTCGAAGACGTGCGGCAGGTCGGCTTCGGCGATGCCGCTGCCCTCATCATGAATCAGTACGGTCTCGTCTTGCAGCATAACCGTAATTTCACTGCCTTCGGGCGAAAATTTCACGGCGTTATCGAGGACGATCATGAACATCTGCCGAAGCCTGCCGTAGTCTCCGGTGACGGGGAGGGAGCCGGTGTCGAAGTCCTCGGTGATTTGGATGTTTTTTTCCTGCGCCAGCCGCTGCGCGCTGCGGGCGGCATCCCGCAGGATCTCGGTGAGGTCAAGGGGCTGCATGTCCATTTTGAAGTCGGGGTTTTGGAGTTTGGAGAGGTCTAACAGGTCGGTGATGAGCCGCTGCAGATGCAGGCTCTCTTTAAGCATCTGCCGGTGGTAGTCAGCGACTGCCGCAGGCTGTGTCACCACCCCGTCGCACAGGGCTTCTAAGGAGCCGCGGATGACCGTGACCGGGGTTTTGAGCTCATGGGAGATGTTTGCGACAAAGTCCCGGCGGAGTTTGTCGAGCCGGTCGCTCTCCTGCCTTGCCTCTTGAAGCCTCCCGCTCAAAACGTCGATGACGGCGGCCAGTTCGCCGATCTCATCATTTATATGCACATCCGTCTTGACAGTGTAGTCGCCCTCGGCGAGCTGCAGTGCGGCGTTTTTCATCCGATTGACGGGGTTTGTAAAGGTATAGGCGAGAAAGTAAGACAGGAGTACGGCCAAAATAAGCGCCGCTAATATGCTGACCCCTAAAATGCGCACGCCCTGCATGGTGGTGTCGTTTAACCCTTCGACCGGGGAGTGGAGCAAAACAGCCCCGACAATCTGGCCGTCCGACATGATCGGGGTCCCGACTGTCAGCATCGGGGTGTCAAATAGCCCGCTGAAGCTCTCGCTGAAGGTCGTCTCGCCCGCAAACACCGCTTTTACAACTGTGTCGGCGTCCTCCGGCAGGTCGGCGTAGCTGTAGTTGAAGCTTGCCATATGGCCGCTTGTGATGAGGTTAAGGTCCTCGTCCACGACCCAGACGTCCGACATGGCGATGTCGTCGATGAACTGCAGATAGGCCCCGTAGCCGCCCATCATACCGGAGCCGCCCATCATGCCGGAGCTGCCGGAGCCGCCCGTTCCGCCCGCGCCGCCGTAGCCGCCGGAGCCGGAGCCGCCGGCACCCCCACCCATCATGCCGTGGGAAGGATCGCTGTCATCCGTGCCGAGATACTCGGACAGCGCCAAAGCTATGGTGACGGCCCGCGCCGCGAGGTCGTCCTTGTGGGCTTCAATGGTCCGAGCCCGAAAGAGGGAGATGAAAAGTGTGCCCATGACGACGGCAAATACGAGCAGG
This sequence comes from Oscillospiraceae bacterium, assembly GCA_963662765.2. Lineage (GTDB taxonomy): Bacteria > Bacillota > Clostridia > Oscillospirales > Feifaniaceae > DATMXT01. The sequence goes on from CAXXUP010000006.1 coordinate 445,220, forward strand.
GCGGCCGCGAAATACCCCATGAGCTTGCGCGCGATTTTACTCTTCATCCGCCTTCACCTCGAACTTGTAGCCGACACCCCAGATGGTTTTGATGTCCCACTCCGGATGCTCCCCAACGTCTAGCTTTGCCCGAAGGCGCTTGATGTGCGAGTCCACCGTGCGGGTGTCCCCAAAATAGTCGTAGCCCCACAGGCTGCTTAAGAGGTTGTCTCTCGAGAACACTTTGTTTTTATTGGTTGCAAGCGTAAAGAGGATCTCGGTCTCCTTCTTGGTGAGGGGGACCGCATCGCCCTCTACGGTGACGATGTATTCGTCTAGGTTGACGACAAGGTTCGAAAATGTGAAGACCTGTTTGCCCGGTGCGCCGTCCCGGGACATGCGGCGCAGGACGGCGCGAATGCGCGCCATGACTTCGGGGGGCGAAAACGGCTTGACGATGTAGTCGTCCGCCCCGATGTCAAGCCCCATGATCCGCTCGAAGTCCTCGCCCCTGGCTGTGATCATGATGACCGGTGTGAGGGACTTTTTGCGGATTTCGCGGCAGACTTCAAAGCCGTCCATTTTGGGCATCATGACGTCCAGCAGCACGACGTCCGGGTGGATTTGATCAAACAGTGCAAGGGCCTCCTGTCCGTCGAAGGCGACTGACGGGGTGTACCCTTCTTTTTTTGCGTATTCCTCCAAAATGGAGGTGATTTGCCGGTTGTCGTCGGCAATCAGTACGGTTGGCATGGTTTTCCCTCCCAAAGACGGCATATCGGCTTTTTAAGTGTTGCGCCGGTTTTCCGTGTTCACTTGTAATTATAACATATTGTAAATGAAAAGCGTGGCAAAAGTATGTTTTTTCATCCGGAAATAACACCGATTTGGTGGCCGGAAGACATATTTTTGCCAATTTTCTTCGGTAGGATGACAACAAACGAAAGGGGGAATTTCTTTATGCAGGGCAAAAATAAAAAACCGGTGCCGTTTAGAGGCATTGTGCAAATTTCAGTATTTGTGTTGGTGGCCTTCATTGCCGTAGGGAAGTGGCTGGCGGAGCAGGGGACCGAAGTCTTGCTTTTCTCCGAGATGTCGCTCCACGGGGTCTGTCCGTTCGGAGGGGTCGTCACGACGTATGAGCTTGTCACGGCCGGCTCCTTCATTCAAAAGATCCACAGCTCTTCCTTTATACTGATGCTGCTCGGCATTGCCGTGGCAATATTATTTGGCAGCATTTTTTGCGGGTACATCTGTCCCTTCGGGACTTTCCAGGAGTGGGTGGGGAAGCTCGGCCGCAAGCTTTTCCCGAAAACGTACAATCATATGGTTCCCGAAAAACTCGACCGGGCGCTCCGGTATCTGCGGTACGGCGTTTTAGCCCTCGTCTTGTATCAGACCGCGGTGACGGGCAAGCTCATCTTCCAGTCGGTCGACCCCTACTACGCGCTTTTTAACTTCTTCACGGGCGAAGTCGCCGTGACGGCGTTTATCGTGCTCGGCGTCATCATGGTGCTGTCGCTTATCATCGAGCGGCCATGGTGCCGGTATTTTTGCCCCTACGGCGCAATGCTGGGACTCTTCAACTATATCCGTATTTTCAAAATCCGGCGAAATAAAAACACCTGTATCGGTTGCAAACAGTGCGACAAGGTCTGCCCGATGAATATCAACGTGTCCCAGTCGGGGATTGTGCGGGACCCTTCCTGCATCAGCTGCCACAAGTGCACAAGCGCCGTCAGCTGTCCGGTGGCGGACACGGTCGTCATTTCATCCGAAAAGGTCATTGAGGAGGAGGGTTCATATGAAGCTTAAGCCGCAGGGGACAATTTTGATCACACTTGCAATTTTCATCATAGGGATTATGGGGGCCATGGCAGCCGGCCTTTGGACGGCCGAGGAGGAGAAAATTCCGGAAAAGCTCGAAGATGTGGAGTTTTCCGGCGAGTATGACCCCGAGGGTATCCGCGGCTCCTTTACGTTTTCCGAGATCAGTACCTATTATAATATCCCGCTCGAGGATCTGGCCGCCGCTTTCGGCGTGGACGATGCCGCAGCCGCCGACTTCAAGTGCAAGGACCTGGAGGTCATTTACGGGGAATCGGACCTTGAAATCGGAACGGGTTCCGTGAAACTGTTTACGGCCTGCTATCTGGGGCTGCCGTATGAGCCAACGGAGGACACCTGGCTGCCGGAGAGTGCGGCCGAGATTTTGGAAGCGCACGGCGCCATGACAGGTGAGCAGCTAATTTATGTTGCGAACCATTTGATTGTCGCCCAGTGATTGTTTCAAAGACGCAAAACAAAAAACACACTTTTGACATAGCCTCCCGGCATAATGAAGTCACAGGCAAGGGGAATGAAACCCCGGGCCGAAACAAAGAATACTCTCTTGAAGAAAGGTGAATAGAATGAGAAACCTTAAAAAACTTACAGCAATCCTCATGGCAGTCCTAATGGTCGGTGCCATGTCCGCCACGGCCTTTGCCGCGGATACGAATTTCGGCTCCGCTGCGGTGACTGGGGATAAGACCTACACGCTCTCCGAAATGCTGACTTACGCCATAGAGGACGAATACCTCGCCCACGCCGAATATGAGACGATTATCGCGACCTTCGGAGCTAAAGCACCCTTTACGAACATCATCAAAGCCGAAGAGACCCACATCGCAAGGCTCCTGCCGCTGTTCGAGGCGTACGGCGTGACGCCCCCCGAGAACACGGCCGACAATTACACGGTGGTTCCGGCCACGCTGCTTGAGGCGATGCAGGCCGGCGTCACAGCCGAAGTGAGCAACATCGCCATGTACGAGAAATTCCTCTCGCAGGACCTGTCTGACGATGTGCGCCTTGTGTTCGAGGCTCTGAAAAACGCATCGGTTAAACACCTGGCAGCCTTTGAAAACGGTGTAGACAGGCTTTCGGACGGCGTAAGCTCGAATTACTCGGCGGGCGGCAGGCAAACCCGCGGACAAGGCCGCTCCCGGTAATGATACAGTCCATTTTTCAAAAATAAAATTTTCAAAGGAGAAAACACCATGAAAAACCTGAAGAAAACTGTGATTGTCGCTTCGGCAGTCCTTGCCCTCGGCATCACCTCCATCACGGCTTTTGCCGCAACATTCTCAACCCCCGCAGAGCTTCTGTCCGGCCTCACCGGCAAGTCGGTTGAGGACGTCATCACTGAAAAGGCCGAGGAGAGCACGACCTACGGCGCACTGGCCGTCGAATACGGCGTTTTGGACGAGTACAAGGCGCAGATTCTCGAGGAGAAGAAGGCCTATCTTGAGGAGCGCGTAGAAGAGGGCACCATGACCCGCGAGCGCGCCGACGCTATCATCGCAAACATTGAAGAAAACGCTTTGACCTGCGACGGCACCGGGTACGGTAACGGCGGGTGCGGCATAGGCTCCGGCTTTGGCGGCGGCTGCGGACTTGGTGGCGGCACCGGCACCGGTAGCGGCGGCGGCTGCGGATTCGGTGGCGGCAACGGCGGCGGCTACGGAATGGGAAACAGGGGCGGCAACCGCGGCTAACCCATCACAAAGGATAATACGCAAGAAAGGCTGCTGAGGCGGCCTTTTTTTTGCGGTTAAAACGAAAGCGCTTTATTGGCCGCGCTTTCCACCTGGTGAAGACATATGCCTCCATCCATGTTCATATGATGGGGTATAACGTAAAAAAGGAGGTGAGGCAGTTGTTCAAGATATTTGACCGGCCAAAGGTCGCGAAAGACAATTTGTACTTGAAGGATTACGGGCCGGAGCCGTTTGTCATCGACATTGATCGGGCGACAAAGCAAAACGAGGCATTCCGCACCGCGCTGTGGACGGGGAAGTATCTTCAGCTCACCCTGATGAGTATTGAGCCGGGCGGGGAGATCGGGCTGGAGACCCACCCGTATCTCGATCAGTTTCTGCGCATCGAGCAGGGGCGAGGCCTGGTGAGGATGGGGTCCTCCAAGGGCAATCTGAATTTTGAAAGAAAAGTCTCTGACGGGTACGCCATTATCATTCCAGCGGGCACATGGCACAACCTCATCAACACCGGAAGGGGGCCCATCAAGCTGTACTCGATCTACGCGCCACCCCAGCACCCGAAGGGGACGATTCACAAGACCCGGGCCGACGCCATCGCGGCAGAGCAAGGTCACTGACAAAGGGCCCCCTCGCAACAGTACCGCCGCCCCCGCTATGATAGCGGGGGCGGCGGTACTGTTGCGGCGAGTTTAGTGGAATATGCTCACTTGGCCCAGGGCAGGTTCGCTTTGCCCTCTTTGCCGGTGCTCTTTTGAACGGGCAGCCACACTTCGCAGCGGTAGTCCGGAGCCCCCTGGTCCCCTTCGAAATACACCTCGATGTCGGGGGCATTTGCGTATTCGTAGCCGGAGGTCGGCAGCCACTCGGCCACGATGCGCTTTTGCAGCGACTGGATGGCCGACGGCATGGGCCCGACACAGGGGAAGACGGCCCAGGTGCAGGCGGGGACCTGGTAGGATTCCATGCCGGCCGCGGGGTCGCAGTCACTTGCGACAGCGATGTAGTAGTCGAAGTCCTCGCCGTTCATGCAGGTGCTGACGCCGAGGACGCCCTTGGGCTCTTTGGCCATGAGGGGGAACAGCTTCATAAAGTTGCCCGACTGCACGGTCTCCCCCCAAAACTGGGGCACTGCGGCAAAGTTTTCCTCGATGTTGATTTTAAAGTGCTTTGCATACCCGACAATGTGAAATGCGTCCTTCTTTTCGATGCGATAATCCATAGCTTCTTCTCCTCTGATGACAATTTTGAAGCTGATGGGTGGATAGGCCTTGAGGGTGATGCCGTCCTGCCTCGCTGTGGAGGGGGCCACGCCGTGCACGCTCTGAAAAGCGCGGTTGAAGGCGGTGGGGGAGTCGTACCCGTACCGAAGCGCAAGGTCGATGATTTTTTCCTGTCCCGTCGCAAGGTCGCAGGCTGCCCTTGTCATCTTCCTGCGGCGGATGTACTCCGACAGCGGCACTTCGGCCAAATACGAGAACATCCGCTGAAAGTGAAAGGGCGAGCAGCAGGCGATCTGCGCCGCGTAGTTCACGGAGAAGTCCCCGATATTCGCTTCCAGGTAGTCCATTGCGCTGTTCAGTCTCTCAAGCCATTCCATGTTGTTTCAGCTCCTTGTGCCAATTCTATCTTAGGAGAAGGTGCCGTGTCCTCTCTTCTTGTGCACGGATTAGCGAGGGGTGGTTTGTACTAGGATATCATGTTGCGGGGTAAGGTTCAAGGATACAAAAAAGCCCCGGGCGAAGCCGGGGCATTATTTGATTTCGCTTAGTGTTTCTTGTCGGCCCCGTTGGTTCCCCGGCTCGACTTTCCCGAATGGAACCAGTTGTCATACATGTTTTTTAAACCTTCCCACATTTTCAAAACCTTTGTCCCTCCCTTTGTTTGATGAAGGTAGTTTACCCTCAAATTTGCCAAAATTCGCAAGGGGGGATGATGCGGTGGTACTTGAGCGGGAAAAAGTCAGCCCTGAGGACTTACGACTTTGGGTTTAATCAGGTCATAGCTCTTTTCAATAAGCCTAAGCAGTTCATCTTTTGGCACGTCTGAGCCGATAATTACCGTGTTCCAGTGCACCTTGTTCATATGGTAGGCGGGCGCCACGCCTTTGTACTGGCGGCGCAGGAAGTCCGCCTCGAAGGGGTCGCACTTGAGGTTGACGCAAAGGTGGCCGCCCCGCTCGTAAATGAAGGCAAAGGACTTTTTGTTTGTCCGGTGGCGCATGACCGTCCACGCCCCGGCATCTTTGACGTCGTCAAACGGGTAGTCCTCGTAAGCGGTGGGGAACGTCAGGCAATAATCGATCAGTTCCTGCCGGGTCATGATGCACCTCCCAAAGGTCTCTGCGGGCGGGTAACCGTCACACAGAGGGCTTTTTGCTGCTGTCTAATCATACCATGGACTTAACATGTTTTCCATACGGATATGCACAAAAAGGCCCCGGCGAAAGCCGGGGCCGCAATTATCTATGAAGTCTATTCATCGGCAAATCGATACCCGACGCCGACCTCGGTCAAAATAAACCGGGGGTGCGCGGTGTCGCGCTCGATTTTGCGGCGCAGGTTTGCCATGAAGACCCGCACACCCTTGCTGTCGCCGCCCTCATAGCCCCATATCTGGCTGATGATATAGTTGTGGGTCAGCACCTTGCCCTTGTTGGCAATGAGCAGCAGTAGCGTCTTGTACTCGGTTGGGGTCAGGTGGATTTCGGCGCCCTCCACGAAGACTTTGCGTTTTTCGTAGTCCACCGTAAGCCACTCGCAGGAGAATTTCGTCTCGGCCCCCTCGGCGCCCGTTCGCTGCAGCGAGCGCTCGGCCACCCGGATGCGGGCCGTCAGTTCCCCCATGTGAAAGGGCTTTGTGATGTAGTCGTTGGCCCCAAGGTCAAGGGCCGCGATCTTCTCCCGCTCCTGACCCCTGGCTGACACGATTAAGATCGGCACGTCGGAGAAGGACCGAAGCTCCCGCAAAAGATCGATGCCGTCCCGGTCGGGGAGCCCTAGGTCGAGCAGCACAATGCCCGGGTGGTGGGAGGAAAACAAAAACAGGCCCTCGGCAGCCGTTTCGGCTGTGAGCACGCTGTAGTTTTCTTTGGTGAGCGAGATGTCGATAAAGTGGGAGATATACTTATCGTCCTCGATGATGAGGATGGTCCGTTTGTCACTCATGGTGCTCCTCCATCGGCAGCGTAAAGGTGAAAATCGTGCCTTTCGGGATGTTGTCCGACACGTGAATTTCCCCGCCGTGGGCCTCCACGATGGCCTTGCAGATGGAGAGCCCGAGCCCGAGGCCCCGGCGGCCGTCCGCGATGCCGTCGTCTTGCGTGACAAAGCGCTCAAAGAGGCTGCCGCGGATGGACTCCGGAATGCCGCCCCCGGTGTCGGCCACTGTGACGGTGAGCACATCGTCGTCCGTAATGGCTGTCAGGATGATGTCGGCGCCATCCGGCGTGTGCCGGGCGGCATTTTCAAGTAAGTTGATGAGCACCTGCAAAATGAGTTTGCCGTCCATCGGCGCCGTCACGACTTCGCCCGGAAGCAGGACTTTTACGCTGCGGTCCTGCAGCAGCCGCTCCGTGTGCTTGACAGCCTCACCGATCACGTCGTCGATGACCTCGTCTTGCTTGTGCAGCGCCATTTTCTTCTCGCTGATGCGGGTCATGTTGAGAATGTTCTCCACAAGGTCCGTAAGCCAAAGGGTCTCTTCGCTGATGTCGCTTGCAAGCTTCCTGCGCTCGATGTCCGTCAGAGAGTCGTAGTTATCGGCAAGCAGGTTAGAGGCCCCGGAGAGGGCCGTTAAGGGGCTTCTCAGGTCATGGGCGACCGAGCGCAGCAGGGTGCCGCGCTGCTGCTCTTTTTCCATGGCAAGCCGGATTTTCTCGCGGTCGGCCACGAGGTTTTCCCGCTCTAAAGCGATGCCGAGCTGGGTGCAGACAGCCTGCACGATGAGGTGCTGCTGCTCCGTGGGCGCATCGCCATGCAAGGCGAGGCGGCCCAGTATTCCGGAGCCGCTCGTGATTTCGTATGCATCGCCCGGGGCTTCATCGCCAAGCTTCACTTTGCAGTCGAGCCCCGCGTGAAGGAGGACAAGGTCCTGCGCCTTTTTGATGACGCTCTCACGGCCGCTTGCCGATAAAAAACCCGTGGAGATGCGATACAGCGTCTTTGCGGTGCGCTCATTCTGGCTCGCCAGCACCATTTCACGCTGCAGCCTGCTTGTCACGGTGCCCGAGACGATGCCGGTCACGAGAAAGAACAGTAGCAGCATGAGGTCGTTTGTGTCGTAAATGAAAAAAGAGAAATAAGGCTCGGTGAACAGATAGTTGAAGAGCATGGCCGAGAGAAGTGCCGCGCCGATCGCAAAGGAGCGGCTGCTGGTCAGCATCGCGGTAAACAGGACGCCAAGCAAAAACACCATGATGATGCTTTCATTGCCGACGCCGAATGTCCCCAAGAACAGGGCGCCGCCGGTGGCAAGTCCCATGACTAAGGCTGTGCGAAACCCGTTTTTGACCGTGGCGAACACCCCCTAAGCCTGACCGAAATCATATAAATCCGTTTTGCAAGGCATGGGCCGTCCCGGAGCGCACTGGGACCCTTGAAGGGCTGATGCCCGCCAAAAAAAGAAATGTAGCTTTGCGCGAAAAAGCGGCCCCGCATAGGCGGGTTTGGATGATACGCATGAGGCAATAAACTACTTCTTGCTCATCACTTTTAGTATATCACTTTGTTCGCCGGCTACAATGATATGTTCATGTTCGAGAAAAACATGTTCGGCGGTGATGAGGGGCAGGATGTGTTTTCCGGTGCGCACGCCGATGACGTTGAGCCGATGCTTTGTGCGCACGTCGAGCACGCGGACGTTCTGACCGATCCAGTTTTCCGGCACCTCGATCTCCATGATGGCGTATTCCGGGGAGAGCTCGATATAGTCAAAAGCGCCCTTGGATGAGTAGCGCACAGCGGTGCGCCGGGCCATATCCCGTTCGGGGTAGACGACGTCGTCCGCGCCGATTTTTTTTAAGAGTTCGGCGTGGATGTCCCGGTTGGACTTGGCCACCACATAGGGGGCGCCGAGTTCCTTGAGCAGTGAGGTGATCTCCATCGAGGACTGGAAGTTGTCGCTGATGCAGACAAACGTGATGTCGAAGTTGCGCACGCCGAGCTCCTCGAGGACGTCCCGGTCCATGCAGTCGCCGATCTGGACCCTCGTCACGAAGGGGGCCAGTTTATGTACGGCCTCTTCGTCTTTATCGACAACCATGACCTCGTTGTGCAGTTCTGTGAGCTTGATGGCCAGATTTTTTCCGAAGCGCCCCGCGCCGATGATAAGTATTGATCTCATGGTTGAAAATATCCTTTCATAATGAGGTGGGGGAGAACCCCGTCACCTTTAATGATTATATCACACTATTCTATCCTACGATGATTTTTCCGATAGGATTTCGCAGTTTTGCGCCGACATTTGACCTGGCGACCGCGATAAACACCGTCAGGCTACCGACCCGCCCCGCGTACATGAGCAAAATGATGGCAACTTTCGACAAGGGCGCCAAAGTCGGGGTGATGCCGACCGTGAGACCCACGGTGCCGATGGCCGACAGACATTCGAACATGGCCGCGGTGAAGAGCTGTCCCTGGGTGCACAGCACCATGACACCGCATACCGTCATGGCAAGATACGACGCGGTTCCGATGAAAGCCCGCCGCTGCGTCTCATCTTCCAGCCTGAAATGCCAGAGGGAGACTTCCTCCCGGTTGCGCATCGAGGCCATGACGGCCGCTGCCATGACGACCATTGTCGTCACCTTGATGCCGCCGCCGGTGCCGCCGGGCGCTGCGCCGATGAACATCAGGAGCATCGTCACAAACTTTGAGGCGTCCGATAGGGACGCGATATCCACCGAGTTAAATCCGGCCGTTCTTGGGGTGACCGATTGGAAGAAGGCTGAAAGAAGCTGGGTACCGGGGGTCATACCGGCAAATACGCCGTTTCGCTCTAAGTACAAAAAGAGCAATGTGCCGCCCGTGATGAGCACGGCGGTCGAAATGAGCACCGCTCTTGTGTGCAGCCGCAGCCTGCAAAGGCGAAAATGGCAATCCACAAGGTCGTTCCACACGACAAATCCGATGCCGCCGATGATGATGAGCATGGCGATCGTCACAATGATGAGCGGGTCATCCTGAACGGTGACCAAAGATGTGGAGGGGGACCGCAGACCCATCAGGTCAAACCCCGCGTTGCAAAAAGCCGATACCGAGTGAAAGACGCCGAGCCATATGCCCTTCGCGGTGCCGAAAAGCGGCACAAACCGTATGGCGAGGAGCACTGCGCCGAGCGTCTCGAAAATTGCCGTTCCGATCAGCATCCGCCGCACGAGGCGTACAACGCCGCCCACCTGTGTGGAGCTGACGGCCTCGGCTAAAAGCGAGCGCTCGCGCAGGCCGATCCGGCGGCCGAATGCCAGCGCGAACAAAATGGCGACCGCCATGAAGCCGAGTCCGCCGATTTGAATGAGAAGCAGGATCACGGCTTGTCCAAATCCCGAAAACTGGGTCCATGTGTCGTACAGGACAAGTCCCGTGACACAGGTGGCCGATGTCGCCGTGAAAATGCCGTTTATGAGCGGAATGCCCTCACCGCTGCGGCTTGCGATGGGCAGGCTGAGCAGCACTCCGCCGGTTAAAATGATGATGGCGAACCCAAATGCGATGATCTGGGTTGCGCTCAAATGATGTTTTATCATATACCCTCCCCACGAATTTGCGCAACCAGCGTGTCGGCAGGCTCGCCCGAGTCAAGCAGCCGGTTGACGCCGGCGTTCTCGAAACTGTCCCGCAGCTCCGGTACGCCGCACCGCGCAACGATATAAATGCCCGGATCGATGCATTTGGCGGCGCGGCAGACCGTCAAATTTCCGAAATCATCGTTCGATAGGGCGAAAAGTGCCGAATAATACCCATCCTCCGGGATCGGAAGGCCCGAAATGACCCGGTACTTCATTCCGGCCTTCTGCATGTTCATGGCAACCTCCGGCGCGCCGAAGAGCAGGATCCCCTGATTTCCCCGCCCCGGTGGACTGTCCGAAACGCCGCCCTTCGCCAGAAAGCGATCGACTTGATTCGTGACAACAAAACCCAGCACACTGATGCTTAAAAGCGAAACGATCAGCACTGTCGTCATGCCGTATACCTGCCTTCCCGTGTAAATCCCTTGTATATAGTAGCTTGGAAGGCGTAATGACAGTGTCTAGGTTTTGTGTCTGGTGTTAAGTTTGTATAAAGAATGGATAAATGGACTGTGCAAGTATACTAAAATCAGAAAGTATACCCCTGACAGCGCCTTGCGCAGTCGAGTGAGTCCTGAAAGAATGCGTAAATGCCTGCGGGGCGGAAAAAATGAAACCGTCGCAGGGTTTTGCTGCAGACGCGGTATCTGCTCGGACGTTAAGTGCGAAAATAGCCAGCCTTGTATATATCGATATGCGCTGCTATTCATTGACAAGGGTCTCCCAAAGTCATATTATATTATATAATAACAAAAATAATATAAAAATAAAAGGAGTCTTGAATGACTGAAAGGCACAGCATGGAACCGGTCTGCGCTTCTTCGGCAATAACTTTGGAAAGTCTGGGGGACATCGCAACCTATCGGAGGGCGCCTTTGCACAGCATGCCTGTCGACGGATACAGGCTTATTTGCTACATAGTGCGGGAGAAATCGACCCGCGTCAGGGAAATTGACTACAGGGCGAGCGGGGACCGGGTTTGCAGGTTTACCGCCGGGACGGTTTGAATATGGCTGAAAACATTAATGCAAAAGATCGGGGACAAGACATGATGACGGAAAATATTGCCTTGGAGCTTATAACCCGATATATCGACGATTTGCACTCCGGCAAAACGCCCCCCGGGCTGCCGGAGCTTGACGCGTTCCCGGAAAACATGCGCCCCCTGGTGAAAAGCCTCATTTGTCTGGGGGACAGCATCGTTGAAACGAACCGATTCGGAGAGCAACTCGCGAAGGGCAATCTCGACACCGATGTGCCGGGCGCGGGCAATCTTCTGTCCGTGCCCATGAAGGAGTTCCACGCCAGGCTGACGGGCCTGAACTGGAACATCGGGCAGCTGCCGAGGGACAGCCTGTCCCAGAAAATCAGCTTACTGGATAAAGTGTACGGGGGCGGTACCACGCTGGCCTCCGCCATCACGCTGGAGGAGCAGAACCGAGGCGATGCGGCGCAGCAGTGGAGCAAAGCGGTGAACGGCTGGCGGTATCACGAGATCGTATCGGCCATGAACCAGCTTCACATCATGATGCTCGAGGTCGATGGGGACGGGAACGTCCTGTACGCCAATCCGCCCTTCAAAAGTATGTTTTTTGACTTGGACAAAATTTCTTACGCGGGCAGTGGGGAGCAGGATGTCTCCGCTTTGATGACCTACCTTGGCACGTTTTCGCAGTACCGGGAGCTTTTGGGGCCGGACGTCGCCGAGACCGACCGGTTTCCGGTGCTCCGCGAACTGTTTGACCCCAAAACCGACGCCTGGTACAAAGTCACGACCGACCGCATTAAGCTGATCGGCGGGGCTTATGGCCTGCTGCATATGATCGACGACATCAGCGAATGGAAAAAGCACGAGGTTCAGCTCAGAGAAAGCGCGTCGATCGACAGTCTGACCGGCGCTTATACGCGCAGTGCGGGGCTTCTCAGCCTGAACGAGGTCTTTGAGGAGCGGGCGGTGGTCGGGACTTGCGTTGCTTTCGCCGACATCGACGGGCTGAAGGCCATCAACGACACCTTCGGGCACACGGAGGGCGACTTTACGATTCGGACCATTGCCGACATCTTCATGAGCTGTGTGCGCAAATCGGACCGGGTCATCCGCTACGGCGGGGACGAGTTTGTCGTCATTTTCAGGGACTGCACGTTTGACAGCGCCAATGCCGCCATCGCTCGAATGTACGAGAAGCTCGAGGAGGCAAACCATACGCTTGGCAAGCCGTACCGGCTGTCTTTTTCCATCGGCTGCTCGCCCGTCGAAAAGCACCACAAGTCGGTCGAGGAGCTGCTTAGCATCGTCGACGAGCTGATGTACGAGAAAAAGCGGCGCGCAAAGCCCTCGGTGCTATAACCGCGGACATATTGGAAAATAGCGCGGGGAGCCGGAAATATTTCCGGCTCCCCGCTTTCTTGTATGGGAGGAGGCTTAATCTTCCAAAACGACAAGGGCGTCCGCGACGGCGACTCCCTGGCCCTTCGGGTATACGAAGAGCGGGTTGATGTCGAGTTCCTTTAGGCGGTTCTTGTTTTGTACCGCAAACTCCGAGACCGCGACCATCGTGTCGACTAAAGCCTCAACGTCGGCGGGCTCGCCGCCGCGGTATCCGGTCAGAAGCTTATAGGCCTTGAGGGACTCCAGCATCTTCTTTGCCTCCACCTTGCTGACGGGGCAGGGATAGAGGGCCGCGTCCTTAAAGACTTCAACAAAGACACCGCCAAGGCCGACCAGTAGCATGGGCCCAAACTGCGGGTCGCTGTTGACGCCTAAAATCATCTCGACGCCCTGTGGCAGCATATGCTGCACCAAAATGCCGTTGATCTTGGCCTTCGGAGCCTTCTCTTTGACGCTTGCCATAATGTCGGCATAGGCTTTTTCAATGTCCGCCTCGGTCTTGAGGTTAAGCTTTACGCCGCCTACGTCAGACTTGTGCAAAATGTCGTCCGACTCGATTTTGAGGACTGCGGGCAGTCCCAGCTTAACTGCGGCTTCAACCGCCTGCGCCGGGGAGGTGACGACTTCGCCTAAGTCGATTGGAACGCCTGAGTCTTTAAGGAGCTTCTTGCTGGCGTATTCGCCCAGTGCCCGGCGGGTACCCACCGGCTTTTTGTCCGGCACGGCAAGGGCCAAAGTGCGGTCGGCGGCGCTGTACTCAATGAAGTCGGCGAGGTGGCGCAGCGCCTTGAATCCGTAGATCATGGTGGGCAGCACGACGATGCCGGCCTTTTGCAGCATATCGAGGACCTCGGCATTCTTGCTGCTGTCGATTCTGGAGAGGACCATGAGGGGCTTGTCGGGGCAGCGGCTTGCGACTTCAATCATGGCCTTGGCGCGCGACTCGGCGGGGTTTGGCCCGATGAGCCAGCCGACCATGCCGGCGGCGATGTTCTCGTCTTGCATGGCTACGGTGACGGTCTGGATGAACTCCTCCGACTCTAAGCCGGTTCCCGCCGTCATATCCAGCGGGTTGCTGGGGGTTGCAAAGGACGGCAGGAGCTTTGCGATCTTCTCCAAGGTGTCCTTCGAGAAGTCGGGGAGGTTGATGTTGTAGAGATAGCCGAGATCTGCGCAAAGGCCGGTCGTTCCGCCCGACTGGTTGGCTGCCATGAAGGCCGCCTTTTTGGGCATCGTCTTCAAGGTGCCAAACATCGCCGCTGTCGAGCACATGTCCTGCATATCCTCGACACGGATGACGCCGTATTTTTCGAAGACGGCATCATAAATTTTATCGGCGCCCGACATGCTGCCGGTGTGGGAGGCGGCTGCCTTCTGGCCCTTGGGGCTGCGCCCCATCTTGAGTACGATGACGGGTTTATTGGTCTGCGCAGCCGCCCTTAGCGACCGCTCGAACTTGGCGGGGTCCTTGAGGCCCTCGAGGTAGATGGCGATGACCGAGGTGTCCTTATCGTTTACAAAGAAGTCGAGGTAGTCCTCGAGCTGGACGCACCGGCTGTTGCCGGCCGAGATGGAGTAGGAGAACCGCAGTTCCGGCATGTTCATCATGTCGATGCAAAACTGTCCGCTCTGGGAGACAAAGCCGATGCCGCCGCGCTTGCCCGCGTAGTTGCCGGGGAAAGCGAAGGCGTACGCGTCGTCGATATAGTTCATGAAGCCGCCGCAGTTGGGCCCCATGATGGGCATGTCGAGCTCACGGGAGAGGGCCTGCAGCTCTTCTTCGTTTGCGAGCCCCTCGGGCGAGGAGACCTCGGAATAGCCGGAAGCGTACACGACGGCAGCGCCGACACCCTTTGCGTGCGCTTCGCGCAGGAGCGAGATGACAGTCGGCTGCGGGGTGCAGATGACGGCGAGATCGACGGTATCGTCGATGTCGTTAATGGACTTCACGCACTTTTTGCCGAACACCTCGGGCCTTGTGGGGTTGACAAAATAGACCCTAGACAGGTCTTTGCGGTATTCCATGATGATTTTGCAGGTGCCCGCGCCAAAGCCGGGCTTCTCACTGGCGCCGATGATGGCGATGGACTGGGGCTTCAGCAGTTTTGACAGGTTCATGTAGTTACCTCCGGACTCGTTATCTTTATTTTGTACCATTGATCTCTGTATTACGCGAGAGCTGTTTTCGCTAAGAACTGGATGAGAAGATATCCCAATTATAAAATAATCCCATGCAAAATACAAGATATGCAAATATAAAATTTTTTATGTGCATTCATGCGGTTTTTATCTTCGAAACATTGAAATATAATTATAATAATGGCATATATCTAGAATATCGGTTAAATATAAAAATGCCAAAATATATGGGAAAAAGTGATGTCGGCTTGATCATCTGCGTATTTCAATGCCGGTATACACTATTTACCCTGAACGCGGGATTGCTGCGAGCGTATGACATTGGCCCTCATCCATCCGCGGAAACGATTTAAGGTATATCAAAACAAAGCTTTTGACATATAAAAAAACGACAGCCGATATGCCGGCTGTCGAATGTCGTTTTTTTGGCCAAAGGCAAGGCCCCGCCGGTCAAAATTTCTTTTTGTGTTTGGCGTATTCCATCGCCTGCTTCATCTCCCCCTTGGAGCCGAACATGCGGTTGATTTTCTCGTTTTCCCGCTGACGGGAGCTTAGCCCGTCGTAGGAGAGTTCCAGCTGAAGCTTGTGATAGCTCTCGAGCCTGCCTTCGGTCATGCTGCCGTCCAAAATGGCCTGCCGCACCCGGCAGCCGGGCTCCGTCCGATGGGTGCAGTCGGCGTACCGGCACCCCTTGGCGAGCTCCTCAATGTCCCCGAAGGTCTTTGAAAGGTCGCCGGAGTAAATTTGAAGCTCCCGCATGCCCGGCGTGTCGATGACGATACCGCCCTCCGGCAGCACTAAGAGCTGGCGGTGGGACGTCGTGTGCCGGCCGTGGTCGTCGTCCTCCCGAATCTCGTTGGTCGCAAGGACTTCTTTGCCGCAAAGCTTATTGATGAGCGTTGACTTGCCGACGCCCGAGGAGCCGATGAAGGCGATGGTTTTACCGGGCGCCAGATATTTTCCGATTTCGGCAAGGCCGTCCTCGTTTTCACAGGAGCAGGTGACGATGTCGACCCCGGGGCTGACGGCCGAAAGCTCCGCCATCTTTTGGGGCAGGTCATGGCAGAGGTCCGACTTTGTCAAAACGATGACCGGCGTCGCCATGGAGTCCCACGCGATGGCGAGATACCGCTCGATGCGGCGCAAATTGAAGTCGGCGTTTAAGGACATGCAGATGAAGATGGT
The DNA here is from genome assembly GCA_963662765.2 of Oscillospiraceae bacterium. Taxonomy (GTDB): domain Bacteria; phylum Bacillota; class Clostridia; order Oscillospirales; family Feifaniaceae; genus DATMXT01. The sequence goes on from CAXXUP010000006.1 coordinate 461,235, forward strand.
GTCGATGTTGGAAGCGATCGGCTGGGGGAGCGTAGCCGTCCCCGCCGCCTGTCGGGAGAGGACGGTTTTTCGGCGCAGAATTTGGTGGATGACGGCGTTGCCGGCGTCGTCAGAGGTCCGATCGATCATGACAAAGTCGCCGACGACGGGGTAGTCAATGGCGTCCTGGGCGCCGTAGGCAAGTTTGCCTGAGACGCAGGCCGCCAGTTCACCCTCCTCGCAGACGACTTTGTAGAGTTCGCGGTGTTGTTCGGTGACTCGAGCGAGGTGGTAGTTTTTATAGAGGGCCGCCTCCTGCTCAAAGCGGTCGGTGAGCCCGTATGTTTGCAAGTTGATGCTCAATGTTTTCAAATCCTTTCGCAAAGTGAGGTAGAATGGATTGTCTGCCTTGCGGCAACAAAAAAGCGCAGTGACCCACTGCGCCGCAAAAAAGTACGGGAAAGATGTGGGGGCACATCCCGATTTTCCGCAAGGCATTTGGGTACGCAAAAACGAAGCAGGAAAAGTTCCTGCTTATGCGGCGCAAAAGCTGCTTATCGGGTGGCCGACATCCACACACTCCCTTATTGATTGATGGAAATAGAATAACACAGTGCGGCCTTGTTTGTCAACCGGAGCGCATGGCGCTGCAGCCGGATTTGTGAGGTGCGGGGGACGGGAACGTGAAGCTTGCGGCAAATCCTCCCTTGATAGTTCCCCCGATTAAAGGTACAATAGAAAAAACAGGAAATTGTCTGTCAAAATTTTTAGGAGGCATAGATCATGAAAATGTCCGTTTTATATTTCAGCAAGTCCGGCTGTACGAAAGAGATGGCAGAGGCCATTGTCAAAGGCATGGAGAGCGCCCATGACGTTGCGGCCAAGGCGATGTCGATTACGGAGCTCGACGATGCGTTTGTCAGAGAGAGCGCTTGCGTCGTCGTAGGCTCCCCGACCTACTACACGTCCCTTGCGGGAGAGGTCAAGAGCTTCCTCGACGCGCAGGGCGGGAAATATGGCTTTGCCGGCAAGCTGGGCGGCGCCTTTGCCACGGCAAACTTTGCGCATGGCGGCGGCGACATCGCCGTTTTGAACATTCTGACCCACCTCGCCTTTCGGGGGATGCTGATCTACTCGGGCGGCGGTGCAGTGGGCGCACCGCCAATCCACTTGGGGCCGGTTGCCCTATCCGGCGACCGGGCGGCCTACACGGCCCTCTTCGAGACTTACGGGCAGCGCATGGCGGCTAAGGCCAAGGAACTTTTCTAAACAATGAAAAAAAGGGGCGGCGGTCAATTGACCGCCGCCCTTGTCTATCAAAAGACTTTTTTGGGAAGCTCGTCTTTTAGCTCCCATATTTTCGCTTCAATCGTGCGGATGACGGCGATAAATGCTTCGTCGGGCGTCCCCGTCGGGTCGGGCAGCCCCCAGTCGACGCGATATTTACAGGGTAGGTAGGGGCATTCCACATTAGTGCGAGATGTCCTCGACGCGCGGGTCACCGAGCTGCGAGTCGCGCAGGCGAGACACTGCGTCGTACTCGTAGAGGCCCTGTTGCGCCTTGGTCGTCGATTTGACGTGCCACTGGAACAGCGGCATGTTCAGCGCCCGCGCCACTTCCTCGGCGAGCAGGGTCTTGCCGGTGCCCGGTTCGCCCTTGATGAGCAGCGGGCGTTGCAGGGCGACGGCGGCATTGACCGCCAGGTCAGGTCGCGGGTGGCGACGTAGCTATCGGTACCTTCGAATTTCATGGTTGGTCTTGTCGGCTGGGGGATGCGGGGGATTGTATGACTAAAGGGCGGGCCGGAAGTGCCCTACAATGCGCCATGGAATCGAATCAACTCCCTGAAATCCGCTGGCACCGAAAGGCGATTGCGAACACCGGGCCGGCTGGCGTTCGGAAGCTGGGATCGCGCCGCATGCCGACATCCGCATCGCTGACGACCGGACCGGCGCCGACGATGCCTACCGCCTGCTCGAAGCTGGCACGGCACTGCTCTGGCGCGGCGACTGGGTCAATGCCCGGCACCTGATGCAGGCGCTGACCAAACGCGCTGACCGCCGTTTCGGTGCGCCGCGCGGCAAGGCGCCGAAGACACCAGCCGAAGCCTTCGCCCGCCATCGCGAAACGCAGGGCAAGCGTGCGGCGCTGCTCAATCGCCTGCTCGTGGCCGTTGAACGGCGACTACACCGTGCCGCTACGCCGGGGGCGCAGGAGGCGGTCGATGCCTGTCGTGCCGCCTATGGCGAAGCGGGCGGCGAGGATTCGCTGGTCGCCCTGCGCGAACTGCTGGCCGTGATCAGCGCCCATGAATGGCGGAAGAAGGGCGTACCGGTGCCGGCCGTGCAGGGGGCGAATCTACCCGCATTACGGTGTGTTCTCACCGGTGCGCGGCGAGTATGTCGATCTGCTCGCCACGGCGCCGCTTCCTGCCGGCTGCGATCTGGCCTTCGACATCGGCACCGGCTCCGGCATCATCGCTGCCGTGCTCGCGCGGCGCGGCGTGGCGCGCATCGTCGCCACCGACCAGGACGACCGGGCGCTGGCCTGCGCAACGGAAAACATCGAGCGCCTGGGGCTGGCCGACCATGTGCAGATCATCAAGGCCGACCTCTTCCCGGAAGGCAAGGCACCGCTGGTCGTCTGCAATCCGCCGTGGCTGCCGGCGCAGCCGACCTCTCCGGTCGAATATGCTGTCTATGACCCCGATTCGCGCATGCTGCGCGGCTTCCTCGGCGGTCTGGCGGCCCATCTGGCCGACGGCGGCCGAGGGCTGGCTGATCATTTCCGACATCGCCGAACTGCTCGGACTGCGTTCGCGCGAGGCGTTGCTGGCGTGGATCGCCGAAGCAGGCCTGCAGGTCATCGGCCGCCTCGACACTCGCCCGAAACACCCCAAGGCACAGGATGCCAGCGACCCGCTGCACGCGGCGCGGGCGGCCGAAGTGACCTCGCTTTGGCGGCTCGGAAAAGTCTAGGGGCTGCTGATTAATTCTGAAATGTCATTCTCGCCCTGGCGACGCTGTTTTCCCATTCGGCCATGGCGGCCGACGCCCAACCTGACGCCGCTCAGGTCGTCGGCGCCATCGAAGGGGCATTCGGCGTGACCCCCGGCGAGCGGCGCAACCATATCAAGGGCAGCTGTGCGGCAGGCGAATTTGTCGGCACCCGTGAGGCGGCCAAACTGAGCCGTTCGCCGCTGTTCTAGGGCAAGCCGGTGCCGGTCGTGGCGCGCTTCTCGCTGTCCGGTGGCAATCCGAAGGCGCCGGACGTCGCCAAAAGTGCCCGTGGCATGGCGCTCGAGTTCCGCTTGCCGAAGGGGCAGCTGCATCACATCACCATGCTCAACGCGCCGATGTTCGGCGCCGCCCAGCCGCAGACCTTCCTCGATCTGATGCAGGCGCTGCAGCCCGACCCGGCGACTGGCAAGCCGGACCCGGAGAAGATGAAGGCCTTCAAGGACCGCCATCCCGACAACCTGGCGCAGGCGCAGTACCTGGCCACCAGCAATCCGACGGCCAGCTACGCCAGCAGCAGCTTCTGGGGCATCCACACCTTCAAGTTCATCGACAAGAAGGGCAAGGCGACGCTGGTGCGCTGGCAGTTCGTGCCGCAGGACGGCGAAAAAGCGCCTGAGCGACGACGAACTGAAGACGGCCGGGGCTAACTTCCTCGAAGCGGTGCTGATCGAGCGCACCAAGCAGGGGCCGGTGCGCTGGGACATGATGTTCAGCATCGGCCAGCCGGGCGACAGCGAGACCGCCCCGACCGTCCTCTGGCCGGCCGAGCGTCCGCGCATCAAGGCCGGTACGCTGAGCATCGCCAGCGCCGAGGCGCAGAAGGGGGGCCGTGCGAGCCGATCAACTTCGACCCGCTGGTCATGGCCCCCGGTATTCAGCCGACCGCCGACCCCATTCTCCAGTTCCGCTCGCCGGCCTATGCGGTTTCCTTCGGCAAGCGGCTGAGCGAACGCTGAGTCTGGACCAAACAAAAGGGCCGGCGCTTATCGGCCGGCCCTTGCAGATGATGGCGTAGGCCGCCTCACTCCTTGAGCAGCACCCACTTGCCATCCTTGACGGTCATCATGACGCGCGCGCGCTGGTCCATGCCGTTTGTGATTCTGCGCGCTCATGGTGAACACGCCCTGGGCGCCGACCACTTCCTTCGATTGCTCCAGCGCATCGCGCAGGGCGTCGCGGAACTCCGGCGAGCCTGGTTTTGCCTTTTTCAGCGCCAGCCGGGATGGCCTTCTGCAGGAGCAGGCCGGCATCGTAGGTATTGGCGCCGAAGGTGGACATCGTGCCGGCGCCGTACTTGCCTTCGTAGGCCTTGACGTAGCCCTGGGCCACCGCCTTGATCGGGTTGTTGCCGGCCAGGGTCAGCCGCCACCAGCATCGGGCCGCCGGCCATCAGGGTGCCTTCGACGGCCTTGCCGCCGATGCGGATGAAGTCGTTGGTCGCCACGCCGTGCGTCTGGTAAATCCGGCCCTTGTAACCCTTTTCCTGCAGCGTGATTTGCGGCAGTACGGCCGGTCCCCCGGTGGCGGCGATCAGCACGGCATCCGGCTTGCTGGTCATGACTTTCAGCGCCTGGCCGGTCACCGACTGGTCGGTCCGGTTGAAGCGCTCGCTGGCCAACATCTTCAGCCCAGCCTTCTCAGCCATGGGCGCTGAACACCTTGAACCAGTTCTCACCGTAGGGATCGTTGAAGCCGATAAAGCCGACTGTCTTGGTCCCCGGTCGCGGTCATGTGCTCGATCAACGCGCCGGCGATCAGGTCGTCGTTCTGCGTCGTCTTGAATACCCAACGACGCTTGTCGTCCGAGCGGCAGGATGATGGCCGAGGAGCCTACTGTTGTAACCAGCGGAACGCGGGATTCGGCGACGAAATCGAGCATGGCCAGCGCTGCCGGCGTCGTGGTCGGCCCGATCAGGGCGTCGACCTTGTTTTCGGAAATCAGCTTCTTGACGTTGGTCACGGCATTGGTCGGGTCGGAAGCATCGTCGAGCACGAAGATATTCGACTTTCTGGCCACCAATCTCGGTCGGCAACAGCGCCACCGTATTTTTCTGTGAATGCCGACCACCGCCGTTGGCCCGGTTGACGAGGCGATCACGCCGATCCGGATGTCCGCCAGCGCGAACGAGCTGGCCAACAACAGCAGGAGGAGAGAGGAAATTTTGCGACAGGCCACGACAGGACTCCCTGAGAATGAGGTTCAGCCGGGAATTATAGGCAGCCGACGCGCGTTTCAGTGAAGTTGATTGGCGCTTGCTCCGGGTAAGGCGATGCTCGCCTAGACGCCTGCAAGGTGTGCTGCCATGGCCTGAAGGCAGTCACGTTCGTGGCCGTATCACAATTTTGGCCGAGCAACAAAGCATCAAGTTACGCGGCAGTTCAAAGTTTTCAACAGTGAACCCTGCCTCGTCTTGGTACGAGCCATCCATCTTTGCGGTGCAGGCGATCTGCTCAACCAGCGGGCGACCGTCTGTGGTGTAGGCCCAGACAGGAAGGCCAAGTGCCGCGGCGTAGCCGATTTCGAAACAGGTGCCGGAGTCCGGTTCGGCCCCCCGGAAATTGTTGATATTGGCCATGACGCAGCTTGCACTTTTAATCAGTGAAATGTTGGCAGCGAATATCCAGGCGGGCCAGTTCCTGGCCATGCAAGCCGGCAGGGCATTCATTGTCCATGGGGAAGAGGCCGACAAATCCGAAATCGCGGCAGTACTGCTTCAACGCCTCCCCGCGTTTGCTTGGCATCGGCTCGGAAGACATCGAAGCCGGCTAGATAGATTGATTTCATTCGGTAGGACGTTTCCCGGAGACAGCGTTTTGAAAACAAAAAGCCACCCCTGAGGATGGCTTGATG
>CAXXUP010000007.1:0-35439 GCA_963662765.2 Oscillospiraceae bacterium
CCTTTATCCCGGTCAGCGAGGATGCCGGCATGATCGCCGCCGTCTTGCGCGGGAGCCTCACAATTGAAAAGCTCGAGGCTATGACCTGTGTGTGCTCAGTGGGCCTCGATATGATCGCCGTGCCCGGCGACACCTCAGCCGCCACCATTTCGGCCATCATTGCCGACGAGGCCGCCATCGGTATGATCAATGGCAAGACGACAGCCGTGCGCATCATCCCCGCTTGCGGACTTGTGGTCGGCGACTATGTGGAGTTCGGAGGTCTTCTCGGCGGCGCTCCCGTTATGCCGGTGTCACGGTTCTCCTCGGAACTGTTCACCGCGCGCGGCGGGCGGATTCCGGCCCCAATCCACAGCCTTCGCAACTAAACCGCTGTCCGGAAGTTCGCAAAGAAACTCAAAAATCTTTTTTGAGTTTTTCTTGACAATTTCTTTGCTCATGCGGTAATATTACTTCAGTTATTTATTGCTAACCTACTGCTTCTCTCCAATGTACCGCTGTTTTGCACTGCCGCAATGACAGTCGCTGTCATGAACTGTTGCCTGCTTGTTTGACACAAGGGACCCCCATCTTTGGACGGGGGTCCCTTGTGTTTTCTCTGTTCGATCGCAGACGCCTTACGGATCGGCGTGGCGTCGACAAAATTATACAAGAAATTCGAATCTCTTATATTGATATTTTACAACTCTTTAAATTTGTTTTGTCTATTTTTAACAATTATTATTGATCGCACTTGCATAAAATGTTTATTATATATAAAATATATACATCTATAAGTGTTGTATTACATCGTCGTGATGGCAACGCGAGAACGGATGGTGAATAAAAGGCGCCATCCGGCGACACAAATTTTTTTTAGGAGGGTACCAAATGGAAAACAAGCGCGGATCGTGGGGCTCCAACTTCGGATTCCTCATGGCGGCAATCGGCTCCGCCGTGGGCCTCGGAAACATATGGGGGTTCCCCTATAAGATGGGCAAAAACGGCGGATTTGCCTTCTTGCTGGTGTATCTGATCCTTGTTGTTTTTGTGGGTGTCGTCGTCATGCTCGGTGAACTGACTCTCGGCCGCAAGTCGGGCCGCGGCGCTGTCGGTACATATGCGTATTTCGCCAAAAAGTACAGTTGGATCGGATTCATGGGTGTTGCTTCCGGTTTTCTGATCATGGCGTTTTACAGCGTCTTAGGCGGTATGGTCATGCGGTACATGATCGGCTTTATGCTCCAACTGTTCGGACTCGACGGTTTCGCCGGACAGGGCGCCGGTTTCTTCGGTTTTCTGCTCTACGACACGGGCGGGCTGATCTTCTGCTACGCGCTCTTTATGATTTTGAACATCATCATCGTCATGGGCGGTATCAAGGGCGGCATCGAGAAGTTTTCCGTCATTGCGATGCCCGCACTTGCCGCAATCCTTGTCTTTGTTATCGTCTACGTCGCTTTTCAGCCCGGCGCCGGCGCAGGCTACGCCTTCATGTTCAGCCCCAACTTCGCGATGCTCGGAACGGATTTTTTCGGCGTTTTGAAAACGGCCGCAGGCCAAATGTTCTTTTCCCTGTCCTTAGGCATGGGCTGCATGATGACCTACGGCTCCTATCTTGATAAAAAAGAGAATCTCCAGAAAAACGCCCTGATCATCCCGGCGGCAGATACCCTGATGGCGGTCATGGCCGGAATGGCTGTCATGCCGGCCTGCGCCGCGTACGGCATTGACTATGCTCGCGGGCCGGGGCTCCTTTTCGTCTCCATGCAACAGGTCTTCGCCAATATGGGCAGTTTCGGCAACATGATGGGCTTTCTCTTTTACTTCCTCGTCTTTATTGCCGCTCTGACCTCCTCGATCTCACTCCTCGAAGTCTGCACCACCTATCAGATCGACCGCAGTATTGACCGCGGCAAGGAGGCCGACCGTGTAAAGATCACTCTAATTTACGCCTCAATCATCTTTGTCATCGGCCTCCCCGTTGCGCTGGACGCTCTGGGCAGCGGCGGCGCGACGATTCCTGCCCCGTTTGAACTTTTCAACATGGCCGTCAAGGGCTGGAACGACTGCTGGCTCGATGTCTACGATATGTTCTCCGAAGGCGTCATGATGCCCCTTGGTGCACTCCTGATGAGCGTCCTCATCGGCTGGGTCTTCAAGACTAAGACCATCAAGGAAGAGTGCGAACTTTCCGGCGCAAAATTTAAGGCCGAAAAATTCTTTGACGTCTGCTTCAAGTATATCGTGCCGGCCGGGATGGTTGTCGTCTTGGTCGGCCAGCTGATGGACTTCTTCGGCTGATAGATAATGACAAAAGACCCCCGTCCGCGGACGGGGGTCTTTTTTTTAGCCTCCGTAGAGGCGCAGTATCCACGAGATGGCGTACAGCTGCAGCGTCATGCAGCCAAATCCGCCACACAGTCCCGTAAGCAGCCTGCGGTAGTTTGTGGACATCAAAACGCCGACGCGCTGAAGGAGCCAGTCGAGGAGCATGACCCCGCAAAAAGAAAGACAGAGGGCGGGCGGCGCCTGCCAGAAGAAAAAGGCAAGAAGGGCGGCAACCGTCCCCGTTACGACGCCTGTGCATCTGGCACACAGCGGAAACTGGTAGCCCCTATAAAAGAAGCTGCGGTCCGGCATCTGGTGGCAGCCAAGTCTTGCCCCCCACTCCATAGCGGCAATCCAGCGCCGGTCGGCAGGCGTTACGGTGTTCATGCTCTGAACTTATGGCCACAGTCGGGGCACATCCAATAGGTCTTACTCTCGGTATATTTCCCCTCGCCGCACAGTCCGCAGAGCAGCCCCGCCGGTCCGAACACGAGCCAGCCGCAGCAGCCCTTGCCGGCTGAGTAGTCCCTTTCCGGTCGTCATGGTCTCCACGATCGGCTGACAGTGGTATCCCCCACACTTCGGGCAGCGAAATGATCCTGACATTGTTTACATCCTCCAAATTTTCTCTCAGGTCCCCTAGCCGTCTACAAGCCGGCAGACAGCGACCTCGGTATAAGTGAGCTTGCCCACCACACGGTCCGAGCGCATCAGTGAGAGCGCGTCCACTTGCATCCCGGTGCGCGGCGCCTCGATGCGGGGCGATACGAGCGCCTCAAACCGGCGGGCCACCGTGATGTGGGGCTTAAAGGCTTTTTCATCAAAAGGCAGACCCCGGGCTTTCAGGGGCATGGCGCAGGGAGTCTGCAAGGCCCTCAAGCTCCTGACTTTTGTCGATGCCGACCCAGTAGATGTTCCCAAAATGTCCGCTCCCGCCAACCGTTATGTCGAAGGGGTCACGCGCTGCCGCCTCTCTGATCGCGGCTGTGGCCCCCCGGACATCTTCCGATTCGCCGATGAAGGCCATCGTGAGGTGGAGGTTTTCAGGGTTCGTGAAGTTGCCCCTCCCCTGCTGCCGAAGTTCGCCAATGACGCCCTTCAGCATGTCCATGACGGGCGGGGAAAAACGAACCGCAATAAAAAGCCTCATATCAGACGCCTCACTGTCTTAAGCTGAATTTAGCCGCCGTCTTTTGTCTCACCAGGCCTCGCCATCGAACGTCGTGAAGGTCTCCTGATGAGTAAACTCGTCGTAGCCGCCCCAGTCCTCCCCGGAAAGCCTACGGGATGCCATCTCGCAGTACTCGGGGGAATCGTCAATTAAAATGTAGTCCCTGCCGTGCCGCAGCGCCGACACCGCGGCGGTGCCGCTGCCGGCAAAGGGATCGAGCAGGATTTTCCCCGTGGTTGAAGCGACAATCCGGTCGGTCAGCTCAACCGGCTGCGGGGCCGGGTGCGGATTGCGCCGCTCCTGCGTGATGCTCCAGACGTCCCCCACGCCGTTTGCGCCGGGGGCGAGGCAAAAGTCCGGCTTTGCGATGAGATATATGACCTCGTAAGTCGGCAGGAAGTAGCCGGGATTGAAATTGACGCCGCCGGCCCTTTTCCAGATGATGACCTGCCTTACCGGCATACCCCGCAGGATCTCATGCCGATCCTGTATGCGCCCGTTTTGAACCCGCCAGATCTGCGAGTAAAATATGGCCCCGTCGTCTTTGATGAGCCGCAGCATCTGCCGCAGGCACGCCCTCTGCCATTTGACGTATTCCGGATAGGGTAGCTCGCCCTCTAGGTTGTAGGGCGGCGAGGTCATGACAAGGTCGATGCTGCCCTGTGGCAGTTTTTTCATGACCTCAAGACAGTCCCCGAGGATGACTTCGTTTCGTACCGCGTCTAACGTACTTTGACGTTTGAGAGAACTGCCGATTAACATGCACCGCACCTCCGTTTATAAAAATCGCGCCCGCTCATTCTCTGTCCTTTAAGACATCGGCCGGGACGAGCCGCCGGACTTTTTTTAAAATTGCCAGATTGGACAGCTCCACGGCGACCCCCGTGAGCAGCAGCGCCCACAGCAGCGAGGGCGGCGAAATCATGGGCGGCATTGAATACACATCCGAGGCAATGAGGTTCGTGAACATGTTATTGACCGCCATTGCCATCGGCACACCGGCCGCCATTCCGACGATGGACACCAGCCACTGCTCGACCGAAATCACTTCGAAAAGCCTCTTTCGCACTGCATCCGATGAGTTTTAAAATGGCCATGTCGCGCCTGGCCTCCTCGAAAGTGACAAGCCCCGCCGCGTAAATGACGGCAGCCGCCACCGCAACGCCCAGCAGCACCATGAACCAGAGCAGGCCGTCGTAGCTTGCGAGCAGATCCCGATAAGTCTGCACCATCGCGGCTCTGCTCTCGGTGGAGGCGACGGCGACGGCCCCGTCCAGCGTGTCGGCGAGCTCTTGCAGCGACGCATCGTCCCCCTTGACCAGCAGCATGGTCGCCGCGTCGCCGTAACCCGTCATGCGGGCAAGGCCCGTCAGTGTCGTATAGGCGGAAGTCCCCATATAGATGGAGGCGATGCCCGTCACCCGTACTCTGGTCGTCTTCTCTACCGGATAAAGTGTCTTCATCTCAAGCAGATCGCCGGGAGAGGCGCCCAGCAGCGAGGCGAGGTGTTCCGTCAGGACGATCCCATCGTCCGACAGGCCGATGCGGTTGCCGTCTTTGTCCAAAAGCCGATAAAGCTTAGAGTTTTCCGGCAGGCCCATCAGGGTGATATCCCGCTTTTCCTGCTGCGAAAAAAGCCGCACCGGCGCTTCGGCCGCCGTCTCGGCATCGAAGACACCGGCTGTGCGGGCGGCCCGCAGGGCGTCGGCCGTTGCGACAGGCCGCGAAAAGCCCACTTTTACGTCCTGCCGCTGCATGAGCTCCAGCTGGTCGAACAAGAAGGAGTCGGTGATCGAGTACATTGAGAGCATGACGGCCAAAATCATATAGGCGCAAGCGACGCCGATGACGGTTGCGACCGACCGCCGCGTGCTTCGAAATGTATTTCGCAGTCCCACACGGCCCTGCGTTGTGAAGAGCGCCAGGATATGTGGCATCCGCTCGATAGGCGTTGGCCTGGCGGAGACCGGCGGACGCTGCCGCAAAGCCTCGGCCGGGCGCAGCGAGTAGACGGACCGGGCGGCGAGCAGGGCCGCCGCCGAACAGAGAATGGCGCCCGCAGCCGTTCCCAAAAGGACGACCGGCAGCGAGAACATGGAGGCCTCGGCCAAAGTGGGCAGTCGGAAATACGTCTGGTACATCTTCGTCACTTCGCCGGCTAAAAGACAGCCCGCGATACTGCCCAAAACGCCGCCCGCAAGCCCCACGACGGCACCGTAGCATGTATAGTGCATCAGCACCTCGGTTGAGGTGTAGCCAAACGATTTCAGGGTGCCGATCTGGCCCCTTTGGTTTTCTATGAGCCGCCGGAGCGTGATGAACAAAATGAGCCCTGCCACTCCGACAAAGAGCAGCGGCACCCTTGTGACCATCGTCCTGATCTGTTTTAGCTCCGACTCGAGCATGGCGGCCGAGCTGTGCCGCTCGCGTTCGACAAGAGAGGAGAGCCCGTAGGGCTCCAGAATTTGCCGCACCTCGTCCTCAATGTCCGAAAAAGTCGCGCCGTGCGCCAAGGTAAAGAAGATGTCGGTCACGGTGCCGGCCTTTCCGGTCATCCCTTCAAGCAGCTCGGAGTCGACAAAGGCAAAGCTGTACTTGGCGGGGTCCGGCATGATGTCGTAGGCGTTTCGCATGATGTAGACAAACTCGGGGCTTTCGGTGATGCCGGCAACAGACAGCGTTCTGGTTTTGCCCGCGATGCGAATGGTCACGCTGCCCTCCTCGAGCCGCCATGCCCCGGAGAACTGGCTTGACAGCAGGATGCCGTCCTCCCCCGCCGCCGGTATGTATCCAGACATGAGGTTCAGCTTGTTGAGGTCGCCCCGCGGGATGGCGCAGAGCAGAAGCTCCGGATCACTGTCGCCCTCCCCCAGCCCCTTGACGGTGGCGATGGCCGAAAGCCTCCCGTCAACCGCCTCGATCCCGTCAATTCGCTCAATTTGCCGCAGTGCGCCCGCCGGGGCGCCGATCACAGTGGCAAAGCAGTCGGCAAAGCCTGTGGTGCGGTAGTACTCGTCCCGGGACGTGACAAGCGCCTGCGCCGCAATGACCATGCAGGCATAGCTCATGAAGCCGACCGCGCAGAGCATGGCACAGACGGCGTAAGCGCCGGCTGACCGGCGGATATCCCGAAACAGCTTGCGCCAGAGCATCACCAATCGACCTCTTTCGGAGTGGCGGGGTGATCGTTGACGACAATTTTGTCCACCCGGCCGTCCTTCATGTAAAACACCCGGTTCGCAAGCCGGCCGATGGCCGAGTTGTGGGTGATGAGCAGCACCGTCTTATGGTACATCTGATGAAAGTCGCACAGCAGCTCCAGCACACCGACTCCGGTCGCAACGTCCAAGGCCCCCGTCGGCTCGTCGCAGAGAAGCAAATCGGGGTTTTTGACGATGGCACGAGCGATCGCCACCCGCTGCTGCTGGCCGCCCGAGAGCTGGGACGGAAAATGGTCCGCCCGGTCGGAAAGTCCCACCTGCTCGACAAGCGTCTTCGTGTCGAGCGGGTTTACCGCAATGTCGGCCGCCAGCTTCACATTCTCCTGCGCTGTCAGCCCCGGGATCAGGTTGAAAAACTGGAAAACAAAGCCGACCGCCCGGCGCCGGAATGTCGAGAGCGCCTTTTCGTCTCTTCCGTCAATGCGCTCGCCCTTGTACCAAAGCTCACCTGAGTCCGGCGTGTCCATGCCGCCGATGATGTTGAGCAAGGTTGATTTTCCGGAGCCCGACGGCCCCAAAACCACGATGAACTCGCCCTCTTCTATGGAAAAACTGGTCTCCCTAAGCGCGTATACCGGGCTTTCGCCCAGATTATATGTCTTGCAGAGCTTGCGTCCTTCAATGAGCGGCAACGTATGCTCCCCCCAAACTCTTAAGGCTTTTTTATTGATGTGATTTTATCACAAATCGGTCCGATAATCAACCGCACCGCTCGCTTTAAAGCATGAAACAAAGGGCCCCGCTTTTCGGCGGGGCCCTTTACTTATTTGTTGACGATTTTCAGCTCGACGTCGGTCAAAATCGGGGTAACCTTCCCCTCTCGGACGAGCTTAACAAAGAGCGGGGCCAGTTTCGGGTCAAACTGCAGGCCACTTTGGGCCTCAATTTCCCGGAGTGCGTGCTCAACCGGGTACGGGCGTTTATAGGGCCTGTGGGAGACCATGGCGTCAAAGGAGTCGGCAACGCAGAGGATGCGGGCCAGAATCGGAATGTCCTCGCCCACAAGGCCCCTGGGGTAGCCGCGGCCGTCGTACCGCTCGTGGTGACCGATGACGGCGGGGATGACGTAGTCGAGCGACGGCAGATGCTTAATGATGCCGACCGAGTTTTCAACGTGGTTTTTCATGGACTGGAATTCCCCGTCGGTCAGCCGGTCGGGCTTGTTGAGAATCTGCTCGTTGATGCCGATTTTGCCGATGTCGTGCAAGAGGGCCGCCTCTCTGACGATCTCGACGATGTCCTCATTCATATTGCAGGCATAGGCGAGCTCGGAGGCGTAGTAGGCCACATTCTTGGAGTGACTGAAGGTGTAGTGATCCTTCGTGTCAATGGCTGCCGTCAGGGCATAGATGGTGGAGGCGTATTCCGAATAGACATCGGACCGGTGGAGCTCCTTCGGGGTCACTTGCTCGCCGGGGCTTGTACCGCCGGTCGAAAGCCTTATGGCATTCTTTCCGCTGCGCTTAACCTGATAGACCGCCATGTCGGCGTTTTCAACAAGCTCCTTGGGGGTTGCAGCGCCGTAAGGAATGGCGCAGATGCCGCCGCTCATGGTCACGGGCTTCAAAGCAAGGACTGGATTGTCGCGGTTGATGTCGGCGACCTGGGAGCGGATGATCTCGGCCATGCTCTTGGCGCCATACAGGTCGTATTCCGGCAAAATGAGGGCAAATTCCTTGCCGCTGTACCGGGCGACAAACCCGTTGCTGCCGACGGTGGCCCTTAAGATGTCGGACACCTTGCAGATCAGAATATCACCCTCGCGGTTGCCGTAGAGCTGGTTGTAGAGCTTGAAGTCGTCGAGGTTCAAGATGATGAGCGCCAGCGAGTGCTCTTTGCGCTGCTCAAACTCGCGCTGCAGCGTCTCGAGGAAATACTTGCGGTTTAAAAGCCCCGTGAGCTCATCGGTGCAGGCCTCAAGTCTGGCACGCTCGTAGAGTCTGGCGTTCTTGACCGCAATGGAGCCGATGGAGCCGACCGAGGTGAGGAATGTGATGTCATCGTATGTATAGTTCGATGAGCGCTCTTTTTCAGCCAGCAGCACCATGCCGACTAAGATGCCGTCGTCGCACAGCGGCACGATGCACTCGATGCCAAGCTCGGAAATTTCCCGCTTTTCCTCGTCCCACATGGACTTATAGGCGGACAGGCAGCGGAACTCCTCCATGAAGAGGCACTCCCCGCTCGCACGCAGCGTCTCGATGATCGGATTGTCGGAGTCGATCTTCAGCCGGCAATCGTCAAGCGGATTCTCGCTGTGGGCAAGCTTGTAGCAGGAGCCGTCATTGCTCTCTACGCAGATATATACTTTGCGGACCGGGAGTGTGCGCTTCACGACCCGGACGATCTCCTCCATAATTTCGGAGAACTCGAGGCTCTTGGCTACCGACGAACTGAAGGCGTGCAAGACCTGGGCGCGGGCAATCTCATCTTTAATGAAAACATTGTCGACAAACCGCTTCATCGCGGTGTAAATCATCACGGTGATAAAGGAGAACAAAGTCGCGATGATGATGACATCGTTGTCGCCGATAAGAGGAAACTTCTGATCGATGAAGATGTGCAAGGGTTTTACGAGGTTTAAGAAAATCGCAAATGAGAGGATGGCGGTGGCCAAATAACAGACACCCTTGGAGACCAGCAGCGTGAGCTTAAAGAGTCGCCTGCGGTAAAGCGCGTAAAAGAGGCAGATTACAAAGACGACGCTCGAGACGATATCGATTGGGAATCCGGAGAGCTGCGGAATCATGAGCGCCAGGTGGCCAAGTACAAGCGCCACAAGCCCCGCGAAGACCGGCGTGAAAGCCCGGCGCTTGACCTCATCCCGCTTGGAGAAGTGGACGATGATGATGACCATGCGCGATATGACGACGAGTATAATCGCAGCAAGCGCAATGAACCCGAGCGAGGTGTGATAGACGAACGTCGGCTCGCCCTCTACCATGATGATCTCGGGAGCCGCCAAAAACCAGCCGGTCAGGATATTCAAAACCGCAACGGCCAACAGCAAAAACAGCCACAGCAAGTCGAGCTTGCGCGGCTTCGTGTCTGAAAAGTCTCTGGCAAAGACGAAAAAGGCATAGGTAAGCAGGATCAGTCCGCAGATGGAGACTTGATACCAAATTTCGGGCGACGGCCAGTACAGGCGGCGCATGGCGAAGGAGCCGCCGGTCCACAGTACGCAGCAGAACAGCATGAAGACGAAGTCGTTTGTGACTTTTGTCCTTTTCGCTGCAAGAAACGCCATGAGCAAGAAGAGATAGCAGCAGAGTGCCGTGATCGGAATGAAGGCAAAACTGTTCATAGGTACCTCCCCTTTCCGGTCGTAAGGGGTACCATCTCCTGCAGCTGGATGAGCTCTTTCAGTTCATGCGCCGGAGGGTTCAGGCGGCGCAGCGACTTGCCGGTCTTGTGGGTGTATTTGTCAAAGGCCCCGCACCGGAGTATCGTGATTTCAAGCGGGTCCATACCGAGTATTTTCTTGAGATCCTTATAGTCGCTGTCTGTGTATTTGAAGTAAATCGAAAGCTGATCCCGAAGGATTTCGCGGCTTACGGCGATATTTGCGAGCGACTCGGCCTGCAGTTCCACATACATATGCAGGAAGGGCTTGCCCTCCGGCGTGAATTCTTTCGCAGCAGCCCACCCCGAGACCGCGAGCCCCGAGAGTGTTACGACACGGTCAATCGAGACCTCCGAAATACGCGTAAATCCGGCAATGTCGATGACATCGGGCGTGCGGTCGATGTAGGCAAACCGCGGCAGGGTGGACTTGTCGGCACAGCTTCCGATGCCGAGGCACCTATACATGTCCCCCACCCGGTAGCGCATAAAAGCGCCGCCCTTGAAGACCGATACGACAAGTTCATACTTCTCCCCTGCCACGACTTCATCCATTAAAAGCGTGCGGGGCTGATAGGAGGGGTCGGCCTTGCTGCGCGACGCCTCATCCTCCGGCAAAAACTCGTAGAAGCAGGCGTCGGGGAAGAAGTACATGCCGTCTCTGTTCCAAGTCTCGCTGCCGACGCATGTCGGCTCGGTGCCGGCGAAAACCTCGAGCGGGCGAATGCCCCAGAACTCCTCGAGCTCGTCTTTGTAGCAGTTGTTGTCGGTACCGGCCACCATGAAGCCGCGCAGCTTGAAGAAGTCCTTGGGCATGAGGGGACGGTTTTCTTCTTTCGCGCGGTGTTTCGCGCGCAGGTAGCGGGCGGCCATCGCCGGGGAGAGCGACTTTTTTCCGTTGCTGCCCTTGCCCATCTGGGCAAAGCTCTGACTGACATAGTAGACCACGCTGCCAAGTCCGAAGAAATAGTCAATGCCCTTTGACATGCCAAGCTTGAATCCAAGCTTGTTGCACTCGGAGAAGCTCATTTTCTCAGCTTCCTTGACAGACGGCAAAAACTCGATGTCGACTTCGTCGCAGATGACACGCGGCAAAAGCCCCGTGGCGTATGGCAGCGGGGCAAGTCCATATAAAAATGTGTTGCCGGCGCTGATGTCGAACTTTCCGTACCCGGAACTAGTAGCCAAAATCATGCAGGTCATGATATTATGTTTAAAGGTATTCAGCATGCCGGGGGTATAGGGTGCCAATTTGACAGGGTGACGCCCACCCTCCCAGGTCGTCTGGATCCAGATCGTGGGGACGTCGGGCAACATCTCGTCCCGGCGCATGAGCAGGGTGTCCGCGTAATCGGTGTATGTAGTCAGGGGGAATGTGCTTCTGAATGTGTCGGCCGAATCAGGGACGGCGCCCTGGAGCATGTGCTTGCCTAAAGAGCAGTTTTTCCACAGGGAGAGCTGTTCGAGCATGAGCCGGCGCTGGATGGACATATACTGCTCGATGTCTAGCTCAAGAAAGCCACAGTATTCCGCCCAAATTTTTTCGCGAGGAACACTTTTCAGCTTGTCCTGAAAACGCACGGCCCACACCTCCAATCTGTTGAAATCGGTTTTGAATCTAAGAACAGTCCATCAGCTGCTGCGTTTGAACCTTGGAATCAAAAACGGAACTTGCAGCCTGTAATCAGCGTAATCCTCAAACATCCTCGGAAATGCGTATATGTCCTGCCAGACAACATAGAGGAGGTTTGCCGAGGAAAATGTCACGGCCGCCGCCAAAAGTCCAGCCGAAGGGTTCGCCAAGTACAAAAATAGGTACATTCCGGCAAACCACAAAACGCCCGGGTGGCGGCACATTCCATACATGCCGGTCCGGCAGACTTTCGGGGAGGAGCCGGGTGCTATGTATGTCTTTGTAAAGGGAATTGCGAAAAAGAGCGAATAGAGCAGTAGTGCGAAAAAGCAGGCGGCCGTTCCTCCGAAGAGGACAAGGCGCCAGGTCGGCGCATCCGGCTGTATAGGCAGTGTCAAAACGACTGTGGAGTATGCAAGCAGGATGCATCCGAGAAAGAACAGCGTCCTAAGCATTTTTGCTTTCCACTTGATCGCGTTGAGATCACCGAGCATAAAGAGCGCAAATGCCGAGAGTCCAAGCAACAGTTCCCGCATGTTTCGTCCTTCCGTATCGCTTGCGATAAAATTATCGGATTTTCGACATGGGCCATGCGCACTTACACGCTTTCGACACCATTTAATACCAAAATTATACAACAGGTTTCGTCAAGTTGCAATAGGTTGTTTGGTTATATTTGGCTATTTATTATGCATTTTTTCAAAATATGTGTAACTATGTAAAATATTTTTACTTGAAGTGCAAATTTTTTATTCTATAAACAATGTTTCCATCTCAATTATTTTGCTAAACAAATTGTGTTAATGCTCCTGCAGCGACTGATTTTATCGATGCAGTGTGCGCACATAAAACGTTAATCAGAAATCATTACTGACTGAGGAGGATGTGCGCATGGACTTCATAATCACTCGCGAACAGCTGGAAGAATGGTGCTCCTATTCATCGGAGCAGCTGCTCTCAATGCAGGGTCTCAAGGCCGAAATCCGCTGCCGCAAGACGACGGCCGACCTTATGGAGGAGATCGGCAACCTGATGGTGGAGGAGCTTCTGTCAAACAATGCTTCAGGGCGCCCCACCCGCTGGATTTTACCCACCGGCCCCCTTGACCAGTACGAGACGTTCATTCGCCGGGTCAATGAGGAGCACATCTCGATGAAAAACGTCTACGCTTTCATGATGGACGAGTTTCTCGACTGGGAGGGCCGCCCCTACCCCGTCGAGCCGCGGTACGAGAGCCTGCGCGGCACCCTGAAAGCGCGGCTCTTCGACCGCATTGACTCAGAGCTCGCCATTCCCAAAGACCAGATCTTTTGCCCGGATATTAACGACATCGACGCATACGACGCCAAGATTGAGGAAGTCGGCGGTATTGACACGATCTGGGCGGGGATCGGCTGCAAGGGACTTGTCGGTTTTTGCGAAGCCCCGCATTCCCGCTACTACCGCATCGGGCACGAGCAGTACAAAAACAGCAAAGCCCGCATTGTGGAGCTCAACGAGGACACCTTAGTCGCCCTGTCGCAGCGCAACTTTGGCGGCTGCTACGACTTTGTGCCGCCCAAAGCCATCACCCTTGGCATGAAGGCCATTTTGTCAGCCCGTCGCATCGTCTACATGTTCCGCATGGGCTCCTGGAAGCAAACGGCGCTGCGGGTGCTGCTTTTTTCGGAGCCGACGCTCGAATACCCCGTCACTTTCACGACGAAGTACATCCCCGAGCGCATTCTCTACTGCGACGAGATGACCCTCGACCACCCCCGTTCTCATAAAAAGTAGGTGGCCCATGAACAAAAATGTCAAGGTCATCTTGTTCAACAGTCACGGCGTCGGCATGTATGTGACCCTGCCCCGCTTTCCCACTGAGGGCGAGACGGTGCGGGGACGCAACTGGCGCATGGAGGACGACGGCGGAAAGGGCTCCAACTTCGCTGTGGCCTTGGGTCGGCTGGGCGTCCCTACTGCATTTGTCTGCCGTGTCGGCAATGACCTTTTTGCCCGCATGGGGGCTGACTGGATGGGGGCGGCCGGCATCGATCTCACCCACTACGAAATGTCGCCCGAGATCAACACCGGCGTCGGCCTTGTCATGCTGTTGCCTGATGGTTCCAATACCATCATCTGCAGCGAGCGCCGTAAGTGCCCAATGACAGCCCATGAGGTCGCAGCAGCCTTTGACGACTACCCCGAGGCAAGCATTTTTGTTACCGGCTTTGAAATCGGGGTTGAAGAGCCAATCGTTGCCGCCCGCCTTGCCAAGGAGCGCGGGCTTACGGTCCTCATGAACCCCAGTCCCCTCCCCGACCGGAAACTTGCGCCCATGCCCTTTGTCGACTATCTTTTCATCAACGAGGTCGAAGCGTGCGGGCTCTTAGGCTGTGACTGTGGTGACGACTATGAAGATGCGGCCCTTCGCGTGCGAAATACGTATCAGGTTGGCGCCGTAGTCCTGACCCTCGGGGCCGAGGGGTCGGTGCTGTGCGACGAAGCCGGCACGCGCAAATTCGAAGCGCCAAAAGTCGATGTCGTCAACACCACCGGGGCGGGCGACGGATACATGGCGGCCTTTACGGCCTGCCTTGTCTGGGGCGACGACCCCAACACCGCGGCCAAACGAGCCAACGTGTACGCCGCCCATACCGTCACCGTGGACGGCACGATCTCGGGCTATCCGAGGTTTGATGAGATTCATTTTTAATTTATAAGCATATAAAATGCCCATCCGACAGCCGTCGGATGGGCATTAAACATTTTTGCTTACTCGTGCAAAATCGTTATGAAGTCCGTTCCACTGTTGTTTATTTCAAGACAACCTTGTAGAAATTCTTCTTTCCCTTCTTGACTATGACAAATCCGTTATCGAAAAGATCCTTCCCGACCGTCGCCTTGGCATCCTCTACCTTGATGTCGCCTAAGATAATTCCGCCCTGCTCAACAAGGCGTCTCGCTTCGGCTTTGGAGGGGGCGATGTCGGTCTTGACTAAGAGATCTAAGAGGCCGATCATGTCGTTTTCAAAATCAGCATCTGCAATCTCCTTAGTCGGCATGTCGTCGCTGACTCCGGCCGACTCAAAGACCTGCTTTGCTGCGGCGAGGGCTTTATTGGCCTCCTCTTCGCCGTGGACCGTCTTGGTCAGTTCATAGGCTAAGGTCTCCTTGGCACGGTTGAGATCCTTCCCCTCGAGCTTACCGAACTCCTCGTCGATTTGCTCAACCGGCAGGAAGGTCAGCATCTTGAGGCAGCGCATGACGTCTGCATCCTCGACATTGCGCCAGTACTGGAAGAAGTCATAGGGCGGGGTCTTGTTCGGGTCGAGCCAGATGGCGCCGCTTTGGGACTTGCCCATCTTCTTGCCCTCTGAGGTCGTCAGGAGCGAGAACGTCGCACCGTAGACCTCGTCGCCGTACATACGGCGCACGAGATCGATGCCGCCTAGGATGTTGGACCACTGGTCGTCGCCGCCGCACTGCATGTTGCAGCCGTATTTATCGTGCAGCACCGCAAAGTCGTAGCTTTGCATGATCATATAGTTCAGTTCAAAGAAGGTCAGGCCATCCTCAAGCCGGGACTTGTAGCATTCGGCGGCCAGCATCCGGTTGACCGAGAAGTGAATGCCGACTTCCCGCAGGAAACTCACATAGTTTAAGTCTAAGAGCCAGTCGGCGTTGTCGGCCATGACGGCACCGGGCTTTTTAAAGTCGATGAATTTGGCCATCTGCTTTTTAAAGCACTCCGCATTGTGGTTGATGATCTCACGGGTCATGATCTTGCGCATGTCGTTGCGCCCCGAGGGGTCGCCAACCATCGTCGTGCCGCCGCCGAGCAGAACAATGGGCTTGTTGCCCGCCTGCTGCAGTCTGGCCGAGGTGGCCAGCTGGAGGTAGTGGCCAACATGAAGACTGTCGGCCGTGGCGTCGTAGCCGATATAAAACGTCGCACCTCCGCTGTTCATCAACTCTCTGATGCTATCTTCGTTCGTGAGCTGCGCAATCAGGCCGCGCGCCTTCAGATCTTCAAATACGCCCATGCTGTTCTCTCCTTTACCGATAGTTTTTGATAACACCGCGCGAGTTCACGGCTGACGCCTTAAACGCTCATCTGCTTGCAAATTTCCCGCCATATCTCACAAAAATACTCGTGAATACATCCAGTATTCACTGTGTTTTTTGTTTTATCTGACAAAAAATTTGCCGACGCATCTGAGCATTTAGAACTTTCGCGGTGTTACCATTTTTAATATCACAACTCCCCCGGACAGACAGTGCCTGTCCGAAGTAACTGTTTCATAAGTAGTCTGTGCCAATATGCTATTTTGTCCGCAGCATCTCGCGGGCGGCCTCCATGGCAGCCGGCGTTACGACGTTGCCACTGAGGAGCCTTGCTAATTCCCCTGCCCTGGCTTCGCCGTCGACAGGCTCCACCGCCGTGAACGTGCGCCCAGCCGCCTCTTTTTTCGTGATGACAAGGTGGTTTGCCGCAAGGCATGCAATCTGCGGCAGGTGGGTGACGCAGAGCACCTGGCGGCTTTCAGAGAGGCTTTGAAGCTTGCGCCCGATCTGCTCGGCAGCGGATCCCGAGACGCCGGTGTCGATCTCATCGAAAATGAGGGTGTCGGCATCGCCCTTGCCGGTCATTACCGAGCGCAGGGCCAGCATGACCCTCGAGAGCTCGCCGCCGGAGGCGATTTTGGCCAAGGGACGGGGCTCTTCGCCGACGTTTGCCGAAAATAAAAATTCCACTTCGTCGCGGCCCTGTGGCCCGAAGTCCGCAAGAGGCCGCACGTCGATGATGAATTTTGCCTTTGGCATATTCAAAAACCGCAGTTCCTCTTCAATACGGCGTTGCGCTTCATCGGCCGTTTTTTGCCGCAGGGCAGAGAGTTCCTCCGCCTGACCGGATAGTTCATTATACACACGGGCAAGCGTCTTTTCAAGAGCGTTTATTCGCTCATCCGACAGCTCAATTTCTTCAAGCTCGGCTGCGGCTTTGACCCCATAGGCGATGACCGCTTCGACCGTGTCGCCGTACTTGCGGCAAAGCCTGTGGATCACGTCGTGCCTTCTCTCAACCCGGTCGATGTCGGCCGGATCAAAATCGAGTTCTTCGAGGAAGCTCCGCATCTCACCCGCCACGTCGGTCAGGGTATAATAGCTCCCTTCAAGCCTCCCTGCCACCTCTGCCAGCCTGTCTGACAGCGAGGTGCAGGCATTGAGCTGCCGAAGTGCTGCGCCCGCAAGCGAAACGGCGCCCTCCCCGTCCTCGGGGTCAAGGGCGTCGCAGACAGCCCCCACCGACCGGACAAGCCGCCCGGCGTTTTGCATGACGGTGCGGCGCTCGTTTAACTTTTCGGCCTCACCGGGAACAAGGTCTGCCCCCGAAATCTCCTCCACCTGAAAGCGCAGCATATCGAGCCTGCGCGACTTCTCCCGCTCATCCATGTGCAGACTTTCAATTTTGGATTTCAGCGCATTTACCTTCCCGTAGCTCGCCTTATAAATGTCCAGCAGTTCCCCTGCATTTGCCAGCTCATCGACAAAGAGGATGTGCCGCTCCGGCTGGAGCAGCCAGCCGCTGTCGTGCTGACCGTGGATACTCACAAGCGTCTCTCCGAGCTCCCGCAGCATCGCGACTGTCGCCGGCCGCCCGTCGATGCGCACTGCACTGCGCCCGTCCGCTGCGAGCGTCCGCTCGACGCTCACTTCACCCTGTGGCCCGTCAAATATCGCCGAAACCGCAGCAGCGCTCTCCCCCGACCGTATGAGGTCGCGGGAGACTCTGCCGCCTAAGAGCATTCCGATCGAGTCGATGATGATGGACTTTCCGGCGCCCGTCTCTCCGGTCAAAACCGTGAATCCGGGAGACAGCTCAATATCAAGCCGGTCAATGACTGCAACATTTTCAATAAAGAGGCTTTTCAGCATATCTTTTAGCCGTTGACGATGTTGTTCAGTTCCTCAATAAACGCAAAGGAATCCTCTTCGGTGCGCATGACGGCAAGGAATGTATTGTCGCCCGCAATGGTTCCGACGACGCCCGGCATCTCGGAGACGTCAATGGCCTCCGCCGCGGCATTGGCCATGCCGGAGTGGCAGACGACGACAACAAGGTTGCCCACATGGTCGATGTTGACGATGGTCTCGCGGATGATGGAACCATACCGCGGGATGATGCGGCCACGGGACGACGGTTGATAGCCGACCGAATACCGGTAGGTTGAGTCCGACTGCACCTTGACCAACCGCAGTTCCTTTACGTCGCGCGAAACCGTAGCCTGCGTGACTTTAAAACCTGCGTTAATAAGTTCCTCCACCAGCTCTTCCTGCGTGGTGATTACTTTTGAGTTGATGATTTCGAGGATCTTTGCGTGCCTTTTCAGCTTCATGTTCCATCCCCCTCTTTGAATTTGTTTCTAAGTATCTCATAGAAGTTGTCGGGTTTAAGCCTTATTATCTGGGCCGTGACCGGCGCTTTTTTAAGCGCGACCACGTCACCTTGCAGAAGTAGAAAACTGGCGGCTCCGTCGAGCGACAGGTAAGCGTCCCTCCCCTCCTCCATCTCCGGTGTCACAGTGATTTTGGAGGCGCTCGAGAAAATGATGGTGCGGCTCGCCAAGGAGTGCGAGCAGACCGGAACCATGGACATACAAGCGGTCCTCGGATCGATGATGGGGCCGCCGGCCGACAGGGAATACCCGGTCGATCCGGTGGGCGTGGCGATGACAAGCCCGTCTCCCCGCACGGTGGAAATGAAGCTGCCGTCGCAGAGCACTTGCATCGTGAGTAGGCGCGACACCATCCCGCGGTGCAGCACAATGTCGTTTAAGGCGAGTCCCCGAAAGCGGGTCTTTCCGCCCCGCCGCACCGACGCCTGCAGCATCATGCGGCTCTCTACCGTATAATCCCCTTCAAAGAGCCGGCGCAAAAGCTGCAGCTCCCCCGTCTCGACCTCGGCCAAAAAGCCGGTGTGACCTAAGTTGATGCCGAGCACCGGAATGCCCTCCTGGGCTGCACCGGTTGCAGCCTTGAGGAAAGTCCCGTCCCCGCCGATGGCGATGACGATGTCCGCACCCGACATGCAGGTCTCTTTTGGCGCCCTGACAACGTTGTCCTCCCCGAAAAGGTGCGCCACCGTATCGTCAATCCAGACGTCGGCCCCCCACTCGGTTAAAAGTCCCGCCGTCTGCCGCGCCACTTGCATGCCCTGGTCCTTAATGGGACTTGCAATTAGATTTATTTTCATTTGACACCCCCGTGCGCCGCGACCACGACGTCCTCGATATCGGGCAGCGGTCCGGCGTCCGCCCCTTTGACCAGGTGAATGAGGAACTCGATGTTGCCCTCAGGCCCTTTGATGGGCGAATAGGTCAGCCCCGTGACCGCCACGCCCCATAGGGGCGCCAGCGCTATGATTTTTTCAATGACTTCGACATGGGTCCCCATCTCCCGCACGACCCCTTTTTTGCCGACCTTCTCGCGGCCCGCCTCAAACTGCGGCTTGATGAGGGCGACGGCCTCCCCGCCCTCTTTCATCAGGGCGATGAGTGGCGGCATGACAAGGGCCAGCGATATGAAGGAGACGTCGACCGAAACAAAGTCAATGGGCTCCGGGATGAGGTCCGCAGTGACAAAGCGAAGGTTTGTGCGCTCCAGGCAGACGACTCTGGGGTCACTGCGCAGGCTCCAGGCGAGTTGCCCGTATCCGACGTCGACCGCGTAGACTTTCACCGCCCCATTTTGCAGCATACAGTCGGTGAATCCGCCTGTCGAGGCCCCGCCGTCGATGCAGACAGCCCCCGTCAAGTCAAGGCCAAAGGCCTCCATGGCTTTTTCCAACTTATATCCGCCGCGGCTGACATACTTCTTTTCGTAATTTCTGACCTCGACCGCGGCATCACTTGCCACCATGCGCCCCGGCTTATCCTCGCGGTCCCCATCGACAATCACATGCCCCGCCATGATGACAGACCGAGCAAGTTCTCTGCTCTCCATGAGCCCTCTCGACACCAAAAGTGCGTCGAGCCGTCCTTTATCCGACATGCCACACCGCCTTTTTGACAGAGGCGGCATCCAGCCCCGTAAGCTCCAGCTGCCGGGCGACTGTCGCGTGTTTGACAAAGCCGTCGATTGCGATCACCTGCACCGGGGGCAGAGCGTGCTGCGCAAAAACGCCTGCGCACCGCTCGCCGATCCCGCCCTTACGCATGCCCTCTTCGACAAAGACGATTTTTTTACAGCCGGAAGGAATCAGCTTTACTAAAGCGTCCCAGTCAATGGGACTGATCGTGAGCAGGGAGATGACGGTGGCACGGGAGTCGATACACTCCCCCGTGATGCGCCCGTATGTGAGAATGACCGTGTCCCCGTCGCCGTAGACAGTGAAGTCGCCCACCTCGCGCCCTGCCGGTAATTTTGGCTCTCCGCCGCGCGGATACCGGATGGCGACAGGACCTGTCACAGGCTTTTTCAGGGCTTTCGCCAAATGCGCGAAGTCGGCCGGGGAATAGACCGTAAAGCCCGGAATTGCCGTTAGGAAGGATGCATCGAAAATACCCTGATGGGTCTCTCCGTCGTCGCCGACAAGGCCTGCCCTGTCAACTCCGATGACAACGGGCAGATGCGGCATCGCAACGTCGTGAATCAGCTGGTCGTATGCCCGCTGCAAGAATGATGAGTAGACGGCAAAGTAGGGCCGCATGCCCTTGGAGGAAAGCCCCGCCGCAAACGTGACGGCGTGCTGCTCGGCAATGCCGACGTCAAAATACCGATCCGGGAAGCGGTTGCCAAACTCCGCAAGCCCGACCCCGATTTGCATGGCGGCCGTGATGCCGACAATGCGGTTGTCCGCTTCCGCCATATCGGTCAGAAGTTCGCCGAACTTATGTGAGAAGCTCGGGGATCCCTTTGGAATCGCCCCGGTGATGGCGTCGAAGGGCGGGACGCCGTGATATGTACAGGGGTCCCGTTCGGCGTAATCGACACCGCAGCCCTTGATGGTCTTGACGTGCACAAGAGCCGCTTCGCCACGGTCTTTCACACGCTTAAAAACATCCTCCATGACCTTGAGGTCGTGGCCGTTTAAGGGGCCGTAATATTTGTAGCCGAAGTCCTCAAACATATTGCTGTTGACGACGGCGTCCTTGACAAAGTTCTTCGTGCTGTTCAGTACCCTGTAAATCGGTTTTCCGACTCCGGGAACTGCGAGCAGTGTCTTTTTCGTGGCGTCTTTTAGCTTAAAGTACCCGGGGCGGGACGTCATTTTCGAAAGGTACTTTGCAAGCGAGCCCACATTGCGGGAAATGGAGATGTCGTTGTCGTTTAAGACAATAAGGAGCCTTCCGGCCGCCGCGGCATTGTTGAGCCCCTCGTAGGCAAGGCCGCCCGTCATGGAGCCGTCTCCGATGACGGCTATGGTGAAGCCGGGGTCCCCACTGAGCTTTTTTGCAGCCGCAATGCCTGCCGCCGCCGAGATGGAGGTGCTGCTGTGGCCGGTGCAAAAAGCGTCGTGCGGGCTCTCGTCCATCCTAGGAAAGCCCGAAGGGCCGTCCTCGGTGCGAATGGCACCAAACGTCGCCCTGCGGCCCGTCAGCAGCTTATGGGTATAGCACTGATGGCCGACGTCGAATACGATGGCGTCCTCCGGTGAATTGAATGTGCGGTGCAGGGCCACCGTCAGCTCCACCGCGCCGAGATTAGAGGCTAAGTGTCCCCCGTTTTTGGCACAGACCTCGAGAATTTCCTGACGCAGCTCACCGCACAGCTTTTTTTGCTGGTGCATGGTGAGCTTCTTCACGTCAAGCGGAGCGTTGATTTTATTCAAAACGCGCAATGCAGTAACCTCACTTATCGGACATCCCGAAGGCGCCCTTAATGCCGTGCAGTAACCTTGCCACAAAGAAGACGATGTCGTTGCATTTTGTGATGGCAAAGCCCTTTCCAAGGGCCTTGCCCCCGACTGTGAGCGCAGCGACGGTCGCTGTCATCAAGGTGGGGACCAGAATACCGCTGCCGGTCAAAAAAGAGGATACGATGATGGCTGTCGCAGTGCCCGAGATGATGCCCGAGATGTCGCCGACCACATCGTTGCAGACGTTGGCGACCTTGTCGGCGTTGCCGATCAGGTAAAGCGCCTCGGCGGCGCCCGGCACACGGCGAGCTGCCATGGAATGAAACGGCGGCCCGATCGCCGCCGTGACCGCTGTTCCCACAATATCAAACCCGATGCCGACCGATACAAAAAAAAGCAGCAGCAGGAGCGCTAAGTATATGTTGACGCCAAGCAGCACCGTCGATGAAAAAAGCGAAAGTGAAAAGGAAATGACCAGGGTCATCATAATGGTTTTAAATGCCCATGAGCCCGGGCTCTTATCGAGCGATGCTTTATCTTTTCCGTTTTGCGAAGCGGGACGTATGTCCGGCATTGCCGTGATCACAATCCTTCAAATAAAAAAAATGTAGGTGGTAACAGGACAAGTAAATTCTGCGCCATTAGGTCGAGTTGGATTTCCCCCCGGTCTACCCTCCGTTGCCGTAAGGGCGGTTTCCCATTGAAGTCCGGATCGCCTCGTCGCCGAACGCGATACTCGATTGCCACTTAGTACACACTTTAATCCCTGTCCTGTCTATTTCTAACAGCCTAGGAGTTTTCCCCGACAGACCCGAGTGGTCCTTAGCCTCTTTTGCAGCCATGGTTTCAAGGGGCAATAACGAGTTCCACCCGGCCAGGGCGTCCCCCGTCTGATCCCCCATTCGCACACGTCCACGCAAGGCAGGCTACTCTGCACACAGCGCCACGCAGGGCCCGTTTTGCAGGTTTCCCCCTGTCCCGTAGGCAGTACATTGGCTATAGCAGCCGTCCGCCCACCCACGCAAACAGGTCTCCATGGCGAAAGGGTCGTTGTCCTCATGCCATTGAGGGCCGCCCTTAAGCCTACCTTCCAGCACTCACCCCAAGCTGGGCGCAAGCAGCAAGCACAAGAAGTTTCATCGATATGCCCTTTAACGGATTTTTAGGCCCGCTTTGGTGACCACCGTGTCTGACTAGGATACTGCACCACCGTGCTGATTATACCAAGCGCTAGAATAATATGCAATAACTTTTGGGGAATATATGCATACTATTTCAAAGAATTAACCCTTTATTCACAATTCTATCGCATTTTTCCAGTTCGCTTGGGCGAGTATATGCGTATTTATATTAGCGTTTGCAACGCAAAATTCATTTTTTTGAATTGGTTACAACTTCGGCGAACAAGCCACGCTCCTTATTTTCGCGTGCGGTGGCATTTTACGAATAAAAAAACCCCGACTTTCTCCGAAAAAGACTCATTTTCCCCGGTATTTGCCTGAAAACGAGTCGTTTATGAAAAACATTTCGGCACCCGTCATTTTCGGTGTCTTCGCACACCCACCCTCCCCTTTGTTTTTTTTTTGCGGCCCGCTTTGCCGCCGCCCGCAAAAAACACGGCTCTCGCTTTTGCGAGGACCGTGTTTATGGAATGACTGTGGTGGATAGAGTGACTGCGGCAACACGGCGTGACTTCAAGCTGAGTAAACACATATTCCCGCTCCGGCGGCCTTACATTTTGCAGCACGCTGCGTTTTCACTCGATCGTCATCTTGCTGTCCGACTTTATTAATAAAATAACAGCTAAAACGATAAACGGAAGTCCGCCGATAAGGCCGGTGATTGCAGGTCCCAGCAGCGCGTTATGGCTGCCCTTGAGCAGATAAATCGGCAATCCCGCGCCGGCATTGACTGTCGAGTGTATCATGGCGGCGGGAATGGCGCTTTGCAGTTTTATTGACATATAGCCCTCAATAATTCCAAGCACAATGCAAAAAACCGTCATGGCCAAAATGCCAAGCCATGGATAGCCCCAGTAACCGGTTCCGTAATTGTGACCCATCACGATCACGGGCAAGTGCCAGACTCCCCAGATTGCCCCAGTAACAATCAGCGCGGTCCTGTCCGATAAAAACATGCGCAGTTTTGGGAGCAGATACCCTCTCCAGCCAAGTTCTTCGCCCATGGTCGGGATGATGTTTACGATCGGGCCCAGGACAACAAAAATCAGAACCTGCACGGTCAGCAGCGTGGATGCGCCAGTCCCCTGCTTTCCGCTTGCGGCAAGCAATTCTTTTAAAGCCGTAAGCTCCGGGTCAAACGATGCGGGAAAAATCAGAAAATAGACCGCTCCGCTCAAAAACAGCAGGACTGCCGGGCCGAAGTACAAGAGCAGATAGTCTTTCATATGCCCCTTGAAGTGGGGGCGAAGGTACATTTCCCCAAATCCTTCTTTTGTGATGAGCCGTGTCAATACGCTGCTAAGCGCCGGGACAAACATTGCAGCCATAACGATCACCACAGCCAAGCTGCTTCCGTAGGCGAGCTTGTTGAGCGGTATCAGCAAAAACACGATCCATGCAATGACGAATGTAAGCGCAATAAATAGGATCAGCCGCTTTTTTGCCGCCAATTTTTCTTGTTCGATCATCGCGTTTTCCCCTATCTGCATGACTGGCAGTTGTTTTGAAGTCTTTCAGCGATGCATAGAAAACGCTGCTCATCGGAAAGTGCCGAAAATGCCGGGTTATTGACAATCGCGTCCGACATGCTTTTCCGGATCGTTTTTTCGTCCCGGGGAAGATCTGTACCGAGATCAAGCTTATCAAGCCAGCCGTCCAGACGGTCAAAAAAGGCATCGCCATGCAAGCGCAGGGGATAAATATCGCTTGTTACGATCTCCGCATACGTTTGCAGCATAACGAGTGCCTTGTCATGATTATTTTGCGCCATAAAACCCTGTGCGGCCGCAATGTACAAGCCGACCAGGACGCCGGGGTGCAGATGCCGCATGTCAAACGCCTCCGCTACGGCAAGTGAGCGGTGCAGCACCTCGTCGAACTTGGACGGGTCATCCGCGCACAGCATCAGGTACGCCGGGAAGAAATTGAACAAGACGACGATGTCCTGGAAAATGCCGACCTGCAAAACGGCCTTTGCCTCATCGGCTCGCCCTGTCATTTGGTAGGCGGAAGCCATCAGCGATTCGGGGGGCAAGGCAGGCGTGACCGCTTTGTCAAGCAGCTCCAGCGTGGCAGCGGGCTGCCCGGAAATGAGGTCGCACAGCGCTTCCATATATAAAGCAAGCCTTGTAACCGACACATCGTCGCATTCTTTTTTGATCCGTATAAATAAGGCCTTGGCTTCCGCAATCAACGATGCCGATTTTTTCGC
This sequence comes from Oscillospiraceae bacterium, assembly GCA_963662765.2. Classification (GTDB taxonomy): domain Bacteria; phylum Bacillota; class Clostridia; order Oscillospirales; family Feifaniaceae; genus DATMXT01. The sequence continues at coordinate 24,912 of CAXXUP010000007.1, forward strand.
ATCCTTTTGCAGCTCCATATGGTTGACCATCAGGATGCCAACATTGAGCAGCAGCGGAAAACACGAATAGTATTTTTTAATGATCTTCCGGCAGTCTTCCATCACCGCGTCAAACGGCTTTGACGTAAAATCTGCCGACAGGCTTCGGTACAGCTTTCGTATATCCTCCTTCGTCATCTGCGGCTTATAGTCTATGAGCTCGTCAATGCTGATGTTGAAGTACGCCGCCAGCTGCGGAAGAAAGGTAACATCGGGATAGCTAAGCCCTGTTTCCCATTTGGAAACGGACGCCTTGGAAACTCCGATGTAACTTGCAAGCTCATCCTGGGTGACACCCTTTTCCCTGCGCTTATTTACAAGCACTTTTGCAATATTGATTTCTTTCATGTAAATCACCTCTGGCTATATTTTAGCTTGTTGGCACAGGAAATACAATGGATTTGCAGTTGATATCGGTTGAATTTGTCAACCTGCGAGATACTTATGGTCGGAGTCAATGTCATTCTTCCAAAAATAATCCGCAAAAATAAATTCAGCTTGAAAATATAAAAAAGCAACATGGAAGGATAAAATCCTTACACGTTGCTTTTTTCTGGCTGGGCCGGCTGGACTCGAACCAGCGGAATGCAAGAGTCAAAGTCTTGTGCCTTACCAACTTGGCTACGGCCCATCATATTTGAAAAGGGGATGCCGGCGGCATCCCCTTTTGAGTTTGGGGTGGATATCCGGGCTCGAACCGGGGACCTCTAGGGCCACAACCTAGCGCTCTAACCTACTGAGCTATACCCACCATGGATGACGAATGGCGCGCCCGAAGGGACTCGAACCCCTGGCCCACTGCTTAGAAGGCAGTTGCTCTATCCGCCTGAGCTACGGGCGCAAATATTTGCGCTGCCGGGCCTTTTCGCCGTTGGAGCAGGTGAAGGGAATCGAACCCTCGTATTCAGCTTGGAAGGCTGACGTTCTACCATTGAACAACACCTGCACGTGACTGCCATAATAAAATACCATGAAACGGAACTATTGTCAACTGCCTTTTGACGGTATAGAATAAATAAAACTATAGGAATAGAATATAAGGGGGAACGATTATGTCTTACGTATTCGAAGGTTTGCAGCCAGCGGCGGTGCTCAAATACTTCTATGAACTTTCCCAAATTCCGCGTATGCCGGGCGACCAGAAAAGGGTCAGCGACTGGGCCGCCGGCGTCGGCCGAAGCCTTGGCTACGAGACCTATCAGGACGGGCGGCAAAACGTCATCATCTACAAGCCCGCCTCCCCCGGCATGGAGGACGCAGCGCCTGTCGCCGTCCAGTCCCACCTCGACATGGTCTGCGAAATGGATGCGGGCGTCACGCACGACTTCTCCAAAGATCCCCTGACGCTTCGGATCATCGGCAACAACAAGGTCATGGCCACCGGCACGACTTTAGGGGCCGACAACGGCGTCGGCGTCGCCTTCATCATGGCACTCTTAGCCGACAAGACTTTGAAGCACCCTCGGATTGAAGCTGTCTTCACAACCGACGAGGAGACCGATATGGGCGGGGCTTTCGGACTTGCCTACGATAAGATTTCGGCAAAGCTCCTCATCAACCTCGACGCCGGCGCTGTCTGCGTCTGCGGTTCGGGCGAGCTCGAAGTCGAAATGGCCTTCCGCAAGGGGACTGAGCCCATCGATAAAAACGCATTTATTTACACCCTCTCGGTGGACGGGCTGATTGGCGGCCACACCGGCGCAAACGCCATGATCGAGCGCGGCAACGCCATCGTCCTACTCAACCGGGTACTGATCGCCCTAGACAAAGAGGTCAAGTACCAGCTGCTGTCCATAAAGGGCGGGGCCGGCATGTCGTCGGCCTTCGCTCGTAATTCCGAAGCTGTCATCGCCTTAGGCCCGGCGGAGCTGGCTCGTGTCATCAAAGTGATCGACCGGGTGGGCGGAGAGATCAAGAGTGAGCTTACAAAGCGGGACCCGGACGTCCAGTTCCACTTCCTGCCCTGCATCACCCCGCCCAAGGAGGCATTTGACACCGCCACCGCAAACAGGCTGCGCACGCTATTAGCGGCACTGCCGGACGGCGTCTTCTCCCTCAACCACGACTTCCCCGGCGCGATGGAGAGCTGCTCCAACGTCGGCGTCGTCGAAACAAGGGACAAGGAGCTCTTTGTCACCATCCTCATTCGGGCGACGGTTCCGGGCAAGAAATACTACCTCTACGACAAGGTCGTGCGCATCTGCGACGCTTTGGGCGTGTCCCACCGCATCGGCCGGGACCTCCCCCACTGGGAGTACAATATGTCTGACGACGTGAAAGCGCTCATCAAGGAGCTCTACCCGGATCACGAGATGGGCATCTCCCAGGGTACTTTGGAGTGCGGCATCTTCACGGCAAACATTCCGGGCGCATGCGTCGTGGCACTCGGCTCCCCCTATTACTTTGCCCACTCGCCAAATGAGTATTTCCTCTTAGATGAGACGAGGCTCTACTGGAAGCGGTTTTTAGCTATTTTGGAGCGGCTCGGCGAGCGCAAAGCGTAAACGCCATTTTAGAGCGGCTTAGACATGCAAAAGGCGTAAACACCGATATCAAGACGGCGGCCCGCAGGCCGCCGTCTTTTTTTATGCTACAGCGCAATTTTTCGGGTGGCGACAGCCTCCACAAAAGCGGCGTCGTGCTCGACAAAGAGCATGGTAGGCTTGCACTCGAGCAACAATTCCTCAATTTGAATGCGGGAGAAGAGGTCAATAAAGTTGAGGGGCTCGTCCCAGATGTAGAGGTGCGCCCGCTCGCAGAGGCTCTTTGCGATGACGGCCTTTTTCTTTTGACCGCCCGAAAGCCCTGCAAGGTCCCCTTCAAGCTGGCTTCGCTCGAACCCGAGCTTTCGCAGGATGGAAAAGTAGAGGCTTTTGTCAATGCCGCATTTCGCAGCAAATTCCGCAAGGTCGCCACATAGATCATCCGTATTCTGTGACACGACCGACAAGATAAGCCCTCCGCCCCGCCAGACGTCACCCGCGTGTGGAACCGCCTCCCCGGAAATAAGCCGCAGCAGGCTTGTCTTGCCGGTGCCGTTGCCCCCCTGCAAGGCAACCCGCTCGCCCCGGCGCAGTGTGAGGGAAAAGTCCGACAGTGCACAAAACGGGAGGGAGATATCTTTTAATTCCATAAGCCGTTCACTGTGGTAAATAAGGGGCGTAAGCTTTAGAGCGTCCGTCTCCTCGGTGTTTTTGAGGAGTGACAGCCGCTCTCTGGCGGCACTGTCGCGGCGCGCTTCGACCGACTTTGCCCGCTTCATCATTTTGGCCGACTTTGCGCCGATGTAGCCACGATCGGGCCTCAGCCCCGAGTTTTTCGTTCCGTACTTCGTGGCCTCCACTTTATCGGCCCAGCCGGAGGCCCTTTTTGCCGCCTCCTCAAAGGCGGCAGCCTCTTTTCTTAAGCGCACATCCATCGCCCGCTCGGCGGCGTCGCGCGTAAGTCTCTCTTTGTACCAGGCCGAAAAGCTGCCGGCTCGCACTTCGACATCCGACTTATTGATGGAGACGAGGTGGTCGATGCAGGCGTCTAAAAAAGCCCTGTCATGCGAGACCAAAATAAAGCCGGGCTTTTTTTGCAGATAGTCCGCAAGCAGGGCGCGGCCCGCCGCATCGAGATGATTGGTCGGCTCGTCGATGAGGGGGAATCCCCCTTCGCGTAAGAACATGGCGGATAAGAGCGCCCTGGTTTTTTGCCCCTCCGAGAGGAGCGAAAAGGGCTTATCAAGACAGTCCGCAAGGCCTAGGAGTGACAGCTCCCGCTCGATTTGCCAACTCTGCGCCGAAGGGCTTGCCTCCCCCACCGCCGAAACCAGTGGGAGATACGGATTTTTCAGGGTATACGGGAAATACTCAAAGCGCACGCCGGCTGCGATGGTGCCGGAGCCAATCAGTTCGCCCGACAAAAGTCTCAGTAGCGTCGTCTTGCCTCTACCGTTGCGCCCGGCAAGTCCGCACCGCCAGTTTGTGTCAAGGCTCAGCGTCAGCCCATCAAAGACGTGATAGGGGCTGCCGTCGTAGCCAAACGTCAAATTTTGTATTTGGATCAGGGACATAAAAAAAACACCTCTCTTTTTCGCAGCCAAAAGAAACCGCAACAGGCACGCCGCAACGTAAGGGGAAATTCCCCCGCACTGCATAAACGCACGCCTACTTGCGCATCCTTTCAACTCCGATCCGTCAGGTGATATGAATATGATACCACATACCGGCCGTCAAGTCAATATCGGCCGACAGGTCAAAAGCCCATCGGCCCCGTCAAATGCCGTGTTCGGCCCGATTGACGGGAACGGTGTTTAGACGTATAATGAAATGGACTATTGTCGGTTAAACGCTTCCGGCAAAATTGCATTTGTGGTTACTATATACTCATAACAGGTGGTTTAATAATATGACAGAAATTACTGACGCCACGCGGACGATCCTATCCGCCGTCTACTACGACAGAGCACCCGAAATGGGCGGCGAAGCGGGGCTTGCCGAGCTTGAAAGCCTGGTTGAGACCGCGGGCGGTGTCGTCGTCGGCATTATGACCCAGTCACGCAACACACCGGAGTCCCGGACCCTCATGGGCGAGGGCAAGGTGAAAGAGCTTGCGGACCTGTGTAAGTCGCTTGACGCGGAGCTTATCGTCTTCAACAACGATCTCTCCCCCTCCCAGATCCGCAACCTCGAGGCCGACACCGGCGCCAAGGTCTTCGACCGCTCCATGCTCATCTTGGAGATTTTCAACCTGCACGCCGTGACAAGCGAGGGCAAACTGCAAGTCGAGCTGGCCCAGCTCCAGTACACGCTGCCCCGTCTTACAGGCTTTGGCTTAGCCCTCTCGCGGCTTGGCGGCGGCGGGGGCATGGGGGCCCGGCGCGGCGCCGGCGAGACCAAGCTTGAACTTGACCGCCGACATGCCAGAGAGCGCATGGCGGTACTTCGCCAGTCGCTTGCGGAGCTGCGCCGTACCAGAGGCGAGCAGCGCCGCTCCCGCGACCGGTCGGGACTGCCGCTTGTGGCACTGGTCGGCTACACGAATGCCGGAAAGTCCACCCTGCTCAACACCCTCACGGGGGCCGGGGTTTTGGCCGAGGACAAGCTTTTTGCCACCCTCGACCCCACGACCCGCAAATATCGGCTTGCCGACGGATTTGACATTCTGCTGACCGACACGGTCGGCTTTATCTCGAACCTCCCCCATCACTTGGTGGAGGCCTTTGCCTCGACCCTCGACGAAGTGCGGTACGCGGATCTTCTGCTGCATGTCGTCGACGCGTCCTCCCCCGAGCTTTTTTCCCACATCGCCGTCTGCGACGAGCTGTTTGAAAAGCTTGGGGCCGGCGCCACGCCGCGGATCATCGCCTTAAACAAGGCCGACCTCTGTGCGGGTGACGTCCCCTTCGTCGCCGGCGGCATCCCCATTTCGGCAACCGGGGGCGCCGGAATTCCGGATTTGACGGCGGCTCTCACAAAAGCCCTTACGGCGGGGCACCGGGTCTTAGAAATCCTGCTCCCCTATTCGAGAGGCGACCTTGTGGAGCGGCTGCATGAGGAAACCACCATCTTAGACGAAGAATACCAGGAGGACGGCATCTACTTTCAGCTGCGGTGCGACGCCGTCTGGCGCGGCAGACTAGCGGAGTTTATGCTGTGAAACCCTACACGACGATCGCGGGGACAGGCTGTGCGGAGCACACCGACCGAAAGTCCCGCTTTATCGGGCGCGCAAGTCCTGTTTCGAGCGAAGAAGAGGCCATTCTTTTCATTAAGACGCTGCGGGAATCCGAGCGGGACGCCTCCCACCACTGCTACGCCTATCGGCTGCGGGAGGATAACATGGCCCGCTACTCCGACGACGGCGAGCCGCAGGGCACGGCGGGGCTTCCGATGCTTACCATGCTGGCAAAAAGCGACGTCATCGACCTTTGCGTCGTCGTGACCCGCTGGTTTGGTGGCACGCTGCTCGGCACCGGTGGACTCGTAAGAGCCTACACAAGAGCCGCACAAGAGGCGGTAGATGCAGGCGGCGTCGCTGTCATGACCCCCTGCGCGCTGATGGAACTTCGCACCCATTACCGGTATAAGGAGCGCGTCGAGGCTCTGTGCGCCATCTCGCAGGGGGTCGTCCAGGCACTCGACTACGGGGAGGACCTTTTTTGGCGGCTGTCCATTCCCCTAGAGGGCATGGATGATTTTACGGCCGCCGTCACCGAGCTTACAATGGGCGCAGCCTCCCCGGAAAAAATCGGCAGCGAATTTCGTGCCGTAAAAAAAGAGGAGTTTTTGGGCTGAGTGTCGTATTAAGTACATAGGAGGTGAGGGCGTGACACTGCGCGAAGAGGCCGAGCGCCGGGAACATATGTTTTTGGCGCCTTTTGCCACATTTTCCGACGAGACTGCGGGCCGCGACCGGCCGGAGGAGGCGTGCGACGTGCGCACCGCCTTTGTCAGGGACCGCGACCGCATCATCCACTGCAAGGCTTTTCGCAGGCTTAAACACAAGACGCAGGTCTTTTTAGCGCCGGAGGGCGACCATTACCGCACGAGGCTCACCCACACGCTGGAGGTCTCGCAGATCGCCCGCACCGTCGCCCGGGCACTTAACCTCAATGAGGATCTCGCCGAAGCCATCAGCCTCGGCCACGACCTCGGCCATACGGCCTTCGGCCACTCGGGCGAGGCCGTTTTAAACGAAATCTGCCCTTTGGGTTTCACCCATTTCGAGCAGAGCGTGCGGGTTGTCGAGGTGCTTGAAAAAGACCGGCAGGGCCTTAACCTGACCGCCGAAGTGCGGGACGGCATTCGCATGCATTCGGCCGGAGTCGCCGAAGGCCAGCGGGCAAAAACGCCGGAGGGGCGCATTGTCGCCTTAGCCGACAAGATGGCCTACGTCAACCACGACATCGACGACGCCTTACGGGCCGGTATCCTGCACCCGGAGCAACTTCCAAAGCAGTACATAGATGTCCTTGGCGCCACCCACAGCACCCGCATCAACACCCTCATCCATGCGGCAATCGACGCCTCGGAGGGCCCCGAAATCAGGCTTACAAAGGACGTCGCCACAGCCCTCTGGGGGCTGAGGGATTTTCTCTTCGAAGAAGTTTACTTCAACCCCAGGGCAAAAGGCGAGGAGCGCAAGGCCAAGGCGGTCATGCGCATGCTCTACGAGCACTTTCTCGAAAATCCAGGGGAAATGCCGGACGAATTTACGGGCTATATTGAACAAGACGGCCTGCAACGGGTCGTGCTCGACTATGTCTCCGGCATGACCGACAGCTACGCCATTGCCCGCTTTGAAGAAATCTTTGTGCCGAAAAAATGGCAGTAGCGGCTCCCCCATCTTTCAGTTAAAACTCTTCGGACTGAAAAACCGGCAGCCGTCGCTCCCCATCTTTCAGTTAGAACTCTTCGGACTGAAAAACCGGCAGCCGTCGCTCCCCCGCCTATTTTGCGGAAGCCGTCAAAAAAACGTTTTGTGATTGGAGGCGCCGATGGCCATTCCCGAAAGCTTCATATCCGACCTTAAGGGCAGAACGGACATCGAAGAAGTCATCGGCTCTTATGTCAGGCTGCGCCGGCAGGGCAGCAACCTCGTCGGGCTGTGCCCCTTCCACAGCGAAAAGTCGCCCTCCTTCACGGTCTTCACCGGCGACCAGCACTACTACTGCTTTGGCTGCGGCGCGGGCGGCGACGTCATCACGTTCATTCGCGCCATTGAAAATCTCGAGTACCCGGAGGCTGTCAAGTTTTTGGCCGACCGGGTGGGAATGCGGGTGCCGGAGACCGGGGACGATCCGGGGGCCGCAAAGCTGCGGGGGGAAATCCTCGCCGCAAACAGAGAAGCCGCCCGGTTTTTCCACGCAAATATCGCCTCCAGCCCCGCTGAAGGCTACATAGAAAAGCGGCAGCTGACCCCAAACACTGTCACCCGATACGGACTTGGCTACGCGCCCGACTCGTGGGACAAGCTTATCCACCACATGAAAGAACTTGGCTACGACGAGCCGCTACTTCGCCGGGCGGGCCTTGCCGCCGTCGGCCAAAGCGGCAAATATTACGATGTATTTCGAGGCCGTCTCATCTTCCCCATCATCGACGTACGGGGGGACATCATCGCCTTCGGCGGGCGGGTACTGGGCGACGGGACGCCCAAATACTTAAACTCCCCCGACACGCCGGCCTTTAAAAAGAGCCGCTCGCTCTTTTCCCTCAACTTCGCCAGAGCCGTCAAAGGTGATAGGCTCATTTTGGCCGAGGGGTACATGGACGTCATCACGATGAATCAGGCGGGTTTTCCGGAGACGGTGGCGACACTGGGCACCGCTCTGACCGCCGACCAGGCAAAGCTCATGAGCCGATACGCAAAAGAGGTCGTCATCGCCTACGACACCGACGAGGCCGGCCGGCACGCGACCGAGCGGGCCATCGGCATTTTGTCTGCGGCCGGGCTCAAAGCGCGGGTGCTGCGGTACGAGGGGGCCAAGGACCCGGACGAGTACATAAAGACGTTCGGCGCCGCCGGTCTTCGCCGTAAGCTTGACAGCTCGTCGACCTCCATCGACTACCAGATCGAACAGGCGGCTGCCGGCAAGAACCTCGCCGATCCCGAGGGGCGGGTCGAATACCTGCGGGCCGTCGCGGGCGTATTAGCGGGCGTCGGCAGTGCCGTCGCCGTCGACGTCTACGCCGGCCGGGTGGCGGCCGAAATGAAAGTGGACAAGCAGAGCCTCATGTCCGAAGTCACACGGCTAGTCACTGCCTCCCGCAAAAAAGACGCGGCCAAGGAAGTGACCGAGGAGCGCCGGCGCATCACGTCGGGGCCATCTAGAGTCAACCCCCGCCGGGCGGCCAATCTCAAGGCCAGCCGCGCCGAGGAGGGCATTATCTCCCTGCTCTTTTCATACCCCGAATACCTCAAGGTGCTCGATGGTGCGCTTACGGATACGGACTTCGTCACCGAATTCAACAAAAAAGTCTTTTTCTCTCTAAAAAGCACCATTGAATCGGGCGGGACCCCTGATATTTCCGATTTTTCGGCACTAGAAATGTCTGAAATCGGTGCAATATCGGGAATGATAGGCCTTAAAGAGCAGCTCGCCGGAACAAAAGAAGAACTTTTGCAGTTTGCCGATACGCTTCGCCGCGCAAGGCAGCACCGTGCCCTGGAACAGGGTGATCCGGAAGCTCTGCGAAAGTACTTTGAAAATCTCGGAAAATAATCTCTCAGTACATAATAAAGGAGCGGCAATAGTGAACAACAACATGGAAAAGCGTCTCACCATAAAAGAAATTCTTGAGCAGGGCAAGATCAAGGGCTCGCTGTCGGGGCGCGAGCTTGTCTCGTTCATCGACGAGTCGGACCTCGACGTCGACGCCATCGACAAGCTCTACGACGCCATCGAGTCGGCCGGCATCAAAATTGAAGATGACTACGACGAGGCTGTCGTCCCCACCCTTGACTTCGACATCGATTCGGACCTCCAGGACGAGGAAAAAGAGATCGAACTTGCCCTTGCGTCCGACGGGCTGTCCGTCGACGACCCGGTGCGCATGTACCTCAAGGAGATCGGAAAAGTGCCGCTGCTTACCCCCGAGGAGGAGATCGGTTACGCCAAGCGTATGGGCGATGGCGACCTCATAGCCCGTCAGAAGCTGTCGGAGGCAAACTTGCGCCTTGTCGTCAGCATCGCCAAGCGCTATGTCGGCCGCGGAATGCTCTTTCTCGACCTCATTCAAGAGGGCAACCTTGGTCTACTAAAAGCGGTCGAGAAGTTCGACTACACCAAGGGATATAAATTCTCCACCTACGCCACCTGGTGGATCCGTCAGGCGATCACTAGGGCCATCGCCGACCAGGCCCGCACCATCCGCATCCCGGTGCACATGGTCGAGACCATCAACAAGGTCATGCGGGTCTCCCGTCAGCTCCTGCAGGAGCTCGGCCATGACCCTTCCAGCGAAGAAATCGCCACCGAAATGAACATGTCGGTCGACAAAGTGCGGGAGATCATGAAAATTGCGCAAGAACCCGTGTCGCTCGAGACCCCGATCGGCGAGGAGGAAGACAGCCACTTAGGCGACTTCATCCCCGACGAGGACGCCCCCGCCCCCGCTGAGGCTGCCTCCTACACCCTGCTGCGCGAGCAGCTCGTGTCGGTCCTGTCCACCCTCACCCCCCGCGAGGAGCGCGTCTTAAAGCTGCGCTTCGGGCTCGAGGACGGCAGGGCCCGCACACTTGAGGAAGTCGGCCGCGAGTTCAACGTCACCCGCGAGCGAATTCGTCAAATTGAGGCAAAGGCGCTGCGTAAACTGCGCCATCCCTCCCGCAGCAAACGGCTGAAGGATTTTATGGAGTAATTTGCGATACCCCCTTGACTTGCCGGAAGTGCTTTGTTATAATTAGTCTCGCTTTACCAAGTATGCGAGTGTGCTGGAACTGGCAGACAGGCACGTTTGAGGGGCGTGTATCGAATGATGTGTGGGTTCAAATCCCATCA
>CAXXUP010000008.1:0-699631 GCA_963662765.2 Oscillospiraceae bacterium
ATCTTCCAGACCCCTGGCTGAAGGCCTGTGGACGACGGTGTACGTGGCAGTGATTGCCTACGCGCTGGCGGCCAGTCTGGGGCTACTGCTGGCGCTGGCCTCCCGTGCACGCAACGTGTGGCTGAGTCAGGCGGCACGCTTCTACATCGAGGTGGTGCGCGGCCTGCCCGCGCTGGTCATCCTGCTCTACGTCACCTTTGTCGGTGCACCGGCGGCAGTCAATCTGTACCAATGGGCGTTGGAGGGCTGGATTGCCCAAGACTGGCTGCCCTGATGTGCAGCTGCGCGACGTGTCCAATACCGCCCGCGGCATCGTGGCGTTGGCTCTGGCCTACAGCGCTTTTCTGGCCGAGGTGTTCCGCGCCGGACTGCAAAGTGTGCAGCGCGAGCAGATTGAGGCAGCCCAGGCGCTGGGGCTGTCACGCTGGCTGACCTTCCGTCTGGTCGTGTGGCCGCAAGCGGTGCGCCGGGTGCTGCCGGTGCTGGGCAATGACTTCATCGCCATGGTGAAGGACTCATCCTTGGTGTCGGTGCTGGGCGTGAACGACATCACCCAGCTTGGCAAACTCTATGCCTCCAGCTCGTTCCTGACGGTGGAAACCTACAACGTGGTGGCCGTGCTGTACCTGATGCTCACCGTGACCCTGTCGCTGCTGCTGCGTCGACTGGAGCGGCATTTGCGGCGGCGCGGCGGGGTTTGAAGACAGGCGGCGGCAGTGTGACAGGTGCCCCGAATGTCGTCAAACACGGCTTTGGTAGCAGACATACCGTCAACCCCGACATCACTCAGAATTTTGACGGTAGACATCATGGTCTTCCATTAGACGCCCATGACGGCTGAGGATGAAGCATCAGGCTCAAGCCGCTTGGTTTTGCGTTGGTATGCGTTTTCCAAACATCCAAACTCGAATCCTTCGTTGCCCCCGTGACCCGTCTGCCTAGCATCAGAGCCCCTTATCTGCAAGCGAAAAAGACCGTGGCCCAGCCCTACAACCCCCTATACGATCCACTGACATCCGCAGACCTTGGCACCGGCAGTAACTACGCACCCAGCTATTGGGTTACCAGCGCAGGCACACCACCGCCAGATGATGGCCCTCACATCAGTGGCGACTTGGATGCTGATGTGGTGGTGATTGGCTCAGGCTCTACCGGCATTGCTACCGCGCTGTATCTGGCGCAAGAACATGGCGTGGCGGCGTTGGTGCTGGAGGCCAACCAGATCGCCTGGGGGTGCTCCAGCCGCAACGGTGGCCAAGGACAAAACGCGCCGGGCGGCTGACTCGGTCGCAGTGGATTGAGCGCTGGGGGCTGGACGTGGCCAAGCAGCTCGACAGCGAGGTGCGCGCTGGCTATGACAACTTCACCCACCTCACCCGCCGCATCGACTGTGATGCCACTCCCGGCGGCCACCTGTACCTGGCACATCGCCCGGAAAAGCTGGCCTATCTGCGCCAGGAGGCCACCGTGCGGCGCGAGGTCTTTGGCTATGCCCCGCGCCTGCTCAGTACCGATGAGATTCGCGCCAACTACTGTGATGAACGTGACTGCGCCGGTGGCATGCTAGAGCTGGAGGGCGTGGGCATTCACCCGCTCAAATTCACCTTTGGCCTGATCACCCAGGCACGTACCCTGGGCGTGAAAGTGCACACCGCAAGCCCAGTGCAGGGCTGGCAAACCGTCAACGGTATTCACCACCTGCGCACACCCGGCGGCACGGTGCGGGCCAAGCGGGTGGCGGTATGCACCGGTGGCTACACCGGGCAGCAACTCAACCCACTGCTGAAAAACAAGCTCATGCCGATCTTGTCCAACACCGTGGTGACACGGCCATTGACCGCTGCCGAATTGGAGGCCACCCAGTTCCGCTCCAAAACCTTTCTGACCGACACCCGCACCCTGCGTTTCTACTATCGGCTGCTGCCCGACAACCGACTACAACTGGGCAGCCGCAGCGCCATCCACGGAGCTGATGCGCAACACCCCAAACACCTGAAGCTGTTGACCGATGCCATCGCTCGCAAATTCCCGCCGCTGGCAGACATTCAGATTGACTACTCATGGTGGGGCTGGGTCGATGTCAGCCACGACATGATGCCGCGTATCACCCAACCTGATGCAGCGCAAAAACGTCTGGTACGCCGTTGGCTACGGCGGCAACGGCGTGGCATTTCCACCTGGGCAGGCAAACGCCTGGCACAGCGTGGTGGTGGGGCAGGACGGCGGGCAAGCGGTGTTCAGGCTGCCCATCTATGACTCGCCACTGCAAGCGCCCAACCTGTTTGGTTGTGGTGCGCTCCCCCGCGCTGGCCCCGTTTCGCCGCCTGGGGCAGCGGATTTTGTACCAGTGGTATGGATGGCAGGATGAGAAGTGAGAACGCAACATCTTGCCTTTGACCCGTCTCCACGTTCCCCGACCATCTCTGGTCTTTTTGTTAGTCACCTTGAAATCCCATATGAAAAATCAACGCTTCAAACCTACATTCGGTGTCCTTGCCGCTATCGCCGCTCTGTGCTCACTTGGAGCAGCCCCTGCACAAGCAGGCAAAACACTGGACGGCATCAAAGCCCGTGGCCAAATCGCCTGTGGTGTCAGTACCGGTGTTAATGGCTTCTCAGCCGCTGACTCCAGCGGCAAATGGGTGGGCCTGGATGTCGATGTCTGCCGTGGGCTAGCCGCCGCAACCTGGGTGATGCCGAGAAGGTGAAATACGTGCCATTAACCTCACAGCAACGTTTTACCGCCTTGCAATCAGGTGAAGTCGATGTACTGGCCCGCAATACCACATTGGACCCAATCCCGGGATGCCTCTCTGGGGCTCTTTGCCACCGTCACCAACTACTACGACGGCCAAGGCTTCATGGTGCCCGTCAAAAGCAAAATCAAAAATCCCAAACAGCTCAAGGGTCAAACCGTGTGTGTGCAATCCGGTACCACCACTGAAAAGAACCTGGCCGCCTTTTCCAAGTCCAATGGACTCAACCTCAAACCCATCGTATTTGAAAAATTTGAAGCCGCCAATGCCGCCTATTTCGCCGGCCGCTGCCTAGCCTACACCACAGACGCATCAGGTCTGGCATCCATCCGCAGCAAAGAAGCAAAGACCCGAAAGACCACATCATCCTGCCCGATCTGATCTCCAAAGAACCTTTGGGCCCGATGGTGCGACGCGGCGATGACGACTGGTTCACCATCGTCAAATGGGTGATCTACGGCACGTTCGAGGCCGAAGAATACGGTGTGACACAAGCCAACGTGGATCAGCTCAAGGCCACCAGCACCGACCCGGTGGTGCAACGCTTGCTTGGCAGCGGCAGTGAAGATTCCGGCAAGGCACTCGGGCTGGACAAAGATTGGCTGGCCCGCGTCATCAAAGCCACCGGCAACTATGGCGAGAGCTTTGAGCGCAACCTGGGCAGCCAATCAGCGGTGAACTTGCCGCGCGGCCTGAACAAGCAGTGGAACCAGGGTGGTCTGATTTACGCCTATCCAGTTTCGCTGAATTGACGCGACACGGACTCTTTCGCAGGCAGCGTGTCCAGCTGCCTGCGAAACGATCATCACAGCGCTGCGGCCACCTTATGACCCAGTGCACGCTCCAGGGCAGAGCGACCGGACATCTCAACAAACAGGCAGGGTTTTCCAGTGCGCTTGCAATGCTCTTTCACGCGCCAGTAGGCATCATGGCTGATGCAACCTACCTGGCAAATGACCACATCAGCAGCCTGGAGCTGGCTAACCAAGCGGCTGGCCTTATTTTCTTCACCGCCATCGTGGTGCATGAAACTGGCTCCACGGTCTTCAATCACCTCTCGGTAAACCGGGATACTGGAGGTGCGACCTCCCACACACAACACCTGTCGTTCATTCAGATCCAAGGCAGGGTTAAATAAGCCAGCCGACGAGGACTTGCCCTCATCTTCACTCACTGACTTGAGCACGGGCTTGTCGACCTCATGATTTTCACGCTGCAATACCCGCATAAGCAGCTTTTCATTTTGCGCCTGCAAGCGCTGATTGTCTTCAAGCAATCGCTGGCGCGGTGAGCACATCAGGCTCAAGACTCTTCAACTCCTGCAGCCGTGTTTGAGCCAAATCACGCTCGGATTCGGCTCGGATGACGCTGGCACGCATCTTCACGCATTCAGCTTGCCATACCGCTACGGCTGTGGCATGTTCTACCGCCTGGGCTTGGATACGTTGTTGAACTGAAGCCAGCTCCTGAGCCAAGCGCTGTCTTTCAGCCAGTATTTCATTGCGCCAAGTGGCAGCAGTACGCACCGTCATGCTGGCGCGGTGTTCCAGCATGTGCACCTGACCCAACACGATATCCTCAAGGTCTGATGAACATCTAGGGTGTGACAGCACAGCCCAAAACTCCCCAGCCCAGTCGGAGTCATCGCAAGAATCATCCCACCACCGCGCCAGGGCTTCAGTGGTTTTTAGGCGTTGAGACTGTTGGACAGACAGTGCAAAACGGCTATCGAGTTCTCGTTGCACCAGTTCAGCCAAGGCGCAGCGGTTACGACACTCTTGCAACACCAAGCCGTGCAGGTCATATTCAGAACAAGCGTTCACCTCCATACCAACCTTGCAGGCCAACTTTTGCACTTCGTAAAAGTGCAAACACACCCCTGTCACCAGACAAGCAGCGTTGCTGCTCAGTTCCCACAGTTTGCGACGACCCGATCCAGATCTGGTCTGTGGCTGAACATCTGACCTGGCTTCACGCGCCAGGGTCGGCCGCACCACACCCGGAACAAAGTCACCCAGCAGCATCGGGGTGCAGTGGGTGTATGGGTTCAACAACGGTGGGACTGCAACACCTGTTGCGCCCGAAAATTTGCTGCGCTGATCATCGCGTGTCTCCTGTGAGGATGGCAAGATGGGAGTGGCTAGGCTCAGGAGTTCATCGTAAAGATCAGCCACGTTCGCAGCAAGGAATGAAATCGCATAACCATATTCACACTGGCTCCGGTTCAGGATATGGCTCCCAAAGGCCCCGGCATCACTGAAAACCAGCCTACCTTGAAGGGCAAGGTTCTTGGCGTGCAAAGCGCCTTCGGCCATCCAAGCTACCTACTGAATCAAACAGGCAAACCCATTAAAAGTGCCCCATCCTCCCGCACCAGATCCGCCGCCTTCTCGGCCAGCATCACCGCGGCCGCGTAGGTGTTGCCGGACACCAGCGTGGGCATGACGGAGCAGTCGACCACGCGCAGACCGGTGATGCCGTTGACGCGCAAGCGCGGGGTTACCACGGCCAGTACGTCGGCTTCCATGCGGCAGGTGCCTACCGGGTGGAAGATGGTGGCCCCATGGTTGCGGCAAAACTCCAACAGGTCGGCATCGCTGCTCAGCTCGGGGCCGGGCTTGACCTCGCGTTTCACAAACGGGCGCATGGCTGGGCTGGTAGCCATCGTGCGGGCGCATCGGATTGACTGCAATGCCATGGTGCTCCAGCAGGTCACGCGGGCCAATGCCGGAGAGTTACAACAATTGCGGCGACTGCACCGCGCCTGCGGCCAGCAGCACCTCTGCCTTGCAACGGGCGGTTTTGACGACCCCGTGCTGGTGATAGCGCACGCCCACGGCGCGCTGGTTGTCAAACACAGTGCCGGTAGCCTGCGCCTGGGTTTCAACCACCAAGTTCAGACCTCCTAATCCGACGTAGACAATAGCCTGATTTTCAGAAATCAGCCATGGCACTTGTAGGAGAACCGGCAGCTGCGATTCGCGCCTACCGATGCTCCTACAACGCACGAATAAGCGAACATTTGTGCCAATCCAATATCCTCCCGAATCAGGAAGTCTGAAGTTGGCACGGTTTCAAAGCGCCAGTTGTAGGTGGCGCTCCACACCGTTTGGCCGTAGCCAATGGGCAAATGCAGCCACAGCGAACGGTCTGGCGACCCTGCCTCCAGCAGCAGCACGCGCTTGGCTGCATCTTCGCGCAGGCGGCTGACCAGCACACAACCGCTGGAGCCTGCGCCAACGATGATGTAGTCAAATTCCGGAGGGCATGGTGGTGGTCAGGTGAGGGATTTATCAGCGCGCAAAGCTATTGTTTTTATAGCTATTTATGCTTTATTCATATGCCCTAGACACCTAAAAAATGGTTGTTTCCAATGTTTTTAAATACTCGTAAACGCTGTCCGCAATAGGCCTGTCGCGTCGTCAAATACATTCTTGAAATCAGTACATCACCCGCAGTCGGTGAATGTATATCTTGCAGATAGGCCGCAGACTTGCTCAGCAAGAGGCTTAGGAAAAGAGTTCCACTTTTACTTACCTGGATTTGGAGCACCCCGCAATTTCGGGATGAACGTCAGATCGCAGGAAAACACGCGACCCTAGCTGGAAGTAGCCGCCACACTGGCCCGTGCCGTGTGCAATTTGTTGTAGCTGTCGATCAGACGCTGGTGCCTGTCGAGCCCCTCCAGTTTCATGCTCGTTGGTGTCAAGCCGAAGAAGCGCACGCTGCCGTCCACTGACCCCAGCACCGCGTCCATCCGAGGGTTGCCAAACATGCGGCGGAAATTGACCACGTAATCGTCCAATTCCAGGTCATCATCCAGCAGCACCTCCAGAACCACATTCAAGGCCTGATAGAACAATCCGCGCTCGACCGTGTTGTCGTTGTATTGCAGGAAAGCTCCCACCAGCTCTTGCGCCGCCTCGTATTGTTTCAAGGCGAGCTGAATCAGCAGCTTCAACTCCAGAACGGTCAACTGGCCCCAAGCCGTGTTCTCGTCAAATTCAATGCCGATCAAGGTGGCAATGTCAGAGTACTCGTCCAACTCGTTGTTCTCCAAACGCTCAAGCAGTGCTTCCAGGCTTGCATCGTCCAGGCGATGCAAGTTCAAAATATCGGCTCGGAACAACAGTGCTTTGTTGGTGTTGTCCCAGATCAAGTCTTCTACCGGATACACCTCCGAATAACCCGGCACCAGGATGCGGCAGGCCGTGGCACCTAACTGGTCATACACCGCCATGTAGACTTCTTTGCCGATGTCTTTGAGAATGCCGAACAAGGGTCGCGGCTTCCTCGGCATTGGAGTTGTCCCCCTTGCCGGAAAAATCCCACTCGACAAAATCAAAATCCGCTTTGGCACTGAAAAACCGCCACGACACCACACCACTGGAATCAATAAAGTGTTCGACAAAGTTGTTGGGCTCCGTCACGGCGTTGCTGGTAAAGGTGGGCCGAGGTAAATCGTTCAGGCCTTCAAAACTGCGACCCTGCAGCAATTCCGTCAGACTACGTTCCAGCGCCACCTCCAGGCTGGGGTGCGCGCCGAACGAGGCAAACACACCGCCCGTGCGCGGGTTCATCAAGGTGACGCACATGACGGGGGTAGACCCCACCCAGCGACGCATCTTTCACCAGCACTGGAAAGCCTTGCTCTTCCAGTCCCTTGATGCCGGCCAGAATGCCAGGGTACTTCGCCAACACTTGGTCGGGCACATCTGGCAAGGCGATTTCACCTTCCAGAATCTCGCGTTTGACCGCCCGCTCAAAAATCTCCGACAGGCATTGCACCTGTGCCTCCATCAGCGTATTGCCGGCACTCATGCCATTGCTCACAAACAGGTTTTCGATCAGGTTGGAGGGGAAATACACCACCGCGCCATCCGAATGGCGCACAAAGGGCAGCGCACAAATACCGCGCTGCACATTGCCGGAGTTGGTGTCAATCAGATGTGAACCACGCAGTTCGCCATCGGGATCGTAAATTTTCCGGCAGTACGCATCCAGCAGTCCCGACGGCAGCGCCATCTCTCTTGCCCGGCTTGAACCAGCGCTCGTTCGGGTAATGGACAAACGCTGCGTTGGCGATGTCTTCGCCCCAGAACGCACCGGCGTAAAAATGGTTGTTGTTGAGGCGCTCAATGTATTCGCCCAAGGCGGAGGCCAATGCACTTTCCTTGGTCGACCCCTTGCCATTGGTAAAACACATCGGCGAATGTGCGTCGCGGATATGCAGCGACCACACATTGGGAACCAGATTGCGCCACGAAGCGATTTCGATCTTGATGCCCAAGCCCGCCAACACAGCCGACATATTGGTGATGGTTTGCTCCAGCGGCAGATCCTTGCCGGCGATATAGGTGCTTGCTTCTGAAGTCGGGGCCAGGCTCAGCAAGGCCTGGCATCGGCATCCAGGTTTTCCACTTCCTCAATCACAAACTCAGGCCCGGTTTGCACCACTTTTTTCACCGTACAGCGGTCGATGGAGCGCAAAATACCTTGGCGGTCTTTGGCCGAGAGTTCCGCCGGCAGCTCGACCTGAATCTTGAAAATCTGCTGATAGCGGTTTTCTGGATCAACGATGTTGTTCTGCGACAGCCGGATGTTCTCGGTAGGAATATGGCGGGTGTCGCAATACAACTTGACAAAGTAAGCCGCACACAAGGCCGATGAGGCCAGAAAGTAATCGAACGGCCCTGGTGCCGAGCCATCGCCTTTGTAAGCGAATAGGCTGGTCGGCGACCACCGTGAAGTCATCGAACTTGGCTTCAAGACGAAGCTTATCGAGAAAGTTGACTTTTATTTCCATGTGGGAATTCCAAAATAGTGCTATATTGAAAATCATGGGTATTCCTACACCTAAGGACATGACCGGCAAGGCATTGGTGTAGCCTCCGAACTGCCAGTTGTTTTTATATTTTACACATTATCTGTCACATACAAAATTTTTCTCAAACAAATTTTAAGAAAATATTTTTGCACGCTGCTGACACACTGCAACTTGTTATTTTAACTGGCAGTTCAACGTTTGTAACATGCACATTGTGAGCCATATGGTAATCATGAGTCGATTGTACAATCGACTCATGATTACCGTGTAATTGACATACTGCAATATATCCAGCGTCATGAAATGCTGAATGTGGGTTTGTGCTTGCATGTGGGAAACTTCAGAGATAATATTTCTGCTCACAAGTTATGATTTTGTACCTTTGTAGTTCAATAAAACCTCCCAAAAATGTCTTTCGTTCACCTGCATGTTCATACTCAGTACTCAATCCTGGATGGTGCGGCACCAATACATAAGCTATTCAAAAAAGCAGCAGAAGATAAGCAGGCGGCACTTGCAATAACCGACCATGGAAACATGTTTGGAGTTATGGAATTCTTGACTGTTGCACAGAAATTTCCGCAAGTGAAACCAATTGTAGGATGTGAGTTTTATGTTTCTAAGGAGGGACGTTTTCTCAGAAGAGGTAAGGAAGATCAAAGCAGTTATCACCTGATATTACTGGCAAAGAATCATCAAGGATATAAAAACCTGATAAAGCTCACTTCATATGCCTTTATAGAGGGATATTACTATAAACCGAGGATAGACAGAGAGTTGCTCGAAAAATATTCGGAAAACCTTATATGTTCATCAGCCTGTCTGGGAGGAGAGGTTTCCAGGGCACTGTCGGCAGGCAATACCGCAGAAGCAGAAGAGACCATTCTTTGTATAAGAATCTCTTTGGAGATGATTACTATCTGGAACTTCAGAGGCACGAGACAGATGCTCCCGGAGCAGACACAACAGTTTTTCCTGCACAGCAATACGTAAATAAACAAATCCTGGAACTAGCCACAAAACACAGCATAAAGTGTATTGCTACAAATGACGTTCACTTTGTTGCACAGGAAGACCGTGAGGCGCACGACAGACTCATCTGCCTAACAACCAACTCAGATGTAGACGATCCAAAACAGACTGCGATATACAAAACAGGAGTATCTCAAGACTCAGGAAGAGATGGAGGAGATATTCAAGGATGTACCCCATGTTTTGGCCAACACACTCCGAGGTTGCAGATAAAATTGAACCATATACAATTGAATCAAAACCGGTTACACCAAACTTCCCAATACCGGCAAGTTTTTCAAACGCAGATGACTACCTGAGGGCTCTTACATACAATGGAGCGGTCAGCAGGTATGGTGAACTGACGGACGTTCACAAGAGAGGCTTGAGTATGAGCTGGGGACAATAACACGTATGGGGTTTCCAGATTATTTTCTCATTGTTCAGGACTTTATAGCAGCAGCACGAGGTATAGGAGTATCAGTTGGTCCGGGTAGAGGGTCGGCAGCAGGGTCAGTTGTTGCATATTGTTTGCGGATAACTGACATGGATCCAATAAAATATGGTCTTCTTTTCGAGCGGTTTCTTGATGAAGAACGTGTCTCAATGCCCGATATTGATATTGACTTTGATGATGATGGCCGGTCCAAAGTGTTAAAGTATGTTGAAGATAAATACGGCAAGGATCATGTAGCACATGTAATTACATTTGGAACGATGGCGGCCAGAAGTGCAATCAGGGATATTGCCAGAATTCAGAAGCTCCCGCTCAACGAGTCGGACAGACTGGCAAAACTGGTTCCTATCAAATTTGCTAACGATAAAAATGGAGACAAAATTGCCGTTACTCTGGAAAACTGTATAAAATATGTGCCGGAAATAGAAAATGCCTTCAATTCGGACAATCCACTGGTGAGAGAGACTATGGAGTATGCCCGGAAGCTGGAAGGAAACGTCAGAAACGTAGGAGTACACGCATCCGCCATAATCATTGGCAGAGACGACCTTCGAGAGCATATACCTATCTCCACCGCAAAGGACAAGGACTCTGGAGAAGAGATGTGGTTTCTCAGTACGAAGGATCTCTTATAGAAAAAGTGGGTATGCTCAAAATGGACTTTCTTGGTCTTAAGACATTATCCATTATCAAGGACGCCCTAAAGAATATAAAATATTCAAGGGGGATAGACCTGGACATAGACTCAATACCTCTTGACGATCAGGCAACCTATATCCTTTACAGCAAAGGAGACTCAGTGGCAACATTCCAGTTTGAAAGCGACGGAATGAGAAAATGGCTCAGGGAACTTAAGCCAAACAAGTTGGAAGACCTGATTGCTATGAACGCTCTGTACAGGCCGGGTCCGATGGAGTATATCCCTGATTTTATTAACAGAAAAAACGGTCTAAAGCAGATTGAGTATGACCTCAAGGAGATGGAAGAGATTCTTTCAGAAACCTATGGTGTTACTGTTATCAGGAGCAGGTGATGCTTCTTTCTCAGAGAATTGCAAACTTTACTAAAGGAGATGCGGATAAGCTTAGAAGAGCGATGGGCAAGAAGAAAAAGCAGGAGATGGACGCGCTCAAGGCAAAATTCATGAAGGGAGGTAACGCAAACGGACACTCTTCAGAGACTTTGGAAAAGATATGGAAAGACTGGGAAGCCTTTGCTGCTTATGCGTTTAACAAGTCCCACTCAACCTGCTACGCTTTTATTGGTTATCAGACTGCATATCTTAAAGCAAATTATCCGGCAGAATATATGGCTGCCACCCTGAGCCGGAACCTCAACGACATGGACGAGATTACCAAGCTTATGGACGAGTGCAAGAGGATGGGTATTGCTGTTCTGGGGCCGGATGTGAATGAGAGCTCGAACAATTTCATTGTAAACAAGAAGGGTGACATTCGCTTTGGGATGGCCGGCATTAAAGGAGTGGGATCAGGAGCCGTAGACAGTATTGTCAATTCAAGGGAAGAGGGTGGAAATTACTCATCAATATTCAATTTTGTTGAGAGAATAAATTTGAATACTGTAAACAGGAAAACTATAGAGTCTCTTATATACGCAGGAGCATTTGACAGTTTTGAACCAGTAAGAAGGGAACAGTATCTTGCAAACACCAATAAAGAAGAGCCTTTTCTGGATGCCTTGATAAAATATGGCAGTAGATTTCAATCTGAAATTCTGAATGGAGGTAACTCTCTGTTTGGAAAAAGCGAAACCATAAAGCTTACTCCCCCTGATATTCCGCAGGGTGTTGAGGTAAACCAGAACGACTTGCTTAAAAAGGAGAAGGAACTGGTTGGAATGTATCTCTCTGCACATCCTTTGGACCAGTTTGCTTTTGAAGTTAAACATTTTACAACGCATACTCTTGTCCAGACTGCAGAACTTGTAGAAAAAGCCCCTGCTGATGAGTCTCTCCAGCGTAAGGATGTTATTATTGCGGGGATTGTAACAAATGTAAAAATCTCTTATACAAAAACACAAGGGAGACCCTTTGCAAACTTTACCATAGAAGATTTCAACGGATCTATAAGCTTTTCTGTATTTGGTAAGGATTACGAGAATTTCATGCAGTATTTTCAACCCAACCTGCCCCTTTTGATGAAGTGTACTATATCTCCAAAATTTGGTTATGGTGCTGCTAAACAAGAGCAACCGACCAAGAATGTAGACTATGAACTAAAAATAAAAAGCATAAGACATCTGGCCAATACAAAGGACGACTTTATAAAGCAGATTACTATCAATATACCCATAAAAGTGCTAAACGGGGGCTTTAGAAAGGAACTTATCAAAAGCTTTAATGAAAACAAAGGCAACACAGCGGTGATTATAAAGGCACTGGATTATGAAGCTCAACTAGGAGTAGAGTTTTTTTCCACTAAATACAAGGTTTCTTTAAACAAGGAATTTTTCAATTTTCTGGAATCTATTCCTTTGGACTATTCATTCACCCCAACCCTGAGCTTTTAACTCAAGTTCAGCTCCATCAGGAGTTATTAGCTTTGTGCCAAAGCCTTCAGTACATAAATGTCCGATTATATCTAGCTGTGGAACCTCCTTTTGTACGGTTTCATATTGGGAAAGAGGTATGGTATAAAGGAACTTATAGTCGTCCCCGCCATTGAGTGCTGCTGTAATGGCATCTATACCAAGCTCGTCTGCCATCGAAAAAGTGTGAGTTGCAATGGGAATTTTGTTCAGAAATATTTTGGCGCCCAGTCCGCTTTTCTTGCAAACCCTCTTAACGGCGTCCGCTAATCCGTTTGTAATGAAAAAACCATCGGAGGGCAATATCGAATTTAGATTTAGAGCATCAATTGCCGATTTGTCAATTTGCGGATTCAGATAAGACTTGAGTATATATTTATAATTGTCCAGATTTGGGCTGAACAGCTGGATTGCCTGTAAAGAGTACCTTTTCCCGCTCAAGAAGCTGAAGCCCCATATAAGCCGCTCCCAGGCTGCCAGTGATACAGATAAGATCTCCCGAAACAGGCTTTGGCGTTTGAACAAAGAGCTCTCTCTTTTGTTTTCCTTGCGATGACAAACTTATAGTGAGACCGGTGAGGGAGGGAAGAAGGTCCAGTTGTACGGATTTTAAAGAGTGTTCCTCAAAGGCAGGGATCATACCGGACCAAAGTTCTTCGATATCCTCTGTGAAAAATCTTTTTGAAAGCCCAAGGCAGACAGAAATATTTTCAGGAATATGGTTTTGAGCGTAAATTGGCCCCAGAACAGATAAAATTGCTTTGTAACCAAGATGTTTCAAAGGGGTGTATACAAGATCGAAGTCGAGCCCTTCCAGAAG
Organism: Oscillospiraceae bacterium; assembly: GCA_963662765.2. GTDB lineage: Bacteria > Bacillota > Clostridia > Oscillospirales > Feifaniaceae > DATMXT01. The sequence goes on from CAXXUP010000008.1 coordinate 13,419, forward strand.
CAGCTTATGTGAGTTTAGCCAAACCAGGTCGCCGGTTTCTCCGTATGCAGCATTCTCTGGAACGCCTTGTGGGGTTTGGGAAACGAGTCTGTTTATGAGACTCATTTTACCCACCTCTTCCACAGGTGTCTTTTTGGGTTTACTATTTTCCGCTTTTGTCATCGTACTATATTTGTATGCAAAAATAGGTTAAAATGATATAACTTTGCACCACGATGAGCGAAAATGATATAATTCAAAAAGTAACCGAGACCGAATACGAGCACGGCTTTGTAACGGTTCTCGACCAGGAGTTTTTTCCAAAGGGATTGAACGAAAATATTGTAAGGCTGATCTCTGCAAAAAAAGAGGAGCCGGAGTGGATGCTGGAATTCAGGCTTAAATCCTATAACAAGTGGCTCACGATGAAGATGCCAACCTGGCGCATCTGACTATCCCGGAGATTGATTATCAGGACATCATTTACTTTGCTGCACCTAAAAAAAAGGGCGGAGGGTGCGACTATAGACCCTGAGCTTCAGGCAACATTCGACAAACTCGGTATTCCTCTGGACGAGAGGAATGTACTGGCCGGAGTAGCTGTGGATGCTGTTTTCGATTCTGTTTCGGTAAAAACCACTTTCAGAGAATCACTGGCGGAAAAAGGAATCATATTCTGTTCCTTTTCTGAGGCAACAAGAGACTATCCAGATCTTGTAAAGAAGTATCTTGCCACTGTTGTCCCTTTCGGAGACAACTACTATGCGGCATTGAACTCAGCAGTATTCAGCGACGGTTCGTTCTGTTATATTCCAAAAGGTGTCCGTTGCCCAATGGAACTCTCCAGCTACTTCCGTATCAACGCAAAGGGTACCGGACAGTTTGAAAGAACACTCATTGTTGCAGAAGAGGGGTCATATGTGAGTTACCTTGAAGGATGTACCGCTCCCGCCAGAGATGAAAACCAGCTTCACGCTGCAGTGGTGGAGATAATCGTTATGAAGGATGCTGAGGTAAAATACTCTACTGTCCAGAACTGGTATCCCGGAGATGTAAACGGCAAAGGCGGAATTTACAACTTTGTTACAAAGAGGGGCATATGTAAGGGAGGAAAACAGCAAGTTGTTCTGGGCTCAGGTTGAGACCGGCTCTGCTATAACCTGGAAATACCCGAGCACAATACTCAGAGGAGATAACTCAATGTCTGAATTTTACTCTGTGGCCGTTACAAATAATCATCAGCAGGCAGACACCGGCACAAAAATGATACATATAGGCAAGAATACAAAAAGCCGGATAGTGAGCAAAGGAATTTCTGCGGGGTATGGACAGAATAGTTACAGAGGTCTTGTAAAAATTCTGCCTAATGCAGAGAACTCAAGGAACCATACACAATGTGACTCGCTTCTTCTTGGAGACAAGTGTGGTGCCCATACCTTCCCATATATTGAAAATGAAAACGAAACAGCAATTCTTGAACACGAGGCAACAACTTCAAAAATAAGTGAGGACCAGCTCTTCTATTGCCAGCAGAGAGGAATAAGCACAGAAGATGCCGTGGGGCTGATAGTAAACGGATATGCAAAAGAGGTTCTTAACCAACTACCTATGGAGTTTGCAGTTGAGGCACAAAAGCTGCTTCAGGTTACCCTGGAGGGAAGTGTAGGCTGATAAAATTCGAATAAATGGATTATATATTTAGTATTAACAATGTTCTGTTTACAGTTGGCGGTCAGGGGGTAAGTCTTCTGGAGCTGATATCGGTTGTTGCCGGGCTATCCTGTGTATATCTTGCCACCAGGACAAAAGTTGCAAATTTTTGGATCGGATATCTTTACAACATCTTGCTTTTCTTTCTGTTTTATCAGAAGGGGCTTTACTCAAGCATGCTTGTACAGCCGATCTCTTTTGCAATCAACTTTTTTGGACATTACCGTTGGACCCATCCCAAAAAAGGAGAGGAAAATAGTAGACGTCAGCTTAAAATTTCACTTCTGTCCAATGGCAAGAGGCTCTACTTTGTATTACAGATAATTGTTCTTGCTGCTGTCTGGGGTACTGCCATTTCCTTTCTGGACAATCTTTGGTCTAACATCTTCAGCGAGGCAAGGACACCGTTACTTAGATGCGTTTATTACAATTACAATACTTACTGCACAATATCTATCTGCACAGAAAAAACTGGAGTGCTGGGCAGCATGGTTCACAGTCAATGTTACGAGTATCAGCTTGTACATTCTGGCAGGACTTGTGTTTATGCCGATAGTCAGCTCTGCATATCTGGTTTTGGCCTTTTTTGGCTTTTCTATGTGGAGAAAACAATGGAAATCAAATGATTAAAAAGATTATAAATATATTAACATGTTAGAGATAAAAGGGTTACACGCCTCTATTGATGGCAAGGAGATACTGAAAGGTATAGATTTCTCTGTTAAAGCGGGTGAAATTCACGCCATTATGGGGGCCCAATGGATCAGGTAAAAGCACCCTTTCTGCTGTTTTGGCCGGTAGGGACCGCTTTGAAGTCACAGCGGGTGAAATTACATATAACGGAGAAAATCTTCTTGAGCAAGCTCCGGAAGTAAGGGCCAGAAATGGTATATTCCTTGGATTCCAGTATCCTGTTGAGATACCTGGAGTTAGTAATGTCAATTTTATGAAAACCGCGATAAACGAAAAGCGGAAGTTCAAAAACCTTCCTCCTTTTACCGCAGCAGAATATCTCAAGTTCATGCGCGAAAAAATGGCTGTAGTGGAGATGGACAACTCATTTTCCAGCAGAGGCGTTAATGTTGGCTTCTCAGGTGGAGAAAAGAAGAGAAACGAAATTTTTCAAATGGCTATGCTAGAACCGACACTGGCTATTCTGGACGAGACAGACAGCGGACTGGACATAGACGCTCTGAGGATAGTGGCATCCGGGGTAAATAAACTTAAAAGACCGGACAATGCGTTCATAATTATAACTCACTATCAGAGATTGCTGGACTATATTGTCCCAGACATCGTTCACATTCTGTATGACGGAAGAATTATAAAAACCGCCGGAAAGGAACTTGCACTGGAAGTAGAGAGCAGGGGTTACGACTGGCTCATCAACTTTTAAATAATGGATGCAAAATATACATATTCACCGGAAATACCGGAAGTTTTCCGCTGCAGGGTTCCTCTGCCGGGCACATTTCAGGCATTTGTGATGAACGGAATCCTAAGAGAAGAGACTGTAGAAAACCCTTCTCTGAAAATCAGGGGAACGGAACCCTTGGGCTTTGAAATGGTAGTTGCAAAAAGGGCTGTTTTACAGGATAGCATACAGATAATAAGTGTGCGTGATGCGACAAATATATCTCCCTTGGTTTTTTCCAACAGTTTCTCATTTGAAGAAAACTCAGAGTCAAACATCCTTTTATGTTCCCACACACTCTCCATGGATGAATTTAAGACAGAATCCGGGCAGAAGATAAATCTTGCGCAGGGAGCCAATACAAATATTGTAATTATGCAGAATGAACACAACAAATCTGCTCACAAAATGAAATTCAATATTACTCTTGCAAAAGATTCACATTTAAAAATCAATATTGTATCTCTTCATGGTGCTTTTCTGGAGAACGAGATAGACGCCAGACTTGAGGGAGAGAATGCTGTTTGTGAGATTAACGGAATATATCTTGTAGATGGCACACAGGAGATAAGGACAACTGTTAACGTGCATCACCTTGTTCCAAAGTGTTATAGCAGACAGCTCTTCAAAGGGATTCTGGACGACGAATCAAAGGCTCTCTTTTATGGTAAGATAAATGTCTCCAAGGATGCCCAGAAGACGGAAGCATATCAGGCCAACCACAACTTGCTTCTCTCAAGAAAAGCAAAAGTGTACGCTCAGCCACAACTGGAAATATACGCAGATGATGTAAAGTGTTCGCACGGAGCAACCAGCGGCAGTCTGGATGAGATGGCTCTTTTTTACATGCGTTCGAGGGGAATAGGAGAAGTTGAGGCAAAATTGCTTCAACAGGTAGCATTTGTTTATGATGTTCTTGAGAAAATTGACAATGAACAGCTCCGTCAAAGGCTTCAGGATCTGGTTGAATCAAGGTTGCGCGGAGAGTTCGGGAATTGTACGAATTGTAGCATGAATTGTTGTTGAGGGAAGATTTGAAAGTGTTTTTTTGAAAGCTATATAATTGGATAACAAAATATAAGACAGGGATTTCAAAAGAGGATGCTTGAAAAGTGAAATTATTTTTAACTTTGGGTGATTTAAAAAAATATAAAATGAAAAAAATTACAATTTTTGCATCATTGCTTTTTATGTTGATTGGCTTGTCGGCATATTCACAAACGAGTAAGATTGTTGGTAAGTGGTACACTATAGATGAAGAGGGAAGGAAAAAATCTCTCGTTAACATTTATCAGGCACCTAACGGAGTATTCGAAGGTGTTATTGTAAAGCTACTTACAGGGGATCCTAACAGGCTTTGTACCAAATGCACAGGCGCAGAAGCCAACAAACCGGTTTTAGGGATAAAGTTCATCAAAAATCTAAAACCCGATGGTGAAAAATTATCCGGTGGAACAATTCTTGATCCTTTGGATGGGAAAGTTTACAGCTGTTCTATGGCCTTTGACAAGAAGACCGGCAAGCTTAAAGTACGCGGATCGCTAGACGGTTGGGGCTTAATAGGAAGAAATCAGACTTGGGAGCCAGCAATCGGTGTTGATTAAGTGTTGATAAGATTTAGGGTTTTTCCTGAATAAGTCCGGCTATTTAGTATAATTTTGTAGAAGTCGAAAGAGAAATCTCTCGGCTTTTTCTTTCAAAAATATTTACACAAAATGAAAACATATACCTACGAAGAGGCAATGGCAGCCAGCCTAGAGTATTTTAAAGGCGATGAACTTGCAGCATCGGTTTGGATAAACAAATATGCGATGAAGGACTCCTTCGGCAATTTGTACGAACACTCTCCAGAGGATATGCATTGGAGACTTGCCAATGAATTTGCAAGGATAGAGTCCAGCTATCCAAATCCTATGGATGCCAATGAAATCTACGAACTTCTTAAGGAGTTCAGATACATTGTTCCACAAGGCGGACCAATGACGGGAATTGGCAATAACTACCAGATAGCATCACTATCTAACTGTTTTGTTATAGGACACAACAAACCTGCTGATTCCTACGGTGGAATCATGAGAATAGACGAAGAGCAGGTTCAGCTTATGAAAAGACGCGGTGGAGTGGGTCACGACCTTTCGCATATCAGACCTTCCGGTAGTCCGGTGCTTAACAGCGCATTAACCTCTACCGGTGTGGTTCCGTTTATGGAGCGTTATTCGAATTCTACCAGGGAAGTTGCACAGGACGGGCGAAGAGGTGCGCTTATGTTAAGTATTTCCATAAAACATCCGGATTCCGAAAATTTCATTGATGCAAAACTGGAACAAGGGAAGGTTACAGGAGCAAACGTATCTGTTAAGATTGACGACGAATTCATGCGGGCCGCTCTTCATAACAACCCTTACAGGCAGCAATATCCGGTAGATTCTCTAAATCCTGTGGTTGTAAAGGAAATTGATGCAAACGCATTGTGGAAGAAAATCATTCACAATGCCTGGAAATCTGCAGAACCAGGAGTTTTATTCTGGGATACAATTATCAGGGAGTCTCTTCCAGATTGCTATGCAGATCTTGGCTATAAGACTGTCAGTACAAATCCGTGCGGAGAGATTCCTCTCTGCCCCTACGACTCCTGCCGGCTTATTGCCATCAATTTATTTTCATATGTGGACAACCCTTTTACCCCAAAAGCAAAGTTCAATATGGAGCTTTTCAAGGATCATGCGAGAAAAGCAATGAGACTCAATGACGACCTCATAGATCTTGAAATGGAGAAAATTGACGGAATTCTGGCAAAGATAAAAGACGATCCGGAGGAGGACGAGGTAAAGCTGGCGGAGCTTACGCTTTGGCAAAAGATACAGAAAAAGACAATCGGAGGAAGAAGAACAGGTCTTGGAATAACAGCAGAGGGAGACATGCTTGCAGCGCTTGGGCTTATTTACGGAACAGATAAGGCAATCGATTTTTCCGTTGAAATACAAAAGACCTTAGCTATTGAGGCCTACAGATCGTCTACTATTATGGCACAGGATAGGGGCGCGTTCCCTATCTATGATGCAAAGCGTGAAGAAAACAATCCGATGATTGCAAGGATCCGCAAGGAGGATGAAGAGATGTATGATCAAATGGTGAGATACGGCAGAAGGAACATTTCCATGCTTACAATAGCACCAACAGGATCTACCTCTTTGATGACCCAGACAACATCAGGAATTGAGCCTGTATTCCTGCCTGTATACAAGCGCAGAAGAAAGGTCAACCCTAACGACAAGAATGTAACAATATCATTCAGGGACGGAAAAGGAGATGCATGGGAAGAATATTATGTATTTCATCACAAATTCCTTACATGGTGTGAAATAAATGGTGTGGAGAAAGGCAAGGTTCTCCAGCTTGAAGATTCTAAGGTTGGGGAGCTTTTGAAGAAGTCTCCTTACTACAAGGCAACCTCAAACGACATCGACTGGCTGGCCAAGGTAAAAATGCAGGGGCGCATGCAAAAATGGGTGGACCATTCGATAAGTGTTACCGTAAACCTGCCTAACGATGCAACAGAAGAACTGGTGGCAGACGTTTATAAAACAGCATGGGAATATGGTTGTAAAGGAGTAACCGTTTACAGGGATGGATCCAGAACAGGCGTTCTAGTATCTACAAAAGACAACGAAGTAAAAGAGGCTGTTTTACGCAAGAGGGATCGTCCTCAGTCATTGGAAGCAGAGGTAATCCGTTTCAAAAACGGCAACGAACAATGGATAGCTCTTGTCGGACTTTTGAAAGGAGTTCCTTATGAGATCTTTACCGGTATATTAGATGAAGACTCCAGAAATATTCCTAAATCCGTTTCAATGGGATTCATTGTCAAAGAGAAAAACGATACCGGAAACACAAGGTACGACTTCCAGTACATTGACAAATTAGGTTACAGAAATACGGTTGGGGGTATATCGCATATGTTCAATAAAGAGTACTGGAATTATGCAAAGTTAATCTCGGGAGTTTTACGTAACGGTATGCCAATAACAGATGTTGTAAACCTTGTTAACGGACTACAGCTAGACAGCGAAGCAATAAGCACATGGAAAAACGGAGTAGAGAGAACGCTTAAAAGATATATTCCCGATGGTACCAAAGATGATTCGGGCAAGAAATGCGAGAAGTGCGGCTCGAGCGAGCTGGTTTATCAGGAGGGGTGCCTTAACTGCGTCTCCTGCGGGTACTCAAAGTGCGGATAAAGTCTTATAGTTAGGATAATGTTTCAATTTTAAAGTGAATGATTGTATATCCAAACGCTAAAATCAATATTGGTCTTAAGATTATAGAAAAACGTAAAGACGGGTTTCATAATCTTGAGACCTTTTTTTTCCCGATTGATCTCTGTGATATTCTTGAGATAGTAGAATCGAACGAAACGACCATTGAAATTTACGGATTAAGACCGGTAGGCAACCCAAGTGATAATTTGTGTGTTAAAGCTTATAATCTTATTGCAGACGAGTTTAAACTTCCTCCGGTTGAGATCCACCTTTACAAAAGAATCCCCGCAGGTGCAGGACTTGGTGGTGGCTCTTCCGATGCAGCGCAGACTCTGGTTGCGCTCAACAAACTGTTCGAACTCAACCTGAGCGATGAAATAATGGCCGGGTATGCCGCAAAGCTTGGAAGCGACTGTCCCTTTTTTATTTATTCCAAAGGGCTCAACAAACAAGAGGGAGAGGGAATGTTTGCAGAAGGCAGGGGAGAGATATGGCCATGCCCTCGGGCAGGACCCAGACCTTCGTGACGTCGATTTCATCAATGAGCCCCGTCAGGGCGTTGATGATCGTAAGTCCGTCGACCGAGGTGGAATATCCGCTGAGTGTGCGCTCAGACACGGTGTATACATAGTCGGCACCGGTGGCGGGATTGATCTTGTCAACCGTGACGGTCTTCTCCCAACGAAGCGGGTTGCCGGTTACGGCGTCAGCCGACGACATCGTAACAACCTGATTGTTTGTGTCGTTTTTCTTGAGGTCAATTGTGATGCCGGCGGGAAGTTCCGTACCGGTCGGGACACGCCAGACCTTCACGATGGTGATCGTCTTTGTGCCCGGGTCTAGCTCGTTTTCGATGGTGTCGTTATTGCCGATGGTGCTGGAGCTGTGAATGACACCGCCCGAGATGGCAAGGGTCTTGGAGCCGGCCCACAGTTTATAGCCTGTGGCGGCCGCAGTCTCGGTCAAGGTGTAAGTGAAGCCGGAGGGCAGGTTCTCAAAGAGCACCTGGCCTGCCGTGCCGCTGCCTCCGGAGACGGCCGTCTTCGTGACGGTGATGCCGTTCGCGGTTGCTGCAAGCTGGAAGGTGGCGCCATCAAGAGCCAGATCGTTATATGCACTGGTCTTATTAAAGGTGAGGGAGCCGAGGAAGCCCTTGACCGTCGGGCTCGTGAAGGCCGCGGTCTTCATTTTCGCGTCGATCTGAGCGGGTGTCATGTTCAGGAGGTCATCGGTCGGGCCCAGCACAAGGTACTTGAGCTCGGCCACACCGTTGGTGGGATAAGCTGTATTGGACACAAAGCCCGCCGCAGCATTGTTGAGGACGACCCTGTACGTCAGTGTGTATGTGGTCACACCATCGTCGGTGGTGCCGTAGAGATCATTTTTGACGTCCCAGACAATCTGCCCGTTTGCAGAATCATAGTAATATGTGTTGTTTGAGTTCGTGGAGAACTTTCCACCGTTTGCAATGAGATTGCTGGCGTCGAACAGGATGTTGCCACCCATCTCATCGGTGACAAGCCAAGCCTGCGCAAGTTTGGTGATGATCTGGCTGATCTGGGTGAGCTGCAGTCCGAGATCGCTTGCGCTGACCGCCGACAGTACGCTGTTGACCCCGACCTTATCCGCAAACCAAGTCGTAATGCCGATTTCGCCGTAGGAGTAGTCGTAGTCGGGATTTGATGGTTTCGTCGCCGACCAGTTCACTTTGAGGCCGTCGGAGGCAAAGCAGACCGCAAATACTTTGGCGGACGCACTCTGAATGTCATCCACAACGCCGGGAACGTCAACAAAATCGTCCCAAGTCGCAAAGCTGCCGCCGCCGCGAGAGCCGGAGAAGAAGGCAAGCTCCGAGGTGTTCTCATCTTCGTCGTCCACATGGTATGTCGGCTGGCCGTCGGAGAGCAGAATGACATAGACGCTCTTGATGCCGGCAATGGAGCCGCCGGTCGCCTGTCCCGCTGTCAGCAGGTTGCGGGCCAGCATGAGGCCACCCTCAATATTGGTGCCGCCCTCGTCATTTTCCGTCTTGGCGTGGGTGTGATTTGTATCGGCAGGTGTCGTGCAACCGGGATATGTGCAGTGACTGTGCTGGTTAGCTAAGTTGCTGGACGACTCCACCCCGCAAACGCTGCAGCGATAACGCTTTGGGCTGGATTGATACTGCACCATTTGAGCTTTTGTGTTCTGCTCAACATAGCTGGCCTGGGTTGTGTACTCAAAGTTGACTGCCAGGCTGTTGATGGAGCTGACGACGTCCGAATTGAGAACGCCTGCTCCGCTGTTGGCGTCGACCCAGCCGCTGACCGTCTTGGCGTTGGCACCGAACTCCACAAGCGAAATCATACGCTTGGCGTCGCCCGCTCCCGTCACATAACTGTTGACAAAATCGGCGGCCTTATTCTTCGCAAGCGTGATGCGCTGCTCAGCAGCGTTGGAGGTGCTGGTGCCGTCGAGCTTATCCTTCATGCTGTTGGAGACGTCCATGACCAGCACGACGGCAGCGTCGGCGGAGATCTCGAGTTCCCCAAGGTCCTGTGTGGTCATGACCTCGAGCTTGATGTCGAAGACGTTCTCGGCATTGGCTTCGGTGCCCGAAACAGTCTTCTTGAGCGCGACGTCATAATTGCCGGAACCGGCCGTGGTGCCGTCCGCCTTATAATAGGAATACTGGGCCGGATTGCTGCCAGTTGCGCCGCCCGAGACGATCTGCTGTGCGCTTTCATAGCTCACGCCCACCGGCAATACTGTGGCAAACGCTGTCACGAGCCCTGACGTCGATAAAATCATAATCAGCGCCAGAACAAGCGATAAGCCTCTACGTGTCCTCGTCTTCATTTGATACCCTCCTAGTTTACAATGAATGAATTATTTAATCTTTAAAAAACTCAAATGCCCTAAACGCTTTTCACTCTGATTTTCTAAGTACGTCGTCCATCAGGTTCATAAGCTCGAATACACTTCGGAACGGTGCCTCGCTGCCTCCCTCGATCCAGGCCACGCTGCCCTGCCAACTGGCATTTTGCCGGAAAATAACCCTCAGTTTGAATGATGCTTTAGCCGCCGCCGGATGCTTTGTCTCCGGCAGTTTTTCCTCTTCGGACTCTCCTGTGAAACTGCGCATGGTCGTCGCCGATTTGGGAAGTTCAAGTTCATCGAGCATGTTATCTATATACAGCAGCATCTCCATTGTGCCGCGAAAAGATACCTCTCCAAACTGCGGGTTATAAATCGATCCTTCCGGTATCCGCCCGGTGTAATCCGATATCCTGATCAGAGTGGTTCGAAGGTCGTTGGGAGCAAAGCATCCGTGCACAACAGCCATTTTTCATCATCTCCGAAATCCAATTTTTGTTCTTTGGACTTATTGTACAAGCGGGAAGTTATATTCGGGTTATATTCCGAGCATTTTAGGAAAATATCTTTGTAAAATTTATAACAAAAGGTACTTGAAAAAATGAGCCTTTTTACGCAAAAGGCTCATTTTAATCGTTATTTTTCCTGTTTTTTGGGTGCGCGTCAGGCGGCTATTCCTTGCGGGTGACATTTTCTTCCGTTTTCATCTCCAGGAGAATTCCGTTTACCTCACCGCCCAGTACAACGACGGTTCCGGTGATATAAAGCCAGAGCAGCAGCACCAGCACCGCGCCAAGCGAGCCATAGAGCATTGAATAGCGGGCCATGTTTGCGACATAGTAAGAGAATGCGTTGGAGGCCGCCATCCACACGGTCAGGGTAAAGAGGGTGCCAGGCAGCGCCTGCCGCACCGTCAGCCGCACACTGGGTCCGAACACATAGATGACCATAATGAGGGCGAGGGAATATGTGGTCAGCACGATGCCGCGTGTCGAGATGATCCACTCGGCCACGCCCGCAAACTGCGGAATGAAGTCGGCGATTTTTTCAAGCACGGTGCGCCCCGTCAGCGCAAAGACAATTCCGAGCGGCATCGAGGCCAATAGCCCCACCGTGATGGCAAAGGAAGCGGCAAACCGCACCGGAAAAGAGCGCCTTTTCGTAACACGCATAGCCGCGTCGAGCGCGTTTTGCAGCGAACGGGTCGCCCGCGAAAAAAACCAGACGGTGAGCAGCAGCCCGGTCCAGACAAGGGTGGGCGAAGTTACGCTTCTGACATATTCGATAAATGTCCAGAGCATGTCGACCACCTCTTCGGGAATGAAGCCGTCAGTCTGGAAAAACTCGGAGAGTTCAAAGCTTGTCATACCGATAAGAGAAGTCAGGAAAATGACGAGCGGAAAAAGCGAAAACAAAAAATAGTAAGCGAGCTGAGCGCCCCTTTCCCCGACCCGATCGCCCAAATACCGACGAATGAGCGCGTACAAAAAGCGCACCGGTTTTCCGGAGCGCGACACCCTGCGCTCAAACCACTCTTTTATCCGATGTCCGGCAAGTGCCATATAAACCTCCACGATGCACACACTATCTTATAAAAGTATCCCCCATTATATACCACACATACAACAATTACAACTTGTGGAATTTGGACATACTGAAAAACGGAGGTGCCCCATGAACAAAACGATTTTTTCCGGCCGCGCCCTGCTTTTATGCTCCCGCCGCGGCCTTGAAGGTTGACCCCCTTGGTGTTTCACGTATGAGAATGATGTTTGCGGCCATCGCCGTCACCCTGCTGCTGTTTGCGGGGGGGTGTGGCAAAGAGGCAAGGTCCATTCCCCGACAGGTCAACGGTGTGCGGCTTGTTGACCGCGGGACCCTGCCCTTGTATAATGTGAGGTGAAAGGCACCGTCACATTATACAAGGGGGGTACTTATGAAAAGAATAGGCATGATCGGCGGACTGAGCTGGCAGTCCACGGTGGACTATTACCGGGTGGTCAATGAGGAGTCGAACAAGCTGCTAGGCGGCTGCAGCACCGCCGAGATTCTCATGTATTCGGTCAACCTGGCCGAAATGCTCGGCTATGCCGGCCGCGGAGAAAAGGATATCCTGGCGGGACGGCTGTGCGAAGTCGCCAAGACGCTTGAGGATGCTGGCGCGGGACTTGTGGTGCTGTGCACCAACACGATGCACATGGTGGCCCCTGAAATTGAAAAGGCGCTTAAAGTACCGTTTTTGCACATTGCGGACGCGGCGGCCGCCGAGATCAAGCGCCGTGGTTTAACCAGAGTGGGCCTGCTCGGAACCCCATTTACAATGTCTCAGCCCTTCTACCGGGAACGGCTAAAAGAGTTGCACGGCATTGACGTCATCATCCCGGATGCCCGCCATCACGCCGAGATTTACCGAGTCATCACCGAGGAACTCACTTTCGGCAAGCTTGTTGACAGCTCCAGAGCCTACTTTCTTGCGGTCATTGAGGAGCTGCGGGCGGCGGGGGCGCAGGGCGTGGTGCTCGGATGCACCGAGATCCCCATGCTCATCAAGCAAAAGGATACCGACCTACCGGTTTTCGACACCGCCACGCTGCACGCGGCCGAGGCAGTCCGACTGGCAGCCCGGGACTGACCTTTTTCGAACGCGTACATATATCATATAATCAAAGGCGGACATCCGTAAAGATGTCCGCCTTTACATATACTTTTTGGGTCGTTACAGCTCGATGACAGCGTCATCTCTCGTCATGATTTTTGCTGCGGCGACCGTGCCGCCGAGATCGTCCCGCACACCCTTTGCAAGCTCTGCCATAGCCCCCTCAAGCGCCTCCCTGCGGGTGGGGTCGACGCACTCGATGATCATGAAGGCGTTTTTTGTCTTTTCGGTCGCCATCGTCCGCTGGCCGTCCCGCCAGTTCCAGCACCGGCAGACAGCACCAACGTCGTCGAGGTAGCAGACTTCGCCCGGCAGCGTGGGGTCCGGCTCTGGGTCGCCCAGCGCCAGAAAACCGTCGCCGCCCGCCGTGACGGTCAGTCGCAGGTCGCCGACAAAGGAGTCGATGTCTTCGACGCCCGACGGCAGCCCATATCGCAGCGACACGGCGTTGTAGAGGTCCACCACCGGGTTGATGGATCCGACCCCGACGCCCTTGTCAATGCGCTTTAACAGGGCTTCAATTGAAGAGCGCACGCCCTTCTTGGTTTTGAACTTCGAAAAGGCATCCCGCCAGACGGCGACAACGGGGTTTTGGCTCACCTGCTCGACCATCAGATATTGCTTTGCATCAAGGCATGCCTGCGCAAGCAGGGCCTGTGCGGCGGGGGTTATCACCCTCATTTTCAATGCCCTTTGCCACGATGACGGCAAAGGCGGCATCCGGGAAAATGTCCCAGAAGGACTCTTCAATCACAAATTTGCTCACAGTTTGCCTCCGAACTTATTAAACATTTTTTCGTGCAGCGGTGTCGCAATGCCGCACTGCCTGCCAAGCGCGATCAGCCTTCCGACGACATGGGCAAGCTCGGTGTCCTCCGGCGCTTTCCCGTAACGCAGGTCGCGATAGAGTGAGGAGACGGTGTCGGGCGGATTGCGTTCAAACTCAGCGGCATACCCGTCAACAAGGTCAGCGGGAAGTTTAACCCCCATAGCCTGCGCGACATCTATTAGCTCCTGCCAGACGGCGCGGCAGACCACCTCATGCCCGGGGTCCGCCCGCACGGTCGAAGCCGGCCCGCCGTAAAGGCCGAAAATGACGCTGTTGCCGCACATGAGTGTAAACTTCTTCCAACTTTCAAGCACAATGTCATCCGGCAGCAGAGCCGGAATACCGGCGTCGCAGAGCAGCCGGGAGAGTTCCAGCATGGCCGGCGGCCGGGGTCCACCCATACGCATGCCCATCTTAACGGTGCTGCTTCCGGCCTCCTGCACCACATGTCCCGGTCCCTCAATGTGGGAGAATACGTGGATGATGCCGTCCGCCAGGACGCAGGGCGGCAGCAGCGGCTCCATGAGCTCCGACACCAAAAGACCGTTTAAAAGCGGCAGCACAAGGGTTTGCTCCCCGACCATGGGGGGCGGCCGCGGCGCAGGCCGCAGTCAGCGCGTTGCCCTTGCAGGCGACAATGAGCGCGTCGACAATGCCGATTTTCGAGGCGTCCTCCTCCGCCATGGCGGGGTGGGCTACAAAACTGCCGAGCAAGGCGGAATCGACAAGGAGGCCATTTTTTTGTATGGCCTCTTTGTTTGCGCCCCGCACACAGAAATTGGTGTCTTCGTTGACCTTCGCCAGGGCGCCACCGATAAGTCCGCCGACGCCGCCAAGGCCGAGTACCGCGATTTTCATAAATTCCTCCTGTATTTGCATTTTGGCAGCAACCGTCGGGAATTCCCTGCCGGTCTTTTTACCGCCAAAGTACTATCCTCATATCCCTTCACATAGACATGTTGCGGGGGTATGCAGATGAAGTCAAAAAACAAGTTCAAGCTCATGCTTGCCGCCGGAGTCGTCCTCATCACACTTGCCGTCACTCTGGGATCGTCTGTGGCCCGCCGGGCCATCGCGCCTGCCGGCATACGGGTTCCGGTGATCATGTACCACCACATGCTCAAGGATACTTCGCGGCTTGGCCGGTACACCATCTCGCCCGCCATGTTTGAAAACGATCTGATATATCTCAAAGAACACGGCTATGAGTCGATCTCTGTCGGACAACTCATCGACCACGCCGAGACCGGCGCGCCGCTGCCGGAAAAGCCGGTCGTCATCACTTTCGATGACGGTTATGAGAGCTTTTACACGTATGCATGGCCGCTCTTAAAACAGTACGGCTTCAAGGCGACCCTAAGCGTCATCGGCGTATACTCCGATCAGTACTCGGAAAATCCCGACCATCACATCAACTACTCCCACGTCACGTGGGAGGAAGTGGCCGAAATGACGGCGGGCGGTCTGGTGGAAGTCGCCTGCCACTCCTACGACATGCACCGGGAGGGCGGACCCCGCCGCGGCGCGAGGCGCATGAAGGGTGAGACCGCAGAGCAGTACCGAGCGGCCTTGACTGCCGACGTCGAGCGCTTTCAGGTCCAGCTTGAAACGTGGCTCGGCGCGAGGACCGTCATCTACACCTATCCCTTCGGAGACGTATCCGATGACGCGCTCCCCACATTGAAGGCACTCGGGTTCAAAGCGGCCATGACTTGCTATGAAAAGCCGAATTACTTTATAGGCTCCAAAGAGGAGCTCTACACCATCATGCGGTTCAACCGCACCCCAAGTAAGGATGTGGCGGAGTTGGTCGGTCATGAATGAGTTTTACACCGGAGCTTATCTATCTGCGCAGGCAGATGGAAATCGTTGAGGGTAACTACAACGAGGCGGTGAGCTCCCCCGCCATCGAGGCCCTCATCTACGAGCGCCGGTCGATCCATTGAGCGGCAAAACGCTCTGATTTTGTCTGCAAAACAGCAGCGGTCGGAGGCGGCCGCCAAGACATCATAAAGTAAAGGAGGCCCCTTATGAAACTGACCGGTACACTTGCCTTGATCGCCGCCGTCGTGGTGGGGGTCGTGCTGCTCTCACGGCCGCTTCAGGCCGTGCTCAAAGCCATCCTGCGCGGTGTTTTGGGCATTGCGGGACTCTTTGCCTTAAACGTCGTGGGAACCCAGGTCGGCCTTGTCGTCGGCATCAACGCGGTCACGGTTCTGACAGCGGCGCTGCTGGGACTGCCCGGCATCACGGCTCTGGCCTTGATGCGGCTCGTGCTTTAAGGTCGAACTCACACCGCCTTAACGCGGAGAGGGTGTGCGCTCCCGCAGCCTTCGCAGGATTTTCAAGCTCTCCTCAAAGGGCAGCCCATCGACGGTCTGCTCTTTTTTCCGTGACACGCCGTCGACCCCGCCTGCCGCAACGCAGGCTGCGAGAATTTGCCGCTCCTCCGAGTCTGTGGGCAGCAGGGGCAGGCCGGTCTCGGCCTGCATGAGGGCACAGAGCCCCCAGGCCCACCAGTTGGAAATGCCGGAGACCAGCGTATGGGTCGCCATACGGGCAGAAAACTGCGGGTTGACAAGGGCCATGCCGAGCTCGTTTCCCCCGTCGCCGATGGCGATGGAGGGCGCTAGGTCGAGCAGCCAGTCGGTGTCGGCCGTCATGTAGTCGATGCGCTCGCCCCGCATGTTGCGGTAGTGTCCGTCGGCCCCCCTGCCCGGCCGTTCAATGGAGATGACAAGGTCGGCCGAAAGACCGGGGGCCGACATCCTGCCCCCCGGCAGCGGAAGGCCCAGCACCGGTGTACCCGGCGCGCAGGCCGCAAGGGCGCCCGCGACAAGGTCGGTCGACAGCCCGTCGGTGACGACCACGGGCCTCTTGCCAAGTGCCCGCAGCATGGCGGCGATGCGCGCCGCTCCGGGCGGGCCGTCTGTTTCACCGATACCGATGCCGGCAATCGGAAATCCGGTGACGACGACCACATCCCCCGCCACAAGCAGTGCGGCCGCCACCGAAACGAGATCCGGCGGCGGCAGGTTGCGCAGTATGCCACGACCCCCCGGGTCGTGGCATACTGTTTCATAAATATATCCGTATTTCGTGTACATGTGTTAGCCCTGCGAGACGTCGCCCTTCAGCCCGATCTCTTCGGCCACTTCCCGCATGCCCATGATGACACCCTCCATGACGTCATCCGCATCCATGCCCATCATTTCGCAGCCCTGCAAAATGACCTCGCGGTTGACGCCTGCGGCGAAGTGCTTATCCTTGAACTTCTTCTTGAGGGACTTGACCTCCAGGTCAAGCACGCTCTTCGAGGGGCGCATGACGGCATTTGCCGCAACAAGGCCGGTCAGCTCGTCGATGGTGAAGACGGTCTTCTCCATGTCTGATTCGGGCTTAACATCGCAGCAAAGTCCATACCCGTGGCTTTGCACCGCCCGGATGACAATCTCGTCCACACCTTCGGCCTCCAGGAGCTCCCTAGCCTTGGCGCAGTGCTCCTCGGGGTAGAGCTGGTAGTCGAGATCGTGCAGCAGGCCAACAACGCCCCAAAGCTCGGGGTCACCGCCCATTTTTTTCGCAAAGTACCGCATGACCCCCTCAACGGCCAGGGCGTGCCGGTAGAGCGCCTCGTCGGTGTTGTACTTCTTGTAAATCGTGATGGCTTCTTCTCTTGTCGGAATCACTTTGTTGCCTCCCTCATTTTCCTGACCGCCGATATAAGCGCTGCATTTTTGCGGCCTTTTATCGGCGTTTCGTATTAGTACAGCCCCTTCTGGTTTGCAAAGAGCTCTTCGAAAGAGTCTCGGCGCCGGATGAGTTTCACGGAGCCGTCCACACAGACCAGCACTTCCGCCGGACGCTGGCGGACATTATAGTTTGAAGCCATGGCGTAGGCGTAGGCGCCGCCATTGTCCACCGAGACAAGGTCGCCCTCTTTGGCCTTGATGAGCTCACGATCCTTGCCCAGCACGTCGCCCGACTCACAGATGTTGCCGACGACAGTGGCCGTGTAGGTCTCCTTCTCGTCATCCTTGGAGAAAACCCGCATCTCGTGGTAGCTGTCGTACATGGCGGGGCGGATGAGCACATTAAAACCGAGGTCGGTGCCGATATAGTTGACGCCGTAGTTGCACTTGACGGCATGGACACCGCCCAAAAGCTCACCGCACTCTGCGACGATATATCGGCCGGGCTCAGCCTTAAACTCAATGTCCTTGTTGGGGTAGACCTTGAGAAACTCGGCTGCGACGGCGTCAAGGCGCTCCCTCATGGCGGGAATGTCGAGCCGCGTCTCGCCGGGGGCGTAGGGCATGCCGTAGCCGCCGCCAAAGTCGACAAACTCGAGGTCCTCAAATTGCATGGCGGCTGCAAGCAGATTCTTGGCGCCGTCGAGATACTTGGTCGGTTCGAGGAAGAGGGAGCCCAGATGATGGTTGATGCCGAATATCTTCACGCCGGCAGCCTTTGCAATGGTCTTGGCCTCGTCGATATCTTCAAGCGCAATGCCAAACTTGGTCTTTTTGCCGGCTGTAATGACCTTGTCGCTGTGGCCGAGTCCGATGCCGGTGTTGAGGCGCAGCGACACTTTGCCGCCGGGCGCGAGCTTACAGTAGAGTTTCAGCTGCGAAATGGAGTCGACCGAGACCCGGCAGCCCTTGTCTACGGCAAACATCATCTCCTCGGGGGAGACGTTGTTGGCGATATAAAAGATCTCTGAGGGTTTGTAGCCTGCCTCCATGTGGGTCATAATCTCGCCGGGGGACATGGCATCGGCCCCGAGGCCGCACTCGCGGATAATTTTGAGCAGTGCGATGTTGTTATTGGCCTTGACCGAATAGCTGGCTTTATAATGCCTGTTCGGGAGCAGCGTAGCAAGCTCGGTGGCCCGCTCCCTTAAGATGTCCTCGGAATAGACATAGAGCGGTGTGCCATACTCCTGTGCAAGCTTAAATGCGAGTTCCTTCGTTAAAAACATGGTTGTCACTTCCTGCAATGATATATTTTGTTTGTTGTTTCTTAATTCAATCTGCCAGTCACCGGTAAAGTTTCAGCGCTTCGAGATAGTCCCCGCCCGACATGCTCTGGAACCGGTAGGTCATAAGCTGTTTGCCGGCTGTAATACAGATGCGCTCGGCCGTGACCCTTGCCTTCTCGTCCTCGATGGTGCGTAAATCTGCAACCCCCGCGACTCCGACTGTGCGGCGAATAAGCTCAGCGCCGCAGACGCCGGCAGCATCTGCCAGAAGCTCGCCCAAGAGCCAAGGCGCAAATCCGCGGGACCTCAGCATGGGGTCGACCGCGACCTCGTCAAAGGCCGAAAGGAACTTGCCTTTAAAGAGCTCAATGACTTCGGTGATGGTCTCCTCCACCCAAGTAATAAACTGGGCCTGTGGCGTACTTCCGGTGTAGGCGCAAGTTGCCCTCGCCCATGCGAAACAGAGGTTTGCCGTCAACATGCCGAGATCGAAGCCCATGGGGCCGTAAAATCCGAACTCGGGGTCGAAGACCTTGGTGGACTCTTTGGTGACGAAGATGGAACCGGTGTGCAGGTCACCGTGGAGCAATGCCTCGGCCTTATTCATAAAGGTCATTTTGCACTTGGCGGCCTCGAGCCGAATGCGCTCGTCCTCGTACAGGTTCTTTTTGACCCACGCTGCGTTTGGCTCAAAAACCTTGTTGCGCCCCTCGAGGTTGAGGTAGGGCTCCGTGAAGATCAGCCGTTCGGTGATGCCGCAGAGCTCCGGGTTGACGGCCGCCTTGACCCGCTCCTTTTTCTCGGCGTGGTTCACACCGATGTCGGAGGTTTTCAGCAGCATGCCGACCATAAAATCGGTGATGTCGTCGGCAAACCGCGGAAAGGTCTCGCCCTCCATCAGGGCTTTGCGCATGATGGTGTGGCCGGTCAGGTCCTCCATCGCGGTGGCGTTCATCTCGGAGTCGTAAAAATAGAGCTCGGGTACGACGCCTTTGGCGCATTCATTCTGAGCTTTTAAAATCTCGGCCTCAATGCGGGCGCGGTCTCTTGAATAAGGTACCTTGGATAGACGTGAGAGGTCGCCGGCCTGCTTGATGATGACCGAGGGGCCCTCTTCCCGCCAGACGCGGAAGACATAGTTCAGGTTTCCGTCTCCGATTTCTTTAAAACTAAACTCCCCCTGCGCAAAGGCCGGGAGCTTTGCTCTGACATATTCCATGACCGTCTCTTCGGTCAGCAGATAGTAACTCATATTTCCTCCAGTAGTACATTTGGTCGCGCGAGTGAAGAATATCGCCCGCGCTCACGCCGCAGCCAGCGCAGCAGCACCTGTTTTTCTATTAAATAAAATCAGCCCAAAATATCGGATAAATCCCAATTTGCGCTGTACCGCTCGCCGAGCGGCTGGAACAGCAAGTCGATCTTGTCGGGGCGGCGGGTGTCAAAGCCGATGCCGCCGATGGTCACGTTGCCGCTCTCTTTCGCGGGCATAAAGAGCGAGTATTCGTCGCGGCCCTGCGGGTCTCGGAAGTTCAAAATGTCCCGAAGGCTGTTCACATCGAGGTCAGCGCCGGAATCCAGAAGATCCCGCAGCTTGTCCATGGCAAAGAGGCGGCGGAAGACAGTGTGATTTCCGTTGCCCGAAGTGCAGATGTTGTCCTTATAGTGCCCATATAAGTAGTGATTGGTGTGAACGGCGAATTTGTCAATCATGACAAAGTTCATGCCGTCTATCGAGCCCTCGACCGACATGGCCTCCCCCGTTTTTGCGTCGACCACAAAGGCGTGGAAGCCGGAGCCCCACTTGTATTCGAGGCAGCGCTTTTTGAAGTCCGAGAGGGACGCCGCCTCCGAAATATGCCGCTGGGCGAAATAACGGGGAATGCAGGTTGCGTCCGGCACCGGCTCGTGGGTGTAGTTGATGGTCTTCAGGATACCATGGCTGTTCCAGGAGTACCCGTTGCCGAAGGGCATGTTGTAAATATCGCTTGTGCACCACCAGCCGTAGTCGGTCTTAATTTTGGCGATGGAGAGGTATCCCTCAAGGTCCTCCTCGTCCTCGTTGTGGGCGATGACGGCACTACCGTCGGCCCTTTTTGCCACCATGGAGGTGCATCCAGACGAGAGTCGGTTGAGCTCAGTGCACATCATGGCCCAAAAGACTTCGAAATCAAGCCCGGCACCCGCGGCCCTGCCCCGGCACTCCTCAACGTAGACGGGAAGCGCATCCTCAGTCAGTTCCAGAATGCGTTTTGTGGCGGCAGCGTAGACCGGGTTGTTCATTTTTTCGGCAAAGCGGGGAGCGTAGTTTTGAAGGCCCTCCCGGTACAACCTACCGGAAGCGGCGCCGTTTTCAAAGGGTGTACCTGTCAGATAGGCAAAATGCGCCTTCATCAATATCCGAGCTCCTCTTCGACCAGCACCACCTTGACTCTGCCCGGCATGGTCTGGCGGCCGGAGACCGTGTATTGATTGCAGATGCGGGTGTCGCCCTTGCAGTCCATGCACCGGCCGGTGGCAACGCAGGGGGTCTTGCAGGAAAGGCGCGCCGTGTTGGCGGGGGCGGCCACCGTCTCGATGCGGTAAATGGCCTCCTCGACGTCCTCGACAATCTTGTTGTACCCGGCGATGACGATGACACTTTTCGGACCATAGATCATGGCGGCCACGCGGTTGCCGTTGCCGTCGACGTTGACGAGCCGTCCGTCCTCGGTGACGGCGTTGGCCGAAGCGAGGTAGACGTCCGAGAAGAGCGACTGGCGGAAAATCTCGCGGGTCTGCTCGCCCGTAAGCCCCTTCTCGTACCGGTCCAAAAGCTTGCAGCCGTTCGTGTGCAGCCAGTCGATGACGCCGGTCTCAAACAGCGTCATAGAGCCGCCGATGCCGACGATGTCGCCCTCGCCGATAAAGCCCGCAATGGCGGGAATGACATCCTCTTTGGCGCCCACCCGAACGACTGTGAAGCCGTTCTTTTCAAGCGCGGCCGCAGCGCGGTCCATCCTCTTGTCGATTACGGATTTTAAGTTTTTGTCCATCGTCGCACTTCCTTTATACAAAATATAATCCTTAAGTATTCATTATAGCGGTTCAAAAGTGATTGTCAATTCATAAACAGGCCTCCTGCCGCCCTCAGTCACCGATCAGGCTCTTTGCCTCCTCTTCAGGCAGCTTTTCAACGTCCCGCAGCTTCTGGGTGATGACCCTGGTGCGGGTTCCCACCAGCTTGTCGAGGTCCTCGTCGGCCTGCCGCAGGCGGTTGCGGGCGCTTTCAAGCACTTCTGAGAACTTTTCGAACTCAGCCTTGGCGGCGCCCAGTACCCGCCAAACCTCCGACGACTGCTTTTGGATGGCAAGCGTTCGAAAGCCCATCTGGAGCGAATTTAAGATCGCCCCCATGGTGGTCGGCCCCGTGATTGAGACCTTGAAGTCCCGCTGCAGCTCATCGACCAGTCCCAGTCTCACGGCCTCGGCATACATACCCTCGGTCGTGAGGAACATGATGGCAAAGTCGGTGGTGGCGGGCGGCGCGACATATTTGTCTCGAATGGTCTTGGCAAAGGCGCGAAGCCGCAGCCGGTAAGCCTTCAGAGCGATGTCGACTCTGGCCGCGTCTCCCGCCTCAGCAGCCTGCGCCAGTTCGTCGTAGGCGTCGAGCGGGAACTTGGAGTCGATGGGGAGATAGACGGCGTCGCCCCCGTCGCCGGGCAGTTTTATGGCAAACTCGACCGGATCCTTCGAGCCCGGCACCGTGATAATGTTGACGGCGTACTGCTCGGGCAGCAAAAGCTGCTCTAAAATTGCGGCCAACTGGTACTCTCCCCACACGCCTCTCGTCTTGACACCGCCCAACATGCGGCGCAGGTCGCCGACCCCTGTGGCCAGTTTTTGCATCTCGCCAAGTCCCTTGTAGACCTGCTCGAGCTGCTCGTTCACCATTTTAAAAGATTGGCCGATGCGGTCCTCCAGCGTTTTCTGAAGCTTCTCATCAACCGTTTTACGCATGGCTTCGAGCTTCTCGCTGTTGTCGGCGCGAATTTCAGCAAGGCTTGTCGCAGTTGCGGTCCGAATGCTCTCAAGCTGCCGCTCGACGGCAGAGAGCCTGTCGCTCACGGCCTGCTGCAAAATCTCCTGCCGCCCAGTAAGCCCCGCCGTCAGCTCGGCGAGGCGCTTGTCTTGTTGCTCCCACGCAGCACCCTGCGCCGCCATTGATTTGCCGACGGAGGCTTCAGTCTCCCCACGCAAGGCGCGCAGCTCGGCCATCAGATCGACCCGCAGGCGATCCCCGTCCTCTCTCGACCGCCGCGACATCGCTATTGTTAGAAGAGCGAGCAGGACAAGTCCCGCTGCCACCCCGATTATTAGATATGTCTCAAGCTCCATATGGCAAAAAAATGTCCTTTCTGTTAACTCTATGGGAATATTATATCAAATTGCCCGTGAGGCCGCAACTTGGATTTGAAATATATGAAAAGGTGTAGTAGAATAACAGAGAATGTTACTATTAAGGAGACCCGCCCATGCGCAGAATTTTTACACTGCTCGCAGCCGCGGTTTTGCTGATAACAGCTACCGGCTGCACAGGCAAAGAAACCCCCGCCCAGCAAAACCTGGAGGAGGCTGCAAAAAAAGGGGAGCTGCGGCTTCCTCTGCTCACCCTGCCCTACACGTTCAACCCCTGCGTGGCGGATGAGGGCGACCCCGCAATCGTCGTAAACTTATTCTCCCGACTGTTTCGTATCACCGGCACGGGCGAACTTTTGGGCGACCTCGTGTCCGAGTGGGACTACCCCGAGGGCTCTACCGTCATCACCATGAAGCTACGGTCCGGAAGTATCCGCTGGCACGACGGGGAGACCCTGACCAGCGCTGACGTCAAATTCACGCTGGAGGGTATTAAATCCCAGCAGGGCGTGCTGACCGAGCAACTGGCTGCAATCGAGAGTGTCGAGGTCGTAAGCGACACGCAGTTTGTGATACACCTCTCCCGCTATGAGCCCTTCATCCTGTACACCTTGGCGCAAGACGGTGCCAGCATTATGCCAAAACACCTCTATGACGGACAGGAAACGTGGGTCACAGCCCCCGCCGCCACGACTCCAGTCGGCAGCGGACCATTTAAGTTTGTCGAGCGCGTTGAGGGCACTTCGATCACCCTCGAGCGTTTCCCCGGCTACTACGGCGGATCGCCGAAACTTAGCAAGCTAACCTTCAAGCTCTATTCCTCGGCCGACGACGCACTTGCCGCCTTCGAGGCCGGCGAACTCGACGTGCTCGACTGCGGCATGCCGATGGCCAAGGCGGCCGAGTACGCGGCATCGGACGACTATTCGCTTGTGACGGTTGACGACGCCTCCCGCATCAGCCTTGTCTTCAATGTCGCAAACGGCGTTTTCGTCAATAACCCGGATTTGCGTAAGGCCATTTTATACGCCCTTGACCGAGACGAAATCGCAGGGGCGGCATCTCCCTTGGCGGGGGCGGCCGACAGCTTTGTGGCGCCCATCTTCGAGTCGGTTCAAAACCGCGCCGCGGCACTACCGGCGTTTGACGCGGCACGGGCAGACGAACTGCTCGACGCAAAGTACGACAAGGACGCCTCGGGAAAATATCTGCGAATTACCATGACGGTATTCGACGCCGAGCCCTACCCGGAAATTGCGGCCGTCGTCAAGCGCAAGCTGGCCGAGGCCGGCATTGAGGTGACCGTCGTGCAACTCCCGTTCGATGAGTGGCAGGAGGATGTCTTAGCGGGCGGAGAGTTTGAAATGGCGCTTTCCGGCGGAAGTTGGGGACCCTATCCCGAGGCCATGATCCACCGGGTGGCGGCCGGCGGCCGGCTCAACTACGGCGGCTACAACGTCAAGTCGGTCAGTGACAAGCTGTATGCAGCCATATTCGAGGGCAAGCAGGGGCTTCGGGCCTCCTATCTGTCCGATGTGCAAGAGACCCTGCTTGACCATCTGCCCCTCATCCCGCTCGTCGACTGGTACTCGCCCGTCGCCCTGCAGGGGCAGGTACAAAACCCACCTCAGCGCTCCGATACGCTCTCCCCCTTCGAATATGGTCAGACCCAGGTAAAAAAATAACCCTTCGTTAATTTTTGCTTTATTAAGGAGCTTGTCATATGTTTTTATCCGACTACCACGTTCATACCAACATCTCCCCCGACTCCCAGGCCGACATCCTCGATATGTGTAAGGCGGCTATTGAAAATGGCCTTGCCGAAGTGGCCTTTACCGACCACCTCGAGTGCGGCGAAGTCTGCATGGGCTGGCAAAACGGCAAAAAGCCTTTCGATCTCGATAAGTACATCTCCGATCTCGACCGGGCCCGTGATTTTTGCGGCGACAAGCTTGTCGTCAAAAACGGCATTGAGATCGGCCAGTGGCTCCAAGACCCCGTACGGGCTCAGTGGATTTTTACCGCCATGCCGCTCGATTTCGTCATCTGCTCGCTGCACTCGCCGGCCGGTTTTAACGACATGTACTGGGTGGACTACATGGCCGACAACATCAAGGAGGTCATATACGCCTACTCAAAGGAATGCGCCGATATGGTCGAGGCGGACCTCGACTTCGACACACTAGGTCATCTGACACTGCCCTTTCGCTACGCCTCTAGGTTTCGCACCGACTTGAACTACGACCACTGCACGGACGAGATCGACCGCTGTCTGCGTGCGCTTGCACAGAGCGGCCGGGCGCTTGAGGTGAACACCAGCGGACTGCGCTGTCCTTTGGGTGTCATGATGCCGGACCTGCCTTTCCTCAAACGTTTCAAGGAATTTGGCGGAAAATATATCACCATCGGCACCGACGCCCACAAACCCGAGCACATCGGCGCCGATGTCGCAGCCGCGCAGGATCTGATCAAATCGGCAGGCTTTGACGAGTTTATAACCTTTGACAAAAGAAGGATGATTCACCACGCGATTTAGTCAACCACAAAAAGGGGAGGAAGATATGAAAAACAAGCTCAGCGTCAAGATTCTTGACACCGTTTACAACGTATCCTCCAACGAAAGCGAAGAGTATGTGGAAAAGGCGGCCAAGCAGGTCGACCGTGCCATGCGTGCCGTGCTTGAGGCCGACAACCGCTCCTCCGTGACGGTGGCCGCCATTTTTGCCGCCCTTGGTTTTTGCGACGAAAAGGTGAAGGCCGAGACTGCGACCGAAAATTTGCGTACTCAGCTCAAGAGCTATCTGGAAGATATGAACAAGCTGCGCGCTGAGGCCGAGGACGCCCGCAAAGAGGCCGCACGACTCACGCTCGAAGCCAGTCAGCTGCGGTCGAAACTGGCCCGTTACGAGGCCGGAAATTGAGGCCTCTTCTGCTCGCACCCGCCGGCTCCATGGAGGCGCTCCGGGCCGCCATCAAGGGTGGTGCCGATGCCGTGTATCTGGGCGGCAGCCGACATAACGCCCGCCAAAACGCCGCCAACTTCGACGAGGCAGGCCTCCGAGAGGCGGCGGCACTCTGCCGCGCCGCGGGAGTTAAGCTCTTTGTGACGGTCAACACGCTCGTGACCGACCGCGAGCTTGTTTCCATGCGCTCTTACATCGAACTGCTGTGTTCGCTTCCGGTCGACGCCGTCATTGTGCAGGACTTGGGGCTACTCCGTCGCATCAAAAGCTGGGCGCCGAGCCTGCCCGTCATCGCATCTACCCAGGCGGCTCTCAACAGCCGTCCAGCCATAAAACTTGGCGCACGGCTTGGCTTTACTTCCGCTGTCGCCGGCCGTGAGCTTGATGCGGCGGCGCTTACCGCGCTCTCCGCCTGCTCCCCCATTCCCATCGAAATGTTTGTGCATGGAGCACTGTGCTTTTCGGTCTCGGGCCAGTGCTATCTCTCGGCCGTCGTCGGCCGCCGCTCGGCAAACCGGGGACTCTGCGCCGGGCCCTGCCGGCTACCCTACGCCATCGAGGGCGGCAAAAGCCGCCATATGCTGTCCTTAAAGGACAACTGTCTGGCCGACAAATTGCCCAAACTCGAAAAAATGGGCATAGGCGCTCTGAAAATCGAGGGCCGCATGAAGCGGCCAGAATATGTCTATTCGACAACCAGGCTCTACCGCACCCTACTCGACGAGGGCCGCCGTCCGACAAAGGTCGAGCTCGAGACGCTGGAGGGCATTTTCTCGCGCTCAGGTTTTACCTCGGCTTACTTTGACGGCACGCCGGGCCGCGACATGTTCGGTATGCGCGACGAGTCACCCTCTCCACGCAGCGAGGCGCTGATAGCCCGCGAGGCGACACTGCTCGCAAAGGCCGAGATCCCCCTGCGGCAGGCCCCTGTCACCTTTGAGTTTGTGCTGGAAAAGAACCGGCCAGCATCTCTTTCCGCTGTAAGCGGTGCAGGAAATGTGACGGTCTTGGGCGAAGTTCCGCAGGCAGCCCAGACCCGCCCAACTACTCTGGCGGATGCCACCGCCGCCCTCGAAAAAACCGGGGGGACGGGCTTTGTCTGCGCCGGGGTTGCGGGTCATGTGGAAGATGGACTTATGCTCCCCCGGGCCGCCCTCAACGCCATGCGGCGGGAAGCACTCGAACAACTGTCGGCACTTGATCTAACGAACGCCGCCATCCCCTGTAATGGTGCAGATCTTGTAGCGCCCACATCTGTCCCCCAAGGGGAGGAGACAAAGCTTTTCGGCGTCTTTTCTAGAATTGGTCAGATGTCGCAGGGAGCGCCGCTCGACCTAGCATTTTTGCCGCTTTCGGAACTTGCCGCAAGGCCGCAAGAAGCCGCGGCACTCGGCATCCCACTTGGCGCAGACCTGCCCCATGTGGGCGTGCCCGACCTTACGCCGGCTGTCAAAGCCGGAGCGAAGGCGGTGCTGATTCACAACCTGGGGCAGCTTGAAGCGGCAAAGACGGCAGGGCTTTCCGTTTACGGAGGCCCAGAGCTCAACGCTTTCAACAGCGACACACTGCAGACTCTTGCCGAACTTGGCCTTGTGGGGGCCACCCTCTCCTTCGAGCTCTCCTTCGCCCAGCAGCGGGACCTTAAGCGCCCCCTGCCCTGCGGCATTGTCGCCTACGGGCGACTTCCCCTCATGACGAGCGAAAACTGCCTTTATAAAAACGAGAACGGCTGCACCGGCCGGTGTCAGCTGCCCGCCACCCTCACCGATCGCCAGGGGGCTAAGTTTGTACTGATGAAGGATGGGGACAGCTGCCGCAACATCCTCTACAACTGTCACACCCTCTATCTTGCCGACCGGGACGAGTGGAAACAAAACGCATTTGCGCTGCTGCTCTTTACGACCGAATCGGCGGACAGCGCATCGGAGATTGTTTCGGCCTACCGCGGCGGACCTGACGCCAAACCCGCTGACCTGACCCGCGGGCTCTATAACCGCGGGGTCGAGTAGCGCATTTCGCATTTTGTGGTTTGTGTTTCGTGGTTCGCTGTTCTCGATTCACAATTCGCGATATACTCTTTTTTTAAGCGCACACTAACAATGAAGGAGTCCCTTATGCAGTATAAGATCTTATCCCCCCTCGCAAAGCCGCCGGTCCGCGCCACCGAGGAGTCGGCCGGACTTGACCTCACGGCCGCCATCCCGGTTCCATCCTCCATTCCGTCGGGCGCCCGCTCCCTCATTCCCACCGGCATCGCAGTGGCGCTCGAACCCGGAACCGTGGGGCTGGTCTTTGCCCGCAGCGGGCTTGCCACGCGGCACGGCGTTGCCCTCTCCAACGGTGTCGGCGTCATTGACAGCGACTACCGCGGCGAGGTGCGAGTGGGACTTATCAACCTGTCTGAAGAAGCTTATGTCATTGAGCCGGGCGAGCGCATCGCGCAACTCGTCGTTGTCCCGATCTGCACCCCGCAACCGGCCCTGGTCGAAGAGCTTCCGGAAACGGTGCGCGGCGAAGGCGGATTTGGCTCGACCGGGAGGATGGGCAATGGCCGGTAAACGCACAAAAAGCGGTGCGACCGGCGGCGTCCTCATGCTGATCGGAATCGTGCTGGGCTCTTTCATCGGTGAGATGACAAAAGGGGTCGATGGGCTGTCCTGGCTATCCTATGGACAAAGTTTCGGGCTTGGCGCCGCCTCCCCCGTCGTGCTCGACCTTGCGGTCATCCGGGTGCAGTTTGGCGTCGGCTTCACCCTCAATATCGCCATGATTTTAGGTATTGCCGCCGCCTTTTACGCCTGGAGGAAATGGTTTTGACACTCCCCATCGTGCTGGCTTCGGCCTCTCCCCGCCGCAGGGAACTGCTCTCGGGGCTCGGACTGCGTTTTGAAGTCGTCGCGGCCGACATTGACGAGGAGGCGGTGACCGCCGGCACCCCACAGGCACTCGTGCAAGAACTTGCGCTCGAGAAAGCGCGGGCCGTGGCAAAACTTAGGCCCGCAGCCCTCGTCATCGGGGCCGACACCGTCGTCTACCGAGACGGCCGCATCTTGGGCAAACCGCGGGACGCCGCCGATGCGGCCGATATGCTGCGGCTGCTGTCGGGCGGCACCCACACGGTCTCGACCGGCATCGCCCTGATCGCCCCCGGCATTGAAGTGGCCGATGTCGTATCGGCGCTCGTCACTTTCAAAGCGCTGACACCTGGTGAGATCGACCGGTATATCGCAACCGGTGAGCCCTTTGACAAGGCCGGCGGATACGGCATACAAGGGCGGGCCGCAGCCATGGTGAGTGGCATTTCGGGCGATTACTATACCGTCATGGGACTGCCAGTCTGCCGCCTGTGCGAACTGCTCGCCGAAAATTTCGGCATTGAGGTTTTATAGATGAGTAACCGCAACCGGACGCTCGCAATTTTGATCGCCATCGTCATCCTGCTTCTCATCGGCATGTACACAACCTCGCAAACCGGCGAGGCGGGCCCCATCCAAAACGCGGTCGGCATCGTGCTGACCCCGCTTCAGAAGGGGCTTACTTCAGTTGCCCGCTTTGTCTCGGAACGGCTTGCCTACTTCACCGATTTTAAAGAGCTCAAGGCCGAAAACGAAGCGCTCAAAACCCGGGTGCTTGACCTCGAGGGGCAGCTTATCGAGCTCAACCGCTACCGCGAGGAGAACAAGAGCCTGCGGGAGTTTTCAGGCGTCTTAGAGAAAAACCGCGAGTTTGAATATGAATTTGCACAGGTCATCGCCCGAGACCCCGAAAACCTCTTTTACACCTTTACCATCGACAAAGGCTCGTCGGACGGCATAGAACGGTACGACGCCGTGACGACGCCGGACGGGCTTGCCGGCATTGTGACCGAGGTCGGCACAACCTACGCCAAGGTGACCTCCATCATTGACGAAGTCTCCCCCATCGGCGCCATCATTTCGCGCACGCTCGATGTCGCCGTGCTGGAGGATGACGTCGAGCTCGGGGCAAAAGGCTACTGTCGGCTGTCCTATCTGCCGGGCGAGAGCTCGGCCGCCCCAGGCGATGTGGTGCTGACTTCGGGGCTTGGGGACATGTTCCCGGCCGGCATTGTCATCGGCAAGGTGCTGGAGGTCAAGCAAGAGACCCACAACATCTCGAGCTACGCCATCGTGGAACCGGCTGTCGATTTTTCCAACATCCACTATGTGATGGTCATCAAGAGTTTCGACACCGCCCCGACCGATGCGGAGGCCGCCGATGCGGATTGAACGCTCCCGCATCAACCTCTTTGCAGCTTATGGGCTGCTGCTCCTCGCCTCATGGCTGCTCCAGACGACGGTTCTTGCCCCGATCAACCTGTTCGGGTTCACCC
Organism: Oscillospiraceae bacterium; assembly: GCA_963662765.2. GTDB lineage: Bacteria > Bacillota > Clostridia > Oscillospirales > Feifaniaceae > DATMXT01. The sequence continues at coordinate 43,818 of CAXXUP010000008.1, forward strand.
CGACCCTTTACGTCGCCGCCACCATCTGCGTCGCCATGTTTGAGGGCGAGTGGACGGGAGCGGTGTGGGGACTTGTGCTTGGCTACTGCGTCGACGCAACGGTCGGCGCCCTGCCGGGGCTGACGGCGCTGACGCTGCTCTTTGTCGGCTTTGCCGTCGGCATTGCCGCCCGTGTTTTCATGCTGCGCCGCATGCTGTCGGCACTGGTGCTCTACGCCTTTGTCCACGTGGGACTCATTGTCATGCTGCTTCTTCTCAGAGGGCTGGTGGCGGTTGATCTGACCGGATTTCTTGCATCCGCGGCCCACCGCACCGGAGCCGCAGCTCTTTCACTCGTTTACATTCCGCCATACTATTTCATCGCCCGCTGGCTGCACCTGAGCTTTGGGGGTGCCGAGGAATCATGAAAGATCAGAACATGATGGATAAGAACATGGGCCGGTACATCTTTCTCGTGTGTTGTGCCTGTGTCATCACGCTGCTTTTTATCGGCCGACTCTCCAACCTTCAGATCGTCAACGGCGAGTTGTACCGCGCCAAGACCGAGCAGAAAATTTACCGCACCATACCGGTCTCTGCCCCCCGCGGCGGCATCTACGACCGCTATGGGCGGGTACTGGTGGTCAACCGAACCGGGTTTTCGGTGTCGCTCGACGCCTATCTGCTGCCGAAGGACACGGAAAACGACATCATCCTCGAACTGCTCGACCTGTTGCAGGACGAACAGTTGGCCTTCACCGACATGTTGCCCATCACCCTGCCACCCTACGCCTTTTACGAAGAGGGCGCGGACGCGCTTGTGACCAAACTCGGGCTTCCTGCGGGGACGACGGCAAGTGATGTCATGGCGAAGCTTATTCAAAAATACGGACTTGAAAACTACTCCGAGACCGAACAGCGGGTTCTGGCCGGAATCCGCTATGAAATGGAACGCCAGGACTTTTCGGTCCTGAGCTCCTTCACCTTCGCCGAGGACATCAGCATCAAATCGGTCACAGCCATAAAAGAGCGGCAGGAGATGCTGCTCGGGGTTGAGGTGTCGGTCGAAGCCACCCGCGAATACGCCACTCCCTACGCCGCCCATATCCTCGGCCGGGTCGGCCCCATTTACAAGGAGGAGGCCGAGAGTTATCTCGAAAACGGATATCAGCTCTCGGACACAGTCGGCAAGGACGGCATTGAGTCCACGATGGAGTCCTATCTGCGCGGCAAGTCGGGCACCAGGGTCGTCGAGCAAAATAAGTTCGGCAAAATTACAAACGTCATCTCGAGCGACGATGCCGCCCCCGGCAACAGCGTCGTTTTGACTCTTGACATCAATTTACAGGCGACCGCTGAAAAGGCCCTGGCCGATACCATCCGGAGCATCGCCGCCCGCGGCAAGTCCCGCGGTAACGGCGCCGGCTATGACGCCGCCGCCGGTGCCGTCGTCGCCATTTCAGTCAAGACCGGCGAGATTTTGGCGCTGGCCTCCTATCCGACCTACGATTTGTCGACCTTCCAGCAAAACTACGCCGAACTGCTCGAAAATGAGGATAAACCACTTTTCAACCGCGCCATTTCCGGCACGTATGAACCGGGCTCCACCTACAAGATGGTGACGGCGCTTGCCGGTCTCAAGGAAGGGGTCATCACCCCCAAGACCATCATCACCTGCACCGGTCTCTACACCTACTACGCACCGCAGATCTACCGCTGCTGGATCTACACCGATTACGGCGGCTCCCACGGCCCTATGACGCTGACGACGGCGCTTCAAAACTCCTGCAACTACTACTTTTACGAGGTCGGCCGCCTGACCGGCATTGAGGCTCTCGACTACTGGACCCACGCCGTCGGGCTCGGCGAGAAGACCGGCATAGAGCTTACCGGCGAAGTGGCCGGCAACGTGGCCGGCCCTGAAAGCCGCGAAAAAGAGGCTAGGCGCTGGTACGACGGCAACACAATTCAAGCCGCCATCGGCCAGTCGGATCATCTGTTTACTCCCATTCAACTGGCAAACTACGTCGCGACCTTGGCCAACGGCGGCACCCGCTATAAGCCGACACTGGTGCGGGCCATCAACAGCTACCACAACACCGAGATTGTCGAGACCTTTGAGCCTGAAGTGCTGGGCACCCTAGACATCGATCCGGAGTCGCTTTCGGCCATTCTGGCCGGCATGCGCTCTGCCGCAGAAGTCGGCACGGCCTCCAGCGTCTTCGGAAACTACCCTGTCAATGTGGCCGGCAAGACCGGTACAGCTTCGGTCTCCTCCGGCACGGCAAACGGCGTGTTCGTCTGCTTTGCCCCCTACGAGGATCCCGAAATCGCGATCGCCGTCGTCATTGAACACGGCGGCTCCGGCGGCGCCTCGGCACCCGTGGCAAAGGCCATCTTAGACACCTACTTTGCCCACCAGACGGACTCCGCTACACTTCCGGAGGGCGAGATGTCGCTGATCGGCTAAGCGCCGCACATAAAAAACAAACGCGGGCCGCAGGGCCCGCGTTTTCGGTTGTAAATTATACTGTCATTTTAATAAAGATACTTTGCCGTGTAGTTGCTGCCGTCCCCTATGTAATTCATGATGGAGTCGCTCGACTTACCGGAGGATGCGAAGGTCGGGTCCATAAGCTTCCAGGTGGTCCCGTCGAAAAAGATAACCCCTTCAACCCATCCGGTGTCCTCACTGTAGACGTTGATCCAGGAGTGGTATGCCTTACCGGCGTATCCTACGACCAGCTTCGTTGGAATGCCCTGGCTTCTCAGCATGGCGGTCATGACGGCCGAATAGTCAAAACAGATGCCTTTGCCTGCCGCAAGCACGGCATCGACATCGGGCAGATACCCGCTCTTGACTGTTTTGGCCTTTTCTTTATCGTAACTGAAGTTATTGATGACATAGGTGTAAACTGCGTCGACCTTATCGAGCATCTCGGTCTCTTCTGCCGTCAACTCTGCGGCCTTGGCCACCGTCTTACTCTCGGCCGTATAGTTGACATACTGGTTGGGGCGCAGGAATGGGGCAAACTCGTCGGTCAGCGTCACCGAAAGCTGACGGCTGAGAAGCGCCGTATACTTTGTGCCGGAGACGTTTTTGTAGACGCCGATCTTATAGCTGCCGCTCCCGTCGGAGAGCGGAAAGGTCTCATAGTTGCCGGAAGCCGTGAGGTTATAAGTGTACTGTACGCCGGATGGACCTGTGACAAGCACCTTAAGTTTGGCAGTTCCACCAGTGTACTTGATCATTACATATCCTTCGACGGTGCTCGATGCATCGATGACGGCGCCGCCGCCCTGATAGACAATTTTGCCGGAGGCCACCGGCACCAATATTGTGGACACAGGCGCACCGTCCAGTGGCACTTCCGCTTCAGTCAGGGTCATGACTTCGCTCTCCTGACCGTACACCTCACTGGGCGCATCGACCGGTGTCCCCGAGACGGGAACGGCCTGCGAGCAGCCGGAAAGAGCGCAGCCAAGGAGCAGTGCGATCATCAAATGAGTAACTTTCATAGTTTCTCCCTCCATCGGGGTTTTCATAGCCGTGAATACGGCAAGCCGATTACATTTCGGTTATATTTGTAAGGAATTATGCTAGAATTCCTCGCTGTTATAAAACTATATCACATCATTTCCCAAAGGTAAAGACTTTTTACATGAACAAAACACATTTTTACAGAATTTTCACCGCTTTTCACACTCCTCTCCATTTTTTCGGACGGCCATGGAAAAAGAATTTGTTGGAAAATTTATTCTTTATGTCCAAATTATACCTATAAAGTGACGAAAAACTGTTGCGAATAGTTATAATAGGCTATATAATAATGAACAACCGACGTTGTTCGCGCAATTTTTTATTGGGGCGGTGCTACATGGACAACAGCAACCTGCTTAAAATCAATATGCTGGGCGAGTTTTCAATGGAGTATCGCGGTGTCGTCATCAACGACAACGCAAGCCGCTCCAAGAAGCTCTGGATGCTGCTGGAGTACCTTGTCACCTTTCGGGGGACCGGCGTTTCGCAGGCAGAGCTCATCGACCTGCTCTGGGGCGACGAGGACAACGGCGACCCGGCAAATGCGCTCAAGGCAATCGTGCACCGCACCCGAGACCTCATCGGCAAGCTCGGACTGGACGGAAAAAGGCTGATTACATATCACCGGGGCACCTACTCATGGACGCCGGAGGGGCTTAGCGTCGTCATCGACGTAGAGAAGTTCGAGCAGCTCTTGGGCAAGGCCGAGCTTACGGACGACGACGAAGTGCGGCTGAAATACCTGCTTGACGCTTTAGCGCTCTACAAGGGCAGCTTTCTGCCCCAGACGGCGCTCGAACGGTGGGCTGTACCCATCAGCGCCTATTACCACACAAAGTTCATCGACGCCGCCAAACGGGCGGTCGACCTTTTGGCCGAAGTCGGGCGATTCTCCGAAGTGGTTGACCTCTGCCGCCGGGCGTCGATCATCGACCCCTATGACGAGAGCTTGCACATGGCACTCATCCGAGGGCTGTTCGGCAGCGGTCAGGCGCAGGCTGCACTTACACACTACGAGTTCGCCACCGATCTGTTCTTTACCCATTTTGGGGTCAACCCCTCACCGGAATTCGTAGCGCTCTACAAAGAGATCACAAAGACCACCCACTCGGTCGAGCAGGACATTGGAGTCATCAAAGGCCGCATGCAGGAAAAGGGTACCCGCGACGGCCCCTTCTTCTGCGAGTTCGAGGTTTTCAAGGACGTCTATCGGCTGGAGCTCCGAGCACAAGCCAGAACCGGCCAGATTGTCTGCCTCGCCCTACTGACCGTCGCCTCGGCCGACGGCTCGAGGCCCTCCCAGAAACAGCTCGCGGCCTCCATGGATAAACTGTTCCAGGCCACCTCCCACACACTGCGTCAAAACGATATCTTCACACGTTTCAGCATCTCGCAGTACCTGATCATGCTGCCCGGCGCCACCGTGGAAAATGCCGACATGGCGATTGGCCGCATCATCCGATCTTTCCGCCGCGAGAACCCGCGGCTTGCCACCATGGTGCGGTACCGGCTGCAGCCGTTAAACCCGGTGGAAGAGCTGGCCGAACTGGAATAGCATACCCTCACAACACACCTATACGCGCATGCGAAATTCGCATGCGCGTTTGTTTGTCCTTTCACGCGTATTTGTCCATCCGTGTTGCTTGCATCCCGTGTTGCTCGCCCCTTCACGTTTGGTTATCATTTGCGTTGGTTTTTTTATTAACCCTATTGTTTTTCTTTTCACACAGATGTATAATGAGTTTGCAACTTCGGGGCGGGGTGAAACTCCCCACCGGCGGTATAGCCCGCAAGCGGGGAAATCCCCTGCTGACTACGGTGAGATTCCGTGGCCGACGGTAATAAACCCATGTTCATGGTTCAAGGCGGTAGATTCAATCCGGCGTTTTGAAGCGTGGATGCAGGTTTGACAGTCCGGATGAGAGAAGTTGGCGCTGAATAAGCGCCTCTTTGGTTTTGCCTCGGGTTTTGTTGCCCGAGGTATTTTTTATTCTTAAGTCTCCGAAGCAAGTACAGTTTTTGGAGGAACCGCAAGTGAAGACCATGACAAATCGCAGTGCCCGCCGTGGCGGGGCAGGGTCCATGTGGGGACCGTCGCCCGTCCGACCGGCAAATCCCGCGTTTTCAAAGGAGGTGGCGTGACATGCCAGGAGCAAATGTAAATGGGCGCACCCGTAAGCTGGTGGCCATTGCGCTGCTGGCCGCCATCACGACCATTCTCATGTACTTTGAGACCCCGCTCCCCTTCTTCCCGCCCTTTTTGAAGCTCGACGTCTCCAACATCGGAATCATTGTCGGCGCATTTTTGTTCGGCCCATGGGCTGTCATCCCGATTGCCCTCATTCCAAACCTCTTCCACTTTCTCACCTCCACCTCAGGCGGTGCAGGCCAACTGGCAAACTTCCTGCTGTCTTGTGCATACGGAATGCCGGCCGGCATCGTCTATAAGATGATGCACACGAAAAAAGGCGCCCTCGTCGGCTGCACACTGGGGACGGTCTGTGCCACCATCACGGGCGCTTTGACCAACATTTACATTTTGATTCCCTTCTATTCGACCGTCATGCTCATGCCGCTCGACAAGATTTGGGCGGCCTGCGCCGCCGTCAATCCGGTCATCGTCGATCTACGCACCTATATCCTCTACGGGGTCATCCCCTTCAACATTCTCAAATACGCGCTCATCTCGGTCATCACCATCATCATCTACAAGCCGATTTCCCGCATCATTCACCAGTACAGCAAGATTTGACCATACGTGCAGCAAGTACATTCGCACATCGGGCAATTGTTGCCGGGTGCAGGTAAAGGGCTTCCATTCTATGCACAATAAGGGCCCCTCGCACGTCAAGCGAGGGGCCCTTTGTCTTATTGCAATCATGCCATATTTGGTGATATACTGACTGTGTGTCACTGAGTTTACACAATTTGGAGGCGGCAATGGCAAAACCGACAAAGTCATACGACAACGAGAGCATCTCGTCTCTGAAGGGGGCCGACCGGGTTAGGCTGCGGCCCGCCGTCATCTTCGGCTCCGACGGGCTCGAGGGATGTCAGCATTCCTTTTTTGAGATCCTAGCCAACGCCATTGACGAGGCCCGTGAGGGCCATGGCCGCAAAATCATCATCACCCGGTATATCGACGGCACGCTCGAGGTCGAGGACTTCGGACGGGGTGTCCCTGTCGACTGGAACGAAAAAGAGGGCCGCTTCAACTGGGAGCTGGTCTACTGCGAGCTGTACGCCGGCGGCAAATACAACAACAACGACGAGGGTGAGGTCTACGAGTATTCGCTCGGACTCAACGGCCTTGGCGCCTGTGCCACCCAGTATTCTTCGGAATTCATGGACGTCGTCGTCTATCGGGACGCAAAACGGTTTTCCCTGCACTTCGAGCGGGGCGAAAACGTGGGCGGGCTCACAGGTGAGCCCTGGAACGGCAAGCGCACCGGCACCATCGTGCGGTGGCGGCCCGACCGGAATGTCTTTACCGACATCGCAATTCCCACCGAATATCTGCAGGACACCATCCGCCGGCAGGCTGTTGTCAACTCCGGGGTGCTGTTTGTCTTGAAAGACGAAACCTCCCGCGGGAAATTCGAGGAGCAGGAGTTTCTCTACAAAGACGGCATCACCGACTACCTCGGCGAGGTGGTGGAAGATGCCGCCGTGACTTCGGTCGTGCATGTCTCTGGCGAGCGCCGCGGCCGAGACCGGGCGGACAAGCCGGAATACAAGGTCAAGTTCAACGTGGCCTTCACTTTTTCTCCCACCGTACAGCTTTTAGAATACTACCACAACTCGAGTTTTCTCGAGCACGGCGGCTCCCCCGACAAAGCGGTCAAAAGTGCTTTCGTGTCGGCCATCGACGGCCATCTGAAAGCGGCCGGCAAATATAACAAGGGGGAGAGCAAGATCACCTTCGGCGACGTCGCAGACTGTCTTGCCCTCATCTCCTCCTCCTTTTCAACGCAGACCTCCTATGAGAACCAGACCAAAAAGGCCATCAACAACAGCTTCATCACCGAATCTATGACCGCTTTCCTCAAAGAGCAGCTCGAGGTTTACTTCCTTGAAAACCCCAGTGATCTCGCCAAAATCATGGATCAGGTGCTCATCAACAAGCGCTCCAGAGAGCAGGCTGAGCGAGCCCGCATCGACATTAAGAAGACGCTGTCCGGCGGCACCGACATGGCAAACCGGGTGCAGAAATTCATTGACTGCCGCACGAAGGACCTCACCCGCCGCGAGCTCTATATCGTCGAGGGCGACTCGGCTCTGGGCTCTTGCAAACTCGGGCGGGACGCCGAGTTCCAGGCTATCATCCCGGTGCGGGGCAAAATCCTCAACTGCCTCAAATCCGATTACACCCGCATATTTAAAAATGACATCATCACGGATTTGCTCAAGGTGCTGGGCTGCGGCGTCGAGGTCAAGGGGGCGGCCGCAAAAAAGCTCGACACCTTCGACCTTGCGGCCCTGCGGTGGAACAAGGTCATCATCTGCACCGACGCAGATGTCGACGGCTTCCAGATCCGCACCCTCATTTTGACCATGCTCTACCGGCTGACTCCGACGCTCCTGCGGGAGGGCAAGGTCTACATCGCCGAATCTCCCCTTTACGAGATCGCGATCGGTGACAAGAGTATTTTCGCTTACAGCGACAAAGAGCGGGACGAGGCGGTTAAAAAGCTTGCCGGCAAGCGGTATAAAATTTCGCGTTCCAAGGGCCTTGGCGAAAACAAGCCCGAAATGATGTGGGAGACCACCATGTGCCCCGCCTCCCGCCGGCTCGTGCGGGTGACACCGGAGGACGCGGGACGGACGGACGATGTCTTTGAACTTCTGCTCGGAGACAATTTGCAGGGCCGCAAAGATTTTATAGCCCAGTTCGGGCATCTGTATTTAGATGCTGCGGACATTTCGTAAGGGGGGTGGGACAAGTGGCCAAACCAAAACAAAAGCCCACGCACTACGAGGAGAACTATACCGATCAGCCCATCACCAAGGCGCTTGAGGACAACTACATGCCCTATGCCATGTCGGTCATCGTATCGCGCGCCATCCCCGAAATCGACGGTTTTAAGCCCTCCCACCGCAAGCTGCTCTACACCATGTTCAAAATGGGACTTTTGACGGGGGACCGCACCAAGTCGGCCAATGTCGTGGGCTCCACCATGAAGCTCAATCCCCACGGTGACGCCGCCATCTACGACACGATGGTGCGCCTAACCCGTGATTACGACGCCCTGCTGACCCCCTATGTCGACTCCAAGGGCAATTTTGGCAAGGTCTTTTCCCGCGACATGGCCTGGGCGGCGGCCCGGTACACCGAGGTCAAGCTCGACAGTTTTTGCTCTCAGCTCTTTACCGGCATCGACAAAAACGCCGTTGATATGGTCGACAACTACGACGGCACCACGAAAGAGCCGGTGCTGCTGCCGACCACCTTCCCCAGCATTCTGGTCAATGCCAATCAGGGCATTGCGGTCGGTATGGCTTCCAACATCTGCTCCTTCAATCTGGCCGAGGTCTGCGATACGGCTGTGGCTATCATTGAAAACCCCGACCACAATCTGCTCTCCACCTTACTGGCCCCCGATTTCACACAGGGGGCGGGGCTTGTCTACAACGCGGCGGAGCTTGCCGCCATTTACGCGACGGGTCGGGGCAGTGTCCGGCTTCGGGCAAAATACGAAGTTCAGGACGGCATGGTCATCATCACCGAGATCCCCTATACGACGACGGTAGAAGCCATTGTCGACAAGGTCGTGGAGCTCGCAAAGTCCGGAAAGCTGCGCGAGGTGGCCGACATCCGGGACGAAGTGGACCGCACAGGGCTCAAAATCGCCGTTGAGCTGCGCCGCGGGGCCGACCCCGACAAAGTCATGCAAAAGCTCTTCAAGCTGACGACGCTTGAGGATACTTTTTCCTGCAACTTCAATGTACTGATCGACGGCATCCCGAAAGTCTTGGGCGTCCGGGAGATCATCGAAGAGTGGACCACTTTCCGGCTCGGCTGCCTGCGCCGCACTCTGACATATGACGCGCAGGCCATGGCCAAGAAACTGCATCTGCTCGAAGGGCTCAAAATCATCCTGCTCGACATCGACAAGGCTGTGCGCATCGTGCGGGAGACCGAGGAAGAGCAAGAGGTCGTCCCCAACCTCATGATCGGCTTCGGGGTGGACGAGGAACAGGCCGAGTACATCGCCGAAATCAAGCTGCGGGCCTTAAACCGGGAGCATGTCCTCACCCGCTTAAAAGAGGTGGACAAACTCGCCGCCGACCTTGCGGCGCTTCGGGGGGAGCTTGCCAGCGAGGCAAGGCTTGTGGGGCGCATCGTCCGGGAATTAAAAGAGGTCAAAAAGAAATACGGCGCCCCCCGCAAAACCGAAATTCTCTACGACACCCAGCCGTCCACCGACCTTGCCCTGGACATCCCCGACTACGCTGTCACAGCATTTATCACCCGCGAGGGCTATTTCAAGAAAATTACACCCGCCTCTCTTCGGATGAGCGGCGATCACCGGCTCAAGGAGGGGGATGAGATCGTCTCGGCTATCGAGACCACCAACCGTGCCGAACTCATCGCCTTCTCATCGGCCGGACTTGCCTATAAGACGAAGCTCGCGGACTTTGAGGACGGCAAGACCTCCGTCATGGGGGTCTACCTGCCCTCCAAACTCGGTTTCGATGAAAATGAGAGCGTCGTGGGCACCGTTATCACGACGGACTACGAGGGCTATGTAAACTTCTTCTTCGAAAACGGCAAAGCGGCAAGAATCCCGCTGCCCTCCTACGCCACAAAGACCAACCGCCGCAAACTGACCGGGGCATTCTCGACCAAGTCCCCACTCGTCGGCATTACGGCGGGCGACGACGACGTCGTGCTGACGGCCACCTCCGGAAAAGTGCTGCTGCTCTCCCCCGCCGCCATTCCCCCGAAGTCAGCAAGGGACACCTTGGGGGTACAGGTCATGCGCTTTACGGCCCGTCACAAGCTGGCCGCGGCCGTCCCCTACCTGCCGGGGGCACTCGCAGCTCCCGACCGGCACCGCGCAAAGAAGCTGCCGGCCGCAGGTGTTCTGCCGGAGCCGGAACGTCAGCTTGAACTTGAGTAACACGTTTTCATGCGCAGGCGAAAAGACCGACGCCTTATTGCGTCGGTCTTTTTTTAAGATTGTCTGTGATTACTTGCAGTCCTTGGATGTGCGGTCGTCGCCTTTGGAATTCTGAGAGTTTGTAGTGTTGTTCATGTTGTTCATGTTGGTTGTGTTGTTCGGAGGGGTCGTGGGATCGAGATTGGAGTTTTTGGGACCCTTGTTCGAAGAGAACTTCTTATCCTTGTCGCTCATGCTTTTCACCTCCCTGCTGCTATGTTGAGAACGGCCCCGCCGCAAAAGCCAAAGGGTAAAATAACAGGACCTTCCTTTGCCTTATGATTTACGGGACAACCTTAAATATTCCAAATTCACACTTTTTATTGAAATGATTTTTCCAATATGATAAAATTGTCCCAAACGAAGTATTGGCCTGACCAATATGATTCGGAATCCGTTTTGCAGGGTACGGGCCGACTCGGAGCACGCTTGCATCCCTTGAAGGGCGTCAGCCCATCTGCGGGCCGCTGTCGGCGACATATCGGCTGGTACTCTGCAAAATCTTCGACCTAAGCGAGCGCAGATTTTTGGGTCAGGCGAAACTCCATGATGCCGGCGGGACGAGCGCCCGCCAAAGAATGAAATGATGCCTGGCGCAAAAAGCGGCCCCGCGTAGGCGGGTTCGTATTATATTGGTCAGGCCAAGGAGCAGTTTTATGTCCGGTCATTCCAAATGGAAGAACATCATGCACAAAAAGGAGAAGGCCGACTCTCAGCGGGCCAAGATCTTCACTAAGATCGGCCGCGAGATTTCGGTCTGCGTCAAGCAGGGGGGCCCCGATCCGGCCGCCAACTCCAAGCTGCGGGATCTCATCACCAAGGCCCGGAGCAACAACGTGCCGACGGACAACCTCGACCGTTTGATCAAGAAGGCGTCGGGCGACGGCACCGCCGACAATTACGAGGACATCACCTACGAGGGCTACGGCCCCTGCGGTGTCGCCATCATCGTAGAGGCGCTGACCGACAACCGCAACCGAACGGCCGGTGACATGCGGCATTATTTTGATAAATACGGCGGCAACTTAGGCCAGTCGGGCTCTGTCGGCTGGATGTTCAAGCGCCGCGGCGAGCTCATCATCGAGGCCGAGGATAAGGACGCCGACACCGTCATGGAAGCCGCGCTCGAGTGCGGCGCCGAGGACTTTGAGGACGACGGCGAGGTTTTCACCGTCGTCACCTCCGAGGAGAGTTTCGGGGCCGTCCACGACGCGATGGAAAAAGCCGGCTACGAGTTTTTAGAGGCCGACATTGTCATGGCGCCGACAACCTGGACCAAGATTGAAGACGAGGAGCTTACCGCCAAGATGGAAAAGCTGCTCGAACTCATCGAAGAGCACGACGATGTGCAAAATGTCTGGCACAACTGGGACGAAGATTAAAAAAACGGGCCCCCAATAGGGGCCCGTTTTTTTGACTTTCGAACCGTTTACTTTGCAAGACCGGCAAGCTCCAGCCATTTTTTGCCGCTCATCAGCTGCTCAATGGGGGTGTTATCGGGCGTGAACTCGAAGCTGCCCTCGAAATCCATGAAGTCGAGCGCATACTGAAGCGTGACCGCTGCGCCGCCAAACAGCGCCTCTTCGTCAATGTCGAAGTAAACGTTGTGGTGGTCGGCGCCGGAGCCGACCGCATCATTCGCGATGCCAAGGAATACGAGAAGACCGGGCGACCGCTTATTGTAGATGGCCATGCACTCGGAAGCCATCCAAGGCTCGCAGGAGGCGACACCGCCGTCACCCAGCACCTTGCGGATGGCGCCTTCGGCAATGCGGGAGGCGACGGGGTTGTTGATGACGGCCATGTCGCGGGGGAAATACATGTTAGTTTTGAAGGTTGTGCCATGCTTTTGGCAGCAGTCAACGAATGTCTTCATGAGCTCCTTTGTCCAGTACTCGCCGACCTTATTCCAGTCCAGAATGCGCAGAGTTCCCTTGAAGGTGATATCGTCCGGAATGATATTTCCGACCGTGCCGAATGTTGTGGCACCGACGCACAGGGTCACGGGGTAGAAGGGATTGGCCCGCACTGCGACTTTTTCCTTTAGGGATGCGTAGATGTCGCAGAAAGTGTCGAGCGGATTGTTGGCAAGGTCGGGACGGCTGCCGTGGCCGCCCCTACCGGTGATTGTGACGTCGAAGGTGAAGGGGCCCGACATGCGGGGGCCTGCGTCGACCGAGACGGTGCCCGACTTCATGGAGGCCTTGAGGTGGATGACCCAGGCGCCGTCATAATGGTAGTTTGCATCGAGTTCCTTGGCCAGCGCCGCAATGCCGCCGAAAAGTTCCTCGGCCTGCTCGAAGATCAGAAGATATTTGCCCTTCATCTCAGCCTTGTTCGCCTCGATGACCTTAGCTGCGGCAAGCAGCATAGCGACGTGGCCATCGTGGCCACAGGCATGCATGGCGCCATCATTTTTGGACTTGCAGACGCGGGGTCCTTTGAGGTTGTCATCCGTCTCCTGCATGGGCAAGGCATCCATATCGGCCCTAATTAACAGCGTCTTTCCGGGCTTGCCGCAAGTGATCTCGGCGATGATACCGCCGTTTTGCACGTACTTGTGCGAAATTCCCATGATGTCGAGCTGTCCTTCGATGTACTTGATGGTCTCAAACTCCTTGAGCCCCACCTCGGGATTTTCGTGCAGATGCCGGCGCACCTCCACAATGTAGTCCTTTTGCTCACTGATCAGTTTCTTTACGTCCATAATACACCCCTTTATAATTTTTTGAACACGCGATATTTTCACCTGCCGGCGTCTTCGCCGCAGTATTACAGCGCGGCAAGCCACTGCGAGAATATTCCGAGCCCCCGCTCCAGGTCTCCTTTATTGTTCGCAAAGCCGATGCGCAGGCACTTTTCCATGTCAAAGCAGCTCCCCGGCAGCAGCATGACGCCTGTGTCCTCCTGGAGGCGGCGGCAGAGCACAGACGAGGGCATGTCGAGGTCGTAGTGCAGCAGTGTCACGGTGCCCGCCTTCGGCTTCGTATAGTGAATATGGGGCTCTTTTGCCACCCAGCTGTCAAGTATTGCGAGGTTTTCCCGGCAGATGGACAGTGAGCGCGCAAGGATTATTTCCATATTTTCAAGTGCAAGAGCAGCCAAATAGTCGTCGATCATCCCGACACTGATGACGTGATAGTCCCGCATGTGGGCGAGCATTTCAATGATCTCCTTTGGCGCCGCCACCCAGCCGACGCGAAGTCCGGCCAAGGAAAAGGGTTTGGACATGGTGCCGGTCGAGATGCCCTTCTCATAGAGGTCGGCGATTGAGGGAGAAAAGGAATCGTCCTCGTGGTTAAGGCCGCGATAGGCCTCGTCGCAGAGCAGCCAGGCACCGCAGGAGCGGGCGATGTCGACGATTGCCGAAAGCATCTCCTCATCCATCAATGCGCCGATAGGATTATTCGGGTTATTTATGCAGATGACCTTTGTGCCGGGCGCGGCAAGGCGGCGCAGCTCGTCGAGGTCCGGCTGCCAGCCGAGCTCCTCTTTGAGAGAGCATGGCGACACGTTCGCCCCGATCGACTCGGGGATGGAGTAGTGCTGCTGATAGGTCGGTAGGATGGTGACGACGTGGTCGCCGGGTTCGACAAGCCCTGTCAGGGTCAGGGCGTTGGCGCCGATGGCCCCGTGCATGACCGAAATCCGCTCGGGTGAAACAGTCTTGTAGAGGGAGGCAATGGCCTCTCTCAGCCGCTGTGACCCTTCAATCGCACCATAGGTCAGCTTCATTGCCAGAATATCGTCGATGGCCTTGTTGCCCGCACCCGTCATCTCAAGAAGCTGCCGCACTGTCAGCGGCTCCACGCAGGTCTCGGCTAGGTTGCAGGTTGCCCAGGTCTCATAGGCGTTCATCCACATCTCAACGCCAAAATCTTTTATTCTCAATAAAATGCACCTCCGTTTATAATCATACCATACGGGCCGCCCCACTTCCACATTTTTTTGAGAAAAGGGGTTGCTTTTTAAGTTCTCCCATGGTATTATGTTTCTTGTTCCGCGACGGGCGCCCATAGCTCAGCTGGATAGAGTGTTTGGCTACGAACCAAAAGGTCACAGGTTCGAGTCCTGTTGGGCGCGCCAATGGTTTAACGGTCCACAGGTTGAAAAATCTGTGGGCTGTTTGCTATATAATCGTATATATCTTCGTCAATGTATCTTTGACAGATAGGAGGCCGGCATGCTGTACAATCTGGATTTGTCCGCCCTGTCCGTCTCGGCATATCGGGAACTGCTCGCCCGCCAAAACCTTTTGCCTGGGCGCAGGATTCTCCTGCAGGACCTCGCCCTTAACTTTGAAGCCATTAATAGGCAGGGCACTGCCGACATCGCTCAGCTCAAAAAGCAGCTCTCCACCCCGCAAAAGACGGCGGCCTTTGCCACGGCCACCGGCATTCCCGAAGAATACCTGACCATCCTGAGGCGGGAAATCGGCAGCCTTGAGCAAAAGCCCATTTTGCTTGACAGCTTTCCCGGAGTGGACAATGCGCTTATTTCCGACTTGAACGGCAGGGGCATCAAAACCTCGAAGGAGTATTTTGAAAGTGCGCTGCCGGGCAGCGAAGAGCTCTTATGCCTGTGCGACCTTGTCCGGATCAACGGAGTGGGAGCGGTCGCCGCAAGGGCTTTTTATGAGGCGGGCTACCGGACAGCCGCCGATGTCGCCGGTGCGCATGCCGACCAGATGCTCGAACGGGTGTCCAAAGTCAACGAGGCTAAAGGCTATTACAAGGCGAAGCTTGGCGAAAAAGACATGCAGTTTTGCATTGACTTTGCAATGCTCTTGAAAAAGTACTCCGGCTGACAAACGCTGGCCACGCTGCCCGCTGTCCCCTGCCGCCGCACATAAGGCGCACTGAATCGGCGGATTTTGTGGAAAATGACATGAAATGCCTTATACGCGGGCTTGTATATGCATAAAACGCATGAACTTTACCGCCGGGCCCCAACAAAGCCGCCCAGGCGCTTGACAAGGGGAAACCCGCCTGTGTATAATAGCCCAAACAGAATACGAAACAAACCAGTGATTAAGAAGAGTAAGCATGCGCAGTATTTGCACAGAGAGCCGCAGGCGGTGGGATTGCGGTAAAATGCGGCATGCCGAATGGACTTATGAGGGCAAAACGAAAAGCGCACTTGCGCCCAGTAGTGTTTGACGGGAACTTCACCCGTTATCAATGAAGCGCACATGACTTGTGTGCGAATACGAGTGGGCGTTTATTACGCCAATTTGGGTGGTACCGCAGGAGTGTATGCTCTTGTCCCTGTTTATTCAGGGACAAGAGCTTTTTTTATTCCCCGCGGTGCACCCCGGAACTGTGAAAATACTTTTTCGAAGTTAAGGAGTTGGTTTTATGTCGGATGGTTGGTGGCGAAAGTTATCATTTTATGAAAATTCTCTCATCCCTGAAAACCACATACTATAAGGAGGAACTCACCATGAAAAACACATTAAAAAAGCTGATATCTGTATTCGCCGCAGCCGCTGTTGCATTCTCGCTTGCCGGCTGCTCCAAAAAGAGCGAGCCGGTGCCGTCCGGCACCGAGGAGCCCGCTTCCTACACCATCGGAGTCATCCAGTATGCACCCCATCCGTCGCTTGACAACTGCTACAACGGGCTTATTACGGGGCTTCAGGCGGCAGGCTTTGTCGAGGGCGAGAACCTTGAAATCGACCTGCAAAACGCCCAGGGCGACACCTCGACTGCCGACCTGATCGCCAAGAGCATGGTCGCAAAGCACTATGACCTGATCGTGGCCATTGCGACGCCGGCCGCCATGTCGGCCTACGGTGCTGCCAAGGACACCGACATCCCGGTGGTGTTTCTTGCGGTCTCCGACCCGGTTGCAGCTGGCATCGTGCAGTCCATTGAAAACCCGGGAAACAATTGCACAGGATCTGCCGACCTCCTGCCGGTCCGCCCGCAGCTCGAAATGATCCGGGCCTTCATGCCCGAGGCCGCGACTATCGGTATTCTCTACACGACGAGCGAGCCAAACTCCATCACCCAGCTGGCCGAAATCACGGCGGCCGCCCCGGATTACGGATTTGAGATTGTCGCAGTCGGCGTGACAAACGCCTCCGAAGTGGCGACCGGCGCCCAAACCCTTGTGGCCAAGGGTGTCGACTGCATCAACAACTTCACCGACAACAATATCGTCAACAACCTCTCGGTGCTGATGCAGGCCGCGGCTGAAAAGAACATCCCGATGTTCGGCTCGGAAGAAGAACAGCTAAAAAGCGGCTGCCTTGCCGCCCAAAACCTCGACTATGTCGCACTGGGTGAGAAAACCGGCGGCACAGTGGCCAAAATCCTGTCAGGGCAGGCAAAGGCTAGCGAAATCCCGGTCTATCAGGCAAACGACTGCGAGCCTGTCTACAATCCGGACGTGCTGGAGGCCTTCTCGATGACGCTGCCGGAAGAATACGCCAATGCGACCGCGATCCATACTGCGGTTGCCGAGTGACAGGAAGCGGACTGGCTATCTATGGACATTGTCGCGGGGCTTATACGCAGCATACTGGAAGAGGGTTTCATCTACGGTATCGTGGCGGTTGGAGTCTGCATCACCTATCGGGTGCTGGACTTTCCCGACCTGTCTGTCGATGGCACCTTCCCGCTGGGGACCTGCGTCACGGCAGCCCTCATTGCGGCGGGCTGGAGTCCGTGGGCGGCATGCCTTATCGCCTTTGCCTGCGGGGCTGCCGCCGGGTGCATGACGGGACTGCTGCATGTGAGGCTTCACATCACCGACCTGCTCTCCGGCATTTTAACCATGATCTCCATGTGGAGTGTCAACCTCGTCATCACGGGGGGCCGTGCTGTCGTCCAGTTTTACGGCAAGGACACCATTTACACGACGGGCCCCGCTATGCTGCTGCAGGGAAATCTGCGGATATACCGAGTGCTGATCGTCGCCGCCCTTGTCTGCATCGCCGTGAAGTTTGCCGTAGACGGCTACCTAAAAACCAAGTCGGGGCTGTTGCTCCGGGCGGCGGGCGACAATCCGCAGTATGTCGTCTCGCTCGGGCTTGACCCTGGTAAGATGAAAATCCTCGGCCTTGCCATCGGCAACGGCTGTACGGCATTAGCTGGCAGCGTGCTTGCCCAACAGGCCGAGTCCGCCAACATACAGTCGGGCACCGGCATGGTGGTCATGGCGCTTGCGGCCGTCATCATAGGAAACAGCCTGTTTGGGCGGCTGAGTTTCGTCCGGGCGACGACGGCGGCGGTGCTGGGGTCTATCATCTATAAGGCCTGCCTCTCGGTCGCCATGCAGCTGGGGCTGCCCACCAACTACCTCAAACTGCTGATGGCGGTGCTCTTCACCGCCGCCTTGGTATCGAACAACTATTACGCGGACAGGAGGAAAAAGAGATATGCCGATAAGCTGCACGCCTGAAACGGGCTTTGTCTCTCTGCGGCATATCTACAAGACTTTTAACCAAGGCTTGGCAAGCGAGGTCGTCCTCTTTACCGACTTCAATTTGGAGATCGACCGGCAGGCGTTTTTGACTGTCGTGGGCGGCAACGGCTCCGGCAAGACGACCATGCTGGGACTTATCTGCGGGGGTGTCACAGCCGACAGCGGTGAGGTCTTTTTGGACGGCCACGACATCGGCCGGCAAAAGGAGTACGAGCGGGCTAAGCGCATCGGGAGGGTGTTTCAGGACCCCGCAAAGGGGACTTGCCCCGCGCTCACCATTTTAGAGAATATGGCACTGGCAGATAGTAAGGGGACACACTACGGGCTTAGCCGTGGCGTCAGCAGGAGCCGGATCGATTTCTTCCGTTCACAGCTTGAACTGCTGGGGCTGGGGCTTGAGAATAAACTGCACTTGCGGGCCGACGCCCTCTCAGGCGGCCAGCGGCAGGCTTTGGCACTGCTCATTTGCACCCTGTCACCCCTCGAGCTTTTGATTTTGGACGAGCACACCGCAGCCCTCGACCCCCGCTCAAGCGAGACGGTGATGGAGATGACGGGGCGCATCGTGCAACAAAAAAACCTGACCACCGTCATGGTGACCCACAACTTAAAGCATGCCGCCTCTTACGGCGGGAGGCTCATCATGATGCACCGGGGTGAAATCGCACTGGATGTCTTGGGTGAGAATAAGGCAGGTCTTTCCGTTAAGGATTTGGCGGAAAAGTTCAGTGAGGTTAGCTTTGAACACCCAAATTAGAACCCTACCTTAATCAAGCGCCCCGAAACAAAAGTTTCGGGGCGCTTGTAGAAAAAAATGCTTATTGTGGCTTTGCGTCCTCGGGCAGTAGGCTCTTATAAGCCTCGCCACCCGTAGTCTCCACAAAGTCGGCCTTGGCCGCCTCGACAAGGGCAGGGTCGGCAAATAGGTCGAGGGCAGATGCCGTCATGACCTTTGCGGCGTGGTGCATGCCCTTGTGGGCGATGGAGGACTTGCCCTGTGCCACCAGCTCCCAGCTGTGGGGCACGGTGCCCAAAGCCGAGCAGGCCGAATAGAAAGCGCCGGTGGGTACCACCCAGCTGACGTCGGCGAGGTCAGTCGAGCCGCCCGGGCCTTCACTCTTCTTGGGGGGCTTTGTGCAAATGGGCTCTGGCGCCTTGCCGTCCTTTTGGAACCCTTTGGCGTAAGCGAGCTCCTCTTCGGTATACTGGATGGGCAAGAAAGCATTCTGATAATTGTTTACGAGTTCCCCCAGCGTCTTGTTTGGAATGAAGTCGGCATATGCGCCGACGATGACAGGCTCTCCCACTTCGACCCCCGCCATGAGGGCAGCGCCCTTTGCGATGTCGCAGATACGGTCATAGACGTCCAAAACCGTGGCGTTTTTCTTAGCCCGAATGACGTACTGAAGCTTCGCGTTTGCCTGGACGACGTTGGCGGCAAGTCCGCCGACATCATGGAAGGCGTAGTGGATGCGCACATCGTCCGGCACATGCTCCCGTAGGAACTGGGTGCCGACGTTCATGAGCTCGGCGGCATCGAGCGCACTGCGGCCTTTCTCGGGGGCGGCAGCGGCGTGGGCGGCCTTTCCTGTAAATGTATAGAAGACGATGACGACGGCAAGCGCAGTGTCCTGTGCCCCGTGCTCATCGTTTGGGTGCCAAGAGAGGGCGATGTCGACGTCCTTGAAAGCGCCGGCCCTAATCAGGTAAACCTTGCCGCCGCCCCCCTCCTCGGCCGGACAGCCAAGGACCCTCAGGGTGCCTTTTATGCCCTCTTTTTCCATAGCGGCCTTGACGGCAGCCGCTGCCTCGACGACAGCGGTGCCTAAGAGCTGATGGCCGCAGCCATGCCCGGGACCGCCTGCGATGATGGGCTTACGAACAGTCACGTCGGCCTCCTGGCTCATGCCGTCCAAAGCGTCATACTCCGAGAGCAGCGCAATGACGGGGCTGCCCTCACCGTATTCGGCACAATAGGCTGTATTCATGCTGTAAGCCGGGTAAGTCACCTTAAAGCCTGCCGCCTTCAGCGCATCGGCATGGAGCTTCGCGGAGGTTGTCTCCTTATAACAGAGTTCGGGGCTCTCCCAGATGGCGTCGCTGAGCGCCTCGTACTTTTGGGCGTTTTCCTCGATGAGTCCATTGATTTTGTCCTTGTCCATGTTTAGCACCTCTTTTATCGTGATTGTCCGGCCTTCAATGCCAAAGGCTACCGGGGCTTTACTTCGGCCACGACGGGATTTTTCAGTTCGCCGAGCTCATCGGAGCTGACGATGATGACGTCACCCACCTGCATGGGGCCGACGCCGGCCGGGGTTCCGGTGGCAATGACATCACCCGGCAGCAGCGTCATCCGGTTTGTCAGGTGTTCAATGAGGACCGGAATGGAGAAAATGAGGCTGTCCGTGTCGCAGTTTTGTTTTTGCACACCGGACAGGTGCGACCGGATGGTCTTTTTACCCAGCACATCCTCGGTGTCGATGAAAGGGCCCATGGGACAAAAGGTGTCGTACCCCTTGCCGTTCACCCACTGGGTGGTAGTCTTGGCGCTGTCACGGCGGGAGACGTCGTTTAAGAGAGTCAGTCCGAAAATGTACTCCCCAGCATCCTCTTTTTTGACATACCGGGCTTTTTTGCCGATAACGACGGCGATCTCAGCCTCATAATCCACTCGCTTCGCTCCTTCGGGATAAATGATGTCCTCCCCGGGGGCGATGATTCCGGACGGCGGCTTCAAAAATACCTCTGGCTCCTCCGGCAGTTCCGGGGCAGCCATAGCCGCCATCTCATTGATGTGATCCATATAGTTTTTGCCGATTGCGACAACTTTTGAAGGCTGACAGGGGGCCAGAAGCTTCACATTTGCGAGTGGCACCGCTTTGTTTGTCACCGTGAAGTCCCCGAAGAGATCCCCCTCGATCTTATAGACCGTATCGCCTCTCAGTTCGCCGTAGTAGACCTCGTTTGCCTCACGCACTCGTACGATTTTCATTTTCGGCCGCCTCCTTGACAGAATATGTTATACTTACTTATACTTAATTAGATGAACTTATTTTACAGTAATAAGGGTGAACTACATGATTGAACATATTGTCGAATACATTCTCCCACCCATTATCGCCTGCATTGAGCTGGTCGGGATCTTTGTGGTCACAGTCGCTGCCGCACAGGCCTTTTACCGCTATCTGAAAGGGCAGATCACCCGTTCGGAGCAGAATGTCAAGTTTGAGCTGGCAAGCGGGCTTGCCACCGGCCTAGAATTTAAAATGGCGGCCGAGATCCTCAAGACCGTGCTGGTGCGCGACTTAAACGAGCTGCTCATCTTGGGCGCCATCATCCTGCTGCGGGCCCTGCTCTCCTTTATGATCCACATTGAGATGAAAAACTCTGGTCACACTCACGGGGAACCGGAAAGCGTTGAGCCTACAGCGCAGCCCTGACAGCCGCTACAAGAGCCTGCGCCTGTTCCATCGGGGTCGCCCACGAGGTGACAAAGCGCACTGCAACCT
This sequence comes from Oscillospiraceae bacterium, assembly GCA_963662765.2. GTDB lineage: Bacteria > Bacillota > Clostridia > Oscillospirales > Feifaniaceae > DATMXT01. The sequence continues at coordinate 65,441 of CAXXUP010000008.1, forward strand.
CATCGGCATTCACCGGCGCCCAAAAGGCAAAACGGAACTGCTGTGCCAGCTTGTCTGCGACCGTCTTTTTGAAAATCGGGAAAATCTGATTCGTGGGGGAGTCGGCCAAAAAGCGCACGCCCATGGTCTTCAGTTCTTTTACAATGTAGGCCGCGACTTCGTTTTCGTGTCTTGCGAGCTTGTAGAAGAGCCCGTCCGCAAAGAGGGTATCAAACTGAATGCCCATGATCCAGCCCTTGGCCATCATGGCACCGCGCTGCTTGTAAAGGTGCCGGAAGTCGGTTTTGAGCTCGGGCCTAGTGATGACTAAGGCCTCCCCCAGCATGGCGCCATTTTTGGTGCCGCCGACGTAAAAGCAGTCAGTCAGGGCTGCAATGTCGGCCATGGTCATATCGTTTTCAGTCGAGGTCAGGGCGGAGCCTAGTCTCGCGCCGTCCAAAAACAAATAGAGGTCGTTTGCTGCGCAGAGATCACGAATGGCTTTTAGCTCCGCTTTTTTGTAAATGGTGCCGACCTCGGTCGAGTCGGAGATATACACCAGTTTCGGTTGAACCATGTGCTCGTCGTTTCCGTGAACGTCGAGCACTTTTTTTATGAGATCGGGCGTCAGTTTGCCGTCCGGCGTGGAAACGGTCAGCACCTTATGCCCTGTCGCCTCCACGGCGCCGGTCTCATGCACGTTGATGTGTCCGGTCTCGGCCGAAATGGCGGCCTGATGCGGCCGTAAAAATGCGGATATGGCCAGCATATTGGTCAGCGTGCCACCGGCGACAAAGTGGACGGAGGCATCCTGCACCCCGCACTCTTTGCGGATGCGGTCCGCCGCGCTGCGGCAAATCTCATCCTCCCCGTAGCCTGTGTACTGGCCGTTCGCCTCAGATAGCGCCTTCAAAATAGCCGGATGGCAGGACTCGCTGTAATCATTGGTAAAGCTGTACAACGAAAAACCTCTCCTTTCAGTTGCTTGGTTATATTATACTGTAGAAGACTTGCAAATTCAATAAAATGTTGCCGGGCTGTGGGGCTCGCCGTTATGCCCACCCATATTGACGCGGCCCGTCAAAGCGTATAAAATTATACGGACAGGAGGTGGGTAAATGTTCAAAATTACTGTAAATGAAGGCTGGTGCAAGGCCTGCGGAATCTGCGCCGATTGCTGCCCGAAAAAAATCTTCGATTTTGTGCCGGAGCACCCCGTGGTCGTCGCCCGACCTAAGGACTGCATCGGCTGCGGCATATGCGAACGCAGATGCCCGGACTTTGCTCTGGAGGTGGAAAAACCATGAAGATTTTTACGATGGGAAACGACGCGATGACACAGGGCGCCCTTGCGGCCGGTGCCCGTTTTTTTGCCGGATACCCCATAACGCCGTCCTCGGAAGTGGCCGAGCTGTCGTCACAGCGGCTGCCCGCAGTCGGCGGTATCTTTGTCCAGATGGAGGATGAGCTTGGCAGCATCGCGGCCGTCATCGGCGCTTCGGCCGCAGGCAAGAAGGCCTATACCGCAACCTCTGGCCCCGGATTTTCCCTCATGCAGGAGAACCTCGGCGTCGCCGTCATGGGCGAAGTGCCCTGCGTCATCATCAACGTGCAGCGGTCCGGCCCTTCGACCGGCCTTGCCACCAAACCGGCCCAAGGCGACTACATGCAGGCTAGGTACGGCACCCACGGCGACCACGGCATCATCGCCGTCTCCCCTTCCTCCGTGCAAGAGTGCTACGACTACATGATCACGGCCTTCAATCTGGCCGAAAAATACCGCACGCCGGTCGTCTTTCTGGCCGACGAGGTGGTGGGCCACATGCGGGAGGCCTACGAGCCCTGGACCCCGGGTGATGGCGATATCATCAACCGCAAAGCGCCCACCTGTGCCCCCGCTGACTACAAGCTCTACGACTTCTCCGGTGAGCCTGACGATATCGCCCCGATGGCGGTCTACGGCGGCCCCTATATATACCGCATCAACGGCAGCGGCCACGACAACGTGGGCGCCCCCTGCGGGACGCCTGCCAACGCAGACCGCTTTGTGCGGCACTACACCGATAAATTCGAGCACAACATTGACGACATCACAATCGTCAACCGCTTTTGTTTAGAGGACGCCGACATCGTCATCGTCACTTTCGGCTGCTCCACGAGGCCCGCAAAAGCCGCCATGAAGGAGGCCCGCAAAAAGGGTCTCAAGGTCGGACTGCTGCAGATCGTCACGGTCTGGCCCTTCCCGGCAAACCTTGTCGCCGAGGTCTGCAAAAACGCGAAGGCCGTCATTGTGCCCGAGATGAACCTCGGTCAGATGGCGGGCGAGGTTAAAAAAGCCGTCTGCGTCCCCGTCATAGGGGTCAACCGCGTCGACAGCCTCATCATCACCCCCGGCGAAATCCTTGCCGCAATTGAGGAGGCGTCGAAATGAAGCACATGGAGTATCTGAAGACAAACATGTTCCCGCTCTTTTGGTGCAGAGGCTGCGGAAACGGCGTCGTTCTGGGTGCCATAACCCGAGCTTTCGAGCAGCTCGACATGACCCGTGAGAACACGGTCGTTGTGACCGGCATCGGCTGCTGGGGCAAGGTTGACGACTATGTGACGACCAATTCCTTTCACGGCACCCACGGCAGAGCACTCGCATTTGCCACCGGCATCAAGCTTGCCAATCCTGCCCTTGACGTCATCGTGCTGATGGGCGACGGCGACTGCGCCACCATCGGCGGCAACCACTTCATCCATGCCTGCCGCCGCAACATCGACGTGACGGCCGTCATGGTCAACAACTACAACTACGGCATGACGGGCGGCCAGTACTCCGGCACGACCCCGGAGGGCGCCACCACGACGACCAGCCGGTACGGCCATATTGAGCAGCCCTTCGACATCTGCGAGCTCGCCAAAGCGGCCGGCGCCCCCTTTGTGGCCCGGTCGGCAGCAGACGATCCGGTCGGGCTGCAAAAGCTCATCGTAGAGGGCATTCAAAAAAAGAGCATGGCCTTTATTGAGGTCATCGCCCCCTGCCCCACCCACTTCGGCCGAAACAACGCTCTAGGCTCCCCCGCCGAAATGATGCGGGCGGTGCGGGCAAAGGCCGTCACCCCAGCGCAGGCTGTCAAAATGTCGGCCGAAGAGCTTGCCGGGAAAATCATTATGGGCAAGCTGTGTGACCGCGAGGCCGAGGATTACGGCACCCGGTATGCAAAAATCATTGAAAAAGCGAAGGAGGCGGCGAAATGACCAGATGGGACATCGTTTTCGCCGGTGTCGGCGGACAGGGACTCTTGTCCTGCGGCAACCTGCTTGGCGAGGCCGCCACTGTCCAGTGCGGTCTGAATGCGGCCATGGTCGCCTCCTATGGCGTTGAGACCCGCGGCACTTTCACCAAGGCCGACCTTATCATCAGTGATGAGGAGATCGACTTCCCCGAAGTTGAGCATCCCGGCCTTGTGCTCTGCCTACACCCCGTGGCCTATGACCGCTATGTCGAGGCGGTGGGCGAGGATGTCACAATCATTTACGACAGCTCCCTTGTCACGCCCCGCCCCTCCAAGGCAGCGCAGTTTGGCTACCCCATTTCCGAAATGGCCGAAGCCGAGGGCAGCCTTACCAGTGCAAATATCCTCGCCATCGGCATTATCGTCGGCAAAACTTCACTGCTGCCCGAGGCCGCCGTCGAGGCTGTCATTGCGGGCTCCCGTCCCAAAGCCGCCGCCCGCAACCTCGCGTTGTTCCACAAAGGTACCCAGATGGCAAAATAGCGTTACCGAAAAAACTATACAAGAAAAAGCGGCCGTCCTCTATTTGAGGACGGCCCATTTCATCCGCACTGCAGGTCATTTGAAGGGAGTAAACAACACCGTCATCATACCATAATTTCCATTAATTGTAAATAGACTTATGGGCGAATTTTTTTGTCGCAAAGTATTGCAATTTTGCGCGGCTTTGTTTATAATAAACGAGCAGCTTTATTTGGACGCTTAGCTCAGCTGGTAGAGCATTCGCTTGACGTGCGAAGGGTCAGGAGTTCAAGTCTCTTAGCGTCCACCATTTGGCGCTTACATGTTCCGCGGAACATGTAAGCGCCTTTTTCTGAGAAAAAAGACGTTAAACGCCTCACGGGCGGGACCAGTCCCCGCGTGTGCCCCCTTGGCCTTCCGGCGGGGTTTCGTCCGGGCAAAGAATCTTTGCAAAATATAGAAATTTGTACTATAATAAAGTCCTATTGATGTTTTATTGCTTATAAATAATTTAAATTATTCTTCAGAAGTGAATAACAATATTTGAGGTGTTTTTTGAGAGAGTATAAAACCGATCAGATAATTGTTTACTGGTTCCCTGAACTGTGCGCCCACCCAAGCATATGCCGCAAACTTCTGCCAAAGGTGTTCGATTCGACCCGGATTCCATGGGTCGATTTGAGTGCGGCCACGCCGGAGGAGATCATAAGCTGCATCGATCAGTGTCCGTCGGGCGCTTTAAGGTACTCACTTGCGGAAGGCTCCTCGGTTGATCCCGAGACGGCAAAAGGGATCGGCAATGTTGACTATGAGAAAGATAATCCGCCAACAGTTAAGCTCAAAATTACTAGTGGGCAGGTACATGTCGAAGGTCCGGTGGAAGTTATCGGTGAAGACGGGAAAACCGTAAGGATCGGAAGCAGGATGGTACTTTGCGGATGCGGGAAGTCCCGCAATTGCCCATTCTGCGACGGTTCTCACAGAAATTTATCAAAACAGGATTGACCCATTTTATATCGCCTGTGTGGGGTTCGAATTCTTCTTGGCCCGATAAGACAGCGCGCAATGAAAGTCTCGCCATTCACCATCTCCGCCAATTATTGAGCGATTAGAACTAAAAAAAATGGAGGTTCCGAATGAGTACCATCGATAAAAGTAGCAATACAGATCAGGGGGCACAGTCATTTGCGTATAATTGCAGCTCCATCATCATCGGAAAAAATGCTTCGACGACCGGAAAAGTGATTCTAGCTCATAATGAAGACGATCATCACGTTGTGATGCAGCAATTTATTGTGCCAAGAATGAAGCACACACAGGGCGAGATGTTGATCTTTGACGATGGAAAAGCTGTAATTCCGCAGGTGAGCGAAACGTATGGTTATTACTGGTCGGAAATGCGCTCTTCCACGCAACTGGTTTCGTTCGCCGACAGCTTTATAAACGAATGGGGCGTAGCCGTCGTAAGCGATTCATGCAATCCCTCCAAAGTGAGCGACTCCGACCCCCAGCATGGAGACATGATATACGCTTTGCGCAGGCTGGTTGCTGAACGGTCCCGGACGGCGCGGGAAGGCGTGGAGCTTGCCATCGGCCTCATTGAAAAGTACGGGTATAACAGCTCCCGCTCCTACCAGATATGTGATCAAAACGAAGGCTGGGTATTGCAGGTGTCCAAAGGAAAGCACTACGCGGCAAAAAGGGTGCCGGACGACGAGGTGCTCTATATCCCCAACTGGTATACGATCCACAAAATTGATTTTACCGACACAAAACATGAAAATTACTACTTTGCAAGTGATTTGGTCAGCTATGCCATCGGACATGGCTGGTATACACCGGCAAAGGACGGGGATTATTCGGACTTTGACTTTGCAAAAGCCTATCAGGGCGGTGGTGAAACCCAGTTCAATATCCTGCGAGCGTCAAATGCATGGAGACTGCTTATGGGAGAAGAGCCCGCCGATATCAAGCAGTTTTCCGTAAAACTTGACCGGAAGATCGGTCTCCAGGAATCGAAAAATGTTATGCGGACTCACTACGAGGGGACTGCGGATGATATTACGTGTGATTACGCCAAAAATCCGCACATGGACCCTATGCGTCATTTCACAATCTGCAACGCCTGGACGATTGAAAGCAGCATCATCGAATTTAACGAGGACCTTGCACTCACTTGTATTTGGCGCGCGGTTCTTACGCCTTGCATCAGCCCATACACGCCCTGGTATCTCGGCATCTTAAAAATCCCGGACGGGTATAATTGGTGTGATTTTATAAAAGCGCAAGAAACCCATTTCCATCCACCGGTATCCGACGATCAATACAACCCGGCGCGGGCGTTTTGGGCGTTTATGACCGTAAAATACCTGACGGATTTTGATTATAAGGGTACGCACGATACTATTCAGGAATCCATTCGCGAGCTGGAGGCAAAGTGGAGCGAGGAACAAGCGGCTACTCGGGAAGCGTATAAAGACTTACGGATGAAAGACCAGAAGCTTGCCGCGGAGTTTTTAACCGATTACACGGCTGCACAGGCTGCGAAGGCATGGGATTTCGCGAAAAATATGGTTTATGAGCTGGGTGAGGCTAAAATTCTTTCCAATGAGAAGAATCATATCGATTAAGCCTGTGGGCAGAATTATCCTGAAATTATCTCCGGTATCAGTCGCCTTAAAGATATCAAAAACGCAAACGCAAAACGCATCATAATAATGGATGATACAACAAAACCCACTTCGTAATGAGTGGGTTTTGTTGTATCTATGGCCGTAAGGCGTTTTGCCGCCCGCACTATCGAAAAAGGTTTTAAAAAAGCAATGACAAACGGTACGCACGTAATTTCTCAGATTATATTGCTGCGACCTCCATATATCTACTCAATTGGCATCACATCCTTAGGGATATTTCTCGTTTGTTAACCTATGCGCGTGTGCAGCTTTATATTTAATGCCGGCGCATTAAGGTTGACTTAATTCTAATGTTTGCTATAATATAATAGCCTTTTATAAATGGTTATAATTGCTCATAATTCAGTAGGCTGCCGAAATGATATACTTTTTCGCACAGGTTGTCGCGTAATATTTAAACGCAAAAAAAGTGTCCATGATATACAACGCCGATAAGTCCGAAGTGTTTAGAGAAAAGTATATTATGTAAAGTGGTTATCAAGTCATCATAAAAAATGTGTATTCACAAAGGATTGCAATGATACTAACCGAAGAGCGTGTAGTGCCCAAATTAATGAACCCAAAAAGCGGCATCCTGATGGAGCATATTGCCAGATATCAGTTTGCGCGTATGTTTGCAAGCGGTCGCGTATTGGATATTGCCTGCGGCGTGGGGTACGGGACGGCCATACTTTTGAAATCCAACCCGCAAATAAGCACGGTGGTGGGCGTTGATATCAATAAAGACGCGATTGATTACGCGAAAGAACACTACAATGACGCAAGGGCCATGTATGTCGCCGGGGATGCTATGGCGGAAAGCCTGCCGGACGAAATCGGTCGTTTTGACACTGTAGTCAGCTTTGAGACCATCGAGCACCTTCAAAACGACGAACTGTTTATTGCGAATCTCTACAAGATGATGAAACCAGACGGTACGCTCATTATCTCAACCCCATTCGGCAAAGGACGGGGAATCCCCTGTTCCAATCCGTTTCATGTGCATCAGTACAAAGAGCCGGAATTCGCGGAGCTTTTGAACTGCTTTGATACGGTCGATATGTACTATCAGCTTGACGAAATGATAGAAAAGGGCACTCAAGATAAAAAGTATTATCTGATGGTTGCGGTCTGTACTATAAAAGCTAAGGATGTTTGACTCAATGACAATGGAACAGAATTTACAAAGTGAAGTATGCAAAAGAAAAACTTTCGCCATCATCTCACACCCGGATGCCGGAAAAACGACGCTTACTGAAAAACTGCTCCTCTTCGGAGGCGCGATTAGGCTTGCCGGCACCGTAAAAGGGCGAAAAGCCAGTAAATACGCGGTATCTGACTGGATGGAAATTGAAAAACAGCGGGGCATTTCCGTCACTTCCAGCGTATTAAATTTCGATTATAACGGGTATCGAATTAACATACTCGATACTCCGGGACATCAGGATTTCAGCGAAGATACCTATCGCACCTTGACGGCTGCCGACAGTGCGGTAATGCTGATTGACGGTGCAAAAGGTGTGGAGGAGCAGACTAAAAAACTGTTCCATGTATGCAGAATGCGCGGCATCCCGATCTTCACCTTTGTCAACAAGCTGGATCGCTATTGTAAGAATCCGCTTGCCTTGATGGAGGAGATTGAAGAATCTCTGGGAATCCGCTCTTATCCAATGAATTGGCCAATCGGCATAGACGGCGATTTCAAGGGTGTTTACGACCGTGGGCGGGCGCAGATTGAACTTTTTGAGGGCGGCAGGCACGGTCAGACCCTTACTGTGTCCGATGCCGGAGATGTCAATGACGAACGGTTTAAGCTGCTTTTAGGCGAACATTTGTACGATCGGCTTTGTGATGATATCTCCCTGCTCGATATTGCCGGAGAAAAATTCGACTATGATAAGGTTTGTTCCGGAGAGCTTACGCCCATGTTTTTCGGAAGCGCCATGACGAATTTCGGTGTTCGGCCTTTTCTTGAGGCGTTTATCGAGATGGCTCCGTCCCCCGGCGCGAAAGCGCACAGCGAGGGAAGCATTGAACCCTTTGACGAGGAATTCTCGGGCTTTGTGTTTAAAATTCAGGCGAATATGGACCCTGCCCACCGGGATCGAATCGCTTTCATCCGGATTTGCTCCGGAAAGTTTCAAAAAGGAATGGAAGTAACGCATGTAAGAACCAGTCGCAAGGTTCGCCTTTCCCAATCGCAGCAGTTTATGGCACAGGAACGGGTAAGTGTAGAAGAAGCTTACGCCGGCGACATTATCGGTGTTTATGACCCCGGCGTTTTTAACATCGGAGATACGCTGTGCGGCGGCGAACATATATTTAAGTTTGAGGGAATCCCCATGTTCCCGGCAGAATGTTTTGCTGACATCATGGCAAAGGATTCGTCAAAGCGAAAACAATTTCTCAAAGGAGTCCAGGAGATTTCGGAAGAAGGCGCGATTCAGGTTTTCAGGCAGCCCAATGTCGGCGCTCAGATGTTTACCGTTGGGGTTGCGGGTGCGCTGCAGCTTGAAGTTCTCGATTATCGGCTTAAGCATGAATACAACGTTGAAATCGAGATCCGGCAACTTCCTTATCTAATGGCGCGGTGGGCTGATACCGATAAGTTCACAAAAGAAATGCTGGGATACAGCGATGCGCTGCTTTTGGAGGATCAATATAATAGGCCTGTGATCTTATTTAAGAATCCATGGTCTCTGCAAAGACTGCAGGAGCGAAATAAGGACATCCGGTTTTTCGACATTGCGCCTTTGGTTTAACCGGTCGTTTGCGGCAAGATAGCCGGATTTTACCGGGTACCATTAAGGACTTTGTTTTACGATGACACAATAAGACCCGGCTCGCATTGAGCCGGGTCTACTGTATTTATCGACCGAAAAGCCAGAATTACAGGTTGTTCTCATGTGCGGAGCCCACCGGCTATCTGTCGCTCCCCTTTACTGTCGGGTCGGTTTTGCGATTATGGGCCTTTGTCTGTTCGATGCAGTATGAGTTTAAATCCGGGCCGGAAAAGCAGTTACGGTTAATCATATCATTTGCCGGTATTCCTCATTCAAATAATCTTTCCTGCAGCTCTTTGCATGAGCGCATTTTGCGCTCTTTCATGACATCCTGTGACCCAATGGTGCCAAAGAGCAGCGGGGACGACGGATCGTGCCTTGCGAAATTTGCAGCGGCCGTCTTTGCACTGAAGTTTGCATAGCAGTAACGGCAGCCGTTTACACAAGTGTTATATGCGCCAATATCTATGCTCGAAGCGCAACCGCATTCCTCGCGCTGGTTTTTGTCTTTATCTATGTTCAGCTTACATCCGCAAAATTCTTCAAACATCTCTTTGTCAACGCAGCGCGCATGTGAAATCCCAAAAGAGGCCAGCTCTATTTGCTCTGCACAGGTATCAAGCGGCAAATGATTCGCTGCAGCAATCTCGGCGAACCCCTGCGCCAATTTGACCATGTCCTCTTTGGAAATCGCATGAATGTTCAACCCCTTGACGTTTTTCTCCGTATTCTTGTAAAAATCCAAAAAGCTGAATGTGCATTTGCGCGCATACCCGCTAAGCTTTATAGCGAGCTTTTCAAAATATTCCAAATGATACTGGGTGGTATATTTCTCACTGAGGATAATGGGATCATACCGCCAAACCATGCGCTCCGGGCCGATTTTTTGTGCAATCTTTTGAAATGTCGGAATGACAAAATCGTTCTTGGACGGTATGTTCGGCTCGACGTCTGTTCCGTATGGATTCACGGTAAACTGAAAATAGTAAGGATAGTCCTTCAGTTCATCCAGTCTGCCGATCATCGGGGCAGGATTTTTTGTCCAAAATACAATTCCGTCCACCACATCGGGATCCAGAGAGATCCGGCCAACCTGGTGCGCATTCATCGGGTTTCGCACAAGTACAAAACCCTCTCGAATTCGATTGAAAAACCATTCCGAATAGTAAGTCGGAATATCGCATCGCCTGCTGGCGCTGATGATCATTCACCCACCCCCTTTTTCGCAGCAGCCATCTTTTCGCTTCATTGTTTTTATCCTACGCGCATACCCTTATTCTGTCAACCGCGCGCCGCTTCGAGGTTGTTGTTTATCCGTAAAAATACGGGCATGCTATCTCTGAGGTGATTTTTGTGAATGACGAAAGAGACATCCCACTCGGACTAAAAATGGCGATTGCAGCAAACTTTGAAGCCACCGTGAAGTATGCAAGTCTGTCCGATTCGCAAATGGACGCTCTGATATCGGGCGCGTCCCAAATAAAATCCCAAGAGGAAATGGATGACTATGTGGTTCAGTCCCTGCTGGTATAAGGAGCCTAAGTTTGACACCGGCGCCCCTTGCGCGTGATATTTGCGCAAAACAAGGGCAGGCTACTCTTTGAGGTGAAATTTATGGCCAAAAAGGGAATGGCCCGGCCGGAGTGGACCCATACGCAGCCGCGCAACGATGAGCCGCCGGTCCCCGAACTGCAGGGAAAAGCCAAGCATACAAAAGAGAAAGCAAAGCCCATCACCGAAAAATAACTTTCGCCGCCCCGCCGGGGCGGCGCCTTTCTATCAACCATACAGCCGCAAACGATCGGTGGATCATGCAATCCGCCGTCTCACCCGGCAATGGCGTTTTCCAGCTTGGAGACAGTATTTACAAAATTTGGCAGAGAAATTTCTCTCTTGCCATTGTATGATATTCCCTTACCTGCGCATAATGTGAATGTGGCACACAAACTATTTTGACACAATGTCGTTATAAGAGCGTGCCCATAGAACCGTAGCCGGATACATCCGACGGCAACAGCCTTAGGCTCTGCGTCCGGCTATGGTTCTTTTTTTGTGATTTTTTTGAATTCCTTACGGGTAGCCTTTCGGTGTTCACCAATTATTGACGAATATGAATTCAAAGCTAAGTAACCATTTCAGGTTTATCGCTGCTTAATTTTTCATTTGTGTATCAGGTTATTGGGGGTTCCATGTAAATAAATTTTCTGTGCTTTTGCCTGTCCTTTTTAGAAAATTCAAACAGCCTCACCCTGTGTTACAAAATCCCAACCGTATAAAAAGACCGACAAAGCACTTACTTTGCCGGTCTGTATGATCTACATAAATATCTCTATTTGCTTATAATCAGCGTACGTATCTTCCAGGTGTTTTACATGGCTGAGAAACTGTCCGTTCGTAAATCCAATCGCGTCAAAGGGGCAATTTTTTATGCAGGCGTAACATTTTATGCACTTCGCGCCATCAACGTCTCCGGGTTTTAATATGGCGCCGGTAGGGCATTTTTCAGCACAAATGCCGCACTGCGTGCAGTTTGACCTGAATTCGGGCCCAAATGGTTCTTGCTTTCCCGCTCCACCATAAGGCTCTTTATAGGGCCGGTTGCCAGGCATACCGGCCGCCGTGACCACCTGTCGGTCTATGAGCTTGTACATAACGTCTTTGCCGAGTTTTTCTCCGGCCGCAAGATCTTCGGCGTTGGGACGATGCGCCGCAAGCGTCTTGCTGAAAGAGTGCTCGCCGATAAAGGCAGCGCCAGCCACGGGAATGAATCCTCTCTTTTGCATGAGGTCCCCGAGTTCAATCAGAAAATCGTCATAGTGGCGGTTACCGTAGACGCCTATTAAGATGCACGGTGTATTGCTGCCGCTAAGCTCTTCGAATATGCCAAGCAGCACCTTCGGCACACGTCCGACATACACCGGCGCTCCAATAATAACAAGGTCAGTCTCATCAAACACGGGGATTTGCGGCAGGTCATACAGATGGCTTATGCCATATTCACTGTGCGGCAGTCCGGTGCCGCCGGCAACAGCGCGTACCACTTTTTTTGTTGTATCTGTTGCGCTGAAGTAGACGGTTGAAACTTTTTTTATATTCATCTTTCAAGCTCCTTATAATAAGCTTTTATAAATCCTCCGAAAACATCATGGCTGAAGGTGAACCCGTTTTTTACATAGAACTCTCCGGCACGGGTGTTGCCGTTTGACACATGAATGAATAGATGTTTGATGTCAGGCTGTGCTTCAAGCCACTCCATCGATGCGTCGAACAGTCTTTTCCCCAGGCCGGTGGAACGATATTCCGGACGCAGATACAGATTGTTCAGGTGCCCCGCGAGCTGGGGTGTCATCCACTTCGGATAGAGCCCGCTTTTCTTTTGCTCCTCGGTCAGTCCCTGTGCAAATCCCGGGACCTCATTCGACTCGGTCACCGCTTCAACTGTGGAAAATACATACCCGACCGCAAGGCCTTCCTCCATGGCGACCACAACATGCGACCGTTCGGCGGTGTCGTAGCTGACTTTCATGCGGGTGTCAAAGTTCATATAATCAAAAACTTCCGGCATCATAAATGCCTTTGATTTTTGGAACTTCATTAAATCGTTGCACAGCTCCCGGCAGATCTCAATATCGGCACCGCTGACTTCGATCAATTCAATTATTTTGTTTTCCATGTTGCTCCTCCTAAAATACTCTTTACATAACGTCTTGTCGCAGCTATACTAACATCATTACTTTACATTAGCAAGTATGCACTTTTATGTAACCTTACCCACCTTTTAGTAAGTAACGGAACGGGAGATAACTCTATGTCTGCAAAATGTCCCATTGAGTCTACGATGTCACTTATCAACGGAAAGTGGAAACTGCTGATTCTAAAGGCGCTTTCACAGGGCCCTGTACGGTACGGGCATCTTGAGCGTGGACTGCCTTCAATCAGCGCAAAAGTTTTGACACAGCAGCTGCGGGAAATGGAGGCCGACAAACTCATTGTAAGAACTGTATTTCCCGAAATACCGCCGCGCGTGGAATACAGCCTTGACAAACTTGGGGTGAGCGTCTTCACCGTGTTTGTTGAAATGCGTCTCTGGGGGCTTGAAGAAAACGAAAACCGCGAAGTAAACTGCGCCGGATGTTTAAACTGCATCCCCTCAAGCTACTACAATGACGTCAAATAACATAAAAACGGCCGCCTAACTGGCGGCATTTTTATGTTTCAGAGAGAAAGCTAAGTACGCCGCGAAGGCACTGTTTGCGGAGCTTGTCAAGAAGGGCCGTTGCGTGTTGGTGCGTTTACAAAAAAGCGCCGGCCTTTGTCCGGGCTGACCCTCTCCCTGCGCCCCTGTGAGGCGCTGATGGTGGGTGATGTGCTCTATTATATCAGTGACGAAGGCTGTCAGGAGGGAGAACAACACTTACTGCAATATTTGTCACGAGAAGGATACGACCAAGAATTTTAAAAGACCTCCTGCCAAACAATACGTTTGGCAGGAGGTCTTTTTCACAAAAAACAATGTCGTTAGGCCGCTTTCAATTCAGCTTTCCCCTTTTTCTCACGGAGCGATAAAATGAGGATGGCCGCTACGAGGCTGCTTGCGGCGCCCGCGAAGAATGGCATCTGCGCCCCACCGACCGAGGCAAGTCCCGTCACCACCACGGGCGCTAGGATGGCTGAGAATATCGTGGCCATGAGCACACATCCGTAGTTGCCACCGGCATATTTGAGCCCAAACAGCGAACTTGTGAGGGACGGGAATACCGAAAGATAGCCGCCGTAACAAAACGACAGCAAAAAACACATTGCAACCATAAGCGGGCCTGCCGCAAATGAGAGCAGTACCATGCCGAAAACGGTGGAGATCTGCAGGATGAGCAAAACCCGCCGCAGCCCGATTTTGTCGGAAGCCCAGCTCACGAGAAGCCTGCCGCCGGCGTTGAAAAGCCCGCAGAGCATGACAGTGGCAGTCGCAGCGGTCAGCGTCAGTCCCCGCTCGACCGCGAGGCCTTTAATCTGGGGCGAAATCATGAGATAGGCCAAAATGGAGCTCAGCATGCCGCCGGCCAGCAAAAAGAATGTTCCCGTGTGCAGCATTTCGGTGGTCGTCATATCGCCTTTTCCGGCAGTCGCGATCTTTGGGGTGTACCCAGCGGGCAGCCAGCCCTCCGGTGGGCGGTCAAAGCCAAGCGAGGCAATCAGCATAATCACAATATACGCAATTCCTACGGCCACGAAGGCCCCCTTTGCGCCCACCCGGGTTAGCCAATATTCAGCATAAGGGCTAAATACCAGCCCCGCCGCACCGGCGCAGGAGACGACGCATCCCATCGCGAATCCCCGCCGGTCCGGGAACCACATCTGAATAGCCGGCAGCACACTGTTGTATGCGGCGCCGGACCCGACCGAGAGGATGGCAAATACGATATAGAATGGCAGTGGTCCCATGTCGACAGCCACCCCGCAGAGCATCATGCAGCCGCCGAGTACGCCGGCACCCATGATCCGCAAGACGGCCTTGGGCCCGATCTTATCCGACATCCACCCGCCGATCAGAGTGCCGATGGGATACATGACCATGATGATGGAGAAGGGCAGGGAGGCTGCCGCCGGTGACCAGCCCATCGTCTCCACAAAGTAATACTGAAAAATGCTCCAAAAATAGGTTGTGCCAAGTGATAGCATTGCCAGCATCCCGCAAATCAGCACTTTTGTGCGATTTGCGGGACGTATTATCTCTTCCATAAGCGCCTTTGATTATCTCCTTATTATTTATGTGCCGGACTTAGGCCCCTGCAGTATAGTCCATGGCATACTGCGCGTAGAGGCAAACGGAATAGACTAAGCCGTCTTCGTCAATCATAAAGTTGCCGGCATGATGCGGCTTGTCGGCAAGTTTTTCGGGATTGCCTACACCGACGAAAGCCAGCAGCGAATCCGGAACCGCCTCCATCATGTAGCAGAAGTCCTCGCCGCCCATTTGCATCTCGAAGGTCCCGATGGACTCCTCGCCAAAGCACTTCGTTAGGGCGCCGGCCGCCACCTTGTAGGCATGCTCGGGGTTGATGCAGGGCGTTGTGATCATGCGGTAGTCAAGCCAGTCGGCTGTGCAGCGGTAGGCCGAAGCAGTGTCCTTGATAATGCGCTCCATGATGGCCTTGAGGTTATCCTGGGTCTCGCGGCTGAAAGTGCGCACTGTGCCATCCAGGACGGCTTCACTTGCCAGTACGTTCCAGCGGGTACCGGCGACGATCTTGCCGACCGTGACCGTCGTCGGGAGCATGGGCGAGAGCTCACGGCTGACGATGGACTGTAAATTGAGCAGAATGGAAGCGGCAGCCACACCGGCATCGACACCGCCGTTGGGCATTGCACCGTGGCCGCCCTTGCCCGTGACCTTGAACTGGAAAATACCGGCCGCAGCCATGCGGGGGCCGGCCTCGATCGAGACCTTGCCGAGTGGCAGGCCGGACCAGACGTGAATGCCAAGGATGCTGTCGATGCCCTCAAGGCAGCCGTCTTTGATCATGGCCTTGGCACCGTCGGCAGTCTCTTCAGCGGGCTGGAAGAGCAGGCGGACTTCGCCGCAAAGCTCGCCTTTGAGTTCGTTTAGGATCTTGGCGGCACCCAAAAGCCCCGCGGCGTGGGCGTCGTGCCCGCAGGCGTGCATGATGCCCTCAACTTTTGACTTGTATGGGATGTCGTTGAACTCTAATACCGTCAGGGCGTCAATATCGCCCCGCAGACCCACGGTTTTGCCGGGCTTTGCGCCCTTTATGGTACCGACTACGCCGGTGCCCGCAACCACTTTGTAGGGAATTCCCATCTTTTCGAGTTCTTCGCAAATGCGCTTGCATGTGCGCTCCTCTTTTAAGCTGGGCTCGGGATTCTCATGAAACTCCCTGCGCATCGTCACGACGTAATCGTGATACTTTTCCGCCAATTCTCTGACCTTTGTCATGATTTTACCACCTTTCACCATTCAATTTGTGCCGGATTATAGAGTCTCCTGTGTTTTAGCAGCGGCTTATCAATTCGTGCCGCAAAAGCCCTTACGCAGTCCTTGACCGGCTTTTTCATGTTGTCGTTGTAAACGACGGCATCAATTCCGCCGTCGATCGTTTCGACTGCATGGAAAAGCTTTGCAAGTCCCGCCTCCCCCTCGTAGCCGCCGTTTATGAGCCATATCGTGGGCAGATAATGTCCCACCGAGATGCCGGAAGCTACATCCTTCAGGGAATTTGAATATGTCTCGTCGAAGTGGATGCCACCAAGAGCAAGAATTGCCTTTGGCCGCTTCTCCGACGCAAACACCTCTGTGAGTGCCCGGGCGATCGCCTCCTGCGCGACCGGATTTTGGAGCGTCTCCTGCTCGGAGCCGATTTCAATGTCGAGCATGGGCACCGGAAACTGTTCAAGCAGCCCCGTGTCGCTGCCGTGGATCGCGCCCGACCAGTGGGTGGCCTCGGTGTAGGTCGTGAAATCCTCGAGGCCCAGATTCGCCCGCCACTTTTCAAGGGCGACAGCCAGATTTTTCGTGTAGACGGGATTTGACGGGGCGAATTTTCCGGTGATGACATCCCCGATCGTGTGGACGGTCAGCACCTTGTCGGGGGCGTTTGCGCCACCGTGCCAATTGACATATCCCGCAATGTCGTAGTCCGCAAAATGCCCGTTCATCATGGGCAGATATTTGTCGTACCGGTGGCTGAGATAATAGTCACAGGAGACAAAGTCAAACCGATCGCCCCGCCCGTCGACGTACATGTACGCCGGCATGTCGTCCACGACAAGGCCGCTCTCCTGTAATGGCAGCAGACTTTTCACCTTCTCCATGACCCCCGCGGCGCATACGTCAAGCTCCTTTAAGGGACAAAAGAAGTATACGGCCTTTTTCATTTTTTCACCTCATACCCGGCGGCGAGAAGCGCCGCTCTGGCGAGTTCCAGCGAGGTGTCAATGACATCATCTGCAATGCCCATGTCGGCGAAAGCGACCGGAATTTCGGTGCAGCCGAGGACAAAGCACTGAGCTCCACTATTGCGAAGGACTTGAAGTCTGGCCAACAGGCCCTCTTTATCGTAATTTTTGTCGCCGGCCTTGACCTGATAGGCCAAGCGATAGAAAAACTCTTGGTCGGCTGTATCCGGCATGATAAGCTCCACCGAGCCTTGCTTAAAGGCCCTTTGATATATGCCGCTTTGGTAGGTGCCGGCAGTCGCTAAGAGCGCCGCCCGATGCTTTTCCTGCCGCTTGATGGCGCCCACAGCCTCGGTGAGAATACTGAGCACCGGCACAGGCGACGCGGCCACAATCTCATTGTAGTAATAGTGGGCCGTATTGCAGGGAATTGCGATTAAGTCGGCACCACAGGCCGCAAGCCCCCTGACACCCGCGCAGAGCATGGGGGCGGGCGACGGGCCGCGGCCCAAAATGGCTGCTGTGCGGTCGGGAATCCTTGGGTTGTTGTCAATAAGCACCCTTGGGTGCGCGGCGTCACAGTCTGCCGCAGTGAGCAGCACAAGTTTTTTAAAGAAGTCTGCAGTGGCCAGGGGCCCCATGCCGCCCAGCACACCGATTGTTTTTTTCTCCATGTGATGTTTCTCCACCCCGTCAGAGCAGGTCGGCAAGTGACCGCTGCACCCGACCGGCGTAGCCCACCGTCGTCTTCGCATGGAGCAGCGCGGAGTAGACCGACTCCTGCACCGCCTCGATCACTGCCCGGAACATGATTTCCATCGCGTCCTCGGCAAGCTGCGGGGCAGAGGGCAGGATGTCCTCTTTTCCGAAGTGGGGAATCGTGCGGGCGGTGGAAAAGCCGACCGCAATGTCGCCCGAGCCGTTACCGGTGATGGTGCCGGTGCGGGCAAGTCCACTCTGGGCACGACGGCACATGCGCTTTATCTGCCGGTCGGAGACCGGCGCGTCTGTGGCGAGGACGATGATGACCGAGCCTTTGTCGTGCTCGTTCAAGTCGGCCAGCTTTTTGGCAAGTTCCACTCCGATATTCCCTATTACGGAGGTGAAGTCCTTTGCGGAGCCGAAGTTTGTGACGAGCAGGGCGCCTACGGTGTAGTCCTTCCCGTCCAGTTTCACGATGCGGGAGGCGGAGCCCACGCCGCCCTTCATGTCGTAGCAGCACATGCCGGTTCCGGCACCGACGGCCCCCTCCTCAAAGTCAGGGGCAGCGGCCACAATTGCCTTTTCAACGTGCTCCTCTTTGACATGCAGCGCCCGGATTTCATTCAGATTTCCGTCGTTGCACTCCATGACGACGCCGTTGACGGTTCCGGTGGTGGTACCGATTTCGGGGTTTTGGTCCAGCATATATCGCACAAGTCCGGTAAGCCCGGTGCCAACCGACAGAGTGTTCGTGATGATGATGGGTGCTTCGATCGTGCCGAGTTCCTCAACCTGAACAAGTCCGGCCGATTTCCCAAATCCATTGATGACATGGCAGGCAGCCTGTACCTTATCCCGGAAAAGGTTGCCTCCGTGAGGCAGGACCGCCGTCACGCCGGTGCGGGCAGTCCCTTCAGTCAGTGTGACCTGTCCAACCTTGACGCCGGGTACGTCGGTAATCAAATTTCGCTGCCCCCTCGGCAGCTTAGACATACAAAACTGTGGATATTTCTCTGCATCTATGCCCATAGCTTTTGCCCCCAAATCTTAATAATATGTTATTGTATCACAGGGCGGGCTGTGATACAATAGCCGCAAAGGCTAAAAATGTCGCCTGCAGGGCGCCTTTGCTTAGGGCAAAGCGAAAAAGTACGCCATATTTTTCCGTATTTTCCCCCTTTCAAAAATCGGAGGAGTGCATAAAATGAACAATCATTTCGGGGACAATGACTACGTGAATGTCGACGAAGCCGGCGAGCCAAAGCCGAAAAAGGTGCCCCGCCGCGGCGGCGAACTGAGGGCCATTATCATCACGATTCTTGTGGCGCTGGGGCTGTTTTATGTACAGCTGCCAGCCATCAACCTCAAATCGCAGGGATTTTACTCCTATATCTGTATCGTGCTCATCGTCTACACCGTAGCTAGGCTTCCCGCTGTCATCCGCAAGACCAATTTCGACTTCAGCAACGTCGGACGGCGCAACTTAAAGCCCCTTATTACGGTCTTCTATCCTGCCGTTGTCATGCTGGGACTCGTGGTGCTCTGCATGATCGGCGCACTGCTGTCCTCCCCCATCATCAGGGCAAGCGCGTATCGTGAGCTCATCACGGTGGAGCCGGGTTCCTTTACCGAAGACGTGGCCGCCGTCACCTTCGACCAGGTGCCCATGCTGGACAAGGCGTCGGCACAGGTCTTAGGCGACCGCAAGCTGGGCGAGCTGTCCGATCTTGTCTCCCAGTTCGAGGTGGCCGGCAACTACAACCAAATCAACTACAAGGCCCGGCCTGTTCGGGTGACGCCGCTCGAATACGGTGACTTTTACAAGTGGATTGGCAACCGCAAAGAGGGCCTCCCAGCCTATATCGTTGTCGACATGCTGTCACAGGAGGTCACGGTGCAGCGGATGCAAACGGGCATGAAGTACTCGATGTCGGAGCCTTTCTTCCGCAACACCTACCGCACGCTGCGCTTTCGCTACCCGACCTATATGTTCGACACGCCAGTCTTTGAGATCGACGACTCGGGAATCCCCTATTGGATTTGCCCTCGAGTCACCAATACCATCGGCCTCTTCGGAGGACGGGACGTCATCGGCGTCGTTTTGATGAATGCCCAGACCGGCGAGTTGCAGTATGTAGATGTCGGGGACGTGCCGCAGTGGGTTGACGCCGTATACAATGCCAACCTCATTGTCGAGCAGTACGACTACTACGGACAGTATCGGAACGGATTTTGGAACTCTATCTTCGGCCAGAAGGGCATGACCATGACGACGGCCGGCTACAACTACCTCGCCTTAGACGACGATGTCTATGTCTATACCGGCATCACCTCAGTGGGCGGCGACCAGTCCAACATCGGGTTTATTCTGACCAATCAGCGCACCAAGGCCACCAAATTTTACTCCATCCCTGGTGCTGAGGAATATTCGGCCATGAGTTCGGCCGAAGGCGTCGTGCAGCATCTCGCGTATCAAGCCACTTTCCCGCTGCTGCTCAATGTATACAATCAGCCGACCTACTTCATGGCGCTCAAGGACAACGCTGAGCTTGTCAAGATGTATGCGATGGTCAACGTCAGCAGCTATCAGATTGTCGCGACCGGCTCTTCCATCGCCGAATGTCAGCGGGTCTATATCCAGCTGATTCAAAGCAATGGTATCATCGACTCGACCAACTCAGAGGGGACCGTGACCGGCGTCATTGAGGATATCCGCTCGGCCGTCATTGACGGCGACTCGATGTACTATATCAAGCTCGCGGGTGAGGACGGCTTCTTCTCCATGTCGGCCACGACCGACAATACCGTCGCGATCCTGAGCATCGGCGACGAGGTTGAAATCGCCTATGCCATGCGGCAGGAAGGCATCTCGCCGGCACTCTCGATCAAGCTGAAGTAGTTATGCGGTACAAAATCGGCGATATTGCGGCGCAGTTTGGCATATCGACCCAAACGGTGCGCAACTACGAGCAAAACCAGTTCCTTACGTCCGCCCGGCGCAAGGGTAGCACGACCCGCGAATACGACTCGGCAATCGTCAAACGGGTGGGCAATCTTCGCCGCTACCTCTCCTACGGGTTTTCGGTTCGGGAGGTTAAAGAGCTCTTCTCATACGCAAAACCGGAGCAGTTCATCGCGGCTTTTGAAGGGCGCATCTCCGACACCAAGGAACAGATCATTCGGCAGATGCTCCTCGTCGAGGCGATGGAGCGGCGCATTGCGGAGCTTCGGCTGATCGGCACCCTGCAGGGCCGCTGCCGCATCGAGGCCTGTCCCAAAACCTTTTTTCTTGCGACTCGGCGGGGAGAGGAACTGCTTCA
Source organism: Oscillospiraceae bacterium (assembly GCA_963662765.2). GTDB lineage: Bacteria > Bacillota > Clostridia > Oscillospirales > Feifaniaceae > DATMXT01. Next base: position 86,554 of record CAXXUP010000008.1, read on the forward strand.
CAGCCCAGCCGTGACCGAGTGGACCGCATTGCTCCCCTTCATTGGCGACGGCCGCTACGGTAAGTTTGCGCCCGGTGAACACATCAAGCGGGGCTACTGTATCGCCGCCGATGCGGCTCTCCAGCTCGGACTTTCACAAGATGCGCCCGTCATGGTCTTTGAAGAAACACTTTGCGCCCATACCGTCGTGTGGGAACAGGTCCGCCAACCGGTCGAAATCGGGCTGGCTCCGGTGCTTTCTCAGATTGAACTGCACGGGATGCGTCCTTGCGGCGACTGGTTCGGCCGCTGCCTCATGGTATCGGAGGAGGCACTGGGTATCGACCGGCCGACGCCCGGGGGACTCTACTATGAGCTTTGGATACCGGTGACAAGTATGTAATGCGCTATCCATACAATTTGCCTGTCCTTTTGCGGTTGGATCTCAATCCTTTTGAGCCGCTACACGAAATCCGTCGGGGTACTCCCCCGACGGATTTTTATAACAAAAAAAAGAAAATGATGAAAGGCGACCTGCTGCTGCGCTTGCGCCGGCCATGTTACTCGGCGACTGGCCTTTCCCCTATTTCCCGAGAGACATCCCTCCCCAACGCCCTGACCCAGTGGGCTATGCCGTCACCACCGGCCGCATTGCGGCAAAGCACATCGCACCGACACTCGGAAAGTAACCACAGTAAAAATAAAGAGGACCTAGGCAACGCCTTGGCCCTCTTTTTATATTTCTCGGATTGTCCGCTTCCTGTTCGTAAGCCGGATGTCGGGTATGGGCATCTCCCGGAGCCTTGCCGCAATGCCGGCCGGCGCTAGCGCCGCCTCGACGCGAGGGGCAATGCGGTCAAGCCCCACCGGCGTATAGGCTGATATGACAAGTTCCCCAGTGGAAATTTCCGCCTCGTAATATGAAAGCTCCTCGATTTCTCCCAAGAGTTCATCGAGCTTCCCCATGTCGAACCGGACGCCGTCACCAAATGTGACCCCATCGCCAAGTCTTCCCTCGACCCTGCCGAGGCGCGGGAATGCCGCACCGCAGGCGCATGGTGCCTCAATGAGCCGTGCTAGGTCGCCTGTGCGGTAGCGAATGAGAGGCATGGCCCGCTCTTTTAGAGAAGTTAGCACGATCTCGCCCATTTCCCCGTCCGGCACCGGCAGCAGGGTTTCGGCGTCGATGATTTCGACTAAAAATTCGTCGTCCCGAAGATGCATGCCGTCCCGAAAGCGGCAGTCGACGGCAAGGCCAAAACCCGTCTCGGTCATGCCGTAGTGGGTGTATACCGTACAGCCCCAAATGCGCTCGATGAGGTTTACAAAGCTCTTTGGGATATAGTCGGCACTGAGCAGCAGGGCGCGCGGGGATAAATCGGGGGCCGCAAGGCAGAGTGTTCTGGCAAATCCAGGCTGGGCCACGATGCACTGGGTCCCCCGCGCCGCTTTTATCGCCTGCCCCATATCGTCAAAGTCCCACAGTATGCGGCAGTTGACCCCGATCTTTTCAAGCCCTCTTAGCAGCAAATCCGTGACCGAGTCTGGGCCGTCCCGCATGAAGACGCAGACCGTCTCGCCCCTTGACACAAGCCCCGACATGCCGGCGGCAAAGAAGTCAACCGTCGCCTCAAGGTCGGTCCCCGACAGCATGATTCGTTTGCCAAGACGTGTCCCCGAGGTTGGCAGCGTGACGACACGGGGGATATTGTCCGGTGAAACACTGAGAAACCCCTGCGGGTCCTTTGCAATGTCGGCCGCCTGAGTGAAGGGTATTCGCTGCCAGGCAGCAGGGTTGGATGAAATATCGCACCCCGCAAGGGATTCCCCATAGTGCCGGCTGCACGTTTTTGCCCTGACGGCCGCAGCCGCCGCAAGTTCGAGTTGCTTTTTATGCAATTTTTCCGCAGTGTCCACCCCAAGGCGGTCGGCCGCGGCGACATAGACGGGTGATCGGACGGCTCTCTTTTTTGCGACAAGAAGAAAATACCCGGCACCCGCCCGTTTCATCGCCCCCATATCGGCCCCGTAAAATGCGCAGTCCCCGCCCTCGCCATCGAAAATAAGCCGAGCGTAGTATTCGCGCAGTGCCGGCGTGTGATCTTCAATAAGGACGATTTCAAGGCCCGCTGCAAAGACGAGGGACTCGAGAGTCTCCCGCTCCCGCAGGTGCAGATTGCCTGTTTCAAGCCCCTCTTTTTTTGCGTAGAGGTCGGTGAGAATGAGACTGCCGCCGCACCGCAGCACCCGCGCCGCTTCGGCGACGGCTTTAGCCGCATCGGGCACAAGAGACAAAACGCACTCGATGAAAAGTCCGCCGGCAAACTCATCCCCGAAGGGCAGTGCACAGGCGTCGCCCTTTACAAAGCGTGCGGCGGGATATGCCGCCGCCGCGGCCACAACCGTATCCCTTTCCATGTCGACACCAACAGCATCAAATCCGAGCTCGGCCAGTAGTCCCGTCGTCGCCCCATACCCGCAACCCACGTCGACGATGCGGCCACCGGGGCATAGCTTTGCCAATGCGAGCCCTCTGCGGGTCAGTTCAAACCCGCCCGGACGGCGGGTGCAGGGCGCATTTTCAGCCATTCTTTCCCCCAACATCTCCGATGTAGTAAGCGCAAAAAGGTACGAGCCGCCCCCCGTCGCAGACGTGCAGACTGCACCGGCGAAGCCGCTCGAGATCTATGTTCCACCGGTCCTGAAAGGCCATGGCCGTCACTGTAAAGCCGTGGGACTTGATCCTGTCGGCAAATTCGTCAAGGTCCATGGACTCCTCTTTTTCGCCTGAGTTGCAAGTTCCCCCGCCGCAGTGGTCGTGCTCTTCATGGTGCGCTTCGTGCTCCATTGGCAGATCGTCGTCCTCTTCATAATCCTCTTCTTCGCAGTCTGGAATGCGGGGCTGCACTTCATCGCGGCGAAGCCACCTGCGAGCGACAAACTCGCGATTTTGCTCGGCTGTCGCAACGCCACAGCAGCAGCCTTCTTGCTCCCGGTGCAGCGGGTAGAGCGTGCGGTCTTCCCGTACGATATAGTCACCGTGGAATCCGCAAAGCGGATGGTCGCACCGCGAGGGCAACAGCGTATCTGCCGGCACAAGGCCGTAGCTTTGCTCATAGACCGCCTCGACCAGCATATCGAGGGTGAAGCGGTCGGCGTCCGTCGGGGCTTTTGGCACCCTGCCGAAGTAGCTGACCGGCTGGAAGTGCACCCCCCGGACTGCCGGCGACCGGTTTGCGGCAAACCGCAAAATGTCGCCGATGTTGTCCGTGTTCACCCCCGGCACCAGCATGGGCACCAGCGTCACGCCAATGTGGTATTTGTCGCAAATTTCAATGGCCCGCTTTTTGATGTCAAGAAGCGGCCGGCCCCGCAGCGCCTCGTAGATTTTATCCCGTGTGCCGTCAAACTGCATGAAGACAAAGGAGAGTCCGGCCGCGGCCAAGGCCTCCACATAGGCCTCATCCTGCGCAAGCCGGATACCGTTTGTGTTGAGCTGCACATAGCGGATTCCGGCCGTATGCGCTGCCGCCACAATTTCGGGCAGGTCGTCCCGCAGGGTCGGTTCGCCGCCCGAGAGCTGTACGAGCCCGCCCCCCTTAGAGGCGATAAAGGTGAGGTCCTTTTTTATGTCTTCAATGGCTCTGTCAGCACCCGCCGCCTCACCTTGCGCAAAGCAGAAGGGGCAGTTAAGGTTACACCGCTTTGTCACCTCAAGCAGCACACAGCAAGTCCCCTGCCGATGCTCGGGGCAGATGCCGCAGGCATGGGGGCAGCTCTCGTTTTCGCCGGGCATGATCTCGGGTTCAGTGCCTCGCCACTTTTTGATGTCAAGCCTGCCGTTCCAGATGACGGTCGAAAAGGCGCCGCACTGGGGGCAGGTCTTCTCTAAATAAATTTTCTCACCCCGCCGCATATGACGGGCCTCAAGCCGCCGGCCGCAAGTTGGGCAAATGCTGTACGTGCGGCGCACGACTTCGTTTTTCGGGCGGGCGAAAACCCTTTTTGTCGTCTTCACTTATCCTCAAGCTCCTGTTCCACCTCGGCCATGCGCCCCCTGGCGATGTCCTCCGGAATCAAAACCTGTCCGCACTTTGGGCAGCACAAAAAGGTGTGGTGGAAGACCGCCCCCATATAGGAAAACTCAATTTGTTTTTCGACCAGGGGCAGGTTGCAGGGGCTGCAGTACAGTTCACTCTCCACGGTCGTCGTCCCCCTTGATGTTCATGCGGTGGCTGTAGGCCGTAAGCACCCGGTAGCCATCCCCCTCCGGCTTATACTTTACCCAGTGGGTGCGGTACCCGATTCGTAAGTGCCCCGAAAACGTCCCGTCGGCACGATTTTCAATTTTCTGCCCCGTACCTTCGCAGTGCTCAATGACCTTGGCGATGTCGCCCTCAAGCGTATAGTCGGCGTCGAGCGCCGCCTTGAGTTCGTCCGTGATGATCAGTTTCACCGCAGCTTCTGCCGTCGGTTCTTTTTCACCGCCAAAACGTTTTTCCATCATGCGTTTTAGCTCCTCTCTGTTTTGCCGCCGCGCTGTCCATGTAGGCGGGGTGCGGCCTGCGGGATTTAAGTCAAAGAGCAGGTCAAACAGGTGGACGGCAGACTTTCCGCCCTTCGCGAAAATATCGCGGCAGTTGACGCAGTAGGTGACATAGGGTAGCGGAGACAGCCCGGTGCGCTCTTCGACAACCGCCTTTGTCATGGCGGGGTTTGCGATGGTCAGCTGTCCGCCGTAGCTGCAGCACAGGGCCTCATCCCCCGCCGTCTTCAGCTCTTCAAAGGGGATGTTGGCTTCTTTCAACAATTGTCGCACCCTCGTCTGAAGGGCCGGCTCCCCCCGCGAGGCGCAGGGGTCAAAGAGGGCAAAGGACCCGCCGCCGACAGTGGCTGGCTCAAGATAGTCGAAGATAAACTCAGATTTCGCTTCCGGGAGATACTCGGCAAACGTCTTTTTGCAGGTTGGGCAGGCGAAGATGACTGAGGGCCTTCCAAGGGACTCCCAGGCCGCTTTGAGGGCTGCCATCTTCCTGTCCTGCGGACCTTTGTCCCCCGACCAGACGGCGGGCACTCCGCAGCAGCCGAGCATGAGCCCTGCATGGGGCAGCTTTTTTAACAGAGCATTATAGGCCTCCGAGACATATCGGGGGTCGGAAGCCCCGAGCTGGCAGCCCGGGAAAAAGAGGTGGGTGCAAGTCGTACCGCCCTCCGGAACGTGGGTAAAGGCGGCAGGGCCATCCGCATGGGCCATGTCCTCGAGCCAAAAAGCCGAAAACACGGGCGGCATGTCCTTTTTTTTCACCATCTCCCGCCGACTTTCGAGCAAAAAGCGCTGCATGTCAACCCCCTTGGGGCAGATGGTAGCGCACATGCCGCACTGCTCGCAGCTCGCAATGAGCCTTGTCGCAATGCGGTTTGAGAAGATGGCGCCGGGGTTTACGGTGCCGTCCACCTCGTCGACAATGCGGCGGGGCTGCTTTTTGTAGTAGGTCATAAGGTCGCACCGCCTCGTGCAGGCATCGCAGTCGCACTTCAGGCAGCGTGCGGCCTCGGCCGCAAGCTCTTCGGCAGTGTAAAGCTCGCACGTGGGGGCAACCGGCGGTATAGGCTCGAGCCCTGTCGTGTCGACATAAAGCCTTGTAGGCGTGCGCTGCACCACGGGCTCAAATTTGCCGGTGCGTAAGATGCTGTCAATGGTGCCGGCGGCCTTGACCCCATGGGCGATGGCCTCGGTTATACCCAGTCCCAAAAGTCCGCCCCCTATGACCGCCCGGCGGGACTCGTCCGTTATGATGAGTTCACTTTGCGCAGCGCCAAGGCCAAAGTCAAGGCCATTTAGGCCTGTCGCAATATAATAAGCGTTGGCCGGAATTTCATTAAGGCTTTTGATTTCACGGTTTAGTTCAAAAGTACAGTCCTCGCTTTGAAACTGGAGGTCGAGCTCGGCTTTGACGAGTTCCGAAGACATCAGCCCAAGGGCCCTGCCGCCAAGAGTAGACCCTTTTTCAAAGACTGTGACCGCATATTTTTTCTGACAAAGCCGCAGCGCACAGGCAAGCCCCGAAAGCCCGCCGCCGATGACGGCTACCCGTTCCACTTTTTTCGGCATGTTGTAGCTGCTCGGCTTCTTCGACTTTGCAAGTGCTGCGACCGACCGCTCGACAGGGCCCATTTGCAGGGCCCCGCCGAAGTCTTTACGGGTACAAACTCCCTCGCAGGGAGCGGGACAGAGGGCCGCCACGATGCCGGGAAAAACAACGGCATCGCGGTAAATGCGATAGGCCGCGTCAACGCGGCCCCGCGTAAGCCTCGCCATAAAGTCCCGCATGTCGAGCGCGAAGGGACAGGCGGAGGTGCAAAACGGCTCCTCCCCCTGTACACAACCAAGGATCTCTTTTTTCATCTGTTCCATCTTAACTATTGAACGCTTTCAAATATTCGGTTATAGATCGGCTCATCTCCCTAGCGAAGTCCGAGTTGTATTTTCTTTCGCAGAAAGCGCGGCACCAGTCTTCAAAGGGCTCGCCGCCAGTACTGTTCGCCAGCATCCGGCGCAGCTCCGGGCCGTCCATGCGGCGGTAAGTGTTTTCATGGACAATGTGCGTTAAATCGCTGCGCGCGGGCTTTTGACGGCTAAGCTGTTGCGCCGTGGGGTAGCCCAAGACCAGCATGGCAGCCGGGAACACGTAGTCCGGCAACTTTAAAAGCGCCCGATGCACCTCGCACTGCTCCATGATATCGCCGATATAACAAGAACCAACGCCTAAGCTCCATGCCGCTGTCACGGCGTTTTGCGCGGCGATGCTGGCGTCGCTGACCGCAAGCACAAAATCGCCCACGCCCGGTTTCCTAGGGGTGCAGTCACCCTCGAGGTAGATGTCGAGCCACTTTTGGGCGTCTGCGCAAAAGATGAGCACCATGGGGGCCTTTGCGATAAAGGGCTGGTTATCGCATGTGACGGCAAGGCGGTCCTTTAGGGACTGATCCGTAATGTCCAAAATGGTGTAAAGCTGCTGATTTCCCGCTGTCGGCGCCTGCGTTGCGGCAAGGAGAATTTCACGTTTTACATCCTCCGGGACTTTTTTATCTTCGAATACTCGGACGGATTTTCTTGTGTGAAGATTATCTATAGTTACGTTCATTGGCTCTCCTTCTTCGTTTAGTGCAAGGGCCGGGCCCTTCGGCCCGGCCCTTGTCGTCAATTATTCCGCTTGCAGAGGCCCCGTGGCTTTACCAACCGGATTTGCAACGATGTTGTCGATCTCATCGTAGAAGTCGGTGCCGAAGAAGTAGGGGGCGGGCGTCAGATCCTCGCCGCGCGCGAGGGCGTCAAGTCCGTCCTTGACCTTTTGCGGCAGCGCCGGAATTTCATAAATGCGCACACCACAGGCGTTTTCAATGGCGTTCAAGACCGCCACGTGGCCGCTCGACTGGAAAAGCTCGGAACAGCCGGAAGAACCGTAGGGGGCACGGGAGCGCGGATTCTCAAGATATATGAGATTGAAGTCATCCGGGATGTCCATAATTTGCGGAATGCCGGCGCCAATCATGTTGGCGTGCTTTTTGACATCGTGATAGTCTTCCGAAAGCGCGTAGCCGATGGAGTGGGAGAGACCGCCATAGGCCTGCCCGTCGACCGAGGCACGGTTTCCGATGACGCCGACGTCTGCAACCGAGGTATAGCTTGCAACCGTCGTCTTGCCGGTGGCGACGTCGACCTCGACCTCACAGATGAACATGGCGTACATATAGGTCGGGATGGGGTCGCCCACACCGGTGTCGGGGCTGTACTCAACGAGCTCCGGGAAGTTTTGGGTGTTGGAGTACCGGCCCTCAAAAGTGGTGGGCAGTCCCTCTTTCACCATCTCGTCGTAAGTGCGGTAACTACCGTCTTCTTTGCGCATGACAGAGAGCATCTCGGCCGCCACCTGGCAGATGGCGTAGCCGTTCATCATGTGGGATCGGCTGCCGCCCGCGATGCCGCTGTCCGGCGAGAGCTTGGAGTCGTTGATGGGCTTGACATTGACCATTTCGGGGGTCAGCTTCAAGGGCTTCAAGGCTTCAAGGGTGAACATAACCGTGCCGACGTCGCCGCCCTGCCCGATGTCCTCCCAGGTGTTATAGACCGTGACCGAGCCGTTTGGATTTAAGTCGATCTTGGAGCCGGCGCTGTCGTGCTTGCCGCCGGTGCAGTTGTAAGAGCCAAATGCCACGCCGACGCCATGCGGCTTCTGGTCCGTGCTGCGCTCTTTTGCCCGCTTTTTTGCCGCCTCGTAGTAGGGCCTAGCGGTATCCATGATCTCCTCCATCGGGTACTCCCGGTAGGGGTAGCTGTTGGGCGTCGTATCGCCGGGCCGGGCGACGTTGAGATACCGGAATTCAAACTGATCAATGCCGGCCTTCTCGGCCAACATGTCCATAATGGCCTCGGAGGCCGTCATAATCTGCGGAGCGCCAAATCCCCGGTAGGCGACGCCGAAGTTGTGATTGGTGTTGGCCATACGCGCAAGACCCATGATGTTCGGAATGCTGTAGGGCCAGCCCATGTAGCGGATAAAGCGGGTGATGAGCCCCTCGCCGCCGTCGGAGTAGGCGCCGTGATCGATGGCGGTGTCATATTCAAGGGCGGTGAGCTTGCCCTTCTCGTCGCAGGAGAGTCTGGCGTTTGTGTGGCAGGCGCACCGCTTGCCGCTGAAGTGCTGGAACTCCTCCCAGGACATGGACAGCGACACCGGTTTGCCCGTGACCTGGGCCCCGACGGCGCAGGCGGCAAAAGAGGCGGCGTTGGTCGACCAGCCGAAGCTGCCGCCCGTCGTATTCATGATGATGCGCACCTTGTCGTCCGGCAAGCCTGCGGCCGCAGCGACGGCGTGCCGCGCCGAGTAGACGGCCTGGGCTTTGCACTGCACGGTCAGCATGCCGTCATCGTCAAAATATGCCTGGCAGATGTCGCCCTCAATCGAGAGGTGGGGTTCGCGGGAGGCGTAGAAGCTGCCCTCGACCGAGTAGGTCGAATCTTCAAGGATCTCCGGCACGCACTCAAAGTCGCCTTTGAGCACCGGCTGCCGGATGAAGACGTTGGGCGTGTCCTCATGCACCCGCATGGCGTCCGGCATACTGGCTTCGAGGAAGGTGAGGTACTCGGGCAACTGCTCGAGTTCGACAACGACTGCGGCTGCGGCCGCTCTGGCGTGGGCCTTGGTGTCGGCCGCGACAAGGCCGACAATATCGCCGAAGCGGAAAATTTTCTCGTCGCAGAAAATGGGATGGCTGGGGTCTACAACAGTGCTGCGCTTGTGGTTATTGAAGGCTGGCAGCCGGTTGACACCCTTGACGTCCTTTGCCGTGATGACAGATACAACGCCCTCCATGAGTTCAGCCTTTTCGGTGTCGATGCTCAAGATGCGGGCATGGTGTGCCATCTTGGGCTGGATGACAGCCAGGTGCAGTGTGCCCACCGGCATTTTCTGAGCGATGTCGTCGCCGTATTCGGCAAGGCCGCAGACCTTGGCAACGGCGGTCGGACGCGGAACCGGCGAACCGTAATATTCGCCGTTTTCGGGGTTCTTAAACGTGATGTCGGCCATGGTGGCCTCACCCCGGACGACCTTTGCCGCATCCATGACGGCGTCGACTAAGGGCTTATATCCGGTGCAGCGACAGATGTTGCGATGTTTTTGGAACCACTGGCGCACCTGCAGTCTTGTAGGGTTACTATTTTGCTGGAGCAGCGCATAGGCCGACACGATAAAAGCCGGCGAGCAAAATCCGCACTGGGCAGCGCCGTGGGTTATCCAGGCCTGCTGAAGCGGGTGGAGGCAGGTCGGCGTGCCGACACCCTCAATCGTGATCACCTTGCTGTAGTCCTCAATCGTCTTGATTCGGCGGGTACAGGAGCGGATCACCTCGCCGTTCAAAATAACCGAGCAGGAGCCGCAGACACCGGTTCCGCACCCGACCTTGACGCCGGTAAGCCCCTCTCTGCGCAGAACATCGGCAAGCGAGTCCTTTTCGGGGTCACAGGTGATCATCCGGTCGGCGCCGTTGATATTGAGCCATAATTTACGCAGTTTCATTTACTGCCTCCCTGTATTGTATGTCAGATTCATGGAATTTTGAGTATCTATGACAGGTTGTGGCGGCACAAAATCATCTCGGCCGCGATGCTGACCGCGATCTCCTGCGGCGTCTTCGCCTTTAAAGCAAGTCCGATGGGCGCATGCACTCGGGCGAGGTCCGCGTCGGTAAAGCCACGGGATTTCAGGTATTCGAAAACCCGGTCACGCTTGGAGCGACTGCCCATCATGCCGATGTAGTAGGCTTTTGTGCGAAGTGCCTGCTCTAAGACACTGCGGTCGAGCTCATGGCTTCTGGTCGCGATGATGACATAGGTGTCCTCATTACAGGGCTCGGCGTCGAAAACGCCCTGTTCGAAGGTCTCGATGAATTTTACCCGCACATCTTCCGGAAAGCGGCCGGGGGCTACAAGCGGCTCTCTATCCTCGAGGACAACGGTATCAAACCCGCAAAAATCCAAAAGCGGCGCCACCTTGGAGCCCACATGTCCGCCGCCCAGCACAATGGCCTTTGGCTGTGCCCCGACCGGCACGACATAGATCATGCCGCCCAGAACCTCAAGCGCCTCAAAGGGCTTTCCGGAGTAAGAGACGGTGCCCAGAGCCTCATCCGGCGCACCGATTAGCTCGCCGTCCGGGCAGAGCAAAAACTCACTGCAGGTGCAGATTCCGGCCGGCAACATGCCAAACCGTGCCCGTCCGCCCTCGGCGTAAAGATCCGCCATGGAGGTGTATATTTCAAGGTACACGGGGTTTTTCGCGTCCACAAAATCGATATACAGCGTCGTCTTGCATCCGCAGGCTAGGCTGGGATTTTCTACTGCAAGGTTGTCATGCATCATAGCTGCCGGCTTGCCCTCACGAATCACCACTTTGGCGCGGTCAATGACCGCCGCCTCCAGTGTGCCTCCGCCGACACTGCCCACGCAGGCGCCGCCCTTTTCAACCAGCATGAGGGTGCCGACATCCCGCGGGGAGATACCATCCTTGTCCGTAATCATAGCAAGGGCAAAGTCCTGCCCTTCTTCAAGCAGCCAGACAGCCCTCAAAGCGATCTCCTTCATATTCTACCTCCGTCAACCCTCGCAAAGCTGCCCCGATTCAATCAGCAGCCTTTTTGCCTCGAAATAGGTCTTCTCGATGATGCCCGGGCACCGCACCGCCTTGAGAGTGGGGTCAGCCCCGACAATATCAGCGCAGGTCATGCCGCCGTACTCCCCTGTCATCTCGTCTTCAAACCACTCCGTCAGCCGCGGGATGAGCTCGGTTTTGGCCATCTCCCGGTCGAAAAGGTTCAGCATCATGGCGCCACCCGTCAGGGTGCCGCAGAGCAGCCCGCTGTATAGACCGATGCAAAGTCCGCCCGTCGCTTCGACCAGCCGGTCGTTTTGTTCGCCCTTCAGCCAAAGGCCCATGGCCACCAGAACCTGCGCACAGCAGAGTTTTTGTGCCCGAAGCGTCGCAATCATTTCACGGTCGTCCATTCCATTCCTCCTCACACGCGGCACTCGCCGCAACCCATAAGGATGCGGACAACATTTTTTGCCCGCCTGCCGTTTCACGATATGCCCCAGTGTCTTTGCAGTCGGCCAAACGCCTGCGGGACGCCGACCTTAGTTTAGAAAAGTATACCATACGGGGGGTGCCCCGTCAATGATAAGGGGCCTCCAAAACAAAGGGCGCGGGGTGGAAAATCCTCCTCGCGCCCAGTTCAATTATACAGTTAAAGCCGCCATAATATTCAGCTGATGAGTCCACGGGAGCGCCAGTCGGCAACTGTGCTCTCGTCGAAGCCGAGCTCAGTCAAGATATCGTCGTTGTCGCCGCCCGGCAGGCTCGGGCCTTTTTCGGGACGGCACTTAAAATCGCTCATCTTGATGGGGTTATTCGTGATGGTCATCTTGTTCCCGTCGGCAAGCGGCACTTCGATGAACATCTCCCGGGCCACCCGGATGTGCTCGTCATTATAGACCTGCTCGAAGTTGTTGACCGGTGCACAGGGCAGCAGGGGCGCCTTGGCAGCGACGATTTCGGCGACCGTTTTATCGGCCGCCCAGTCCTCAATGATTTTGCGCAGCTCTTCGCGGTGCTGGATGCGGGTTTCATTTTTATTAAAACGGGGGTCGTTTGAAAGTTCCGGCATCTCAATGACCTCTTCGCAGAACATCTTCCAGGAGCGGGCATCGGCAAAGACAAAATAGCCGTCTTTGGCCTTATACGCCTCATAGGGACAGGCGTTATTGAACCGACTACCGTCCCTCATCGGAATCTGGCGGTCGATGAGGTAAGACGGCGACTGGGCGAGCTGGCTTGCGACCGACGCCTCGACGAGCGAGGTCTCGACCCGCTGGGCAATTCCGGTCGTCAGTCTGCCGAAAAGTGAAAGCAGGATCGCGATCGTGATGTTCTGAGCCGTCATGACGTCCGCCATGGCGGGTCCCGGCAGCAGCGGAATGGTGTCCTTGGTGCCGGTGATGTACATGACGCCACCCATGGCCTGCGCAGCGAGGTCGTAGGCCGGCCGCATCGCGTAGGGCCCGGTCTGGCCGTAGCCCGACACCGAGGCGTAAATGAGGTTGGGGTTCAGCTTCTTGCATTCCGCGACGCCAAATCCTAGTCGGTCCATGACGCCGGGCCGATTGTTTTCAAGCAGCACGTCGGCTGTCTCAATGAGCTTCGCAAAGGCCTTTTTACCCTCCGGTGACTTCATATCTATCGCAAACGACTTCTTGCCGCGGTTGCAATTGGTAAAATAGCCGCCAAACTGCCCCACTTTCGGGGACCTAGCACGACTTGGGTCTCCGCCGACCGGCTCGATTTTAATGACCTCAGCCCCCATATCGGCTAGGTACGCGCCCGCAAGCGGGCCCGCAATCGCTTTTGTAAAGTCGAGAACCCGAATTCCCTTAAGTATCGGCAGTTTGTTTTCCATACAGCAACAACCCTCTCATTTTTTGTCTCCAATATACCACGCAAGAGGGCAATTTTCAAGACGCCGGGCTTATTTTGGATCGACCCGAACCCAGATCAGGAGGTAATAGAGGGCGCGGCCCCCCCTTTTTGACCCAAATGAAAAGAGGGCGCCTAACGGCGCCCTCTTGATGCGTACGTTCGATTAATACATGCCCTGGCCCATGGAGGCCGCAGCTGCGGCGGCTGCCGCGTCGGCCTTTGGATCGGGCTTGTCGGCGACAAGCGACTCGGTCGTGAGGATCATGGCGGCGACCGAAGCGGCGTTCTCGAGTGCCGAACGGGTGACCTTGGTCGGGTCGACGATGCCGACTTCGAACATATCGACAAACTTCTCATTGGCGGCGTCGAAGCCGAAGCTTGTGCTCTTGGACTTTTTAATGGTCTGGAGGATGACCGAGCCCTCGAGGCCGGCGTTTGCGGCAATCTGACGCACCGGCTCCTCAAGCGCCTTGAGCACGATGGCAACACCGGTCTTGAAATCGCCCTCACAGGTCTTCAGCAGCTTCTCAACGGCCGGCATGGCAGTGACAAAGGCAGTGCCGCCACCGGCAACCATACCCTCTTCAACGGCCGCCTTGGTGGCGGAGAGCGCGTCCTCGATGCGGAGCTTTTTCTCCTTCATCTCGGTCTCGGTGGCAGCTCCCACCCGCAGGATGGCTACGCCGCCGGCAAGCTTGGCAAGGCGCTCCTGAAGCTTCTCGCGGTCAAACTCGGAAGTGGTCGTCTCAAGGGTGGATCGGATCTGGGCAACCCGGGCTGTAATGTCCTTCTTGGAGCCCGCGCCTCCGACGATGATGGTGTTCTCCTTGGAGACCTTGATCTGGGACGCGTGGCCGAGCTGGCTCATCTTTGTCTCCTTGAGCTCGAAGCCGAGCTTCTCAGAGATGACCTCGCCGCCCGTCAGGGTCGCGATATCCTGCAGCATCTCAGTGCGGCGGTCGCCAAACCCGGGGGCCTTAACGCACACGCAGGTGAAGGTGCCGCGCAGCCGGTTGACGATGAGGGTGGACAGGGCCTCTCCCTCGACGTCCTCTGCGATGATGAGCAGCTTCTTGCCGGCCTGCACGATCTGCTCTAAGAGCGGCAGAATCTCCTGAACGGAGGAAATCTTCTTGTCGGTGATGAGGATGACGGCGTCGTCTAAGACAGCCTCCATCTTATCGGTATCGGTGACCATATAGGGGGTGATATAGCCGCGGTCAAACTGCATGCCCTCGACGATCTCGGAGTAGGTCTCGGCGGTCTTGGATTCCTCCACTGTGATGACGCCGTCTCCGGTGACCTTCTTCATTGCGTCGGCGATCAGTTCGCCGATGTAGGAGTCGCTCGCCGAAATGGTGCCGACACGGGCGATATCAGCAGAGCCCTTGACTTCGACGGAGCCCGCCTTGATCGCAGAGACAGCTACCTCAACAGCCTTGGCGATGCCGCGCTTGAGGTCCATCGGGTTTGCGCCGGCAGCCACGTTCTTCATGCCCTCGCGGACAATGGCCTGAGCCAGCAGGGTTGCGGTGGTGGTGCCGTCGCCGGCGACGTCATTGGTCTTGGTGGCAACTTCCTTGACGAGCTGGGCGCCCATATTCTCAAAGTTGTCCTCGAGCTCGATCTCTTTGGCGATGGTGACACCATCGTTCGTGATAAGGGGCGAGCCGTACTTGCGCTCGAGCACTACATTGCGGCCCTTGGGGCCGAGGGTTACCTTGACGGTGTCGGCGAGTTTATCTACGCCGCGCTGGAGCGCCTTTCTGGCGTCCTCTCCGTATACAATCTGCTTTGCCATATTCATACTCCTCCTATGTTACTCAACGATGGCGAGAATATCATTCTGACGGACAATGAGCATGTCGCTTCCGTCAACCTTGATCTCAGTGCCGGCATATTTGCTGACGATGACTTTCTCGCCAGCTTTAACGGTCATGGGAACCAGCTTGCCGTCCACGGTCTCCCCGGGGCCGGCCGCGATGACCTTCGCTACCTGCGGTTTCTCCTTGGCCGTGCCGGTGAGAATAATTCCGCCCTTCGTGGTCTCTTCGACCTCCACCATTTGGATCAAAACCTTGTCGGAAAGGGGCTTGACCTTCATTTCTATTCCTCCTGTTGTGTAATATCAGTGAATTGGCACTCTTTTATCTTGAGTGCCAATTCTATTTTACCTGCCAACGCAGGAAAAGTCAATAGGGAAACGTGAACATTATTTGAATTTTGATTTATTTGACATCGTTGGTCTAGAATGCTATGATGGAGTTATAAAAGGTGCTTGCCGGCGTATTTCCCGTACCCGGCATCGTCTCCCCCGCCGGCATGCTCTTTAATCTATACAGCAGGGAGTGTGTGTTCATGAACATCAAGGTCACAACCAAAAAGTTTCGGCTGACGGATGACCTGGAAGCCCGCATCGAGAAAAAGCTCGGTAAGCTCGACCGCTACTTTTCCTCCGATTCAGCGGCTGCCGTCCGGCTCTACACGCAGCACAACGACGAGATTGCAGAGGTTACAGTCGTCTCAGGCGGGTTGACCTTCCGGGCAGATGCTCGGTCTCAGGAGATGTTCGATTCACTTGAAAAAGCGGTAGACAGCCTTGTGCGCCAGCTCGAAAAACACAAGACCCGGCTTGAAAAACGCCTGAAGGTGGGCGCTTTCGAAGGCACGGCCGCCGCTCCTGAGGACAGTTTTGAACTCATCAAGCAAAAACGTTTTGAAGTTCGGCCGATGGATGTCGAAGAGGCCATCCTGCAGATGAATCTGCTGGGCCACAGTTTCTTTGTTTTCCGCGATATGTCCACCGAGAGCGTCAGTGTGGTTTACCGCCGCAAAGATGGCGGCTACGGACTAATTATGACCGAATAGAAGCAAAAATAGCGCTGCAGCGGCAAATTTTTGTATGTAGCTGTAATGAAGGCGCGTTCTATGGATAAAAAGAATATTGGACGCCCGCGGGCGTCCAATATTTTTACCGAAAGGAGCCCTCTATGAACAGGTTCATCTTCGTCGCTCCCTGTCTTTTCGGCCTTGAGAGCTTTGTCAAGGATGAGATCTACGACCTCGGATACGAAATCACGTCGGTCACCGATGGGCGAGTCTGCTTCGAGGGGGATCTTGAGGCGGCGGCCCGTGCCAATGTGGGCCTTGCCTGCGCCGAGCGGGTGCTGATCCGGATGGCCGAGTTTCAGGCTCTCGACTTCGAGGCGCTCTATCAGGGTGTCAAGGCCATTCCGTGGCCAGACTACATCGGGAAAAACGACGCCTTTCCGGTGTCGGGCCATGCGATTAAGTCACAGCTGCACAGTGTTCCAGACTGTCAGCGCATCATCAAAAAGGCTATCGTTGATCGGCTTTCTGCGGCCTATGGGCTTGCCCGTTTGCCCGAGACCGGGGGCGCTGTGACGGTGGAATTTCTCATCATGAAGGATATTGCCGCCATCATGATCGATACGACAGGTGCGCCGCTTCATAAGCGCGGGTACCGGGCTGAGGGCAACGCGGCCCCCATCCGCGAAACGTTGGCCGCCGCCATGCTGCGCCAAATGCGCTACCGAGGCCGGGAGCCTTTTGCCGACCCCATGTGCGGTTCCGGAACCATCGCCATCGAGGCAGCCTTGCGGGCGACAGGTCGGGCCCCCGGGCTGACCCGGCAATTCGCCTTCGAGACTTACGGCTTTATGTCGGGCGTGGACACAAGGAGTGTACGGCAGGAAGCGGCGGCCGAGATCCATCCGCCCGAAAACGTCATTTTGGCCTCGGATATTGACCCCGAGATGTGCGAGCTGACAAAGCGCAACGCCCAGAAGGCCGGTGTGAGTGGGCTCATCACGGTCAAACCGGGTGATTTGCGGGATTTTGCTCCCGGAATTCCCGGCGGGCTTTTGATCTGCAACCCGCCTTACGGTGAGCGGATGGGTGAGGCGAAAGAATGTGAGCGGCTCTACGCCGACATGGGCCGCGCTTTTTCTAGGCTCGACGGGTGGCGGGTCGGAGTCATCACCTCTCACGAGGAGTTCGAACGCCACTACGGAAGACGGGCGGACAACAAACGAAAGATGTATAACGGCATGATCAAGTGCGATTTTTACCAGTACTTCAAGCCGCACGGCAAAGCTTAATAAGCATCAAAAAGCTCCCCGCGAAAAGCGGGGAGCTTTCAATATCGGTCAATCTTTTTGTGCAAAGTGCAAAGCCCCGCGTACGCAGTTCCGAAATGACGGGGGGGTTGTTGTCAGTATTTTCCGCCCTTGCGGGAACCCGAACCGCGCTTAGCTTCGAGGCCACGCTTGATGGAGGAAATTTTGTCGTCGCTGTCCTGCTTGAACTTGTTCATCATCTCTTCAAAGGTGGTCGGCGAGGCCGTAGGCTTCGGCTGCCAGCCGGCCGGCCGGCGACCAGTCCGCTGCGGCTTTTGCTGACGGTCCTGCCCGGGCTGCGGCACCTCCAACTGCTTAATTGAGAGGTTAATCCGCCCGTTTTGGTCGATGCCTATGACTTTGACCTTAATTGACTGCTGCTCTTGAAGGTGCTCGGAAATATCGCGCACGAAGGAAGTCGAGACTTCCGAAATGTGCACCATTCCGGTCTTGTTTTCCGGCAACGCAACAAAGGCGCCGAATTTGGTGATGCTGGTGACTCTGCCCTCGAGGACAGCTCCGACTTCGATTTGCTGCATATATGCTTTGTTCTCCTTATGTATTGCAAACGTTTTTGTTCGCTCTTAGGTCAACCCGGCACACCTACAAACACTGTCTCGTCGGGACTGGCAAGTCCCAACTTTTCACGGGCGATCTTTTCCACCTGCTCGTCTGTGAGTCCTTTGTCGATGTCGTTTTGCTTGCTTTCGTTCGAGGTTTCGAGCTCCTCGTTGGCTACTGTGTATTCTGCGACAGCCTGTTTCTTCTCATATATCTGTATCTGAAGCTCGATGATCTGCGCCGAGGCGTAGACAAAAAAGACGAGCAAAATGGCTTTCAGCAATAATCCGCGCTTGACTCGCTTCAACGCACCACCTCCATGCACACATCGGTCGAAGCTGCCCTCCCCGACCGTAAAATGAACTCTTTAGGTAATTATATACATGTCTTGGGGTAAATTACAATAGTTTTATTTGCCAGGCGGGGGATTATTTTGAAAATAATCTGCAATTTTATGCTTTACCCTCCCAGCCGCTCCGAAAAAAAGCCGGCTTACGGTACAAAACCACAGGCCGGCACCGGCTGCTGCGCCTGCCAGAATGTAAAGCCGTACGATTCCGGAATTGTATACAAATACGAAAAGCAGCGTCGATACGGAGAGTAAAAGGCAGAGCAGCAGGTCCTGAATGAATATCATGACGCGGCCGGCCGGCAACAAAAACCGCAAAAAGCGAAAAAGGTCGCAGAACAGGGCCGCCGCCGCTCCAAATATCACCGAGCGCAGCAGAAGCCCCACTTCAAAGGCGGTCGAGAAGTCCATTATCCGAAGAGTTTGGCGAAAAAACCGCCGCGCTTTTTCATCTGCTCAGTGTACTCAAGGCTGTCGATGACCCCTTCAATGGCCATCTCGCCGCTCTCAACGGACAGTTTATTGATGTGAAGCTGCACGCCGCTGACGATGAGCATTCCCTCGCTGGTGTAGAGTGCGATCTGGTTTTCGTCAAAGGCCGCCACGTCCTCGACGCCGGTGACGGCAAGGCTGCCTCTGCCCTCCATCGTGATGTTATGTCCCACTTTGATATCACCTCTCCCCACCAATATATGTCCCGCGGGCGCCGATTAGTACAGGCCCGCAAGCGAGGAGAGCGCGGTCAAAAAGAGCCGCGGTGCGGCTCTTTTTGTCATTTGTTTTTGAGCGATATCAGCAAAACCCCAACAGCCATGAGCAAAACGCCGCCGACGGCAATTATTAAGGCAATCGACATTCCCTAATCTTCACCTTCTCCCGTTTTTGATGGAGATGACCGCCACAACCGCCATCATAATGACGACTGCAACGATGACGATGAGCATGACGGGAACTTTTGTCGCAACCAAGTCTATGCCTCCTCTCCGACAAGCATTTCAAAGCGGCTGCGCAGGAAGTCTTTGAAAGGCTCCCTAGCCTCGAGCATGGTATAGAAGTGGTTGTGCTTCCCCTTCTCGTGGGCGGCATAGACGGCGTCGTCCATGGCGGCCCAAAAGTCAGTCGCGATGTTCATCTTGGCAATGCCGATGCCAATGGCCTGCCGGACCTGTTTTGCCGGAATGCCGGAGCCGCCGTGTAAGACAAGCGGACATGGCACGACGCCTGCCAGCTCTTTTAACAAGTCAAGCTGGAGGTCCGGTGTGGCCGAGTAGACACCGTGGGCGTTTCCGATGGAGACGGCGAGAGCCTCGACCCCTGTCTCCACAGCAAACCGGACAGCCTCATCCGGCACTGTAAAGGTGCACCCAGCGATATCACTGCCAAGGCCGACATGTCCGAGCTCACCCTCGACCTCGACGCCGACGGCGTGGGCAGCCTTGGCTACCTCAGCGGTATTTTTAATGTTCTCCTCAAGCGGCAGCTTGGAGCCGTCATACATAATGGAGGAAAAGCCATATTTTACCCCCTGCATGGCGTCCTCGAAGCTGTAGGAGTGGTCGAGGTGCAGTGCCACCGGGATAGTCACATCCTTGGCCAGTTCCTTTGTCAGTGCGGCGATGGCTGAAAGCGGCATGTAGCGGGCAACGCCCTGCCAGGTCATGATGATGACCGGACGATCAAGCTCCTGCGCCACGTCCAGGGTCCACTTGATGGACTCGTAGCTGTAGACGTTGAATGCCGGCACGCAGATTTTGCGGCTTTTGGCCTCCGTCAAAAGCTCGCTTGTTTTACACATTCCCATTAGATGATACCTCCATTGACTGCAAGAATTTGTCCTGTAATATAGGACGCTTCAGGTGCGGCGAGAAAGATCACAGCGGCGGCGACCTCCTCCGGTCGGCCGATGCGCCCCATTGGAATCATTTCAGTGATGCAGGAAAGGTCAAGTCCCCTATTCATGTCGGTGTCGATGACTCCGGGAGAGACGCAGTTGACCCGTATGCCGGAGGGCGCAAGCTCAGCTGCGAGCGACCGGGTCAGCCCGAGTATGGCCGCCTTAGTGGCGGCATAGCCCACCTCGCAGGAGCCTCCGGTCTGTCCCCACATTGAGGAGATGTTGACGATGCACCCCGAGCCAAGGCCAAGCATGCCGGGGATAGCCCTGCGGCAGCAGTTGACGGCGCCGGTCACGTTGACCTCCCAAAGCCGCCTCCAGACCTCGGGCGGCATATCCTGCGTCAGTCCCTGCCAGGCGATGGCGGCGTTGTTGATCAGCACCTCCACCGGCCCGTACTCTTTTTCAATGCGGGAGAACATTGCGTCCACCGCCGCGGGGTCAGCCACGTCAGCCCGTATCGCCCCTTCAAGTTCGCTTTTGATGCAGTTGACGATGACTCTGTCCCCGTTTGCCGCAAAGGCACGGGCTACGGCGGCACCGATTCCCCTGGCCCCGCCCGTCACAAGCACGGTGCGCATATAAGCTCCCCCCTACTCTTTTGTGCGACTATACTCTATCACAAAGTATGTCCCGCCGCAATAAAAACGGCTGACTTGCCGCATACAAAGACAAGAGCTCTAAAGGGGCTCTTGTCTTTATGTATTTATGTATCGGTTGGCGCTGCGCCGCCCGTATTTTTGCGTCAGAGCGTGATGTCCCAGCGCTCCTCGGTCATAAGCTTGTCCGTCCACTCGGTGTTGGGCTTTGTCTCGGTCAGCTTAAAGCCATACACTTCATAGAGATGCCGAGCTGCAAAGAGGATGTCGATAGTCCATAAATAGACGTGCTTGTACCCTTGCTCCCGGCAAAAGCCCATGGCGGTGTTCATCAGCCTTTTCCCGAGGCCCTTGCCGTGATACCGCTCGTCGATGGCAACCCAGCGCAGCTGGGCGGTGTCCTCTCCAGCCTTCACGATGGCAATGGACCCAATGATCTCCTCGCCGTCGACTGCGACCCAAAGTTGCCCGCCCCCGGAATCGGCAAGGAACTTGGCCGCCCCCGCCAGCAGATAATACTCAAAGACAGGCTTGAAGCCGTAGACGTGGTCGTACAGTTTCATTTGCAGATAGCACACGTAGCTTGCCTCGCTCGGCTTGAACGGTCTTATGATAATCGAATTCATTTTCACACCAGCCTTTCAAAATTCAATGTACGGTAGCCGCCCCGCCGCAACCCGGAGCCGCTCATCACATTGATTATATGATGTTCTCTGCGCAAACGCAATATTTAGTCTCGTATAAAACAAGAGCCCCGAAGGGCTCTTGTAAGAGATTGTCACGAGAACTGGCATGTTAAAAGCAAAGCCTACTGTCGCTTCAAATTGTGATTCTTCTTTTTTTGCACGCATTATTGGAAAGCATGCTTCATTCCGGTGTGTAGTCCGTCGAAGTGTCAATTTTCAGTGTGTTTGCGGCTCCATCCCAAGCAACATTGAAATTGATCGCAGCAGCCATGTCTCTCAGTTTGAAATAGTTGTATCCATCAATATTGTACATCTGCATATATACAGTATTACCATTCAGCGCCACTTGCATAGAGGTCAGTTTAGCGAGCTTGCTGCTTTGATTATTTTGGGCCGTAAGTTCTCCGCCGACCGGCGAGTAATCTTGCCCTCCAGTCAGCTTAACGGTGTTACTGACCGAATCGAACTCAACGTGAAATGTCTTTTCGGTGCCGCGAAGTGCCATCGCGATATCTCTCAGTTTGAAAAAATTATACCCTTGAATGTTATAGGCTTGAACCTCTATTTCCTTCCCATTTAAAAGCACCGTACTGGTACTCGGAATAGCTTTTTTTCTAAGATCTGTCTCAGCAAACGGATAATCATTTGCTTTTGCATATTCCTGCGCGATAGAATTTGCTTCTCCATGTATCGTGATGGGAGTTTTGTAAAATATCATGTTTCCCAGCACAGCTATACTGCTGGGAATCGTGATTGACTCCAGGCTGTCGCAGGCACTGAAAGCCAAACTGTCAATTGTACGAATGCTGTCCGGCAGAGTTACTGATCTCAATCGTTTGCAATAAGAAAATACACTGCGCCCAATGGATTGAACTCCATCTAAAAAATTTACCGTCGTTAAATATATGCAATCCTGAAATGCATAATTACCCACGGAAACAACACTTCCCGGTATTGTGAATTCACGAATGGACTGGCAATAGCTAAAGGCATTATCTCCAATTGATTCAACGCTGCTTGGAACCGTACGAATTGTGAGTTTTTTACACATTGTAAAAGCACCATCACCGATGGATTTCAGGTGCTTCGGAAAACTAATATTTGTTAGGTTCTCGCAATACTCAAAGGTAGAGTCCGGTATTTCCGAAATTGCCTCCGGCAAAATGATATTGTTTAGTTTATTACACCCCTGGAAGGCTCCTCCGGCAAAATCTGTTACCTGATCCGGAATAGTATAACATTCAACCCCAGCAGGAACATAACACAGTGTTTTGCCGCCATTAATATAAATCGGTTCGGGGATGGCCGATAACGTAAACACAGAGTTGCCTATCTCCGTTACACTGTCCGGGATAATTATGCTCTCCAATCTAGAACAGCCTAAAAAAGCGGAATCACCGATTTTCGTTACCCCTGTCGGAATTGATATAGACCTGATATTGCAGCAATAGTAAAAAGCCCCTCCGGCAATCTCCGTAACTGTACTGGGTATTTGGAGCCTTATTGTTTGCATGGGCACATAGCAAAGGTTTTTCCCATCATTTAGAATTATCGGATTCGTAAACCCCGTATTTGTAAACACGTGAGCCCCAACTGCGTCAGTTGTATCTGGCAAAGTTGCGCTTTTAAGTTTCCAGCAGTTATAAAATGCCCTGTCTCCAAGTGACTTTAGATGCTTCGGGAAAACGGCACTTGTCAGGCTTTGGCAGTCTTCAAACGCACTCTCCCCAATTTCCTCAACAGAGTCAGGGAACGTGACCGAGGAAAGATGTTCGCAATCATTGAAAGCCGTTTTCTCAATAACTTTAATCTTAGTTGGAAGTTTGATGCTCTCAAGAGCACCGCACCCCAGAAAAGCGCTTTCCCCTATCTGGGTTACTGAATCAGGGATGTTAACTGTTTTAAGGCCTACGCATACATAGAATAGATAACTACTTATTGCATCTATACCTGCAGGGAGATTCACGGTCGATAATCCCGTACAGCATGAAAATGCGGACTTGCCGATATAATTAACGCTGTCCGGGATATTAATTGCTACTAGATTGTTGCAACCATTAAACGCATAGTCACCAATTCGCTTTATTCCATGTGGAATCACGACTTCACAGATATGATCATTTTTAGCAAAGGCACTGTCACCGATTTCCGTAATTCCAAGGTTGCCAGGGATTGCAATGTCCAGGCCGGTTCCGACGTATTTCACCAAAACTCCGTCTTCAACAATATAATCGCTGCGCGCATCAACCGATGCTTCGCTGGTAAACACGGGACAGAGTATTGATGCGGCCAATAACAAAGAGAGCATCCGACACTGCTTTTTCAAAAAAATCACACTCCGTTTACATGCTTGGCCCCATCGGCATCATGATGTATGAATTTGTTTATAAATGTTTCGATCTTATGATATCATTTCGGCACTGTCGTGTCCATATATTCCCAAATTTTAATTACAGTAACCGCCGGGGGTGACACACGGCAGCGCACCGATTTTTTGCCCACAAAAAACAAGAGCCCCGAAGGGCTCTTGTATCAAGCCATCTGTTGAGATTGTTTCCCTTATTAGAATGGTCTGTGTGCAGGCTAGGCCTCTCTGGTATTGTTGAATGTATCATCTATTCCTCTCACTGTAACTAAAACACCGTTTCAATAGTCGTGCTCATGCTTCAGTGATTCAGACAGGTCCCTTTCAAGTTTCATCTCATGGCTTCCCAATCCATGTCCAGTCAAACCCGCGCTTCCACAGGTATTTTGTCTGGCAATTTTGGTATATTTTAAGCATTTTAGACTTATGAATGGGGGAAGGGGAGGACATGAATGATCAAGATCGTCTCACGGAAATCAGAGTACAATGCGATAAGGCCACACAATGTCCCTGGACGGCCGAGCAAATATCCCTTGCAAGGGTGGTAGGCGGATTACTTTGTAGTTTTTTTAGGTTTTTTCACGCCTGTTGGCATTTTTAATGTCTCGTCCAAATCCTGTTGTTCTTTCGCATTTTGCACGCCGTCATTCAACACGTTTTGCTTTTTCATATAACTGGCTCCTTTTCGCCACGGCCTCTCCCGAAGGAAAAGGCTGTCTGATAAATTAATCGCCGTCGTTTGAGTCGTGCTCTTCAGAATAAACAACATGCGTATCATCGGATAATCCGGCGATATCTGTATTCTTTGGTTTGTCGATTGGGCCAATCGGGTTTTGAGCATCATTTGGGTTTCTGTTTTTCTTTGGCATATCCCTTACCTCCGTTCAAAAATAGTTTGTACGGATATTAAAAAAATATAAGGCTGAGGAGCCAATGGCATGGTCACCGCAGTGTTGGATCGGTTTGGGTTGAAGAAACGCACAATAAATTTGTGCATCATTTCAGGAGGAGAAGATGTTGTGAACAAATATATTTGCAGGAGCTGCGGCCGATTTTCTTATTCAGCTGCTAGCCCCCAAACCGCGCTAAATGACAGGTGTCCGTACCCTTTTTGTGAAGGGCACGTCATCCTAACGGAGCTCACACATAATAAGACCAAGGCTCATCGGGAGGAAGAACGCCAAATCGGTGTAGAAAATTGCATAATCGAACTGAAGCAAGTGCGGGGGCAGCACGGAAAAAACAAAGGTGAGATTGTGCATTTTAAGGCCGGACTATTCCCGACTATGTACAAGATGCTCTTACAGTCGCAACGTTGACGGTCGTCAGAGAGCCCCTTGGCAGTTTGCGTGGCCGCGCTCTTTTGATGCGGCCTATCAACAAGAGACAACGCAGTGTATCCAATAATGAAGATCACTGCGGATTAATTATAACCAGTCTCTTAACCTCAGATTTAATCGTTAACAGTCAAAAAAACACCGGCTTTTATTTCAAATAATTACAGAGATTTCTAAAAAAGGTCAAACATAAATCCCTGGCACCTCAACGGTTCCAGGGATTTTCCATTAAACTATCTCGTGGAGAACTGCGGGTACGGCGGGCCGGGGGGGGAGGGGAGTAATACACGGCAGCCCACCGCATTTTTCGCATATTATAAAAACAAGAGCCCCGAAGGGCTCTTGTAAAAAACTATCTCTTGGAGAACTGGGGAGCGCGGCGAGCTGCCTTGAGGCCGTACTTCTTGCGCTCCTTCATACGAGGATCGCGGGTGAGGAAACCGGCGGACTTCAGGGTGGGCCGATAATCGGGGCTGACCTGGAGCAGCGCGCGGGAAAGCCCGTGCCGAATGGCGCCGGCCTGGCCGGAGACACCGCCGCCGACGACCTTGATGATCATGTCGAACTTGCCGAGCGTCTCAGTGGCGACGAGGGGCTGACGGACGATGAGCTTGAGGGTCTCAAGACCGAAGTAATCGTCGATGTCGCGGCCGTTGACGGTGATAGCGCCGGTGCCGGGAAGAATGCGCACGCGGGCGACTGAGCTCTTGCGGCGGCCGGTGCCGTAGAAATAGGGTTTCGTATCGTAAATATTCATCTACTTATCTCCTCCGTTAGGCGTTATAGGGGACGGGCTGCTGCGCGGCATGCGGGTGCTGTGCGCCCTTATAGACCTTCAAGCGGCCAAGGCTTCTGCGTCCGATTCCGTTCTTGGGGAGCATACCCTTGACGGCGAGCTGAATGGCCATTTCCGGCCGCTTTGCCATAAGGGTCTTGTACTGGACTTCCTTGAGCCCGCCTGCATATCCGGAGTGGGTGCGATAGAGCTTCTGCTCCAGTTTGTTGCCGGTGAGCGCCACCAGCTCGGCGTTTACGATGATGACGAAATCACCGCAATCGACATGGGGCGTATAGTCGACTTTATGCTTTCCGTTGAGCAGCACGGCGACCTCGGCGGCGACGCGGCCCATCGGCTTGCCCGCGGCGTCCACGACATACCATTTGCGCTCCACGGTGGAAGCGTTTGCCATAAATGTAGACATTGGGTCATACCCTCCTATAAATTACAATGCTCAATCATTATAAATGTCCCGGAGTATATTGTCAACAACAAATCGTCAAATTTTTAAAATAGATAACTCATGCTCTTGTTTTCTCGTCCATTGTCATTATATCTCTCGTTTGCTCGAATGTCAATTTTGCTTTTCATTTTTCGGGCCGTCATAGATGGCCGGCTTTTTGCCACACTATGACAGGGTGATATGAATGCCTGTCTACTATAACGGAGAAATCATGACGATGGATGATGATTAAAAACCGGAAGCCATCGCCATACAAAACGGCATTGTCTCGGCTGTGGGCAGCCTGTCCGAGGTGACGACGGCGGCGCCGGATGAAGAGAAAATCGATCTCGTCGGCCGCACGCTGCTGCCCGCCTTTGTCGATGCGCACAGCCACATCACGGTGCTCGCCGAAATGGTATGTCTGGCAAAGCGGTCAACGGACGGCAGTACAAGTGGAGACGCCGCACCGACGCTGGAGGAGCGGCGCGCAGCACTGCGCATTGCCTGCTTTGAATATGTCAATCAAGGCTACGGCACGGCACAGGAGGGTTGCGCCGAACTGCCGGAGCTTGAACTGTTGGCAGCAGCAGCCGAAGCAGGCGATTTGCCGCTCGACATTGTCGCCTATTGCGGAATCGGCATTGCCGATCAGGTCCACCGCGACTATTATATGTATTGGAAACACTATCGCGGCCGATTTAAAATCGGCGGCTACAAACTGTTTTTGGACGGAGAACCGCAAGACGGCTCTGCGTGGATGAAGGACAGCGGCAAGCCCCGCCACACCGATGTGGAGGTAGAAGAAGCTTTTCGCCGCGCGGCCGGCGATCGGACACAGCTTGCAGTCCACTGCAACGGCGAGGCGGCCTGCGAGCAGATGATATCGGCCTGCCTACGGTTAAAATCAGCCGGAGTTGCGCTGTACCGCCCCGTCATGCTGCACGCCCAGCTGCTGCCCCCAGGGCAGCTCCCGCGGCTGAAAGAAGCCGGCATCATCCCCTCGTTTTTTATTTCAGCCATTCCGGCCTTCGGCGACGAGCTCGTCAAAACGCTGGGGGAGCGGGCGCGGATACTTTGCCCGGCAGGGGCTGCAGCAAAGCTCGGCATCCCTTTCACGCTTCACCAGGACACGCCGGTTCTTCCACCCGACCCAAAAATGGCGGTTGATGCCGCCGTAAAGCGGGAGACGCCTGCAGGCATAGTCCTCGGTGAAGAACAGTGCATATCCCGCGAGGAGGCGCTTGCCGCCCTGACGGCACATGCCGCCTATCAGTGCTTCGAAGAAAACACCAAAGGGAAGCTTAAAATAGGTTTTTCCGGCGATGTGGTGATTCTATAAAATATGAAGCCCCCCGGCAAAGCCGGGGGGCTTCATATTTTTTCCGCTTTGCACGGCGGGTAAATTTCAAAAGTGTTTTTAGGCACCCCGTATGGTCTATGTCCCCGTTTTTGTTTGTGACAATGATGGATCAGTTTTCATTGCCGGATGGCAAAGTTTGCATGAGGGCAAAGAAATGTTCAGGCTTACCGGTACTGAAATATTCATACCAAGATTCCAGTGTGTTTGACTCAAAAACACCTAAATGCTCAATAATTTGTTTCGCCCAAGGCAACGCTCCGGTACAACTTGCAGTAATAAGATTGTTATCCGCTACAGATGGCTTGTCTATATAAAAACTTTGCCCTTTATAGCCTAGAGAAACCATTTCAAGAAATCCCGGTCCATTACTGGTATGCGGACGATTATTAAGTAGCCCAAAGCTCGCAAGCGCAGCGGTAGCCCCGCAGATTGCACACACCGTAGCGCCTAAAGAGAGAAATTCGCTTGCTTTTTCGATGATCGCGCCATGCTTTGGGTCGTTCCATGTATCTGCGCCCGGTAATAGCAACATGCAAGTTTTACTCACAACGATATCATCAATTAAGCAATCGGGCACGATTGTCATCCCGCCCATTGTATGAATCGGCTCGTTGGAATAACTGACCGTTTTGAGCGGTACACGCTTTGCGCCCTTTTTGAAAAATCGACCAGAATTCAGCTCCGCAATAACATACCCCAGTTCCCAGTCGGCTAAAGTATCAAGAACGTAAACATAGATTGTAAACATAAATTTCCTCTTTTCATTGTGTTATTAATTGCCGTTTCATTGACTGAGTTCAATAATTTTTTGGTGCTTAAAGATGTGATTAGGTAACAAGTTATTTCTGTATAGTGCCTCCTCCTGATAGGTGGATTGATTTGTTTGCTTTTTTATTGTACTATGTGATTGTTGACAACATTATGGCAACAATCTATAATGAAGAAAATTTGAAAGGCCTATCAGATGAAAGTTGACAGACTTGTTAGCATTATTATGATACTCCTTGATAAAGAGCGTATAGGCGCACAGGAGTTAGCAGATATGTTTGAAGTTTCACCCCGCACAATCTACCGTGACATAGACACGATCAACATGGCGGGTATTCCTGTTCGCGGGGCATCGGGAGTGGGCGGCGGCTTTGAAATCATGCCAAAATATAAGATTGATAGAAAGGTTTTTTCGACTGCCGACCTTTCCGCTATCTTGATGGGGCTTTCCAGTCTTTCGGGCATGATACGAGGCGATGAACTGGTGTGCGCCCTTGCGAAAGTTAAGAGCTTTATCCCCGCCGACGCAGCGAAAGACATTGAATTAAAAGCAAATCAGATTTACATAGATTTAAGTCCGTGGATGGGCAATGGGAACATACAACCATATTTAGAAATTATCAAAACAGCTTTACAGGAAAGCAAGCTGCTTTCGTTTGAATATGCAGACCGCTATGGAAATAAAACCGCACGAACAGCCGAGCCGTATCAGCTTGTATTGAAAAGCAGTCATTGGTACTTGCAAGGGTATTGCCATAAAAGAAATGATTATCGCCTATTCAAACTATCCCGCATGTCAAACCTACAAATACAAAAGGAATATTTTACACCACGTGATTATCAAAAACCGCAGTTGGATTTTACTGATATTTTGGCAACTATGCAAACAAGAACCAAAATTCGTATCCATAAATCTGTCATGGACAGGGTGCTAGATTATTGCACTTATGAACACTTTTCTCCAGACGGTGACGAGCATTACATTGTTCGTTTTCCTTTCATAGAGAACGAATACTACTACAATATTCTTTTCAGTTTTGGGGATAAATGCGAGTGTTTAGAGCCGTTACATATCCGTACAGAAATGAAGCGTAGAATACATGATATCGCTACCTTATACGAAAACTAGAACAATGAGTCTATTCTCATGTTCACAATGCTTTATGTTCGCTATATTATGCTGTTTCATTGTTTCCGCTATTCGGCAAGCAAGGACAACTGTGGCCACAGTTGCCCTTTTTTTGTATTTTGCCCTGCGGTCACAATAATTACTTGTTGGGGCCAGCTCAAAACCCTGCCGCTTCGGGCTAACTTGGCCCGAAGCAAGGCGCTTTAAGCTCTTTATTGCGTCATGCCGTGTGGAAGGCAAAATGACCGGTGAAGAAATGCTGAAGACGGTAAGGGTGGATTGACTCCTTGTTTTGATCCGTAAAAATACTTGTTTCTTAGCATCAATGCAATATTTCTTTTTTCACCCGCACATTTTGAGTACGATCCACTGCGTGTTTTTTACCGGCGGTTGCGGCGGAATAAGTATGGCATGTCCATTGGGGTAATTCATAAATATCAAAAATCCGATATGATCATATTGCACAGAGCGCCCGGGAACCATTGCAGGTCGGCACTGTTCCATAAATGTTTTGACCGCTTAGCCCCTTAAAAAATTTCTTTCGCACGGCACTTGACAATCGCAGCACCAATGTATATATTGTATATGCACAATATTGAAAGGAGGCCGCGTGTGGACATCATCATCCGGAATTCGGGCGGCCCCATCTACGAGCAGATTGTCACACAGGTGCGCCAGGCTGTTCTCACTGGCGAGCTGAAGGCGGGCGATCCGCTGCCCTCAATGCGCACACTCGCAAGCGATTTACGGGTCAGCGTCATCACGACAAAACGGGCCTACGAAGAATTAGAGCGCGAAGGCATCGTTGAGAGCATGGTGGGCCGTGGCAGCTTTATCACAGGGCGCGACCCGGGGCATCTGCGCGATGAGGGGCTGCGGCAGGTGCGCATGGCTGCCGAGGCGGCAGTCAATACCGCAAAGCGCTACGGAATTGAAGCGCCGGTTTTGCAGGAAATCGTGCGGGAACTATATGGAGGATTTGACAATGAGTGATTTATTCAGGCTGGAAGGCGTCGGTAAAAAGTTCGACGGGTTTGAGCTTCGCGACATTACAATGTCGCTGCCCGGAGGCATGATCGTGGGGCTTGTCGGCGCAAACGGCAGCGGCAAGACGACGACCATCAAGCTCATGCTTAACATGCTGCACCGGGACAGCGGCAGCATTGAGATTTTCGGACTCGACAATATAAAGGAAGAGCAGCGCATCAAGCGCGAGGTCGGCGCCGTGATGGACGGAGCATTTTTCTATGAGGTGCTGCGCCCTGCCCAGATCGAGCGGGTGCTTGCCGGTATGTACGACACCTGGGACAAGGCGCTCTATGCCTCGCTCTTAAAGCGATTCGGCGTCAGTCCGGACAAAAAAATAAAAGAGATGTCCCGCGGGACCCGTGCCAAACTCTCCATCGTGACGGCGCTGGCCCATAGGCCGAGGCTCTTGTTGCTTGACGAGGCGACGTCGGGGCTTGACCCTGTCGTGCGGGACGAAATTTTAGACTTTTTGCTCGACTTTGTCCGTGACGAGGGCTGTGGCGTGTTGCTCTCCTCCCACATCACAAGCGACCTCGACAAGGTGGCCGACATCATCACCATGATCGACAACGGTAAACTGCTGCTGTCGGAGGGGAAAGACGATCTTTTGGACCGCCATGCCCTCTGGAAGGGGACCGAGAGCGAGCTTGCTGCCTTTGATCCTTCCCTTGTCGTCGGAAGGCGCAAGGGCTCGTATGGGTGCGAGGCACTCTTGTTGCGGGACGGCAACATCCCGGCGGCACAGTGCCAGCAGCCCACCGTCGAGGATATCATGCTCTATTATTCAAGGAGGGACAGACCGTGAAGGGACTCGTTTTAAAAGACGTCTACAACCTCGGCACCACTTGGAAAACCATGGCGGCAATGACACTCTTCTATTTTGTGTATGGTTTTATGATGGATACCAGCGCCATGGTCGGAATGCTTGTCATGATCTTCTCGCTTCAGGTCGTGTCCGCTTTCACCTACGACAAACTGTCGGGCTTTGAGTCCTACGCCATGACGCTTTGCATCACGAGGCGGGAAATTGTCCGCTCCAGATACATGACAGCGCTGCTTTTACTGTTTTGGGCAGGTGCCTTTGCCACGGTCTCTGGGTTTGTTCTCCTCGCCTTCGGCAAGACCGATGGCGGAGCGCTTGATCTGTTGGCCATCATTGCGGCCACCATGTCGATCGGGCTTTTGTATGATGCGGCCATTCTACCCATGGTCTACAAGTTTGGCGTTGAAAAAAGTCGGATCATGATGTTCGCCCTCTTCGCGCTGCCCGTCATCCTCTTCATGCTTTTGGATGGCTCCGGCATAAACTTCAGCGAAAGCGAGATTGTGACAGGAATTTTTGCACTGCCGGTCGTGGCCGGTGCCGCTTATTTTCTCTCCTACATCGTCTCTCAGCGCATTTTCTCCGCCCGCGAGCTGTAATGCGCATCACAAAGAGTCGGCTTTGCCTGCCGACCCTTTACATATCGGCGCCATTCGAGTAAAATATAAGGTGGGACAATGGTTGTCCCACCTTATATTTATGGAGGCGACCATGGTCGAAATCACAAAGCTCTCAAACGGAATTACGGTACTGCTGGAAAACATCGATTTTTACAGCTCAGCTTCCGTCGGAATTTATGTCAACACCGGCTCCCGCCACGAGCTGCCGCATGAGGCCGGCATCTCCCACTTCATTGAGCACATGCTCTTCAAGGGAACCAAGACCCGCTCGGCGAACGACATCGCCCGCCAGTTCGACCGCATCGGCGGTCAGGCAAACGCATACACATCAAAGGAGAACACCGTTTTCTATGCCAAGACCATGAGCTGCCACGCCGTGGAGGCGCTCGACATCCTGACCGATATGGTCATGAACTCCAAGTTTGCCAAAAAGGACATCAAAAATGAGCAAGGGGTCGTCTGCGAGGAGATCAACATGGTGGAGGACTCGCCGGACGACCTCGTCGTCGACCGGTTGGTCGAGTCGGTGTGGGGCACCTTAGGACTGGGCGGGCCGATCCTCGGCACGGCCGAGGCTGTGAACTCCTTTGACAAGGCGGCCATCTGCGAATATATGGACCGTCGGTATACCACCGGCAATCTCATCGTGTCGGTGGCCGGCAGTTTTGACCGGTCCGCCGTCATGGAAAAGTTGGAGGAGACCCTGGGCAAAATACCGCCGTCGACAGGTGAAATGCTTGACACATCCCCCATCTATACCAAGTCGGTGTCGCTGCGGGAAAAGGATATTGAGCAAAACCACGTCTGCTTCGCATTCCCGGCCTATGGCAGAGGGGATCCCCGCATGCGCGCACTTTTAGTCTTCAACAGTATTTTGGGTGACGGAATGTCAAGCCGGCTCTTCCAGCGTTTGCGGGAAGAGCTTGGACTTGTCTATACTGTCTCCTCCTTTATCTCGGCCCATGACGGTGCCGGTCTCTTTATGATTTACTCGGCCCAGCAGCGCTCTAACGAGGAGCAGGCGGCAGCCGTCATCATTGAGGAGCTCCACAAGCTCAAGCAGGAGGGTTTAACCGATGATGACCTGCTACTCGCCCGCGAGCAGATTAAGACCGGCATTGTGACAGGCTTTGAGAGCACTTACTCCCGCATGGGCTTTAACGCCCGCGACTATATGCAGTACGGCCGCATTCGCTCCGTAGAGGAGCTTACGGCTGAAATCGACGCCGTAGACCACGAGGCAATCTCCGCAGTCATCGACGAGGTCATTGTCGGAGACAGTCTGTCGGTCTCTGTGGTCGGCAGGCTTTCGGAGGACGGATTCTATCGTCGACTGCTGATGTGAGGTAATACAATGGCCACTGCGCTGATCACCCCCTCGCCGCTGCGGGGCGCAATTTTGGCCCCGCCCTCCATAAGCGAACTCCACCGCGCCCTCATCATGTCGTCCCTCGCCGTTGGCGAGACGGTCATCGAGGGTTTTGTCGCCTGCGAGGATGTGCGCCGCACGTTGGAAGGACTTACGCCGCTGGCCGATTTTACCGAGTCAAATAAAAAGCTTATTGTGCACAGTGCCGCCCTCTCCCCGGTGCGGGGGGCAAAAAGTCAGGTCGACTGCTTTACAGCGAGAATCTTTCGGCCACGACAGGACATCTACACTCCGGGGGCACCCCTTGTAATCAACTGCGGAGACTGTGCCGCATCGCTGCGGTTTTTAGTCCCGATTTACGCGGTGTTGGGACTGCCTGTCCGCTTTGCCTGCTCGGGACGGCTGACGGGCCGCTTTGCCGATCCCTACGATGCGCTGCTGCCGGCACTCGGTGCACGGCTGACAAAGTGTGAGGGTGGGTTTCTGCTTTCAGGCAAGCTTCGCCCCGGCAGGTATCTCCTGCCGGAGGGGGTCGGCTCCCAATTCATCTCGGGGCTCTTACAGGCACTGGTGCTGCTCGTCAGTCCCTCGGTCGTGCGGCTGGCAGCCCCGCCCGAGGCGGCCACATACCTTGAGCTGACCCGGTACATAGCCGCCCGCTTTGGAGTTTACTACACCGAAAACCACGCCACAGGCATGGTTGAATTCAGCATTAAGCCGCAAAATTATCAGGGATGTACCTATAAAGTCGGCGGCGACTGGACGGCAGCCGCCGCGATGCTCGCCGCAGGAGCCATTGCCGGCAGCGTCCATATGCGTGGGCTTGACACCACATCCGCTCAGGGCGATCGGTGTATCTCCCCCTTGCTGCTGTCAATGGGGGCGCAGGGAAAGGGCGGACACATTACAGCCGGCCGGCTGCACGGGGGCACTCTCGACGCCTCCCATTGTCCCGATCTGGTGCCGGCCCTCGCAGCCGCAGCCTGCTTTGCCGAAGGCGAAACCCTGATCACCGGCGGCAGCAGGCCAATGGGTGGCCGGGACGACAAGCATGAGCTTTTGGCTGCGGCGCTCTCGGGACTCGGCGCCGACGTACAGGTAGCCACGGACGGGCTGCACATTTCCGGCCGCCCGTCACTGCCGGGCGGCCGTGCTGACGTCTCCCGGGATCACCTCACAGCAATGGCTACGGCCGCCGCCGCGTCGGCCTGCACCGGAAAGTCAGAACTTATCGGGGCCGATTCGGTTGCGAAATCCTACCCCGCATTCTTCGAGGACTTCACACAGCTCGGCGGAAAAGTGGACTTATCACTTTAATGGCCGTTAAGAGCTGACAAAGAGCAGCACGGACAGTATGATCAGGATGTCATCGTCGGCATCCTCCATGATGAGCAGCAAAATGAGTCCTAAGAGCAGCAGGTCCTGCAGCGGGAAGTCCCCGGAGAAAAGCCGGTCGAGCACTCCCACTCCGCTTTTGACGGGTGGCGGTGGGGCCGGTGCGTTTTTTCGCCCCGACCGACCGGTATGCTCGGACTTTTGCGGCTGTTTTTGCCTTTGCTTTGAACTTGACTTCTGCTCCCCACGCTGCTCTTTTTTTTGCTTTTGTCTTGGTTCGGGTTCTGATTTGGATTTGGATTGCTGCGAGGTTTTCTGTCTTTCCGGCTGTTCACTTCTTTGCTTTTGTTGCTGGCGCTTTGGCGCGCTCTCCCCTTCTCGCGGGTTTACGTTCCAGTTTTGTTCATCGTCGCCAAAGCTGCGGCTGTACATGGTGTCACCTCCTATGCTATTCGAACAGTTCCTTTGCAGGCCCTATGAGACGGGACAGCTTGAGGAACATGACTGCGTCCTCCAACCGATCCCGCCTATCCCCTGTCAAGTAAGGGCGCAGCGCAAACAGGAGCTGCACCTTTGGATCCCGGTCACCGTCGGCGTATTGGGAAATGAGCGGCATCGCCTTCATGAGTAGCGCCGCAGTCTCGGTGCCATCTCCTCCGCCGTGTCCCCCGCCACGGTCCTCCCGCCCCGCGGGAACGGAGGGCGTGTCGTCATCCCCGCCCCCAAACATGGCGGCAATGCGGCGGAGCTTATCGGCGCTTTCGGGATCTTTCAGCATTCCACCGAGCAATTCGCCCAGGTCGGCCACATCTATCCCTCCAGTATCTTTTTAATTTTTGCTGCGTTTTCGGGGGTCATCATCCTAGATAAGCTGTTTGGGTCCTTGATCGCCGCCTCCAGTTTGGCAAGATCTTCGTCCGAGAGCTGTTTTAGCATCCTGTCGATATTGCCGGGGTCCATCTGACGCACCTTTTCTATTGTCTCTCGGCCAAAGGTCTTCTGGGCAGCCTTTATCAGCTTTTCATCAACCTTCGGGTCGCTCCGATGCTTCTTATTCATAGTCGCACACCTCCGTTACACTCATTTTATGCGCGAATATAGGAGGCGTTACCTTGAAACTGCTAATTATTTCCGACACTCACGGCGTGACCTCACCGGCACTGCGCTGCATTGCAGAGCATCCGGAGGTCACCCAGATCATCCACCTCGGCGATACGACGGCCGACGCCAGAAGTATTGCCGAACAGTCCGGGCTGCCGGTCGCCGCCGTCATCGGCAACAACGATCGGGGAGAGCCCGAGCCCCCGGAGCGCAAAGTCGTATTCGGCGGTGTGAAAATGCTGCTCATGCACGGACATACCCGCTTTGTCGAGCGGGGGCTTGCAAACGCCCTCGGTGCAGCGGCCGAGGCCGGTGCCGATATGTTGATGTACGGCCACACCCACTTTTTTTATTACCGAATGGACGAGGGACTGCACGTCTTAAACCCGGGTTCTGCCGGCGGCATCAAAGTGCTGTCGGCCACCGCCGCCTTGCTCGACGTGGATGAGGGCGAAGTCCGATCGGTGGAAATGCTCACGCTGTAACGCGGGAGCTTTTCGCACGCACAAATATGTACTTGACAAAAAGCGCCTCCAAGGTTTATAATTTAGTAAATTACTAAATTATAAACCTTGGAGGCTTCCCCATGTCCGAGAAAATACCGACCCTACTCAAGCACAAGCCCGTCATCATCAGCCCCGACTACGGCGATGTTGACGGCCGTTATGCCGGAAACACCGATGTGCGTGGCCTTTCGGTGGGCCTAGCCCAGTGGAATGACCGCGGTAAGGTCGACGCTTCGGCCAAAGTGTGGCGTCACACCGGTGACAAGTGGTCCCGCCAGTCGGAGGAACTGCCAATTCACCGGGTGCTGGATTTGGCCATTTTCACGGTGAGGGCGCTTGGGTATATGCGGGAGACCTATCACGCCTATGACAGGGAGCACCCCCAAATCGACCGGGTCGGGCTCCAAGGCGGCGCCATGACGGTGGAACTCTGCACTGACAACGAAAACATCGACGAGGACATCAAGCTGCTGCAGACGGCCATCTCAAAAGATGATGAACTGATCGGCGAGCGGCTTTTCACCCTAGCGAGACTTTTGGAGGATATGGGATATGGAAAAAGACCGCAGGCGTGAACTGACGGCAGACTACAAGGCCCGCGACGCGAAAAAAGCGGGCGGAGTTTGCGCTATCGTCAACACCGTCACAGGAAACCGGCTGCTCCTTGCTGCCCGCGACATTAGAGGTGCGGAGAGCCGTTTTTTATTCGCACAGGCAACAAACTCCTGCTCCTACTACAAGCTTACAGAGGACTGGAAGCAGTACGGTCCGCAGGCATTTAAATTTGAAGTTCTCGAGACCATTCATCAAAAGGAGACCGAGACATCGGCACAGTTTGCCGACGAGATCGATGCGCTGCTCGAGATGTATGAAACCGAGCATAAGGGCTAAATGATTTTCACCCGTAAACCAGACTAGCAGAATCCCGGATGTTCATAATGGGCAAAAACAGGCAGACATTTTGTCTGCCTGTTTTGCTTTTTGCGGATTTTATTTTATTTTGCGGTCTGCTATAATTTCACTGGGTAAGCACACAGATAAGTAGGCTTTTTGAGGGCGCAGTATAGCTTTGAAAACAAGTCGGAAAGGATTCATAAAAATGAGTGACTGGTTTACAATAGACACTATCGACGAAGATACTTTTATCATCAGTGAATATCGGCATTGGGAGGAAACACACGCCTACTTGCTAAATGGCAATGACCGCAGCTTGTTAATTGATACAGGTCTTGGCATCTGTAATATAAACGACGAAGTGATCAAGCTGACAGACAAACGCATCACTGCCGTAGCGACCCATATTCACTGGGATCATATCGGCGGGCATAAGTATTTCCCGGATTTTTATGCTCATGAGGATGAACTCCATTGGCTAAGCGGAGAGTTTCCGCTGACGATGGAGCAAATTCGGGGCATGGTGGTCGACCGCTGCGATCTTCCAAAAGGATACAATGTTGACAACTATGAGTTTTTTCAGGGAATGCCCACAAGGGTGCTGAAAGATGATGATGTGATCGACCTTGGCGGTCGCGTCCTGCAAGTTTTGCATACGCCGGGACATTCGCCGGGGCATATGTGCTTTTTCGAGAAGGAGCGGGGCTATCTTTTCACCGGCGACCTGGTTTACAAAGATACCCTGTTTGCCTACTACCCCTCCACCGACCCGGAAGCTTATCTGAACTCCATCGAGCGCGTTGCAGCCCTTCCTGTCAAACGGGTTTTTCCGGCACATCATAGTCTTAACATCGGGCCGGAAATACTTTTTCGAATGCGGGATGCTTTCCGGCAGCTGAAAACGGCCGGAAAGCTGCACCACGGAAGCGGAATTTTTGAATATAACGATTTTGCCATCTGGTTGTAGTTTGACCCATACATGCAAATTTTTATCAAAAACAAGGCCGCCCCGTAGGGCGGCCTTGTTTTATAAAACCTTGTAGAGTGCCGTCGCATCATCCTTGCGGACAACCTCCGGCGTTGCGAGCACCTCAACCTTAAGAGACCGCTGACCGAACGTGATCTCAATGATGTCTCCGGGCTTTACGTCGTAGGCGGGCTTTACCACCCGGCCGTTGACCGTCACCCGCTCGCCCGACGCCGCCTCGTTTGCGACGGTGCGGCGCTTGATGATGCGGGAGACCTTGAGATACTTGTCAAGTCTCATATTACCAGAGCATCAGCTTGTTTGCCTCTTCGCGCAGCTCGGCCCTAAAGTCGGGGTGGGCGATGGCAATGAGGTTGTTGACGCGGTCTTTGACCGTGCGGGCCTTCATGGGGGCTACACCGTACTCGGTCACGATGTAGTCAATGTTGTTGCGGCTCATGGTGACGATGGCGCCGGGGGTCAGCATGGACTTGATCTTAGAGAAGTTGGTGCCGTCCTTCTTGGTGCCGGCCGAAGCCATCGCGATGATGGACATGCCGTTCTTGGAGTGGATCGCGCCCTCGGCGAAGTCGTTCTGGCCACCGGTGCCGGAGAACTGGCGGGGGCCGATCGACTCGGAGGCGATTTGGCCAACCAGGTCGACCTCAATGCAGGTGTTGATGGAGACCATGTTGTCGTTCTTGGCGATGACCCACGGATCGTTGACATAGAAGGTCGGAATCATGTAGATGGAGGGGTTCTCGTCCATAAAGTCGTACAGAGCCCTCGAGCCGTTTGCGAAGGAGCCGATGATCTTTCCGGGGTGCAGGGTCTTCTTCGTGCCGTCGATGACACCGGCCTCAGCTAGGGCTGCGATGGAGGACGTGACCATCTCGGTGTGAACGCCGAGGTTCTTCTTGTCCATGAAGGCCATGGCGACAGCGTCAGGCACCGCACCGATACCAAGCTGAATGGTGGAGCCGTCTTTGACAATGGCCGCAACGTTGGCGCCGATGGCCTTGTCGACGTCGGTCAAGACACCAGGATCAAATCCGGGGGTGCTGCGGTCGGTCTCGACAACAGCAGTCACCTGCGAGATGTGGATTTCATACTCGCCGGCCACTTTGGGCATATCCTTGACGACCTCAATGATGACGACGTCGGCCGAGGGCAGGAAGGCCTTCTCCCAGCCGCCCAGCGACAGGTTAAAGTAGCCGTGCTTATCCATAGGCGTGGCCGAGGTGATGATGACGTTGGGCTTGTTGACGTCGTAATACCGGGTATAGCAGGCATGCAGGTGCATGGGGATGATGGAGGCATGGCCGGTGGGATGGAGCTTCCGGGTCAGGCCGCCGTAAAAGTTGGTGGTGACAAAGAACTTATCGATATAGGGTTCTTTGACATACTCGTAGTCGCCGCCGCCGCCGCCGTAAAGTGTGACTTCATTGACCCTGTCGCAGATGGTGTGAAGCTTTCCGAGGCAAGTGCGGGGTTCAAGGGCCGAAAAGCCGGTGGCGATCAGCGCCTTGTCCGGAATCTGCTTCAGCGCCTCTTCAGCAGTCATAACTTTGGATTTGTACATTTCCGAAATGTTCGACATGTGTTCTCCTCTTTCTCTTTGAAAAAGTATTCTATACTCCGTCAGCTGCAAACCGGCGGAATATCGCAGGCGGGCTCGGCCGCTCTATGGCAGCGCCGGACGGCAATATGGGCTTTTGCGGTCCCGCCGGGGGTTATTTTTCTTCGCCCTTATCGCGGATGACGCCGAGCGGGTACTCTTTCATGACGTATTCGTTGATATAGTCAATGGACTCGAGTGGCGTCATTCCCCAGTTGGTGGGGCAGTTGCACAAAAATTCTACCATGGAATATCCCTTGCCGTCAATCTGGTACTGGATGGCCTTTTTGAGCGCCGCCTTGGCCTTTTTGATGTTGGCGGGGGTGGTGCAGGTGACCCTGGCCAGATAATAGGGCGTCTTGAGGGTGTTTAAGAGCTCCGGAATGTGCAGCGGATAGCCAACTTCTTCGGGGTCGCGCCCCTTGGGGGCGGTCGTCGCCTTTTGGCCGACCAGGGTGGTCGGGGCCATCTGGCCGCCGGTCATGCCATACGTGCCGTTGTTGACGAAAATGACCGTGATGTTCTCGCCGCGGTTTGCGGCGTAAATGGTCTCGGACAGACCGATGGCGGCGAGATCTCCGTCACCCTGATAGCTGAAGACGACGCGGTCCGGATTCGTGCGCTTGAGGGCCGTTGCAACGGCGGCAGCGCGGCCGTGGGCTGTCTCCATGGAGTTCAGGTCATGATAAAAGGTACCGTTGCCGCAGCAGCCGATGCCGTAGACGCAGATCGGCGACTTTCCGAGTCCCATCTCGTCGAAGACCTCCGCGAAGAGCTTATGGATGGTGCTGTGGAAGCAGCCGGGGCAAAACCCGGAGACGGCATCCGGAGACAGTACCGGGGATCTCTCATAAATCTTTTCCATCGTTATCCCCCTCACTTGTTCAAAATCGCGCGGATGGCGTCAATGATCTCCGCACGGGTCAAAATGACACCGCCGGAGGTGAGCACTGTAGAGATGGGCGTGCGCCTTCTGACCATATGGTCGACATCCTCCGCATACTGCTCGGGAATGGACATTTCGGCCACAAGAATTCCCTTCAGCTTGCCATAGTCGAGCTTTTCAAAGGCTTCAACCGGGAAGGGGTAAAGGGTGATTGGCCGGATAAGCCCCACCTTGTACCCTTCGGCGCGCAGCGCGTCGACTGCCGAGTGGGCAATACGGGCAGAGGTCCCGTAAGCGGTGACGATGACTTCGGCGTCCTCCACCATGTACTCCTCAACCATGACCTCGGTATTCTTCCAGTGGTCATACATCCTTGCCTCTCGACGGTTTTGCTCCATGATGGACGGCTCGTACTCGAGGCCGAGAATCCGCTTGGGCTCACCCTCTTCGCGGGCCAAAATGGACCACTTCTCGTTTTGTTTCTTGTATCCGGCAACCTCTTCATCGGTGCGCATTCTGGGCAGCTCGACCGGCTCCATCATGACGGCGATGAACCCATCGACCAGCACGATGACGGGATAGCGGTATTCCTCGGCCTTGTCAAAGGCCAGGGGCAGCAGTTCGGTTGCCTCCTGGACGGTGGCGGGCGCGTACACGAGGGTGTGGAAACCGCCGTTGCCGGGGGCCTTCGTGGCCTGAAAATAGTCCTGCT
The DNA here is from genome assembly GCA_963662765.2 of Oscillospiraceae bacterium. Classification (GTDB taxonomy): domain Bacteria; phylum Bacillota; class Clostridia; order Oscillospirales; family Feifaniaceae; genus DATMXT01. The sequence goes on from CAXXUP010000008.1 coordinate 127,834, forward strand.
GGGCCGGCTTGATGTCGCCGCAGCCGGGGCCTCCACGCATGACCGAGCAGATGACGGCCGGGAAACGCGCCGCCGCCAAATAGGAGATTCCCTCACTCTTGAGGGCGACGCCGCAGGAGGACGAGGAGGTCATGCACCGCGTGCCTCCGGCGCCGGCGCCGTACAGCATGTTGACTGACGCGATCTCGCTCTCGCCCTGAATAAACGTTCCGCCAACTTCCGGCAGCCTGCGGGAAAAGTACTCTGGAATTTCATTTTGCGGTGTGATGGGGTATCCGGCAAAGAAACGACAGCCCGCCCGTACGGCGGATTCGGCGATGGCCTCGCTGCCTTTCATAAATTCTCTTGCCATAGCTTATACACCCCTCCTTTTCTTTAAGGTAATTGACTATAACGCTCGAAATTCGCCTAAGGCGTATTCTTTGAGCGTGTTCTCCTTCATAAACTCGAGGGTCTCGAGCGGAGAGAGGCCCCAGTTAGTCGGGCAATTGGACATGATCTCGACCAGCGAGAAGCCCTTGCCGGCTATTTGATACTCGAAAGCCTTCTTAATGGCCTCGCGGGCCTTTTTGATGTTGGCGGGTGTATTGCAGGTGACCCGGGCGAGGTAGGCCGGGGCTTTGAGCTGGGCCAACTGCTCGCACATGTGGATCGGATAGCCGTGCTGCGCCGGGTCTCTTCCATTGGGAGCCGTTGTCGCTTTCATGCCGACCAGGGTGGTCGGGGCCATTTGGCCGCCGGTCATGCCATAGGTCGAGTTATTGACGAAAATGACCGTGAAGTTCTCGCCGCGGTTTGCGGCGGACATGGTCTCGGCAAGTCCGATGGAGGCTAGGTCGCCGTCACCCTGATAGGTGAAGATGATCTTGCCGGGGCGGCTGCGCTTCATGCCGGTGGCAACGGCACAGGCGCGGCCGTGCGGGGCACCCATGACGTTTGCTCTCAGCATCTGCCGGCCAAGCGAGCAGCAGCCGATGCCGTATACGCAAACTGCGTCGCCGGCAAGCCCGAGTTCGGCAAAGACTTCGCCCAATAGCTTATGGGTGGTGCTGTGCATACATCCGGGGCAAAAGCCGGTCACTCCGCCCGGAATCAGGCCAGAAGATCTCTCGTAAATTTTTTCCATTTTTGCCCCTCCTTTACTTATTCTCACACATGGCCCTGGCGGCCTCTATGATCTCGGCGCGGCTTAAAATCTCTCCGCCGGAGCGCAGGCAGGTCTTGATGTTGGCCTTGCGACCTACGGCAAGCCGTACATCTTCAACCATCTGCGCGGGAATGGACAGCTCGCAGTCGAGGATACCCTTGACTCGCCCGCCCATATCGAGCTTCTCGAACGTCTCATAGGGGAAGGGGTAAACCGTGATGGGCCGAATCATGCCGACCTTGTACCCCTCGTCCCGCAGTTCTTCTACGGCAGCCTTGGCAATACGGGCGGAGATGCCGTAGGCCGCAATGACGATCTCGGCGTCCTCCACCATAAACTCTTCTACCAGCACTTCTTTTTTAGCCCAGGTCTCGTACATGGCTTCGTCGGTGCGGTTTTGGGTCTGCAGCGAGCCGCGCTTTGCGGCATCGCCAAACAGGACATGGCGCAGCGGATCGTCCGGGTGCTTTTTGCCGGTGGCCGACCACTCGTCGTTTTTGGCATAGATGGCAGCGATCTCCTCGTCCGTCTTCATGGGGGGCAGCGCGACCGGTTCCATCATGACAGCGGTGAAGCCGTCAATGAGCACAACTACGGGGAAGCGATACTCCTCAGCCTTGTCGAAGGCCATGCTCATGGTGTCAATAGCCTCTTGGACGGTTGCGGGGGCGAAGACCAGCGTATGGAATCCGCCGTTGCCCATGGCCTTGGTTGCCTGGAAATAGTCCTGCTGAGCCGGCTGAATGGAGCCGACACCTGGACCTCCGCGCTGGACCGAGACGATGACCGACGGCAGCTTGCCCTGTGCGATGTAGGAAATTCCCTCGGTCTTGAGGGAAATTCCGCAGGAGGAGGATGAGGTCATGGCGCGGGTGCCGGTGGCGGAGGAGCCCATAACCATGTTGATGGAGGCAACCTCAGACTCGCCCTGCACAAATACGCCGCCCACTTCGGGCATCCTGCGGGAGAAATACTCAGGAATTTCATTTTGAGGCGTAATGGGGTACCCTGCGAAGAAGCGGCAGCCGGCCCTTATGGCGGCTTCCGCAATGGCCTCGCTCCCCTTCATAAAGGTCCGGTCCATTGATGTACCCCCTTACTTGTAAATTTCGATTGCCGCGTCCGGACACATCTCGGCGCACATTTTGCAGCCGATGCAGGCCTCAGGGTTCACCGGAACAACATAGAGGTACCCCTTGGAGTTGACGTGCTTGCCTTCGGCCAGCACTTTCTTGGGGCAGACATTGACGCAAAACAGGCAGGCTTTGCAGCTTTCGGAACGGATTTCTACTTTTGGCATGTTAATATCCTCCTTCGGAGCAAATAATCATCACCGATTGGTTTTTAAGGAAAACAAAAATTATTTCGCGGCCTTGCCGACTTCCATACCCTTGTCGAATGCCAGGTTGTTGATCGGGACCAGCTGCGGGCGCTTCTTGCCGAGCTTTTTCTCAGCGGTGTGCTTGACCTTGTCGGGCGGGAGCAGCTCAGTGAAGCCGATGTAAGCTCCCACCATCGCGAGGTTCGCGGCGCGCGCGTTGCCGCACTCCATCGCGATGTCGCCTGCCGGTACTTTGATGACCTTGATGTCCTTGCGGGTCGGCTCAACCGTCACGATCGAGCTGTTGATAAACATCGTGCCGCCGGGCTTCAGTCTGCCCTCAAACTTGGTAAGCGACGGGTCGTTCAAAACCATCAGGTCGTCCATCACGTCGGCCATCGGCGCGCCAATCATCTCATCCGAGATGACGACGTAGCAGTTGGCGGTACCGCCGCGCTGCTCTGAGCCGTAGGACGGGAAAAAGGTGACAAACTTGTCGGTCGTCTCAGATGCTGTGTAGCATAAGAGCTGTCCGCATACCATGACGCCCTGGCCGCCGAATCCGCCAATGAGAAGTGTTCTCTCTGCCATAATAAACCTCCATTTCCGCTTCGCGCCTCGCCGTACCGACAGAGTCCGCACGGACACCGCGGGATGTTTCCCACGGGCCGCCTGTCCTTATTGCGAATACCCGATAAATTGATTCGGATGTTCGAATATGACCGGCATTCTCTGATGGAGGTTCCACGACGGGTGCTTGCGGGGCCGCACGTTTCGGCCGCGGCACGCCTATTTTATGCCGGCATCCGCCGGCGAACATGTAAAGCAAGTCGCCTTGAACGCAGAATTATTTTGCCCTGAATTCGCCGAGTGGAAATTCCTTTAAAGTATATTCGTTCATGTAATTAATGGTTTCTAAGGGGCTCATACCCCAGTTGGTCGGGCAGTTGGAGACGACCTCGACCAGCGAGAAGCCTTTGCCGGCCATTTGGGTCTCAAAGGCCTTTTTAATGGCAGCCTTCGTCTTCATGACATTTGCAGGCGTCGTGCAGGTGACACGGGCGAGGTAGGCCGGAGCCGCAAGGTCGCTGAGAAGCTCGCACATGTGCAGCGGATATCCATGCTGCGCAGCATCCCGTCCGAAGGGGGCGGTCGTCGCCTTCTGGCCGACCAGGGTGGTCGGGGCCATCTGGCCGCCCGTCATGCCATAGGTGCCGTTGTTGACAAAGATGACCGAGAAGTTTTCGCCGCGGTTTGCGGCCGACATGGTCTCGGCAAGGCCGATGGCGGCAAGGTCGCCGTCGCCCTGATAGGTGAAGACGAGTTTATCCGGCTCGCAGCGCTTGATTCCGGTGGCGGCAGCGCAGGCACGGCCGTGGGCGCATCCGACCGAGTCAAGGTTGACATAGCCGCCGCCCAGTCCGCAGCATCCGATGCCGATGACGTGAACGGCCTTTTCGACAAGGCCCATCTCCTCGAGCACCTCAGCGATAAGCTTATGGACGGTGCTGTGGAAGCAGCCGGGGCAAAATCCGCTGGCGCGGGGGGACAACGTGTCCGGTCTTGCGTATACTTTCTCCATTATTTCTCCCCCCGCTTGCTCTCGCAGAGCTTCTTTGCGGTCGCCACAATGGCGTCGCGGCTTAAAATCTCGCCGCCCGACCGCAGGCATGTCTCAATCGGCGCTTTCTCCAAGACGCCCCGCTCCACATCCTCGATCATTTGTGCGGGGATGGACATCTCGACATCCAGAATAGCCTTGACCTTGGTGTAATCGAGCTTCTTAAAGTTGTCATAGGGGAAGGGGAAGAGGGTGATGGGCCGGATCATGCCGACCTTATACCCTTCGGCCCGTAGCACTTCGATGGCGGAGCGGGCAATTCGAGCGGCGATCCCGTAGGCCGCAATGACAACCTCGGCATCCTCAACCAGGTATTCCTCGACCCGAAGCTCGTTTTTCTTGATGAGCTCGTACTTCTCGGCGTCCTCAATATTTTTTTCCTCCTGGCCGGTCCAGCGACCGGAGGAAATGGCGTGCTTGGAGCGCCCACCCTCACGACCGACAGCGGCCCAGGCTTTTCCCTTTTCGGCCTTGATGGCAGCGAGCTCCTCGTCCGACTTCATGGGAGGCAACTCGACCGGCTCCATCATGGCGGCCGTAAATCCGTCGATGAGGACGAGGGTCGGATTCAGATATTCATCCGCAAAGTCAAAGGCCTTGTAAGTCATATCGATGGCTTCCTGCATGGAGGAGGGGGCCAGGACCAGCATGCGGAAACCGCCGTTTCCGGAGGCCTTCGTGGCCTGGAAGTAGTCCTGCTGGGAGGGCTGGATGGAGCCAACGCCGGGCCCGCCGCGCATGACCGAGACGATGACCGACGGCAGGCTGGCACCCGCCAGATAGGAAATGCCCTCGCTCTTGAGCGAAATTCCGCAGGAAGACGACGAGGTCATGCAGCGGGTGCCGGTGGAGGCAGCGCCGTAGACCATGTTGACCGAAGCCACTTCGGACTCGCCCTGAACGAATACACCGTTTACTTCGGGCATACGGCGTGCGAAATACTCGGGAATCTCATTTTGAGGGGTGATTGGGTAGCCTGCGAAGAAGCGGCAACCGGCCCGAACAGCGGCCTCCGCGATGGCTTCGCAGCCTTTCATAAATGTTCTCTCCACTGATATTCTCCTTACCTGTCTCTGATTACGCCGAGCGGGAACTCCTTTAAGGTGTTCTCCTCGATGAATTTTATGGTTTCAAGCGGGCTCATGCCCCAATTGGTCGGGCAGTTAGAGACGAATTCGACCATGGAAAATCCCTTGCCATCGACCTGATTTTGAAATGCCTTCTTAATGGCCTCGCGGGCCTTTTTGATGTTTTGCGGTGTCGTGCAGGTGACACGAGCCAGATACCGTGGCGCCGGCAGCACATTCAGCATGTCGAGCATGTGCATCGGATATCCGTGGCCCACAGCCTCGCGGCCCATGGGCGCCGTTGTCGCCTTCTGGCCGATGAGGGTGGTCGGGGCCATCTGGCCGCCCGTCATGCCGTAGGTTCCGTTGTTGATGAAAATGACCGTGAAGTTCTCGCCCCGGTTTGCTGCCGAGACGGTCTCGGCGAGCCCGATGGCGGCAAGATCTCCGTCGCCCTGGTATGTAAAAACAATCTTGTCGGGGCGGGCCCGCTTTAAGCCGGTGGCGCAAGCGCAGGCCCTGCCGTGTGCGGCCGAAAGCCCGTCGAGCTTTACATAGAAGGCGCCGAGTCCGCAGCAGCCGATGCCGTAAACGCAGATCGGGTCATGGTCAAGACCCATCTCCTCAAACACTTCGGCCATTAGTTTATGCACCGTGCTGTGGAAGCAGCCCGGGCAAAAACCCGAAACACCGGTGGGATACAACACACTGGAGCGCTTATACACTTTTTCCATTTGGGCCCCTCCCTCTCACATCAACATTTCGCGGGCCGCTTTCAGCACCTGGTCGCGGGTCAGAATAACCCCGCCGGAGCTTAAGACGGTGCGAATGTCGTCACAGCGGCGGGCGACCGCCGACTGCACATCCTCGAAATAGAGCGCCGGAATGGACATCTCGGCCACGAGAATACCCTTTAGTTTCTTGTAGTCGAGCGTTTCCCACGGTTCCCCCCCAAAGGGATAGAGCGCGATGGGACGGATGAGGCCGACCTTATGGCCCTCGGCCCGTAACACATCGACGGCAGAGCGGGCAATTCGGGCGGAGGTGCCATAGGCTGTGATGATGAGCTCGGCGTCCTTCGTCAGGTACTCCTCAACCATCGTCTCGGTCTTTTTCCAATCCTCGTACATTGCCGCCTCGCGAATGTTCTGCTCCATGATGGTCTTACCCATCTCCCAGCCGAGCATGCGCATGCCTTCACCGGGTTTGCGGCCGCCAAGCGCCCAAACGTCGGCCTTTTCGCGGATTTCGGCCATGCGCTCGTCCGTAATCATCGGGGGAAGGGAGACCGGCTCCATCATGACGGCAATGAACCCGTCGACCAGTAGGATGACGGGATACCGATACTGCTCCGCCTTTTCAAAGGACAGCCCCATGAGATCGACCGCCTCCTGCACCGTCGACGGCGCATAGACGAGGGTGTGGAAGCCTCCGTTTCCGGAGGCCTTTGTGGCCTGGAAATAGTCCTGCTGGGCCGGTTTAATCTCACCGCATCCGGGGCCGCCCCGCATGACCGAACAAATAACGCAGGGGAGCCTTGCCGCCGCCAAATAGGATATGCCCTCGCTTTTAAGCGCAATACCGCAGGAGGACGATGAGGTCATTGCCCTGACGCCGCCGGAGGCGGCACCGTAAATCATATTGACTGAGGCGATTTCGCTCTCTCCCTGTACAAAGACGCCGCCGACCTCAGGCAACCGGCGGGAAAAGTACTCGGGAATCTCATTTTGCGGGGTGATCGGGTAGCCGGCAAAAAAACGGCAGCCGGCCCGAACGGCAGATTCCGCAATGGCTTCGCTGCCCTTCATGAAAATTCTCTCCACTGGTTCATCTCCTCACTTGTCTTGAACTACGCCGTGCGGGAACTCAGTTTGATTGGTACTGTGTCGTTTGTGTGTGCGCCGTGACATCGCCCCAGACGGCATAGCAGATCGCTCTGTACGCTGCTGCCATCCATCCGTTATAAAGAATATTCATGCCGACAGTGTCCACATCTCGGCCGGGGTAAAATGGGCACGACTTTTAAAAAAAGCTGCAGCCGGCTTAAGGTCAAGCCGGCTTTACGGGCGGCCCTTCGGCCATGGGGTATTAACCCACCAACCCGCCGGCTTTTATTTGAAAACGTCAATTGCCGCATCGGGGCACATGATGGCACAGAGCTTGCAACCGACACACTTTTCGATATTTACGGGTACGACATACAGGTAGCCCTTTGAGTTGACCTTTTTTCCCTCTGCAATCACTTTATTCGGACAAACCTGCACACAGTACAGACAGGCCTTGCAGTTCTCGGAGCGGATCTCAATTTTTGCCATAGCCTTACCTCCAATATACATAATGGCTGCCAGCCGAAGTACGCGTATTGTTCTTTCGCCCTTCTATGTATTGTGGTATACCAAAAGAGGGGTTATGAAAGCTGGGGCCTGAGTGACCTCCTCAACTCCACAACCCCAACGGTGCGGGACTTGCGGTGGCATGTGCGGGGCGGAGCCATTGTCCGCCCCGCAGTCATGTCACCATTCCAAAGATATTCTGATATTATTTCGCGGCCTTGCCGACTTCCATACCCTTGTCGAATGCCAGGTTGTTGATCGGGACCAGCTGCGGGCGCTTCTTGCCGAGCTTTTTCTCAGCGGTGTGCTTGACCTTGTCGGGCGGGAGCAGCTCAGTGAAGCCGATGTAAGCTCCCACCATCGCGAGGTTCGCGGCGCGCGCGTTTCCGCACTCCATCGCGATGTCGCCTGCCGGTACTTTGATGACCTTGATGTCCTTGCGGGTCGGCTCAACCGTCACGATCGAGCTGTTGATAAACATCGTGCCGCCGGGCTTCAGTCTGCCCTCAAACTTGGTAAGCGACGGATCGTTCAAAACCATCAGGTCGTCCATCACGTCGGCCATCGGCGCGCCAATCATCTCATCCGAGATGACGACGTAGCAGTTGGCGGTACCGCCGCGCTGCTCCGAGCCGTAGGACGGGAAGAAGGTGACAAACTTGTCGGTCGTCTCAGACGCCGTGTAGCACAGCAGCTGTCCGCAGACCATGACGCCCTGGCCGCCGAAGCCGCCAATGAGAAGTGTTCTCTCTGCCATAATCGTAATCCTCCTTATTCCTTATCCTTGTCGCGGAAGCAGCCGAGCTGGAACTCCTTGAGGGTGTTGTTGCGCATATAGTCAACAGACTCAAGGGGAGACAGGCCCCAGTTGGTCGGGCAGGTGGACATGCACTCGACAAAGGAGAAGCCCTTGTCGTCGACCTGGTTCTGGAAAGCCTTCTTGATGGCGGCCTTTGCCTTGATGATGTTGGGGGCGGAGTCGAAGGAAACGCGCTCAATGAAGTGGGGGGCGCCCAGCTGATTGAGGATTTCACACATATGCATCGGATAGCCGACGTCTTCCGACTTGCGGCCAAAGGGGGCGGTGGTGGCCTTCTGGCCGACCAGGGTGGTCGGGGCCATCTGGCCGCCGGTCATGCCGTAGGTCGAGTTGTTGACGAAAATGACGGCGATGTGCTCGCCGCGATTTGCAGCGTACATAATCTCGGAGAGGCCGATGGCGGCCAAGTCGCCGTCGCCCTGATAGGTGTAGACGATGGTGTCCTTAGGAGCTCTTCTCTTGAGGCCGGTGGCAACTGCCGGAGCGCGGCCGTGAGGAGCGTTCATTTTGTCGACATTCCAGTAGCGGGACGTGATGCAGCAGCAGCCGATACCGATGACGCAGACGGTCTTGTCGAGGAGTCCGAGTTCTTCGGTGACCTCAGCGAACGGTCTTGGTGATGCAGCCATGCATGCAGCCGGGGCAAAAGCCGCCGACGATCTCGGGCTGCAGGCCGCCAGTTCTCTTATATACTTTTTCCATTATAATTACCCCCTTTTACAGAGCCTTGACGGCATTGATGATCTCGTCACGGCCGACAATAACGCCGCCGGAACGGCAGAAAGTCTTTATCGGGATGTTTTTGCCGGACAGGGCAATGGCATACTTCACATCCTCGACCATCTGGGCGGGGATGGACATCTCTACATCAAGAATGACCTTGACCTTCTTCGGGTCGAGTTTCTCATAAGCATCATAGGGGAACGGATTGACAACGATCGGGCGGATGAGGCCGATCTTGACGCCGTCTTTGCGCATGGTGTCGACAACAGCCTTGCAGACGCGAGCGGAGGTACCGTACGCGGTCAGGACGATTTCGGCATCCTCAATCTTGTAGAACTCGACAGCGGTGTCTTCCACGGCCCAACGGTCGTACATGGCTTCAGAGAGCTTGTTGGAGTACTCGAGGCTGTTGGGGCCATCGGGATCACGGCGGGTACGCTTGGTGTTGTCGGCGTTGACATAGACAGCGCGGCCAACCCAAGAGTCGATCTCAATGAGTCTTCCGCCGCGGTAGCCCTTGCCGTTTACCAGCCAGTCATTGCGGGCAGCCTTGTCGGCGGCCAGCTCTTCGTCCGAGACCATGGCGGGCAGAACAACAGGCTCCATCATGGCGCCGATGCAACCGTCGGCCAGAACCATAACGGGGTTGCGGTCTCTCTCGGCATATTTGAATGCCTTGTAGGTCATGTCAACCGCTTCCTGGACAGTGGAGGGTGCGAAGACGATCATTTTGAAACCGCCGTTGCCCTGAGCTTTGGTGGCCTGCCAATAGTCCTGCTGAGAGGGCTGAATGGAGCCGCCGCCAGGGCCGCCGCGCATGACGTTGACGATAACGGCCGGAAGCGCCGAACCGGCGATATAAGAGATGCCCTCGGACTTCAGGGAAATACCGCAAGAAGATGAAGAGGTCATCGCTTTGTCGCCTGCGGAGGCGGCACCCATGATCATATTGACGGAAGCGACCTCGGACTCGCCCTGCACAAAACTGCCGTTAACTTCAGGCATTCTGCGGGACATATACTCCGGAATCTCGTTTTGGGGAGTGATCGGATAGCCGGCAAAGAAGCGGCAGCCGGCGCGTACGGCAGCTTCGGCAATCGCCTCGCAGCCCTTCATGAATTCTCTTTCCATGTTGTTTTCCTCCTTACTTATAGATCTCGATTGCGCCATCGGGGCACCGAATCGCGCACATTTTGCACGCGATGCAGGCATCCTGGTTGACGACAACGGCGTAGCGATAGCCGCTCGGATTCACATGGTCGCCGAGAGCCAGAACCTTTTTGGGGCAGGCGTCGACACAGAGTTCGCAGGCTTTGCAAGTCTTACTGTTGATCTCTACCTTTGGCATAGCACTTCTCTCCTTTTGATATTGCTATATTTGTAAACACTGAGGTTCCAGTGGTTACTACATGGAAAGCCCTCGAGGGCCTGTGGGAATGACGGGTGCGGGATTTTTCTGAAGCCAGGGGTACAGAATGTAGACCTGTACCGGAATGAGCGGCTCCTTGATGATGTCCTTAACCCGGTCGTACAGCGTTTCGAGCACGCAGACATAGTCGATGTTGGCGCCATTCGGACCTAAAATTTCCTTGAGCTTCTCGTTGCCGGCGAGAACTTCCTCCACAGTGGTGGTCAGTCCGAGGTTGGGATTGCTGATGACGTTGACATGTTTGACGCGGGAGACCGTTGTGATACGGCTCACCGTCTCTTCAATGCTCATGGCCGTCTTGGACCAAGGGCGATAGGTGTTGATAACAAAAAACACGCAGGTGCTATCGTCGTTGAGAATGTGGGAAAACTGTCCAATCATGCGGGCGCCGGTGGCATTTCCGCCGATGTCCAGCAGCACGTAGGATTCCTTATCCATCAGATGCTCAATGACACCCGGCACGATGGTCGGGGCGTCAAGCAACTGTTTTTGACTGTGGAATACGACGCCGGCATCCTCAAGTTGTTCGGAGACATCGCGCGAACGAAAGAGCGGCTTTGTCTGGTCCATGTCGAAGAAATGGACCTTTTTCGTGGCCACCTCCGCCATTCTAAAAGCGAAATTAATAGCCAGCTCAGACTTGCCGCTCCCTGCCTCTCCTATGAAAACGAAATTCTTCTTCTTTGCAAGCATTTCTTCAAAAATACGGTTATCAATAGCCATAGCCGTCAATTTCTCCTTATTCTGTACGTTAAATCGCGCATCGATACGACAACAGTGTGCCCAAATACTGTTGTCGTGCATGATGACAGCGTGTTGTGCTTTTGTACATTTAAATTATACACGTGTCAGTTAAACCTGTCAATGAAAACAGGGGATTCCTCGCGTGTCAAGTTCACCAAAAAACATAATTTTTTTTGTGAACTTGGTGGAGTTCCACAAACATTGATGCTAAATATTCACTCTCGCCTCGAAATAGCAAGTATTTATTCAAGCCGGGCAGCGCTTTTGTATGTTGGTATACAATCACATGAGTCCCATCTCTCGCGAGGCTCGTTTGGACATGGCCAGAACCTCACTCAAAACCTCCTCAAAGTTGCGCTCAACCCGCTCCTGCGGTCCCGAGACGCTGATGACGGCCAAGGTGTCTCCGTCGGCGTTGAAAATGGGGGCCGCGATGCACATCAGGTTGTCGATGTACTCACTGCGATCACATGCGTACCCGTTTTCCCCGCGCTTTAGAGAGCTCGCCCAGCATGACGGCAGGATCAATGATGGTGTTTCGTGTGTAGCTCTTCATGCCGGAGAGCTTCATGGCCCGCAGGGCCTCCTCTTCAGTCATGGGAGCCATGAGAACCTTGCCCAGCGAGGTCGCGTGCGCCGGCAGCGTGTCGGTGATCTGGAGTGTGGGCGCGAAGACGTCGAACTGGTTGATGAGCAGCAGCACCGTCCCGTCTCCATTATATATCCCCACATGGAACTCCATTTTCCATCGGTCAACAAAATTTCTTGAAAGCTGCTCAAGCACTCCCAAAAACGGAAAGCGCACCCTGTAGAGCCGCCCGATCTCGTACGCACGGCGACCGATGGTGAATTTGCCCGTCTCGGTATCGCGCTCTATAAAGTTGTGCGAGAGCAACGTGTTGAGGCTGGCGTAGAGCGTCGTGCGGTTTACACCAAGAACCTTCGCGAGCTCCGCGACACCAAGCGGTTTACGGGATCTGCCGAGCAGAGTAAGCATATCGAGCGCCCGCTCGAGACTTTTTACGGTGGTTTGGTCCCTCTCGGTCTTGTCCAAGTCACGCACCTCCTGAATGTGTTCCGCGGCAGTCATGACTCCCGACACCGCGTCATTCATATCCACATAATTATAATGCCTGGTGTCATTATAATCAACGATAAAACCCTTTTTGTGTGCAAAAATATTTTTTGTGCAATATCTTGACAAACAATATTATACGTTGTATATTATTGTACGCAGAGATAATATTGCCTGAGAGGAGATGTAGCATGTGACCTATTCAATTACGGCGCCGCTTCTCGACGCCCTCGTGCTGGCCGTTGTCAGCCGGGAAGAGACCTACGGGTACCGGATTACCCAGGATGTACGCGAGGCAATCGATGTTTCAGAATCCACGCTGTACCCGGTGCTGCGGCGGCTTCAAAAAGACGGCTGCCTTGAAACATATGACCGCGAAACAGGCGGACGCAACCGCCGCTATTACCGTGCCACCCGCAAAGGCCACCTTCAAATTAAGGTATATGTTGAAGACTGGCGCACATACAAAGAAAAAATCGAACAAATCCTGTTAGGAGGTGAAGCGCATGACTAAACACGAATTCCTGGAACAGCTTAAAGCTGCCCTTGCCGCCCTGCCGGGCGACGAGCGCGAGGAGGCCATGCGATATTATAACGACTATTTCGACGAATCCGGCCTCGGCGAGGCCGAGGTTGTCTCGCGGCTCGGCACTCCAAGCGAGGTCGCCGATACCATCCTGCGTGACTTTTACACCGGCTCCGAAAAGAGCTGGAACACTGAAATTCCCTACGAGAGCCGTACCAACGCAAACTCCGCCGGCGCCGGCAGCGCCGATGCAGACCCCAACGACCGCAGTTTTCGCGGGGCGGTCAAGCGGGTGAGCGGCGCTCTGCCCACATGGGCATGGATTCTGCTCGCCTTTGTTACCATTCCGGTGTGGGGCCCCGTGCTGCTCTCGGCGGTCGGGGTGGTCTTCGGGGTGCTGTGTGCCGGTTTCGGCATACTTCTTTCACTGTGTCTCCTAGTGGTTATTCTTGTCGGGGTCGGTGTCGCCTCCCTCGCAAGCGGACTTGTGACACTGTTTTCCGCCCCGCCGGCATCCCTCATCATCATCGGCAGCGGCATTTTGCTCATAGCACTTGGCACTCTGATTTCAATCCCGACCGTTTGGCTGTGGGGCCTTGTGCCTAAATTTTTCCGGGCTGTCTTCGCGGGGATCCGACGGGCCTTTTCCGGCGGAAAGGGGGTCACGGCATGACGCTGTTTCCAAATACCCGCCGGCCCTACCGGCCCATGCTGCTGATCTCTCTGGCCCTGGGTACGGCCGGCATCGCTTTGGTTTTGACCGGCTGGGCACTGGGCGGAAGTGTTTTTACGGGCAGAGGCTACGACGACGCCTTTGATTCGGGGTTCGCCGACGTGTCGAAAGTTGAGGCAGATATCAGCACCGGCTATGTCTATGTCCGCCCCGGAGAGGGCTACTCGGTGTCGGCCGCCGACGTTTCAGGCGACAACTACTCTTGCACCGTTGAGGACGGCGTTTTGAAAATCTCTTACGATTTGAGAAACGCCCCCTCGATTATATCGGCCGCCCGCAATTGGCAGCCCCCGACCTTCACCATCACGGTGCCCGCAGGCTCAGACGCCGATATCGCGGTTGATGTCGGCACAATCGAGGCGAACGGGATCGACTGCAAAACCCTCTCGATGACCGTCAAAACCGGCGGGGTCAAGGCCGTCCTTCCCGGTACGGAGGAGGATTACCGCATTCGCGCCGGCGTGGGCGCCGGCACTCTGCGCACGCCAAGCCGCATTTACGACGGTCTTGAACATTACTACAGCACAAACCCGGCCGATGCCGGGCGGACCCTGTCCTGCGAGACGAAAATCGGTTATGTGCGCATCTACTTTCAAGGCGAGGAGCAGGATACGACAGTCTCCCTCCTGCCGGAGGGTGCCGGCACGAGAGAGGCGGTTTCGGCCACGGTCGGCTATTATTTCGCGGTCCCTGCCACCCTGCCCACCGACTTCTCCGATGCGGCCTACCTGGCCGGAGAATCGGACGGCAGTTCCTTTGCCCTTGCCCAGTGGAGCGTTGGGGACGGTATGGTCGTTTTCCGCATGGTTCCCCATGACATTGACGCCGGGGACGTTGAGGAAGGCTATGGGGATGGCTATTACGAATACGAGATGACGGCCGGCGCCGTCGAAGTGGAGTGTATTGCCGGGGCCGATGGCATTTACGCCGCCAGATGGGCGGACGCCGACTACGAATACCTCATCGTGTCGGACCGGGCGCTGTCGGACAGCGAGGTTGCGGCAATGGCGACAAGCCTTGCCTGAGCGGCAACGCTAATTAAAAAGAGCGCGGGGTGTTCCGCGCTTTTTTTGTGCCCGCACGGGACGGGAGCGAATACAAAATCTTCCATGTTTTTCTGCTTATTCTCACTAATTTCGACAGCAGACATAAAATGTATGTAGGAAGCGTTATTTCCTAATATCAACAGATTTGGAATGAGGATATGAACAACCATAGATCTGCGAGATCTGCCGGCCGACACTGCGGGTGCCGCCCCCCCATGTGCTGTCCGATCATCATCGGTCCCACCGGTCCGACCGGTTCCATCGGCCCCACCGGCCCTATCGGCCCCACCGGCCCTATCGGCCCCACCGGCCCTATCGGCCCCACCGGTCCTATCGGCCCCACCGGTCCTATCGGCCCCACCGGTCCTATTGGCCCCACCGGTCCTATCGGCCCTATCGGTCCCACCGGGTCGACGGGTGCAACAGGCGCGACAGGTGCCACGGGCGCCACCGGACCCACCGGCTCGACGGGTGCAACAGGCGCAACAGGTGCAACAGGTGCGACAGGCGCGACAGGCGCGACGGGTTCCACGGGTTCCACCGGTGCCACGGGCGCCACAGGTGCAACGGGTGCCACAGGTGCGACGGGTGCCACGGGCGCTACCGGTGCCACAGGTGCAACGGGCGCAACAGGTGCAACGGGTTCCACGGGTTCCACCGGTGCCACGGGCGCCACAGGTGCAACGGGTGCCACAGGTGCGACGGGTGCCACGGGCGCTACCGGTGCCACAGGTGCAACGGGCGCCACAGGTGCAACAGGTGCGACAGGCGCGACGGGTTCCACGGGTTCCACCGGTGCCACGGGCGCCACAGGTGTGACGGGTGCCACGGGCGCTACCGGTGCCACGGGCGCCACCGGTGCAACGGGTGCCACCGGTGCAACGGGTGCCACAGGTGCGACGGGTGCCACGGGCGCTACCGGTGCCACGGGCGCCACCGGTGCAACGGGTGCCACCGGTGCCACGGGCGCCACAGGTGCCACAGGTGCCACAGGCGCGACGGGTGCCACAGGTGCAACAGGTGCGGCTTTGCCGTTTGGCGGTATGAATTCACAAAATGAGGCGATCTTCAGCCTCGATACGACGATTGTGCCAGCCTGCTTTGCCTTTTCCATGCTGTCCGACCGCGTGACCCACATCGCAGCCCCCTGTTCGCTTCAGGCCCAGGATGCGGGCATCTATGAGGTGCAGTATAAGCTCGACGTTATTCCCGCTTTTGTGGGGGATCCCATCCTGCTCAATGTCTTCATGCAGGTCAATGGGTCGACTTTCGCCACCGAACAGCACCAACTGACCCCCGGCATTGAAAACAATCCCCATGGTCTCACCTATGTCAGCCTCGCTGCCGGCGATATGGTGTCGCTGGCACTTTCCACCTCGAGTGCGGTCGTGCTGGATCTTTTGTCGGGCCTCAACGCCTACCTCGTGGTACAAAAACTCGGCGAGTGACCTGTCAATCCCCATGCAAGGCGAAAAAAGTGCGACCTATTTGAAGTGCACCCCCAAAGTTATTTCAGTATGTCATACTGGATAACTTTGGGGGTGCACTTCAATTTGCGCAGCCTTTTCTTATCCTCAAAGAACTTTAATCCCTTTCCCAATAGCCGTTACGGACATCTTACCGTCTTCCGTACTGAATTTTACCGTTCTGCCGTAATTTAGCCCAGTATCCTCGGCCACCAATTTGATGTTCAGCCGATACAGCTCTCTCTTAACAACTTCGACATTTCGCTCACCAATGTTAATTGTTGAATTGATGAACATACTGGCGCCGCCTGCGATTTTCGCAACGAGGTGATTGCGGGCACTGCCCCGCTTTTCCATCGTATTAACAAGCTCCACAATCGCCGTATCCGCAAACTTATAAACTTCATTTTTGTTGCCTGCATCAAAGGCTTCCGGCAGCAGAATGTGGGCAAGTCCGCTGATCCGCTTTAACTTATCATAAAGGCATATCCCTACGCATGATCCAAGCGCATACGTAATAAGACAGTCCGATGGGAATGCAATCTGTTGGTCTGATATACCAACAACCAGTAATTTTTCCATTAACACACTCCCAGACTCTCCATGATCAGCGAAAGCGAACTCGGTTCCGGCATTATCAGCAGGTGACTTTTAATGCTTTCCTCTCCACTTAGGAAATTTTCCTCAATAAACAGCAGCTTCTCCCCCATCATCCCGAACGACGCGGCGGGATAGCTGAGAATCGCTCCGGCCATATCGATTGCAAGTTGGGGCGTAGAAAGGCCGATATATAAATTAGTTAGCATCGAGATCGCACTGATATATGATCCCGCCATGATGTTACCGATTTCCATGATCGCCGACATGTCAAGATCAGTGATGTTTTCAAACGCGTCGATGTTCTTTTCCAATAATACGTTTATGAGCTTGCATATGAATTCCTTGTCGAACAAAAAAAGGAGCATTCCCTGAATATCGCCCGTCATATTGACAAGTATCCCAGCCAGCTCATTTTCAGGGCCGCCAAGAATCGCAGTCATACTGTTAACATCAATGATCTGAAGCTTGGGAACCGTCATCGAAACCTTATCCGCAAGAATACTTGCCAGGGAAGTGGCTGCGTTCCCGGCGCCAATATTTCCAATCTCAGAGAGAACGCTCAGTTGAAGTTCGCTCAAGTCGTTGTAATTTTTCACAAAGGGTCACCTCACAAAAAATATTGTATTGGCACGCAAGACATAAAACGGATAATTTCCGTTAAAACGCGTGCCATGATGGGCACATTTAAAAACAACGCATTTTCCCTATTAGTAATATCGGCATTTCCAATGAGAGATTTAGCTCACTTTACATGCTTTTAATAAAAAATCATTAACGTTTAGACGACATAACTTTTCAGTCAGCCCGGCGGGAATTACGTCCTCACTCTTTGTTTAAGATACAAAGCCTTCTGTTAATTGTCTTGGGCTATGTCCAAGTCGTTCGATTGACATGCTTTGTTTTCCCCTATCCACTCAAAAAGAAAAGGGGTTGCGTCTTTCCTGAAATCACTCGTCCTGCCGGCGATATGATGTCGTCGGTACTTTCCCCATTGAGTACAGCGATCGGGCATTAACGTCTACCCCATGGAAAAAACTCAGCGAAGGCCGCGGCTCACCTTAACCAAATACAAAAGCAAGCGGTCCAACCCGGACCGCTTGCTTTTGTATTTGTACCCAAGATGCCGGACAGTCCCGCCGCCCTTAGAGGAGAACGAAACGGTTTTTATCGTAGTCTATAAGCCCCTCTCTTTTCATTTCCCCAAGTTCCCTTGAGAGGGCGCTGCGCTCGACGCAGAGAAAGTCGGCCAGTTCCTGTCGGTTGTATGGGAGGACGATTTCACTGCTGTTATTGAGAAGCGCTTGGTCCGACAAAAAGGACAGCAGCTTTTCCCTCGTCGTCCGCCGCGAAATATGTTCAATCTTTCGGGTTAACATGATATTTTTATTTGCCAAAACCCGCAGCATGTTTGAGATCAGCCGGGTGTGGAAGATGCAGCTCGTGGGGCAGACCGTGACGATGCGCCTGTAGTTGATCTGCATGATCTCGGAGGGTTCAGTCGCCACGGCGCTGACATGCAGCTGGTTTGACTCGGCGCAGGAAAAGGCCTCGCCGAACAGCCCACCCGGCGAGATGTGTGCCAAGATTGCACGGTTGCCCCAGAAGTCCTCCTGAATGACGTTTGCCCCGCCGGACAGCACGATGCCGACGAAAAGCGCCTTTTCGTCCATGCGGAAAATAAACTCATCCTTTGTATAGTGGCAGGTTTTTGCGTCAAGACAGCCGAGCAGCGACTCAAGCTGTGCATCGTCTATCCCAGCGAAAAGCGGACATTCTTTAATAATTTCTCTTTGCATCGAATATTTTCCCTCCACGTTGCAAATACAACGGACCCTATGGGGAAAGTATAGTATGATACAGACATCAAGTCAATAAAAAGAAAGAGGTGCTATTTATGGTACGAAATATCGTTAAAATAGATGAAGAAAAATGTAACGGCTGCGGGGTGTGCGCAAAAGCCTGTCACGAGGGGGCAATCGGCATGATTAACGGCAAAGCGAAGCTCCTGCGCGACGACTACTGTGACGGGCTGGGCGCCTGTCTGCCGGCCTGCCCGGCTGGCGCCATCTCCTTTGAGCAGCGGGAGGCTGCGGAATATGATGAAGCTGCCGTCAAGGCCCGCATGGAAGAGGAGCACAAAACGGCTCCTTCCGGCGGATGCCCCGGCGCGAAAGCTCATGTCCTTGAGAGAGAGGAGCCGCTCGCCTGCGGATGCCCCGGTTCCCATGCCCGTTCCCTCCAGAGGGAGGAAACGCCGGCCCCAGCCGCCTGTGCGGTGCCGCAGAGCATGCTGATGCAGTGGCCGGTGCAAATTAAGCTGTTGCCCATGAACGCTCCTTACTTTGACGGCGCTAACCTTCTGATTTCTGCCGACTGCGCCGCCTATGCCTATGGCAATTTCCACAGCAAATTTATGAAAAACAAAGTGACCGTCATCGGCTGCCCGAAGCTGGATTCAGTCGACTACAGCGAGAAGCTAACCGCCATCCTGCGGGATAACGATATTCGGTCGGTGACGGTTGTGCGCATGGAAGTT
This sequence comes from Oscillospiraceae bacterium, assembly GCA_963662765.2. Taxonomy (GTDB): domain Bacteria; phylum Bacillota; class Clostridia; order Oscillospirales; family Feifaniaceae; genus DATMXT01. The sequence goes on from CAXXUP010000008.1 coordinate 147,021, forward strand.
CCCTGCTGCGGCGGACTTGAGCATGCGGCCGTAACGGCCCTCAAAAACTGCGGCAAAATGATCCCATGGCAAGTTGTGACCATATCGGCTGACGGTAATATTCTTGACAGCGAATAAATAAACGGCCATAATAGATTTAAGGTCAGCCACGCATATCGAGTTCCGTATTTGCTCAAAATTACCGGTAAAGGCTTTATAGCGGAAAGATGAGCAGAGTAAACAACCCAAAAAAATAGGGAGGTATTTATCATGAGCGAAATGTTCTGTTTCCAGTGTGAGCAGACTGCAAAGGGTACCGGCTGCACGATGTCGGGCGTCTGCGGCAAAAAACCGAACGTGGCCCACGAGCAGGACCTGCTGACCTGTGAAATGATCGGCCTTGCCAAGGCAAGCGACGGTCGCAGGGAGCATGTAGACCTGATTATGGACGGACTCTTTGTCACCATCACCAATGTCAACTTTGACGAGGACAACGTCGCATCCTATTCGGCCAAGGTTCGGGCCGCGAGAGAGGCCGCCCGAGGCAGTCTGCCTCTGTCGACGGAAGAGCTCTTTCACGGGGACGCCGATCTCATCTCGCTGCGCTCGACGCTGCTCTTCGGCATGCGCGGCATGGCGGCCTATGCCCATCACGCGCGGGTTTTGGGCAAGCGCGACCCCGAGGTCGATGCATGGTTTATCAAGGGCATGTCCGTAATGGCGGACGAGCACTCAGTGGAGGAATGGCTTTCCCTGCTGATGGAGTTTGGCGGCATCAACTTAAAGTGCATGGCCATACTGGACGCTGCCAACACCGAAGCTTACGGCGATCCGGTTCCGACCGTCGTACCGCTCAAAATCGAAAAAGGTCCCTTTATCGTTGTGACCGGCCACGACCTGCACGATCTCAAAATGCTGCTCGAGCAGTCGGCAGGGAAAGGCGTGAACATTTACACCCACGGTGAGATGCTGCCGGCCCACGGCTACCCCGAGCTCAAGAAGTACCCCCACCTCAAAGGCAATTTCGGCACGGCCTGGCAGAATCAGCAAAAGGAGTTTGAGGGCATTCCGGCCCCGGTTCTCTTTACGACCAACTGCATCATGCCGGTGCGTCCAAGTTACAGTGACCGCATTTACACGACTTCGGTCGTCTATTACCCCGAGATGATATATATACCGGCAGGCGAGGGCGGCCATAAGGATTTTTCCGCCCTGATTGAGCAGGCTTTGACGCTTGGCGGCTACCCCGAGGACAAACAACTCACCGGCATCAACGGCGGCACCACCGTCACGACCGGCTTTGGCCGCCAGACGGTTTTGTCGAACGCCCCCGCCATTATCGACGCAGTTAAAGCCGGCGCCATCAAACACTTCTTCCTCGTCGGCGGCTGCGACGGCGCAAAGCCCGGCCGCAACTACTATACCGAGTTTGTCAAACAGGCTCCGCATGACACCGTTGTGCTGACTTTAGCCTGCGGCAAATACCGCATTAACGACCTTGACATCGGCTCCATCGGACCCTTCCCCCGCATCCTCGACATGGGGCAGTGCAACGACGCTTACGGCGCTATTCAGGTCGCCGTTGCCTTAGCCGGCGCTTTCGAGTGCGGCGTGAACGACCTGCCGCTGACACTGGTGCTCTCTTGGTACGAGCAAAAAGCCGTTTGCATCCTGCTGACGCTTTTGTCACTGGGCATTAAGAACATCTATATTGGGCCCAGCATCCCAGCCTTCTTCAGTGAAGCCGTGCTCAAAGCCCTGGTGGAGAAGTTTGACCTGCACCCCATCTCAACCCCGGAGCAGGACCTTGTCGCCATCCTGAACAAATAATTTACTTTTACGGTATCTTAAAAGCGCCTTCGCATGCTGCGAAGGCGCTTTTTCATAAACAATTACAACTTGTGGGACTGATAAAAAGCCCTGAGCTGCGCCTTTGTTTCGGGAGGAAGCATCGACTTCTTCACGCCCAGAAGCGCACCTTCCAGACCCATCAGCCGGTGGATACAGGCAGATGAATCCATTTGCTGAATGCGCAGCCAAGCCTCTCTGCTGCCAATCTCCTGAAGCTGTGCCAAAGTTTCAATGCCGACAGCCTCAAGCTGCTCTTCGACTACGGGCCCGATATTCGGCAATTTTGACAGTTCCCCCATGTTTTTACCTCCTCGACAAAATGGTCTGTGCCCGCTCTAAAGCCGGCTGATTTTTTCGGCCGCTTCCTTGGCCGATATATCGGTCACGTCGATTTTGACTGTATCAAGAAGCTCGTAGAGCGCAGTTCGCTCAAGACTCCGGGCGATGGCGTCGTTTTGCCGCAGGCCCTCGTCGACGTCCTTTTGCAGCCTGCGGGCCAGGGCCTCCCCGGTGCAGACAAGCGAGACGCACCGCACGGCACAGTCCGACGTGTCGAGCCTATAAAGGATGTCGTCGATGATGGACTGCTCGTGCATGACCCAGCCCAAAATAATATTGTCGAAAGCGGAGCATCGGATGAAGTTTTGGAGCAGGTGGCAGATATTGTCCATCACCATGGCCTTTGTCTCTTCCGTGACGACAAAGGGGCGCATATCCCAGCACCAGTCCCCGTCCAGAAAGACGCTGTTATGAAGCATGTCCCGCAACAACTTACAGACGGTGGTCTTGCCCACACCCATCGTGCCGCCGATCAGATAGAGTTTTTTCATGCGCCGTTCCCCGCCGCCCACATGTCAAACCAGCGCCGGGTTAGGCGCTCCCTGTCCTCCATTTTTACCCGCCCCCACCCATATGAATTCACAGCCTGATCCAGCCCTTGTCGAGCCAGTGTTGATTGTCGGCCGAGGGGGTCTCCTCCTTGCGCGCGAAATCCTGGTGCATCTTCTTTGTGAAGGCGAAAATCAGGCGGACCTTCAGCCCTATATGAGAAACGTAAGGCCTCTTGTACCTTTGGGCGAGTTTTTCAAGCTTGCCGGTGATGATTCCCCGCCGCTTTTCGGAGAGTTCATCCCAGACGACTCCCTCAGCAGGCCCACACCGCATTTTTTAATGTCAGACACACCAAGCCAGGTAAGGCTTGTCGCTATGTCCCGCTGGGCACCGCCGTTGAAGACGCCGATCGCGTTTGTCAGGATGACGGCCTTTTTACTGAACATCCGCTCGTCCGGCCGATGGGCCATCCAGTGACAGCAGAGGTGATCGAGCAGGGTCTTCATCTGTCCGGTCGTCCGCAGCGCGTAGACCGGCGACGCGAAGACCAAAAGGTCGGCCGACAGCATGGCTTCCCAGATGGGCATCACATATTTTGCGTGCGGACAGAGCAGCTCGCTTTTTAAAAAGCAGGTCTTGCACCCGCAGCAAAACTGCGGGCAGTCCCTCGGAAGGACATACTCGACGATCTCATTGCCCTCCCGCAGACAGTCGAGAAATGTCTCCTTCATGCGATAGGTGCAGCCCTTTATTTCAGTGCCGGTTATGACCAAAATCTTCAACCATATCCCCCTAGCCACGACATGCGCTTTTGCCTTTATATATCGTCAATATTCCATTGTTTTCGCAAAGATTATACCATATACCACATGGAAGTAAAACAGCATTTTGACCGCAGGAAACTGCATAAACGACAATCAAAAGGCACGGTCATGGTGTCGTCACTCCATTTCCGTGCCTTATTGCGGTCATATGACTTTGGGTTTTTGCTTTTGCGGGTCACGGGGTTTACTGCGCCCCAACTGCCGCGCCGACTCTTGTGCAGTTCCAGTTGCTGTTTTTTTGAGAGTTTCTCAAAGGGTATGAATTTTTCCATAAACAGTGCTCCTTTCATATCGTCTACGATATATAATACCAGAATTGACGCCGCCTGTCAACTTGCTTGGATTCCTTCCAAAACTTATGATATACTTTTTGAAAATGGATCGGAGGACATTCCTATGCTGTTTATCTGTTATACCAAATGCACTACCTGTCAAAAGGCGCGGGCTTTTCTCGATGAGCGGGGCGCGGCTTACGAATTTCGGGACATCAAACAAAATAACCCGACCGAGGCCGAGCTTCGGGCTTGGCACAAAATGAGCGGTCTTCCTTTGAAGCGGTTTTTCAACACGAGCGGCCTGCAGTACAAGGCGCTCCGCCTGTCCCAAAAACTTGCCTCCATGACTGAAGACGAGCAATTTACGCTGCTCGCCACAGACGGCATGCTGGTAAGGCGCCCGATTTTAGTGGGCAGCGACTTTGTACTGGTCGGCTTTAGGCCGCTCGAGTGGACGCAAAAACTGTAACCCCGCCGACTTCTCATAACGGCAGGACCCCTTAAACGAGGGACAAAAACGCCCGGAAAGCGGTCGGCAGGGCGAGTCCCTCTGTCAGCTCCTCTTTTGTGACCCAGACAAAAGCGTCCGGCATATTTTCGCAAGGGACGACATAGCTTGTCATCTCCCACTCAATGTGGGTGAAAATATGCTTTTTGCGGATGCCGGGAACAGCAGGCCCCGCCGATGTGCCCCACTTTGCAAGCTGCGCGTTTACCTCCTCGGCGGTCAGATGCCCTAAGACGTTCGGGAACTCCCACAGTCCACCCAGCAGGGCGGCGCTGTCCCGCTGCCGGACGGCGACCTTGCCTGCGCACTGCAGCATAAAGACAGTTCGCTGCTCCTTTTTCCGCGGCGGCTTAGAGGCTTTGACGGGTAAAATGCCCTGCGTACCCGCTGCATTTGCCGCACACAGGGATGCCAGCGGACAGGCCTCGCACTTTGCCCGTCCATGAGGCAAGCAGACGACGGCCCCGAGCTCCATGAGGCTTTGGGTAAAGTCGCCGGCACGGTCCGCCGGGTAAATTTCAGCCAGCATCGCCGCAAACCTTGCTTTGACCCCGGGGGCGGAAATGTTGTCCGCGCAGGCGATGAGCCGGGCTACAACCCGCAGCACATTGCCGTCGACGGCAGGCACAGGCAGCCCAAAGCAAATGGAGGCCACGGCACCCGCCGTGTAGTCGCCGATGCCGGGCAGCGCACGGATATCGTCAAATCCCGTTGGGAAGATGCCGGCGAACTTCTCTTCGACAAATCGGGCCGCCTTTTGAAGGCTCCTGGCGCGGCTGTAATAACCGAGTCCTTCCCACAACTTCATAAGCTGCCCCTCTTCAAGACCGGCGAGGGTTTTGATGTTGGGGGCAGCCTGTATGAAACGCTCGAAATAGGGTATGACGGTCTCGACTCTTGTCTGCTGCAGCATGATCTCCGACACCCACACGCGGTAAGGGTCGGTGTCCCTGCGCCAAGGCATCACCCGGGCGTTTTGCCCGTACCAGCCCAGCAGCGGCGTCACGATGTGGGCAAGCCTCTGCGTATCGGTGCCGTTCATTATACTTATCTGCGCCATTCTTTCATCTGCCTGCCGAGCGCTTGTATATGCCGCCCGCTCTTTCACATTGATACGACGATGGGATTGTATGACAAGCACAGGCAAGTTGTCAAGCAAAGCAAAGCGGTCAATACGGAAGCGCCTGATTGCAGCTGGGGCTCCACCCCAACGTCCGGTAGGGGATCGTAAAAACGACGATGCCGGTGGAATAGGGCGCAATCTCATACTGCTGAAAGTAGATCGCAAGTCCCTAGAGTGTGAGGTAGTAGTTCTCCTCATCGAAGTTTTGCACAATGAGGTCTCTATACTCCTCAAAATAAATGCCGGGATTTTCCTGCATGTTGCGGTCAGCCTGCCGAATGATCTGGGCGATCAAAGTTCCCCGATAGTCCTGGTCGGGCGCAAAGAAGGCGGCAAGCAACAGGGCGCACCCGTCAAACAGATTCCAAGTGTCGGATGCCCGCAGCGTGTTCCCGTGTGCACCGCCCGTATACATGTACTCGTCGTAATACAGGCTCAAGTAGCAGTTTTCATTATATGTGACCTCGTACAGCATCACGGCGTCATAAGCGTTAAATGGAAATCCGTTTTCCTGTGAATAGCGATACGAGGCGACGGCTTGCCGATACAGCACGTTCGTGGCATTGCAAAGGAAGTCGGCCACCTCGGTCTGAATGCGGCAATTGATGCGGCTTTCAGCCTCCGGGGCACCCTTCAGGCGTACTTTTGGGTAGGTCATGGAAAGCGTGAGCACCGCGACAGATTCATAGGTGTAAGTCCTTTTTTCAGTGGACATTTTAATCGCAGCACGACGGTTTTGTGATTTCATTTTATTAGCTCCCCCACTTTGGTTTTGCTCCATTCTATTAGGCCTGGAAGCCAATTGACACGAAAAACCCCGGGCCCGGAAAATTCTCCCGCAAAACCGGCCCTGCAATTCCCGCCCGCATAGCGCAAAAACATCCCGCAGCCACAGGCTGCGGGATGTTTAACATCAGCTACCGGACGGTCCGCCGCAGCATCAGAGGAGAAAGACTTTTGCGAGCGAAAAATAGATTCCGAGCGCCATGGCATCGGCGATGGTCGTCAAAAGCGGGCTCGACATAACTGCCGGGTCGAGGTGGACAGCCTTTGCCACCATTGGGAGTGTACATCCGATGCATTTGGAGACTACGACCGAAAACAGGACGGTCAGGCTGACTACAAGATAGACCGGCGTGCCGCCGCTGCTCCCGAGCAGCATCATCCGCAAGAAGTTAACAGCCGCAAGCACGCCGCCGCAGATCATTGCGACCCGAAGCTCTTTATAGAGCACCTTCAAGTAGTCTCTCGTTGTGATTTCGCCGATGGCCATGCCGCGGATAATCAGCGTAGAAGACTGGGTGCCCGCATTTCCACAGGTGTCCATAAGCATCGGAATGCAGGCCGTCAGGCCGGTGAGCACCGCCAGCATTCCCTCGAAGTTTTCAATGATCCGCCCTGTGAAAGTGGCAGAGACCATGAGAATGAGCAGCCATGCGATGCGGTTCTTGGCCAGCGTGAGGACACTGGATTTCAAATACTCTTGTTCAGCGGGCTGCAGGAGGGCCATCTTTTCAAAGTCTTCCGTAGTCTCCGCTTCGATGATGTCGACGATATCATCGATGGTGATGATCCCCACAAGCCGGTTCTCATTGTCCACCACCGGTACGCTCAAAAGGTCATACTTTTTGGCAATCCCGGCTACCGTCTCCTGATCCTCCAGCGTATGTACACTGATCATCTGTTGGTTGTCGCTCATGACATCACGGACATGAGCGCTCTCGTCGGCCAGAAGCAACCGCCGCAGCGGAAGAATGCCGACCAAGTGCAGCTTGTCATCGACGACGTAGCAGGTGTAGATTGTCTCCTTGTCAAGCCCCGTTTTGCGGATCACCTGAATCGCTTCAGACGCTGTAATGCGGTCGTGCAGCTCCACATACTCAATGGTCATAACGCTGCCGGCACTGTCAGGCGGATACTGAAGGTATTTGTTGATGACGTTTCGGGTCTCGGTGCTTGCACTCGCCAGGACCCGCTTTACGATGCCCGCCGGCACTTCCTCCAGAAAATCCACTGCATCGTCTACGTAAAGTTCCTCAACGAGGTAGCCGACTTCCTTATCGCTGCTGTACTCCACGATACACTGCTGAATCTCGGCGTCGAGGTACGCAAAGACCTCGGCCGAGCGATCCTTTGGCAGAATTCGAAAGACAAGCAGCTGTTTTTCCCCCTCCAGCTCCATCAAATACTCCGCGATGTCGACCACATTCATCTCCACGAGCTGCTCCTTGAGCTCCCGGATATGACCGTCCTTCAGCAGCGCAGAGAGCTTCTCAAAAAAAATAGTCTCCATTTTTTGACACTCCCTTCCCCACGGCCGGGCTGGGACGTCAAAACGGAGACACGACCGTCTGCGCTATCCGGGTTTTATCCGGTGCACAGTTCGGTGAGTCCCTGTCTTGTCCGCTCGTCCGGTGCCGCAAATCTACTTCGCCCGGGTATGCCGCACAAACTGCCTCCGGTATCCAAAACGGGCTCACCTCCTTGTTTTTACATGATTCTACATTATACGCTCACCGGCAAATTTCGTCAATCAACCTTCACACTTTTACCTTTGTCCGGCAAGCTCGGCGAGAGGGGTGGCGAAGTTTTTTCACCCTCCGAAAAAAGTGCTTGTGTTTTGGAGATTTTCAGGTATAATTATTTTCGGCGAAAGGGAGGGTTCGGGTCGGATGCCGCGCGCTTACAAGCGCACTCATGTCGGAGCCCAAAGGCGGGCTCATGATTTTATAGCGCAGGCTTATCCTGTGGGTCCTGTGGGGCGCCGCCTCACACGTACTTGTATAAAACAACATGAGCGTATTAAAAGTAGACTGCTCCTGCGTGGTGCGGACAAATTACTATATAAAGCGCAGCAACGACCGGAAATTGGATAAATAAAATGCGGGGGCACAAGGGTCCCCAATCTAATAAATAACACAATTAAGGCGGGTATGTTTGGGCGGCCTGGGCCGCCTTATACAGGTACAATTAAATTTTTTGTAAAGGATGTCGATTATGAAAAAATTAATTGTATGGCTTATCATTCTTTGCCTTGCCCTGACCGGCTGTGCGACAGCCGCCACCGGGACACCCGTTACCCCCGAGACCGTGGAGGATACGCGTCCCCACGGCAACTATACCGACGAGATGAAAATCCCGAACCCGGTAAATCTGGACGCGGATTATGGCGCCGACAGCGTTGAACGCCAGGGCGACCACGAGGACAGCCCGTATTTCTCCACATTGGACTTTTACAACCTCGAGTCCACTGACTCGCTGACCATTCTTTCGCACTTTAAAACCCAGCAGCAGTCGAGCGAGTGGAACTGCGGAGTCTCCAGCGTTTTGATGATCCTAAACTGGTATGACGCCCTCGGTGATTACAACGAAGAGACCCTTGCCGAGCTGCGCAGCAACGGCACGACGCCCGAAGCCACGACCCTCAAACAGGCCATGGAGATTTTTGAAGGCGTCGGCGGTTTTGACCTCTACACCACCTTCGACTGCGCCGAAACCGTCCACGATGTATTCACCCTGGACTACATTCAGGAGACTTTGGCGGCCGGAGCCCCCATCATGATCGGTTGGAACGACTGGGGCGGGCATTGGCAGGTCATCATCGGATACGATACCATGGGCACCGAGACAACCCAAGATGACGTGATCATGGTGGCTGACCCGTACGACACCACCGACCACAACCAGGACGGCTACGGCGTGTACAGTGCCGAGCGTTTTATTTACAATTTCACGTTCTATGACTTCTTTGATGAGGCGGATTTAAACGATATGTGCTTCATCGTCGCGACACCGCAGGCGTAATTCGGCCACCCGACCCGGCCGCGTTTTTGCCGCATAATCTGGATATCAGACAGCCCCCGGCCATCGCGGCCGGGGGCTGTTATTATGTGCGGATTCCTGATTTTCTCTATTTTAGGCGTTTTTACGCCTGCTCTCCCAGGTCAATTGATTGGTTCGTATCACAGTCCAGTTCTCTTTTTATGAGCTCAGACGCGATGTTCAACGCTTTAATCCTGCGGACGAGCAGCGTGTGCTGGGACGTGCCCGGTTTTAATTTTGGCTGCACCTTTTCACACTTACCAATCGTCGAGGTAATTGCCCGCAGCGCTTCTGACAGCTCTTCTTTTGTGAACGCTTCCATCTTCCCGCCCTCCTGCTTTTGACCGCTTTTGTACTACTTTTGTACTACTTTTCCTCCGCTTCTTTTACTCTCCACCGCACGATGTCGGCAATCAGCGCATGGTCAACCGGCCTGTCCAGCGGAAACTGGATCGCGCCTTTGGAGGTCTTGTAGTCCCCAAGGCGGTCCGCGAACACGCCGACCGCCTCCCCGCCGGGGTAGAGGCCAATGTGCTTTTTGAAAGCCGCAAAGTGGACAATGTTTTCACCCTTCCAGAATGTTGGCATCTGCCACGCAATTTTCTCCGAAGCTTCGGGGGCGGCGGCATGTATCGTCTCTCGGATACTCTGGAGAATGGGGCGGACTTCCGGGGTCTGTGCGGCAATATAGTCGTCAATCGCGCTTATTTTTACGCAGTAGTGGTCTTGATTTTCGTTTTTGAATTCCCGTCCGCATTTCGGGCACATCCACATAACAGTCCTCCTCCTGTCTTTGTCGCCGCTTTGTCGCTACGGCAAACAGAATTTACGCTTCTACTCTCCGGCCGATACGGCTCCATTCGCATCACGCCATCGCAACTTGGTCTCTTCCCTCATTTTTTGCGCGATAAAGAGCGTTGTCGACGGCTTTGAGCAGCTCTTCCCCGGTCAATCCGTTCTCCGGGTAGACGGCAACGCCAAGGGAAATCGTACATCTGGCCAGCGTCTTACCAAGATGGTGTACCGAAAGTTCTTTTACCCCCTGGCGCAGCCTTTCGGCGTGCGCCCTTGTGTTTTCCGCATTTGCCCCGGGCAGCACCACCAAGAATTCCTCTCCGCCATACCGACAGATCATATCGCCGCCCCGGGTGGTTTTCCTCAAAAATGCCCCCAACTCGCGCAGCAACGCGTCTCCGGAGTCGTGCCCCGAGAGATCATTATACTCCTTGAAGTGGTCGATATCGAACATGATCACGCCGACCGGTTTGTTTTCCCGCTCTGCCCGGCTCAGTTCCCGCTCAAGTGTCTCTTCCAGGTATCGTCTGTTAAAAAGTCCGGTCAGAACATCCCGAATAGACTGCTGGCGGAGAGTTTCTCTCAGTTTTAGATTCGATACGGCAAGCGCGATATGCTCCGCGATTGTCGTGACGATCTGTGTTTTATGTTCGGTATACGACAGGCTCGCCGTTTCAGACTGACCCTGATCATGGGCGTCCACATGGTTCAAATGGAGTATTCCGATGGCCTCTCCATTTACAAGCAAAGGCACGCACAGATATTGGCCGGACTCGGGGCCAGTTATGTGTTCACAGCGCAGGCCCGGGTGTCCGGCATCGATTAGGTGGCTGCGCCCGCGCCGGATCGCCCAGCAGCCAAGCGGTGCAAACACATCCCGTGTAAAAGTGGGCTCTCCCCACATCTCCATCGCCCTAGCCAAGTCCTTTGACTCATTGATCAGATATAATGCGCCGCGGCTGGCCGGGCATATCCGTTTGACATACTGCACGCTGACAGCACAGGCCTCGGTGATTGTCTGACAGCTTTGAAGCTGTTCGCCCATTTCATTGAGCTGGTTCATTTCCTCAGTTCTTTGCTGAAGCTCGCTGACCCGGGAAGCCAGTTCTCTGTTTGCCTTTTGCAGTTCATCTTCTATCTGCTGACGCCTGGTGGTGTCGATTCCGGTTGCAATGATATGTTCGACATGTCCCGACCCGTCAAGCATTGCCGCAAATGTCCACGAAATGTTGCGCCTTTCCCCTTTTTTGGAGATCAGAATGTTCTCGTATGCCCCGGGATAATTGTCGCTGAGCAGATTATCAATCTCTTCCGGGGTCATGACCGGGTCAAAAAAAGTAGTACCCCACAAATAAGTCCCACATATTTCATCGGCTAAGTAACCGGTGAGTTGTTCACAGGCCCGGTTATATCTGGTGATCTTTCCGCTGCGATCCAGTACTACAATCAGCGTCGCCGCGATATTCAAGACGGCATTGGAAAAATCTCGTTCTTCTTTCAGCTCATCTTCGGCCCTTTTAAGACTCGAGATGTCGCGTATTGAGGTGAGCATCATGCTCTTATTGCTGTTAAATTCAATGGTGTCGGTATTGATTAGAACCGAAACTCCTCTGCCGCTTTTATGTTTGAATACCGTCTCAAAGTCGCGAACGTTTCCAAGCTTTTTCGTCAAATCGAGCAATTGATGCCGGTCAGCCGGAATTAAATAAAAATCCCATACGCTGACATCCCGCAATTCGCCCGGACTATATCCCAGAAGCTCTTTGATGGCGTTATTGCTGACAACCAGATTCCCCTGAAAGTCCGTAACCGTGATTCCCACCGGAACATTGCTGAAAAGCGTCCGGTAGCTGTCTTCGGGCCCTTTCGAGCCCTCCTGTCTTTGCTTGTAGGGGGTTATATCATAGAGCGAAGTCAGCAAAACGTGCTCATCGTTAAGTTCGATATTGTCGATGTTTGCCAGTACCGTACGCAATGTTCCGTTCTTGTGTTTTACTTCTACTTCGAAATCCCGGACCGAATTGGAAACGGAAAGCATGTTCAGCAGACGCAGCCGGTCCTGCGGATTGGCATATAAATCCGAGACGTTCGTACCCTTGTATTTGTCAATCTCAATTCCCAAAAAATCCTGAATTGTCTTATTAAAGCTGATGATCACGCCGCTGGCATCCGTGATAATAAGACCTATCAAGGCGGTGCTGAGCAGAAAACCAAATTTTTCAAAAAACGGAGCTGGCTGCGCGCCGGCATTCCGCCCCGAAGTCTCGGCGTCACATGTGCCACTTTTCCGTACACTTTGAGCATTCATGCTTGCGATGAATTCTTCTTTTGACCTATCCAGTTGCGCCATTGTAACTTCCTCCAAATACATTTTACATGTTTCGGAAAACACCTTAGCTGAATACGTGTTTTATATTTTATCATACAAAGTGTTTGGAGTCCCAAATCCATTTATACGGCATTTACACAGTAAGCTGTGACAGTTTTTTTGCAGTATTTGCGTTGCGGATCGTAACACTGCTATATGCTGTCGTTGAAACGATCTTAGACCACCTTGTCCTCGAAAACGTTTTAAGCGGTGCGGACCAAAAAATAACACGACCGTAGTGAGAAACTTGTTCATGCTCCGGCTTTGACCGGCCGACAGACTCGATAATAGCATTTGAATCTGCGGGTGCAATTACGAATATTGCATTATGTTTGGAGTCGTGATCACTGTCCCACCATGCAGGCGCATGGTCCAGCGCTTCCTGTAAGTCCTTTGCGGATATGACGGCAACGGCGATGTTGAGCCGGAACATGTCCGCTACTGCCTGCCGGCATGTCTGCTGCAGCGCCAGGACGTCCTCCCCTTCGGCAGAGAAGATGATGTTCCCGCTGTTGATATACGTGCTGACTTTTTGAAAACCCGCATCCTCAAAGGCAGCTTTCAGACTTGGCATCGAAATGATATTCTTTCCGCCAACATTCACCCCGCGCAAAAGGGCAACATACCTTTCCATACACACCTCCGTGTTAAAAAAAATTATACCATACATAAAGAAGCGTTTCTATAGAATTTCATCAATTCTTATAGGAACGCTTTCGTTCAAGCGCGTGAATTCAGTTACTCGCTTGCCGGCAAGTGAGGTGGACGGTGGGGGCGTGACTTATTGCGTTCTCCGAATTTATCAACCATGCATTGACACCAGCTCCGTTTTTATGCTTCAAGGAATTCCCGCAATTCGTCCATTCCCTCGCCTGTAAGACTGCTGACACAAAAGACATGCTCCGCCCCGACAAGTCGCAGGAGATCCTTTATGGATTCCACTTGCTTTGCAGCGGGCTTTAAGTCCATCTTTGTCAAAACACCCACCATCGGGCGATTGAACATGCCGTACATCCGCGGGGAAAAGCTGAACTCGATATCGTCACAGGCCTGAACGAGCAGGATACAGTCGGCCTCGACCGCCGTGACGACAAGTGCCTTAAAAAAACTCTTGTTCTCGACATATTCCCCCGGCGTGTCAATGGCCACCCCACCCACCACCTCGACGGTCTGGGTCTTTTTATCGCACCGTTCCTGTCCAGTCAGGCACTGGGAGAGCAGCGTCTTCCCGCAGCCCACCCGGCCGATTGGCATAACTTTCTTCATTTGCCCGCCCATTAGGATTTTGTGATCTCGGTGGGGGTAAAGTGCAGTGTGTTTGTCAGAACGTTCAGAATGTCCCGCAGGGCCGCCTCGACACTTGCCACATCTCCGCAAATCACAAGGGAGCCGCTGAACCTGTCCACAAAGACAATCTCAATTTCGGCCGCCTTGGAGGCCACGTCGGCACCGATGATGGCGGCTTCGCTGGGCGTGATGGTGAGAATGCCAAGGGCACCCCGGTGCTCCGAGATGATGCCCAGCTTTTTATAGAGTTCCTCAATCGGATTTGCGATGAGGTGCGCCATGGTCACCTGTTTACCCGGCACATATTCCTGTATGACCCGCTGTTTTTCCTCCGACATGGGCGTTAGCCCCCCTCTTTTACATGAGTGATTCAAAAATTTCAGGTCTTGGGTTTGGAATCACAACGGCCGCAACCATTAGACCTCTCTCTTCGCCCTCGGCTGTCCCCGCCTTGACCGCCTCATTCACGGCCGACACATCTCCCGTGAGGGTGACAAAGGATTTACCGCCGATGCCACATCCAAGCCGTACATCCATGAGGGATATGTCTGCCGCCTTGACAGCGGCGTCGGCCGCGTAGACGGCGGCCGTGATGCTGAAAAACTCCATGACCCCGACAGCTCCCACATCCTCCGGTATGCTTGCCGCGTTTATGGCCTCGATCACCTGCGGGTCCACCATGGGGATGACGACACTGTCCACTACGTGCTCGGCCCCGATGCGGATGCCTGCCTCCAGAGATGCCGTGACAGGTGCCACTTCTCCCGTGAACATCACGACATACTTTCCGGGGCATATGGCCTTCGCAAAGAGCAGGTCGGTTTCGGCGGCCTTCAAAATAGCATCCGCCGCCTCGACCCCCTTTGCGATGCTGTTTAGCTCCAAAAAGCCGATGGTCTCCATCATGACAGTCTCCCCTCCCTCGTGATCGTGATGCTGTCCGCATTGAGGCGGACAATGCCGCCGATGCTGGCGTGCAAATTCGCGCCGAGCTTGCCCGCGGGGCACCGGGCGATAAGCTGTCCGCAACCCACCCGATCCCCGTCTGTTACGACCGGCTGCGCCGAGGCGCCGGCGCTCTGCCGCAGGGCAATAGTCACTTTGGACCCCTCAAACTCCGCGAGCTTATCGGTACCGCAGGATGCGTACCACGGCAAAACGCCGGTGCGGGCCGCGACGCGCTTTGTCGGGATCTTGCGGGAGCCTCGCCAATCGGACATCTCTTTTTGCCCCTCACCCAATGGATAGCGAATGCCCCTTTTTGCGAGCTCTTCTTTGAGCATAGCGTTAATCCTGCGCGGCTGAAGCTGCATGGGGCAGGCATAGATCTCGCAGATACCGCACTCGCAGCATAAGGCTGCCTGCAGGATATCGGGATCATCCAGCAGGGACTCGAAGTCCTTTGCCATGGCGAGCTTGCGCATGATCTTGTGCGGCTCGATCGGGTGCCCCAGCAGATGTCTGGGGCACAGGTCTGTGCACAGGCTGCACTGGATGCAAGCCGATTTCGCCCGACTTTTCATATGCACAACCGAGACGCGGGACGACGAGGCGATATACCCGTCGTCCGGGAGGACTAAAATGCCCGAGGTGGTCTTTGTGACATAAGACCCCAAGGCCTCTTTCATCTCCATACGGCGGCCCATCATGGGACCGCCCGAGACAACAAAATATTTCTCCATCAAAGTACCGCCCGCGCGCTCAATGCACTCGGAAAAAGGTGTTCCGATTGGGACTTTCATGACGGTGGGGCATGCCACGGCGCCCGTCACCGTCAGGTATTTGTGGGTGACGGGAATCCCCGCCATGGCATCGTCAATGCACAGCAGGGTGCCCACATTGCTGACGGCACAGCCGACATCCAGCGGAATGCCGGCCGGCGGCACCACATGCCCCGTCACTTCAGCCACCATCGTCTGCTCATCACCCGCCGGATAAAAGCCCTTCATTTTGAAAAGCCGAATTCCGGGGTCAATTGTGTCAATCGCGTTCTGCAGGCAAATGATCTCCTCTTTGTAGTCCTCTTTGAGGGCTACGGTGCAGGGGATGTCCCCAAGTTCTTTGCGCAGGGCGGCGGCGGCCCGTATCACGCGGGTCGCCATATGGACCATGACGTAGCGGTCGGTGCGCAGCAGCGGCTCGCATTCGGCGGCGTTGATGATAAGGTGGTCAATTTTGCCGCCAAGCTTCACGTGGGCCGGAAAGCCGGCGCCCCCGCAGCCCACGACGCCCGCAGCGGCGATTTTGTCAATGAGGCTCATAGGGTATCGGCAGTGCGGGGCAGCACCTGCTTTTTCCCGGCAGCAGCCTTTCGCTCGCGTTCCACCGGGGGCGTGTCGATGATGCCGACGATGGCGCAGTCCACCGGCAGGTCATTTCCGCCCGCCGCCACGCGGGCCGTGCTGCCGCTCACGACGAGCACGCGCTCGCCGATTCCGGCGCCCACCTGGTCGGCGGCCACGAATACGCTGCCACCCCTGATGTTTGTCTCGGTCTCCCGCACAACCATGAGCTTGAGGCCTTCAAGTTCCTGCATTTTCTTAGTAGCCCAGACGTGGCCGATAACCTCGCAGATAATCATATGGTTTTTCCTCCTTTGCCGGACTTAAACGATCTCGACAGTCCTGCCCGCGTGCAGGAATACATCCTTTGCCGATGGGGTGAAGACCGTTCCGCGGCGAAAATAGAGCGCGGCATCGCTCTTTTTCTCGACAATGCTTTTGGCCAGCGCCTCGGTGATGACGCCGTCCGGCAGGTCGGTGCCCGGGGCGTTGTGGGCCACATATTTATCGATGGGACTTTGCGCTGTGATCAGGCTGATGCCAAAGTGCTGCAGCGTCCTCACATAGCCCTCCAGCAGCTGATAAAAGCCGCGGGCGGCCTTTGCTGCCTGCTTTCTGTGGGGCAGGGCGCTCTCCATAAGGCAGATGTCCTTGCCGCACATCAGCGCACTGATGACGGCGCACTGCACCGGATGGGTGGGGCGCCCCAGCGCAATATCGGCGAGTTCCAAAATCGAAAGCCCAGTGATATAGACCTTTTCGAAGTGCTCAATGTCCTCGGAGCAGGTGTAGGCATCAAGCCCCATTGGATTGTACCGGTCCCGTACGCCCTTTGGCAAAAGGTCGGCACTGCCGATGACGAGAATTTCCGGCAGGGAGCTCTTGTCCGCCTCCGGCTCAAACGGATCCCCGCCAAGGGAGCGCAGCACTTCTTTTGTCACAAGCTCAATAAGCTGTTCGCGGCTCATATCGGGCATAGATTTATTCTCCTTTCAGCGGCAATGGCCGACGATTTCTATCTTCGTGCCGTCCTCATATCCGCAGGCGTTCGCCTCGTCAAAGTCGATGTGCATAGCCGGCGCGAAGTTGTCGCCAACGCGGATGACGACGTCCTCCAGCACGATGGGCCTAACACTCTTAATTCGCACCCCCACATGCCGGTCGTTTTCAAGTCCGCGTGCGGCGGCCTCATATGGCGGCAGGTGGATATGCGCTTTGGCCGCAATGACGCAGCCCTTCGCATCGAGGACACCCGCAGGGCCCACGATGACGACATCCCCAGCCCCCGTCAAATCGCCCGAGAGGTTCACGGGCGCCGAAATTCCGAGCGCCCGGCAGTCCGACAGAGAGAGTTCACACTGAACTTCGCCACGTTCGGGGCCCAAAACCGCCACGTTATCAAAAGACCCCTTTTGCGTGACGAGCTTGACGCGCTGTTCGCATAGATATTGCCCCGGCTGTGAGAGCGGGCGCTTTGGCTGCATCCCGGCACCCTTCCCGAAGAGGGTCTCGACGGCAGCCTGGGTCAGGTGCACATGGCGGGCAGAGACCTCGAGCAGAATTTCACCGGGTACGCAAAGCGCCCCCGGAGCCGCTCCGGCCCCCGCCTGATAGCGGGCCACCACCGCATCGACAATCGCCCTGATTTCGTATTGATCCATATAAGGTGCCCCCTTAGTCCTTGCCATTTTCAGCTATGAGTCTGCAGAATAAGATATAAAACCCGCCGGAGAGCCGATTGAGGGCCAGCACCATGTCGTCCCTCTTATCCTTTTCCTTTTCGAAGGCGCGCAAGGCCGCAAGCTCGCAGACCCTAGCTTTTGTGCGCAATAAATTCAGCCCCGCCGCAACCTCTCCGAAAGTGTAGCTTGGGACCGGGTGCGAAATGCCAATCTCCCCTTTGACATTGTGGGAGATTTCGTGCACCCTCTCCTCCCCGAGCCCGAAGAGCGTCATTTGGCCAAGCGGGGTTTCCTTAACCTCGGCCGCAAGGACTTCTCGCACATACCGCAGGGTATCTTCAAGGTCCTTTGTCAATTGGTCTTGCCCACCCCTGCTTGTGACGACCTGCAGGCAGATGATTTGTGCCTCAAGCTCATCGAGCTGACCCCGAAGTGCAATGCGCGGGTGGGTTTTCTTTATGAGCAAATTGGCCCGAAGATGGGTCATGTCCTCCGGCTTTTTGTCATATCCACGACCCGTGACGGCGTCCTTATAGGCGGGACCGCCCCCTCTGTGGGACAGGTCCGCCGGCATGACAGGGCTCGAAGATGCGGCCTTTCCGGCATCTGCCGAAATAATCGCAATGCCTCGGCGGGTGAGATACTCCCTTGCTTCGGGCGTGATGAACACACCAGTGCCCACGCGGTACTCCCGCGTGTCCTGTGGCAGCTTCGCCGAGCGCAAAAGGGCTTCTGTGATGATCTCCATTGCAGCCGTCTTACTTATCCGACGTCTTTAAAGTGGGCAGGATGAACTCCACGTCGCCATGGGGTCTCGGAATGACATGCACCGAGACGAGCTCGCCGACTTTGCTGGCCGCCGCCGCCCCCGCGTCTGTCGCCGCCTTGACGGCACCGACGTCGCCTCTGACCATGACGGTCACAAGGCCGCCGCCGACATGTACTTTGCCGATGAGGGATACGTTTGCCGCTTTGACCATGGCGTCCGCCGCCTCGATGGAACCGACCAGTCCCTTTGTCTCAATCATTCCGAGTGCCATTAATGCTGCCATTTTTGTTGCCTCCTATTATTGTTTTAATGATTTGTCTTACTTGTCCGACGTTTCAAGCGTCGGCAGGATAAACTCGACTTCGCTGTGGGGTCTGGGGATCACGTGCACCGAGAGAAGCTCGCCGACTTTGCTGGCGGCAGCTGCCCCCGCGTCTGTTGCCGCCTTGACGGCGCCGACGTCGCCTCTGACCATGACGGTCACAAGACCGCCGCCGACATGTACTTTGCCGATGAGGGATACGTTTGCCGCCTTGACCATGGCGTCGGCCGCTTCAATGGAGCCGACAAGGCCCTTGGTCTCGACCATTCCGAGTGCTAAAATTGTTTCCGCCATTGTTTTTTCCTCCGTTTGTTTTAATACTGTTTAAGACTGTCCGAGCCTTTTTAATACCGCTCTTGTAATTTGCTCAATCTCATCCTTTGTGAAGGCGGGGGGCGCTGTGGGGACGGGATGCTCTGTGCCGTTTACCGGTATCGAGGAGCTCTGCATAAGTACCGCTCCTTCCGGCGCCGGGTTTTTCCCGCGCAGGTCAGCAAGCTCTCGAAAACCCCAGGCCACCCGCCTAATATTGATGAGGTTTTTCGGGGTGATGTTGTCGGAAGTCGAGCTGCCGCCCACCGAGCCGCACCCCAAGGTCAACGCCGGGGCGAGGTTTGTCAAAGCGCCGACGCCGCCTAAGGCCGCGGCGACATTTACGAGAAGACGGGATACCGGCTTTTTTAGGGCAAACTCCCGAATGACGGCCTGATCTTTCGCGTGGATTGTCATGGTGTGGCCGGCACCCTCAACATGCAAAATCTCAATGCTGCGGGCGCATGCCCCCTCCCAATCGGCTTCGACAAAGAAAGCGAGAATCGGGCAGAGCTTTTCCCTTGTGTAGGGGTTCTTTTTGCTGACTTCCGTCTGACGCGAGAGCAGCACCTTCGTATCCTGCGGAATCTCAATGTCCGCAAGGGCCGCAATTGCCTTTGCCGTTTTTCCGACAATCTGCGGGTTCATGGTGCCGTTTGCGCGCAGGATGTAGCCCGCCAGCTTTTTTGAATCCGCTTCCGGCAGGAAATACGCGCCGAGCTTTTTGAACTGCTCTTCCACTTTTGCCTCTATGGAGCGCTCGACGATGACCGACTGCTCCGATGCACAGATGGTGCCGTTGTCAAAGGTCTTGCTCTCGACAATCCGGCGCACGGCTGCCTCGATGTCGGCACTCTTATCAATAAAGGCGGGCCCGTTTCCGGGGCCGACACCGATGGCGGGATTGCCGGAGCTGTAGGCCGCCCGCACCATGGCTTCGCCTCCCGTCGCTAAAATGAGACCGACGTCCCGCGACTTCATAAGCTCACTTGTCGCCTCGGGCGTGGCAGTTTTGATACAGCCCACCGTCCCCTCCGGGGCACCTACCCGCTTTGCGGCAGCCTCGATAACCCGAGCCGTCTCCAAAATGCAGTTTATGGCGCTCGGATGCGGGCTGAAGACAATGCTGTTGCCGGCCTTTATGGCGATGAGCGCCTTATACATGGTTGTCGACGTGGGGTTCGTCGACGGGATGAGGGCCGCAATGACGCCGACCGGAACGCCGACTTCCATCAGGCCGCGCTGCGCGTCCTCGCTCAAAACGCCGACCACCCGCATGTCCTTGATATAATCGTAGGTCATGGTGCTGCCGAGCAGATTTTTGAGCAGTTTATCCTGCCAGACGCCGTAACCCGTCTCCTCTACGGCAAGCTTCGCCAGGCGCTCGGCGTTTTCGGCGCAGTCTTTGGCGATCTCCTTTACAATGGCGTCGAGGCGCTCCTGGCTGAATGCGGCAAGCTCCCCCGCGGCCTTTTTGGCCGCCAAGACTAGGTCTCTGGCCTCCTGAATCGACTGCAAATCTCTGTCAATTGTCATTTTGTGTCCCCCTTAAAATGCCCTTGGGGCAGCCGCAATTTCGCAGACCGTATTTGCGAAGGCCTCGCAGGCCGCCTTACAGGCCGCCTGATCCCCTACGAGGAGCCCGCCCGCAAAGTTTGTATGAGTCGGCGGGCCATAGAAGACCTTCATCTCCACCTGTGCCGCCTTCATAGCGGCATCCATGCCAAGCATGGCTTCGAGCGGCGGGGCGATGAGATAGGCCATCGCGATCCCCTCTTTCATCCCGGCCTGCTCCGACAGGTAGGACCCGGTCCTCGAGATGCAGTGCGCGAAGTAGACAATGGAGTCATCCTCGCAGGCGCTGAAAAAGCAGGCGTCGTTTTCGATGTAGCTTATCATGGCGTTAAGGCCGGAGCGCACCTCCTCGGGGTCAGGTCCCGCCAGAATGCCGATGAACTCGCCAGCCAGCCGGGTGTTGGCGTTTTTGGAGCCTGCGTACATGCTCTCGGCATAGAGGACGCGAACATGTGCCTTCTTTGTGGCCTCATCGAGTGCCGCATAGGACACGTCGTCGCTGTCGGTCGTGATGACACCGAGACTTCGCTCCCCCGGCAGCGCATGGAGCGCCTCCAGCAGCATGGGGTCGGCATTCGGGATCATCTTGACCGAGAGCACCGTAGTTTTAATTTTATCGCCTTTCATGAAAAGCCTCCGATCTTTTTACTTAACGCCGCACCGTCACCGGGCTCTCAGCTCCACACCGCTGGCCTTGGCGTTTAAAATAGTCTCAATGACGTCGCAGATATAAGCGCCCGCCTCTACGGCGGCAATACCGGCTTTATGGATGTTTGAAACGACGGTGCGCCGCGCCTCCGGCATGCCCACCTGCGCTTTGTAGGCGATGTATGCGCTCATGCTCTCGGCGGTGGCAAGTCCCGGCCGCTCCCCAAGCAGCACACAGGTCACCTTCGCATCGAGCGTCTCGGAGATCTGATCCATTGAGGCGACTCTGCCAAACCGCACGAAAAAGGGCGTGCCCACCGTAAGCCCCTTGGCTGTCAGCCCATCGACTATGACGGGCAGAATGTTTGCCAGATTGGCGTTGACCGCCGTCGAGGAAAGCCCATCCGCCGCGTAAATTTGCACATCCGGGCTTTTGCGGCATTTAGCGGTGATGACGGACACCGCGCCGTCGTCAAACTGACGGCCAAGGTCCGGGCGGGTCAGAAATTCGTTCTTGTCCCGGCATTTTGTCTGCACGGTAAAGAGCCCCAGCTTGTCAAGCAGCCCCTGATCCACGTCGGCAAAGACCGAGTCGCGTGCTGCCGCGTGGTCGGCCCGCAGGGTTAGCATCGTGCGGGTGTTAAGCCGCGGGCCGCAGCGCCCCACCCCGATGCGGGCCGTTGTGTGGGCCTTCATGCGAATGAGCTCATCCCGGTCGACGGGGTCGCAGAGCAAAATCTCGGCCTTTGCCTCGGGGGAGGCCAGGTCCACCGTGCTGCCGGGGAGGATGCATCCGGGCGGCGGCGTGTGGCAGGCGGGCGCCGCAAAGGGCGGCGGTACGGCTTTTTGCGTTGACTTGCTCTTTGGCGGCTCTACGCTTGGTTTTGGAATATACTCACTTTTTTTTGCCGGCGGCGCCTGTTCGGTGGGCCTCAGTTCGCGCAGCACCTCTTCGACGATCGCAGCTATTCGTTTTTCATCCAGCATCCGTTCACCCCCTGCTCGTAAATATCGTGGGATCGCCCGCAATTTTTGTCAGTTTGCCGTTTTCCATGATGCCCATTCGCTCAAGCCATGCCTCGAACTCCCGAATGGGGCGCTTGCCGAGGATGGCCCGCACGGCGTTTACGTCGTGATAGGCATTTGACTGGTAATTGAGCATGATGTCGTCACTTGTCGGCACGCCGAGAATATAGTTGACTCCGGCCCCGCCAAGTAAAAAAGTGAGATTTTCAATGTCGTTTTGGTCGGCCATCATGTGGTTTGTGTAGCAGCAGTCGCAGCCCATCGGAATGCCGGAGAGCTTGCCCATAAAGTGATCTTCAAGCCCCGCCCGGATGACCTGCCGGCTGTCGTACAGATACTCGGGCCCGATAAATCCGACGACCGTGTTGACCATAAAGGGCGCAAAGTTGCGGGCGTAGGCGTAGCATCTGGCTTCCATTGTCACCTGGTCGGCGCCGTAGTGGGCTTCGGATGAGAGCTCGCTACCCTGCCCCGTCTCAAAATACAGGACATTGGGGCCTGTGGAGGTCCCACGTCTTTTCAGCAGCTCCTTTGCTTCAAGAATCGTCTCGGTTGTAAAGCCGAAGGCGGCGTTGCCCTTCTGGCTGCCGGCAATCGACTGGAAAATCATATCGGCCGGAGCTCCCTGTTTAATGGCCTCAATCTGAGTCGTGATATGTCCCAAGACGCAGATCTGGGTCGGGATTTCAAATTTACTTTTAATCTCGTCAAAACGCCGCAGTACCTCTCCGAGACTTGAAACCGTGTCGTTGACGGGGTTTAAGCCGATGAGCGCATCCCCGCAGCCGTAGCTGAGTCCCTCAAACAGCGAGGCCGTGATGCCCTCGAGATTGTCGGTCGTATGATTGGGCTGAAGCCTGGTGGCAAGGGTGCCCCGAAGTCCGATTGTCGTGTTGCACCGGGCCGGAACCTGCATTTTGCTTGCGGCGTAGATGAGATCGAGGTTTGTCATCAGCTTTGTGACACCCGCCACCATCTCGGCCGTCAACGCCTTGCCGATGTCCCGCAGCTGCTCCTCTGTTGTGTCGTAGTCCAAAATCCACTCGCGAAGCTGGGCCACCGTCCAGTTTCGGATTTTGCCGTAGGCGTATTCGTTGATGCCGTCTTGGTTGAGCCTCGTCACGTCGTCCTCCTCATAGGGGACGACCGGGTTTTCCCGAAGCTCCGACAGTATCATGTCGGCCAGCACCGCCTTGGCGGCAATGCGCTCAATATCGGACCCCGCCGCAATGCCCGCCAGCGTGTCGCCGGACTTGACCTCATTGGCCTTGGCCAGGACTTCTTTGACGGTGTCAAACGTATAGGTCTTTCCGACCAGCACCGTTTTATAACTCATGTGCTCCTCCTAAGTGCGCTTATCCGAAAATGAGGGTCTTGACCACGACCGGAATCACAAGTCCATCCATGAGCGGCCTGCCAAGGTCGACGTAGTCGTTTTGTTCAATATGGACGGCGTCAATCGCCACAACCGGCCGCCGCCGCCCCATGGCCGCATATACGGTCTGCCCCAAAGCCTTTGCCATGTCCGACTCGACCGCAAGGAAGAGCGGCGCGTCCTTTGGCAATACTTTCTGGGCTGCCTCCCCGATGGCTACGGCCATGCGCTTTAGCTCCTCGTAGTCGGGATTTATGAGCCCCGGCAGGGCGATCATCACACGCTCCCCGTCCGTCTGTCCTTGAAACCACCGCCACTTTTCCTCGAGCCCCACACTTTGCCCTTCCAGGCATTTTGCCTGCTCTACAATGGTTAACTTGAGGGCGGGGAGGTTTCTCTGCGGAAAGAGGGGCTCGCTGTAGAATATCGTGCTGCCCGAAACGCTTGTCGTATAGCTGCCGGCGCCGACCACTGTCGCGCGGATGGTCTCGCCGCTTTGGCCTATTTTGTACCGGCTGTAAAATTTGCTTTTCTTAATGGCCTGCGCCAAGAGAACGCCGATATCCCCGTATTTCGTGATGTCGGTCTCGCCCATATGCAGGCACTGGGCCACGCCGCCCGAGAAAAAGACCGCCCTTGTCTCATGGGAAGGAGCGAAAACCGAGCTTCCCGCCGTCTCCACCTGCTCTAATAGCCTTGAGCGCTCACCCCCAGCCAGTTCAAACAGCAAGTCCGCCATAGCGGCGCAGACGGTTTCAAGTTCACCCTCTTTTGCGCGGCGGCCCGGCTGGAGCGTGACGCCGCAGGAGGCTGCGATAATCGATGCGCTGGGACTGATATAGGTGAGCGTCTTATCCGGCGCAAAGCAGATCTGCCTGCCCCCGATGTCGACGCAGCCCTTTGCCGCCGTCTCCCCACAGAAGAACTGCACGATGTTCGAAGTGCCGCCCCCGATGTCGATATTGATGACGGCACAGGCATTGTCGACCGAGTACTGCCAGGCGCCGCTGCCCTTTCCGGCAATGATGGCCTCGAGGTCAGGCCCGGCTGTCGAGACCACAAACTCGCCTGCAAAATCGCTGAGCCTTGCCAGCACCACCCGGGCATTCTCCTTGCGAGCGCTCTCCCCTGTGATGATAACGGCCCCGGTCTTCGTGTCGGCCGGCGAGAACCCGGCCGACTTAAATTCCGCCGCAACGAGGTCCCGAATGGCATCCCCGTCGATACGAATGCTGTCAAGAAGCGGCGTCGGGTAAATTTTCCCCGCGTAAATCACCTGTTTATCGACAATGGAGACCTTGGGAACCGAGAAATATCCGGCGGTGTTGTCGACCGTGAGGCGGCTGAAGATGACCTGTGTGGTGGACGTCCCGATATCGATTCCGACACTCAGGATGCGCTCCTCCGCCATATTGCCGCCCCCTTTTTGCTCAAATAAATGCATAAAAGGCCAAAGCTGTGACGATGTGTCACCGCTTTGGCCTTGTTGCCATTTTTCATGGGCACCCTATTGTGCCCACTTATATGTATTTAGAATATAGTAACATGTTTAAAATCAAAGCGCAAGTTGTTTTTTTGCGTCTCTCACTGCGGCATTTTAAAGCTGAAAGAAACACAGGTGCCGCCTTCTCCAGACGTGATGTGCACGTCCCCCCGCAGTTTGTCCTTTACGGTCAGCCGCACAATGTCAAGTCCCAGACTGCCCCCGCCCTTTTGAGACATATCGTACCCCACGCCGTCGTCCGACACCGTCACAGTGGAGAAAAGGGGCCCCGCTTCAACCCGGATTTGGATTAGTCCGCTTTGCCCATCCTTATAGCCGTGCCGCAGCGCGTTTGACACAAGCTCGCTTGCCACTAAGGCGATGGAGGTGGCCGTGTCCGGGGGCACCAGCAGATCCTCGCCCGAAACCGCAATGCCAACAGCATGCTCGCCGCTCGATATCACGTGGATGTCGCGGCAAATTCGCTCCAGCAGCAAAATAAGATGGATGCCGCCCTGCTCCTCGTCCCGGGACAGCATATCGTGGATTGCCGCGATGCTGAGTACCCGCTGCGTATTCTCAGAAAAAGCATGTTTTACCTCGGCATTTTCCGAACGGCGCGCCTGCAGGTTCATGATGGAGGCGATCATCTGCAGATTGTTTTTTATCCGATGGTGCATCTCACGCATCCGAATGTCGTTTGCGCCGCCCGCCTCCATATCGAGGCTGCGCAGGGCTTGTTCGTCGCGCTCTTTAGCCAGCCGCTCGAACTTTTTTAGCCTGGCAATCTCGCCGTAGACGTCTTTTTCCCGAATGAGTACACCGATTATTTTTTCTCGTTTATTTCGGATGGGCGCCGCGTCCTGCCGCACGGCCGCCCCCTCTTGGGTGATGGCCTTGAGCTCTCTTGTCGGCAGTCCGCTCTCCATGGCACGGTAGACGGCGGGCTCCATCTCCCGAAGAGCCGTCTTTCCCCGCACATCTTGCGCATATGCTGAACTTCCGGGCTGTCCCGCCTGCGCCACGACCAGCGCCGTGCGATAGCTCTTATCGAAACAGTCAATGAACATGTCATCGCCCGTCAGCTGTGCAAATATGGGGAGTTGCCGCTCCAGTTCCTCGAGCTGGACAATATCCTCGCCCGTCAGATCCGTCTCGCCGCAAAAGTCACGAAGCGTCATGGGTTTTTCCCCTCCGCCGCTTCGCAAAGTGCCTGTGCCGCCATTTCGAGCGAACATCCCGTCTTTTCGGCATGTGCCTTAATGCGGCAAAACGCATCCTCTTCCGCAAGGCCTTCAAGCTCCATGTATTTATCTTTGTGCCGCTGCAGCACCGACCGGCTTGATTTTTGCTCCACAATGGCCAAAGCTAATGCGGCCATCGTGCAGCGCTTATTCATCGCCATGCGCTGGAGTTCCTGATAAGCCTGCGACTCGCTGATATTGCTCTCGCCCGCCAAAATCATTTTTGCTCGGTCGATGAGCTTTGCGTCATCGAGCTTTTGTTTTGCAACAGCACTCTCCCGGCGAGCCTCTCTAAGGCGGGCACTCTGGGCAAACGCCACCTCAATGGCAGGCAGTATCAGCCGCTGCTCCACCGGCTTCACAAGATACCCGGTGACGCCGATCCGGCCGGCTCGCTCGATGAGTTCCCGGTCGGAAAAAGCCGTCAGCAGCACAACGCATCCGGCCAGATCCTCATCAACAATAATCTGAGCAGCACCAAGCCCGTCAAAGACGGGCATGCGCACATCAAGCAGCACCGCATCGGGGTGGCAGGCGCGGCAAAGCTCCACTGCGTCAAAGCCGTCCCCGGCCTCGCCGACGACCTCAAGGCCCAGTTCTTTTAGCATCTGCGTGAGGTCGAGCCGTGTGATTGGCTCGTCGTCCACGACGATGACCGTGCGCATTTTCCCCACCCCCAAAAAGTAAGTACATTCGGTGTAAAATATGGTTCAATTATACCGCTTTCGTCAAAATCTGTCACCTGCTTTTTTGTAAGGCGCGCACTGTCAATATTTGAACTACTTATTTTGTTTTCCAGTGCAAATACTACTGTCGAAAGGAGGGGAAACAAGAAATGGCAAGTAGCAATCGCAAAGCGGCCCCAAACAGTCAGTGGACAAAGTTCAAAATGGAATGCGCACAAGAGGTCGGCAGTATGCAATATGTCAAGGAAAATAATGACCATTATAAAGGCGACCTCCCAAGCCGTGTGAACGGCGAGCAGGGCGGCCCCATCGGCGGTCAGATGGTCAAGAAAATGATCGAATCGGCCAAGTCGCAAATTCCACAAGTATAATTTTTCGGCGCCTTTACGCCTTATAATGACACATCCCGCAATGCGTTAGCATTGCGGGATGTGTTTTTCAAGTGGCCCCAAGGTGATAATCCGTTTTCTTGTACCGTTATGGCTCGATATGATCCAAAGAATTAAGCAGGTCAATAATTGCTTGACGATTCGCCCGATGTTCTTCATTATTCAGCGAAAGAAAAATCATAAAGAAGCCTACAACTACTGCCATTGCTGCAATAAACCACGCCCGTATACCTGTCATAAGGAACATGCCTATAAACGTAATTCTATTCCTTAATTTTGTCCTGGGTGCAAAATCTATTTCGCCTCGAATTACGATTTTCCCGTTTGTATTATCAATATGACCGAAAAATGCCTCTCGAGGATATGTAACATAGCTTGGCCTGTTACAATACAGTATTATCATATCTCCTTCTATTTTCAGCAGTATTCCTTCTGAGAAAGTCTTGTACGGAACAAAATCAATCCACGGAATATCATACGGTCTTGTCTTTTCGCGCAGCAGCTCCTTGCATTCTTCAACGGTGTCGACTCCGATGGGGAAATCCAAACGAGTTTCCTCCTTTTGCGGTTTTATATTACCGATAAAAAATCTCTCCGTTTTCTAGAAACGCTTGGATATTAGAATTATATCAGTCAATATGATCTTTGTCACTATATAAAAAGACTGCCGGCAGAGGCCGGCAGTCTTTGCATGACAGGAAAATATGTATTACCGAATCAGCAGGGGCTCAGACAGGCGGTCTTCATCCTCTTCGGCAAAGGAATACGCGCACTCCCCGTGCTCCGACAAATCGAGTCCGATCTCTTCGTCCGCCGCCGACACCCTGAGCTCTTTGGTGAAAAGCTTTGTGATCCAAAGGGCTATTAGAGTTCCGACAACCGCAATGACGGCAGTGATGGCGATTGCTTCCAGCTCGCTTGCCAGGAGCTGCCACTGGCCGAAAAAGAGGCCATTGACCTGCACCGCATCGGCTGCCGGGTCGGGGTTAAATCCCTTCACGGCGAAAAGGCCGGTCGCGATAGCGCCCCAGATGCCTCCGACGCCATGACAGCCAAAGGCGTCGAGCGAATCGTCATACCCGAATTTCGGTTTTACGACCGTGACAAAGAAATAGCAGATGGGGCTTACTAGGGCACCGATGATGATGGACGCCCAAATCGGGACGAAACCGGCTCCCGGTGTGATGGCCACAAGGCCGATGACAAGTCCGGTGGAGGTGCCCATGAGGGTGGGTTTGCCCTTTTTAACTGTCTCAATCAGCATCCATGAGAGCATTGCCGCGGCGGCGGAGGTGTTGGTCGTGATAAAGGCATGCACAGCGAGGGAATTCGCTGCTCCGGCACTTCCGGCGTTAAAGCCAAACCAGCCAAACCATAAAAGACCGGCGCCTAGGAATACAAACGGGATGTTGTGGGGCTTTTCAGGCTCCTTCCCGCAGTCTTTGCGTTTTCCGAGCACTAGGGCTGCCACAAGCGCGCTGATGCCGGCACTGATATGTACGACGGTGCCGCCCGCAAAGTCAATAGCGCCGAGGCTTGCCAAAAATCCACCGCCCCAGACCATGTGCGCCAAGGGATAATAGACGATGATGGACCAAACTCCGAGAAAAATGAACATGGACGAAAAGCGCATACGCTCGACCAAAGCGCCTGTGATTAAGGCTGGCGTGATGATGGCGAACATCATTTGGAAAATGGCAAAGCAGACCGTGGTGGGCGCATAGGCCCCGGCCGCAGAGCCCTCCGTCAGGCGCATGCCAAACCAGTTTAAATTGCCCAGAAATCCCCCCGCGCCTCCGGAAAAGGAAAGTGAAAAGCCGATCAGCACCCAGAGGATCGACGCGAGCCCCATCGTAAAGACGGACGCCATAATGGTATTGATGATATTTTTACTTTTGACCATTCCGCCGTAGAAAAAGGCCAGAGCCGGGGTCATGAGCAACACCAGCGCCGAAGAGGTGAGCATCCAGGATATATCTCCGGAATTTACTGTGTTCATACAATAATCTCCTCAAGTGTCGAAATGCGTTTCTTTACTGCACTGCATTTTTAGCGCCGATTTCTATCTTAATAAGCAGACAGTAAAAATAACATACAGAAAATACGGTATTATTCCGAGAATAATACCGTATTTTTTCAGCTGCATATTTAGTTGTGTGCCATATTACGGTTCAATAATGCCGTTTCTGACGGCGTAGAGCACGAGGCCGACGACGTTCTTAATTCCCAGCTTGTGCATGATGTTGTTTCTGTGCGTTTCAACCGTTTTAATACTCAGATTTAAAATCTCTGAGATATCCTTATTGGATTTCCCCTCGGCGAGAAGCTGCAGAATTTCACGTTCCCTCGCCGATATCGCTTCCTCCTTCGGTGTATCATCCGGAACCCCCTTGACAAACCCGTCGACGACCATCTGGGTCACGCTCTGCGACAAATAGATATTCCCGTTTGAGACGCTCTCGATGCACTCGATCAGCTCTTCCAGGGCGTTGTCCTTCAGAATATACCCCCGGACGCCTACCCGCAGGGCCGCCGTTACAAAATTCTCAGACTTATGCATCGTCATAATGATGATGCTGATATCCATGGATTCTTTTCGGAGCTTCGCCGCCAGATCAATTCCGTTGAGCTGCGGGATCGAAATGTCAAGGATCGCGATGTCGGGACTTAGCTTCACGATTTTCTGGAAAGCCTCCTGCCCATCCGCAGCCTCCCCGACGACTTCGAAATTTTCCTGCTGGGAAAGGAGGATGACCAAGGACTGCCTAAGAATCGTATGATCCTCTGCGATAAATATTCTAATTTTTTTCAAATGGAACCTCCAAAATCACTCTTGTTCCATGGCCTTCCCTGCTGACAATCCTTGCTTTGGCGTTCAGTATGGCTGCCCTTTCGCTGATTGTCGTCAACCCGAAGCCGGCATGCACACTCGCGCTGTCGAATCCGACGCCGTCATCCGTGATGCTGACAACATAGAGCCTGTCGTTCGGGGAGAATATCTCAATTTCCGCCTTTGTCGCTCCGGAATGTTTGATGACGTTCGTCAAGCACTCCTGAATAATCCGGTAGATGTTGAGCGTCTCGGTTTCGTTCCATTCCGGAAGGTCATTTTTGATGTCGCAGCGGAATTCGATCTCGCTGATTTCCCCCAGTTTATCGCAAAGATGCCGGATGCTCTTTGATAGGCCGTCCCGGCTAAGTTCAACCGGCTTCAAATTGTAAATGACATTCCGGATTTCCTCAATCGTATTTTCCGCAAGCTTGATGGTCTTGTCCATCTGGCTGATTTGCACTTCGTCCTTCGACTGTTTTTTGATCAGCCCAAGGTTGATTTTCAGAGCGACAAGCGACTGCCCCACTCCATCATGGAGGTCGCGGGCGATCTTTTCCCGCTCCCGCTCCTGCGTAACGGCGAGCATGCTCGCCTGACGCTTCAGCTGTACGTTTTGCATTTCAATGGTCTCGCTTAAATCCTGCGTGAGGTTTTCATAATGCTCTTCCACGAGCTTTTGGTGCCATGAATAAATGTCTGAAAATTCGGCGATATTCAGGCCGTTTTCCTCTTCTTCCTCCGATACGCGAAGACCGATTGTCTTATTGATGACAAAGAAGATGAGAAGGCCCATGCCGAACGCCCACACGAAATTGACCGCCACGCCCAAAAGCTGCACCATAATTTGCCCCACTCTGGACGAGAGCTTTAAATTCTCCGGCGATGCGAAAAGTACGCATAGAATAGTGCCGCAGACTCCGCCGAAAGCGTGAATCGGTACTGCGTTTACGGCGTCGTCGATCTTCAACTTCAACAGCAGCAGGCTGCCCATCGCAACCACCGAGCCGGTGATGAACCCGACCGCGGCCGCCTCGAGCGGCATCAGAATATTGGAGCCCGCCGTAATCGCAACAAGCCCTCCGAGCGCTCCGTTGAAAATGGCCTCCATATAGCTCTGACCTTTCGCAAACAGGAGCGTTGCGATAAGCGCTCCCGCCACGCCCGCTGAGGCAGAAATGCTGGTGTTTAAGAGAATCAGTCCGATTTTATCACTGAACTTGAGAAGATTCCCCCCGTTGAAGCCAAACCAGCTGAACCACAAGATAAATGTTCCGAGCGTTGCAAAAGGTATGTTGGACTTGCCAAGCCTTCTGGGTTTGCCGTTTTCATCGAACCTGCCTTTTCTGGGACCCACGACGATCACTCCGGCAAGCGCAATCCAGCCCGCCGTCGCATGGACGACTGTCGCTCCGGCGAAATCCATATATCCGAGCTTCGACAAAAAAGTGAGTTGGTCGATGTATACGCCGCCCCAAACCCAATGCCCGAAGACCGGATAGACAATCGCGCCGACAATAATCTCGGCAACGATGAGCGCCTTGAGCTTCGTCCGCTCCGACATGCTGCCGGAAAAGATGGTGACCGACGTCGCCGCGAACATCATTTCATAGAAAATAAAGATATAATCGTAACTGTTCTTCAAGTTGAAAAGCATCACATTGCTTGTTCCGATGAGGCCGTGCCAGCTTAACCCGTACATCAACGCGAAGCCGAAAAAACAAAAGGACAGCGACGCAACCATGAAAGCGATCATATTCTCCATTGCGACACTGACCACATTCTTTGACTGCACAAACCCGACTTCATAGCATACAAAGCCGGCCTGCATGAAGAAAATGAAGCAAGCGCAGATTAATATCCACATATGATCGATTCCCATTTGCTCACCAGCTTTCCCGTAAAAAATATTATAGCACAAAATCACACAAAAAAGCTTCGTTTTTGCATTGGCATTATAAGATGTGCTCAGGCGCAGAGCAGGCCGGCAATCCGCCGGCCTGACGCTTGCGAGGGTATATCAGGAACTCACACTGTTTTGCAGCCACTGACGTAAAAACGCCATCTGCGCATCCGTGTGGAAAAAGTGCTCGCCGTCCTCGCAGACCGTCATTTTTGCATGAACACCATCGGCAAAGGCCTTTACATAGCTTTGTTCACACAGGGTATCCTTTTCACCATAGAGCAGCGCCGTCTCTATCTTGTCCCACTTCACCGGGTGCTCCACCACATATTCGTAATAGTCCCAGTAGAGAGTTTTGACGGGCGTCGGAATTTCTCGCTCGCGCAATAACCGCTCAACGCTAATGTCAAACCACGTCATCATATTGTCGATAATGCGCTTCATGTCGACAACCGGGGATAAAAACAGCGCTTGTCCAATCGGTTCATCCTTAAAGGCCAACATGCCAAAATATGCCCCCATGCTGCACCCGAACAGGCTGATGTCATCCGACAGTGAACGGGCATATTTCATCACGCTCGCAAGATCCGCAACGCAGTTTTGCACGCTGCAAAGAAGTGGTTCCCCCTTGCGGTCGCCGTGCTCCGGCAAATCGAAGCTCAGCGTCCGGCTGCCTTTGCGCATGGCTTCCTCGGCAAATACGGCGATGACTTCGTCCGCCTTATTCGACCCGTCGCCGTGTACGGCAATGAACAGCCGGCCGGATGCGGGCCCCCATAAAATTGCCGGAATGCCTTCAATTTCTACCTGTTGTGTCTCCATCTAATGACCGCTTTCCGTTCGTAATATTTATTTATTATAGCATAAAGCAAAAATCATTTCCATGGGTGGACGATCACCTCCTCCCTTAGGGTCACTTCTCCTTATATGACCGTTCACCCGCCCTGCGGGCCCGCTCCGCACGAATTCCGGTGGCATACCCAAGCAGGAATCCATACGATGCGTAGCCTCTCTTGCTGCACCAGACTTCACCCGCAAATCGGACGCATTCTTCAAAAGCGTCCCGGTTCGGGTTGTCGTCATACCCCGTGCAAAACCTGAGGCTTGCGCCGCTTACAATCTTCAGTGCCTCCTCAGCCGTAAAAAAGTTCATTTCAATCCCTCCTTTCATAACCTCCAGCACCGGACGCACTCCAGTTTGCCCGATTGGTCGGTCCTTTCATGCTCTTACTACTCGCTCTCTACGCGTTCTCTAATTTGTGCGCTTTGCTGACAATCCCCCTCATTTCATATGCAACCATGCCAATGTTTACTCTTTTCACATTTATATGTTGAATTTCGTAATCAACGTGTGATATTATGAGTCTGCAGGACTACGCAAGTAATCGTCTACAACATAATGATTACGCAATTCACATTTCGTGTTCATTGTATATTACCTTCGTAATAAATTCAA
The DNA here is from genome assembly GCA_963662765.2 of Oscillospiraceae bacterium. Classification (GTDB taxonomy): domain Bacteria; phylum Bacillota; class Clostridia; order Oscillospirales; family Feifaniaceae; genus DATMXT01. Next base: position 180,666 of record CAXXUP010000008.1, read on the forward strand.
TCTATATTTCTTACTTTCGTAATATTTTCTCTTGTGCACAAAAGAAGGAGGCCGTTTTTGTGTTTTATGACACATTCCGGGAGCTTTGCACAAAACGCAACGTAACCCCGTCACGGGCTTGTATTGAAATGAATCTCAGCCGGTCGCTTGCGGCAAAGTGGAAAAATACGAAAGCGACCCCAAGCGCTGAGGTCTTATCCAAGGTTGCCGAATATTTCGGGGTGACGGTCGACTGCCTGATCGGGCGGAGCTGCCTTGACCCGTATCATCCTCCCGCACCTACCAGACTTGGCAGCCGGTGGGTTCCCGTCCTCGGGCAGGTTGTCGCCGGCGTTCCGATTGAAGCCGTCGAAGAGATCCTGGACTGGGAGGAAATCGACGCCAAGACCGCAGCGCAGGGGGAGCATTTTGCGCTGCGAATCAAAGGCGACAGTATGGAGCCCGCGCTGCTTGCAGGCGACGTTGTCATCGTCCGGCGTCAGCCCACCGCCGACAACGGCGATATCGTTGTCGCCCTCGTCAACGGGGATGAGGCCACGGTAAAGCGCACGAAAATAAGGGCCGAAGGGTTGATGCTTATTCCAAACAACCCGGCCTATGAGCCTATGTTCTATACCAATGATGAAATCGAGAGTTTGCCTGTGCTGATTCTCGGCGTGGCCATCGAGGTACGCCGTTCGCTGTACACAAAATAGTGCATATGTCACGATGTGCCATATGCAACAAAAGACTGCTGTAATCATTTGATACAGCAGTTTTTTTTTATGCAATGCGACGCTCAGGGCAAGAAGGCCGTAATGTCATGGGATTATGTCTGTCATCTGCAAGAAAAAGAATGCTCCCCCTTATCATCATATCGTCTGCAATGGGTATAATAGCCATAAATCGTCCATGCCCGCAAAAAAACATGCAATAGAGGGCAGCAAAAAATAGAGAGGTCGTGCAAAATGGAGTCTTTCACCAGAATCCCTTCACACATAGGAATCATCCCGGACGGAAACAGAAGGTGGGCCCAGCAGCGGGGATACCCGAAAAAGGACGGTTACAAGCACGGAATCGCCCCGGGCTTTGAATTATATGAAATCCTGTTGAAATACGGCATCAAAGAGGTCACTTTCTACGGATTCACGAAAGACAACAACAAACGGGCGGTGGATCAGCGGGAAGCTTTTACACAGGCCTGTGTGGATGCGGTTGCGCTACTCAGCGGGCGGGACGCAAATCTGCTTGTTATCGGGAACACCTACTCAGTCGCATTCCCGGAAGCGCTAAAGCCATATGCCAACCACCGGGTCCATTTCGGGCAGGGCCTCATGAACATCAACTTTCTTGTCAATTATGACTGGGAATGGGATCTCGGAAACTTAAAGGAAAACAAAGAGCTGGCCTCGCAAGAAATCAGCCGGATCGACCTCATTGTCAGGTGGGGCGGACGGCATCGTTTAAGCGGTTTTCTGCCGGCGCAATCCGTCTATGCCGATTTCTATATCATTAACGATTATTGGCCGGACTTTAAAGTGTCGCATATTATGGATGCTTTAAAGTGGTATCAAGACTGCGATGTCACTTTAGGCGGCTGAGAAAAGCCTGTTCGTCAGGGTTTTTGGGCGGCGCCCCTGTCCTTTGGCATGCTGCCAGCGTGTCTTTATTGACACGCTGGCCGTACGCCATAAAAAAGATCGCCGGCGCTTGTCGGCGGTCTTTTTTATGGCGTACGGTGTAATTCTACCACTAATAAAAACTGCTCTCAATAAACTGCTTATTGTCGTCAACGACATTTACTGAAACCCGCTTAATAATATTGGTTTGTATTGGGCTATCATATCCGCCCTGTTCATAGAATATAACGAAAATGCATAAAGGAGGCTTTAATATGGGATTTTACATAAGCGTTGAGAGAGATGTAAAGGTTTACATAGAGGATATCAACCCTGGGGGCAAGAAAACCGTTTTTTTTGTGCATGGCTGGCCAGGAAGCCACAACCTTTTTGAATACCAGTTTAATGTCCTGCCTCAGATGGGAATTCGATGTATCGGAATGGACTACAGAGGGTTTGGCCAGTCGGACCGGCCATGGACCGGGTATGACTACGACCAGCTGTCAGATGACATTCGAGCCGTAGTCAAGTCGATGAGATTGCGCGACTTTACCCTTTTGGGCCATTCGACGGGCGGCGCCATTTGTATCCGGTACATGGCAAGGCACAAAGAATACGGCGTGTCAAAGCTCGTTTTGTGCGCAGCGGCCGCGCCCAGCGTTATTCAGCGACCGTACTTCCCGTACGGATTAAAACGGGAAGATGTTCTGAATATCATCAATGGCGTATATAAAGACCGGCCCCAGACCCTGCAGGATTTTGGGAATATGATTTTCTACAATCCGGTGACCCCGGCTTTGTCCGACTGGATTTTCCAGCTTGGACTTCAGGCGGCCGGCTGGTCCACTGCGGCAGTCGCAAAGACGTGGCTGGGGGAAGAGATGCTATTTGAGGATATGAAAAAAATCCATGTACCCACACTGATTCTTCAAGGGATCAACGATCGGGTATGCCTATTCCCGCTGGCCCAGGCCCAGCACGAGGGCATTCAAGGTTCGAAGCTTGTACCGTTTGAGTCGTGCGGCCACTTCCTGTTTTATGATCAAATGGAGAAATTCAATAAGGAACTGATTGGGTTCGTTGAAGAATAAGGCTTTTCCGCAGATAACGACTTTGTGAAGGCCGTCGGCATATGCCGACGGCCTTGTGCTAAAAAAAACCGGATTAGCCCCACGGCATCATGCTTCAAGACTCGGAGTGAAGTACTACGTCTAGTCTAAGTAGTAAAACAGTTCAAGAACGAAAGCCGTTTGTTTTGAACTTTTGAAGATGCCCCTTACTCGTTAATTGATTGCCCATCTATAAACTTTTTTGCCAGAACATTATACCCGTGCAACTGCTCATCACAAATCGGGATTTGGAGAGAAGTCGCATCTAATAGATTGCATTTGAAGAAATAACCGAAATCATTGATGTATATTGAATCGAATTTTCTTTCGAACTGTAGCTGAACATCAGCAGCTTTCTTTGAAAACTTATCAATATCTTCTAAATCGTATACTTTAAATAAAGGTGAGAAAATGTATAGATCGTTAGACCGAAAGCAAGAAAAATCACTCTTATTTAACGCTTTTATCTTGGCTGTAAACGCTTGAATAAGTTCCTTGTCTGATACCCAAAAAGCTGTCGGCGAATACCCTTCAATTTTTCCTTTGTAGATTAGCAACTCGCATCCAAGTTCTTTAAACTTTTCAATTTTCCTGAAATCTACGTCTCTAAGATACTTGTCTCTCATTTTTTGAAAAAAGCCGTTTGCTTCACCTGCGCCCTGCGGCATTGCGCGAGTGACCTCTACTCCAATACCGTTTTTAAGATCTTGAAGGTCAGGCTTATCACTAATGATTATCCCCGAAGAAAAACGCCCAGGGAATAGATCCATCAAAGATTGACGCGCATGCTCTTCATAAAAGGCTTTCTCTCGATTGTGAGTCGCTGCGGTACTCATCAGATGCGCCCCCTAGCATTGCCAGGTGAACTTCGCCGGATTTGGCTCATTCTCAACCGCCACAGCTCTGAGGGCTGCCTCTATGCGCCCGCACTCCTCGGCGGCATAGGCAACAAGCTCAGGCCAGGGCGTGTTGACACCCAATGCGTCATAAGCGACCGCCAACGCACCGTAATAGGCGAGCCCCATGCAATGTGACGCCGAATGGATCGTCGATGCGCACTGCCCGATGGCCCTGGCGCACGTCTGTGCAGTCGGACTGCCTTCAAGCTCGCGGGCGGCTGCATGGCAATCGAGAATATATGCCTTTGCCTGCGGCAGCTTGATTTTACCACCAAGCCAGTCACGGGCGGCAATCAGTGCGTTTAAGGGTCTGGCGTCGCCGGGGCAGTGCTTTTCAAAAATCGGCAGAATGTTGGTCTCGCAATAAGAGATGCACCAATTCGCGAGCGTCACTTTGTTTTGTGTCTCAATCAGCTGTAAGAGGGATTGAATATATGGAGCGTCCCATTCGGACAGCATTTTTCGGGGCTTTTTCATTTCAAACTCCTATGTGAACTCAAATGATACTGAGTATATCATTATTTTCAAATCTTATTGCTAATCGTTGCTTTTGCAAATGAGCTTATCACTTTACTACGTCATAAAATTCGTAACTTTCTTTAATCGCAAGAATTTTCAGTATGTTTAAGCCTAAAATCCTTGCAGAAAAATATCCCACCACTGCATCAAACACATTGAATAATCGCTCTCTCGAATCGTCTTGGTTAATCTCATGCTTAGAACGATTGTAAACCTTGACATAATTAAATAGCCCGTTGATGGTATCAAAATCAATTTCTTTCATGGTTTGAATTTGTTGAACTGCTTTTCCTAATGTTGTATTGCTAAATTTTAATGTACCAAGTGACATTCTCGACTTTAAATACAGCCTGCAAACAGACTCTAGATGCATTCCACACATTAGCACTACATCACGAGTGTTTAATCTCACATCACAGATTTCTATATCTGAACGTGCATATTGGAGCGGTCGATAAAGCTCTCTTTTGAGTCCCCCTGGAAATGAATTTTTCACAGGGCTTGCTGGCATGCAATATCCACCGATTCCTCCTATCTCTTGATCGGCAATCCAGAGTATCGCACAATTGTATTGATCATCGTACTGTTCCATTTCACCAATGAAATCCTTGATTGTAATTTTAATGCTTTCTGGTAATATGGTGTCATAAAGTTGCTGTAATTCAGGATAAGAAATATCCACTAAACCGACTCCCTCCTCGCACAGCATATCATTGATTTCATTATAACAGCCCAGTTGACTTCAGTCACTCATTATTGTTTTCGAGTGCTCTTATAGACTTAGGGATGTTCAAAATTCCGCGAACCCTGATAAACACAAGTATAGCAAAAGGCCGCCGACAATTGTCGGCGGCCTTTTATTTGGTCCGAGTGACAGGATTCGAACCTGCGGCATCGTGGTCCCAAACCACGCGCGCTACCAGCTGCGCTACACCCGGTCGCATTAACGATTATACGGTGCGGCGGGCGAAAAGTCAACCGTTAGCTGTGCAGCGCGGCAATCATGCCGACGCCGGCAAGAGCACCCTCGCCGACCGCTTTCGAAACTTGGAGCAGGCCGCCGACGCAGTCGCCGGCCGCAAAGACGCCGGGGATGGAGGTCTGCATCTTCTCGTCGACCTCAATGGCCGAGGGGCCGGTGATGATACCGGCCGACCGCGCAAAGTCGAGGGCGGAGGCGACGCCGATGGCAACAAAGAGACCGGCAACCTCAATACGGGAGCCGTCCTCAAACTCGATGGCCTCGAGGGCATCGCCGCCGACAAGGCGGGTGGGTTTTGTCTCAAGAACTTTTATGGTGCCGAAATCGGCCTGCGGAGCGCCGTCGGTCAAAGCGGTCACCGAGGCTGCAAAGTGGGCGAGTTCCGAGGCTTCGGCGGCGGCATAAACGCCGGAGCCGAGCACCGCGACCGGCTTGTCTCGGAAGAAAAAGCCGTCGCAGGTCGCGCAATAGCTGACGCCGCGGCCCTCAAACTCGTCGAGGTTGAGCCCGGCCCGCTTGGCCCTAGTGGCGCCAGTCGCAATCAGCACTGTCTTGCCCTCGAACTTGCCTGCGTCTGTATGGACGATGAAGGGGCTGCCCGGCTCAAGCCGGGTGGCCTGGCACTCGACAACTTCGGTGCCAAGCCGCCTCACCTGATCAAGTCCGCTCTCGAGCAGCTCTTTGCCTGAGACGCCCTGCGAAAATCCGAAGTAGTTGTCTATGTGCTCGGCTTTATTCAAAGACGAGCCGTTGTTTGTGAGCATGAGGGTGGAACGGCCGGCGCGCTTCGTATAGAGAGCGGCCGAGAGACCGGCGGGGCCGGCACCGATGATGATACAGTCGTACATGTCTACTCTCCTTTAATTTTGTATGATGTTTTGCTGTGAAAAAAGGCGTTCTACGCTCTTCAGCAGTTCCGGGTGGGTTGCAAGCCCGGGGTCTGCCGCAAGCAGCTCATGGGCGGCCGTGGACGCCTTTGCGACAGTGTCAGCGTCGGCTGCGAGGTCGGCCACCGTCAGGGGCGGCAGACCGTGCTGACGCTCGCCGAAGAAGTCACCTGGACCGCGCAGTTCGAGGTCTTTGCGGGCGATTTCAAAGCCGTCGTTTGTCTTCTCCATGACGGCAAGCCGCTCTTTTGTCACTTCGCCGCCGCCCGCCTTAAAGAGCACGCAGTAAGACTTGTAGGGGCCGCGGCCGACCCGGCCCCGCAGCTGGTGAAGCTGCGATAGGCCAAAGCGCTCGGCGTTTTCCACAACCATCAGGCTGGCGTTGGGCACGTCGACTCCGACTTCGACGACGGTTGTGGCAACCAGCACGCTGATGTTTCCCCTCGCGAATTCATTCATGATGCGATCTTTTTCAGCCGATTTCATGCGGCCGTGAAGGGCTGCCACCGAGTAGGGCGCGCAGACTTTGGCCATCCGATCGGCGTGGGTTGCGACGTCGGTGAGCGTGCTCTCCTCTTCCTCCTCGTTTTCAATGACGGGGCAGATGACAAAGACCTGCCGCCCTTCACCGAGCTGCCGGAGCGTGAAGTCGTCGATGCGGCGGCGCATGTCCTCCTCCACAACGAAGGTGTCAATTTTCTGACGGCCGGCCGGCATTTCGTCGAGGGCCGAGACGTCGAGATCGCCGTAAATCATGAGGGCGAGCGTGCGGGGGATGGGGGTGGCCGACATGACGAGGGTGTGCGGACTGTCCCCTTTTGCCGATAGCGCCGCCCGTTGGGCGACGCCGAAGCGGTGTTGCTCGTCGGTGACGACAAGCCCGAGCCTCGCAAAGGTGCAGTCCCCCTCGATGAGGGCGTGGGTGCCGACAACAAGGTCGGCCTCTCCGGCCGCAAGTGCCGCAAGCGCCGCACGGCGCTCCTTTGCCGGCATGCCGCCCGTGACAAGGACAATCCGCATGCCAAGGGGCTCCAGCAGTCCCGAGAGGGTGTTGTAGTGCTGACCGGCCAAAATTTCTGTTGGGGCCATCATGGCGCTTTGGAAACCGGCCTTCGCGGCGGCGTAGCAGAGGGCGGCTGCGACGGCGGTCTTGCCGGACCCGACGTCGCCCTGTACCAGCCGGTTCATGGGAACCGGCTTTGCCATGTCGGCTGCGGCCTCGGCGATGACCCGGCGCTGAGCGCCGGTCGGCGCAAAGGGGAGCGCGGCGAAAAAGGGGGTCATATCTGTTCTCGGAATGGGCGTTCCGGCGGCCTCTCTGACCCTGCGGCCAAGCAGCGAAAGCCCGAGGCTGAGCGTAAAGAGTTCTTCGAAGGCGAGTCGGCGGCGGGCGGCCGCAAGTTCACCGGGGTCCTGCGGGCGATGGATAGCCTTCAGCGCCCGAGCCAGCGGCGCGAGCGCGAATTGGTCCATCAGCTCCTTTGGCAGCACGTCGGGCAGTTTGTCAGCCAGAAGCTCGACCGACTGCCAAGTGACGGACCGAATGACCTTCTGGGAGACACCGGCTGTCAGCTTATAAATCGGGACAATGGCCTGTGCCTCCGGAGACCCGATTGGGGCCATGGCCGGATTTGCCATGGCACGGCGGAGCAGGTCGCCCTCGATCCTGCCGTAGAAGGCGTACTCCTCCCCTTTTTTGACGAGGTTTTTCATCCACGGCTGATTGAAATAGGTGATGTCGGCCGTGCCGGTGCCGTCCCCTATTCTAAAGCGGGTGAGCTCCATACCCTTCCGAATTCGGGCATGGGACGGCGCCGTCACGACATAGCCGTGAATGGAGCAGGCCGCCCCCAAGGCGGTTTCGCCAATTGGGACGACGGCCCGCCGATCCTCATATGTGCGGGGGTAAAAGCGCACCGCGTCCTCGCAGCTTTCAATGCCAAGCCGCTGCAGGAGCGCGGCGCGGGAAGGCCCCACGCCCTTCAGTTTTGTGATGTCGCTACTCAACTGCGATGATATAGCTGTATACGGGCTGACCGCCTGCGGTGAAGGCCATGTCGAACCGGTCGCCGTATTTTTTCTGGAGACTCTCCTGGAATTTTTCGGCGGTTTGGGGCAGGACATCCTCCCCGTAGAAAATCGTGACAAAGGAGGTGGTGTCGCTCACCATAGCGGCAAGCAGCTTCGAGGCCGCCTTTTCAGCCGTCTTTTCCACGGCACGAACGATTGAGCCCTCAATGCCCATCATATCGCCCTTTTTGACCTTTTTGTCCGAGACGGTCGTGTCCCTGACGGCGTAGGTCACAGATCCCGAGCGCACATTTTTCATGGCGGCGCGCATGGCGTCGAAGTTGGCCTGGGGCTCTCCGGTCTCGTCGAAGGACATGATGGCGGTGATACCCTCTGGAACTGTCTTTGTCGGTACGACAAAGACTTTTTTGTCGGTCAGCTTGGCTGTCATTTCGGCGGTGAGGATGATGTTTTTGTTGTTGGGGAAGATATAAACATTTTCAGCCGGCGTCGCGTCGACGGCGGCAAGGATGTCCTCGGTGGAGGGGTTCATGGTTTGGCCGCCCGAGACGATGTTGTCGACCGACAGGTCGCGCAGCACATCGGAGATTCCGTCCCCCGGTGAGACCGCGACAAAGCCGTAGAGCTTCTCGGGCGGGGCGATGATGCGCTCTCCGCTCGACTCCTTGATCTGACGGGTAAACTCGCCGTACTGCTCCACCATGTTCTCAATTTTCATGCCGGAGAGATAGCCGTATTTCAGCGCCTCCTGCAGCACCCTGCCGGGGGCGTTGCTGTGGACGTGAACCTTAATGACGTCGCCGTCGTCGACAAAAACGAGGGAGTCGCCGATCTTGTCGAGATAGGCCTGAAGCTGTTCCGCGGGGCGCAGCTTCTTCTTCTGGGTACGGTTGACGAAAAATTCGGAGCAATAAGCGAACTTGATGTCGTCCGGGTTGAGGCTGGTGATGTCGGGCTGGGACCTTTTGCCCTTTTCGGTCTCCGGCTCGGCGCTCTCTACCATGACACCGTCACATAGCACCGACACCATGCCCTCCAGCATGCGGACATATCCCTTACCGCCCGAGTCGACGACCCCGGCGGCTTTGAGCACCGGAAGCATATCCGGCGTTTTTTCAAGCGTATTCTTTGCCGATTTAAGCATAACCTTTAGCACTGCGCACGTATCCTCCTCGGTCTCAGCCAGCTTAATCCCGTCCTCTGCGGCAACCCGCGAGACCGTTAGAATTGTACCCTCGGTCGGCTTCATAACGGCCTTGTAGGCCGAGCCGACACCGCCCATAAAGGCGGACGCAAGCTGTTTTGAATCCATCTCCTCAACGCCCGCGAGCTCTTTTGCAAAGCCCCGGAAGAGCAGCGATGTGATGACGCCTGAGTTGCCTCTCGCCCCTTTGAGGAAAAAGGCGGCAGCCTGTGATGCGACTTCGCCACAGGACTTTCCCTGCATCCCCGCAAGGGCGTCACAGCCGGCCTTCAAGGTCAGCGACATATTTGTGCCGGTGTCGCCGTCCGGCACGGGAAAGACGTTTAAGTCATTGATTTCGCTCTTATGGCGTTCGACCGCATGCGCGCCAGACAGTATCATGTCGCGCAGCATATCTCCGTTTATTCGATTCACTGATTACCTCCGCTACGCCTTCATGGCATCTACATATACGGTAATTTCGTGGACGACGAGCCCTGTCTGCTCCTCGACCATATACTTGACCTTTTGCATGATGCTGTCCGCAACGGCGGAGATGTTCAGCCCGTATACAACGACGATGTGAAGTTCAATTGAAATAAGGTCCCCGCCCATCGGGTAGACTTTTACGCCTTTGTCCATGGCCCCCCGGCGAAACAGCGATACAAGCCCGTCGGTCACGCCCTTGGGGGCCATACCGGCCACGCCGAAGCATTCGTTTACCGCACGGCCGACGATTTCCGCCAGCACGTCGCCCGATATCTCTATGTCTCCAAAGGAGTTTTCAAGCTTTACCATATATGCCTCCTGTCTATGGGGTTCCGGTATCATTTATCAATATAGTAACCGGAAATGTTGGTTTCACGCAAAAAAACTGTCTTCGCGTCTTGGGGTTATTATACCACAAGCGCAGGGCGCGCAGGGGTATAATGTTTGCATGTGCGTTCACCAGCAAAGGTGAAAATCGCACGCGGAATTAAATCAAGATATAATAACCGCTCTGCGGTTATTATATCATACTCTATGCGTGATTCTTTAACAAGAGGTGAATTTTCAGCCGATCTGCACATTCTCGATTCCGGCAAGCGGATTTACCGCCGTCGGCGTCAGCACGGCCAGCACCGACTCAGGCGCCGCCACCTCTTTTTGCACAAAGTAGAGCGGAATAATGGGGCACTCGGTGTCGAGCGCCTCCATGAGGGCTTTTGCAGCCGCTTGCCCGCCCTGCGCCTTGAAGGCCGCAAAAGCGTCATCGACTGCCGGGACCCTGAGCCTCCCGTAACTTAAAGTCCCGCCGGTGGCGCAGAGCGGTGAAAGGTCCATGTCCGGGGTCAGTTTTACTTCACCGAGATAGAGGTCAAAGGCCCCCCGCTCAATGGCCGATATGTACGCTGTTTTGTCATACTCTGTGATTTCAGTCTCTATGCCGACCGACTTTAGCTGAAAGGCGATGGACTGGGCGATGGTCAGTTTTTCGCTGCTGTCGGAGCAGACCACCAGTTCCAAGGTGGGGGTGGCGCCGCCGAGCTGCTCTTTGGCGTAGTCGGCATCGAACCCATGCAGCACGGCGTAGGGATCGTAAAGGTACCAGTCGGGGTGGACGGGTGACAGGGCCACATACCCGGAAATCGAAAGATTGTCGTCAATGAGCTCTGTGCGGTTGATGGCCGCCGAAACCGCCTTGCGCAGGGAGGCGTTTTTGAGGGTGGTCCCCAAAAACACGAGGTTGTTTGTCGCATACTGCTTGCCGGACAGCCCCGTCATTCCGGTCACGACAGTCAGCTCCCCGCTGCGGTAGGCGTAGGCCGCCTCCTCGTCCTTTGCCACATTCAAAAGCCCGATTTCCCGCAGCGGCTGGTCACCGTTCGCGATAAGCCTGCCCTCCGACAGTGTATAGAGCCCCGGCGCGCAGGCCATGGGGATGTTCAGCATGGCGGGGAATCCCGCGTCGGGCGCCGTCAGCGTGATGGTGAGGGTGGAGTCGTCCGTCACCACAATATCAGTGACGGTTCTAAGCCTTGCAGCGTAGTTGTTCTCCTCGGTGCGCACACGATTCAAAATGTCCGCAACCTGCAAGGCTAACGGACTTGAAAGTTTTAATGTAATGATATTGCCGTTTGCCTCCACCTTTTCGGCAAGGCCGCCCGAGGGCTCCATGCCGGCCGAGAGCCCCACGAGAGGCTGGTAGAGCAGTGTGCAAAGCTCGAGATTGTAGCGGCTCGTTGTGGTGAGGGGGTCAACGCCGGATTTTTCATCGTAGGGCAGGACAACGGCGGCAACACGCTGTTCTTCCGGCTGCTCCTCCGGATTCTGGGGACTTCCACCGGTTTCGACTGTACGCCGGCACCCCGAGAGCAGCAAAAGGATGCAAAGCAGTAACGCCGGAATACGCCTGCGGCTCATGGTTTTTGCGGCAACCCGATCGCCGCCATGAGCACGCCCCGCCGTTCTCCGTGGGCGCGGTGGGAAAAATAGCAGTCGATGTATTCCATCGTACACTCCCCCATACAGGTGATGTGGTCCTCTGGGACCCCTGCCTTCACGGCCGAGCGCTCGACCGCCCGCCAGAGGTCGACGTGCGGTTTTTTGTGACCGCCGAGAACGAGGTCGGCATCGAACTTCTCTGCCACCTCAGGGCCCACCTCAAAGCAGTCCGGACAGATGGAGGGGCCGATGGCCATGAGAATTTTGGCGGGATCGGCGCCAAACTCCTCTTCCATGCGCTTAATCGCAATGCCGACAATGCCCTCCGTGGCACCCCGCCAGCCCGAGTGGACGGCGCCCCAACACCGGGCCTTTGGCTCATAGAGCAAGGTGGGGATGCAGTCGGCAAAGTAGCACACCGGAAAGACGCCGGGCGTATTAGATATGACGCCATCGGCTTCCCGGATTTTCTCCTTCGTAAATGGGTTTGCCAGCGTCTCCCGCGGAGATGTCAGCACAACCGTGGAGTGCACTTGCTTGACGGCGGCCAGCCTCTCGGGGTCGGCCCCGATGGCCGAAGAGAAAATGCGGTAGTTTTGCCGCACGGCGTCCGGGTCGTCCCCCCGGTTGAAGCCGAAGTTCAGAGTGTCATACGGTGGAAGGCTGACTCCGCCCCGCCTTGTGGCAAAGCCTGCCACAAGTTCGGGGTGGGCGGAAAAGTCCGGCGTTGTCAGATATGGAACACCGGCGTGACCCGTCAAAATTTTCTCGAATTTCACTTAATGCTGATCCTCTCTATGGAAGTCGCCCGCCCCGTCTCGGGGTCTGCTTCGATCAGGGCACCGCAGAGCACGACTTCGCCCTCTCCCGGTTTGAAGCGCACCGGCAGACCCACCAGGAATTTTTCGATGACTTCGGCCTTGCCGACCCCGATGATGGAGTCGGTAGGTCCCGTCATACCAAGGTCTGTGATAAAAGCGGTGCCGCCCGGCAATACTTGCTCGTCGGCCGTCTGCACATGGGTGTGAGTGCCGACAACAGCGGTGGCTCTTCCATCGACATAGCAGGCGAGGGCTTTCTTTTCGCTTGTCGCCTCGGCGTGGAAATCGATGACGCGAATTTTCACGGCATCCTTATCCCGTGCCAGAATGGCGTCGGCCATGTGGAAGGGACAGGCCAGGGACTGCATGTAGACAAGCCCCATGAGGGAGACGACCTCCACAACACCAAAGGATGTCTTGACCCGGGCGATGCCGGTGCCCGGCGCCTCGGGCGGATAGTTGTGGGGGCGCAGCAGCCGCACATTGTCTTCGAGCATCCCGTAGAGCTCCCTGCGGTTCCAGACGTGGTTTCCGGTCGTGATGACGTCGACTCCTGCGTCGAAGAGCTTTTGTGCATCGGCCGGCAGCAGTCCGTTGCCGGGTGAGGCGTTCTCGCCATTGCAGACAACAAAGTCGGCGCCCGTCAGTTTACGGATGCCCCAGAGTCTGTTTGAGATAAAGTCGGTTCCCGCTGTGCCTACAACGTCTCCGATACATAATATTTTCACCGTTCGTCTCCTATGACCCACCAGGTTTTCCTTTTGAAGAAAAGCCATACGGCCTTCGCCGTATGGCTTTGCTCAGGACCACTTACTTCGCGAAGTCGATTGCCCGGCTCTCTCTTACAAGGTTAACCTTGATCTGGCCAGGATATTCGAGCTCGTCTTCAATTTTCTTGACAATCTCGCGGGCGAGGATCGGCATATCATCGTCTGAAATCTGCTCAGGCAGCACCATGATACGAATTTCGCGGCCGGCTTGAATGGCGAAGGACCGCTCGACCCCCGGGAAGGAATTCGATATCTCCTCAAGCTTCTGAAGCCGCTTTATGTAGGCTTCCAGATTCTCGCGGCGCGCACCCGGCCGGGCTGCCGAAACCGCATCCGCAGCCTGCACAAGACAGGCGATGATGCTGGTCGGTTCCACATCCCCATGGTGCGACTCGATCGAATTGATGACGATGGGGCTCTCCTTGTACTTCTTCGCTACGTCGGCGCCGATTTGGACATGCGAACCCTCGATCTCATGGTCAAGTGCCTTTCCGAGGTCATGCAAAAGACCTGCCCGTTTGGCCATGGCGATGTCCACACCAAGCTCGGCGGCCATGATGCCGGCAATGTTGGCAACTTCGATCGAGTGGAGCAGCACATTCTGGCCGTAGGAGGTGCGGTAGCGCATTTTTCCGAGAAGGCGTACAAGTTCGGGATGGAGGCCGTATACACCGGTCTCAAAGGTGGCCCGCTCGCCCTCCTGCTTGATGGTGGCTTCCACGTCGCGGCGAGCACGCTCAACGGTCTCCTCGATCTTGGCGGGGTGGATGCGGCCGTCGTTGACGAGGCGCTCAAGCGCAATGCGGGCGATTTCGCGACGCACCGGGTCGAAGCTAGAGATGGTTATGGCCTCCGGCGTATCGTCAATGATAAGGTCGACGCCGGTTATTGTCTCGATCGTACGAATGTTGCGGCCTTCGCGGCCTATGATGCGGCCCTTCATCTCATCGGAGGGCAGCGCCACAACAGACACCGTGGCCTCGGCCACATAGTCGGCCGCATACTTCTGAATGGCAAGTGTGACAATCTCCCGCGCTTTTTGCTCGCTTTCTTCCTTGTAGCGCTGTTCGGCTTCCCTGATGCGCAGTGCCGATTCGTGCTTAATCTCGTTTTCAAGGTTGGAGAGCAGGTAATCCTTGGCCTGTTCGGTTGTGAATCCGCTGATCTCCTCAAGTTTCGCAGTCTGACTGTCCTTGACCTGCTCGGCTTCGAGCTTCAGTTTTTCAATATTCGCCATTTTGCCGGAAAGCTGTTCCTCTTTTGCCTCCAGCGACTCGGTCTTACGGTCTAAAGACTCTTCTTTTTGCTGTATTCTGCGTTCCTGCTTCGTAACTTCGGCCCGACGCTCCTTGAGCTCCCTCTCGGCCTCGGCCCGCAGCCGGATGGCTTCTTCCTTAGCTTCGAGGGTCGTCTCCTTCTTCTTTGCCTCCGCTGAGCGGATAGCCTCGTTGATGATTCTCTTTGCCTCGGTTTCCGCCGAACCTATTTCGGATTCGGCGACCTTCTTTCTATACATAGTGCCGGTAACGAAAAATATGATCGCGCTCACAACGGCAGTAATTATATAGGGTATATAGGGCATAAAATCCTTGAGCATGTCAGACCTCCTTCCCATTTTATATTTATGTGACAGTATAAAATCAATACTATAACAAGAACTATTATAAAATTATTAATGAATAGTGTCAAGTAATATTACAAGGAAAAACACCGGCGGGCGTTTGCCGCCGACAGCTCTCCAAATGTCTCCGGGGTCATATGGGCAAGACCTGCCACCGCCTCGCAGGTATATCGGACAAGTCTCGAGTCGTTGCGGGTTCCGCGATGGGGTTCCGGCGCAAGATACGGGGCATCGGTCTCTATCAATATCTTGTCCGGCAGCAAGGCCTGCACCACTTCGTGGCTTTTTTTTGCATTTTTAAAAGTGACGACACCGGTAAACGAGATGTACCAGCCGAGCTTCACAAGTTCCTTTGCCATTTCGGCCGAGCCGGAATAGCAGTGCAGCACGCCGCGGCAGCCTGAATTTTTAAGCATTTCAAACGTATCCCCATGGGCTTCCCTGTCGTGTATGATGACCGGTTTATAAAGCTCCCGGGCAATTTCGAGCTGTTTTAAAAATACGCTCTTTTGTATGTCGCGGGGCACCTCACCCACCACGTAGTCAAGCCCGATCTCACCCAAGGCCACACATTTCGGAAGGGCTAAAAGTCGCCGCAGCTCCCCTTCGCTCTCTTTAGTCCAACCGTCTGCGAGCTGCGGGTGGACGCCGGCAGCTGCCCACATAAAGGGATAGTCCGCCGCAAGCCGTATGCAGCGGGCCGATTCTTCCAGATCGCTCGGCACGTTGAGGACCCCGACTACGCCGGCATCCGGCAGGGCGGCCAGAAGATCTGTCCGGTCGGCGTCAAACCGCTCGTCGCAGTAGTGTGCGTGTGAATCAAAAAGCGTCATTGACATCCTATTTCCTTTCGAAAAATGCAGCAATACGGACGGCCGCCAGGGCCGTCCGTATTAGTATGATTTCTTTTTACCTGACTTTTTTGCCGGGTTCACAGTCGTCGGCAAAAATCAGACGGCAGTCGGTATCGCTGTTGTCGCAGGCCAGCAGCATGCCTTTGGACTCCACACCGCGGATAACGGCAGGTTTCAAATTGGCCACGACGATGATCTTACGGCCGATGAGCTGCTCCGGGGTATACCACTCGCGGATGGAGGAGGCTATGGCGCGGCTCTCGTCACCGACCTTGAGGGAGAGCTTCAGCAGTTTGTCGGCCCCCTTGACCGGCTCGCAGCCGACGATCTCGGCAACTCTCAGGTCGAGCTTCGCAAATTCGTCGATCGTCACCTCCGAAGCGGCGTCCGGGTGCTTCTCGGCTTTCTTTTCAGCCTTTTTTGCAGCCTTTTCAGCTTCGGCCTTGCGCTTTTCCTCTTCCTTGGCGAGTTTTTCCAGCTCTTTTTCAATGTCAATGCGGGGGAAGAGAATCTCACTCTTGCCGGTCGTAAAGGCGACGGTGGAGCCGAACTTGCCAACTGAATCCCACGCCTTTGACTCCTCGGTCAAACCGAGCAGGGATAAGATCTTGCCGCTGGTGTCAGGCATCGCGGGCTGACAGAGAATGGCGACGGCGCGGATGGCCTCGCAGAGATTGTAAATGACCTGCTGCAGACGGGGCATTGTCGCTTCGTCCTTGGCCAGCTTCCAGGGCATGGTCTCGTCAATATACTTATTGGCCCTTGAGACCAGCTTGAAGACCTCCGTGAAAGCGTTCGAGAAGAGCATCTTCTCCATCGCTTCGGTGTAATTTGTGACAGTCTCGCTATGCTGGGCCTTCAGGGCATCGTCCACCGGGTCGACAACCCCGGAGGCCGACACTTTTCCGTCGAAATACTTGTCGGCCATCGTCAGGGTTCGGCTGACCAGGTTGCCGAGGTCGTTGGCGAGGTCTGAGTTGATACGGTTAATCAGCGACTCGTTGGAGAAGACGCCGTCGGCGCCGAAGGGCACCTCACGCAGCAGGAAGTAACGAATGGCGTCGGTGCCGTACCGCTCGCACAGCACTCTGGGATCGACGACGTTGCCCTTAGACTTACTCATCTTGCCGCCGGCTAAGAGCAGCCAGCCGTGGCCGAATACCATCTCAGGCAGCGGCTCGTCGATAGACATGAGCATGGCAGGCCAGATGATGGTGTGGAACCGTACGATCTCCTTGCCGACGAGGTGGACCTGCGCCGGCCAGTACTTCTTATATAGACTGTCGTCATCCGAGCCCCAGCCTAGGGCCGTGATATAGTTCGAAAGGGCGTCGACCCAGACGTAGATGACATGCTTCTCGTCGAACGTGACCGGAATGCCCCACTTGAAGGAGGTTCGGGAGACGCATAGGTCCTCAAGGCCGGGCCTGATAAAGTTCGAGAGCATCTCGTTGAGCCGTGACGGGGGCGAAATGAAATCGGGGTGGCTGGCGTAATAGTCCTCCAGCGGCTTTTGATACTTGGAGAGTCTGAAGAAATAGCTCTCCTCCTTGGTCTTCTCGACCTCACGGCCGCAGTCGGGGCACTTGCCGTCGACTAACTGGTGCTCCGTCCAGAAGGACTCGCAGGGGGTGCAGTACCAACCCTCGTACTCGCTCTTATAGATGTCGCCCTTGTCGTACATCATTTTGAACATCTTCTGCACGGCCGCAACGTGGTAGTCATCGGTGGTGCGGATGAAGCGGTCGTTGGAAATGCCCATGATCTCCCACAGGCTCTTAATGCCGGCGACGATGTCGTCGACATACTGCTTGGGGGTCTTGCCGGCGTCGATGGCCTTGCGCTCGATCTTCTGACCGTGCTCGTCGGTGCCGGTCAGGAACATGACGTCGTACCCCTCAAGCCGTTTGAAACGGGCCATGGCATCGGCGGCAACCGTGCAGTAGGCGTGGCCGATGTGGAGATTGTCCGACGGGTAATAGATGGGCGTCGTTATATAAAAAGTCTTTTTATCACTCATGTGTGTTTGTTCCCTCCGTAAAATTCGTTTGGTCATAGGGTCCTTCAAATCCCGGGGTCATATAGGCGTCTTCGACGTACTGGAAAAACAACGCGGTCGACTCGACAAAGTAGGGCAAAAGCCACAGGAGCAAAAAGCCTAGGGTGAAAGGGACGAGCAAAAACCAGCCGATAAAGCTGAGCCCGAAAATCGCATACTCCATGCGGTGACCCTTCATCATGGTGATGCTCTCCGAAATACTCTCGCGCACCGTCTTGTCCGGGTGCCGGACAAGGATATACGGAGCCGCCGCGTAGCGCATGAGCCATATGCCTACCACCGCGCACCACACAAAGGAGATCAGGACGACCGGCCATATGGCACCAATTGCGGCGACAAAAAGGTCGGGGTCGTGTCCGTATTTCCACAGATCCGTCTTCGTGAGGGCAAATATTCCGGCATAGGCGGTCCCGGCCATGGTGCCGATCATCGGCACGGCGAAAAGGATGGTCCATAGGAAGGTGCGAACCGCAAGGAGCACCGTCTGGCCGATGGCCCGCCAAAAGCGCTGTGATGTTGAGAACCAACCGAAGGTATAGCCGAGGCTCTCCTTATTGCCGGCTCCAAGCTCAACATACCAGTCGCGGACCCCGAAGGAGAGCGGAATGGAGATGAGCAGACCACCCACCGACAGCAGCGTACTGAGCAGCGAATACCGCCAATCGAGCGATAGCACATCAAGCGGCGTTAGGGGGGCGTAACCAAGGCCGATGACCACAAGCTTATCAAGCGCCGTGAAGCCCAGTGAAATCAGGATGGGAAGCAGCAGGACGAGCAGGGCAAGACCCCGGCCGCCCTTAAGCATTCGCCTCGCAAGCTCCTTTACGTTTCGCCTGATCTGACCTTTATCCATGCTCTCACCCCCATATCCTTTTGATAATGAATAGTTTACATCAAATTACCGCGTTTGGCAATATCCGGATTGTCGCGTTTGGCAATATCCGGCCGTACTATTTGCATTATTCCCACAATCGTGGTATACTGAGGCGATTATATTTAACAAAGGTGAAAAAAAGTGCAGGATAACACATTTTCCTCGCTCGGACTGCAGTCCGAGATTATGCAGGCAATTGAACAAATGGGCTACAAAGAAATGACTGAAATTCAGCGCAAGGCGCTGCCGGTACTGCTACAGGGTGGCGAAGTCGTGGCCAAGGCCCCGACCGGAACCGGCAAGACTTGCGCCTTCGGCATTCCGATCGTGCAGGAGACCGATCCCCTGGGAACCGCCATCACATCGCTTGTGCTGGCCCCGACCAGAGAGCTGGCGCTCCAAATCGCAGGAGACCTGGAGGCACTTGCCCGCTTCAAGCC
Source organism: Oscillospiraceae bacterium (assembly GCA_963662765.2). Classification (GTDB taxonomy): domain Bacteria; phylum Bacillota; class Clostridia; order Oscillospirales; family Feifaniaceae; genus DATMXT01. Next base: position 199,737 of record CAXXUP010000008.1, read on the forward strand.
GGGGGTCAAAGTGATCACAGTCTACGGCGGTGACCCCATCGAGCGGCAGGTCAAGGCGCTCAAAGACAACCCTCAGATCTTAGTCGCGACACCGGGGCGACTGATTGATCTCTTTAAACATCGGCACATTCGGCTCGACGCCGTGCATAGGGTCGTGCTCGACGAGTGCGACAAAATGCTGGACATGGGCTTCTTCAAGGACGTGCGGTATCTCATCGATAAGACCCCCAAGGACCGCAATCTCAATATGTTTTCGGCCACCATCTCCCGCGAAGTCATGGACATCTCGTGGCTCTATCAGAAAAATCCGCAGGAGCTTACGGTCGAGCGCAACGAGGAGTCGAAGCCCAAAATCAAGCAGTATATTATCGAGTCGGTCGGCGCCCAAAAGACCAAGGACTGCGCACGGCTGATCAAGACCCGGGGCTTTGCACGGGTTATCATCTTCTCCAACACGAAGCGCATGGCCGACATGCTGGCCATGCGCCTGAAAGAGCGGGGAATTGCGGCCGAGTGTCTGCACGGCGATATGCACCAGCAGGCCCGCACAAAGGTCATGAACGATTTCAAAGACGGCAAACTGCCGGTTTTGGTCGCGACCGATGTGGCAGCTAGGGGCATTGATGTCGATGACATCGATGCCGTCATCAACTACGACATCCCCGATGAGGCCCCGCATTACCTCCACCGCATCGGCCGCACCGGCCGGGCCGGCAAGGAGGGCGAATCCTTCACCTTCTACTACGGCGAGGACGACGTGCCAAGACTCAAGGAACTGGAACGGATCACCGGGACAAAGGCAATCCACATGCGGTTTACCTCCGACGGACTGCCGGAGGAGTATACACCGGAGGAGACGGTGCGCACCACCATGCGGGCCCCCTCTCCGCCGAGGCTTCGCCGCAACCGATGAGCCGGGCGCCGGCGCAGGCTCCCGCCCGGCAGGCGGCAAAAGAGGAACGGCACACAGCCAGGGGGTTTTCTGTTGGTCTTGTTCTCATCTGCGCTGCCGCCCTTATCCTGTTGCTGTATTTTCACGACCGGCCGGCGGGGTATTCGTCCGGCTTTACAGTCGACGCCGACGCCATGGACGGCACCCGCGCCGCCGACACCTCCGGGTACTGGTCTGCGGAGGGGAAAATCAACATCAATAAGGCCCCGGCAGATTTGCTCGAGATGCTGCCCGGCATCGGCCCCGCCCTCGCCGAGCGCATTGTCGAGGGGAGACCCTACGAAAGCATTGAAGATGTGACCCGAGTGTCCGGCATCGGAGAGGCGACGTATGCAAACTTGAAAGACCTTATCTGTACAGAGTAAAAAAACCGACAGCTTTACAGCTGCCGGTTTTGTCATATGTTATCCGTTATTCTTCGAGTTGGCCCCACTTAAGCGGTTTTGCCGGCGCATCGTAGTCTCTTATCCGTTAAGCGTTTTCCTTCCAAGCCTTTGCGACGGCGGCCGCGACCGCACCCGCGACCCGCGGGTCAAAGGCGGCCGGTAGGATGCACTCCGCAATCGGGTTTTCGACAAGCCCGGCAAGGGCGTGGGCCGCTGCCAGCTTCATGCCTTCCGTGATGTCGGCAGCTCTGGCGTCCAAAGCGCCGCGGAAGACGCCGGGGAAAGCCAGCACGTTGTTGACCTGATTGGGGTAGTCGCTGCGGCCGGTGGCAACGACCTTGGCGCCGCCTGCCTTGGCCTCGTCCGGATAAATTTCGGGTGTCGGGTTGGCACAGGCGAAAATGATGGCGTCTTTTGCCATCGTGGCCACCATCTCGCGGGTCAAAACGCCGGGAGCCGAGACGCCGATAAAGATGTCGGCGCCCTTGATGACCTCGGCTAAGGGACCTTTTCGAAGCGCTTTATTTGTGATCTCGGCCATGGTGGCTTTTTCGCCGTCAAGCCCCTCGCGGCCCTCCCAAATGGCGCCCTTGCGGTCGCAGAGCACAACATCCTGTAGTCCGCAGGCGATGAGCAGTTTAATGATGGCAATGCCGGCAGCGCCGGCACCGGAGGTGACGACCCTCACATGATTTAAATCCTTCCCCACGACTTTCAGGGCATTGATAAGCCCAGCCAGCGTGACGATGGCGGTGCCGTGCTGGTCGTCGTGGAAAATGGGGATATCGCAGACTTTTTTGAGCCGCCGCTCGATTTCAAAGCAGCGGGGGGCGGCGATGTCCTCCAAATTGATGCCGCCAAAGGAGCCTGCGAGCAGTTCAACGGTGCGCACGATGTCGTCGACATTCTTCGACCGAATACAAAGCGGGATGGCGTCGACTCCGCCGAAGGCCTTGAAGAGCACACACTTGCCCTCCATGACCGGCATGCCGGCTTCGGGGCCGATATCGCCAAGACCTAGAACCGCCGTGCCGTCGGTGACGACGGCGACCGTGTTCCACCTACGGGTCAGCTCGTAGCTCTTTGAGATGTCTTTTTGTATCTCGAGGCAGGGGGTGGCAACCCCCGGCGTATAGGCCAGCGATAAATCTTCCGCCGTAGCGACCGGCACCCGGGAGACGACCTCGATCTTGCCCTTCCAAGCATAGTGAAGTTCCAGCGAACGTTTTGAATAGTCCATATTGCCCTACCTCCTTAAGTTAGCTATAATCATATCATACAGCAAAAAAAATGTAAACGAGGTGACCGGCATGGAATTTCGGCGCGAACACGACACGATGGGTGAGGTTTTGGTGCCCGCGGACAAATACTGGGGCGCCCAGACCCAGCGCAGCCTTGACAACTTCAAAATCGGCATTGAGAAGATGCCGCCAGAAATTATATCGGCCTTTGCCGCCTTAAAAAAGGCGGCCGCCCTTGCCAACAACAAGCTCGCAAAGCTTGACGATCGGCGGTGTGACCTCATCAGCAAGGTCTGCGATGAGATTGAGTCCGGTTCGCTGGACGGCAATTTCCCCTTAGCCGTCTGGCAGACCGGAAGCGGCACCCAGAGCAACATGAATGTCAACGAGGTCATTGCAAACAGGGGCAACGAGCTTGCGGGTGAGACGCTGCTGCACCCAAACGACCACGTCAACATGTCCCAAAGCTCCAACGACACCTTCCCGACCGCCATGCACATCGCAGCGGTGCGGGCCACTCAGGATGCGCTGCTGCCGGCCGTCGCCGCACTGCGGGAGACGTTGCTGCGGCTTGAAACCGAAAACGCCGGCATCATCAAGACAGGGCGCACCCACCTGATGGATGCGGTGCCTATTGCCTTTTCACAGGAGATTTCGGGCTGGCGGGGCATGCTCGAAAGCAGCACCGAGCAGCTTACAATGGCGCTCGCTCCACTTCACCGGCTGGCGCTCGGGGGCACTGCCGTCGGCACCGGGCTCAATGCGCCCAAAGGCTTTGCCGAGCTTGTGGCGCAGCTTTCAGGCCCCGGTTTTGTGACGGCCCCCAACAAGTACCACGCACTGACGGCCAAGGACGAGCTGGTCTTCGCCCACGGCGCCATGAAGGGGCTGGCCGCCAACCTCATGAAAATGGCAAACGACATCCGCTGGATGGCAAGCGGCCCTCGGTGCGGCCTCGGCGAGATCCGCATCCCGGAAAACGAGCCGGGCAGCTCCATCATGCCGGGCAAGGTCAACCCCACCCAGTGCGAGGCCGTCACCATGGTGGCGGTGCAGGTCATGGGCAACGATGCCGCCGTCGGCATCGCGGCCTCGCAGGGCAACTTTGAGCTCAACGTCTTCATGCCGGTTTTAATCTACAATTTCCTCCAATCGGCTAGGCTTCTCACCGACGTCATTCATTCCTTTAATGACAACTGCGTCTTTGGAATTGTGGCCGACCGCGAAGCCATGCGCCGCCACCTCGAGCGCACGCTCATGCTTGTGACCTGCCTCAATCCCCACATCGGCTACGAGAAGGCGGCAAAGGCGGTGAAGCTTGCTCACTCGCAGGGAATTTCTCTCAAGGAGGCTGTCCTGTCCCTCGGTTTTTTGACTGGGGCAGATTTTGACGACAAAGTGCGCCCCGAAAAAATGGTGTGATAGCCGCAATCGGCTATGCTACATATTTGATTATGCGTGCATACCATAAACGCAGTGCGTTTTGTGCGTTTATGGTATCAGAAAAAGCGGCTTTGCCAAAAGGCAAAGCCGCTTTCTAATTCAGATCAGCTGCTGGGCGTACCGCACGGCGTCCATGGCGGTGGCGGCGTAGAAGTCTGCCCCGATCGTGTCGGCGTAGTCCTTTGTCAGCACCGCACCGCCGACGATGACGCGGCAGGCCGGTGCCGAAATCTTCAGCAGCCGGATGGTCTCCGCCATGGCCGGCACCGTTGTCGTCATGAGGGCACTGAGCCCCACCAAGGGAGCGTCGGTCTCGCGAGCCTTGTCGACCACCGTCTGGGGCGCGACATCGCGGCCGAGGTCGATGATGCGAAAACCGTAGTTTTGCAGCAGGGTTTTGACGATGTTCTTGCCGATGTCGTGGATGTCCCCCCTGACGGTGGCTAAAATGATGGGCGGACCACCACCACCCGTTGCCGGAAGCGCTTTTTTGATCTCCTCGAAAGCAGCCGCCGCCGCCTCGGCGCTCATTAAGAGCTGGGGCAAAAAGACGGTCTTCTCTTCAAAGCCGCGGCCCATGATGTCGAGAGCCGGCACGATCTCGCGGGCGATGATGTCAAGCGGGTCGCTAGTTTTCAACGCCTCGCGGGCAGCGGTGGCAGCCCCCTGCACAAGCCCCTTTACAACGGCACCTGTCAGCCCTACATATGCCGGAAGTGGTGCCGCTTCCTTTTTGAGTCCGGCCGCAAAACCGATATAAGCTTCACATCGCTCGTCTTTGCCCGCAAGGGCGTGATATGCCCGCCAGGCTCCCATCATGGTGTCGGAGCAGGGGTTAATGATGGCTGCCGTCAGCCCATTTTGCAGCGCCATCGTGAGAAAGGCGGCACTGATGATATCCCTGCCCGGCAGGCCAAATGAGATGTTGGAGACGCCCAAGATGCACCTGCCGGAGAGCTCGCGGCGGATCAGGGTGATTGTCTCGAGCGCCGTCACGGCTGCGTCCGGCTGGGCCGAGACGGCCATGGCCAGGGGGTCAAACAGGAGGTCATGCCGGGCTATGCCATACCGGCTCGCCTCCATGGCGATCTTTTTCGCGACCGCATGCCTACCCATGGCCGTCTCAGGGATGCCGTCCTCATCTAGTGTGAGGCATACTGCCATCCCGCCGTACTTTTTAATGAGCGGAAAGACAGCGTCCATGCTTTCTTTTTTACCGTTGACCGAGTTGACGAGCGGCTTGCCGCAATAGATGCGCATGGCCCGTTCCAGCGCCGCGGGGTCTCCGGTGTCGATTTGCAGGGGCAGCGGACAGACGGCTTGCAGCCGTGCGACGCAGACTTCGAGCAGCGCCGCCTCGTCAAGACCGGGCAGCCCAACGTTGACGTCGAGCACCCCGGCGCCCCGCTCCTCCTGAATGAGTCCCTCCCGCAGGAGGATGTCGATGTCCCCCTCCCGGAGAGCTGCCGCCAGCCGCTTTTTGCCCGTGGGGTTAATGCGCTCGCCGATCATAACGGGCGCATCACCGAACGTCACCGCCTGTCTGCCGGAACTGATGACGGCCAGGCACTTGTCCGAAAGCGGGGCGGGCGGAATGTCCTTTGTCGCATCGACTAAGGCCCGGATAAACTCGGGCGTCGTTCCGCAGCATCCGCCGACGATACGGGCACCGTACAGAACGGCCTTTTGCATGGAGGCGGCAAAGCCGTCGGGGCCCACGTCATAGACGGCGGACCCTCCCTGTGCCCTAGGCAGCCCGGCATTCGGCTTGACGATGATCGGCACAGAAGCGGCGGCGGCAAATCGCGGCACCAGTTCCACCATTTTAGCGGGACCTAAAGAGCAGTTCATGCCGACGGCGTCGGCCCCCATGCCCTCAAGCATCGCCACCATGGTCTCGGGGGTAGCGCCGGTCATGAGCCGGCCCTTTTCATCGTAGACATTGGTGACGATGACCGGCAGGCCGCAGTTTTCCTTGACGGCAAGCAGGGCAGCCTTAGTCTCGTAGGCGTCGTTCATGGTCTCGATGGCCACAAGGTCTGCCTCGGCGGCGCCCGCCCTGACAATTTCGGCAAATAAGCCCACCGCATCCTCAAAGGGCAGATCTCCGAGGGGCTCCAACATGCGGCCCAAGGGGCCGATGTCGAGGGCAACATATCGCCCCTCTCCTTCATTTGCCGCAGCTCTTGCACAGGAGACGGCGGCCCGGACGACTTCGAAAAGGTGCGGCCTACCCTCCCTGCCGTCATACTTCAGGGGATTTGCCCCGAATGTGTTGGTGTAGACGATGTTGCTTCCGGCCTCAAAGTAGGCCCTATGAAGTGCCGTGATGCGATCGGGGTACTTCATATTCCAAAGCTCGGGCAGTTCGCCCGGAGCAAGCCCCATAGCCTGAAGCAGCGTTCCGGTGCCGCCGTCCAGGTAGAGCAGCCCCGCTTTCAGCTTTTCTCGTACTGTCATTTTGTTCTCCTCCATATCGGGATTTGCGTTTTGCTCACTGTCTGAAAAGGCAGTTTGCCTTTTTGCACGCCCCACACCCCGTACGCCTAACTGTACAGCCCCGCTCCCCCACCCCAACGATGGCCGACACCGACTTGCGCGGCGTCATGAGGAGGGCTCCCGTCAGCGCGATACCGGCCTGCCGGGGCGCGTCGAGCAGGGTGAGCAGCGGACGCTGCGCATGAAGTGCAAGGTCGCCGTAGCCGGGACTAAAGCGCGGGCGCACCGAAAGGGAGCGGTCGGCGCATTCTTTTTTGAATGCTTCGTAGAGTTCGTCGCACCAGGCCTCGACCGCCGCAGTGCCGACAGCGTCGAGCACGACGGCCTTGGCTTGACTTTGCAGCGCCGCTCTGTCACGGGCTGCGTCCGCCATGGGGCCGACCGTCGCCGCGAAAAGGATGGCGCTGCCGCATCCGGCGAGCGCACGTGCCAGATCGGCACTGCGAAGTTCCAGTTCACCAAACCGTACGGCATCCTCTGTTACCGCAATGTCGGCCTCAATCGAACAGGCCCTGTAGTCGACGACGGCCTCAAACTCGGCAAGGCATTCCTCGAGGAGGGCGGCGGTCATCTCGTCCGGCTCTTTTTTCCCAAATCCAAGATACCGCAGCACCTCGGCGCGGGAAACGTCGACATGCGCCGCCGAGTGGCGGGACAGCGCCCTCATGCGAGAATTGCCGAGAGGTTTTTTTGTATGGCCTCGGCCACCTGCGGGTGGTTCATGGAGTAGACATGGACCGCCCGAATGCCGTTGGCGTAGAGGTCGATGATCTGCTCGGTGGCGTAGGCGATGCCAGCCTGCATCATGGCGGCCGGCCTGTCTCCAAATCGGTCGACGATGTGCAAAAATCGCTGCGGCAGGGCGGTGCCCGAAAGGGACACGATGCGCTTAATCTGTTTTGCGTTTGTCACCGGCATGATGCCGGCCACAACCGGCACCGTGATGCCGGCTTCTCTGGCCTTATATAAAAAATTGTAAAGAATGTTGTTGTCGAAAAACATCTGGGTCGTCAGAAATTCGCAGCCGGCGTCGACTTTGATTTTCAGATTCTCCACGTCCTCCCGCAAGGTGGCCGACTCGAGATGCCCCTCTGGGTAGCAGGCCCCGCCGACGCAAAAACCGCCGTACTCCTCCGCCGCTCCGGCAAGTTCACTGGCATAGCGGTAGCTCCATGCGTCTTTTGGCCGGGACTCCTCCGTCACGTCACCCCGAAGGGCGAGCACGTTTTCAATGCCGGCATTGCGAAAGGCGTCAAGCTGACACGCTACACCTTCTTTTGTCGAGTCGACGCAGGAGAGGTGGGCTAAAACCGGCACCCCAAACCGCTTCGTCAGGTTGGCGGCCATGTCCACTGTGTATTTTTCCGAGCCGCCGCCCCGGCAGGTCACGCTCATATAGCTTGGCTTTAGGGCTGCAATGCGCTCAGTCGCCTCCCGAATGGAGTCGTAGCCGGCATCCGACTTCGGCGGAAAAACCTCAAATGACAAAGACGGGGCGCCGCTGTGCAAAATGTCCGATATCCTCATAGCTTGTCTTCTCCTCGCAAAAATAAAAATCCGGAAGCAAAATACTCCCGGACACAAGACAACTTATGAGGGTGATGCCGCGATGGCTCCGCCTTTCAGGCGGCGCAGGACGCACGACAAATACACCCGCACAGCTTCTGTGTCCGGGAGTTAAGCATTCGTCCGATCCTGGCAATCAGTGTCAAGTGTCGCGCCTCCTTTTGTTGATTTTCATGAATTATAACAGGCTTTTTGTACAATGTCAACATACGTTTTGGATATTCGATTCATTTTGCGCGATTGCCGGTCCGCTTGCACATATGGGATTTTTTTGATATGATTTATATATATTTAAAATAAGAAAGGTGCGATAACATGAAAGTACTTCTAATCAACGGAAGCCCCAACGAAGACGGGTGCACCTATACGGCACTATGCGAGGTTGCCGGAAAGCTTCAATCGCACGGCATTGAGACCGAGATCCTGCAGATCGGCCGGGCGCCTGTCGCCGGGTGCATCGACTGCGGCGCCTGCGTTAAAACCCATCGGTGCGTCTTTGACGACCTCGTAAACGACATCGCGGGCCGGATTGACGAGTTCGACGGCCTTGTGGTGGGCTCCCCGGTCTATTACGCCGGCCCCTCCGGTCAAATCTGCGCCCTGCTCGATCGACTGTTCCAAGTCACGGGACGGCGTATGGCAGGAAAAGTCGGGGCATGCATCGTCTCCTGTCGCCGCGGGGGCGCCACGGCAGCATTTGACCGGCTGAACAAATATTTCACCATAACCAACATGGTCGTAGCCTCCTCGCAGTACTGGAACCAGGTCCACGGCAACACGCCGGAAGAGGTTTTGCAGGACATTGAAGGCCTGCAGACCATGCGCACGCTCGGCGAAAACATGGCCTGGCTTTTGAAGAGCCTTGCGGCCGGCCGGACAGCCGGGGTCACACCCCCGCAGTATGAGCGGCGCATCTACACCAACTTCATCAGAGAATAATGCTCGCTTAAAATAAAGAACGGGGGGAACGCTTTGAACGAGAAACTAAAGGAAAAACTGAGTGAATCCCTCTCGTCGGTGCTTCCGGTCACGGGGATCGTTTTGTTTTTGAGCGTTGCTGTCACCCCGCTTGACATCGGCACCTTGGCGCTCTTTGCCGTGGGCACTATCTTGCTGATCTTCGGAATGGGGCTTTTCAGCCTCGGCGTCGACATGTCGATGCTCCCGATGGGCGCGCACATGGGCAGCCATATCACAAAGCTTCGGCGGCTTCCCATCATTTTGCTGCTCTGTTTCATCATGGGTACCGTCATCACCGTCGCCGAACCGGACCTCGCGGTTTTGGCCGGACAGGTACCTCACATCCCGAGCATGGTCATTATCGTCACCGTGGCGGCGGGGGTCGGGCTTTTTCTCGCGGCGGCGTTTTTGCGGCTCGTGTTTCGGCTGTCCCTGCGGTATCTGCTGCTTGGATTTTACACTCTGGTCTTTGTTCTCGCGATGTTCGTGCCGCCGGAATTTCTAGCCGTCGCCTTTGATTCGGGCGGCGTGACGACGGGGCCTATCACGGTGCCCTTTGTCATGTCGATCGGCATCGGCATGGCGTCGGTCGTCGCCAATAGCCGGGACGAGGACAGTTTCGGACTCATTGCACTGTGCTCCATCGGGCCCATTTTATCGGTCATGCTCCTGAGCATATTCTATCCCGTCGGCGCCGGTGCATACGTGCCCACCGAGCTTGTACCGGTGGCCGACTCCAGGGAGCTTGTGATGGTTTTTGCCCGGCAGGCGCCGCACTATGTCCTTGAGGTCGCCCGTGCGCTGCTGCCCATTGTCGTCTTCTTCTCCCTGTTCCAAGTGCTCCACCTGAAGCTGCCGCGGCGGGAAATCGCAAAGCTTTCGGTCGGCATGCTCTATACCTTCTTGGGGCTCGTACTCTTTTTGACCGGCGTCAACGTCGCCTTTATGCCGGCCGGAAACGCCATCGGCTCTCTCATTGCGGCCATGCCCGTCCGATGGATCATCGTGCCCATTGGCATGGTCATCGGCTACTACATCGTCAGGGCCGAGCCCGCCGTGCATGTGCTGACAAGCCAGGTTGAGGAAATCACGGACGGATGCGTCTCCCGCAAGGCCATGATGGGCGCCTTATCGGCCGGTGTCTCCATTTCGATCGGTCTTGCGATGGTGCGCATGCTGACCGGAATTTCCATCTGGTATTTCCTGCTGCCGGGCTACATTTTAGCCTTGGGACTGCAGTTTTTTGTGCCGCCGATCATATCGGCTGTGGCATTCGATTCGGGCGGCGTCGCCTCGGGCCCCATGACGGCGACTTTCCTGCTGCCCTTCGCGATGGGGGCCTGCGAGCAGCTCGGCGGCAACGTCTTTGTGGATGCCTTCGGCATCGTGGCTATGGTGGCCATGACCCCGCTGATCACAATTCAACTCATGGGACTTGTCTTCGGGGGCGGGAAGTGCCGGGCACAGGCAGACGTGCCGGAAGCTGCGGCTGCGGCCGAAGAGATTATCGATTTTGTAACGGGAGGATGACATGGCCGAACACGAAAAAATCATGCTGCTGTTTGTGATCGCCGACACCAAAAGTGACGACGCGATCGGTGACTATTTGAAAAGGCTCGGATGCCGCATGATCATGACCATCAGAGGTCGAGGCACCGTCAAAAGTGAGGTTCTGACGGCCCTTGGACTCGGAGACAGCCGCCGGTCGGTGACGGCCTGCATCATCAAAGTGGAAAACGAAGAAACGGTGCTGACAAAGCTCAACCGGAAAATGCACTTCGACCAGCCGGGGAACGGCGTGGCCTTTACAATTGATATTGACAGCGTGGGTGGACTGAAAACCCTGGAGTACCTATGCGGCTCCCACGCGACCGGAGGTGTATAACATGAAGAGCAACATCCAAATGATTTTGGCTGTGGTCAATCGCGGCTTTGCGGACGAGGCAATGGACGCCGCCCGTGATGCCGGGGCCAACGGTGGAACCATCGTCCACGCCAAGGGGTCCGGCGACGGCGACGACACCAAATTCCACGGCATCACGATCCAACACGAAAAAGAGATGCTGCTGATTCTCACCAGCGCCTGCGACCGAAAGGCCATCATGCAGGCCGTCGCGGCCCGGGTCGGCATCCAAACGCCGGGACAGGGCATCGTCTTTTCGCTCCCGGTCAGCAGTGCCGTCGGCCTCATGGGTGAGTACGACTGCGAAGACGAGGATGAAGACGAATTTATGAATCCATAGCTTCCCCAGACGAGCATGGTGCGGCCGGCACAGCCATATGACTGTGCCGGCCGCATCGCTATTTAACTCATTTTTTCTTCCAGAAAGTGCAGCGTAAAAATGGTGCCGCCCACGTCACTTTTGACTTCGACTTTGGCGCCGTGCAGCACCGCTCCATGCTTGACGATGGCAAGCCCCAGGCCTGTGCCCTCGATGGCCTCGCTGTGACTCTTGTCAACCCTGTAAAACCGCTCGAAAATGCGCTCCTGCTCGGCCTTTGGGATGCCGATGCCGGTATCGGTAACTGAGAGCGCAGCCCCGGAGGACTCTTTTTTGACCAGGATCTGGGCAGAGCCGCCGGGCCGATTGTATTTGACGGCGTTTTCAGTGAGGTTGTAGATCATTTCCTCAAGCACTGAGGGAATTCCCGATATCTGTACCGCCTCTCCCGAAACCGACAGCGAGACGCCGGCCCCCTCCGCTTTTGCTGAAAGCCGTCCGGCGACTGTTTTGGCAAGGGCCAGAAGGTCTACGGGCTCCTTCGGGGGCATTGCGTTTTCCTCAAGCCGTGAGAGCAGCATCAAATCCCGAACCAGGGCGATGAGCCGCTGCGCTTCTTCATAAATATAGCCCGCAAACTCCGGAATGTCCTCGGGCTTTGCCATGCCGCCCGACACAAGTTCAGCATAGCCCGAGATGACGGTTAAGGGCGTTTTGAGTTCGTGGGAGACGTTTGCCGTAAATTCGCGGCGCATAGCCTCCCGCTCCTGCTTTTCAGTGACATCCATGATGAGCAGCACCACGCCCTGCAGGTCACCATCCACTGTGACGGGACTGGCGTAGAGCTGGCACTGCCGCCCCGCAAAGGCAGCCAGCCGCTCGGCGGCGGCACCGGAAAGCGCCGATTCGACGACCTCGCGCAGCGGCCGGCAGCGGTTCAAATTCAGGACGTTGGCACCGGTCGGCGCCGGATAGTGTGCACCAATCAAATCAAGGGCACTGTTGTTGTAGGAGAGCACACGGCCCTCTTTGTCGAGCACCAGAAAGCCCTCGCTCATGTTTTCGGTGATGGCCCCAAACTGAAGCCGGCCGTGGTCGAGTTCTTTCATCTGCCCCTCGATGGTGTCCCGCTGATCCTTAATACGGGTGAGCAGGGGGGCAATCTCGTCATATGCCGGGCTGTCCTCCGGCCGGTCGAGATCGATCTCGTTGATGGGGCGGACGATTCGCCGCGTGACATAGGAAGCGATGAACCCCGACAGCACCAGGACGACGGCCGCAATGAGAGTGACAACCCAGAAGAGCCGGTCGTAGGAGGCGACAATGCTTTCGGTCGTGGCGGCCACCCGAAGCACCGAGCCGTCCGCAAGCCGAACGGCATAATAATAGGTCTGCTCCCGTATGGTGTCGGAAAACCGCGTGTTCTCGCCAACCCCGTTCAAAAGAGCTTCCTGCACCTCGGGCCGGCTCAAATGATTGTCCATTTTGGCGGGATTGCCGACGCTGTCAAAGAGGACGGTGCCATCCGCCGCAATCAGGGTCAGCCGGTGGTCGGGCTGGTCCGCGATGCGCGCCAAATACTCCGTATAGCCGGAGCCCGCCGTCTCGACCCCTGTGCGCAGATAGAAAGCCTGTATGGCGACCTCCCGCTTGACGGTGGTAAAAAAGTCGTCATAGGCCGCGACCGAAATGAGAATTGAGGTGGCAATGACCGACAGGGCAGCGAGCAGGGCGGCAAAGAGGAATATTCTGCGTTTCATCAGGCGCCTCCGATCCGGTAGCCGACTCCCCGAACCGTTTCGATCAGATCGGCGCACACCCCGAGCTTGGAGCGCAGCGTACGGATGTGAACATCGACCGTGCGGCTCTCCCCGTCGAAGTCATAGCCCCATACGCCGGTCATAATCTGGTCCCTAGTCAATACGATGCCGGGATTGCGCAAGAGGTAGGTGAGCACCTCAAACTCCTTTAAGGTCAGGACGGCAGGCCTTCCCTCCACCGTCACGAGATGCCGCGGCACACTGACAAAGAGCTCCGCGACCATGTACTCCTCGGCCTTTTCCTCCTGCGGGTCTACGCGCCGCAGCAGACTTCTGACCCTAGCGATCAGCTCCATCATGCCGAAGGGCTTAGGAAGATAATCGTCTGCCCCCATGTCGAGCCCCGTCACCTTGTCGTATTCGGTGCCCTTTGCGGTCAGCATCATGGCGGGGATTTTCTCCGTCAGCCGTGAAGCCCGCAGTTCCTTTAAGACCTGCAGCCCATCCCCATCCGGCAGCATGATGTCAAGCAAAATGAGGTTCGGCGTCATTTTACGCATGCCGTCCCAGAAGTCAGCGACGCTGCCAAACCCTTTGGTCTCGAGCCCGGAATTTTCAAGGGTGTAGATCACCAGTTTGCGGATGCTGGTCTCATCCTCCAGTAAATAGATCACTGCGTCCCCTCTTCCCCGCCCCAGTTGCGGGAGCCTGTAATGGAATAGAGCACCCACTCGGCTATGTTCTGGGCGTGGTCGCCGATGCGCTCGAAATATTTCGCGATCATGAGCAGATCAAGACAGTCTCCTGCAAGACGACTGTCCTGCAGGATCTGTTCGATCAGTTCCCCTTTGACTTTAGAAAAAAGGTCATCGACCACATCGTCGTAGACCAGCACCGTCTTGACTAAGGCGATATCCCCGTTGACATAGGAGTCGATGCTGTCAGTCAGCATTTTAACGGCGGCGCGCGCCATGTCAGCAATGTGGATGTCGCTTTTCACCGGGCTGCCCTTCATGAAGACGGACAGCTCCGCAATGTCGGCCGCTTGGTCGCCTACGCGCTCCATGTCGATGATCATGTGCTGGGCGGCTGTCACCTGCCTGAGGTCGCCGGCCATCGGCTGCTGGAGGAGCAGAAGCCGCACGCACATCAGTTCAATGTCCCGCTCAAGCAGGTCAATGTCCCGCTCAAGCAAAACCGCTTTTTCTCTCAGGTCGTCGTCCCCATCCAGCAGGGCCTTGGAGGCGCTGGCGATGGCATCCTCGCAAAGGGCTCCCATCTGAATCATTTTCGTGTGCATCGCTTCAAGCTGACTGTCGAACTGCCGGCGCATCATCCAAACCTCCCCGTAATGTAGTCCTCTGTCCGTTTGTCGTGCGGCATGGAGAATATGTCACCCGTAGCCCCAAACTCAACGAGCTCCCCGAGCAGAAAAAATGCCGTTTTGTCGGAAATGCGGGCGGCCTGCTGCATGTTATGGGTTACAATAACTATAGTATAATCCTTCTTGAGCTCGCTCACAAGGTCCTCTATTTTCGAGGTTGAAATCGGGTCTAAGGCCGAGGTCGGTTCGTCCATGAGCAGCACCTCGGGACCTACGGCAAGGGCTCTTGCGATGCAAAGCCGCTGCTGCTGTCCGCCCGATAGCCCCAAGGCGCTCTTTTTGAGCCGGTCCTTGGTCTCATCCCAAATGGCGGCCGCCCGGAGAGAGCCTTCAACGGCTTCGTCGAGCTTGACTTTTGAGCGGACGCCGTGGGTGCGGGGTCCAAAGGCGATGTTGTCGTAAATGCTCATGGGAAATGGATTGGGCTTTTGGAACACCATGCCGACCCGCTTGCGCAGCAGGCTGACGTCCATGCCCTTATATATGTCCTGCCCGTCAAGGGTGACGGTGCCGACAATACGGCACCCCTCGACAAGGTCGTTCATGCGGTTGATGGTTTTGAGCAGCGTCGACTTTCCACAGCCGGAGGGGCCGATGAAGGCGGTCACCTCTTTAGGCAGGACGGACATGTTCACGTCCTTTAAGGCCTGAAAGGAGTCGTAGAATAAATCCAGATTTTCGACTTTAATTTTTTCCATATTTTCCTCCCGCCATGCGCCTTGCAAGCCAACCGGAGCAGGTGTTGATGATAAGCACAAGTGCCAGCAGCACGACGGCCGTGGCATAGGCCTGATTGATGTAGAGCCCCTCGCTCGAAAGGGCGTACATGTGTACCGAAAGGGTTCTTGCCGAGTTAAAGACGCTGTCCGGCACTTTAGCGGTGGTTCCGGCCGTGTAGATCAGGGCTGCGGTCTCGCCGACGATGCGCCCGATGGACAGGATGACGCCGGCAAGTATTCCCGGCACCGCGGCCGGCAACACAATGGCAAAGACGGTGCGCAGCCGTCCCGCCCCAAGGCCGAAGCTGCCCTCGCGGTAGGCATCGGGCACCGAGAGCAGCGCCTCCTCGGTCGTACGCATGATGAGGGGCAAAATCATAATGGTCAGGGTGCAGGTGCCGGCAATCAGTGAATAACCCCACTTCATGGTCGAGACAAAGAAGAGCAGACCAAAAAGTCCGTATACGATAGATGGAATGCCGGTCAGCACCTCGGAAGCCATGCGGATAATCTTGACAAGCTTGCTTCCCCGTTTTGCGTATTCGCTTAAGTAGACAGCCGAGAAAATACCGAGCGGCCCGGCAACCAAAAGCGCAAGGGCCGTCATGATGACGGTATTGATGAGAGCCGGCACCAGCGAGACGTTTTCACTGTTATAAGTCCAAGCGAAGAGGGATGGTGTGAGGTTGGGCACTCCCTTGAACAGAATGTACCCAACCAAAAACGAGATGACGAGGACTGTGGCGGCCGTAGCCAGCCTAACCAGTCCGCCCAGCATCAAAGACAGGAAGTCCCGGCGGCGCTTCATATGCCCTGCCTCCTTTTAATGAGCGACAAAAGAAGGTTGATGAGCAGAATAAAGACAAAGAGCACGACGCCGGTCGCAATGAGGGCCCCGCGGTGAAGGTCTGCGGCGTAGCCCATTTCAATGACGATATTGGCCGTCATGGTGCGCACGCCGCTTGTGATGCTCTCCGGAATGACGGCCTGATTGCCGGCCACCATGATGACCGCCATCGTCTCTCCGATGGCCCTGCCGACCCCCAGTACAACGGCCGCCATGACCCCTGACTTTGCAGCCGGAAGCTGCACGAAAAACACGCTGCGCTCATGGCTTGCCCCAAGGGCCAAAGCCCCCTCGTAATAGCTCTCGGGCACTGCCGCAATGGCTGACTCCGAAACGCTGATGACGGTGGGCAGGATCATGATGCCGAGCAGGATCGAAGCCGTCAGGACACTCTTGCCGCCATCGAAGAGTTCTCTCATCAGCGGCACCAGCACAACAAGTCCGAAAAAGCCGTATATGATGGAGGGGATTCCCGCCATCAGGGATACGGCTGGCCGCAGCAGTCTATTGATGCGTTTTGTACCGAAGCGCGCAAGGTAGAGGGCGGTCAGCACTCCGATCGGAACTCCCACGGCCATGGCCCCGGCCGTGACATAAAGGCTGCCTATGATCATGGGGAGAATGCCATAAAGGTCGTTGCCCGGCTTCCATTTGGTCCCAAGCAAAAACTTGAGCGGCCCGATCTCGGCCATGGCCGGAAGGCCGTTTGCAAACAAGAACAGGCAGATGAGCAGGACGCATAGGATGGACACGCAGGCGCAAAACAGGAAGATCAGTTTTGCGGCGTTTTCTTTGTAGCGGTTCATGTCGTCTCCTTGTCAAAGAGGGCCGGACCCATGTCCGGCCCTCTCTCCCTCTCCGGGTGTCGGATTATTTACTCAATTTCAGACCAGTCGGTGATGGTGCCGGTGTAAATACCCAGGACATCTTCCTTGGTCAGATCGGTAACCGCGTTTTCCTTGTTGACGATGACCGCAATGCCGTCCATCGCGATGACGGTCGGGGTGAGTCCCTTCTCAAGCTCGCTGTCCTTGAGTTCGCGGGAAGCCATGCCGATGTCGCAGATGCCGTCGATGGCCGAGGTCATGCCGGTGGTGGAGTCACTCTGTTGGACGTCGATGGAAGCTCCGGTGTTGATGGCCATATAGGCTTCCTTAAGCTTTTCCATGACCGGAGTGACCGAGGAGGAGCCCGCCACTGTGACGGAGCCTGCCGGCTTGTTGCCGGCGTAGGGACCGGTGCTCCCGGTCGAGATGTATCCATGGCTCTCGACAACGGCCTGGCCCTCATCGCTCAGAATGAAGTCGATGAAATCTTTAGCCACAGCGGAGAGCTCGCCTTTTGTGGCGATGTTGAAGGGACGGGAAACGGTGTAGCTGCCATCCTTGACGGCGGCGGCGGAAGGTGCAACGCCGTCGATGGAAACTGCCTTGACGGTGTCGTTTAAGGAACCGAGCGAAATGTAGCCGATGGCGGCCGGATCGCCCGCCACGGTGGTCATCACGACGGAGGTGCTGCTGTTGATTTCGGCAGAGTCAATGGTCATGTCGACCTTATTGCCGGAGGCGTCTTTTTGCTCTATTCCAAAGAGTTCGATAAAAGCGCCGCGGGTGCCGGACCCGTCTTCACGGGAGATGACGTCGATCTTTTGCTCGGTGACGGTGGGCTCCTCGGGCGTCGGGGTTTCCTCTGTCTTCTTTGAGCAACCTGCGGCCGTCAAAAGCAGCAGTGCAGCCATGCCCAGTGCAAGAATTTTCTTCATTTTCATTTTCCTCCAAATTGCATATTTCATAATGTGCTTTTCTCGTTACGCCTTAAGCTTAATGCTTCCAGGTTAAATTCGTTATCAGACCTATGTTAAATCTGCGTAAAGTGCGGCCAATTTTTGACGGCTTGTACCGAATTTCCCCAACTGCACTGGCATCACCTGTGTTCGGGATATGGTATATACCGCGATTTTTGCCCTGCCCCGCAAAGTGTATACTATGCCGGCCCCAGTAATTTCCTGTATTTTGGCCGGTATTTCCTTGTATTGATCCCGACCGTTTGATATAATGAAATAGAAATAAGCGACCACTACCGAAAATTTTACAATGAACGGGCCTTGGAAAACGGAAAGGATGAGCTTAATGTCTTACAGTCCCGCACTCGAATCTGCCTTTAACGACACCAAGCTGCGTAGTTCCATGCGCACCCCGAGCTCCGGCATGTGCTCTTTATGCACCGAAGACTGCATCGGAAGCTGCGAAATCGGACTCTCGTCAGTGATCGGACAGGCGGCGGTCTATCCGACCAACACCGGCACAAACCAGGTCGCCAGCGAGAAGGACAATCCGCTCGACTACTCCATTTTTAACATTGGCGGCCACTGCTTTGGGGCCGTCGGCGCTCCGGCGGACGGTAATGCGGCCACCATATTCAATGTTAACCTTGAACGGACCATCGGACACCGAAACCCTGTGAAAATGGCACTTCCGGTCATGCTGCCGGCTCTCATCAAACTCAATTGGCAGGGCTACTTCGCGGCAGCCGCCATGGCCGGCACCGTTTGCGTCATCGGTGAGGGCTCTCCATCGAAGGATTCGACCCTTACATACGACGCAAAGGGCAAGATCGACCACTTCCCGATGTTAAATGAGATGCTGGACGCCTTCCGCCGGTATGACAGAGGCTACGGCCAAATTGCGCTGCAGTGCAACATCGACGATGATGCGGCGGGGCTTCCGGAATACGCCATTCAAAAGTGTGGTGCCCCCGCCATCGAGGTCAAGTTCGGCCAGTCGGCCAAGGGCACCCAGCCCGCCGTGCGGCTGCCGAACCTTAAAGCCGCTCTCAAAAAGCAGGCCGAAGGGGCACTCATATACCCCGACCCCAGTGCGCCGGAAGTGCAAAAAGCCTATGACGAGGGGGCCTGTCCGCAGTTTTGGCTTTATGGGCGGCTGCCGATGTGGACTGAGGAGAGCTTACTTGCGCATGTGGAGCACCTGCGGGAGCTTGGGCTTAAAAACCTCTATTTCAAGACGGCAGGCTTTGACCGTGTCGACATGGAGCGCGTGTTGCGCATGGCATGCCTGTGCGATGTCGATATGGTGACCATAGATGGTGCCGGTGGCGGCTCCGGTTACAGCCCCTGCAAGATGATGAACGAGTGGGGCCTGCCGGCCGTCTGCATCGAAAGCGCCCTAGTGCCCATCTGTAAAAAGCTCGAGACCGAAGGACTGCGGCTGCCGGCCATCGCCGTGACCGGCGGATTTGCCAGTGAGGATCAGGTCTACAAGGGGCTGGCCCTTGGCGCACCCTACGTCACGGCCATCGGCACCTGCCGCGCCGCCATGGCGGCCGCCATGGCTGGAGCCAAGACGGGTGAGCTGCTCGAAGCCGGGAACATTCCGAAAAATCTCGAAAAGTTCGGCAAGACCAAAGAGGCGCTCTTCTTAGAGCTTCCGGCCCTGCGGGCGCTCTACGGCAAAGCGGCGGACTCCTTCCCGCTTGGGGCTGTCGGTGCTTACTCCTACTTAAAGAAGCTGGCCTTCGGCATCCAGCACTTCGCGGCCTTAAACCGCAAGTTTGATATCAAATATGCCGACCGAAGCGACCTCATTCCACTGACTCGTGACGCAAAAGATCTGCTGCGGGGCGAGTGGTTCAACTATTGATGCAATCATCTGGTCACTGTTTTCCGTTATAAAAGCATTTTTTTGCAAATCGGCGGTTTAACGTTCAGGTATAGGCAAGAAGGCCGGGGCATTCCCCGGCCTTTTATTTTTCGATAAACCTTCTCTTTGCCATGTAGCAGGTCTTGTCCTCCAAGGAGGCTTTGCGGACTTTGACCGAAGTCTGAAACTCCGGCAGCGCGGCGTGGGCAAGCTCCATAAGTCTGCCGGCAGCGCCGTCCAAAGTCTGCGCGTTGATAATAAGCTCTGTGCCCGACAGGGTGGCGGCATAGTCGACAAGGTTGCCGTCTCTAAAGAGGGCATCATCGAGGTCGGCGATGTCAGGCCCCGCCGCAATGCGGCGCACATCGGCAAGCCGCCGCGTGACCCCGCCGCACCGACATTCCCCCGGCAGGATGCGAGCGAAATCCCCGGTCTGGTACCGGATAAGGGGCGCCGCCTCGAGTCCGATGGTGGTGACAACAAGCAGCCCCTGCTGTCCGTCCGGCACCGGGTTCCCCGCGTTATCCACGATTTCGGCGATGATGTGGTTTTCCCTGATATGCATGCCCTCGTGGACCGGGCAGGTCACAGCGCCGCCAAGGCCTATCTCGCGGGAGCCGTAGTGCGGAAAAAGGCGCGTGTTAAGCCTACGTTCGGTGTCCGCCATGACGCTTTTCGGCAGCGTGTCGGCTGAGACCAGCGCCCGCCTGAGCGACATGGGGCCGAAAAGCCGCAACAATGAGAGCAGCGGCACCGGCATTCCAACATATACCGTGGGGTGCTCTATTTCAATCAGGGCAGCAAACTCGCCAAAACTCTTCCCGACGCCCGCCCGCACAGGTCGGCCGCCTAGCCGGAGGACGGCGGCGGCGATGAGCTCACCCAACCCTCCGCCCGCCGTAAAGGGCATGGCGATGAGGACTGCGTCCCCCTCATAGACGAGTTCGCTTAAGCCCGCCGCAAAAAATCTCACCGTGTGGGCCATATCGCTCTCAGTGTAAAAAATGCGCTTCGGGGGGGCAACGGTTCCGCTCGTCTGATCGGTGATGACGCGCCCGACCTCTCCTTGGGAGATGAGCAGCATCCCGGCGGCGTTTGCGGCAAGGTCATCCTCGGTCGTAAAAGGAAGGTTTTTCAAGTCGCCTAGGCTGGCAAGTCTCTCCGGCAGGTCTTTATAAAACCCGTCCCGCTCGCGCTCACGCTTTAGGAGCGCATTTAATCGGCCGAGCTGGAGCTCTTCCAGCACGGTCCTGTCGAGGACGGTCAACCCCTCGGTCTCTATAATCCAGTTGTCGAGCCGCGAATATTTCATTTTCTGTAGAGAGCCTTCCCCTCTATGTTGGTCAGATTATAGGCACAGAAGGGCACCATGCCCCGGGCCGTGTCGGCCTCACAGATGTAGCAGCGGCGAAGTCGTTCGAGGTCAAGCGTAAAAGCGTCCTGAAACAGCATGCCGGAGACCGTAAAAGTGGACTGTCTCGCCTGCTCCAAAAAGGCGTCGAGGGACGCGGTGCCGTCAGGCATCTCCCCGCGGCCGGCAGACGCTGCGCCGCTCCCCCACTGCCAGGCCACCGTGTCTCTGGCCTGCGAGGATTTGACGCAGCAGCAGGTGTCCTGCCGCTTTACAAGCGGCCGCAGGGAACTGTCTTCCCCCACGCGGTAACTGGCATGAAAGGAGCAGTAGGGGCTCTCGGCCCCACCGCCGCAAAAGTCCTTTTCTTTTATACGTTCGCTGGTTTGCCCTTCAATAAGCCGCAGCATTTTCGGAATGGTCAGCCGCTCTACGGGAGCCTCAAGGGCACACCGGCCAAAGTAGCTGATGGGCTGGAAATGCACCCCTCGGACAACAGGTGTGCGGGCCAGTGCAAAGTCCAAAATGGCGCCAAGCTCCCCATCGTTGACCCCCGGTGCGACGGTGGGCACCAGCACAACCGAAAGGCCCGCCTCTTTGCAAGCCTCGATGGCGGCCAGCTTGATGGGAAGCAGTTCTCTGCCCCGCAAAATGCGGTTGGGGGTTTCGGTCACGCCGTCAAACTGTAAAAACACGCAGGAGAGACCGGCCGCCGCGAGGGTTTTCGCGTAGCCCCCCTCCCCTGCCAGCCGCAGTCCGTTTGTGTTGAGCTGAAAAAATGTAAAACCCTTTTCTTTACCAAGCGCAATAATTTCGGGCAAGTCGTCGCGCACCGTCGGCTCGCCGCCCGAGAGCTGAATATTGAAGGGGCCGCCCATAGCCACCAGCATATCGTAGAGGCACTCGATCTCCTCTATGGGGGTGTCGCTGCCCAGCGCACCCGACGAGGCGAAGCAAACGGGGCAGTTCAGATTACACCGGCTTGTCAACTCAAGCAGCACGCAGCATCCGGCACTTTCGTGGTTTTCGCAAAGCCCGCAGTCCCTAGGGCACCCGTCAACGGCCGGGACCGACACCTTGGGCTTGTTGCCGCGGTTTTCCCGCCCCCAGGCTTTGTACTCTTCGTAAGGTCCGTCCCAGATGAGAGCCGAAAAATACCCATGCACGGGACAGCTCTTTTCGAGATAAACTCTGCCGTCCTCCCCTACGGTGCGCCATGCGTCGATGACGGCAAGGCAGATGGGGCAGACGCTCTTCGTCAGCGAAAAGCGTCCCAATAACGGCTCTTTTCTTTTTGCGATCACGCGGCGAACGGCTCTCTGCACGCGGGGCGGCATCACTTGTCCTCCAGCGCCCGCTCGACCGACAGCACTTTGCCGAGCGCAAGCTCTTCAGGCACGTAGACAAATCCGCACTTGGGGCATACCGGGAGCTCGACCGGAAAGGCGTTGTCGAGATAGGCGAAAGTCGCGCTACCCTTGACCAGCGGAACTTTGCACTTTTGGCAGATGAGCTTTTCCACCCGGTCAATCTCGTAATAGCTCTTTTTTTCTTCAGCCATGCTGCACCTCAATTTACCGTCATTCTGTGGCTGTAGGCCCTGTGGACGAGATACCCGCCGTCCTTCTCCTCGAACACGGCCCAAAACGTCACGTTGCCGATTCTGGCTCTGGCTGTCAGAAGTCCGGTCTCCCCATCGAGGATGGCCTCGCCCGTCTCACGGTAGGCCTTCATGACCCGGATGACGTCGGAGTCCAAAATCATGCGGTCATCCATGAGGGCGCGGGCCTCCGGCGTGATTTCAAGCGAAAAGTCTGTCATCTCTTCCTCCATGCGCTCTCCCCAGAGCCCTTCAAGCAGGTCTTTTTTTAGATTTAAACGGTTTTTACGTTTTACCGAAATATCAGGCGGAGAACTCGGCTTTATTGCGTAAACCAGCTCCAGAATGTGGGCTGACTCACGCCCCTCTCTCGCAAACCGGTCCTTGCAGTTCATGCAGTAAGTGACGTAGGGGCCATCAAGTTCCGTGCACTTTTCGGCCATCTCATGCGCGACTTCGCGGTTTGCGTACATGACAAGCCCGCCATAGCCACAGCAAGGGGTGTGATCATCGGAATAGGCCGCTTTGGTGACCGATAGCCCCACTGCTCCCGCGATTTTTTCGACGGCTGCCCGCATGTCGGCATCGCCCCTTGCCCCGCAGGCATCGTGCAGCACGACCTGCCGGGTGCCGTCCGCCTTGGACGGCGAGACGCCGAGGCCGGCTAACACCTCGTAAATATTCAGCACCTTTCGGTCAAGCGTATCTTCCAGCGTCTTCTTGCAGGTGGGACATCCGGCGATAATCGCGGGGTCTCCAAGCTTTGCAAGCTCATTTTTCAAAAAATCGGTCGTCTCGCCCAGAAGCTCGTATCGGCCGGCCCAGCTAGCGATGGCGCCGCAGCAGCCAAGCATGAGACCGACTCCGCCCGGTAGACGGGCGGCAAGGTCCTTATAGGCCGCGGCGACTGTTGCGGGCGAGAGGGCAGCCGTCTGACAGCCGGGGAAAAAGACATATTTTGAAGGTTCGCCGTTTGTCTGCGGGCGGGCCAAAAAGGCCTCGCCGTTTGAAAACAGCATATCGTAAAGCGCGAACTCATGAGTGGCCAGCGGCATTTTTCCGGTGGCAACCATATTTTCTCTTGCCATGTGGCAAATGTCGGCCATGTCGTATCCATGGGGGCAGGTGACGGCGCACTGGCCGCACAGGGCGCAGGAGTTGATGGGCTTGTTCATCATGTGGTCGCCCATGATGATGCTGACATTGTTGTAAATCTCACGGGTGAGGGCGCGGGGGGATTTCTTATAGTGCGCAAGGTACGCACAACCTTTGAAGCACTCCTCGCACCGACAGCTAATACAGCGTCCGGCCTCTGCCTTCGCCTCTTCCTGCGTGTAGCCCTCCCCCTCCGGCACCCTTTTTACTGCCGTGGCACTTGACAGGTCAGAAAAAAGCCTGGAGGAGACGGGCCCCTCGGTTCCCCGGCAGGATGTGGGATCCATGCCCTGGGAGAGTCGGTCGACCGATAAGGCCGCCCGCTTTGCGGCGTAGAGCGCCGCAAGGGTTCCGACATCGGCCTTCTTTGCCCCTGCAACGACGCCCGCCTTTGTGCAGACCAGGGTTGCGGGGTCCGGCTCTTCGGCAAGCAGCGCTTCCCGGACTTCCTCCGACAGACATAGGATGTCGTATTCTCCCTTTACCCTATCGAAAAGAGCACTGTCAAGTTCGCTTCCAAATCTGATGTCAATGTCCATGTCGCAAAGCCGGTCCTCTTCCGAAGACCGGGCCTCCCCGTCCAAAAAAGGGGCGCAGCGGGCCATCAGGGCCGCAGCGTCCTTCTCCTCCACAAAGTATGTGACCGGATAACTCTTGCTCGCAAGCTCTCCGGCAAGGGCGAGCGAATACAAGTCGCAGCCAAGGACTGCCACCTTTTTGCTCTTTTTGATTTTGAACATGCCGCGTCCGCTCTTATGGGCGCCATATTTCATGGCGGCCCGCTCAAGGGCAGACATGTCGATCCCCTCGCCCACTTCCGACAGCCGGCAGGCGGCGGCACATGGGGACTCGCACCCGCCCGCCAAAATGAGCGGAAAGGGGGCAATACGCTCGAGCATGGCTCTGGCCCCCGTGAAGTCGTTCTCTTTCATCTTGGCCACAAAAGCTCTGCCGTCGAGCTTTAACGGGCAGGCCGCCGTGCAGAAGGCCGGCTCGTCGTAGATGCAGACGTTTTCGCGGGCTTCCAGCTCCGCTTTTGAAAGCATCTGCTTTTGACGGTAAGTTCTCGTTGACCGCTCCTTGAATTTGTCCATGAACTCCCTTTCCGCCGGCCGGCGCCACACTTCTTTACCGGGATGCGGATACGCAAGGCGGCAGGCCGCCTTGCGTATCCATCCCAACTACCGGGTATGATTTGCTGTGATTATACCAGATCAATTAAACTTTTTTCAACGCCTCGAGCACGACTTCGGGCAGGGCCGGAACGCGGGTGATACGGGCGCCGGTCGCGTTGTAAATGGCATTCAGGATGGCCGGATGGGGGGCGTCGAGCGGGGCCTCGCCGCAGCCGGCAGCACCGTAGGGGCCCTCTGGCCGCGGGGTCTCGAGGTAAATGACCTCCATGTCGTCGGGGATATCCTTGGCATAGGGAATGCCGCAGCGCAGCAGTGAAGTGTGCTTAGAGAGATCTTCAAAGTCCTCCGACAGCGCAAGTCCGATGCCCTGGGCGAGGCCGCCGTAGAAGTTGCCATCGACGGCAAGCCGGTTTAAGATGGTTCCGACATCGGCCACAGCCGTAAACTTTTCGACCTTGACCTTGCCGGTACCGGTATCGACCGCGACTTCGGGCAGGAAAATGGTGTACATATAGACCGAGAAGGGCTCGCCCTGCGAGGTGGCCAGATCGACCGGGTTGGTGGAGCAGTAGGTGGCGACCCATTTACCGACGCAGTGGGTCTCAATGCCTTCCGCTTTCATCTCATCATAGGTGCGCAAGCCCCCAGAGGGCTTTTTCATATTCTCAAGCAGCTTCTCGCAGGCAAGGCGGGTGGCGTTTCCGGTCATGACGGCCGAGCGGCTGCCGCCGGCAGGACCGGAGTTCGGCGTGTGCTTGGTGTCGCACAGGTCCAGCTTGATCATGTCCGGGGTAAAACCTGCCTTACGCAGCGTCTCGTGGGCGGCGGTCAGAGTTCCGATGTCGGCGCCCTGGCCGTGGTCCTCCCAGGAGTTACGTACCGTAACGGTGCCATCGGGATTGAGGTCAACCCAGCACTCGGAGCTGTCAACGCCGTCAAGGCCGCAGCCGTAGACACCGAGGGCCACGCCGACGCCGTATTTGACCTTCCCGTCCGAGGCGGCATTCTTTGCTGCCACCCGCTTTTTGGCTTCTTCGTACTTGGGCCTAGCCAGCTTGAAGAGGTCCTCTTCGCAGTAGACGTCAGGCTTAAAACCGGTCGGGATCGTCGAGCCCTCGGCGGCCTTGTAGCAGTTCATCTCGCGGATGTCGAAGGGATCCAGTCCCATCTTGGCGGCCAGCACATCGATGGCAATCTCGCTACCCATGTAGGACTGCGGTGAACCGTAGGAGCGGAAGGCCGAGCCCCATGCGTGGTTCGTGAAGACCGTCGTGTTCTTATTGCGAATGGTCGGAATATGGTATCCGGCGCCGGTAAACTGGGAGAGGCGGTGGGTCAGAAGATCGCCGAACTCCGAGTACGGTCCGTGATCGATATAGTTGTTGCCCCAGAGGCCAAGCAGCTTGCCGTTTTTGTCGGCCGCCAGCTTGACGTGCATATGGCCCGGGCTGCGCTTGCCGGTGTAGGTGATGGACTGGAACATGTTGAAGTTTAGGGACACCGGCCGCTTTGTGACCAGCGCCGCGACACCCAGAATGGCTTCGTTGGTGGGGGAGAACTTGTATCCGAACGTGCCGCCGGCGTTGTTTTGTACGATGCGCAGCTTATCCATCGGCACGCCGACGCCATCGGCGATCATGGCCATGTGCAGATGGATGCCAATCGACTTGGAGTGGACGGTCAACATGCCATCCTCGTCGATGTAAGCGTAGCCGTTGTCGGGCTCGAGGTAGAGGTGGGGCTGGCGAGAGCAGTAGCTCTCGACCTCAACGACACTCGGCGCCGAGTCGAAGTCGAAGTCGGGGCCCTTGATGCAACTATTCTCGAAGTAGGCATTGGGGGTGCCGGGGTGGATTTCGATGGCGTCTGGGGCAAGGGCCTCCGGTGCGCTCATATAGGCCGGCAGCACTTCGAGGTCGAGTTTGACGGCCTTTGCAGCCTCTCTGGCATGCTCCTCGGTGTCGGCCGCGACGATGGCGATAGCGTCACCGTACTGGAAAACCTTCTCATCGCAGAGGATGGGGCGGTCCCACCCATCGCACTTGTTATTGAGGGGCAGCATGACGAGTCCGTTGATGCGATTTTTGCCCGGCACGTCCTTTGCCGTGATGATCTTAAATACGCCGGGCATCTTCTCGGCCTCGGCGGTGTCAACGCCCATTATCTTGGCGTGGGAGACCTCGGCCTGGACAAGGGCAAGGCGCAGCGTGTCCTCGGGCATATGCAGCGCCTCATCGGCTCCGAAGTCCCAAGTTCCGGTGACTTTCATCGCGGCGGAGGGGCGGACGAAGCTCGTGCCCATAATCTTGTTGTCCACCGGCTTGAACATGAGGTCTTCCTTGCTCATCTCGCCCCGCATCACGGCGGCGGCGGCCATGACGGCGTCGACCAGCGGCTTGTAGCCGGTGCAGCGGCAGAGATTGCGGTTCTTGTCAAACCATGTTCTGATATCTTCTCTCGTGGGATTCTTGTTCGAATCCAGCAGGGCCTTGGCGCTGACGATAAATCCCGGGCTGCAAAATCCGCACTGGGCGCAGCCGTAGGCCATCCAAGCGACCTGAAGAGGATGTAAATTGCTTACGGTGCCGATGCCCTCAATGGTCTCGATGGTGGAAAAGTCATCAATCTTGCCGACCTTCGTAATGCAAGAGCGGGTCAGTTTGCCATTGAGGATGACGTTGCATGCTCCGCAATGGCCTTCTCCGCAACCGATCTTACAGCCGGTCAGCAGTAGGCGCTCGCGCAGGATGCTGGCGAGTGTCTCGCTTCCCTCGACAAGCAGCGTGCGTTCCACGCCGTTGATCAAGAATGTTTTTTTGTACATGTAGCGGCCTCCTCCGTTTGAAGTTTTTGCATTGGAAAGCGTGTTTTGGGCGGAATTCTTGTGCGGGCTTTATTTATTGACATATCTCTTCCCACAGGTATAATGGGAATAAGAACAAGGGAGGTGTGCACTTTGGATCATGACAACGATGCCCTGTGTGAAATCACAGCTGATCAGGTGACAATCGAAGTGGCCGACCAAAAGACCGGCAAAACGGTCAAAAGGACGCTCCCCTTGGGTTACCGGGAAAACGCCCACTTTCTTCAACTCTCCGGCGAGGACATGGCAGGCAAACCCTCGCAAATCGTGTTTTTCTCCGAATCCGGCGTGGGCAAACTCCGCGACATGACGGGCCGAGGACCCGACACCGACCCCTGCGGGTCTCATATAAATTAGTATGCTATACCAATAAAATCCCAATTAGACCATATCAAAATTTGTGCAATCCGTCAAATTGTAAATGTTTACAAGTTGAGGTTTTTGTGTTATTATTAACAAAAAAGCGCAAAAAATGACTTGCTGAATTAAAATTTCGAGGTATTTATGGAGATTTGTGCCGTTATTGTCGCCGCAGGCATGTCGTCTCGAATGGGCGAGTTCAAACCGATGCTGAACATCGGCTCGATTTCAGTCGCCCAACGGATCGTGACGACACTTCGGCAGGTCGGCATTTCCAAAATCATCGTTGTGACCGGTCACAACGCCGACATGCTGGAACGGCACCTCTCAAAGAGCGGCGCCATATTCTTGCGTAACGAGAATTACCGCACGACTCAGATGTTCGACTCGGCCCGTATCGGCCTTTCCTACATCGTGGACAAGTGCGACGCGGTGCTCTTCACGCCGGTCGACATTCCGCTCTTCACCGCCGACACGGTGCGAAAACTTTTATCCTCGGGGGCGGATTACGCCTGCCCCGTCTGCTGTGGCGAGCGGGGGCATCCGATTTTGCTGTCGGAAAAAGTCGTTCGGCGGGTTTTAGAGGATAACGGGGAGGGCGGGCTTGCGGGTGCACTTGCGCGTTGCGGCTTTGAGGAGACCCTCGTGCCGGTCGAAGACCGCGGCGTCCTTTACGACGCCGACACCCCGGAGGACTTCAATGCGCTGCTGGGCTACCACAACAGCCAGCTCGTACGCCCTGTTGTCAAGGTGGCACTGGCCCGTGAGCTTCCCTTTTTCGATGAACGCATCGCCATGCTGCTGCGGCTGATTGAGGAGACTTCGTCGGTGCAGGCCGCCTGCCGCCGCATGCAGATGTCCTACAGCTCGGGCTGGCACACCATCAACGGCATCGAGTCGCAGCTCGGGTACCGGCTTGTCGAGCGCAGCCACGGCGGCAGCGGCGGCGGGAGCAGCTGTCTGTCACCGGAGGGTACCCAGCTTTTACTGCGCTTTGACCGCTTCAACGACGCCATGAAGGAACAGGCAAAGCTGCTCTATGACCGGCATTTTTCCGATATTTTCTGACCTGATGTTATTTTTTGTGCCCATCAAGTTGTTTTCATTTGCAAATCGCATTTTTTTACTACTTGAATTTATAATTTAAAACGGAGGTGACCGGCCATGAGAGAGATTACGCTTGTCCGCCACGGGCGCCCGGACATGCCTTACGACAACCCGCGCTGTCTCGGGACGACAGACCTTGGGCTCTCGACGCTCGGCCGGCTGCAGAGCGTTCTGGCCGGCATCTACCTTCGCAAAGAGGGAGTCACCACCGTATTTTGCAGCCGGCTTGCAAGAAGCTACGAATCAGCCGTCTGTATGGGGTACAACCCCATCATGGCGGACGGTCTGCAAGAGCTCTTTGCCGGTGAGTGGGACGGCCTGCACTTTGATGAGATTCGCGCACGTTGGCCGCAGCTCTATGAGGCCCGGTCGGATAACTCGGGGACACCGCTTCCGGGCGCCGAGGACGCCACAGCGGGCGGGCTGCGTTTCGAGGTGGCCGTGCGGGACGTTATGGCCGCCTCTGAGGGGAATATCGCCATCGTCACTCACGCCTCGGTCATGGGGCTTTTCATCTGCCGGGCGCTTGGCCTCTCCCTGATACGTGCCCGCGAATTTAAGCCGGCCTACGGTTCCGTCACGCGCTTTTCTTTTGACGGAGAAGCCTTCAAGCTGGAGGGTGAACCCGGATTTATCCCCTTGCCGCCGCTTGATGAAACAGTCTGCACCGCTCTGCTGCAGGCAGCCGGCACGCCAAAAGAGGTCGTCCTTCACTGCGTCGCCGTTGCCAGCGAAGCCCTGCGCATCTGCGACGAACTTGCGGAGGCGGGAATTTTCTTCGACCGGGAGACCGTGTATGCCGCCGCCATGCTGCACGATATTTTACGCACGGAGCCCCGCCACAACGAGGTGGGAGCCGAGCTCATCGTAAGACTTGGCTACCCAAAAGTCGCCGCCTGCATCAAGACCCACCATGACTGCCGGTTTGACGGCGAACTTGACGAGGCGGCCGTCCTCTGCATCGCCGACAAGCTGACGCAGGGGGAGCGCCCGGTATCGCTTGAGGAGCGGTTTTCCGAAAGTCTAAGAAAATGCAACAGCGACGCCGCCGTTCGAAAACACAAAGCACGGCTGCAAACGGCAAAGGCAATTCGGTCCAAAATAAACACACTGTGCGAAAAGGACGTGATTTCATGAGAACGATGCTGAAAACTCTTTCTGAACACATTAGGGCCTGCCGCCCGGTTGTGCTGGTCACGGTCATCGCAAGTTCCGGGGCGACCCCCCGCGGCGCCGGCGCCCGCATGCTGGTGGGCGAAGAGGGGCGAATTAGCGGCACTATCGGCGGCGGGGCAGTCGAGTACCGCTCAACTGAGATCGCCATGGAGGCGCTCAAAACAGGAACTTCCCACGAGCATGATTTTTCGCTGACTAAAGACGATGTGCAAAACCTCGGCATGATCTGCGGCGGGGCGGTCAATGTCTTCTTCCGCTTTATTCCCGCCGGGGACGAGTCCGTCATCGCCCTGTGCGACCAAGCGGAGCGGCTCTTTGCCAAAGGGGGGGACATGTGGCTCATCTACGACATCTCACGGGGCGGAACGCTTGGGCTCTATACGAAAGAGGCGGGCTTTTTCCCGAAGGGCGAGTTCGAATTCATGCCCCAAATGCTCTCCCGCCACCCTATGCGGATCACAGGCGACGGGCGGGACATCTACTCGGAACAGATCTCCTCGTCGGGCCGGGTCTATGTCTTTGGCTGCGGCCATGTGGCACAGGAGCTGGTGCCAGTCCTTGAGCATGTCGGCTTCCCCTGCGTCGCCCTCGACGACCGGCCGGAGTTTGCCGACAAGGCGCTCTTCCCCACCGCCCATGAGGTTATGCTCCTCGACTTCGAGCGCGTTTTTGACACCGTGGCCATCGGCCCCGAGGACTATGTCTGCGTCATGACCCGTGGACACGCCTTCGACGCCGTCGTCCAGGCGCAGGTTCTCAAAACCCCGGCCTGCTACATCGGGGTCATCGGCAGCGCAGCCAAGAAGGTCGGCGTCTATCAGAAGCTCTACGAGCAGGGCTTCACGCCGGCCGACACGGACCGCATCACCTCCCCCATTGGGACATCCATTAAAGCCGAGACGCCGGCCGAGATCGCCATCAGCATTGCGGGGCAGCTTATCGAGTTTCGCGCAAAGCGAAACGCAAAATGACCCCGCGGCTCTTTTTGACCGGCCCCATCGGCTGCGGCAAGACCACCATGATCCGTGCAGCACTCGGGGAGGCCACCCGCAGGGCCGGCGGCTTTGTGACCGAGCGCACGTACGACGGAGACGGGATGCCAACAGGGTTTATGCTTATGCGGACTGCGGAACTCGCGGCCCCGCCAGCGCGTCGGAGCGGCAGGCGGTTTCTCATTTTTGAAGACGGCGTGTCCCGGCGGGATGACAGTGTTTTTACCGATTACGCGGCCGCCATTTTGCGCCAGTCGACCGTCGACCCCTTTGCCGTACTAGACGAGTTCGGCGGCTTTGAGTTGACACTCCCCCTTTTCGAGGCTGCGCTAAACGACTTTTTCAAGGCTGAAGTGCCGGTTATCGGGGTGCTCAAGGCCATTCCATCGGCCAAAAAGCTAGGGGAGCGGCTGAACCTGTCGGATGAGTACCCAAAGCTTGCCCGGAGGCTGCTCTCAACCCTTGATGCCGACCCCGGCACGACGGTGCTGCGCACAACCGGACGATATGACGCGGCTGCAAAGGCGGCCGTCTTGGAGTGGGTGAAAAATTTTGTATTTTGATAACACCATCTGGCAACTGTACGACGCTCTCATCGAAGGCATGGGCGAGGGTAGGCAAATTGACGATACCGCCGTCTCCGACTGCTGGTCGCTAGTGCGGGCAGGGGGTGACATCGGCATTGCCATGACGACGCCGGGCGACACCCGCCCGAAGCTTTTCGCGGGGGGCTTTGTCCACTGCGACCTAACAAAGGCTGCAGCGGCCCTGAAAAGCTGGAACTTCGACGAAGCCGGGTACGGCGGCGCTGCCGTCAACGCCTATTACAACACGCGTTCCCGCCTCGAGCGGCTAGGCTGCGGCGAGCCCTATAAAAACTTCTGCACAAGAGGGCTCGATCTGTCTGGAAAGACGGTCGGGGTGGTGGGGCACCTGAAAATGCCGGCGGACACCTTAGCCTGCGCCCGCGAGATCTTCATCCTCGAGCGAAATCCGCAAGAGGGTGACTACCCGGACTCCGCCTGCGAATATCTGCTGCCCACATGCGACGTTGCAATCATCACCGGCAGCACCCTCATCAACAAGACATTGCCCCGGCTTTTAGAGCTTTGCCGCAGGGCCTACGTCATCCTGACCGGGCCGTCGGTCCCTATGTGTCCCGCTTTGCTCGAATTTGGCATTGACCGGCTGGCGGGCCTTGTCCTGACCGACCCCGCTGGGGCAATCCGGCATGTTGCGGACAACCTGCCGGGGCCACCCTTCAAATACGGACAGACCTTTTTGATTGGCAGGGATCTGTCATGACGGAGCAGCGTAAGGGGGTCCTGTCGGAAGAGCCGACCATCCCCGACCGGGAAAAACGCGCTTTTAGCGGCCGCAGCATCAATTTGCTTCTTTTTGGCCTACTGCTTGCCTGCATGGCGCTGTCCTTCCTGATCGGCCGGTATACGGTTCCGGCCAAAGAGTTTTTCGGCATCGTATGGAGCCGAATTGCGGGCTTTTTCGGCGGCACCGTCACACCTTTCTGGACAGCTCAGATGGAATCGGCTGTCATCAACGTGCGGCTCCCCCGGGTCATCATGAGCGTACTGGTGGGGGCTTGCCTCGCGGCTGCAGGCTCTGCCTATCAGGGGGTCTTCCAAAATCCGATGGCTTCACCCGACCTTTTAGGCGCTTCGGCAGGCGCCGGCTTTGGCGCGGCCATCGCCATCTACTTTGGACTTCCGAGCTTTGGGATCACGCTGTGCGCCTTTTGCATGAGCCTTGCCACCGTGGCCATCGTATTCTTTATCAGCCGACGGACGAGGGGCGAGCGGGTGCTGGGCCTCATTCTGGCCGGCATCATTGTCAGTTCCCTGTTTTCGGCAGGTACCTCCTTCATCAAGCTGGTCGCCGACCCCACAAATAAGCTGCCCCTCATCACCTACTGGCTGATGGGCAGTCTTGCAGGTGCCAAGTGGAGCGAGGTGCGGTTTGTCATCTTCCCCATGCTGACGGGCCTTATTCCGCTTCTTTTGCTGCGGTGGCGGCTGAGCGTGTTGACCATGGGGGACGACGAAGCTCACTCCATGGGGGTCGACGCCGGCCGGCTGCGGCTCATCGTCGTGATCTGCGCCACCCTCGTAACGGCCTCGGCCGTCTCAGTGTCCGGCATGATTGGGTGGGTGGGGCTTGTCATTCCGCACATGCTGCGCAAGCTGACGGGTAGCGACTATCGGTGGCTCATGCCGGCCTCCATAATGGGCGGCGGACTGTTTTTGCTCATCGTGGACAACGTCTCCCGCAACCTCTTTGCGGCTGGACTTCCCATCGGCATCCTGACCGCTTTCATCGGGGCGCCGTTTTTCCTGTGGCTTATTACGGGAAGGAGTGGCAGGTCATGAGTGTTGAAGTGAAAAACCTCTCCTTCTCCTACGGCGGCGGCGACATTTTGAAAGAGATCAGCTTCACCGCAAACCCCGGCCAGTTCCTTTCGATTTTAGGCCCCAACGGAGTGGGCAAGTCTACCCTCTTCAAGTGCATTCTGGGGCTTTTACGAAACTACAGCGGTGAGGTTATCCTCGATGGGGTCGATGCAAAAACTCTCTCCGTTTCGGAGATGGCCAAGAAAATCGCCTATATCCCCCAATCGGGGTACCCCGTTTTCAACTACAGCGTGCACGACATCGTGCTGATGGGCGCAACCTCCCGGCTTTCAACATTCGGCATTCCGCAAAAGCAGGACAGCGCAAGGGCCGATGCGGCGCTTCAAAAAATCGGCATCTCCCACCTGCGGGATCGGTGCTTCCACCACCTGTCGGGCGGCGAGCGTCAGCTCGTGATGATCGCAAGGGCCCTAACCCAGCAAGCGAAGGTGCTGATGCTCGATGAGCCTACGTCGAGCCTCGACTTCGGCAATCAAGTGCTGGTGCTCGAAGAGGCAAAGGAGCTTGCCGGCGAGGGCTATACCGTCATCGCCACCACCCACAACCCGGAACAGTCCTACATGTTCTCCGACCGCATCATCGCACTCAAGGGCGGACGCATCCTCGCTGACGGCCCACCCCGTGAAGTGCTCGATGCGGATCTAATGCGAGAGCTCTACCGCGTTAACGTCACGGTGTCAAGCCTGTTCGAGGACCGAGTGCGGGTCTGCACCCCCGACATAGTTGTTTCAAAAAACGTCTAAGCGACGTCAATTTAAAAGGAGGCCATTATGAAAAAACGCGCACTCGCTCTTCTCCTTGTCTTAACGCTTTCCATCGGCATGCTCGCCGGCTGCCAGAAGACCCCCGCGACAACCGAACCCACCCCAACACCCGAAACCAGAGAGTTTGTCGACTCCACCGGGCGCACCGTCACCATCCCCTATACGGTGACCAAAATTGCCGTCAGCGGACCCTTAACCCAGGTCTATGTGCTGCCGCTGGCCGGAGACATGCTGGTCGGCGTCTCGAACGCTTTTTCCGCGGAGGCCAAAACGTACCTGCCGGCTTATCTGTTTGAACTAACCGAGGTCGGCCAGCTTTACGGCGGCAAGAGCGAAATGGACCTTGAGGCACTGCTGGCGGCGGCCCCCGATGTCGTCATCGATGTAGGCGAGGCCAAGGCCACCATTGTCGAGGACATGGACGCACTGACCACCCAGACCGGAATTCCTTTTGTACACATCGACGCGACAGTCAAAACCGCACCGGAAGCTTATCGCAAGCTGGGAGAATTGCTCGGCCGGCCCGAGAAGGCCGAGGAGCTTGCAGGCTGGTGCGAAGCCACCTATGCGGATGTCACCACCGTGATGACAGCGGTCGACGCAGCCGGAGCCCGTAAAACCCTGCTCTACTGCCTCGGTGACAAGGGCCTCAATGTCATCGCAGAGGGTTCCTATCACGCCGAAACCGTCAACCTCATGGGCGACAATGTGGCCAAACTCTCGGATGTGGTCTCTTCCGGCATGGGCAACGAGACCGACCTTGAGCAGATCATGCTGTGGAATCCGGATGTCGTAATATTTGCTCCGGACAGCATCTACGACACGGTTTCCGATGATCCCGCCTGGCAAGAGCTACCCGCCGTCGCCGCCGGTACTTACTACAAGGCCCCTGCCTTCCCCTATGGCTGGCTGTCGAGCCCGCCCTCGGTGCAGCGGTATCTTGGCATGCTGTGGCTTGGGTCCGTGCTCTATCCCGACTATGCCGACTACAACCTCAAGGAAAAAGTTACAGAGTACTACAAGACTTTCTACGATTGCGACCTGACCGACGAGATGTACGCCACGCTAACTGCCGGTGCTCTGCCGAAATAACTCACAAAATGCACTGGGCGGATGAAGAATGTTCTTCATCCGCCCGTGTTTTATATGCCCATATTTGTCAAATATCGGCTTGTTTTTTAGGGGCGGTATATTTTGCAGTTCTCGGCAAAAAATAGCGGTGGACATTGAACGGGAGGATGTAAGATATGAAGGCAACGGGAATCGTCCGCCGCATCGACGACCTGGGGCGGGTCGTCATACCCAAAGAAATTCGCAGAACCATGCGAATCCGTGAGGGCGAGCCTCTTGAAATATATACCGACAGAGACGGAGAGGTCATTTTCAAGAAGTACTCCCCTGTCGGCGAGCTGTCGGCTTTTGCCGTGCAGTGCGCCGAGGCCCTGTCCAAGACGGCCGACCTTCCGGCGCTGGTTTGCGACCGCGACGCCGTCATTGCAGTGGCCGGTCTGGCAAAAAAAGAGGTTGAGGGCAAGCTGCTCTCCACCGAATACGAGAAGCTGATGGAAGGCCGACAGCCGGTCGGCCGCAGCCGCTCGGAACCGCTGCCCTGCGTGCTGGACGGCGTTGAGCGCACAAGGGCACTCGCAGCCGCTCCCATCATCGAGGGCGGCGACGTGATCGGCTCGGTCGCCCTACTGGGCGACGCGGCTGCTGCCGGTGAGGTCGAAATCAAACTGACCCAAAACTGCGCCGCATTTTTAAGCAAGCAACTTGAGCCCTGATACGCGCCACGCAAAAAGGCCGGGTATTCAACAAGGAGTTGAATACCCGGCCTTTTTACGGTCTGTATCGGGCCGCAAACCCTTTGCGGCCCGAGCACGTGTATAAAGCGACCATTATTTACGCCTTGTATAACACGGCGTCCTCACCATTCCAATAGTAGCCCCGCCGATTGCCGATCTGCAAGAAGCCCGCCTTTTCATAGAGGGCCCTAGCAGCGTCGTTCCCTGCACGAACCTCCAAAAACATGTTTTTCACCTTGACCCGCTCAAGCAGTTCCCGCCCGTATCCACGCCCTCGAAACTGGGGCAGCACAGCAATTCGCAACAGTTCGGTTTCGCCGCCAGCCTCGCGGGTAAGTACATAACCGTAGGGTAGAACCGTGGCCACTCCGCCGTTTTGCAGAAAACTCTCGATGGCGGGCAGCGACCATGCATCATCAAAGCAGACTTGTTCCATCTCAGAGACGAGGTAGGCATCTATGGCCCCATTCAGCTCGTCCCGGCAGGCACAGTACCGATCGAGGTCCTCGCCATAAGGGTCCAAAATGTCGTGGCAGGCAAGCCGACGGACATCGGTTCCCGGCAGCAGGATCCGGGCGACATCCGCATGGGCGGCCGTCATCGCGAGGATACGGCAGTCCGCGTCGGCCTGCGTAAGCTGTCTCGCGGCATGCCCTTCAAGTGAGAGTTCGAGCTGTGCGACCGCCAAGCGGGCGTTTTCGGTGGCGGGATCCCCCTCGTCGACCGACACCCCGCGGGAACCGACCTCACCTTGCGGCCATTTTGCCCTGAAGAGCACCTCGGCCATAGGGGACCGACAGGTGTTGCCAGTGCATACAAAAAGCAGTTTATTTTGCATCGTACCAGCTCCTTCCGGCGTGCACCTCGGCTGTCAGCGGAACAGACAGCTCTGCGGCGTGTTCAAGCTCATATTCAAGAATTTCGGCTGCTTTCACGGCTTCGGCCTCGGGGGCCTCAACGATTAGTTCATCGTGCACCTGCAAGATGAGCTTTGATTTAAGCCCCTCCCCGGCAAGCCTCCTTGCGACCCTGACCATGGCGATTTTAATGATGTCGGCAGCTGTCCCCTGAATGGGGGTGTTCATAGCCGCCCGCTCACCGAAGGATCGCTGGTTGAAATTTGCCGACTGGAGCTCCGGCAGATACCGCCGGCGGCCGAATAGGGTGGTGACATATCCATCGGCTTTCGCCTTCTCGACGCAGTCGTCGAGATAGCGCTTAACCCCGCTGTATACGGCAAAATACCCGTCAATAAATCGCCTGGCCTCCGCCCTCGTAACCCCGATGTCTCCGGCCAGCGAAAAATCGGAAATGCCGTAGACAATGCCGAAGTTGACGGCCTTGGCCCTGCGCCGCCACTCGGGGGCATCGGAGCCAAAGACCCGGCGGGCGGTCTCGGAGTGGATATCGCCGCCGCCTCTGAAAGTCTCGATCATGACGGCGTCGTTTGCGATATGGGCTAAGACCCGCAGCTCGATCTGCGAATAGTCGGCGTCGAGCAGCAGGCAGCCCTGCGGTGCCACAAACATGCGGCGCAGCTCGCGCCCAAGGTCTTCTCTGACCGGAATGTTTTGTAAATTGGGTTCGGCAGAAGAGAGTCGACCGGTTACGGTGGCGGTCTGCTTGAAAGTGGTGTGAACCCTTCCGTCCGGCCCGATCAGGGAGAGCAGCCCATCGACATAGGTCGAGGTCAGCTTCGTCAGCTTGCGGTACTCGAGCACCATACCGACGACGGGGTGGAGCGGCGCGATATGGGCCAATGTGTCGGCATCGGTGGTGTAGCCGGTCTTGGTGCGCCGTCCGTGGGGCAGCCCCAGTCGCTCGAAGAGAACCTCCCCGAGCTGCTTGGGTGAATTGATGTTGAAGTCACCGGCCAGCTCCCGAATCTTGTCCTCAATGCCGGCCGCCCGCTTGTGAAGTGTCTCGCCGAATTCCTTTAAGGCCGGGACATCGACCAAAAAGCCGGTGCGCTCCATGTCGGCAAGTACCGTCGACAGCGGCAGCTCGATCTCCTTTAAAAGGGCCATCAGCCCATCGGCCTGCAGCCTTGCCTCCATCAGCGGGCGAAGCTGATAGAGGTCCGCTGCGGGGCTTACAAGATCCCTGCCGAAGTAGGCGGCACAGAGTGCCTCGGGCGAAGAGGCCGCCGACGGGTTAATGAGATAAGCGGCAAGCTCCGCGTCAAAACCGACGTTTGGAATTCCCTTGCCCTGCCAAACCGACTTGTCCGGCACTGCGAAAATTTCCTCTTTTTGTTTCTCATCAAACCGGAAAGCCCCTTTATCGGTCGCGAAGGTGTCGTCCGCCAGCGCCAGTCCCGGCGTCGCCTCAGTCAAGTTTTCAGCCTGCGTGACTTTCACCGTCTGTGCTTTTTTCGGTGTCAGAATCCGCTTTGCGAAGGCGGTAAACTCCAGCTTTCTGAACATTTCGGAGAGCTTCTCCTCGTCGGGCGGTGAAAGGGCCAGCTTGTCCGCATCCGGCACCGGAACTCCGGTACAGATGGTCGCAAGTTCATAGGACAAGTAGGCCGACTCGCGACCCTCCTCCAGCTTTTTGCGCACCGTCGGCTTAATATCCTCAAGTGAAGCATAGACTTCGTCCAGTGAGCCGTGCTCGTGCAGCAGTGCGAGAGCGGTCTTTTCGCCGACCCCGGCCACCCCCGGAATGTTGTCGGACGCATCCCCCATCAGGGCCTTCATGTCGACAATTCGAGGCGGCGTGAAGCCGTATACTTCCATGATGGTCTCGGGCGTATACCGCTGGGTGTCGCTCTGTCCGCCCTTTGTCACGGCCAATTTGACCGTCACCTTGTCTGTGACCAGCTGCAACTCATCCTTATCGCCGGTGATGATGACGACCTCGTCCGGCCACCCGGTCGCCAGAGTGCCGATGATGTCGTCGGCCTCAAAGCCCGCAATTTCACGGCGGGGCACCCGCATGGCGTCCAGCGTCTCCTTGAGCAGCGGTACCTGCATGACAAGCTCCTCCGGCATGGCCCGCCGACCGGCCTTATACTCCCCGTACCGCTCGTGCCGGAAAGTCTTCGCCTTTAAGTCGAAGGCAACGCAGATCGCGTCCGGCTTTTCGGCCTCGAGCTCCTTGTAATATATCGACAGGAATCCGTATATCCCGTTTGTAAAAAGTCCCTCGGAGGTGGTCAACGTGCGCACACCGTAAAAAGCGCGGTTCAAGACGCTGTTTCCGTCAAACAAGAGCAGTTTCATCCGTGTCCCCCCTTTTTATGTTAGTCTACCACAAAACTCGCCCTTATAAAAGGTTGATTTACCCTAGCGTCCGTGATATAATAAATAAACATTTATTGGAAAAAGAGGTTGTTGTTTTATGAAAAAAATCCTGTCTTTACTCATGGCCGCCATTATGGTCATGGCGTTTGCCACGGCCGCAGGTGCTTCCGACTATAGTGCCATGGCGGACGATTTAGCCGCAATCGGCATGTTCAAGGGCACGGGCGCCGGCTACGAGCTCGACCGCGAGCCCACCCGTGCAGAGGTGGCCGTTATGCTGGTGCGCATGCTGGGCGCCGAAGGGAAAGCCACTGCCGGATATGCCGACGGCTCCCTGACTCATCCCTTTACCGATGTTGCCGATTGGGCGGCTCCCTATGTCGCCTATCTCTACACGAACAAACTTTCAAATGGCGTCTCTGACACTGAATACGGCTCAAGCCAGCTTTGCTCCGGCCAGATGTACTGCACTTTCATGCTCCGGGCTCTCGGCTATTCCGACGCCGATGGCGGCGATTTTACATACGCCGCATCCCTTGACTTTGCAGCCACAAAGGGCATTGCCGACAAGGCATTTGTCTCAAGCTTCAAGCGGGATGAGCTCGTGGCCGTCTCCTATCAGACCCTTTCGACCACCGTCAAGGGAAGCGAGCAGAGCCTGCTCGACAATTTGATTGCAAGTGGCGCCATTGACGAGACCAAAGCCGCGGCCATCAAAGATAAGCTTTCCATCATCAAAGAGTACGAGACCCTAGCCCTCAAAGATGTTGAGAACTACAAGTCTCTCGACTGCAGCGGTACCATGAACATCAATGCCACTATCGGCGGTCAGGCCATGAACTTATCCGATGTCAAAATGGATATGAAAACGAATCTCACCGACACCGCCATTGAGGCCGCGATCCACATCAGCATGAATGACCCCACCACAGGCGATCCCCTCGAAATCTACGAGTGGATGAAGGACGGCTGGCTGTATATGAAGCAGGGCGATCAGTGCTACAAAATGCAAATGGATTACAACAAGATGCTCGAAACCATTCAGCAGAGCGCCGGTGTGGCCGGAAGCTCCATGTCGACCGCCACTTCCGCCTATATGTTCACCTCGGTGACCAAAACCGAGACCGATGAGGGCACCCTATACGAATTCACGTTGGCCCCCAAGTTTTTCAATTCGATGCTGAGCAGCATTCTTGGCAGCTCCGGCCTGCCTGAAAGCTCGAGCGTCAGCTTCGGCAGCATGGTCGAGAGCATCCTTGTCAAAGACGGCGCCGTCAAGAAGATTACTGCACTCGCCAACTTGAGCTCATCTGTTGAGGGTGTCGGCGAGATGGCCATGCGGATGGATGTCGAACTCACGATCAACGCCATCGGAAGTGACGTCGTCATTGAATACCCCGACTTTTCGAATTATGTTGAAATGCCGACCACCCCTGCGACCGGCGCATAATTTCTATATTTACAAGATTAACGGACGGCCACGGCCGTCCGTTTTTTTGCCAATTGGTGCCAGACTGTTTGCATTATGCAATATGCACAACTATTTGCTCGGAACTTCCTTTGATAATCGGTTGAGTTGCCGTCTTTCAAATGTTACAATTAGTTCATAAATATGAGAAGAGGGGGAATGTATAATGCGAAAGATCCTGTCCCTGTTGATGGCAACCGTCCTGATCCTGGCCTTTGCTACGGCCGCAGGTGCTTCCGACTTTAATCAACTGGCCGATGACCTCGCAGCAATCGGCATGCTCCAGGGCACGGGCGAGGGCTACGACCTCGACCGGGAGCCTACCCGCGCCGAGGTGGCTGTCATGCTGGTGCGCATGCTGGGGGCGGAAGGGGCAGCCAAAGCCGGTTACATAGACGGTTCTCTCACCCATCCCTTTTCCGACGTACCGGAGTGGGCCGCCCCCTATATCGCCTATCTGTACACGAAAGGGCTGACGAGCGGCGTCACCGACACTGAGTTTGGCTCTACACAGCTGTGCTCCGGCCAGATGTACTGCACCTTTATGCTGCGGGCCTTAGGCTATTCCGATGCCGAGGGCGGCGACTTCACCTATACCGGCGCCGTAGACTTCGCCCAGTCAAATTTCATCACTTATCCGGAATTCATTTCAAACACATTTACGCGCGACGAACTGGTCGCCGTCTCGTGTCAAACGCTGTTTACCCGGGTCAAGGGCAGTGAAACCACACTGCTTGAAAAGCTTGTATCCACCGGTGCCATTAACTCGGCCGCAGTGTCGGCCATCATGGAAAGCCCTGAAATTATGGAAGAATTCATAACGGTTCTGGCCAACAATATCATCAATATTAAAGCGCTTGACTGCACAACGTCACTGGATCTCGCAGCCTCAGCCAAGAGCGGAAATTTTGCCACAGTATACATGTACGATTATTCGGCTGATCTGAAATTCATCTTGAAGGATATCGCAACTCAAGCGGAGATTTCTGTCAATGTTGCCTATCCTTTTTCAGATGGGGGCGAAAACTACCATGCTTGGGTTAAAGACGGATGGATGTATTTTACAGACGGAGATGAACACATAAAAGTTCAGATTGATTATCCCGCATTGACTACGGCGTTCGAAGAGGCAGTCGAAAGCAGCATGGATACCGGAATGGTCTCCTCTGCGCCCGAATATATCTCCTATATGTTTTCCTCGGTTACCAAGACAGAGACTGACGAAGGCACGCTGTACGGATTCGTGCTTTCTCCAAAGTTCGTCAGTGCCGTAATCAAAGACAGCTATGCCAGCTCCGTGGGTGATTCAGATGCAGCTCCGCTGATTATCAACATTGGCAATATCTCTCAAACCGTGCTTGTCAAAGACGGAAATATAAAAAGCATTTCGCTGGATGTAGACGCAAGCATGCAGTCCGATACGATAGGGGAATATGAAATTCAGATGAGCTTTGATTTGACCGTCAACAAAGCGGGCGACGACGTGACAATCGATTTCCCGGATTTCTCGGGCTACGTAGAGGAAGGCGCAGACACATCCGTTGGTGAGTAGCGGGGAAAAAAGAGTATAAAAGTGGAGGGCATTCGCCCTCCACTTTTATGTAACCTTATCAGCCGACCCTGACCGGCTGGTCCTCGGTGTCATAGAAGACCTTGAAGTTCGGATCGACCGTCCCGATGCCGAGATAGCGGGCCTTGTAGTCCGCAAGCAGCTTCAGGAACTGTTTCGAAAGGAAGAGCAGCGCCACGATGTTGGCAAAAGTCGGTATGGCGTTTGTGCAGTCGGCGATGGCCCAGATGAGTTCGGGACCGCTGCCGCCGGTCTCGGCGAGCCAGACCACATAGACGCCGGGGAGCATAAAGACAAGCTTATAAAGCTTGACGAATTTTTCGCGCATTCTTGCGTTTGTTGAGAACAGATGCCGCAACATGACCTCGTAGTAGGCGCACCAGCCGGTCGAGGTCGTCATCCCAAACAGGAAAACGCAAATTGCGATGAAGTTTCCTCCTATTTTACCAAAGGTCGTTGAGAAGGCCAGAATGGCCAGCGACGCGCCTTTGACACCGGAGTCCCAAACGCCCGCGCAAAGAATGGAGAGGGCCGTGATGGAGCAGACGAGGATGGTATCGACAAACACTTCAAAAGAGCCCCAGAGTCCCTGACGGACAGGGTGCGGTGTGTTTGCCGAGGCGTGGGCAAACGGAGACGAGCCCCAGCCGGCCTCGTTGGAATAAATGGAACGCGCAACGCCGGTCTTGACGACCTGTGCAAAGGCAGCGCCGGCAAAGCCACCCACCGCCGCCGTCCCGGTGAAGGCGTTGGAGAAAATCAAGCCGAACACATGGGGAATCGTACCGACATTTTTAATGACAATAAATATACCGCCTATAATATAAGCGAGGCACATAAAGGGGACAACTTTCGTCGCAAATGCCGCAATGGAGGTGATCCCTTTCCACACGATCAGTATGATGAAAAGCGCATAGCAGATGGTGAAGGGCATCATGGGAATTCCAAAAGAGGTGTGGAGGCTCTCGGCGATGGTGTAGGTCTGGGCTCCGCCGATCATGCCCGCAAACATACCGACGAAGAAGATGAGGGCCAAAACCCGCCAGATCTTAAGTCCCATCACCTGGCCGATGCCCTTTTCCATGTAATAGGTCGAGCCGCCGTAAAAGTTTCCGTTCTCGTCCTTTGAACGGAAATAGCAGGCCAGCGAGACCTCGGCGGTCTTGATCGTCATGCCAAACAGCGCCCATAGCCACATCCAGAAAACCGCGCCAGGACCGCCGGTCGCAATGGCGGTTGAGACACCGCCGATGTTGCCGACACCGACCGTTCCGCCGATGGCGACCGCAACCGCTTCAAAAGGTGAGATCTTGCCTGCCGATTTCTCTTTGGTCTCATCTTTTTTGAGCAGCGTGCCAAAGGTGTGCTTAAGCATGTGCCCAAAGTAATGGAACGAGAAAAACTTGGTTACGAGCGTGTAGTACAGCCCACCGAACAGAACCGTCACCAGTAATGGCGTACCCCATAGCAAGTCGCTGATCTTGTATACTATGTCGAGCGCTGTCATAACTATCCTCCCTTTATTTTTTTGTACTACTGCTCAAGTTCCTCTCCTTACTAGAATTTTTATCGCAATAATACACGGTCATCATACTGCGGACAAGCCGTGCGTGCAAGGGCGATTATGCATTATTATGTCGATAACTGTTTTTTCATTCATTCTTACAGTTTTTGGTATTCAAATTTAGTGATATTCCATAAATTTCCATTCTCGGAAAACGACTGTGCTTTCCGCAAAATAAAACGCCTTGGAAAACAAAAAGTTTCCAAGGCGTTTACAGGACTTAAGTATCGGTCAAAGAGCGGCGTCGAGTTCCAACACCGCGTTTAACAGCACATCGACCCCCTGCGCGCAGAGGTGGGGCGCCGTGTATTCCAGCTCACAGTGGCTGTGGCCGTCTTTGCTTGGGACAAAAATCATGGTGGTGGGCACTACCCCGGCCACAAACTGCGCGTCGTGTCCGGCGCCGCTGTTCATGAACACGTTGGAGTACCCCAGTTCGTCGACGCTCCCCTTGACAATGCCGATGAGCTTTTTGTCAAACGGGACGGTGGGCCTGGCCCAAGCAACTTCGTGCTCCACTTTGCAGCCCACGATTTCCTTCGGGAGGGCCTCGACGATGGCGACGCACTTTTTCAGCACAGCGGGGTCGACATGCCGCATGTCGAGAATGAACTCGCAGAAGTCCGGAATGATGGTGTGCATGCAGGGGTGGACCGAGATATAGCCGTTCGTGTAGACAAGCTCGGGGTCGACCTTGTCG
Organism: Oscillospiraceae bacterium; assembly: GCA_963662765.2. GTDB lineage: Bacteria > Bacillota > Clostridia > Oscillospirales > Feifaniaceae > DATMXT01. The sequence goes on from CAXXUP010000008.1 coordinate 244,654, forward strand.
AGCTCCTCGTGCAGCATGACAAGAAGCTTTGCGCAGGCAAAGAGCGCATCCCGCCGGCAGTCCATAGGAGTGGTCCCGGAGTGGTCGGATTGGCCGAACGCCCTGATCTTATAGGCTGTAATGCCGATGACGTTTTCGACGACGCCGATGTCCACGCCCTTCCTCTCGAGCCTGGGGCCCTGCTCGATGTGCAGCTCGAACATGGCGGCATATTTATCCGCTGAAAAGCGGTTCTTCGCGTCCCCGACGTAGCCGCTCTTTTGGAGCGCCTCGCCGAACGTCTGGCCGTCCGGATTTTTGGAAGCCAGCATGTCCTCTTTCTTATACTTGCCGCAGACGATGCCGGAGCACATCATGGCCGGCGGATAGAAAGCGCCTTCCTCGTTGGTCCAGATCATGGCCGTGATGGGGTGCTTATGCGGGATTTTTTCGGCCGAAATAGTCTCGATGACCTCCATACCCCCGAGCACGCCCAGAATACCGTCGTAATTGCCGCCGCACTTGACAGAGTCTGCATGGGACGCCATGGCGATCCGCTTTGCGGCGGGGTCGCTGCCAGGGAGCGTTGCGTACATGTTGGCGACATCGTCTGTAACGACTACCGCCCCCGCGGCCTCCATGCGCCGAGCGAACTCGGCACGGGCAGCTTGCGCCTCGGGCGAGAGGGTCGCCCTCGTCACACCGCCACGACCTGTATCCCCAAAGGTTGAGAAGGTCTTTATTTTGTCCTCAAGGCGGTGCCGGTCACATTTATGCATATCGTAGCCTCCTTATGATACAGGGCTCCGCCCCGTTATTCACTTTTTCGCAACCTCATTATACCGTTAAACCGGGTTGTATTTCAACTGAAAATGTGCTTTACTATAAACATAATAATTAGGAGGGATACCATGCAGCCGAGAACAAAACAGCATCTGATGGTCTCCGAGGCGGCCGAGTCCCTGCTGGCCCGTGCGCCGGTCGGTGTACTTGCCATGACGGGGCCCTACGCCATACCCGTCCACCTCGTGTGGATGGACGGAAAAGTCTATATTCACGGAAGCCCTGAGGGCGAAAAGGTCGACCGGATGGCTGCCGACCCCAGTGTATGCCTTACAGTCTACGAGATGTCTGACTTTATCGTGGACAACCCCAAGTCGGCCTGCAGCATCTACACGGCGTACGAATCGGTCATGGTCAAGGGCAAGGTCAGCAAGGTGGCGGACCCCGAGAAAAAGAAAGCGGTCCTCTACGCCTTTGCCGCCAAATATTATCCGCCGCTTGAAGCGCTGCCCATGCCGCTGCCTTCGATCGAGGCCACGACGCTCTTTGAGATCACCCCGGACGAAATCACCGGTAAGAAAGTATAACGGTTTTGCAGTTTGTCTTTTAACGAGAGGAGTATTTAACGTGGAAAAAATTAGACTCGGCCGGTCCGAAATCATGGCCACGACGACGTCTTTCGGCTGTCTGCCGCTCCAGCGCCGCCCGATGGACGAGGTCATCCCCATGCTGCGGCGAGCAGTAGAGGGCGGCATCAACTATTTCGATACAGCCCGCATGTACTCCGACAGCGAAGAGAAGTTGGGCGAGGCCTTTGAGGGTATGCGGGAGAATCTTTATATCGCGACCAAAACCCACCACTTCACCTATGACGGCGTGATGGAGGATATGGCCACAAGTTTAAAAAATTTGCGCACCGACTACGTGGATTTACTCCAGGTGCACAACCCGCCGTTTTGCCCCCGGCCTGACGGGGCAGACGGCGTCTACAAGGCGCTCTTAGAACTCAAAGCCGCCGGAAAAATCCGGCACATCGGCATCACGAACCACCGGCTGCCCATCGCCCGGGAGGCTGTGGAGTCCGGGCTCTACGAGACGCTGCAATTCCCCTTTGCCTATATTTCGAGCAAGCAGGACTTTGAACTTGTGGAACTGTGCAAACAGCATGACGTCGGCTTCATCGCCATGAAGCCGTTTGCCGGCGGCCTCTTATCGAACGCCGGGGCCTCCTACACGTTCTACAAGCAAAACCCCTATGTTCTGCCCATCTACGGTTTCCAGTTCATGGAGCAGCTAGATGAGGTCTTAGGGTTTGAGACCTGCCCGCCGGACGAGGCTGAGGCAATGGCCGTCATCGAACGTGACCGGAAAGAACTGACCGGTAACTTTTGCCGCAACTGCGGCTACTGCCAGCCCTGCCCGATCGGAATCCGGGTTGACCTTGTCACCCGCATGCCCTACAACTTAAAGCGCATGCCGGTGGAAAGTCTCTTAACCCCCGAGTGGAAGGCCCTGATCGAGGACACCGAAAACTGCATCCACTGCGGACAGTGCAGCTCACGCTGCCCGTACGAGCTCGACCCGCCGAGCCGTTTCGAGGAGGTTCGCCGGGATTTCTTAACTCAATACGAGGCGTTTCACAAAAAGTGAACCGGCTCTTTGATCCGCAGACGTTCGTCCCGGCTGAGCTGCGCCGGGACGAACTGCCCTGCGCAAAAGATGCCTACGAGACAGCCATTAAGCTGGCGTGGCCTGCCGTCGTCGAAATGGTGCTGCTGTCGGTCATCGGCGCTGTAGATACCATGATGGTCGGCAAGCTCGGGCACGCCGCCATCGCCGCCGTCGGACTGTCCGGTCAGCCCCGGCTCATCTTCGTCGGCACCATCACGGCCTTAAACACCGGCACCATTGCCTTAGTCTCCCGCCGCAAGGGACAGGGTGACCAGGCCGGGGCCTGCAAGGTTTTGGCACAGGCCCTTGTCGTCAACTTCATCTTGGGCATTTTTATGGCGTACATCGCCATTACCAAGGCCGAGTTTCTTATGAAGCTTGCCGGCGCAAACGAGGAGACACTGGCGCTTTCCGCCACCTATTTTCGCATTGTCTTCTACGGCTTCATTTTACAGACCATCGCCCTGACCATCTCGGCCGCCCAGCGCGGCATCGGCAACACCCATCTGACCATGCGGCTCAACGTGACGGCCAACCTCGTCAACGTCGTCTTCAACTATTTTCTCATTTACGGCCATTTCGGCTTCCCCCGCCTCGAGGTGGCCGGGGCCGCCGCGGCCACGGCCTTAGGCTACTCAGTGGCGGCCGTGCTCGCCATCCTATCCCTTTTCAAAAAAGACGGCTACTTAAACCTGTCGGGCCTTAAGCACTATAAGTATGACCCCGCCATCAGCCGGGGCATGTTTGCGGTGGGCGGCAATGCCATCATCGAGCAGTGGGGCATGCGGTTTGGCTTTCTCATGTACTCCCGCATCGTCGCAAGCCTTGGCACCGTCGCCTACGCCACCCACCAGATCGGCACCCAGCTGCTCACCATCACCTTCACGGTCGGCGACGGGCTTGCGGTGGCAGCGACCGCCCTGACCGGCCAGAACCTCGGCAAAAAACGGCCCGATTTGTCCCTCATGTACATTACGGTCATCAAGCGCATCGCCATGGTGGCGTCGCTTGGCATTTTAGTACTGCTGATTTTATTTCGCACCCCCATCGCCGGGCTTTTCATCGACGATCCTTCCACCATCCACAATGCCGGGAATCTGTTTATCATCATTGCCCTCGTGCAGCCGCTGCAGACCTCCAACGTCGTCATGTCGGGCAGTTTGCGCGGGGCCGGCGACACCAAGTATGTCGCCTTTGTCATGCTCACCTCCATCCTCATCCTGCGGGTCGGCGGCGGCTGGCTCCTCACCTACCCCGCCGGGTTTGGCCTGTACGGCTGCTGGCTGGCGCTGTGCGTTGACCAGTTCTACCGGTACGCAATGCTCACGCCACGGCTGAAAAAGGGCAAATGGATGGGCATAGAGTTGTAAGGGACAATACTAATCATATTCGGTGAAAAGGCAGCGGCAAAAGCCGCTGCCTTGTTATTTGTCAAACGTATTTAGGCCAATTCCTGTCCCCGCAACTGAGGGTTGCGCAGGTTCCAGTTTGCTGTGGTTGATTGCAACCGCTTTGTCTGGTAACATAACAGCAGCGAAAGGGGATTTGAAAATGGAGTTTAATGAGATTATCATACAGACCCGCAAAGCGCAGGGGCTCAGTCAGGAACAGCTCGCCGCTCAGGTGGGCGTTTCCCGGCAAGCTGTGAGCAAATGGGAAACAGGGGATGCGCAGCCCGATCTTGCAAAGCTTTTGGCACTCGCGGGGGCCTTAAACATCAGCATGGACGCGCTATGCGGGCGGGAGACTCCGGCGAATGAGGTTGGGGCTGCTACGAGCGAGGGACAAAAAAAGTCACGGTTATTTCGATATGCGGCAAGTATTATTCTTGTTTTACTCCTGCTTTGCGCAAGCTTTTACGCCGGAACAAGGTATGGCTGGAACCAAGCGCCTGACGCGCTGCCCGCCCCGTCCCTGCCGGATACCGTCACCATCTCCGGCGTGAATTTTTCCATCGGATACAAAGGGCTTTCTTATCAGTTCGTGCCGAGCATTGCGGGAGAAACCTATACGTACCAAATCACTTTTACCGGAATGGACAGTACACCGCAAACCTTTGACGCGCCATACAGCGGCGGGATTTGCACGGATACGATAACCCTTGCCGAATACGGCTCCTATTCCGTCACGGTTGTGGTGAGCAGCGGGGACGACAGCCGCCCCGTTCCGGTTGCCTTGAACTTGAATTTTGACCGGGGATCGGGGTCTGCCTCGTGGACGCCTGTGGGGTGAAGGGGGTGTCGATATAGGGAAATTTGAATTCAGCAAAAACCGAAGGCAGGCAGCGGAGTAAAATCTGCTGCCTGCTTGTAATATGAGGATAATTGGTTTATTATGGGTTTGTTTGTTGATAAAGATTAAGGTGCAAAACGGAGGTAATATATGTATTATTCAGATAAGCCCATTTCCTGTAGCGAAGATGATTCACTAAAGAGAATTGGATTTGCCAAAACACTTGCACAATCACTCATTAATTTGAATAGTGCTGATACATTCACAGTGGGCTTATTCGGAAAATGGGGTAGTGGAAAAACATCTCTAATTAATTTAATGCTGGATCAAATCGAAATTTATCAGAAAGAAAAAATGGAGCGAGATAAATTGATTGTTGTCCATTTTGAACCGTGGAATTTTTCTGATACAAATCAATTACTAACACAATTTTTTGTTCGCTTATCAAACGATTTTAAGAGTAAAGGAGACAGAAATTTAGAAAAAATAGGAGCAGCACTTGAGACATACTCTGACGCATTTGACCTCACACAGGCAATTCCCGTAGTAGGAAGTCTAGTAGCTCTATTTGGGAAAAAAGGAGCGGCTACTTTAGGAAAAAAGTTGAAAAAGGGCTCAGATGAAAAGGATATTTCAAAGCAAAAGGAATCTGTTGTTCGCCTTTTAACCGAACAATCAAAAAGAATACTTATTGTAATAGATGATATTGATAGATTAAGTAATGAGGAAATTTGCCGAGTATTTCAGCTAATTACATCCGTTGCAAAATTCCCAAATACAACATATCTGTTAGCCTTTGACAAAGGGATTGTTGTTAAGGCATTAGAAAAAATTCAAGAGGGTAGCGGTGCAGACTACCTTGAAAAGATAATTCAAATGCCGATCCAAATTCCTGATATACAAACGTCGGCACTTAGGTCTGTATTGTTCAATCGTCTTAATAAAATTATGTCCGAACAAAAGGATGTGCTTTTTTCGGATGATCATTGGCAACGGTTATTCGAACCATGCATTAGTCCCTTTATAAAAAATTTAAGAGATATTAGTAGGCTTTGTAACGCTGTTCAGTTTAAACTCACTGCAATAGCATCTGAGGTCGATTTTACGGATATAGTTGCTATTTCAGCGTTAGAAATATATCTTCCTCCAGTTTATGATTGGGTTAAAGTAAATAAAGCTGTTTTGACATGTGGAACTGATATATCAATAATATACAGTAGAAACAAGAGCCAACAGGAATGGTTAGAATACTACCGCACACAGATTATTAATTATGAGAACTTTGAATATTGCAAAGATACTAATGCTGAAATTGCAATCACATTTTTATCGTGGCTGTTTCCCGGCTTTGGGCAGAAAGTTGGGAAAATCTATGAGGTTATTGACCTTAACCAGTTTAGACGGAATAATCAGATTGCGCACCCCGATAAATTTGATAGATATTTTCATCTCAGTATTGACGAAATAGGACTTAAAAAAGCAGACATATTAAATGCTGTTCATGTTTTTGATCGTGAAACGTTTGAAAGCTTTCTATTTAAGTTTGAACGCGATGGTACATGTCATGAATTTCTAAAAGAAGTTAAAGCTATGATATCAGCAATCTCATTAGTTCGAGCAAAAGTGATTGCAGAAGCATTGTTTAATGCTTCGAGCCAACTTGATTCAGTATCGCAGACAAATATCTTATCATTAAGTACCAGTAAATATTCAGAATATATAATTATTGATTTAATAGATACGATGCCGTCTGATGAGAGATTAAACTTCATTTCTGAAAATATTAAAAATGCTGATTATAATTCGTTACAGCTTTTTGGTGGCATTATCAATATGCTCGAATTAGGTTACGGAAGACTAGCAGCAAATGGAGCAGAACATGACTACAAAAAAATCCTTACCATAGAAGAACTCTTATGTTTGGAAACTGTATTCTTACAACAAGCCAAGGAGCTACTTAAGTCTACAAGTCTATTTTGTTTTTATAATTGGGGAATTGTATTTTACTTGCTTGAATGTTTCGCTCCCGATTATACCAAAACATATTTAGATGATGCTTTTAAAAGCGATGAAAATGTTTTGAGATATCTAGAACATTCGATTTCTATTTGGACTGGTGGTAGCATAGAATATGAAATTAGTGATAAGTACAAAAAATATTTAACACGGGACTGCGTACTTGAGGCAATACAAACACAGGTTCATGCAGGGACACTATTTTCTCTTCCAGCCAAAATACAAAATTTGTGTGGTGCTTTTTACCTTAACTCAATAGGACAGATAAGTGATGATGGGCATGTTACACAATCAGAAGTGAGTAGTTTGCTAGGCGTTTGGCAAACAAATTTACAGCAATAACTAGTGAGCAAAAAATAGCATCGCTCTAGTATGCAATATAACAAGCCGGCAGCGGACCAAGTCCGCTGCCGGTTTCATTTCTGGGCTTTAATCTACCCCAACTTCGCCTTAACCTCACAGGTCCACTTCGCTAACCCCGAGATTGTCATGTGCTTCATGCCGCGGACATAGGTGTCGAGTTTGTCACCGATGGGGGCCTTCCACTTGTCGGGGATGGCCTGTGCCCCCACCATGACGGCGACGGCGTTCATGAGCTGGGCGGCATTGCAGTCGACGTCCTGCCCGCACATGCCGACGATATACATCGTCTCCTCAAAGTCGGCCTCACCGTACCAGAGGGCGACGATTTGGGCTGCGACGTTGGGGTAGGCGTGAATCCAGTTGTATTCCTTAAAGCGAGCCTCGCACAGTGCCCAGGCGGCGCGCCACTCCGTGTTCTTCTCACAGGCCTCCATGGCAAATTTGACAACCGCGTAGTACTCGGAGTCCTCCGGGATGCAGTCCATCGTGCGCACGAGCAGGACCCGCGGGTCCGCCTCCACATAGGCGAGGGCGACCAAGACGGCGTTATAGACCTCGCCTAAGATGCCGTTATTGTGGTGGGAAATGCAGCCGTCGGCCCACGCGAGTTTTGCCGCCGCTGCGGCGTCGCCCGGGTGGAGCATGCCGCAAACGCCGCCGCGCATTTGGGCCCCGATCCACTCGCGGTAGGGATTGCCAAAATAGCCGCTCTCGGGCGGGGTGATGCCGCGAGCGATGTTCTTTAAGGCGATGTCCTCGGCCGACCAGCCGGAGGGGATGAGGGCATTCCACATGCGGGCAATGTCGGCAGACGTTGCGGCCGGATTTTCATCTAATGCCCGCAGGAGCGCCAGCTCGTACGTGATGTCGTCATTATAGGTGTTGGGCTTGCGCGGGTAGTCCCGCACTTCGCCCAAGGTTCCCTGGATAGCGTCGGTCGTGTAGCCCTCCATCGCGGTGCCGAAGGCCCCGCCGATGATCTGGCCAAGCCAGCCGGCATAGGTGCGGGCTTCGTAGTTCTCCACAGGCTCCGCCACGGGCAGCCAGACGGCCGATTCATACTGCTCGAAGCTCTCGTAAATCGTATAGTCCCAGTAGGCGGAGTCAACCTTTTTGGCGTTTTGGCAGGCCGCCCACACGTCGTAGGTGACAAGGGCAAGTTCCACCGTGTCGCCAGACTCAAGGGCTTTGAGTCCCCGCTCGATTAAGGCGGCCGAATTTTCGACCTCGCGGCCCATATTCTCGACCGACTGGATGGCGCCAATGATGACTCGCTCCTTCGCGTAGGAGCCGGGGACGCTGGAGTCCCACATGAGGCGATTCATGGCGTCTTGCCCAAACTCAATATTCTCCATCGCGCCTTCCCAGCGCTTTTCGTTGTCGGGATCCGGGTTTAAGAGGGGGCGCTGCCCCGCCATGTATGTATGCTCCGTTTGCCAAGCTTTCATCTCGTGTCCTCCTTTAAACGACTGTGAGAAATTGCGCCACGTCGGCCGGGGTTTTTGCCAGCAGCAGCGGGTGGTAGGCCGAAAGCTCCTCGTAGGAGCCAAAGCCCCACAGCGCCCCAATGCGGCCGATGCCGCAATGGGCCGCCCCCTCCATATCGTGCAGCCGGTCGCCGACGATGACGGTTTTTGCGCGGTCGGTATTCAAAATTCGGGAGAGCGCCAGCTCAATGACGTCGGCCTTGGCCTGCAGCTTGCCGTCCATACTGGCGCCGGCCACGATGTCGAAATACTGCAGCAGGTCAAAATGCTCCAAAATCATCTTGGCGTACTTCTCCGGCTTGGAGGTGGAGAGGGCGACGGTCATGCCCGCATTTTTGACGGCTGCCAGCATTTCCGGCACCCCATCGTAGACCGTGCTTTCAAAGATGCCGACTCGTGCGTACCGCTCTCTGTAAATTTTGACCCCCTCGGCCGATTTTTCAAGGCCGAGGTACTCCTCGAAGCACTCGTTGAGGGGCGGGCCGATGAACCGATAGAGCTCCTCCCTGTTTGGGGTGCAGCCGAATTTCGCCAATGCGTATAATAGCGTGTTAAGTATACCCTCGGCCGAATCGGTGAGCGTTCCGTCGAGATCGAATAGAACTGTATCGTAGTGCAATGCGGTTTACCCCCTGCTTTCTGTCAGTGTGATCTTGATGTCGTATTCCTTGCCGGCGCGGTCGATGGTTAGGGTCACGACGTCACCGGTCGAAAACTGATCCTTGATCTGATTGAGCTCGGCCATGCTCGTGATGCGGGTGCCGTTGATGGCGACGACGATGTCGCCGGCCTGGATGCCCTTGTCGGTGGCGTCGGTCCCCTCGGTGACCCCGTGGATGTAGACCCCCTGCGGCCGCCGGAAAAACTCGGAGTAGTAGGGCGTGACGTCCTCGCCCACGATGCCGATGACCGGCCGTCCGGGGACGTAGCCCAGCTTGATGAGTGAATCGACAATGGGCTTGGCGCTGTCTATCGGGATGGCAAAGCCGAGGCCCTCGTAGCTGGTGCCGGTGTAGCCCTCGCTGACGATTTTGGCCGAGTTGATTCCGATGATCTGCCCGTATCCGTTGACGAGGGCGCCGCCCGAGTTGCCGGGGTTGATGGCGGCGTCGGTCTGGATTAAGACCATAGTGCGGTCTTCAAAGGTGATTTTACGGTCGAGGGCCGAGATGATGCCGGCCGTGACCGAGCCGAAGAGCTCCATTCCGAGGGGGTTGCCGATGGCAACCGCCAGCTCGCCGACCACAAGGTCACCGGAGGAGCCAAATTCCGCCGGGGTGAGGCCCTCGGCCCCGTCGATTTTGAGTACGGCAAGGTCGGTCTTGCTGTCGGACCCCACCACCCGCGCTTCGTACCGCGCTTCGTCCGCCGTCACCACTGTGACGGTGCCGCCGTTTTCAATGACGTGGGCATTGGTGATGATGTATCCCGCGTCCGACATGATGACGCCGGAACCGGACAGGACCGAGGTCTCGGATTCGGCCAGAACGCCGACGACCGAGGGGCGCACTTTGGCCGCGATCTCGGGGATGCCCAGTCCCGAGGCCTGCTCGCCGTAAATGGGATTGTCCGGGCGGTCTTCAATGTTCAGCTCCGGGCCGTCGGGGTCACCCTGCGGCTCATTTTGTTCGATTTCGGGCGCGGGTTCCGACTCCTGCGGCAGCGAGTGAAACCACGGCAGTCCTCCGCCTGAGTAGAGGGAGTAGATGCCGATGCCGGAGAGCGCGAGCATCGTGCAGGCGACAATGGCGGCCACGATGAGCAAAAACACCTTGAGTCCGCGGTTACGCTTAGGCGGGCCCTTGTATGCGCCGTAATCCGAAGTGGCGTACCATCCTTCCGGACGCTCAGAGTAGCTGTTTTGCTCGTCAGACATGTTCGTCCTCCCTTTCTCTGTCTTTGCCAGCCTTGCCGGGGGCCTCTTTGGCGGCCTTGCCCCTGCCTTCTTTGCCCTCTTTGCCCTCTTTATCCTTGCCTTCCTTATCCTTCTTGATATCGGGAATCAGGTTTTTGCGGGGAGGCTGCGAAAGCGGCAGCGTGAAGATGAATGCGGCGTATTTCCCCGGCTCTGACTCGGCCGTGATTGTGCCGCCGTGCCGGTCGATGATGCTCTTCGCAATGTATAGCCCCAGCCCTGAGCCCCGTCGGTCGAGGCTGCGCGACTGATCAGACTTGTAAAATCGATAAAACAGCTTTGGCAACTCGTCTTTTGGAATGCCATCGCCGGTATTCTTAATCATGCAGACCGCCATCTTCTCCCGCTTTTCCATGGTGACGGTGATCTCGCCGCCTTGCGGTGTGAATTTGATGGCGTTGTCGATGATGTTGTAGATGACCCGGTATATGGCGTCGGGGTCGCCGCGGGCTGTGATCTCATCGCAGTCAAGCGACAGGTCGAGGGAAAGCCCCCGCTCGCCGATGACCTTCTCAAAGGAGATGAGCACCTGCCGGATGGTCTCGCAGAGATCGAAGGGTCCGGTCTTGAACTCCACTTCGTCCGATTCGAGCTTGGCAAGGTCCAGAAGCGTCGTGACGAGCCGCGAGAGCCGCCGCACCTCGTCCGAGACGAGGTGGAGATATTTTGCGGACTCCTCGGGCGGGATGGTGCCATCGAGAATACCGTCGATAAACCCGGAGATGATGGTCATCGGGGTCTTGAGGTCGTGCGAGACGTTGGCGATGAAGCTGCGCCTCATCTCCTCGGTGCGGGCCAGCGATTCGGCCATGTTGTTGAAGGCGACGGCAAGTTCCGCCACCTCGTCGTCCCCCGTCACCGCCACCCGTACGTCAAAGTCGCCCTGTCCAAAACGCCTAGCTGCCGCCGACATGGAGCGCAAGGGCGTTGACATGCGCCGCACCATGACGTAGACCACGATGAGGGTGAGGGACATGACGGCGTAGACCGAGAGCGAAAAGACCCTAGTCAGCTTGTCGACAAGCTCCGAGGCGGCTTCCGGCCGGGCGGCCAGAAAGACGCAGCCGACCGTCTCCCCGGAGGAGCCCGTGATCGGCCTGCCGAGCACCAGTCGCCGTTCGCCGGCAATGCCTGGCAGCATGCCCGTCCCATCATATCCGCCGAAGAGGGCCTGGTCGACGATAGACTGTGGGATGACCGAGCCCTGCTTCGCCTCGAAGTCGGACGAGGCAAAGAGAATATCACCCTTGGTGGAGGTTATGATCACCGTGCTGTCGATGCCGTTTGAAAGCAGATCGATGTAGCTCTGAGTCTCATCGGGTGCCTCTTCCGGCTCAAAAAGGCGCACAGAAGTACCCGCAAGCATTTCAATGTTGCGGGAGAGCCGCTCGCGCTGGTCGTTTTGCGCGTACCGGTTGGTTGTGTAGAAAAACGTGCCGGCCATCGTCAGGTAGATTAGAACGATCATGACGAAAGTTTCGGCCATGTATTTCGTTGTTATGCGTGAACCCACGGCATCACCGCCACCTCATGAGCAGCATGGACCAAACCTTCGGTTCAGCCCAGCACCTCGAATTTGTACCCGACGCCCCAGACCGTCTTGAGGTCCCACTTATCCGACACGCCGTCGAGCTTTTCACGCAGCCTTTTGATGTGGACGTCGATGGTGCGCGAATCGCCGAAATAATCAAAACCCCATACCTCGTCGAGCAACTGGTTGCGGGTGTAGACTTTTCCGGGATTGGAGGCTAGGTGGTAAAGCAGTTCCAGCTCCTTGGGCGGCGCGTCGACGATTTTCCCGTTTATCTTAAGCTCATAGTTCGAGAGGTTTACAACCAGTTTGTCGTAGGAAACCTCTTTGGTGTCGCTTCTAACCCCCGACTGGACGTTAAAGCGGCGCATGACCGCCTTGATGCGGGCGACGACTTCCTTGGTGTCGAAGGGCTTGACGATGTAGTCGTCGGCCCCGAGTTCGAGGCCCAGCACCTTGTCGAAGGTCTCTCCCTTGGCCGTGATCATGATGATCGGTACAATCGAGGTTTTACGCAGCTCACGGCAGACCTGCCAGCCGTCCTTGCCCGGCATCATGATGTCGAGCAGCACAAGGTCCGGATGCTCCTTCTCGAAGACCTCGAGTGCTTCGTCGCCACTCGTGGCGAGGCAGACCGCATAGCCCTCCTTGACAAGATAGAGCCTGAGCAGTTCGCAGATGTTCTTATCGTCGTCGCAGACCAGTATCTTCAAATTGTCCACAGCGCGCCTCCCTTATTACATTGATATCTCATTTTATCATCAGTCAATACGCATTACAAGTGCCATGATATTTAAGTGTTTATTCGAAATTTTGCTTATATGATTAATTGAAATACAATCACTTGTGTATATGTATAATGTGCACAAGTGTATTATATTAAAATTGTGCAGATTTTGACTGTTGCGGGTGTTGACAACACCGGGCATTGTGCTATACTGTAGATGCAAAAGAAATTATTAATTAAGTTTAATTTCTTAAATATCATTATATTATAACTATTACTCTTGATTTTAATTTACATAATAACGATATTTCGGCCGATTTCGTTAATGATAAGTTTCATCGAGCTGTGAAAGTTTTTAACGGAGGTATCATGATGAACTATTTCTACGGACTGAAGCATCCCATCTACACCATCATCATCGCATCCATGGTCTTCGCCTTTGCCTACGGCAACCACACGCTTGCTGCCGCCGACGTTCCGGATACGGCCGGCACCGCCCCTTACGTCCAGGCAGCGCAGTAATTTCCCACACCGATCAGTATCCATTATATGAGAACGGAGGTGTCGTTATGGACCACTTCTACGCACTGAGGCATCCGTTCATCATCATTTTAGCCGTAACCCTCGTCTTTGCCTTCGCACACAGCGCGTACGCCACCGACATGACATCAACCTATGCCGATGCCCCCGCCGGCAGCACGTATGTGCGCGTAATTGACAAATAGTCCAAGTTTAGGTAATCCCCCCTTTTTATATACCCAATGCAAAGAAGCGCCCTGCCCAGGGCGCTTCTTTGCGTTATTCCCAGAACAGCAGCTGCGGTATTCGCAAAAAAAAGAGGCCTTGAGGCCTCCTTTTTTTAGCTTCCAGCTTCTTCTTCCTGCCGGCGGACTTCGGCAATCATCATGTCCTTGACCTTCATGAGGCGGGTGAGGTTTCCGCGCTCGTTCTCGTCGAGTTTCATTTTGATGTACCGAATGGTCTCCTGAAGCTGCGGGATCATGACATATTCAAGTGCGTTGACGCGGCGGCGGGTCTTTTCGATCTCGTCGCTCATGAGTTCAGCCGACTTCTCCATTTGGGCCAGTTCCAAGAGCTCCGCCAGCACATCGCCCAGCGAGTAAACGGCGTTGTCGAGCTCGCCGGAGGTGAAGCCGAATCCGTAGGGGTAGATGTCGGAGCTGTCGCCCTCGGTGTGGAAGTCGAAGACCGGAACGTTGACCGACATGATGTTTTTCACGCTGACATCGACCGATACGCTCTGGCGGGGGCACATGAGGGCCTCCTCGAGACTCTCTTTGCTCATGACGGCCGAGGCTAGAACGAAACTGCCGTACACCTTGGAGAGCTTCGATTCCACCGAAAGGCGCAGCGCGCGGTTGCGCCGCACAAGCTCCAGAAACTGTTTCATGAGCTCGTCGCGCTTGTCCTTGAGCAGCTTATGGCCACGGGTGGCTGTGCGCAGCCGACCCTTCAGGCGGGTGAGCTCCATCCGGGTCGGGTTGACATTCAATCTTGCCATCTGTCAGCCCCCCTTAGCCCTTCTTGTTGTCCGGGTGATACTTATCAATCAGGTCAAGTTTAATTCTCTTGAGCTCGGACTTCGGCAAAATCGCCAGGAGCTCCCAGCCGAGGTCGAGCGTTTCGGTGATGGAACGGTCGTTGTTGTAGCCCTGCGACACATACCGCTTCTCGAACTCATCGGCGAACTTCGCGTAAAGCTTGTCGACGTCGGTGAGGGCCGCCTCGCCGAGGATGGACATAAGCTCCTTAGCCTCTTTGCCGCGAGAGTAAGCCGCGAACAGCTGGTTCATGGTGTTGGCATGGTCCTCGCGGGTCTTGCCGACGCCGATACCTTTATCTTTCAGACGTGAGAGCGACGGAAGGACATCGATGGGGGGCTGGATGCCCTTGCGGTGCAGTTCACGGGAAAGGATAATCTGGCCCTCGGTGATGTAGCCGGTGAGGTCGGGGATGGGGTGGGTCTTGTCGTCTTCCGGCATAGAGAGGATCGGGATCATGGTGATGGAACCCTCGCGTCCCTCCACGCGCCCGGCTCTTTCGTACATGGTGGCAAGGTCGGTGTAGAGGTAGCCCGGGTAGCCGCGGCGGCCCGGAACTTCCTTACGAGCGGCCGAAACCTCACGAAGAGCTTCGGCGTAGTTCGTAATGTCGGTGAGGATGACCAAGACGTGCATGTCCTGCTCGAAGGCGAGGTACTCGGCGGCCGTCAGCGCCATACGGGGGGTGGAAATACGCTCGATGGCGGGGTCGGACGCGAGGTTGATGAAGAGCACGGTGCGGTCGATGGCGCCGGTCTTGCGGAAGTCAGAGATGAAGAAGTCGGCTTCCTCAAACGTGATACCGATGGCGGCAAAGACGACGGCGAACTTGGACTCGCCACCCAAGACCTTTGCCTGACGAGCGATCTGCGCGGCAAGCTCGGCGTGGGGCAGACCGGAACCGGAGAAGATCGGCAGCTTCTGGCCGCGGACGAGGGTGTTCAGTCCGTCAATGGCCGAGACGCCGGTCTGAATGAACTCGGAGGGGTATTCACGGGCGGCCGGATTGATGGGCAGACCGTTGATATCGAGCCGCTTTTCGGCGATGATGGCCGGGCCGTCGTCGATGGGGGTGCCCATGCCGGAGAAGACGCGGCCGAGCATGTCGGGCGAGACCGGCAGCTCGAGCGAGCGGCCGAGGAAGCGCACTTTGCAGTCGCCGAGGTTGATGCCAGCGGCCGAGTCGAAGAGCTGGACAAGGGCGTTGGAGCCGTTGACTTCCAGCACCTTGCAGCGACGGATTTCACCGGTGCCGAGCTCAATTTCACCCAGTTCGTTGTAGGTGACCCCTTCGACCTGCTTAATGAGCATCAGAGGACCCGCGACTTCTTGTATGGTTCTGTATTCTCTTGGCATTTACATGGCCTCCTTTGCAGCTTCGGCCACAAGTGCCTCAGCCTGCGCCTTCAGCTCCACCGTGATGGAGGCAAAGGTCCCGTCGACTTTCTCCTGCGGGCACTCCTTGGCGCGGGCAATGCGGTCGCGTACCGGCATTGTAAAGAGGGCGTTCATGTCGGCGCCCTTGTCGAGCGCACCCTTGGCGACGTCGTAGTAGGAGAGCACCAGCTCCAGCATCTTGTACTGCTTCTCGTAGGTCGAATAGGCGTCGTTCTCATCAAAGGCGTTTTGCTGAATATAGTCCTCACGGATGGAGCGGGCCTCCTCGAGGAGGAGACGGTCGGGGGCCGACAGCGAGTCGACGCCGACCAGCTGTACGATCTCCTGCAGCTCGGCTTCCTGCTGAAGGATGTTCATGATCCGCTGCCGCAGCTCGTTCCAGTGACAGTTGACGTTGTCGCACAGCCAATCGCCCATGGAGGGGGCATACAGCGAGTAAGAGTTGAGCCAGTTGATGGCCGGGAAGTGACGGCGGTATGCCAAGGCGGAATCGAGGCCCCAGTACACCTTGACAATGCGCAGTGTGGCCTGGGAGACAGGTTCGGAGATATCGCCTCCGGGAGGTGACACGGCGCCGATGGCGGTCAAATCACCTTCACGGCCGTCGGAGCCGAGGCAGCGGACGTGGCCCGCGCGCTCGTAGAACTGCGCCATGCGGCTTCCGAGGTAAGCCGGGTAACCTTCTTCACCGGGCATTTCCTCGAGTCGCCCGGACATCTCACGAAGGGCCTCGGCCCAGCGGGATGTGGAGTCGGCCATAAGGGCCACGGAATAGCCCATGTCGCGGAAGTACTCAGCAATCGTGATTCCGGTGTAGATTGACGCCTCACGGGCGGCAACAGGCATATCGGAGGTGTTCGCAATGAGCACGGTGCGCTTCATCAGGGTCTCGCCGGTGCGGGGGTCGATGAGCTCCGGGAACTCGCGCAGAACGTCGGTCATCTCGTTGCCGCGCTCCCCGCAGCCGATATAGACGACGATGTCGACATCCGACCACTTTGCAAGTGCGTGCTGCACGACGGTCTTGCCCGAACCGAAGGGGCCGGGGACAGCCGCGGTGCCGCCCTTGGCGACCGGGAAGAGGGTGTCGATAATGCGCTGTCCTGTGGTCATTGGTTTGACCGGCATGAGCTTTTGGGCGTAGGGGCGGCTCTTTCGAACCGGAGTTTTCTGCATCATGGTCATGTTGAAGTCGCCCTTTTGGGTCTCAATGATGCAGACGGTCTCGGTGACGTTGAAGTCACCCTCAGTGATGCTCTTCAGCTTTCCTGAGACGCCGTAGGGAACCATGATTTTGTGGAGAACCGGTCCCGTCTCCTGGACGGTGCCGACGACGTCGCCGTTAATGACGGCGTCTCCCGGCTTAACGGTGGGCACGAAGTGCCACTTTTTCTCATAGTCGAGGGCCGTGACGTCGATGCCGCGGCCGATATTGTTGCCTGATGCCTTCTTGAGGGCGGTCAGGGAACGCTGAATCCCGTCGAACATACCCTCGATGAGGCCGGGCCCGAGCTCAACGGACAAAGGGGAGCCGGTGGACACTACGATATCGCCGGGGCCGAGGCCCGCCGTCTCCTCATAGACCTGGATGGAGGCTTTGTCGCCCCTCATCTCGATGATTTCACCGATGAGGCGGTCACGGCCAACCCGTACGACGTCGAACATGTTGGCGTCGCGCATACCCGAGGCTACGACTAGGGGGCCTGAGACCTTGACTATTCTTCCTTCAACCATTTTCTCACCATCTTTCTTTCTCTTATTCATTGCCTAAGATGTTGGAGCCGACCGCCCGCTCCACCCGCTTGCCGACATTTGCAAGCGCGACGCCCATACTGCCGTCTTTGCTCGGGATTAAGATGACGGCGGGAGTACGGCAGGTGCGGTACCGCTCAATGGCCTCGGCACAGCCTTCGGCCAGCTTTTCGGTGATGTAGAGCACGGCGTACTCCGAGGCTTTGGGGCTGTGTAAGATGTGCGCAGCCTCTTCAGCTTCTGTCACCGGATAAATGTCAAGCCCGAGAGTCGAGAAGCCCAGGACTGTCTCACGATCGCCGATTACGCCAATTTTATACATACAGCGACCTCACTCTCTCTCTGATCGTATCGCCTGCAAGATGCGCGGCCTTGCCGGCCAGAATGATGCTGATGACCTTGTACTCGGTCTCCTTGGCCAAGAGATACCCCGCAGGGACCTCGGCGCCGAAGGCGACATACTTGGCCTGTTTGATGTAGTCCATCAGATAGTTGTCGCAGTAGAGCTCGAAGGCAGCCATGCCGCCCTCTCCACCGGAGAGCTCCTCAATGGCCTGTTTGCAAAAGATGCCGGCATCGCAGAGCATTCCCGGCAGTTCCTCGTCCAAAGCGGAATAAGCCTCGGCAAATTTCGAGGCTGGAACGCTGCCGCCGTCGAAGAAGACTCGAGCCGCAAATTCATAGGGCTTTCCCATACGACGAAGCCGCAGCAGGCTCTTGACATTGGCGACGTCGACCATTTGCCGGACGTATCCGGTCAGAAAGGGGCTTTTGATCTTCTCGGCCGCCTGCGCCATATCCCGGTAACAATAGCGGTCGAGCACGATGTCGACAAACTGAGGATTCCCGAAGTCACGGGCTGCCTTTTCGGCCTCTTCGATTCCCTTGGCCATGAGCGGGGTGAGCTGCTCATAGGAACGGGCTCCGATCGCGGCCTTCATGACCTCGACCGGGACCGAGCCACCGGTGGTAAAAATATCCCTTGGCTCGTCCGTCAGCTCGTTTTTGAGCGCAACCTTAATATTATGGTAGTCGTTTGGATACAGGAAGAGGTCAAAGAGGCCCTTTCCGGCGGAAGCCACGAGCGTGGCCACCTGTACGCGGTCGGCCTCAATGAGCCGTGACAGAAAGTCCGGCTCACATCCCGTGAGCCCCGAGGTCTCGTATCCTTTATCCCCGAGCAGCTTGACCACTTCTTCCATATCGTCGGCCTCAATGAGCTTCTCGGCAGTGGCGGTATCCAGAAGCTGCACCTCAATGGCCTTGATACGGGCCGATATGGTCAAAAACTCGGTATCTTTTTGCTTCGCTTTGGGGGACATATACGATCCCTCCTCTAATTGAACAGAGCTGCGGCAACATCATGCTCAAGCTCCTCGCGGTACTGCCGCAGCAAAGCGGCGAAGGTCAGATTGATCTCAACCTCGCCCTGCCGTACGACAAGTCCCCCGCGGGGCAGATCCGCAGGCTCGACCGCAAGTCCTGTCGCCCTCGCAAGCTCCTTGCCCACGCTGTCATAGTCAGCTTTGGCAAGCAGCAGTGCACAACCCGGCGCCGCACCTTTGGCCAGTCCCTCTAAGGTTATTACATACGCAGCGGGCTCCTCGGTCATGGCCGTAAGTTTTGCCGCAGCCGCATCGAAAGCTTCAACAATAAGCTTCTGCCGTTCGCCGAGCAGAGCCTTGCGGCCCTCGAGGCTCATCATGGAGTCGGCGCGGCGGGCGATGTCCTGCGCGTTCTGTCCCGCTTTTTTGATGATTTCAGCTGTGGCCTTATCGGCCGCGGCCTTTGCGTCGGCAAGAATCTTTTCCGCCTGCGCAGACGCTGCGGCTGCCGTTTCGGCGGCCGTGGCCTGTGCTTCAGCGGCAACTCTGCCGACAATGTTCTCTACGCCTTTCACTGTGCCTCCCCCTTACTTAAACGGGGATGTTGACGACGGTGAGGAAGGAAATGAGCAGTGAAAGAATGGCATAGGTCTCGACCATGGCGGCGAAGATCATGCCCTTGGCAACTTCACTGGGGCGCTTGGCAACAATGCCGATACCGGCAGCCGACACGCGACCCTGCGCAACACCGGAGAAGTAACCGACGACACCGACCGGCAGTGCGGCGAAGAAGAGCTGCATTCCGGACTGGATGCTGATCTCGACGATATTTCCGCCGATGATGCCGATCTTAGAGAGTATGGCGAAAGCGACCAGTGTGCCGTAAATTCCCTGTGTACCCGGAAGGGCCTGGAGCAGAAGTGTCTGGCCGAACTTGGACGGATCTTCTGTGACGACTCCGGCAGCAGCCTCACCGGCAATGCCGACCCCCTTGGATGAACCCATTCCGGCAAGCGTGACGGCACAGGCCGCACCAAGGATCGCCATAACAAGACCAAAAGATTCAAACATGATTAATTTTCCTCCTCATTTGTAATAAGGTTATGATATTTTGTCTTTACTTTTAACGGGTTGAATGGACGACCGCCGTCCTCATAGAACTTGCCGAAGAACTCGACATACTGGAGGCGGCTGGTGTGGACGTAAGAGCCCAGCACATTGAGTGCGAAGTTCAGCGCATGTCCGGCAATAAACACCAACACAAAGACAATGATGCCGACGACCGAATTGCCAATCAAGGCGCCCATCGTATTGAAAACGCTGGCGATGACGGCTGAGGCGATGCCGAGCGCCATAAGGCGCGAATACGACAGCACGTCGCCCAAGTAACTTGTGATCGAATACAGATGAAGTACGCCTGAGAAGAGCCTCGCAATGATGTTTTTCTTGTCGCGCCCATGGGTCAGCACGAGGCCGGCGGCGCCGGCGCCCAGCACATATTTGCCCCATGGCAAGCCGAGTCCCATGAAGCCGATGCCTGCGAAGACGACATACCAGAAGCCGATGTCATACAGCGCACCCAGTGCGTCGCCGTCCTTGATCATAATGTACGCCTTGACGCCCATGCCCACGATAAGTTGGAAGGCACCGAGGCCGCAGCAAATGGCGAGCATTGTGATGGGCTCGTCGATGGGGCTGAACAACGTCGGAAGTGTGACGGTTTTTCCAAGGAAGGTGGAGGTGAAAATCGGAATGGCATCCCCGAAGAAACTTCCGAAGATCGCGCCAAATATGGTGGTCGACAGGCCGCCGTGAATAAACAGTGTGTAAAGGTTCTTGGCAAACCCCTGCGGCTTCGTCTTTTTCAGCATGATATAGCCGATGGCCATCATCATGAGCCCATAGCCAATGTCGGCGAACATGAGCCCAAAGTATATGAAAAAGAAGGGAGCCATAACGGTGTTTGGATCGAACCGGCCATAGGCCGGCAGGCTGTACAGCTCAGTGACCATCTCGTAGGGCTGCACAAGCTTATTGTTCTTGAGGAGCACCGGCGGGTCTTCATCCGCCGTAACATCATCAAGCTCCATGGCCACGGTAAAAGCGGCAGAAAGGTCGGCATAGAGCTTCTCGGTCAACTCTTCCGGCACATAACCGGTGAGGTAAAACACGCTGTCGGCCCGAAGCAGCATCGCTACGGCCTCGGCTATCGCAATTCGCCCGGACAGGGTGTCGTAGAGCCGCTGAAGCTCAGGAAGTCTGCCTACCTCGGAGCGAAGCTCCTCGATATAGGCCTCCTGCTGACTGCGCAGAGAGGCGATCTGCGCCTCGATTCTTGCCTTTTCCTTTGCCGGTGTCTGCTTCGAATCGCGGAAGCTCAGCCGCGAGAATGAGAACTCCCGCAGCGCTTCCATGCAATCGTCGCAGGCACCCTTGTACATAAGCACGAGAGCATAGCTTCCGCTGTTGTCTGACGAGATCGGCTCGACATAGCAGGGCAAGTCGGCAATGCGACCCGGAAGCGTGGCGATGTCCACAATGGACGGGAAAAATCCAAACATCACATCGACTGAGGTACTTCCGCCCGTCGACAGCGGAACGTCGACAGAAAGCCATGGCGTGAGCGCCGCTGCCTGCCCGTCAAGCTTGGCGATTTCCGCCGGCATGGCATCTCTCTTTTTCACAATGGCGAGCACCTTCTCGGCGCCTGCAAGTACGCCTTCGGACGCAGCCATTGCGGCATCCATTTCGGAGCCGGTGATGTTCGGTTTGGCGGTGAGGAGACCCTTTTTCTTGGCATATGGCGTCAGTGCGGCGATGGCACCGTTCACCCGTTCGAGATCGGAGCGCAGACGATACGTGTCGGCAGTGTCTGGAGTCGCCTTAAACCAGTCGAACTCCTCAATTAAAGGCGACGCGTCCTTCATCTCGACGGCGCCGAAAAACGCAAGCTTTTTTAAAATGGCGTTTTTTTCAGCGCTCATGCCTGCGAGGGTCAGCCTCTTCATGACTAGTTCAGCCACTGACGCTCACAACCTTTGCAACAATAATATCTATTGCCTTTTCCATGTTTTTTTGCGCCGCCCTGCGGATTTCGTCGCACCCGGCGGCGATTTCCTGCTGATGACGCCCGGCCTTTTCCTCGGCCGCGCTGCGGGCCTGCGCAAGCAGTTCCTCTGCCTTGGCATTCGCCTCGGCCAGGCTCTTCTCGTACAGCTGATCGGCCTGCGCCTGCGTTGTTGCTAGGGTCGCCTTGGCTGCTTCCGAAGCTTCCCTGCGGACAGCGGCGGCTTTCTCCTCTGCATCGCCCACAACTTTAAGCAATTCAACAGCCACATGTTCACCACCCATCTTCGTAAATTTGCGTATTTATTAAGCCGCCCGGTTTTGGCGGTACTTTTCAAGTATATCTCTTTGTTCAAAAAAAATCAATTGCATTAATTCATTTCATTAATAACCTCTGTATTTTTGGCGATTTTACAGCTTCGACCTTTTTAATTTTGTCGCTTTTGTACAATATTGCATACCGGAATCCATGACATACAAAAAAAATCGGCGGTTCAAGTATATTTATTCGGCGTTTTTGTGTGTTTTCTTTCAAGGTAATTTTGTGAAAATGAGTTAAAAATTGTAAGCTTTTTTTAATTCTTATTAAGTATTAAAAAGCCGCGAAAACACGCCCCGAACGGGGGGTTTCGCGACTTTGTCAAAATTGCTATTTTTTTTGCATGGCACAACTTTTAATCTCAAAATGCGGTTTTTTCGAATTTCGGGTTATTTGTTTAAGTCCCCTCAAACCAAAGGAGAAAGTCGCCCGAGTTATCCGCTACTTTCTCGCCCATCTCTTTTTTTTATGCGGTGTGCCGGCGGCTGCCTCCACGATTTTTTTTGCCTCCTCGACCAGCGTGGCCGTTGAGGCCGTCGCCTGCGGCTTTACGATGAATATGGCCTCTTCGAATAAGTCGCTTCCCGTGTCGCGAACGACTACGATATTTTTATTGAGCCCGCGCAACATACCGTCCCTCCTTTGCCTTCAACCCTGTGCTATAGTGTTTTCCCATTAATGGGCGTTTATACCTCCCTTTGTTTTCGAATCGGTCCTGTCACATAGCCAAACTGGCAAAAACAGGCTTCACATTGCGCAGGCCCCGGCGATATGTTATAATAGCCGAGTAGCACATCTATTAGAATTTTGAAAGAGGGCGCCGAATTTTGCCGCGCCGCCAACTCATATGCCGATGATCACCCTGGCCCCGATGGCGGGCTTTACCGATAAGAGTTTTCGTGCCCTCTGCCTTGAGCTCGGGGCCTGTGCGGTGACCACGGAAATGGTCAGCGCCAAGGCCCTGACCTTCGGAGATAAAAAATCAATTAGGCTTGCAATCCCCGGGGATGCCCGCTGTGCCATTCAGCTTTTTGGCAGCGAACCCGCTGTTATGGAGGGGGCTGCCGTCATCGTGACAGCACTCTCCCCCGCCGCCATCGACATCAACATGGGCTGCCCTGTGCCCAAAGTCTGCGCAAACGGCGAGGGAAGCGCCCTCATGCGAAATCCAGACCTGATCTGTCATCTCGTGGAAGCCGCCCGCAAAAGCGGACTTCCGGTGACCGTCAAGCTGCGGGCCGGTATCGACGGGGTCAAAAATGCGCCGGAGTGCGCAAAGGCTGCCGAGGCAGGCGGTGCGATTTCCGTCACGGTGCACGGCCGGCTGCGGGAGCAGATGTACCAGCCCGGCACTGTCGATACGGCAGTCATCTCGGCCGTCAAACGGTCGGTCTCCATTCCGGTCTACGCCAATGGTGACATCTGGACGCCCGCCGACATGGCGGATATGCTTCGGGAGACCGGGGCCGACGGCGTCATGATCGGCCGTGCGGCGCTCGGAAATCCGGCCATATTCAGAGAACTTGCCGGTGGAGCTCCAGCCGACGGGGCGGAGCGCATGGCACTCTGCTGTCGGCACATCGCTGCCATGGTGGCCGACAAGGGTGAAGGACTTGCCATGCGGGAGGCACGCGCCCATCTGTGCTGGTATTTCAGAGGCGTTCGCGGTGCCGCGGCGCTGCGGGCTAGGGCAGTGCGGCTTGAGACGTTTTCCCAGTTTAAAGAGCTTATGGAGGAGGTGGAATTCGATGAGCCAATTGACCGAGCTTGACGACCTCGAACTGGTACAGTCGGTCGTGAGCGGCAACAAGGGGAATTTTGCAGAGCTTGTTCGCCGCTATCAGCACAAGGTCTTTTCCACCGCGCTTCGCATGAGCTGCTCTCGCGAGGATGCCGAGGATATCGCGCAGGAAGTATTCCTGAAAGTATATATCGGACTTCCCCGTTTTCGTGCCGAAAGTAATTTCTCTACATATTTATATAGAGTAGCCATGAACACCGCCATTGACCATCTGCGGCGCAAGGGTGCCATGCCGGATACGACCTCGCTCTACCGCGATAGTGAAGACGGCGGTTATGTCATTGAACCGGAGGACCCCGCCCCCTCCCCACTGTCGGCGCTCGAGGAGCAGGAGCGAAACGCGGTGCTTCGGTCGGCCATCGAAGCGCTGCCCGTCAACCACCGCGAAATGATCGTGCTGCGGGACGTCAACGGACTATCCTATGAGGAGATCGGAAAAATCCTGAACCTCGGCGAGGGCACCGTAAAATCCCGCATCAACCGAGCTCGCGCGCGGCTGCGCCGCGACCTTTTG
Source organism: Oscillospiraceae bacterium (assembly GCA_963662765.2). Lineage (GTDB taxonomy): Bacteria > Bacillota > Clostridia > Oscillospirales > Feifaniaceae > DATMXT01. Next base: position 269,095 of record CAXXUP010000008.1, read on the forward strand.
GCCTTTGGGAACTTTTTTACTCCAGATCAGTCTAATGTAACGGAAAGGGGGTGAGCGGTGTGAATCCACAGGATATTCAGAATATGAACGACGCATGGGAAGACGAGCTGCAGTTGTATGCGCCGCTCACCATCGAAGAGGCTCCGGAGAATTTTGTGGAGCGGGTCATGGCTCGCATCAACGGGATTGACAACTTTACCGTCGTCACGGAGCCTGTCGTATCGGTCCCCCGCCATACCGGCGGACGCATACGACGCATTTTCCCGATTGCAGCGACCGCAGCCGCAGTCATGCTGCTCTTTGCCATGCCGGCCCTACGGCGCGGCGGGCTTACGGGTCTTAGTGCTCCAGACACAGCGACCCCCTCCGCACTCGAAAACGCCGAAACCCCAAAAGCGGCGACCCGACAGTACGGTGGGGAGGATGGCAGCACAGAGGACAGCGAGGAAAAGGCCGACACAATCACCTCGTTTGATGCCTCTTCTATCGCAGGGATTGCCCCCGAGGAAGGTGCGTTGCCACAGGAGAGTCCGGCTGAAAGTAAGGAAGCCGACAACGGACTTCCGACTCCCTTCAAGTCCGCTCTGTCGCGGAGCGGCGGCGGTACGATCGACGCCGGGGAGGGCAAGGACTATTGCCTGCTCTATGGTGCGACCAGCCGGCCGGCCGGAATTGCGTTTTGCGTAATCCTCGAGGGGGGCACCCCACCCGAAGATGTGCTGCCGGTCGTTCCGAGCCAGTACCTCGTCACGTCCGAACAGCTTGAAGCACTGCTCACAGAGCAGCCGGAGGGTGTGGAACCCCAGTACGTCGAAGAGGGACTGACCCCGTCGGCCACCCTGGGACTTGTCATCATCAAACAGCCATCTTCTGACGATTAATAAAAAGCGCCCGGGTTTTATTCCCGGGCGTTTTATTTTTGCATTGACGGCGCTAAATTTGGCTTCTATACTGGAAATGCAGCCAAAAGAGCTTGGAGGTGTGCCATGATTTTCAGGGATGCGCGACCTGAGGACGCGAAGGAGCTCTCGCTCCTCACCTAAGAATCGAAAAAACACTGGGGGTACCCCGACGCATATATGGAGCTCTGGTCAAAAGCTCTGACCATCCTGCCGGAGTACATAGAGAGGAATTCTGTCGCCCTCGCCGAAGAGGACAGGAAGATCGCAGGGTATTTCTCCCTCATCGAGGAGGAACCTGAAGAAGTGCTCACCGTCGGGACCTACCGGATGGAGGGCGGCTTCTATCTCGACAACCTCTTCGTCCGCCCGGATTACATAGGGCTTGGCCTTGGCCGAGCGCTGCTTGCCATAGCCCTCGAACGCTGCCGGGAGCGTGGCATCCATCTGCTGCATGTCTATTCTGACCCGCATGCGCAGGGCTTTTACGAAGCGATGGGAGTGGAGTGTCTGGGCGAACTGCCAACTAAAATTCCCGGCCGCAGTCTGCCGATCATGCTGTTTAGGCTACCTTGCGAAGACTAAAGCATGCCCTTGCGCTTGAAAAACCACATAAGGCCCCCCGCCGTCCCCGCCATGAGTAGTAGCGCCAGCGGATACCCGTACTGCCATGTGAGCTCCGGCATCACATGGAAGTTCATGCCGTAGACGCCTGCAATAAAGGTCATGGGAATGAATACGGAGGAAACCACGGTCAACACCTTCATGGTGGCGTTCAAACTATTGCTCTGGTTGGCCATATAGAGCTCTGCCAGCGAGTTCAGCATGTCAAGGCAGACGTCGGCCTCGGTTGCCAGCGCCGTGACGTTGGCCGAGAGGTCCCGCATGTAGGGTGTTACCGCGGTGTCCTCCCCCCGCGTCATAACATCAGTTGCAAGTCTGACCGTTTCCCGCATGGGGGTAAGCATGCGGCGCATGTTCATGACGGCCGATTTGACGTCATAGATCTCCCTCAGTTCACAGCTCTCCTTCCCCGACATCAGCTTGGTGTCGAGCTCGTCGATACTGTCTTCCACGCTGGCCAGCAGACTGGCATAGTTATCGGCCAGCTCATCCATCATCATATAGAGCAGAAAGTCTACCCGGCTTCCCCGGAGCTTGCTGTGCCCCATGCGCAGATGTTCGATTGTGCGCACGAAGAAGCTCTCCTCGCCGTGGCAGACCGAGACGATAAGGTCTGTCCAGACCAGCAGATGCACCTGCCGCACTACCGACTGGCCGTAGGGCGAGGTGCGGGCGGCCGTCAGCACAATGTGAAAGTAGTCGTCGAACTCATCGAACCGCGCCCGCTGCTCCTCGCTGTGGAGCGAGGCAGCCGATAGCCGGTGTACACTAAGCAACTCCATCATCTCGTCCGGGTCGGCCTCGCCGACCGAGTCGAGGTTGATCCAGGTCAGGTTGGTGCGGTCGGCTGCCTGCAGCGCCGCGCCAAGCGATGGAAAATCCTGGCCGGTCAAGTCGGCCTCGGTTCCGCACTCGTATAGTGTGATCAAATTTCTCCACCCTCTTGTTTTTTTCCCATAATGTGATATACTATTCAACGCGAAATATCCGCGGGTGTAGTTCAGTGGCAGAACATCAGCTTCCCAAGCTGAATATGAGGGTTCGATTCCCTTCACCCGCTCCAACATCAGAGCCGTCAAATTCGACGACTCTGTTTTTTTTCTTGTTTTCTGCAATTCGCCTGTATATTCACTTTTTTAGTAAGCAAATTCCGCAAAACACTCGTGCCGAAAGTTGCCTTAACGGCTGCGTGCTGCTGATAAGTACGAATCACTGCGGGAAAGATTGGGAAACCAGCGCATGCTTTACTATTTGTATATCAAGCAAATGGACGCCTCATATTTTGTGGAAAATCATAGCCCTCTGACAGCGCTCATTCAACGATGTAGAGGTATCTGCTTGCAAGGCCTTTATCATAGAGGTGTTTTCCAAGCAAATCCTCTTTTCGTTTGCTCTCGTACAGATCCCAATTCCCCTCATTCATAAACTCTTCTTTGCGCTTTTTCAGCGCTATCAAAGATCTTTCGTACAATAATCGCTCGTTCTTGCTGTAATCAATTGTTTTGTAAGAGAATCCGTTCTTACTCAGAACGTCGGCGACTTTCGTATGATCGCTGCGAAGCGCGTCCCTGTCTCCAATCGTTTCTTCAAACAGGTACTGAGAATAAAACAAATACATCCTGTTGTTCTTAAGCCCATATAAATGACGGAGTAATTTGTCCAAGTCTTTGCTGAAATACAGACTGTCAATGGATAGCGTGACGGTCGGTGTCAACTTATAATCAGAGATCCGGTCAATGTCTCCATTTATATAGGTAATCAATTGATCGTCTTTTGCCACAATGTCGCGATTTAACTGATCAATGCCGATCCCCGAACACCCGTACTTCACTGCGAGTAAATTCAAAATACTCCCCGAACCGCATCCCAGATCTAAAATAGTATCTTCATGTGATAGGGAAACTGAACTGAGAATAAAATCAAGCTGCTCTTTATCCATCATGTTAAACAGATATATTCTATATCCGTATACCTCTTCACAGAAGTCGAGATAAGCTTCACTTTTCGTTAGACGACCGATTTTATTGCCAAATTCATCTTTAACACCTTGAAGGCTGTTTTGAAGTAATGAATTATCATCCATCCAAATCGCTTCTTCCATCTACATGCACCCTGGCATCTCTATTTGATTTGTACCTCCATTAGAAGGACAGCAATCCAAAAGCACCGCAGACACATTATTAAACTGTTCGATTAGTTTGTGTGTATACTGCTTCCCGCTGCCCTGAAACTATGGATTTAACTGAGGCTTTTGAAACTGTACGAACACCTGCGCAATAGAAGCTTCGGGGGACCGATGACGGTTCACCGGAGCTTATTTGTTTTTGGATGCCCCGGCCGTGCGCTATTTTTTTCGTCTGTCGGCAGGGTCGCCCTCTTTTTCCAGAAGCTGCAGGCATAGCCGCCGGCAGGCGCAGGCTGAGACGGCAAGGCGCAGGGCGGTCAAAGCGGGATCCTCGTCCGGCTGCGGCGCCATCTTGGCCGCCTTCCCGAGTTCCTCTTCGAACATCTCCACCAGACCGTTATAAAAATCGGCCGTATCGCCTTTCGGCATCAGCCCGCCGAGCGCTCCGACCGGGAGCACCTGTTTGAGCAGACAGATGGCCGTAAGCCTCGCTAGGTGATCACGCGAGTACCGCTTCCCGTCGGGCCTTGGCAGCAGACCCGATTTGGTGTAGTTGTGCACCATCGATGATGTCGGCCCCTCGCCGTCAAGCTGTCGGCCGAGATAGTCGACGACTTGATCCATATACAGCGGAATATCGGGCATCCGGTCCCAGACGGCCGGCACACCGGACTCAAGTTTCTCCATAGGCCACACCCCCTATTTTTTCAGTATAGCGGACTATTGCGCTTTTGTAAATACCGTATCAAGTTTTTTGGAATTGCATTGACAATTCAAATGTGATGAGATATAGTAATGAAAACTATATTACGGAGGCAATCATGACGCGAAGTCCGGAGCTGAAGCTGGCACAGGTCATTCGGATCGCAACGATCCCGCCGATTATGGCGGCGGCAACCATTCTTATTTTGCACCGCCATTTTCCGGCAGAATACGGGCTGTCGTCGCTCTTCTTTCTTACTCTGGCGCCTGTGCTGGCTTACCCGATCTGGTGGGTCATCCCGAAGCTGCGGGAGGGGGGGCGCCGGACCCAGCGGGGCCTTGCCGTCGCGCTTTCAGTGGCAGGCTACCTGGCCGGCACCTTGTGGTGCGGATTCGTGACGAAGGAGTACGCTTCCCTTCGGTTCTACCTGATCTATTTGATTTCCGGCGGACTCATTGCGCTGTTTTCCTACGTTTTCGGCATCCGCGGCAGCGGCCACGCAAGCGGCGTGGTGGGGCCTGTGGCCGTCATGGTGTGGCGGCTGGGGCCCTGGTATCTGCTTGGAGTGGGGCTGATTGCGGCCGTGTTCTGGAGCTCTGTCAAACTGGGGCGGCATACGCTCCCTCAGCTCGTTTTGGGCGGTCTGTTCCCCATCTTCGGAGCTATCGCTGTCAGTTATTTACCGCTCGGATGACGCGTGAAGCAAAAAAAACAACGTGAGGCAGTTTTCCGATACAATATCAGACGAGCCGCCCATATGGGCGGCTCGTTTTATATTCTTTACAAAATGAACTACATCAGGAATATGGAAATGAACTGGGATGCAAGTACAACGCAGATGAGGGCGACCGGATAGGCCGCAGCGTAGGAAGTGGTCACTTCGTCCGACTTGGAGATAGAGAGCAAGGTACCCAGTGCCGGCGTCGAGGTCATACCGCCGCAGATGGAGCCCAGAGCGTTCAGCATATCGAGCTTCAGGACCTTGGTGGCGAGGAAATAGACCACGATCATGGGCAACAGCGTCATGATCGCCCCTTGGAAGAAGAGTGAAATTCCGTACTGCTTGAGGATTTCAATGAAGCCCTTTCCGGCATTCGTGCCGGCACCCATCAAAAAGAGCATAAGCCCCAGCTCCCGCATGACGTTCAGGGTGGTTTTAGGCACTTCGAGCGATATTTTTCCGACGTGGCCAAAATGACCCATGACAAGCCCCGTCAGCAGCGGGCCGCCGGAGGTGCCGAGACTGAAGACTGCGCCACCCGGAAGCGGAATGGTGACCTTGCCGACCAGCACGCCCAGCACAACCGCGATGGCGTAGGGGAAGAGGCCGAAGGAATCAACTTTGAAGAGGTCTCGTCTGACGGTGGTCTTGACTTCGGGTTCATCCGCCTCGGGAGCGGAAGACGATACCTTTCTGCCCTTCAGTTTGGGTACGATCTGTACAAAGAATACGACACCCAGCACGCCGAAGGGATAGGCGATGCCGTATCCAACCGAGGCGGTGGCGTCTTTGGTGGCTTCGACGGCGGCGGCAAGTCCAGGCGTTGAAGTCAGTGCGCCTGTCATAAGACCGACGGCCAGCGGCACCGGAATGTGCCCGAATTCAATGATCGCAACGCAGACGGCTGCACCGATGACAATGGTCACAAAGCCGATCAGCACATATGCTGTCGCCCGCTTTTTAAAGTTGTTGAAAAAGACGGGGCCGGCTATGAACCCGACGGCCGCGACAAAGGCGACCAGTCCGAAGTTGCGCAAAACTGCCGGCACTTCCTGGCCGTAGTGTCCGAACACGAGGGCGACCAATAGGACGCCGGAGGTGCCGAATGAGAATCCTTTGATGCTGATGGCACCGATGCCATATCCGAGCACGGCGATGAGAAAGATCAGGACAAGCGTATCCACTATGTACACTCCCAAAATATATGGAGTACAGAGGTGACATCCCCTGTACCCCATATCGTTATTTTTCCTTGTTCGGTTTTACTTGATGATCTGGCCGGTGACGGTGCCCGAGATGCCTGCGGCATTGGCCTCGTCGGTGTCGATGTGTGTGGCCTCTTTGAACTTGGGGGAGACACGACAGACGCACTCATTGAAGATGACGCCGCGGGGGCCATCAATCTTGACGGAGACGACCTGCTTATCCTCAACGCCGAACTCCTTGGCCTCCTCGGTCTCAAAGTGGATGTGACGTTTGGCGACCATGACGCCTTCAGCGATGTCGACCTCTCCGGCAGGGCCGATGAGCTTGCAGCCGGGGGTACCGGCGATGTCCCCAGACTCGCGCACCGGGGCGGTAATGCCAAGTGACCGAGCGTCAGTAAAGCTGACTTCAACCTGGGTCTTGGGGCGCTCGGGTCCCAGAATGGACATCTTGAGCTCACCCTTGGGGCCGACGACAGTGACCTTCTCTTCGCAGGCAAACTGCCCGGGCTGAGAGAGGTTCTTCTTATTCGTGAGCTGATAGCCGGCACCAAACAGCACGTCGAGATCCGCACGGGAGACGTGCAGATGACGCGCGGAGATTTCTACCATTACATTTGTTTTTGCCAATTCAATATACCTCCTGAAAATATTTTTAGCGGTATTAGTATTTTACAATATTTTCATGAAATACGCAAGTCCCATTTATGCACCGGCGCAAACGTTGACTGTCCGATAAAATCTTGTTTATCTTCTTTCCTCAGCCACATTGTAGCATATCGGGAGGCGGGAAGAAACCCGTCCATCGCGAGATATTCTCAAACAAAAACAGGCTGATGTGCAGAGTCAGCCTGTTTTTATCCTTGTGGCGATTGACACTCGCAGTGGTACGAGTGTTCATGAACGACAAGTGCGGTCCCCGCATAAAATAAAGGTTTTTTGGCATCAAGCAAACGAATATTACACGCTCTAATTAGCGGATATAAAGCCATATTTTCCGCCAAGTTCCACCGCAGCCATTCCCTCGTGAAAAGCACTCACCCAATCATACCCGAGCGGTACAACCTCTTTGCCAGTCTTGTCGATAAAACCATATTTTTTGTTAAGACATACCCTCGCCAGCCCTTCTGAAAATGACCATGTTCCCCAATCATACTTTGGTGGGACGATTTCTTTCCCTGTATTATCAATAAACCCATATTCACTGTCAAGTCCTACCATCGCCATGCCTTCGGAAAAACTTTCTGCATAGGTAAACTTCGGTGTCACAACTTCTTTCCCCGTCTTATCGATAAAGCCATATTTGTTGTTGATCTCTACTCCCGCCATACCATCGGAGAAGGATCGCAAAGCCCAATGAGATCCATTGAAATCATATTTTGGCGGTACAATTTCCTTGCCGGTCTTGTCGATATAACCTACTTTACCGTTAAGCATAACCGCCGCCATGCCTTCGGAAAAATTCCACGCATCGTCATACTTAAGCGGTATGACTTCTTTTCCTGTTTTATCTATAAATCCATATTTACCTCCCTCATCAAGACCATCCTCATCACAAACTGTATCAATTCTTACACTCGCCAAGCCTTCGGAGAAAACGCCTAATGCGGCTTGGAACAGATCAAGCCGGTCATATTTAGGCGCCACGATTTCCTTGCCTTCCTTGTCAATATATCCCACTTTTCCGTTGAGCACAACAGCCGCCATGCCTTCGGAAAAATAGCAATAACTTACATAATAATCATAACCATCAGCATAAATCGAGCCGTCATATTTGGGTGGTACGACTTCTTTACCGGTCTTGTCAACATAACCCCATTTACCGTTAAGCGCCACTTCCGCCAACCCATCTGAGAAATTAAACACTTCATCATATTTGAGCGGCACAAGTTCTTCGCCTTTTTTGTCGATGAAGCCCCATTTATAATTAAGCATTACTCGTGCCATTCCCTCGGAAAAATCACCTACAGAATCGTACTTAGCCGGTACGATCTCATTGCCCGTCCTATCAATAAATCCATATTTCCCGTTTAATCCCACCGCCGCCATCCCCTCCGAGAAAGAGGCCATGTAAACATAATCGCAATCACGGGAATAAGAATCATCATACTTTAGCGACACAATTTCCTTGCCTGTTTTATCGATAAAACCGCTTTTGCCGTCATTAATCCCCTCAACGCGACCAATATTTACCGACGCCAAGCCGTCGGAAAAATTCCCTACGGCATCATAGATAGGGGATATAATTTCGACAAAGCTTTCCGAAGCGGCAATGGGAGCAAGCTTATCAACAGTACCATCTGATGCAGGTTTTTGAATATTGTCCGCCTGCATGTCATCTTTACCATTTTGCATTGATTCTTGTTTGTCGATACTATTACTACAACCGGTTAATAAAGCAAGTAAAGCCACTGTAAAAACGCAGATTCTTATCATGGTTTTCTCCTTCCTATGATAGCATAAACACCGTTCATTTATCTTATCGCTTTAAAGCTAATTGAATTATACCATATTTTTACTCCAGCATAAACAGGCTGATGTGCATTCAGCCTGTTTATGTACCTATGGCCAATCGATAGGCATTTGCAATGAATGGTGGGGCTTGGCCCCATCATATTTTTATGTACGCGATAAAAAAGCGGCCCCTCGCGGGGCCGCTTTCGGTGTTATGCCATGCTGTGATATTAGAGGGCGATGGCGTAGATGTAGACTGCGACGATCTCTTCGCCGTCGGAGGTCATCTCGGTGATGTAATCGACGAAGTAGTGGATGCCGGTCTCGCTGCCGATGCTGTCGGAGACTGTGATGGCATCTTTGCTCGTGACCGAGATGTCGGTATCGTTGTCAATGATGACGGTGTTGCCCGCGGTGTAATCAGCGTTGCGCAAATCACCGTCCGTGACGGAAGCGTCGATGGTGTAGAAGACGCAGTCGTCGGAGAAGATGAGCGCGTTGTCAGAGGTGCCGACCGTGGCGACCTTATCGTCCACAGGCTTCGCGTTGTAGGTCAGGGTGAAGTCGGTCCGCAGTGCGAGGCCGTTCTTGAGAACCTTTGCGACGATGCCCTGGCCCCAGGTTACGGAGCCGTTGCCGGAGAGGGCAGCGTCCTTGCCGAGGGAGGTGACGCCGGTGACAAGGCCGTTTGCGTCAAGCTCAACCGAGACATATCCCAGCACGGTGTCCTTGACGGTGTCGCCATTTGTCATGGCCTTGGAGAGCGGCTGCTTTGCTCCGGTCTCATCGGTCCAGACAGCGGTGGCTGTCGACATGGAGTCGGTCTTGTAGGTCTCGATCTTGCCGTCTGCGACGATGGTCAGTTCATAGACGACCTCGCCGGAGGACTCGCCCGGCAGCAGAGTGATGCCGGTGATAAGGCCGACCATGTCGGACTGGGTCGAAACCAGTGCGGAGGCCTTGGTCAAAACAAGGGTGGTGAAGGTCTTGTCGCTGTTGATGACGCCCTCAACCATGCTGACGTGATCGTTTGCCGCAATTGCTGCAAGCTTGTCACCCGAGATGACCGAGACAGTGTTCTTGCCCGAATTGATGATGTAGACGGTGGTGTCCTCGGTCACATAACCGATGCGGTTGCCTTCGGAATCCTTAAGCGAATCTTCCTTAGTGACAAACAGGATATCGGTGTAGGCGTCCTCGGCGGCGGTTGCGCCGGCGATAACGGAGGCGCTGCCGGTGGCGAGAGCCTCAATGCCAGACAGGGAGTTGATGTTGCCGTCCTTGTCGAGGCCGTAGCGAACGAGGTTGTGCTTGACGGCAATGGCAGAGCCTGCAAAGCCCTCTTCGCCGTAGTAGAGTCCGCTCTCATCGGCCCAGCCGAGCTCGGCACTAAAAATGCCTTCGACAACTGCTTCGTCGTCGAGCGAGACTTTCAGGGTCTTGATGGTGCCGTCCGAAAGAGTGCCGGTTACGGTGAAGGCGTTAAAGCCGCCCAGTCCGTCGGCTGTCTGGGAGACGCCGGTCACCAGCATGGTCTCGGTGGACTTTACCGTCTCGGCGATTTCGGCACGGTAGATGTTGCCGTTCGGGTCGAGGTAGAGATCATAGGCGTTGCCCATTGCAAAGGCCGGGATTTTGCCGGAAACCGTGTTCGAAACGCTGCCGTTTAAGGAAGTGTTCAGGGCAACGGTGGGGATGTAGTTCATTTTGACACCGGCAAACCAGAAGCTTGAGCCGCTCATGGCGGTCAGGGCTGTGCCTTCAAGCACCTGGGACTTCGCGATGGAGTAGACGGTTTCGATTTCGCCGTCAACGACGCTCTTGTGAGCGGTCACGAAGACATAGTCGCCCTTTGCGGCACCCGTGTAGAGGCTGACAATGACGTTGCCGTCGCTGTCCTTCATGGAGGTGACGCCGGTGATGACGGAGGAGAGCATGATCTTGCCCGCCTTGGAGTCAAGGTAAGTGATCTTAGCCGCAATCGGCTCAAGGATGTAGACTGCGTCGGCCTTCTTGTCGCCATTCTGGTCAACAATGCGGAAGGACTTGGCCGAAAGGGTCTCAAAGAGGGCGGCATTCAGGGTTACCGAAGAGCCGTCGGCCAGATTGATACCGTTTTCAAGGACCGAGTAGTCGATGGTGTTATCGCTGCCGGAGACCGTGAAAACAACCTTGGAGTCTGTGGTGGCGGATTTCACTGCGCCGGGGCCAAACTCGTAGATCTTGTTCTTCGAGGCAGACTGGAGGTTGATGATGGTATCGTCCGAGGTCAGCCCGTCGGACTTCTTGTCCTTGTACCAGACCGCAAGGTCGGAGCCAATCAGCTTGTCGACATTGCCGGTATAGGAGAAGGTGAGACCGTCCAGCAGAACCTGGCCGTCTTCGGTCAGATTGTCTGCGTCCAGTGCGTAGTTCGAGGTGGCCTCGAGAACCGCACTACCCTCAGTGATCGAGAAAACCTTCTCGGCGGGGGTGTAGACGGTGGTGGTGGTGCCGCTTGTCACCGAGAAGCGGGGTGCTTCGGCAAACAGGCAATTTTCGCCCATTTGAGCGATGGCGCCACGCTTTGCGGCCGCATAGAAGGTTACACTCTCAAGATCGTCGAAGAGGCCGGCGGTCTGAGCTTTGTCGATGAAGCCGTAGGGGAATGTCATGGTGCTTGCGTTGTAACCGATTCCTACGACGAACATCTTGGCGGCCTCAGCGAAAGAGACGTTACGGGTCGGCGCAAAGTTGCCGTCCGGGTCTCCGACGATGACGCCCAGGCTCTTTGCCCAGTTGATGTAGCCGGCGGACCAGCGGTCAGCCGCAACATCCGGGAAAGGAGAGGTGCCCTCGTACATACCGGCATCGTCCGAGCCGGTCACGAGCACGTACAGAATCTTTACGAACTCCTCACGAGAGATGTCCTTGTCGGCGCCGAAGGTGCCGTCCGGATATCCGTTCAGCACACCGAGCGAAGTCAGCAGGCTGATTGATTCGTTGTAGTTCGTGGTCGTCTCCACATCATTGAAGGCGAAAGCCGTGAGCAGACTGCAGGCGATCGCAGCCGCGACAATGAGCGAAGCAGCACGTTTGAATAACTTCATGTAAATCCTCCTGATTTTTTTTTACGGCCGTTAGAATCTTGGGGGCTCCCCCCTGCCGCATGTGCAGTATACCAGCCCCGCAGACATTGCTCAATAGGTTAACATAAAGCGTAACTATTCTGCAAACTCCAGATAAAATTGGGGTAGAAAATGGCTTATATTAACATAATATCCAGGAACATTTTCGCGCGCTTTGCGCCGCTGTATCGCATCGCCCTCCCGGCGCATAAAAAAGCGACCCCAGAGGAGCCGCTTTGTGTACCGCTTAGGCTGCAGTGCTTTTCGCTTTTTGCTAACAAGCCTTTCAGGCGAGAAAGTGCCGTTTGTCGAGGTTTGCGACCAGCGTATCGCCATTTCCAAGGCCGAAAATCTGCCTGCCGACGAAACAGGATCCTGCCGGCACATTGGGTATATCCGCCCGAATGCAGGCAATGGAGGCAGTTCGGGTGTCGGGCAGCCGGACTGTTCGCAGCCGGAACTTGTCTTCATATCACTGTGTGCAAAACCCATAAACAGGGCACCAATGACGGCGGCTGCGACAATAAGGGATTTCCCTCGTTTAATCAGTTTCACGCCTTATCCCCTGCTTATTGTATTTATTGGCCGGCGGTTCGGGGGGAAAGGGTGCTTCCGGCGGCCGGCATTACAGGATAATTCCGATAAGCGCAAATCTCCACAAATTTACATATTATCTATCTTGATACAATTTTCTTTTAATTTAGGCGCTATTAATTCATTTTTTTGACATAATGTAAACGTGATAATTTTAGTCTTTTAATGATATGAAATATGTGGTAAAATATATCAATATCGGCGGAGGTGATAATTATGGAAGTATTCATCACATCGCTTTCCACCGCCTGCAGGGCGCGGCAGGGCGTGATCGGCCTGCTGCTGCAGGACGGCACCGTGCCGTCTTTTCAAATTGTCTGCTCCGACAAAAGCGCCGTGTCCGTCGCCGCCGAGCGGCTGGCCATCGCGCAGTCGGCCGGACTTCTGCTCGCCTGTCGGGCTGCGTCGGCCGTTTCTCTGTCCTGCCTTTATAGGGAATCGCCCCACCGCATCGACCTTGTCGTTGTGGGCGCGTCGAACTTCCGCGGCCTGAGGCCGGGCGAGCGGATCGTATGGGAGTGGAACAACGCGCTTTCTGCCGCAGTTCCGACGCCGGATACGCCCGACATCAAGGTCCTTTTGCGGGCCGCCGAAAACAACTTCTGGCTATTACAGTACGAGGCGGCCCGACGGGCCGCGGCTGGTGAGCTGCTTGAGGCGGCCGACACCGCCGCAAAAATTCGCCGGCTGTATTTGACCCCGCTTTTTCAGGCAGCCGGTTACAGCCGGTCGGCCCTTGAGGCGACCGTCCCCGCCTGTGACCTGCGCAGCCTATACAATGCCCTAGTCGCGGCTGGGGAAAACTATTTCGCACTGCGCTACGAACTGGCGGATGACGATTTTATCCGCGGCGAGGAGGCTGAACTTCTGGCCGGTGAGGCTATGGAGGCGCTGCAGGTGGAAATACGCCGCAAAAGCGCGGCCTTCCGAGGAGACAATACCCCCGATGAAACAGTACAAGCTATCTATTGATGCAAAAAAAAGGCTGACGTCCGGTATGCTGCTGCTCGGAGCTGTCGGCTACGCATTGACGGCAACCGCGATCCTGCTGTGGCCGGCACTTGCCGCCGAGCTCTTTCAGTTTGCGATGGCGACACTGCTGACGGTGCTCGGTCTGTCCGGCATCGTGGGCGCTTTTTCGTCGGGTGGCGGTCGGTGGCCGCTACGGCTGATCTTAGGGTGCGCTAACCTTGGGCTTGCGGTCTTTTCGCTCTGGCAAAGAGAGACTTTTCTTGCCTTTTTTCCGCCGGTTTTGGGCAGCTATCTCCTTCTGGCAACAGTCATTCACTTCACCACTTTTTATCTTAGAATCCGTGATCGCATGCAGGGCAGTGCGCAGTCCTTGCTACTGGGGCTCATTTCTCTCGGATTCGGGACTGCTCTGATTCTCTACCCCTCAACCCGCACCGACATGCTGAGATTCCTGCTTGCCGGCTATTTCGGCCTCATGTCACTCAGCACCGGAGCCGACCTCTGGCGGGATTTTTTCCCGGACCGCCTAACGGTCACCGATGCCGTCAAGCGGCACATCCGCATCCAGCTTCCGGCCGCCCTGACCGCCCTCGTCCCCCGCTCAGCCATCGACAAGGTCAACGACAGCCTGCGGCTGACCAGAGATGAGCCGGAACAGGACCTTTACAAGGACCCACTCGCTATCCCGGACCTCGAAATTTTTATCCACGCCGCAAAAAAGGGGCCTGGGGTGTTTGGGCACGTCGACCTGTGCTATCACGACACAGTGATGACCTTCGGCAGTTACGACGAGTCAAGCTACCGGCTGTGGGGTGTCATCAGCAGCGGGGTGCTGGCCATCATTAACGGTAAGGAAAAATACCTCGACTACTGCATCAAATCCAGAAAAAAATCCATTTTCGGTTTCGGTTTGCGGCTGACAGAAGGTCAGCGCCGCCGGGTCGAGTTGCGCATAGAGGACCTGATGCGGGAGGTTGACCCGTGGCTTTGCCCCATTGAGTGCGACCCGCAGGGTGCGCACGACGATTACGCATCGTCATTTGTAAAAAATCTCGACGCCAAACTGTATAAGTTTCGGACCGGCGGCTTTCGCACCTATTTTGCCGCAAGCACGAACTGCGCCCTGCTCGCCGACAAAGTGGTCGGACTTGTGGGCACCGATATCATAACGCTTAACGGCATTCTGACGCCCGGGGCTTACTACAGCTACCTCGACCGGGAATTTCGCCGCAAAAACAGCATTGTCATCACAAAGACGCTGTATAAGGAGCAGGAAGATGAAAAGTAGACTTTTGCCGGCCCTTGCACTGGCGGCGCTCCTGACCGGCTGTGTGCCGGCGTCGGTCACTCCGCCGCCGGAAGAGGAGACCGGGTATGAGTGGATTATTTCGCCAAAATATGCACAGGCAGGTGAATTTTCGGAAGGATTTTGCCCGGTCTCGTCCGGCGATGCCACGGGTCCGTGGGGATATATCGACACCACCGGAGAGCAGCGAATTCCGGCCTACTGGGATGCGGCCTACCCCTTTTCCGGTGGACGGGCCTGCGTCGGGTCAGCCAACGACTACGGCATGATTGACACTGTTGGGCATGTCGTGGTCGAGCCCTTCTCATCGGCGCCGCTTATCTACAGCGGTGGCCTGATTGCCTGCCGCATGGACAGCGGATACGGTTACCTCGACGAAGCGGGCGAGCCCGCCATCCCCTTTGTCTATGAGGATGCCAGCGACTTTGCTTACGAGCGGGCGGCCGTATGCGCGGGCGGACTGTGGGGGGTCATCAACCCCGCGGGCGACTCTGTAATCGATACGGCCTGGGAGGGCGTCGAGGTTTTGTCGGATGGCACCATCGCTCTCTACGACGGGGCACAGTGGGGACTTGCTGACCACGACGGAAACATCTTGATCCTGCCGCGCTTCCAGCAGATCAAGGCGATCGGCAGCGGACTTTATGCCTATCGTGAAGCTGATCTGTGGGGCGTTGCGGACGCCACAGGGCACGGACTGACCGCTGCCGTCTACGCCGATGTGGTGACCTGCGACGACGGCGAGTTTTTGCGGCTGGTGTCTCAAACGGACACCTATGTCAATGCCAAACTTGAGGAGGTCGACATTCCGCTCGCCGATGGGCAACGGGTGTCAGGCGGCTTTTCCCACGGCTTTGCCGCCTGTATCGACAAAGACGGACTGTGGGGCGTCGTGTCGAAAGACGGGACGGTCGCCATCCAGCCGCAGTACAAGGCCCCCATCACCGAGGAAGAACTTACAGCTTACGCACAGTGCGGTCTGCTTCGGGTGGCGGATGGCTATTCCGGCGTCGTTTCTGGCCTTGAAGGCGCCTCCCTGCCCTATGTCGGCGAGGACGGCCATACATACGCCATGCTCAAGAAAGACGGCCTGTGGGGACTCGCCGTCTTGACCGGGATCAAGTGACCTTTGTAACAGATAAAGCGGCGGGCCGTCACGGGCGTGACGGTCCGCCATAAATATTTTTTTGGGGGATCCTATATGCTCACCATTAGACCCGCCGTCCCCGAGGACGTTTTGGAAGTGGCCGACCTGCTCGAGCAGGTCATTGAACACCTGCACCGCAGCGGGAAAAACTATCCCAACTGGCACCACGGCAAATATCCCACACCGGCGGTGCCCGCGGCCGCCATGGCCCGCGGCGACTTGTATGTGGCGGAGCAGGATGGTAAAATTGTCGGCACCGTGACCATCAACGCCCTGCAGGCCCCGCAGTACGAGGGAATGCCGTGGCGGGTAGCGGCCGAGCCCGAAAAGGTGCGGGTCATTCACACCCTTGCCACTCGGCCGGCAGCCAGAGGATCGGGACTCTCCCGCCGCCTGCTCGCCTATGCCGAGGAACTCGCCTGCCGGCAAGGGGCCGTCGCTATGCGGCTTGACACCTTCCATCAAAACGAACCCGCCCGCCACATCTACGAAAAATCAGGATATGTCCACATTGGATACGTTGTTTTTTCCGACATTCGTCCCGAGGGCGAACCCTACGCCATCTATGAAAAACCGCTCTGTGCGACAAATTTTTCAAACTGATATGCAGTCCTGATGATAATAAACCGTAGAATCAATATTTACTTAACAATTTGTATATCTCCGGTCCTCAACATCTCGCAATATGCACGACATCCAAGGGGTCACCATCCTCGTTTTTATACTTATGCGGATACATTTTCCGACTATATCGCCGTTTTTTGTTTTGTTTTGTAAAAGAATTTTATGCAGACCGGTTGATTATTCAGTTTGTAAATGTTACAATTAAGCAAAATGAGATGCCGAAAAGGGGTGTTGTATGACCTATATCGTCGAGTATGAGGTTTGCGCCCTGCTTTTTCTTGTAATTGTTGCGATTCGCTTCTTTTCCGTACGCCGGTTTCCGAGCTTTCAAAACAAGCTGTTCGGCGTGCTTCTTATCTGCTCGACCGGAGATGTCCTGCTTGACGTTGTAGGGTCCATCGCCATCATGCGCGCGGCTGACCTCCCACCTTATGTGAATTACCTGATCAACACACCTTTTTACGCACTGCAGTTTATGCTGTTGCCGCTCGTTTTTGCCTACCTTGTATCGCTGGCAGGTCTGTATTATTCCTGGCGGCGCCGCATTTTGCCCCTCCTCATGTTGCCGGTGATTATCTGTCTTCTCATCCTAGCGTCCAACATATTCACCAAGTGGATCTTTTACGTCGATATGTCGACCGGAGTGGGCGTCTATACCCGCGGGCCGCTTTTCAATCTGCTCTACTACATCTCGCTTTATTATCTTGTTCTGATTTTCGGGGCGATTCTCGGCTTTCGACGTCGGCTGCAGCATAACCAGTTTACCACCATCTTTTGGCTTTGCTTTACCGTGGCAGCCACACTTTACGCGCAGTTTATCTGGCCCCAGTACCTCCTGACCGGGGTGGCCCTCTCGGCCGCCATGCTGACCATGTTCTTTACGCTGCAAAATCCCGAGATCATGCTCGATTTAAACAGCAGTGTTTTTAATTATATGGCCATGATGGCTTTTTTGAATGATCAGCTCATAGAGAACAAGCCACTTTGGCTTGTCGCCGTCGACGTCGGCGGGATCCGGCAGATCAACAACTCCTTCGGCGTGGAGGTCGGCAACGCACTTTTCTCCCTAGTCGGCGCTTTTTTCAATGAGCTTGAGGGCGGAGTCCGGAGCTTCCGAATGTACGGCTCGCGTTTTTTAATTGTGGCAAGTTCGGAGTCGGTGTACAATCGGGTGATTTTTTGTGTTGAGCGCCGGTTTGAACGACCATGGACAGCCGGTCAGGCCTATACGACGCTGTCCTGCACCATCCGACATTTTGGGCAGCCAGACTTTTTTAAATCCGCCGAGGAGGTCGTCAGTCTTCTCGACAACGCCTACTCCGACACCGATCGGGACGGCTGGGGCACCAAAAAGCAGATTGACGCAAGTCTCCTCCATATTACCCAGCGCCGCAACAATGTGGAAAACGCAATCCGCGACGTGCTGGCAAGCGGCGAAGGACTCGAACTCTACTATCAGCCACTCTATAATATTAAAGGGCGCAATTTTTCCGGCGTCGAGGCGCTGCTGCGCATGCGGCATCCGACGCTCGGGGTCGTGTCTCCGGGAGAATTCATTCCCATTGCCGAACGCTCGGGCCTCATTTTGCGCATCGATGAGTTTGTCATTCGCCAGGTCGGCGCCTTCCTGCACCGCGTTGGCTCCGAAGTGGTGCCGAAAGTGGAGCTCAACCTCTCTGCCACGGAGTTTTCCACGGGTGAGTACAGACGGCTGTACAGCATCATCTCCGAGAGCTGCACCCAACCGAGCCGCGTCTGCTTTGAGGTGACCGAGACGGCTGCGACCAGCCACCCGGCCATGCTGCAGGAATTCATGCGTTCCCTTATTGCGGCCGGCTTTACCTTTGCGCTCGACGACTTTGGCACCGGATTTGCAAACATCTCACAGGTGGTCTCCCTGCCCTTTTCAATTGTCAAGCTCGACCGCTCCATGCTGATTGCGGCGGAGAGTACCAATGCGGCCCTCTTTGAGGGGCTCGTTGAGATCTTCAATAAAATCGGCCTTGAAATTATTATTGAAGGCGTCGAAACGGCTTCGCAGGTCGGCCGCGTTGAACGGCTTGGCGCACACGTCATTCAGGGGTACTTTTTTGCAAAGCCCATGCCGGAGGCCGAGCTGCTGGAGTTTTTGAAGAAACCGCCGGCACTGCCCGACAGATAATAGACCTATACATAAAGGCCGGTCCGAATAGCTCGGACCGGCCTTGACTTATGTCGATTATAGCTTTTCGCCCGTCGGTTCTTGCCCCGGGCTTTGCTCCTCATGCGGCGGGAGTTCCTCTTCTTTCTTTAGTTCGGTGAAGAGCGCTTCGAACTCCACGGCGCCGATCTTCTCCTTTTCCATCAGGAGGGCGGCGAGACGGTCGAGAATGTCCCGTTGTTTTCCTAGGATCTCCATGGCTCTGCGGTAGCAGTCGTCGATAATTCGTTTGATCTCGCGGTCAATCTGGGACGAGACGTCCTCAGAGTAGTTCTTGGGCTGGGCAAAGTCGCGGCCGAGAAAAACCTCGGAGGAACCGGAACCGTAGACAATGGGACCCAGTTCATCCGACATGCCGTAGACTGTGACCATTTTGCGGGCGATGGTGGTGGCCCGCTCGATGTCGTTGGATGCACCGGTCGAGATGTCGGTCAGGCAGAGCCGCTCGGCGGCACGCCCTCCCAGCAGCGTGACGATCTCTTCGCGCATCTCCTCGCGGGAGGAGTAGTACTTGTCCTCGGTGGGCAGCGACAGCGTATAGCCGCCCGTCATGCCGCGTGGGATGATCGAAATCTGGTGGACAGGGCTCTGGGTCTCGAGGGCCCTCGTCACAATGGCGTGACCGGCCTCGTGGTAGGCCGTCAGCTTGCGGTCCTTCTCGGAAATGGTGCGACTGCGTTTTTCAGGTCCGGCGATGACTTTAATTGTGGCCTCCTCGACGTCCTCCATGCTGATTTTCTTGGCATTTCGGCGGGCGGCAAGCAGTGCCGACTCGTTTAAGAGGTTTTCAAGGTCGGCACCGGTGAAGCCGGGCGTGGTCTTGGCGATAACGCCGAGCTTCACATCCTCCTCAAAAGGCTTACCCTTGGAATGGACTTTGAGAATCTCCTCGCGGCCCTTCTGGTCTGGGGCATTGACCATGATCTGCCGGTCAAAACGACCGGGCCGCAACAGTGCGGGGTCGAGAATGTCTGGCCGGTTGGTGGCGGCGATGATGATGACGCCCTCGTTATTGCCAAAGCCGTCCATTTCGACGAGGAGCTGATTTAAGGTCTGCTCGCGCTCGTCATGTCCGCCGCCAAGGCCAGCGCCGCGGTGCCGACCGACGGCGTCAATCTCGTCGATGAAGACAATGCATGGGGCGGTCTTTTTGGCCTGATCAAAGAGGTCGCGAACACGGGAGGCGCCGACACCAACGAACATTTCGACGAAGTCGGAGCCGGAGATGGAGTAGAAGGGCACGCCGGCCTCCCCCGAGACTGCCCTAGCCAAGAGCGTCTTGCCGGTTCCGGGCGGTCCGTAGAGCAGAATGCCCCTGGGAATGCGGGCGCCTATCTCAAGATATTTTCTCGGCTCTTTCAAAAAGTCGACAATTTCAAAGAGCTCCATCTTCTCCTCGTCGGCGCCGGCCACGTCTTCAAAGGTGACCTTGCGCTTTTCGTCGGAGGCGACCTTGGTGCGGGCCTTGCCGAAGTTCATGACCTTGCCGCCGCCGGCGCCGCCCTGCTGGTTCATGAGGTAGTACCACAGCACCCCAAATCCCACAAAGAGCAGCAGATAGGGAAGCATGGTCATCCAGAAGGGGGTCTCGTAGGGGGGCGCAAAGTCATAGCTATCGAGCCCGCCTGAGGCGGTCAGCTCATCAAGCCGCTCGACCGGAACACTATACAGGAAGAGGTTCAGGTTCGGCAGCTTATAGATCACATCGGTCTTGGCGGTGTCCTTGAAAACGATATGAATGATGTTGCGTTCGTCGACCGTGAAGTTCTTGACCTCTTCCTTGTCGAAGTAACCCACGATGTCGGAGTATGTGATGACAACCGTATCGGTTTTTTTGTAGAGCGAGGACACGGCAAAGTAGAGCAGCGTGAGCAAAATGAAATAAAACACGATGCCGCGCAAGGGGTTCGGGCCGATCGGTCTCTTATTCTGATTCAATCTATCAGCTCCTGTTATTACGATTGGACTTCTTGCGGTATTTTTGCAAACGGATAGCCGGGGTTTCTCGGCCGTCAGGAAAGACAAGTCTTACCAACACCTGATGTGCCCACGTTTTTCTGACGCTATGAGGCGGGAAAATGGCAGGTTGCGCCGCCAATTAGGGGATTTTGCAAGAAGTCTACAGGTAGACCTTTTGATCCAGCACGCCGATGAAGGGAAGGTTGCGATATTTTTCGTTGTAGTCAAGCCCATAGCCCACGACGAACTCATCGGGAATGACAAAGCCCTCGTAGTCGGCCTGGATATTCACCGACGGATTGCGGCGGTCGGGCTTGTTGAGCAGTGTGCAGACCCTTACACTTGCCGCGTCTTTGGTTCGCATGGTCTCGGTGATGTAGGAGAGCGTCAGCCCAGAGTCGAGAATGTCCTCGACGATGAGAATGTCCCTGCCGTCGACCGGATTGCTCAAATCCTTGATGAGCTGAACGACCCCCGACGTCTTGGTGCCGGCGCCGTAGCTTGAAATGGCGAGGAAGTCTATGGTCAGCGGCAGGTCAATCTGGCGCATGAGATCCGTCATGAATACGACCGACCCTTTGAGTACACCGACGAGATGCAGCGGCTTTGCGTTGTAGTCCCGCGTAATCTGGCGCCCGAGCTCTCGTATGCGCTCCTTGATCTGCGCCTCGGTCAGAAGTATGCGGGTTATATCCTGATCCATGCTCATAACTCAAAATGCTCCTTAGGATAATATGTGATGAGAATTCCGGGCTCTTCGCCCGCAGCCGCCTCTTGCGACGGGCCGAAAGGAAAGGCCGCAACGATTTTCCTGTCCGCCTCGACAACCGGCAGACGACAGCGCAGCGAGGCGGGCAGCTTTGCGTCCTTTGCAAGCCGGGCCAGACTCTTTTCCGGCCGGCCGACCGGCCGGTATTTATCCCCGATCGTCCGCGCTCTGACGCACAGCGTAGTTTGTATTATACCACACTTTAAGCGGCTGTTGTAAATATTCTCTGAACTTTTTTCATCTTCAATCGACAATCGGATCATTCCAAATCCGTCAATCAGATTGTCTCCCAAGTGGAGTTGCTGCCGGACAATGTCCCCCGGCGCGCATTTTTCCACCGTCAGCCTTCCGTACTCTGCCCTGGCTTCAAGGCCGTCCGGCAGGCTTTTGCAGATACCGTTTTGCCCCGACAGAATGAGCGCGTCAACCGCCATGGTCTGCTCGTAAGTCAGAGGCCTTGCAGCCATGCGCCGTACCGCCCTCGCCCGCAGCGCGAAAGGCACCCCTTGCAGCACCCCGATGTCGTCCGTGTCCGGAACGAGGGCCGCCAGCGCGGCCTCGTCCTCCCGGAGCAGCGCCGCCGTGCGGGCGAGAGCTTCGACGATTGACGGATTGAAGCGCTCCTTTATATAGGGCAAGAGCTCCAGGCGCACCCGGTTGCGGGCGTACTCTGTCGAAAGGTTGGTCGAGTCCGTGACATAGGCAAGGCCGTTTGCGGCGCAGTAGTCCTCAACCTCGCTCCGCAGGCAGTCGATAAGGGGCCGGATATAGATGTCACGCTTAGGCGGAATGGAACAAAGTCCTGCAAGCCCACTCCCTCGCATGAGGTTTAGAAGCAGCGTCTCGGCAGCGTCGGAGGCGGTGTGCGCAGTGGCTACAATCCCGCCAAATGTTGCCGCCGCCTCTTCAAAAAGACGGTACCGCTCGTCGCGTCCGGCCGTCTCGAAGGAAACGCCCCGCTCTTTGGCAATGTCGGCGATGGGCAGCCGGTGCACCGAAATCTCCACCCCGAGTGCTCCACAGAGCTCTTTGGCGTAGTTTTCATCCCGAAGGGCTTCCTCGCCCCGCAGCAGGTGGTTTAAATGAAGTGCAGACAGAGAAAAGCCGACCTCCGCACGGAGTCCGGCCAAAAAATGCAGCAGTGCCACGCTGTCGGCCCCGCCGGACAGCCCAACCACGACATGCCGGACATTCTCCAGCATGCCGTACTTTGTGATGGTTTTGCGTGCCTTTAGCTCAAGTGCCGTCCCCACGGTCAGGACTCCTCACGGTTTTTCTCGAGCTCGGTGAAGCGGGTATACTCGCCCCGCCACGCGAAGTCGACCAGCCCCGTCGCACCGTGCCGGTTTTTGGAAACCGTACAGTGGATAATCCCCTTTTCCTCAGGGTTATCCTCTTCGTGATACAAGAACATGACGATGTCGGCATCCTGCTCGATGGAGCCCGATTCCCGAAGATCCGAGAGCATGGGCTTTTTGTCTTTGCGGGCATCGGGCGAACGGTTGAGCTGGGAGAGCGCCAGAATGGGCACGCCGAGCTCCTTGGCCATGATCTTTAAGGAGCGGGAGATCTCGGCCACCTCCTGGGTGCGGTTGTCGGTACGGGTGCCGGAACGCATGAGCTGCAGGTAGTCGACGATGACAAGCCCCAGCTCCCGTTCGCGGCGCAGCTTAGCTTTCATCTCGGCCACCGTCGTCCCGGCGGCATCGTCGATCTTCATGTGGGAGGACCCGAGAATATCAGCCGCCTCCGCAAGACCGGCCCACTCGTCGCTGCCGGTGGCAATGTCGCCCACCCGCAGCCTAGAACCGTCGATGGAGGCCTCATTTGAAAACATTCGGAATGCAAGCTGTATGTCGGACATCTCGAGCGAGAAGATGACGACCGGCTTTCTTTCGGCAACGGCGACGTGTCGGGCAACGTTGAGGGCGAAAGCCGTTTTGCCGACGCCCGGGCGGGCGGCAAGCAAAATGAGGTCGGACTTGTTGAGTCCGCCCACGAGCTTGTCGATGCGGTTATATCCGCAGGAGATGCCGGAGAGCTTGCCTCCGAGCTGAGCGAGCTCGGAGAGCCGCAGATAGGCTTCGTCGACAATTTCGGAGATGGGCCTTATCTCACCGGTGTTGCGCCCGCCCCGCAGCTCGTAGAGAAGCTGCTCAGCCCGGTCGAGTAAAATTGGAAAAGCCTCGGCCTCGGCGTAGGCGCTCTCGGCAATGTCGGTGGCAGCCGAAATGAGCTGCCGAACCAGCGACTTGTCGAGCACGATGGAGGCGTACTTCTCCATGTTGGCGGTAGCCGGGACGAACTCTGCAAGCGAAACGAGGTATGCGGCCGTCGTCCCCTCGACATACGTGCCGAGCGCCTTCATCTTCTCCAGTATCGTCACGACATCGATGATCTCGGAGACTGTGAACATCTCGTACATAGCCTCGTAGACCTCTGCATTTTGGCGCAGGTAAAAATCCGACGGCCGCAGCATCTGCGCGGCTCTCGGCATGAGTGCGGGACTCACCAGCACCGCCCCCAGCACGCTCTGTTCGGCCTCCATGCTGTAAGGCATTCTGCGCAGAATGTCACCGGTCACATTCATACAAACTCACTCTTCGCTGGTAACCAGCACATAGAACTTCGCCGAGATGCCCTGATGGATGCGGCATTCGGCCTCGATGGTTCCGAAACTCTTTATGTCATCCATGACAATCTTCTTACGGTCGACCTCGATACCAAGCTGGGCTTTCAGGTGCTCCGAGACCTCTTTTGTCGTGACCGAGCCAAAGAGCTTGCCCTGCGATCCGCCGCGGGCAGTGAGCTTCACCGTCACGCCGGTGAGCTTATCGGCCAGTACCTTAGCCTCCTCAAGCTCTTTTTGCGCCCGAAACTTTTTCGCGGCCTCCTGCTGGCTGTACTCGTTCATGGCGGCGGCGGTGGCCGGCGCCGCCAGTTTCCTCGGCATGAGGTAATTTCTGGCGTAGCCGTCCGACACCTCGACCATCTGCCCCTTTTTCCCGAGGCTCTTGACATCCTGCTGTAAAATGACTTTCATTTGGTCATTCCCCCTTGTCCTTAAGGCGGGCGGCAGGTGCCGTCCGCGTTGTGTGCCCTTGTGCAACCGTTATTTTTGAAGTTCGTGCAGATGTCGGCGGGCAGCCTCGATCAGCCGGTCCCTCACGGACGGAAGTTCTCCCGCCACCTGCGCACCGGCGTTTGTGAGATGCCCACCGCCGCCCATGGTCTCCATGATGAGCTGAACATTGAGCTTACCCAACGACCGAGCGGAGATGTTGACTTCTCCATCGCTTTGATAGAGCACGAAAGAGGCCTCCACCCCGTCAAGCCCCAGCATTTCGTCGGCCGCCTGAGCGGCAATGACACTCATGTCCGGCATGAGCTCACCTTCCCAGGCCGCCACGGCCAGCGCCTTATCAATGAGCGTTGTGGCGCCTACGAGCTCCGTGCGGCAGCGGTAGCTATCTTGGTCGATCTGGAAGAGCTTTTTGACCTCAATGGTGTCGGCCCCCAGTTTGCGCAGGAAGCCCGCCGCCTCGAAAGTCCGAAACGAGGTTTTGAAAAAGAATGTATTGGTGTCGAGCACGATGCCGGCTAAAAGCGCCTCCGCCTCCCGCTTGCGCATGGCGGCGCCCCCCTCGATGTACTGGGCCAGCTCACAGACGATCTCGCTCGTCGAGGAGGCATAGGGCTCATGATAGGTCAGGGCCGTATTTTCAATGGCCTTGGCCATGCGGCGGTGATGGTCTATGACGACAACCTTGTTGGCCGCTTCCAGAATTTCCTTTGACTCAATGTAGTCGGGGTTGTGGGTGTCGCAGACAACGAGCAGTGTACCCGAAGTGATGCGGTCGAGCCCGACGATGGGATCGACAAAAACGCCCTCATACTCCGGCAGCATCTCGATGTGCTCAATGAGGCCGATGGCCGGCGTCGCCCCTCGGTTGATGATGATGTTGACCGGCTTTTTGCGGGCCATAACAAGCCTCGCCACGCCGACCGAGGCGCCGACGGCATCGAAGTCTGCCTGTTTGTGCCCCATGATGATGACGCCGGTGGCCTCATCGAGCAGGTCGGAGAGGGCCGCCGCCATGACACGGGATTTGACCTTAGTGCGCCGCTCGACGGCCTTGGACTTGCCGCCGAAAAACTCGAAGTTGGTGCCCTGTTTGACAGCGGCCTGGTCGCCGCCGCGCCCCAGCGCCATTTCAAGCGCCTGATGGGCCAGTTCCAGCGCATCCTCGTAGCTATCCTCCCCGCGGCCGATGCCGATGGAGATGGTGGGATTGGCGCCGCCGGGCCCGGTGGTCTCCCGCACTCGGTCGAGGACCGCGAACTTTTCGGCGACGTAACCCGGCAAGAACCGGTCTTCAAAAACGAAGACGTAACGGCCCCGTTCATAGAGCTGAATGAGGCCGCCGGTGGGTTTTGCCCACTCCCGCAGCAGATTGTCGACAGTCCCCAGCACGACGGCCTTTTCGCTCTCGGTGGCGTCTTGGGCAATTTCGTCGAGGTTGTCGATGGTGATGAGGGCCGCGACCGGCCTCGAGGCCTCGTGCTCCCGCTCAAGCATGCGGTAGGCCGTCATGTCGACAAAGAGGAGCAGCAGCGCTTCCTTTGCCTCCCCCTGTTCCCGCAGCAGCGAGGCATAGACTTTCAGGCTTCGGCCGCATGCCGTCATGTCGACTCCGGACATCAGGTCGTCGGCGGTGTATTTGTGCATGTCGAGCGAATCGACCAGTTCCTTGATGTCCCGGCCGATGTCGCAGTTTTTGCCCACCATCTCTTCGAAAGCCGGGTTGTACCAGATGACGGCACCGGTCTTACCGACGGCGGCGGCCGGCATGGCCGTCGCCATAAACCCGACGGAGCCGGTCTCAAGTCTGGCGCCTACAGCGGCCAGCGCTCTGCTCCTGCGGGTGCGGCGGGATACCCCCATAACGGTATAACCCGTCATCACAATGGCAGCCATAACGAGCTGTGCGAGGGCATAGCGGTAGTCGACGACGGCAGTCACCGCAAATACGACAGCCGCCAGCAGACATAGGGCCGGCACGCGAGAATTGCGGGGCTTGCTCATCTTCACGGGTTATCCCCCTTTCTCATTCGCAGATCCCCGAACAGGACCTTAAAGGCCCCGTATGTGGCAATGAAAAAGATAATGGCCAGCACCGGGGTAAAGAGCAGCATGACAAGTGCGGCACCGACGGCAATGCCTCGCGTACTGCCGGCCAACTGCTGCTTGAGGGTGGCCAGCCCAACGAGGGCACAGGGCAGCGTCTGCACCAGCAGCAGGTTGAAGGCGAGTACCGAATAGAGATCCTTCGTCGCCCAAGATGCCATGGCCGCCAGCACAAAGACGCCGGCCCCCGCCTTTGAGAGCTCATAAGTGCCGGTCAGCTCGCTCGTGTGTATATAGGTAACATTATTGGCCTTCATGTAATAGGTGGTTGTCCAGTAGGCAGCCAGCATTCCGCCGAAAATGAGGATGGCTGGGAGGTGGTTTAAAACGTTCGCCATGGCTCCTTCAGGCGAATAACTCGGGGTTGCGCCCACTGCGAACTGCTTGTCGGACAGCGTCTGGGCTGCCTCCTTGTAAAAATCGGTTAGCGTTGCAATCGCAGCGCTTATAACCGAGCGGATCCCATCCGGCGTGAAAGGGGCATTGCTGCGATAAATCGTCAGCCCGAAAGAGCCCCCGACCAAGGCGACATCGAGTGCCGCCGCGGCCTGGAGCACGCCGGTGTAAGAGGCCTTCTTCCCCATCAGCATGGTGAGAACAAGGGCCGGTGCAAAGCAAAGAAGCGTTGCCGCACCCGCCGCAAAGCCGGTCGCCGTAAAGCCGCCGAGGGCTACCGTATAGACAAAGAGCCCCGCGGCGCCGGCCGCTACCACCAAGGGGTTTCCGGCATGGCCGGCAAAGCTTGCAAAGGACATGTTCAGCGCCATGACGCCAAGTAGCACCATCATGACGTTGTAGGAGGCCATCACCATGACTCCGCCGGAGGCGGAAAGCGACATGATCAGGTTGGCCAGCGTCACCATGACGGTGTCGGGCGAAAGCACGCCGACCACAATGGTGGTGGTTATAAAGGAAACGGCAAGCGCAATCAACATTTTCCGAAGCCGCTGTTTTTTTGTTAACTCCAAATCCAAATTCCTCTCTGAGATTGACATTCATTAATGTTTTTCAACAGTCGCGCAACAAACCTTACGCCGCGACGTTACCTTTTCTTCGCAGTCGCCGTTGCCCCGAGGTCCGCAACACTGCATCCATATGCCTCGAAAACTGTCAAACAGTCTTCGGGGTACAATCTGTACGCTAACAGTAGAAGGTAGTATAAGATTATAACATAAATCCTGCCCGCCGTACAACACAAGACGACAGTATTTTTGTTAAATTGATGCGCCATGATGACAACTTGCAGAAATTGGACTATAATACTGTGATGAGGTGGTATATGCTTGGTGTATGAGATCATGGGTGCGCACGTCCACGCCGTATCGCAGGGCGAGGGGGACCCCGTTGTCGTGCTGCACGGGTGGGGCTCCTCTCGGGCCGTCATGCGGCCGATTGCAGATCGGCTTGTAAAATCCGGCCGGAGGGTCATATCGCTCGACTTTCCCGGTTTTGGCAGCTCCCCCCCTCCGCCCGCGGCCTGGGGAGTTCCGGAGTACGCCGAAATGCTCACAAAACTGCTTGACAGAATGGGGATTTGCTGCCCCATGCTGCTCGGTCACTCCTTTGGCGGCCGGGTCATCTTGTACGCCGTCGGGGCATTGAAATATCCCGCCGGCCGGCTGGTACTGGTCGACTCGGCCGGTATCCGGCAGGCTCCCCCCAAGCGAAGTTTCGGTTTTACCGCCGCAAAACGGCTGGCAGCCTTCCTGCCGAAGAAATACCGTGAGGCGATGCTTGCAAAGGCCAGGCAGAAGCACGGCTCGGCCGACTATCTTGCGGCCGAGGGCGTCATGCGGGAAGTGCTGGTTAAGACCGTTACCCTCGACCTCGCGGAGCTCTTGCCCGGCATTAAAAATGAGGCACTGCTCATCTGGGGGTCGGAGGACACCGCCACGCCCGTCGCCGACGGGCGCCGTATGGCAGACCTCATGCAAAACGCCCGCATTGAAGTCATTGAGGGTGCCGGCCACTACTCCTTCCTCGACGCGCCGGAAATGTTTTATTCCATACTCGAAGGCTGGCTGTGACGGCGTCCGCACCGGATTCCCGAGGCCTGCTGTCTGCCCGGAGGACATAATTTCATGTTTGACTATATTCTGCCCGCCGCATGTGCGCTTGTCTGGCAGGCCGCTTTATCCCGACACTATTTTCATATGTATCAGTTAAATTCATATCGGCCGGAGCGCTATCGTCGGTGGCTCGAAAAAAATCCCACAGAGCGCCGGCTTGCTGCCGGTCTCTTTCCGGCTGCGGCGGCGGTACTCGGCTGCTGGGCGGCGCCCCTTTACTTTGGACTGGCGGTGCTGGCTCTGTCGATGCGGCCGCCCGAAAAAAAGCCTTTTGTCGTGACTGACCGGGTCAAACGCCAGTTTGCAGCGGCAGCAGCAATGCTCCTCGCAGTGGGTGCCGCGGGACTGCTTATCCCCATGCCATGGCGGTTTTTGTGGACGGGTGCCATCGCAGGGCTTCCCCTTGCCGTATGGCTGCCCCTCGTCTCCGGCCGCATGACCGAGGGGATGGAAAAAAAGATAGCCGACGGGTTTGTCAAGGCGGCCCGCGAAAAGCTGGCTGATTCCGGCGTGACGGTGGTCGGCGTGACCGGCAGCTACGGCAAGACCTCGGTCAAGCACATTTTGACCGAAATGCTGCGTGAGACCTTCGACACCCTCATGACTGGGGGCAGTTACAACACGACCATGGGGGTCGTGCGCACGATCAATGAGGAACTTACCCCCTTAAACCAGGTTTTCGTCTGCGAGATGGGCGCGCGGCAAAAGGGCGACATCGCCGAGATTTGCGATATTGTGAAGCCAAAGTACGGCATCATCACCTCGGTCGGCATCGCCCACCTTGAAACATTCGGCTCGACTGAGAACATAAGGGCCGCAAAATTCGAGCTGGCGCAGGCTATCCCAGACGATGGACTCATATTCTTAAATTATGACAGCCCGCCTATCGCCGCAGCTGAATGGGGCCGCCCCCACGTCTCTTACGGACTTGACACAGCCTGCGACTATCGCGCCGTCGACATCTCTTATGATATCTCCGGCGCGAAGTTCACACTTGTCTGCCCGGACGGACGGCTCCTCTCTCTTTCGACAAAGCTCTTAGGCCGGCACAGCGTGCTCAACATTACGGGGGGGGCGGCCGTCGCTCTGACCATGGGGGTGCCGGACAAAACGCTTTCCGCCGCTGTGCGTCGCTTGAAGCCCATCCCCCACCGGCTTGAGCTGAAGCCCGCCGCAGGAGAGCGGATCTACATCGACGACGCCTATAACGCCAACCCCGACGGGGCGGCTGAGGCCGTATCGGTGCTCTCGGGCTTTTCCGGCATGACAAGGGTCTTAGTCACCCCCGGCATGGTGGAGCTCGGTGAGCAGGAGTATGCCGCAAACCGGGAATTTGGCCGGCAGGCAGCCCACTGCTGCGATATCTGCATCGCGGTCGGCCGCGGCGGGGAGGCCATAGCCGCCGGTTTTGTAGACGAGGGTATGGAGGCGAAGTTGACGCGGGTCTCCACTCTGCGGGAGGCGCTCGCCATTTTGCCCCAGGGTAAGAGCGTTGTGCTGCTGGAAAACGATCTGACGGACGACCTCGAGTGACGGATGTTCTAATTCCTGTTATTTTGGTTTGATCCCTGTTTATTCTGGGAAAGTGGGCCATCTTTTTTGCCATGCTAAGGAGGACAGTATGAAGCTTTCAATCGGCGTTTTCTTCGGCGGGCGTTCCGTCGAGCATGAGGTGTCGGTCATCTCGGCCGTGCAGGCCATGTACTCGCTCGACACCGAGAAATACGATGTCATCCCCTTTTATGTGACCAAGGACTGCATACTCTACACCGGCGATGCACTCAAAGACATCGACAACTACAAGGACATCCCCGGACTGCTCTCCCGCTGTACTGGGGTCTATCTTGGGCGCAAAAATGCTAAAGAGGTGTGGGCCATCATGGCTGCCAAGCCCAAGATGTTTGGCAGCCCCGACGTGGCGAAAATCGACCTCGCCTTCCCCATCGTCCACGGAGCCGGCACCGAGGACGGCTCCATGCAGGGCTGGTTCGAGTCGGTGGGGCTCCCCTACGTCGGCTGCGACATAGCGGCTTCAGCCATCGGCATGGACAAAGCCCGCCAGAAGGACGTCATGCGGGCGGCCGGCGTGCCGGTGCTTGAGGCGAAAACGTTCTACGCCGCCGACTATATCGCCGACCCCGAAGCCGTCATGTCAGGCTGCGAAGAGGCCTACGGCTACCCCGTCATCGTAAAGCCGGCGGGACTCGGCTCGTCGGTCGGCATTAAGGTGGCCTTCGACAGAACCGGCCTCGAGGCGGCCATCGACCTCGCCTGCGAGTTCTCCTCCCGCATTTTAGTCGAGCGGGCCATCACCAATTTGCGCGAAATCAACTGCGCAGTCCTGGGCGACGAGGCAGAGGCCATACCCTCCGCCTGCGAGGAGCCGGTGACGGCAGGCGAAATTTTGTCTTACGGCGACAAATACCTGACCGGCAGCAAGGACAGCGGCATGTCGGGCGCTACCCGTCGTCTGCCGGCCGATCTGACC
Source organism: Oscillospiraceae bacterium (assembly GCA_963662765.2). GTDB lineage: Bacteria > Bacillota > Clostridia > Oscillospirales > Feifaniaceae > DATMXT01. The sequence continues at coordinate 300,249 of CAXXUP010000008.1, forward strand.
CCCGAGAAGACAGCTGAAATTCAAGAGCTTGCCGTCAGGGCCTTTCGGGCCTTAGGCTTTTCCGGTGCCGTTCGCATCGACTTTTTACTTGAGGGGGACACGGTGTACGTCAACGAGCCGAACACCATCCCGGGATCTTTGGCCTTCTACCTCTTTGAGGCAGCCGGTATCCCCTACCCTGAGCTGCTCGACCGCATGATTGCGCTTGCCTTAAAGCGTGCCCGTCGAGAGGGCGCACTGCACCACAGCTTCGAGACCAACATCTTTGCCTTGAAGTCGGGCGGAAAGCTCAAAGGCGGAATCAAAAAATAAGAATGAGGCCCGGGGGAAAAACTTGGTGAGCCAACTCATAACTATACGAAAACAGCGCAAAAGGCACTATCGAAAAGGATAGTGCCTTTTTCTTCGGAGTTTTGCTTGCAATATTCAGTTGTTCTCTTGAGCTTCATAGAGGAAACAAAATAACTGAGTTGTAAAACGTGATCCTTGCGAAATAATAATTTCAGAAGGGAGGAATGCAAATCATGTCGGTCATTCAAATTGACCATCTGAGAAAGAATTACGGCGAGCATGTCGGCATAAAGGATGTGACCTTCTCGGTTGAAGAAGGTGAGATTTTCGGTTACGTCGGTCCGAACGGCGCGGGTAAGTCTACAACCATAAGAACCCTGATCGGCTTAATATTCTCAAACAGCGGTTCGGCTTTGATATGCGGGCTTAACTGCGAAAAAAATTCCAAAGATATCAAAGCTTTTACCGGTTATGTCCCAAGTGAAGTGCGCCTCTACGGCAATATGCGTGTGAGCGAGCTATTGAAGTACAACGATGGTTTTTATGGCAAATCCGTCCAGGACGAGACAAACCGGCTGTGCCAAGTGTTCGGCGTGGACACGTCAAAGCGGTTTCGGGAGCTTTCCACCGGCAATAAGAAGAAGGTCTCGGTCGTCTGCGCCTTAGCCGCAAGCCCCAAAGTGGTCATTCTGGACGAGCCCACAAGCGGACTTGATCCGATTATGCAAAAGGCACTGTTTGAAGAACTGGGTCGCATGGTAGCAAGCGGAGTTACCGTCCTTTTATCAAGCCATAATCTTGCGGAAGTTCAGGAATATTGTGACCGCGTCGCATTTATCAGAGACGGCACTATCATCGCTGTGGCAGATTTAAAGCAGTCCGCTGCCCCGAGAAAAATCATCCGGGTTGCAGGCGGAAATGCTGTGCTTCCGGAAAACTTAGTGCTTCTAAAACAGGAACAAGGTCACCGTGTATTCCGTACCGCCGTGGACAGCCAGGGCATTATTGCGGCACTAACTGAGCTTGCTCCCGATGACTTTACGGTCGAAACCGAGAGTATGGAGGAACGCTTTTGGGACTTATACGGGAAAGAGGACAACGCATGAACGTATTTTCACTTGAGCTGAGAAATCTTCACCAGAGCATCATTTCGAGCACCGTCACAATTTGCGGTGTAATTTTCTTCATGTTGTTGTTTTTCCCTTCCATGCAAACCGAGTCCATGAAAGCCTTGGCCGGCGCCAAGCTCGAAGGAATTGATCCCGCCATACTGGAAGCGCTGGGGCTGACACAGTTGATGGATTTTACGATGATAACCAACTATTTCGGCTATTCGCTGCAGTATATCGCCCTTGCTGTCATGGTTATCGTTACCCAACGCGCTGTGAGTCTTTTATCCAAAGAAGAAGCCGACGGTACGATTGAGTATCTGTGCTCAAGGCCAATCTCCCGCTGGGAAATATTTGTGCAAAAAATACTGGCGCACCTTGTTTCCCTGATCATTATGACGACATCGTTTGCGACCGTGACAGTCACAGGGTATTTGCTGGTTACCGAGTATACCTTTGGGGAAGCGGTAAGGGAAGCATTTATCTTTTTCGGGAGCATCTTTTTTGTCGGTCTGGTGTTTTCCGCTGTCGGCATCCTGATCTCAGCACTCCTCCGGGGTGGAAAAGGGATGAGCGGAATTACCATTGGAATTGTTTTTGGCACCTTTATCGCCGGCATTGCTTCAATCACAGTCAAAAAGCTTGAATTTCTCATTTGGTTCTCGCCGATGGATTGGATTAAGACAAATAAATTGATGACGGAAGGGATCCTTCCTGAAGAATGGATTATCGGAACTATTGTTATCATTGCATGCACGGTCACCGCGTGGCTGCGATACAGGAGAAAAGATTTGTCGGTTTAGTGTATTTCATTTATAACTGAAAAACAGCTGCCGTCCGATTCATTCGGAGACAGCTGTTTGTCTTTGCATAATACCGCGGCTCATATCAGATAAAATTATATGCCACCTAAAGCCCCAGGGACTTGTTATTCAAAGGCGCCGAGTATTACAATTCCTACGACGGCTATGGCAATGGCCATATACTGCTGTCTAGTCAGCCGCTCCTTTAAGAAAATGCGGCTCCAAAGAAGGGAGCCCACGCAGTAGCTGCTGATGAGGGGGGCCGCGACGATGGCGTTTGCACCAAGCGCATAGACGTAGGCGAACTGGCCGGCCGTCTCGCAGACGGCGGCGGCAAGTTTGGGTTTTTCCTTTGAAATACGGATGGGCTGTCTCTTAATAAGAACGACGTAGATAAAGGCAAAGACCGCCATGCCGAGAAAAGTCAGCTCGTAGGCGATGTTGGCGGCCTCCTCGGCGATTTTGGTGTCGAGCAGCAGAGCGTCGGCAAAGGTGCCCATTCCGTCGATGAGGCAGTAGAGCAGCGGGAAGACGAGCGGAATGAGGCCGCGGGCCTTGTCCTCATTTTTATTTTCAATGGCCGACAGCGCGAAGATGCCGGCACTGATGAGCGCCACCGCGAAAAACTGGATTCCCGACATGGTCTCCTTGAGGAAAAAGAAGCAGAGCAGCGCCGCGACGGCGCCGGAGGAGTTGCAGACCGGCGACGAGAGCGACAACTTGACGTACCGCAGGCCGACGTAGCCCAAAATCATAGACAGGATGTAGAGCCCAGAGGCCGGAAGGTATGTGAGGATGTCGGCGGGGGAAACTTGTGCCCCGCCTAAAATTGTGAGGACGGCGTGGATTCCCATTACGCCGCCCACCGCCATGACCATTTTCCAATGACTGTAGATGTCCTCCGGTTTTGAGCCCACCTTTGACAGCACATCCGAGCCGCCCCAGAATAGTATTGCAATCAGCGACAACCAAAACCACATCGATCAATATACTCCTACATTTTCAACGTGCATGCGCAGCGCCTACTGTTCCTTTTTCCAGTCCTTGCCGTCGATGACGATGGAGTCCCAGTCCATCGCGTTTTTTGGGATGATCATTGAGGGCATGCCGGCTGCCGCCGTCAGCGCGGCGATCAGGGAGCGCATATAGGGAAAGAGCTGGCCGTATGCCTGCAGGTGGGCGTGTTTTTTATCCTCTTCGTTGCGCACACCGCCGCAGGTGAAGTACCCAAGCATAGTGACCGAGAGCTCAAACCGGGGGTCCGGCGAGTTCTCCTGTCTGTGATGCACATATTTCGCGATGCCTTTCGTGTTGTTGTCGTAATACTCGACGTTGAAGGAAAAGCTGTCGCGCAGCGATAGGGTCACTCCCGGGTCTATTGAAGTTTTAAATGAGATATCTCTGGCCGCATGGCGTTCCATATTGACGATGACCATGACCTCACCTCCTGACAATTTTTCTTAGCCTGACCAATTCAATGTAAACCGTTTTGCATAGGCCAGGACAAGGTGACGGGCGTCGAAATCGCACCTCTCGTCACCTTACTTATTATATGGGATTGGGGCCCATATTGCAAGGAGCGCCTTGTATCCGCCCAAAAAAGCCTGTATAATAGTGCTCGGGTGAACTGTTTCATGATGGTTTTTACGAAACCGACCTTTCAGGCGTGCATTTTAAAAAGTCAGATCCGGTGTGCACCGCTGTATTTTGGCAGCAGGCGGAGGTCTTTTCCCACCGTCTATAGCCGTGGCTGAGGGGACGCCGGTTTTGCCCGGCGGCGCCGAAAATTCGTGTGCGCACGTCCTTTGCGCGCGGCAGTATACCGCCTGTTTTTCAGGACACCGGAACATTCCGGCAAACCTTGCGGCGTCCTTGGCCGCGGATATCCGCGAGACGGTGACAGACCTTGCTTCACGGGGGATTACCCGCTTTTGCGCCGGCGGTGCGCAGGGTTTTGATATGCTGGCCGCCCTCGTCGTGCTGGAGACGCCGGGGGTGTCTCTTACGCTCATTTTGCCCTGCCGCGAGCAGACAAGCCGGTGGCGACCGGCCGATGTCGGCTTTTACGACGATGTGCTGGGCCGCGCAAGCGAAGTCATCTATACGGCCGACAGCTACTCGGCCGGGTGTTATCACCTGCGCAACCGCCGCCTCGTGGAGGAGAGCAGCGTGCTGATCTGTTATTTTACCGGCAAACCGGGCGGCACCGCCTATACCGTGGATTACGCAATGAAAAAACAACTCGAAATAATCAATTTGGCAGGAGGATGAAACATGGCTACACTCAGTCGGCAGCAAGTACTGGAAGCCGCCAAAAACGGGGCAGCCGCATATTCTGATAAGCAGGTCGAACTGCTGCGCCGCATGTGCTCCATCGACTGCGGCACCGGAGACGTGGACGGCAACGCCAAAATCGTTGAAATCGTGCTGGAATACCTAAACGAAATCGGCGGACTTGACATTGAAGTGGTGGAAGCCGAGGGTCTTGGTAAGCATGTCGTTGCCCGCATCAAGCCCGAAAACCCCAAGGGCAAACTCGTAATGTGCGCCCACCTCGACACCGTCTTCAAGCCAGGCGACGCAGCGGCCCACCCCTTCCACATCGACGGGGACACCTGCTACGGCCTTGGCGCCGTCGACTGCAAGGGCGGCATGGTGGTCTCTTCCACGGCATTTCGCATCGCCAAAGAGGCCGGCATGCTGCCGGACCTCGAGATTGTCATGATTTACAACTGTGACGAGGAGATCGGTTCCCCCTCCGGCCGCAAACTCTTTGAACGGGAGGCCAAGGGGGCGACGGCGGCCTTTGTCTGCGAAGCCGGCCGCAAGGAAAACGGCCTGATCACCTTCCGTAAGGGCAGTATGAAAGCCCGCATCGAGTGCTTCGGAAAGGCCGCCCACTCGGCCTTAGCCTATGAGGAGGGCGCTTCGGCCGTTTTGGAGCTCGCTCACAAGATGATTGATGTCGAGGCCATGAACGACTGGGAGAATAAAATTTTCTACAACATCGCAGACCTTGAGGGTGGTAAGAACGGCGTCGGCACCGTGGCCGACTACGCTGCCTGCAGCGTGTCGCTTAAGCCCTCGAGTGAGGCCGAGATGGCCCTAATGGAAGCCCGCTTTAAGACGCTTGAGGGGACCTGCCACGTAGCGGGCGTCACGACCAAGGTGACGGTGACGACCGCCTTCCCGGTGCTGGAGCGCACACCAGCCAACGTTGCCCTGTATGAGAAAATCCGGGACATCGGCGCGGGATTCGGTTTTGTGCTGCCCGAGCAGCGCACGCCGGCCGCATCCGACGGCAACTTCCTATCCCACTACGGCGCGCCGACCTTAGACGGCTTTGGCCCCTACGTCTACAAGATGCACGCCGTCGACGAAAGCATGCGGCTGTCCTCGCTGCCCGAGCGCACCATGCTGCTGTCGGCCGTCATCGCAAGCCTGTGAGCGGAGAGCGTTACCGCACACTGTCGGCAGTCTTTCCCGTCATCCTCCGGGAAATGACAGGCAAGACTGAGGTGCTGCTGGCCCGCCGGCAAAACACCGGCTATATGGATGGGCTTTGGGATTTGGCCGGCAGCGGACATGTGGACGAGGGGGAGACAGCATCCCAGACCGTGGTGCGCGAATGCAAAGAAGAGCTCGGCATTGTTGTCGATCCGGCCGGCGTCACCTTTGCCCACCTGTGCCATAGACTGGGCATAAATGGGGCCCGGACTTATTACGATCTGTATTTTACCGTGAAAATATATACCGGCACCCCCCATATCGCGGAGCCTGACAAGTGTTCCGATTTGCGATGGTTTGATGTGGACAGCCTTCCCGAGGATATCATCGTGCTGCGGCGCGAGGCGCTTATCCACATCCTCGCAGAACGGCCATACAGCGAATTTTTTGTCGATAAATATGTCATGCAGGGTTGACTTTAATGTTAAAAAATATTAATATCGACATAAAGACCTCGTGTCTGTATTAAAGACCCTTATGAAAGGAACATCATATGCCTGCCCCTGTGCAGACTTCTATGCCTGTCTCCGAGCAGACCGCCCCGCCCTTAATCAAGCAGACTTCAGAATCCCTGCCTCTGATGCTCACTTTGGCCTTTGTCGGCGGCTTTTTGGGTGCATACACCTGTCTTAGCCGCGGAGGGGTCACTGTCCATACCCCACGGGGAAATCTGACCCGGCTCGGAATCAATCTTGCGCAACACAATTTTGAAAATGTCCAGCCGTATCTGTATTGTACCATTTTTTTCTTACTGGGCATCACCCTGACCATCCTTATCCGGCACCGGTGCGCCGTACGCGGGTCTCGGCTCCACTGGCAGCAGGTCACCGTGCTCATTTCAGCTGCGGCCCTCGCTGTCATGGCCTTTTTGCCGCAGCACCACAACCTTGCGGTTTTATCCCTTGGGTCCTTTGTCTGGGGTTCCCAGACAGAGACGTTTCTTCGGGTTCGCCGGGTAGATGGCGAGGACTCTTTTGATGTGGGGGGACTGCATACGATTGCTCGCAACTTCTGCAACTATTCCCTTCACGGCGCCCGGCATATTCTGCTCGAAGGACTGACGACGACAGCCCTTGTCGTCATATTCGTCGCAGGCTCCATGCTCGCAAGCTTTTCGGTCGATCTCTGGCAGGACCGTGCCATTTTGGTGTGCAGCGGGCTGCTGCTGATCGTATTTTTTGCCATGTTCCACAGGCAAAAGAATTCATAAAAAAAGCCCCGCTTTGCGGGGCCTTTTTTATTTTGCCTTGGGTTTGAAAATAAGGGCCATTGTAAACCCGAAGACGATGGCCCCGGTGATGCCGGCCGCCGTCGCCGTGATGCCGCCGGTCAAGACGCCCAGCAGTCCTTGGCTTGCCACGGCTTTCTCAACCCCCTTGGCGAGCGAATAGCCGAATCCCGCGATGGGCACGGTGGCGCCGGCCCCGCCGATTTCGACCAGCTTGTCGTAAACGCCGACCGCCGTCAATACGACGCCCATGACGACGAAGAGCACGACGATGCGGGCCGGAGTCAGCTTCGTACGGTCGATGAGCACCTGGGCCACAGCGCAGATTGCGCCGCCCACCACAAAGGCCATGATATATTGCATATGCTTCCTCCTGAAAATAGTAGTTGACGCTTGTCCCATTGTGACATAAAATATATGGGAAATAGTAAGGGGGGAGTTGCATGGATACAACGTATATCAAACAGCAGCTCAGGCGCTATCGCAAACTGCGGCGGCGCGATGAGTTTGTCGCCCGTGTCAAGGGATACTTCACCGGCTTCCACGAAGAGGGCGTCGCTGTGCGGCTCATCAAGGGCGGCATTGTCGTGGCCGGGGTCATCTTCGCAATCAACTATATATTCTCAATGTTTCGAAAATAACTGCGCCCCACAAACACCGCAAAACCGGCAGCCACCGGCTTTTGCGGTGTATTGTTTTACTGCGCCGACAACCACACAAGGTGGGCGATGCCGATGATGTTCTCCCCCTGCTGGAAAGAGGTTGTCGACATTAGGGCGCCGGTGCCGATGAGGAGCACCGACTTCAGTTCCCCGGCCCGCATGCGGCGCAGGATATGCCCGGCCGTGACGACGGCCGAGCATCCGCAGCCGGAGCCACCGGCGTGGACGTCCTGCTTTTTTAGGTCGAAGATCATGAGTCCGCAGTCGTTATAGTTTTCGCCGAGGCCCAGCTTTTCGCAGACGATGGCGTGGCCCACCGCCCCGAGGTCGCCCGTCACGATGAGATCGTAGTCGTCCCCCGTTGTACCGGTATCTTTAAAAAAGCCGCTGATGGTGTCGATGGCGGCCGGGGCCATGGCGGCCCCCATGTTGTTGACGTCGGCAATGCCCATGTCGACCGGAACACCCAGCGCACAGGCCCTTATGCGCACCGGCGCCCCCTGTACGACATGCCGTTTGCCAAGCACAAAGGCCGCCGCTCCTGTAACCGTCCACTGGGCGGTGGGTGGCCGCTGTCCGCCGTAGGAGAGGGGCAGCCGAAACTGACGCTCAGCCGTGCAAAAGTGCGAGGAGGTGATGGAGACGGCGGTCTGTGCAAAGCCGCCGTCCATGAGCAGGGTCGCGGCAGCCAGTCCTTCGGCGGCGGTGGAGCAAGCCCCGAAGAGCCCCAGCAGCGGGCGGCCGAGTTCAACCAGCCCGAAGCAACTGGCCGTGCACTGGTTGAGCAGGTCCCCGGCCAGGACGAGGTCGACATCGCCGGGAGCAACACCGGCCTTTGTCAGGGCGATGTCAACCGTGCGCTTTTGCAGCGTGCTCTCAGCCTTCTCCCAGGTCTTTTGACCGCAGTAGGAGTCCGGCTCGATGGCGTCGAAGTCGGCCGCAAGCGGCCCCTCTCCCTCTTTTTTCCCCACGATGGCCGCTGCCGCCATGATATACGGCGGTGCGTCTAAAATGAGCGTTTGGCCCTGTCTTCTTCCCATATTCACCCGTCATTTCAAAGTGTAGTTGTCCTTAGTATTGGCCGTTTTGTAAAAAATATGACCCGTTCCAATGCTATAGACACCGACAAAAAAAGGGGCCGGTACGGCCCCCGTTAGGCTAAATTGAACAGCACAAGGACCAGTCCGTAAAGGACGCTCGCCATGATGCCATACACGAGCACCGGCCCCGCGATGACAAACATTTTGGCCGCCATGCCCAACACCAGCCCCTCGCTTTTGAACTCCATGGCCGGGGACACGATGGAGTTCGCAAAGCCGGTGATGGGAATGATGGTTCCGGCGCCGCCGTACTTAGCGAGGTTGTCGTAAACGGAAAGCCCGGTCAGCAGCGCACCGATGAAAATCATGGTGACCGAGGTGGCGGAGGCCGCCTGCGGCCTGTCCATTCCGGAAAGCCGCCACAGTTCAGACACCCCCTGTCCGATGGTACAGATGGCACCGCCGAACAGAAAGGCCATGAGCATGTTTTTCGCGAGCGGCGAATTCTTGGAGCGCTTTTTCACATACTCTGAGTACTGTTTTTTATCCATATTCATGGCGTTCATTACCCTCACCTCGGCGGTAGTATGGTTGTTTTTGTACCGGATATACGATATAATACCCTAAAGAATGCCAAACAGGCTTATGCATGAAAATAATGGGAGGTCTTTTTCCATGGTTACTTATTCAGACATTCTGGCGGCCCAGATCCGGACACGCGGCCGGGTGGCCCACACCGAACTTATGCCCTCAGCGGTGCGCGACGCACGGCTAAAGCTCGAATGCCGGCAGCCGCTGGGCTCGTTCAAAATCAGAGGAGCCCTCTCTAAAATTTCCTCGCTGACAGCCTCCGAGCGGGCGGCCGGCGTCATCGCCGTATCCTCCGGCAACCACGGGGCCGGTGTGTCGCTTGCGGCGCAGCTTGAAGGAATCTCTAGGGCAATGGTCTATGTGCCGGCCGCAACGCCAAAGGCCAAAACCGATAAAATTGCGAAATACGGGGCCGAGGTCGTGCGGGTGGGTGACTCTTATGACGCCTGCCACGCCATTGCCGAGGCGGCTGCCAAAGAGAGCGGCATGACCATGATCGATCCCTGCTCCGACGTTGAAGTCATTGCGGGGCAGGGCACGGTGGGGCTTGAAATCTGCGAGGACTGGCCAAAAGTCGACACCATTTTGGTTCCGATCGGCGGCGGGGGGCTTATCACCGGCATCGCCGTGGCGGTAAAACAGCTAAATCCCTCCATCCAGGTCATCGGCGTGCAGACGGCCGCCTGCCCCGCCATGGCAGCATCCATCCGGGACCGTGTCTGTTACCTTGAATATGATACGGTGGGAGACACGGTCTGTGACGCCTTAGTCGGCGGGGTCGGTGAGATCCCATTTGCCATGCGGGATGTGATCGACGAGGTAATCGTGGTGGAAGAAGCCGCCATTCGGGCAGCCGTGCGCTCGCTCGTGCTCGACGACCACGTCGTGGCCGAGGGGGCCGGTGCCGTCGGCGTTGCGGCCTATGACGCGAACAAGGCCCGGTTCGTGGGCAAAAACGTCGCCATCGTCATCTCGGGCGGAAACATCGACGGCGGACGGCTTGCCGCCATTTTGACTGAATAGGGAGGATGTGGCCGTATGGAAATTCGCCAACTGCGGTATTTCATCAGCGCGGCCAGTCACCTCAACTTTACAAAGGCCGCGCAGGAATGCAACATCGTTCAGACCGCCATGACCCAGCAAATAGCCTCCCTCGAGGGTGAGCTCGGCGTAAGGCTGTTTGACCGCAACCGCCGCCAGATGAAGCTGACCGAGGCTGGCGAGTGTTTTCTTCGGGAGGCCCTCATCATCGTTCACCGGACCGAGGCCGCCACCGAAACCGCCCGATGCGTCGCCGCCCAAAGTGAGGGGACGCTGCGCGTCGGCCTGCACGGAGAGCTCATGCGGGGGGACATGGCCGGTATTTTGCGCCTTTTTCGCAGCCTTCACCCCACGGTTCGAGTGCAGCTGCGGCAGCTTCCGCTACCCGCCCTGCTTGAGGGGGTGGAGCAGGAGGCGCTCGACTGCATGTTCTCGCTCTACGCCCCCTTCTACGGGCTGACCGGACGGTTGAAGTCGCTGCCCCTTGCAAAGGACGGCGTGGTGCTGGTTATGGCGGCCGACCACCCGCTGTCCGAAAAAAAGACCATACGGCGGGCCGATCTTGCGGAGGAATCCTTCATCTTTTTCAAAGAGCCCGGCATGGAGCAACGCCAGATCTCCTGGACCGGAGAAGAGGGCCCGCTTTGCGTCTACTGCGAGGTCTCGGACCACGAGAGCCTTCGGTCCCTCGTCGAGGCAGGTTATGGAATGTCGATCTGGAGCGAGCGGCTGCGGGGGGCGGCGGAAGGGCGGCTTACCTACCGCAAAGTGGAGGACTACGATGTCACCGAGCAACTTTGCCTGTCTTGGAAAGAGGGGGCTCTTAAGCCCTCGCTTACAGCCTTCATCGAGACTGCGGCGCAGTATTTCGGCAAGACGCCATCCGGCGAATGTGCCGCTTCGGACTGACCTCTGGACCGATATCTTTGTATGAGAATCTAATACAATTCACAAAAAACCCTGCCGCAAGCGGGGTTTTTTTATTTATGTCATCAAATAAATTGAACTTGTAATCATAAACGCTTATTGGACTGGCTATACTACTTCAGGTATGATTATGTTATAGCATTTTGACACAAAGAGGAGGAAAACACATGAAGAAAACCCTGTCCCTGCTGCTGGCGCTGGCGCTTTGCTTCGGCCTTGCCGCCTGCACCAAGAAGGTCGGCACATACACCGCCGGAACCTACGAGGCCACCGCAAAAGGTTATGGCGGCGATGTGACCGTGAAGATGGTTTTCGAAGCCGAGAAAATCAAGAGCGTAGAGGCCACCGGCGCTTCTGAAACCGCTGGCGTAGGCTCCAAGGCCATTGATGAGCTGCCGGCCAAGATCGTTGAGAAACAGTCGTCCGAGGTCGACACCGTTTCAGGCGCAACCATGACCAGCAACGCCATCATCGAAGCCGCCAGGTCCTGCATCGCCAAGGCCAAGGGCGAAGAGGGAACCACAACGACCGCCAAAATGGCGGCCGGTACATATGAAGGCACCGCAGTCGGCTACAAGCCCGGCGAGCCGGTCAAGGTGTCGGTCACCGTCACCGAAGGCGCCATCACCGCCATTGTCATCGACGAGGTGAATACCTCCGAGACGCTGCCACTGCTGTGGTCGGTTCGGGACCTCATGATCCCCCGCATGATCGAGGCTCAGTCGGTCGCAGTCGACTCCATCACCGGCGCGACCGTGACGTCGGCCGCTGTGAAACTTGCGACCGAGAATGCCCTTGTCAAGGCACTCGAGGCCGGCGGCTCCGACAAGACCGCCATATCGGCCTTTAAGAAATCCCCTGAAAAGACTCCCTCCACGCAGACCCTTGAGACCGAAGTGCTGGTGGTCGGCATGGGCGGCAGCGGCACCGCCGCAGCTGTCTCGGCTGCTGAGGGCGGCGCGAAGGTGTTGTGCATCGACAAGGCCGGCAAGTACGGCGGCACTTCGGCCCTGACCACCGAGGGACTGTTTGTCAATCCCACAAAGTTTGAAGAGGAGCACAACGGCGGCAAGGACTACACCGACGCCGATGTCATGCTGGCCGCCTGGCTTGCCTACACCGAGGGAGACGCCAAAGCGGATATCGTCAAACTCGATATCGAGCGCTCGGGCGACGCCCTTGACTGGCTGATCTACGAGCACGGTTATGCCTTTGCCGAGCCCAAGACCGGCTTTACCCCCTCCGACGTCTATGTGACTAAGTATCAGTATCTCCCCAACGATATCATGTACAACAAAACCACCATCGCCACCTACTTCGACGGCATGTACGAAGACTTCGCGGCGCTGGGCGGTCAGTACATGCTGGAGACCGAGGCGACCGAGCTCATTTATGACGCGGCCACAAACACCGTCACCGGCGTCAAGGCCGTCAATCCTGCCACCGGCACCCAGTACACCATCAATGCCAAGGCCGTGATCCTCGCCACCGGCGGATTTGCCGGAAATGCCGCCATGGAGGAGCAGTACCTCAAAAACGATTACTTCCCTCTCAAAGGCGCTTGGTATCAGCTTGGCAGCAAGCAAAACGACGGCAAAATGATCGCTTCGGCCATCTCCGTCGGGGCCGGCACCTACAACATCGGCATGGCCCCCATGGTCCACATGTCGGGCACCCCGTCCTGGCTGACAAGTTTTGAAACTCACACCGTGGACGGCGTTGTCGCCGAGATCACCGGCCGCCCGGCCGTCTGGTCCGAAGGAGATCTGCCCGCCAACATGGTCTGGTCGGCCGACAGCTTGGCCGTCAACGTCACAGGCAGCCGGTTTACGACCGAGGCCGCGGTATCCTTCCTCAATCCGTGGATTGGAGGCCCCAAGTTCTACAGCATCTGGAGCGACACCCAGGTACAGAAACTGATCACCGAGGGCTTTGATACCAACCGCTTCGGCCCGGCTCCCGCCTTTCTAAGCTATGGATACCCGATTCCGGAGGGAACACCCATCTCCAATGCTTACGACGTGCTTGACGCCGCTATAGAGGCCGGCTTTGTCGTCAAGGCCGACACCATTGAGGAATTGGCCGGCAAGCTTAACATGGATGCCGCAACCCTCAAGGCCACTGTCGACACTTACAACGGCTACTGCACGGCAGGCGTTGATGAGCAGTTTGGCAAAGACGCGGCACTTTTAGACAAGGTCGACGTTGGCCCCTACTACGCCGTCACCGGTGTCTCCTACTGCTACTCCACCTGCGGCGGGCTTGACATCAACGCCGACTTCCAGGTGCTGAAGGCGGACGGCACGACCCCCATTGAGGGGCTCTACGCCGTCGGCACCGACTCCATGGGCGTGCTCTTCACTGAGAAGAAGCCCTATGTCACCTACGGCGGCGCCGCCATGGGCTGGGCCTTTACCTCGGGCTATGTCGCAGGCGAAGTCGTCTCGGACAAACTCGGCAAATAAAAAAATCCCGTTCGGCGCGCCCTAATTAGACACCTTTCAGGGGAAGCGGTATGGCTATGGCCATACCGCTTCCCCGTTTTTACCCGGTTTGCTCCCGGACAGTTTTTTTGTACTTCTGGCTGCTTTGCAGTACCGAATTATCTGGGAGCGACGGTTATTTACAGTCCGGATAAACTGTGCTAAACTACTGGTATACTTTTCTAAGCCGGGTTTTGCACACAAAGCGCCCGGCCCGTGAGGTTGATTAATCGACCTCATGACAATCAATTTAGGTCTGCAGACGGAGGACGGTATGAAGGAACTGATACTGAACATTTTGAAAAGTGAAATAGAAAAGTCCACCGGCTGCACTGACCCCGGATCGGTGACGCTCGCCGTGTCGAGGGCGGCGCGCGAACTCGGGGCTGCCCCCGAAAAAGTGACGGTGACTGTCAGCCCCAACCTCTTCAAGAACGGTGTAAGCGTCGGTGTCCCGGGCACCGGAAAGCGGGGACTAGACATTGCGGCGGCGCTCGGCTGTTATATCGACAAGAGCGAGGAAGGTCTCGCGGTGCTGGACTATGTCACGCCCGAAACTCTGAGAGCGGCCGAAGCGTTTCTGGCAGTGGGCGGGGTGTCGGTCACCTACGCCGAGTTCCCCGATCCCCTGTTCGTGCACGCCGTCGTCAAGGGCGGCGGCCACGAGGCCGTTGTCGACATCGCGGCCGACTACTCGAACATCATACATATCGAAAAGGACGGGAAGACAAGCGTCGATAAAGACTTCACAAAGGTGGGCGAGAGCAAGGACCACTTTTTGAAGTACGGCTTAAAAGAACTGTACGACTGCATCCTCACCATGGAACTTGGCGAGCTGCAATTTCTTCTCGATTTCGCCGAGGTCAACTGCGCCGCGGCAAGAACCGGACTGTCCGATCGGACGCTTCGGTTCGGGAAGAGATTATCGGCGCTTGACGACAACTCCGCCACTGAGAGCAACCGCGTTTCGGCAAAGGCCAGGGCTATGACGGCGGCCGCAGGAGAAGCTCGAATGCAGGGGCTGATTGTGCCGATCATGGCCATCGCCGGAAGCGGGAACCACGGCATCACGAACTTTATCGGGGTGAAGGTGGTGGCGGGCGAACTCGGGTCCGATATCCTGACCACCGCAAGGGCGCTTTGCATCAGTTCGATGATCACGGTTTACATCAAGGGCTATGTCAAACGGATGACGGCCTTCTGCGGCTGCTCCATCGCAGCCGCTACCGGGGTCGCCGCCGCGACCGTGTATCTGCTCGGCGGCACCTTCGAGCAGGGGGTCATGGCCATGCAGTCCCTGATCGGGACGCTCGGCGGCATGTTCTGCGACGGGGCCAAAGAGTCCTGCGCCTTAAAGCTGAGCACCGCCGCGATGATTGCCATACAGTTCGCCTATATGGCAATGGACGGCATCGGCCTTGGCGCCGGCGTCGGAATCATCGGTAATACAATCGAGGACACCTTCTACAACCTCGGACAGCTCAATAATCCCGGCATGGTTGAGACCGACCGGGTCATTGTGAAGCTCATTGAGCGTTCGCGCGGGCAGAGGCGGGCAGAGTAAAGTATATATCGGATTTCAAAGGGGGCGGTATTGATGACCAAAAGGGCGAGTACCGGCATCGCGGACAACTTCAACCGAGTATGACAAAGTGCCCATGCGGCTAAACAAAAAATCGGGAGGTAAAACGCGATGATTAACAACACACCCACGAAATATCTGGACGACAAGGAAATCAAAACCCTTCGGGCCTCTTTTGAGCATCGGGCCCAGTGGTTCTATCTTATGTGCGAACAGCTTGAAAAAAACGGCATCGATTTGGACGAGGCTGCCCGCGAAGCAATATTCAGCTGCGGCGTTATGCACGGCAACACAAAATACCCGATGGGCGACGACCTGCTCGCATTCTGCGACGCATTTTTGCCCGAGGCCATTCAAAAGGTGCTCGAGGTTGAAATGGAGAAGTCCGAGGACGCTGTCATGCTCGACTTCCACTACTGCCCACTTGTGGCTGCGTGGCAGAAAATGACCGATGACGAGAAGAAAATTCAGCATCTGTGTGACATCGCAATGGACGGGGACCGCGGCGTGCTGAGCACACATCCGGGCTTCAAGTTCGAGTTGACCGATACCATCACCACCGGCTGCCCGACTTGTAAAATAAGGATTTCTAAAGTAAAATAAGCGTCAAACAGAAGCAAAGGAGTTGATAGTATCATGTTATCACCCAGAGCGGACACCATCTTTATGGGCGGGAAGTTCATCACGATGGAGGACGGGGAGCCCCTTGCACAGGCCGTCGCAGTCAGCGGCGGGCGGTTTTTATACGTCGGAAACAAGGAAGAAGCCCTGAAGTACGCCGTAGAGGGGACCGAAATCATAGACCTTGAAGGCAAGACGGTTATTCCCGGAATCATCGAGAGCCATGCGCACCCTTGCTATTACGGCGACCAGTGCGCCACCATCAGCCTCACAGGCGTTGTCACCACCTCGATGGAAAATGTGCTTAAAAAGGTGGCTGCGGCCGTCGCCAAGACTCCGAAAGGGGCATGGCTCTTCGGCTGGGGCTGGGACGAAGCCAAGTTCAAGGAAGGTCCCTATCCCATCACGGCCGAGCTACTCGACACCGTCTCACCGGACAATCCGATTTTTATCAAGCGGACCTGCGGCCATGTGGGCTCGGTAAACACATTGGCCATGAAGCTCTGCGGCATCACGGGAAATGCGGTGCCACCCGAAGGCGGCAAAATATTTAAGGATGAAAAGGGCGAGCCGACCGGCGTCATCTCGGGCGCCATACAAAACTGGATTCCCTTCCCCAAGCCCACCGATGAGCAGATCATGGAGCTTATCGCCACCGACATCCAGGACGAGATCTTCCGCAAGGGCATCACCACCACCACCGAAATGGCAGCTGAGGCTCGTTTTGTGAAAATTTATCAAGAGCTGCAAAAGCAGGGGCGCCTGAAAATGCGCATCCGTTTTTACACCTTTGCCCGCAGCAATGTCAACTGCCCCGCCACGCTAGCCGAGACCGTCAAAGTCGGGCTCATGAGCGGCTTTGGCAACGATACCCTGCGGTTTGCCGGCATGAAGTACCTCTTAGACGGGAGTACCGGCGGCAAAACGGCAGCTTTCTCAGTGCCGTATGTGGGCGAGCCCAACAACTTCGGCACGCTCTATAACAATCAGGACGAGCTGAATGCCGACATGCTGTTGACAGCGCAAAGCGGCTTGCAGGCAAGCCTCCACGCCATCGGCGACGTGGCCATCGAGTCTGCACTGCAGGGCGTTGAGTACTGTCTTGCCCACGGCGTTGACCCCTCCCCGCTGCGCTTCCGCTTTGAGCATGTCGAGTCCCCGACTGTGGACCAGATTGAGCGAATGAAGAAATACGGCATCCTCGTCGGCACTTCGGCAGGCTTCATCTACGCACTCGGAGACTCCCACTATAACGTGATGGGCCCCGAACGGGTGAAATGGGCCTTCCCGAACAAGGAGTACGTCGATCGGGGCATGATCTTCGCCTGCAACAACGACTGCCCGGTCTGTGACATCAACCCCATGCTCGGCATCTACTCCATGGTCTGCCGCACGACCCAAGGTGGAAAGAGCTTCGGCACCGCACAGAGCATCGACCGTATGCAGGCGCTGAAGGCCTATACCGTAAATGCAGCAAAGATGCTCTTTGATGAGGACATCGTCGGCTCCATGAAGCCCGGTAAGTACGCCGATATGGTTGTCCTGAAGGACGATTACCTGACGGTGCCGGACGAAGCCCTCGGCAAAATCAAGGTCGATACGACCTATCTCGCAGGCGAAGCGGTCTACAGGGCTTAACCGTCAGAAAAGACGGCTATTGAGAAACCATTGCAACAACCGTTCATCACACATAACATAGGGCACGGCGTAAAGCGGATGAACTTCTTATTCATTCGCTTTCGCCGCATCAGAGGATGCGGAACGCCTGCCTCTGGACCAAGTCATGTTAACACACAACAACATAGTGCAGTGACATACTGCATGGAGGAACATTCGTGAAAAAGGAAGTTTTGAGCGTCAAAAGTATTCCGCGTTCGGTCGGCCCCTACTCCCAGGTCATAGGTTACTGTGATCTGCTCTTCATTTCGGGACAGGTGTCGTGCGATGTAAATACCGGCGAAGTCATTCGAGGGACTGTTTCGGAGCAGACCACTGTCGTCATGGACATCATCCGAAACACTCTCGAGGAAGTCGGCAGCTGCATGGATAAAATCATCAAAATCTCGGTTCACCTGTCCGACCGCAAATACTTCTCGGAGATGAATGAGGTCTATCAGAAGTATTTTACAGACGGCTACCCAGCTCGGCTTTGCGTCTCCGGCGTGCAGCTCTACGACGGGCTGGACGTTGAGATTGACGTGATCGCGTCAAAATAAGGGGGGGGGGGGACGCAATATGCTCATCCTCAGGGGAAGGATCATTGACGGCAATGGGGGGACCCCCATTGAGCGGGGCTCGGTCGTCATAGAAAAAAATAAAATTACAAAAATCTGCATTGGGGACGCCCTGCCCGAACACCCAAACGATGCCCAAATTGTTGAGATTGGGGACGGCAGCATTCTGCCGGGCCTCATCGAGGCGCATGTGCACCTTGGCTTTGGAAGTGCCGCAGCCATCAAGTGGAACGAGTTCACGCCCCAGAGCATCATGGCCCGGGCGCTGCGGGACATGGAATACTTGCGAAACCAGGGCTATACCGCCTTCCGCGAATGCGCCGGAGACACCATTTACATGAAGGATGCCGTGGCGGAGGGTTATCTTGACCTGCCGCGCATCTGCGGTTCGGGCAAGTTTATTTCCCAGATCGGCGGCCACGGGGACTCCTATCAGAAGTTGCCGCTTGAGGCGGCGCAAAAGCTCTATAGTCCGGGCATGCTTGTCACCGGTGTGGATGAGATGCGAAGAGCCTGCCGCAAACTTCTTCGGGACAAGGCTGATTTCATCAAGATAATGACGACGGGCGGCGTGTTCTCGCAGGGCGACGAAGCGGGACCGCACAGTCATTTTTCCATGGATGAAATCAGAGCCGCAGTGGAGGAGGCCGAAAACGCCGGCACCTATGTCTCAACCCACGCCCAGGCCAACAGGGGCATTAAAAACGCCTTAAAGGGCGGCGTGAAGTGCATTGAGCACGGGTTTTATCTCGACGACGAGTGCATCGAGATCATGCTGAAAAACGACTGTACCTATGTGCCCACCCTCGCTATCATGCACACCGCCAAGCTCTATTTTGACAGAGGGCAGGGCGGCATGGAGTATTTGAAAGAGAAAAACCGGATCTCCTACGAGGCTCACTACAAGGCCGTTGCGCTGGCCCACTCGGCCGGCGTGCGAATTGCCGCCGGATGCGACTTTTTAGGGGATGCCGAATTCGGCTGCAGCTACGACAAGGCGAATATGGAATTTGAACGGCTGTCGGCCGCAGGGCTTTCCAACCTTGAGGTCATCACCAGCACCACTAAAAACGGCGCCCATCTGATTCGAAAGGATGATCGCCTCGGAACCCTGGAGGAGGGCAAGCTTGCCGACGTGATCGTGGTCAAGGGAAACCCTGCCGCAGATATCCGCACGATGTGTAATGCCGACAACATAAAGCTCGTGGTGCAGGACGGCCGCGTGGTCAAAAACGCGGTGTAACCCAAATCGAAACCGGACCATTGCAACAAGAAGAGACCGGGGCGAGTAATTTCTCGCCCCGGTCTCTTCTTGTCACAGGATGACTCCGGCGCCCCCCTCCGGTGTCCATATGACCCGGGGCTGAATGGCCGCCACCACGTCCCTCAGCGGCACATAGGTGATGCCGTCAATGACGCGCCCGAAAATGACCCGGTCATTCCCGATGCGCACTGTCACTTCGGTCATTGTTCTCTCCTCCCGTCAAGGCGGCGGCGATGGCGCCGCCGGTATTTGTCTGCGGTTTTTGGTGCCGCCTATGCGGCCTTCGCACAGTACCAGTGTATGAGAAACGCAAGGCCGGCGTCCATGGCGTTTGCTCAGACCGAAATTGCAAAAGGTTGATCCCACATTAACACAAAACGTGAATTCGATTCTTGCAATCGTCACAAGGCGTGATATAATGTGGATGTGGAGGTGTGTGATATGTCTAAGTTTTCGAAAATCCTACGGGATCTGCGCAAAGGGCAAGGCCTGACGCAGAAGGGACTTGCCGACGAGGTGGGTATCTCCAAGAGCGCCATCAGCATGTACGAGCTCGGCAACAGAGAGCCGGACTTCAAGACCGAAGAAAAATTGGCCTCCCATTTCGGTGTCAGCATCGACTATCTGCGGTTTGGCCCGCAGTACCAGTCCGAGGCGGCAAGCGTTCCGCTCTTAGGGGTCATCGCCTGCGGCGAGCCGATATTGGCCGAGAGCAACATTGAGGAGTATATCCACTGCGCAGAGGGAGTGCGGGCTGATTTTGCGCTGCGTTGCCGCGGAGACTCCATGATCAACGCCCGCATTTTCGACGGCGACATCGTCTATTTGCGGTCCCAACCCGACGTGGAAGATGGACAGATCGCCGCCGTCGTCATTGAGGACGAGGCCACCTTAAAGCGGGTGCGCAAATACCCGGGCAAACTGGTACTGCAGCCCGAAAACCCGATGTACTCGAGCCTTGTCTTCGAGCAGGAGGCCATGAATGATGCGCGTATCATAGGTCTTGCCATTGCATTTTTGAGCCCCGTGCGATAAAATACGAATATCCGCATATGCAAATGCGCGTACCCGCGACCAGCACTTGTGTTTGCGGTCGCGGATTTTGCCTGTGACAAATTTATTTGCCGAGGTGCCGATATGAAATTTTCTTTTATTACGCTTGATTTCAAGCGCCACCCCTTGGAGTACTGTTTCGCCGCCGCGGCCCGGCACGGGCTTTCCGGCATTGAGCTGTGGGGCGGCCGGCCCCACGCCTGGCCGACCGACGTCGACGCCGGGCTTGTGGGGCGGGTACTGTCCCTGAAGAAGACCTACGGCATCGAAGTACCGATGTACACGCCGGCGACGCTGGGCGGGCCCTACTCGCTTGTCGACGAGACGCCAAATGGCCGCGCTGAGTCCATCGCTATTTTCCGGCGGTCAGTCGAGGCGGCGGCCGCCATGGAGATCCCGCGGGTACTGATTACGGCCGACCACCCCGGCAACTTTGTGCCGATGGCGCGCGCTCGACAGACCTTTGCCGAGAATATGAGGGAGCTTGCCGACTTTGCGGCGCCCTTAGGCGTCACCCTGACCATAGAGCCGGTGCTGCCGGTCGAAAGCCCTGTCATCACGACGGCCGACGACTGCGCCGAGATGATCGCCGCAATTGATCGGCCAAACGTCGACGGCATGCTGGATGTCGTCCCCCCCACCGTTGCCTACGAGCCGATGCAAAACTACTTCGACCGCTTAGGAGACAAGCTGTCCTACATCCACCTGTGCAACTCGGATGGCAAGTCGCCGGCCCACCTGCGGCTCGGAAACGGCATGCTCAATATCCCTGTGCTACTCGAACTTTTTAAACAAAAGGGGTACGACGGCTGGGTCACCCTCGAGCTGTGCTCCGAGGGCTATCGCGACCCCGAAATGATTTTGATGGAAGCGATGAAAATCATCGGTTAGGAGAGAGCCATGGCAAAGACGACACTTCGCACCGCCTGCACCATGAACTGCTACGGCGGCTGCCCCATCGACGTCGACGTCGAGGACGGCCGTATCGTAGAGGTGCGGGGCAGTGCCTATTTCCCCGAGGCGCAGCAAAAAATCTGCCTCAAGGGGCTGTCCTATCCGCAGCTCATCAACAGCCCCGAGCGGCTCAAAACCCCCTATATCCGCAAAGACGGAGTGCTGACCCCAGCCACCTGGGACGAGGCCATGGACCTCATCGTAAAAAGGCTGACCGAACTGCGGGACAAATACGGGCCCGAGACCGTCATGCTCTACAAGGGTTCCGGAAACCTCGGCGGCAGTACCGCGAACCTCGGCATGAACTTCTGGTACTGCTTCGGGGGCTACACGGGGCGAACCGGCGGACTGTGCGATGCCGCGCAGGAGACCGCTATCGGCGACATGTTCGGCTCAAGCGACTACGGCTCGATCGCCGAGATTGCGGATGCCAAGCTCATCATCCTTTGGGGGAAAAACCCCGTGCACACCAATCTGCACTCGATGCGCTATATCCATGACGCCCTTGACCGCGGAGCCAAGCTCGTCGTCATCGACCCCCGGGTCAACGAGTCGTCGGACAGGGCCTGCCTCCACATCACGCCGAAGGGCGGCACCGACGGACTGCTGGCAGCCGGACTCATCAAACTCATTTTAGCCCGCGGACTTGAGGACCGCGCCTTTATCGACCAATACGTCCACGGCATGCCGGAGTATGAGGAATACCTCCAAACTCTGTCCATGGACTTCATCACCCGCGAGACCGGCGTCCCGCTTCGTGAACTTTCGGCGCTTTGCGACCTCATCGAAGAGACACCGATGTTCGCCCTCGTGCAGGGCAAGGGGCTGCAGCGGTACTCCAACGGCGGCCAGACCTGCCGAGCCATCGCGGCGGTCTCGGCCGTCTGCGGCACCATCGGAAAACGGGGTGCCGGCTTTCACGCAAGCACCTTTATGGAAAACCCGCCGAAATGGCCCTTCTTCCCGCCAAAACCCAAAGCCCACATCCGGGAGACGGTTCCGGTCGCGGCGGTGCCGCTCGATATTCCGAAGCTTGACCCGCCCGTCACGGCGCTGTGGGTCGAGCGGGCCAACCCCATGGTCAGCGCACCGGGGACAAATGACATGCAGCGGTTCATTGAGAGTATGGAGTTTGTCGTGGTGCCGGAGGCCTTCATGACCGAGACGGCGAAACTGGCCGATGTCGTGCTGCCGGTCGCCATGTTTATGGAGCGGGCCGACCTCTTCTACGTCTATGGACAAAACTACCTTCAGTACCGCCAGAAAATCATCGACCCATCGGAGGGCTGCCGTTCGGAACCCGACATTTTTCGGGAGCTCGCGGCACGTTTCGGATTTGACGAGAAATATTTTCCAAAGGACGACGTTGAAATCCTGCGGGCCTGCCTTGCCGCCTCCCCCTACGGGCTGACACTGGAGGACCTTGAAGTCGCCCCGGCCAAGCTCACGAGTTATCGGGATGTGGCATGGGGGGACTTGAAATTTAACCCCCCATTGGGCAAAATCGAGCTTAAGAGTGAGGGGCTTGCGGCCAAATGGGGCTGCGACGCGCTGCCCAAATACGTCCCCCCGCTCATTCCAAAGGGAAGCTTCCAGCTTCTCACGCCCCATGCCATCAATCGCATCAATTCCCAGTTTGTGCAGGACTCTTGGCTTGACGACGCCGGCGATGACGCCCTGCATATGAACCGCTCCGACGCCGCCCGCCTTCACATCAAAACGGGCGATACGGTGCGCATCTACAACGAGCTTGGCGAGATGACGCTTCGGGCCAAAGTGGGCGATACAGTCCGGGAGGGTGCTGTCAGCGTCTTTTCAGGGCTTGCGAATCTCAACCGGCTCATGGCCCCCATCGTCACCGATATCGGAGGCGGGGCCTCCTTCCACACAGCCTCCGTTGAGATCGAGAGGGTGATTCTATGAGCTTTTTTCACTTTGACATGAATCGCTGCGTCGGCTGCAAGGCCTGCATTATCGCCTGCAAGCAGCTGCACAGCGGCGTTTCCTACCGAAAAGTGCGTTCGATCAACGAGGAGCGCTACCTCCACATGTCGGGGGATGCGCATCTCCTCGGCCTGTGAGAGCTGCCCAGACCCTAGGTGCGTCGCGGCCTGTAAAAACAAGGCCTACTCGGTTACGCAGGACGGCCATGTCGTACTCGATGAGAGCAAATGCGAGGGCAGCGGCGCCTGTGTCGCCGCCTGCCCCTACGGGGCGCCGGTTTTGATTGACGGAGTCGCCCACAAGTGCGATATGTGTGAGGGTCGCGAGGGCGGGCCCCTTTTGTGTGGCCGCCTGTCCGCAGGGGGCCCTGACGCTTACGGATGAACGTCAAACCCGGGAGGTGGCGCTGTGAAGATCATTGAAATCAAACCGGAGGAGCTTGCAGACCGCATTGAGGCGGCGCGCGCCGCCGGGGACCGGGTCATTGTCTACGACGGACCTGCCCATGTTCGGCGTAAAAAAGCTGCTGCTGCCCATTGAAGAGGTGCTGTTCGAGTACGACCCTAAGACTGGAGAGCCGGAGATTCCGCCAGACGACTACCTAGCCCGCCCCACCGTCATCGCCGGAGTTCGCCCCTGCGACGCGCGTGCGGCAAAGCTGCTCACAAGCGAAATGCTGCGGGAGCCCCCGGACCCCCTATGTCGCAAAGCGGGCCGAGAACACGACCCTGCTGGTTGTGCCCTGCGAGGAGCCGTTTGATGAGCACTGTTTTTGCGAGCTTATCGGCGACAGCCGCACCACCGTGGGGAAGGCAGCCCCAGCGGCAACGGGACTGCGCAGGCCGGCAATGGGACTTGCCAAAGCTGGAGATAACTGTTTTTCCTGTGGAAATCTGTTTTATGGTCTGCCCCACCTGCGGCTGCTTTTCGATCACGGAAGAAGACGACGGGCGCCGGGTGCGCAGCTGGAGCGGCTGTACCTTGACCGACTTTACCCGCATTGCCCCCGGACGGCTGATGGAGCCAACACCCGAAAGGCCGCATGGCCCACCGGTGGAAGCGAAAATATGAGGAGGGCGCGAGGCTTTGCGTCGGGTGCGGCCGGTGCGAGCGGTTACTGTCCGGCCGGCAAACTCCATGAAAGCCCTGTACGAGGAGGCCAGCCATGAATAATCCCTACCTCCCCACCATGACGATAATCAAAGAGAAGATCGCCCCAAAACGCCACCGTGACCCTTTTCAAGCTCGAAGGCCACATCGACTTCCGTCCGGGTCAGTTCATTATGCTGACAGTGCCCGGCTGCGGCGAAGGGCACCATTTTCCCTGACCGGCGACCTTGAAGTCTGTGTCAGAGACTCTGGACATCTGACCCACCGGGCTGCACGCCCTCGCCCCGGGGGACACCGTTGGGGTGGCGGGGGGCCACTTGGCACCTCGTTTGACATGGCACCCCTTGGCCCCGCCGGTCTACATCGCGGGCGGGTATCGGCATCGTGCCGCTGCGTCCCGTCATTTTATCCCGGCCCGGACTGGTGCTACTGGGCGCAAAAGACAAGGGGAGAGCTCGTCTTTCCGGAACTTGCCGACAAAATGCGCACCGATGACGAGGGACACGGCTTTTTGCCCGACCTCATTCGTGAGACCGAGCTTCCAAAGGGCGCCGTCTGCATGCTGTGCGGACCGGGGGGCATGTACCGGCCGGTCGCAAAGGCTCTCATGGAGCAGGGCGTGACGCCGGAGCGCATTATCGTCTCGCTCGAGCGCAATATGTCCTGTGGCATCGGCAAATGCGGCCACTGCCGGGTCGGCGGCCTGCGGGTCTGCAAGGACGGTCCGGTCTTCTCCTACGCCCAGATCGCGGACAAGGAGGGGTTGATATGAATATTCTGAGCTGTGCCTCCTGTGGACGATGTGAGGAGGAGCTGCTGCGCCTCGCGCTGCTGACAAATTTGCCTGAAGTGACGCTTGTCACAGGCCGCGTACTCGAAGGTACCAAGCTGCCGGAAACGGCCGTTTTATGCGGCCGGTGCGCCGTGGAGAGTGGATGTGCCTCCTACGCCGTGCGGGGCTGCCCTGTCTCCTACGCCGAACTTGTTTACACGCTGCGCTGCATCAAGGATGGGCTGACCCCCCGCCGCAAACCCTACCCCGTCTGCATTGACTGCAAAGCGGCCGAAAACGACTGTCTCCTGATCCGCGGGCTACCCTGCCGCGGCCCTGTGACCGAGGCAGGCTGCGGCGCGAAATGCCCGTCCATGGGCCAGCCCTGCACCGGTTGCCGGGGCGATTTCGAGGGGGCGAACCTTCCGCTGTGGATCAAGCTGACCGACATCGAAAAAGAATAACACCATCAGGAGGAAAACCCCCATGGCATTTCGAAACCCCCGCGGCACAACACTTGGAAACCAGTCCCTGTCGGCCGAAGAGCTTGCAGCCTTTTTGCGCAGCACCCCCTACTGCACGCTTTCCTTTGTTTCCGTGAGCGGCTACCCCGGCTGTGTGCCGGTCAATTTCGCCTGGGACGGCGACTACTTCTACGTCCACTCTGCGATGAAGGGAGAGCGCTTCGAGTCGCTCTCCAAAAACTCCAGGGTTTCCGTTTGCATCTACGAGCCGGCCGAAAATTTGAATCAGCCGATGCCGTCCCACAAAAGCGTTGTGGCCTACGGTAATGCCGAACTGCTTGAGGGGGAGGATGCCGCGGCGGCGCTTGCGGCCATCAGCCTTGCCACCGGAATGCCACACAAGGCCCAGCAGGACTATATCAACGCTAGGCTTCCCATGACGGCGGCCTACCGCATCAGGCCGATCCACATTGTCGGCCGCATCGTCAAGTTCGGCGGAATCGCGTAAAGACCAGAGCCCTTGTGTCTGCAATACCGCAACATGGGAATTTTTCTGGCGTTAAATCAGATAAGTTTCAACAAAAAGGCCGCTCCACCGGCTTCGCATCGGTGGAGCGGCCTTGCCGCGTTGCAGGGATTGTTGCATGTCCTAAAATACGAAAAACACATGGTGTTTTTGCGCGAATTGTTTATTATGGAAGTATATCACGGATAAAACTCCAGGTTCTCTTCTTCGTCATACCGGTAAACGGTTTCCCCATTTGGCGCTATGATTTTCTCCTGTCTGAAGTCAGGCTCTCTTTGCGCATCGGCACCGCCTACAAAATACAATACCTGATACTCATGCGTGAACCCCAGACTGTCCACAGCCACCACATGGGCCGTAAGAATCTGCCCGTCACCTAACGAGTACTTATTGTCAATGTCGATTTCGAAAGTTCCACCCATGCCGCTTTCCTGTCCGAGGGGCACCGGCGTTTCCTTGACGGTTTCACCGTCGACCCTGACGACATATTTAATGTCGGTGAGGCCGTTATTTTCCTGCGACGGCTTACAGTCGACCTGAAGCTGTCCTTTTTCCCGATATTCATTTGATCCGCAGGAGGACTCTCCGGAAAAGTAGGCGTACACTTCGGGGAATATCATCTCCTTGAGGTTTGCCAGCATAAGCCCTTCGTGTTCTTCCACATGCTTTTCCCCGCTATCTTCGAGCACAATTGTCGGGAAAATATTTTTTGAGATCTCAAACTCTTTTGTGGCGGAGTACTCCAGTCCCGACCGCACAAGCGGCAGAGTTTCGCCGTCAATGTCTAGGGATACCGACATGGTGTCCGTAACCGTTTTGGGCGAGACCGTAAATGTCACGGGCACCATGATCGTGTCACCGTTGAGTTTTCCCACCTGTGCATAGGCGCGGAGAATAAGGCTCGCCTGCTTTTCTAACTTCTGGTCTACATTTTGATAAATTTCGCTGATTTGACTTTGCAGATGGGTTTCGGCGGAGTTTGCCGTATAGTTTACCCTTTCGATTTGGGTTTGCAGCGTGCTGATTTTTGAAAGGGAGTAGAGTTGCAGCATGACCAAAATGGCAATCAATACGGTTAGCGATTGTTTTTTCATGTTTCCTGCCTTTCCATGAGCATACGAAGTCCACATCTATCCCCCGCAGGCCAGAGCATGGGGGAAAATATTTGATATATTCAGTATAACACGGCCGGCCTGACTTTTCCATTTGAATTGCTTTTAGAACAAACCGGGGCCTTTTGAAAGTATTGGCGTTCGTCGGTGGATTTAGGCAAGAGAAAAGCCGCAGGATGTAACCATCCCGCGGCAAATCTTAGCCATCACTTTTTCTAAACCGGTGGGTTTGAGCCAAACGCCCGCCCGTATTCCGGTTTTTTATCCTACTTCGGGGCGGGCGTCGGTTCGGGCTTCGGGAGGCAGTCCTTGCGGGAGAGGTTGATCCGGCCCTTTTCGTCAATTTCGACGATTTTTACCGTGATCTCGTCGCCGACATGCACGACGTCCTCCACCTTCTCGACCCGCTTGTGGTCAAGCTTGCTGATGTGGACAAGTCCTTCCTTGCCAGGGGCGAACTCGACAAAGGCGCCAAAGGTCATGATTCTCGTCACCTTGCCGGTGAAGACGGTACCGACCTCGGGATCCTTGGCGATGGCCTCGATCATTCGAAGCGCCCGCTCGCCGGCCTCGGCGTCGACTGCTGCAATGAAGATGGAGCCATCGTCCTCGATGTCGATCTTGCAGCCGGTGTCGGCCGTGATCTTCTGAATAACCTTGCCTCCGGGCCCGATGACTTCACGGATTTTGTCTACGTCGATCACGATGCGGAGCATCTTGGGGGCGTACCGCGAGAGCTCTTTGCGGGGCGCCGGGATGACAGGCAGCATGACCTCGTCTAGAATTTTGCAGCGGGCCTTATAGGTGATGTCGAGGGCCGAGGAGATGATGGGGCCCGTGAGCCCGTCGATCTTCAGGTCCATCTGGATGGCCGTAATACCCTTCTTGGTGCCGGCCACCTTGAAGTCCATGTCGCCGAAGAAATCTTCGATGCCCTGGATATCGACAAAGGTGATCCAACGGTCACCCTCGGTGACAAGGCCGGAGGAAATGCCGGCCACCGGCGCTTTAATGGGCACGCCGGCGTCCATGAGGGCCAGGGTCGAGCCGCAGATTGAAGCCTGCGAGGTCGAGCCGTTGGAGGAGAGCACCTCGGAGACGAGGCGAATGGTATAGGGGAATTCCTCCTCATTCGGGATGACGGGAATGAGGGCCCGCTCTGCCAGTGCGCCGTGACCGATTTCACGCCGGCCGGCACCCCTCGAAGGCTTGGCTTCGCCCACCGAGTAGGAGGGGAAGTTGTAGTGATGAATATACCGCTTGTACTCGTCGGCATCAATGCCGTC
Organism: Oscillospiraceae bacterium; assembly: GCA_963662765.2. Classification (GTDB taxonomy): domain Bacteria; phylum Bacillota; class Clostridia; order Oscillospirales; family Feifaniaceae; genus DATMXT01. The sequence goes on from CAXXUP010000008.1 coordinate 328,853, forward strand.
GAGCAGCTGCGCCTCCCGCATGGTGCCTAAAGTCGCCGCCGTCAGCACCTGGGTCTGTCCCCGGGTGAACATGCCGGAGCCGTGAACGCGGGGCAGCAGACCGACTTCGGCCGAGAGCTGCCGCATGTCCATCAAACCGCGGCCGTCAACGCGCTGCCCGTCATCGAGGAGTGCCCGGCGGACGACATGCTTTTGGGTCTGATAAATGGCATCGGCCAGCATGGCGTTTGTGATCTCCTCGCCGAAGTGCTCTCTGGCCTTTGCGGAAACGGCAATGAGCCGCTCGTCGCGCACCCTCTTGTCGTCAGTGAAAAGGGCATTCTTCACCATATCCCAAGCGAAGTCCTCATACTGGGCAAGAAAGTCCTTATCAAGCGCCATGGACTCGAAGGGCACCTTGGGCAGTCCGATTTTCAGACGCAGGTCGTCGATGAAGGCGACCATCTTGACGTTCTCATCATGTGCGGCCATGATGGCCTTGTACATGAGGGCATTGTCAACCTCGTTGGCACCGGCCTCGATCATAGCAACCTTATCCCTTGTGGATGCGACGGTGAGCGCAAGGTCGCTGACTTTGCGCTGCTCCTCGGTGGGGTTCATGACAATCTCACCGTCAATAAGCCCAACCGACATGGATGCAATGGGCCCGTTCCAGGGGATGTCGGAGATGGCCACCGCAATGGAGGCACCATTCATGGCAACGATCTCGGGCGAGTTGTTCTGATCGGACGAGAGCACTGTGCAGACGATACAGACATCGTTGCGCATGTCCTTGGGGAAGAGGGGGCGCATGGGCCGGTCGATGACGCGGGAAGCCAGAATTGCCTTCTCTGAGGGGCGGCCCTCACGTTTCATGAATGAGCCGGGAATTTTTCCGGCGGCATAAAGTTTTTCCTCAAAATCAACCGAAAGCGGGAAGAAATCGATCCCATCCCGCGGTTTCTCGGACATGGTTGCGGCGCAGAGCACAGCCGTATCGCCGTACCGCACAAGGCAGGAACCGTTAGCGAGTCCGGCCATCTTGCCGACCTCGACCTTCAGCGGGCGGCCTGCAAGCGTGGTCTCAAAGACCTTATAATTCTCGAACATTTATAATCCTCCTATCTTAACTTGATTATTATAACACAAAATTCATTGAAATGTACAGTGGATTTTAAGACGGACGTATGCTAGAATATCGAAGAGTGGCCGGACGGATGGCCTTTGCAGCCGCGGCGCACTAAAGCTTCAGTAAAAATGTATATCGGAATAAAGGGGAAATCCATGAACGAAAAAGAATCCTGGGGCAGCTCAATCGGCTTTTTGCTGTCCTCCATCGGATATGCCGTCGGGCTGGGGGCCATCTGGCGGTTCCCGTACATGATCGGCACCTCGGGCGGCGGCATCTTTTTGCTGCTCTGCGCGGTGCTCTCCATCGTCATTGCGGTGCCGCTGCTGCTCTGCGAGCTGACGCTCGGTCGCTCGACCGGAAAGACCGCCGTTGTCGGCATGCGGCAGCTAGCCGGGCCCGGCAGCCCGTGGGTCATGTTCGGGTGGCTCGGGGTGACGGCCGCCTTCATCATGATTTCCTACTACGTCACCATTGTCGGAGACGTGCTGTTCTATGTTTTCAAGGGGCTGACGAGTGACATCACGGCCTATACACAGGCTGATTTGACCGGCATTTATGCGCAGCTGCAAAACTCGGCTGCGACCAAACTGTTCTGGACGACGCTGGCACTTGTCCTATCGGCCGCCATCCTGTGGCGGGGCGTGCAAAAGGGCATTGAGGCCGCAAGCAAGGTGTTGCTGCCCATGCTGTTCGTTTTCCTCTTTGCCATGGCGGTGCGAGGCTGCTCCATGCCGGGTGCAAGCGTCGGCATCAAGTGGCTCTTGACAGCCGACTTTTCGCAGCTGACGGCCGGAACTTTCATGTCGGCCCTGTCACAGGTCTTCTTCCTGGCCGGTGTCGCGCTGTCGACGGCATTCGCCTTCGGCAGTTACCTAGACAAAGACAAGAGCGACATCCCCTTTTCAACCATCGTCATCGTGCTCTCTAACTTTGTCGTGGCAATCCTAGCGGGGCTTGCCATCTTCCCCGCTTTGTTCTCCTACGGCATGGCTCCGGACGCCGGCGCCGGACTTGTCTTCATGACCATGCCGGTGGTATTCAGCGACATGGCGGGCGGCCGTTGGTGGATGGCTCTTTTCTTTTTTCTTGTGCTGATCGCCGGAATGACCTCCATTCTTGGGCTCTTCGAAGGGGTCAACTCGACCTTGGCCGAGGCTTTGAACATACCTAAGAAAAAAATGCTACTTATTCTGACCCCGCTGCTGGCCCTCTGTTCGCTTCCGGCCATTCTGGCCGGCACCACGTTGAAAAACGTCACCATTCTCGGCATGGACTGCTTCACCTTTATGGACTTTCTCTCGGTTGGACTGCTTGTCCCCATCGGGGCCTTGGTGCTCGACTTGTACTCGGCCTATAAGTATCCCTTTAACCGGCTTGCCGCCGAAGGATCCCAAGGCGCGAAATACTTTAATATCCCCTTGTGGCTTTCCCCCTGGCTTAAGTTCGGAGTGCCGGCCGTCACGGTGGCGGTTTTGATCGCAGGGGTCATGAGCTATCTGTAATAGCGGCGAAACTGCCGGGCGCATGCATCGTCTGAAAAAAGAACCACCCGCCTTTCGGCGGGTGGTTTTGTTAAATTACCATCTACCTCCGCGGAAGAAGCAGCAGCGCCGCCGTGAGGGCTGCTTACCTGGAGAGCATCGGTCCTTATTTCTGTTTCTGCACATACACACTTAGCAACAATCCGATCTGTTTAAAATATTGTCTACAATCCTCAGTTTTTCGAGCAGGCTCTGCTCGATCGAGGCAATTTGCGCAATGATACCTTCACTTGTACCGGGCACCGACAGAATGCTTGCCATTGCGCTCTCCATGGCGGAGCTGGCTGCCAAGACGGTGGATCGCACATCGGCATCGGCCGGTTCGCGCCCGGGGCGCTCGAAGTAATCGCAGTTTCCGCAGCAAGTACGGCACTCGTAGTACAAGTGATCGCCATCACTGCTGCTGTGGGGAGACGGTACGTGATCAAAGTTGCAGTCCGCCGCGGCCTCCCCAAGCGACCAGGTTTGAAGCTGACCGTTTGATAGTGCAAAAAACTGCGGGCTGTCAGGGGTTGTCATGTCTGGCGCTATTCCCATGCCGGAGCGGCCGCGAATGGCGGTATCGCCCATCATCGTACCCTGCGAATCCACCAGCGCGAGGTTAACCCTCGAGCCTTTGCGGTAGCGGACGATGAACCATGGACTCATGGCCGCGGCGCCTTCCAGCACGGCGTTTTCGGCCGCACGTAGAATCCGGCCGGCATACTTGCCGTCCCGCCCGAACGACCACACAGCGTCTCCGGTGGTCAAAACCATCAGTCCGGTCTCGCAGTCGACCGAGATGCCGACAATGTCTTTCGCCGTCTCCGGCCATTCAAGGGGGCTCTGGCTTTCGACGCCCAGCTCCCTGTTCATGCGATATATATTCAAGGGCGTTCCGGGCACATAGCCCCAGAAACAGTCCTCGGTGCGGTCATAGCAAAGCAGTGTAAACCGAAAGGGCACCGAAAATTCACCCGTTTGCTGCAGCTCGCGGTCAAACCGCAATATGCGTAAAGACTGCGGCTGAGCAAGATAAAATCCGTCCGGCCCAACCGCGAGGCCGGCGCCTTGCGCCGGAAACCTCCGGCTGACAAGCAGTTCCATCGACATTGCAACCCCTCCGAAACATACTATGCCGCGCCCCCGAAATGGGTGCAGGCCAGTATCCTATCTCCCGTTTTTTTGCTGGTGCAACAAATGCGCATTTGCTGCACCAGCCATTCCGACAAAGGTTTATTGTCGGCCATCCAATACGCTCTCGGCTCAGCGCCCCGATTTTCGTCGGCTGCCGCGCGCCCCATAAGGTCGGCGTATGGTCAATCTCGGCCGTCGCAGTCATTTGTCTGTCTTAATACAGATAATTTGAAGTTTCATGCCTTCAGCATTATTTCCGGGTCGCAGGACATATAGAATTCTTGTTCAAAAATAGATTTTAAATCTATTTTAATATTGCAAAAGATTCCATAATCAAATCGAAAAGCGCTTTATCGAGCACTGTTTAATGTTCTCTTTGAGTACTTAATCTCATATTGCTTCACAGCGTCGTACCTTTGCTTCTATGATATATGTTATGTATATAACTTATGTGAATTCCGTTGACACAGCAAAAGGAGATTGATATAATTGCTTTCATTAATATTAGATTCAAAATCTAATGAATCTCATTTGTTCTTTTAATTATACCTTATCATACAGCGGACCGCCGCTCAGTCCAAGCTGTGGCTTTGTCCTTGCTGCGTGATCCATTATATTTTAAAGATCCGCAGTGTCTGGGCGGCAAAGGCAGAGCCGCCCCGCGCAGGCACCGGCGCGGCGGTACCGCTTGGTAAAGCAGCATTGTTCACCCGGTTTAATGATGAACACAAGAGAACACCCGTAGTCAACCGCCCTTTTCGGCGGAAAAATATGATTTGGAGGTAATGGTATGCAGCTTACAGACAATATCTACCTAGTCGGAAGCGGAAAAAGCGGGATCAGCATCACACATCCCATGGACTGCAGCATTTACTTAATCGACACCGGCGACGGTTGCATGATGGTCGACTCCGGCGTAGGGCTGGAGCCCGAACGAATTGATGCCGTGGTTGAATCGCACGGATTTAAAATGACCGACATCAAAAAGCTCTTTCTCACCCATTATCACGGCGATCATGCCTGCGGTGCGGCCCGAATCCAGAAGCTTTCCGGCTGCGAGGTCTACGCCCCGGCAAAAGAGGCGGACGCTATCCGCGACGGCGACGAAGAGGCAAACAGTCTGGTGCTTGCCAAGGGAATTCTGTATCCGCTGGATTTTTCAATGCCGAAATGCCCCGGCGTGATCGGTTTGGAGGAGGGAGAAACCGTTACGCTGGGCGATGTCACGCTCACCGCCTACATGGTCCCCGGGCATAGCCTCTGCGACATGGTGCTCTACGGAGATGTCGGGGGCAAAAAGTGCATATTCACCGGGGACGCCGTGTTCGCCTGCGGACAGATCCTGCTGCAGTCTCTTCATGATGTCAGCATCTACCCTTATAAGCTGGCCATCAACAAGCTTGCAAAGCTGCCGGTCGACAGCTTCTTCCCCGGCCATGGCGTGTTTTCCATCATTGACGGCGGCGACGCCATCAAGGCTTGTGCAAAAGCGTTCAACTCCGGTATGATCCCCCGGCAGTTCTATTTCTACGCTTTATAGACAGCGTATAACTTCACGATAATAACCCACAGGCCAAGCAAAACTGCCGACGAAGAGAGGAAAGAACTATCATGGATATCCAGATTCAGCGAGTCAGTACACCTAAAGAAAAGGTCGACGCGACCAAAGTGCCGTTTGGTACATACTTTACGGATTATATGTTCCTGATGGACTATGAGACGGGCAAGGGCTGGTTCAACCCCCGCATCGTCCCCTATGGCAAGCTGGCATTCGACGCGGCTTCCACCGTTTACCACTATGCCACGGAAATATTTGAGGGCTTGAAGGCATACCGCACTCCGGAGGGAAATGTGCAGCTTTTCCGTCCGATTGAAAACGTGCGGCGCATGAACAACTCCGCCGAGCGCATGAGCCTTCCGCAGATGGATGAAGACATGATGCTGGAAGCTCTTCTGAAATATGTCTCTGTTGAGCAGGACTGGGTACCGGATAAGCCCGGGACCTCCTTGTATCTGAGGCCGTTTCTCGTTGCTGTCGACCCCTGCCTCTCCCTGCACCCCGTCCATCAGTGTCTGTTTTGTATTATCGCCTGCCCCGTGGGCAGCTACTTTCCAAATGGGCTGAAGCCGGTTCCCATCCTGATCGAAGAGCATGATGTGCGCGCTGTGCGCGGCGGTACCGGCTATGCAAAATGCGGCGGCAACTACGCGGGAGCCATGCGCGCAAGCGACCGTGCCGAGGCAAAGGGCTTTTCCCAGGTGCTTTGGATTGACGGCGTGGAGCGCAAGTATGTGGAAGAGGCCGGCGGCATGAACGTGATGTTTTAGATTAACGGGGAAATCGTCACCCCGGAGCTGAACGGCTCCGTCCTCCCCGGAATAACTCGGAAATCCTGCATAGAAGTGATGCGCGACTGGGGCATGACGGTGACGGAGCGGCTTCTCAGTTTGGACGAGCTGCTGGAGGCCTGCAAAACCGGCGCGGTTGAGGAGGCCTGGTGCTGCGGAACAGCCGCGGTCATCGCCCCCATCGGTGAACTGGCGTACGGAGATGACCGCTATGTCATCAACAACAATCAGATCGGAGAGACGACAAAGCGCCTGTATGACGAGGTCACCGGCATTCAGTGGGGGCTATTGCCGGACAAATATCACTGGATCGTTCCGGTAAAATAAATTTTTAGCCATCCCGTCGGAGGGGCTCAGCATCGCAGCATACCAGTCGTTATGCAAAACATAAAATTTTGGAGGATTACACTTATGGCACTGGAATTTGACGAACAGCTCTCCCGCCTTCAAAAGCCCGTCAGGGCTGACATGACCGAGGAGGAATACCAGGTATTCAACAAAAATGTGGAAGTGATGATGAAAAACTGGGGCTTCATCAACAACCTTTTCAAAGTCCTGCCGCTCAACGCCAAGGAGTACATCGGGTTTTTAAACTTCAAAGGCTCCCTGTTCAACGACACCTGCTATCTGACGGATGCGCAAAAAGAGATGATCGGCATGGTGGTCTCCTCCTACAATTGCTGCTCCTACTGTCTGACCACCCACGGCGACAATCTGCGCGGCATGTGGAAAAACGCGGCTCTGGTGGACAAGATCTGCTATAACTTCCGCTCGGCAAAAGACGAGCTCTCCGCTGTCGACTATGCCCTTTGCGAATACGCATGGTTTGTGACCGTAAACCCCCAGGAAATCGGCCAGGAGCAGGTTGACAGGCTCCGAGAGGTCGGACTTGACGACCACCAGATTCTGGAGGCCGCGTTTATTGCCGGCTTCTTCAACTACACCAACCGGTGGGTCAGCACCCTTTCCCCTGTGGCGAATCCCGGCCACTTTTCACACAATCGGAATTTCGGCAAGTGATATGCACAAGCGGCCCCTTCGTGGCGCAAAGGGGCCGCTTGCAGTTGTCATGGTATCATATTATTAGGGTGCAAAAACGGGGCGGCATTCTGCCCGCCCCGTCAGTCTTCGTAAGGCTTGCTTTCAGTATCCCAGTCGCTGACAATCAGGGTCCCTCTGATCAGAGCGCTGATGACGGGCGGCCAAAACATTTTCGAATATCGCTCCATATCGAAGTCATCCCGGCTGGTCCATCCGTACAGAATCCCGCGCTGAAGCGTGAAAATGAACTCCACCACGAGCGCCGGATCGGATTTTTGGGAGATGGTCCCCACTTTTTGCGCCAGCGAAATAAAAGCCAGCAACTCTTCGCGCTGAATGGGACTGCAGCCCATCATGGTCCGTGAGGATACCCATCGGAACTTGTTCATGAGGAGCATGGGACCGACCTTGCGCCAGAGGTCCTCCGTGTCCAGCATGAAGGCCAGCAGATGGGTATATGGGTCGGCGATCTTCTCTTTCATATTGTTTGTGAGTCCCAAGGACACATTGATGTTCCGGCTGTAAATCTGTTTTAAAATCTCGTCTTTGCTCTCAAACAGATGATAGAGTGAGCCATTTGAAAGGCCGGTCGCGGCACTGATGTCCCCCATCGTTGTCTTTTCGTATCCCCGCTTGTTGAAAAGCGTGATGGCCATATCGAGGACCAGATTGTAGTTGGCCTGTGTCTTTGCCTGACGGGCTGAGGGCGTTTTACTCATTTGAGCCTCCGCAAAAAATTGTTTAAAATGCCACCGACTTTGCAAGTCCCGACTTAATTTATAACACAGAATTTTCTATGATGCAAGTTTTGACATCAGAAATGAGGATGCGGATGATAAAACTGTTCGAACCCGGAAAAATCGGGCGTCTGCCCGTCAAGAACAGAACCGTTATGGCCCCCATGCAGGTTCTGTACGGTGAGATCGGCGGGCAGCCGGGCCCGCGGATTATCAGCTACTACGAGGAGCGCGCCCGCGGCGGGGTCGGCCTTATCATTGTCGAGGCCACGGCTGTCGATGACATTAACAACACCCCGTGGGATCATCAGCTTTGCTTGACGCACGACTGCTTCATCGCGGATTTTGGGCAGCTCACGGAAGCCATCCACAAATACGACTGCCGTGTGTTTGTCCAGCTCCACCACTACGGCGCAAAGAGCGCACCCACTTCGGCGGGCTCACCGTGGGCCGCAAGCGACGTTCCGGCAATGCCCGGAGGGAAATCCCCTCACCGGATGACGACCGAAGAGATAAAAATCGTGGAGGACCGGTTCGTGGCTGCCGCCGTCAGGGCAAAAAAGGCCGGGTTTGACGGGGTGGAGCTTGCAGGTGCCCACGGCTATCTGCTCGCTCAATTTCTCAGCCCCTATTACAACGACAGGGAAGACTGCTACGGCGGTACGCCCGAAAACAGATGCCGGATTTATACCGAGATCATTGCGGGCATCCACGCGGCATGCGGCAGGGATTTCCCGGTGAGTGTCCGCTTTCCGGGCGACGAATTCACGCCGAATGTCCCAAATACCCTGACAGTATCCGACTGCCCCGAAATTGCGCGCATTTTGGAAGCGGCGGGCGCCGATGCCCTGAATGTCAGCAACGGCAATAACTTCAACGCGAGCGCCAACTGCGAGCCCTATTATTACCTGCCCGGCTGGAAAAAGCACGTGGCCAAGGCCGTGAAAGATGCCGTGTCGATTCCGGTCATCGCCACGAACACCATCAAGGACCCCGAGTTTGCCGAGCAGCTGCCGGAGGATAGGGTCTGCGACTTTGTGGCTTTGGGAAGAGCCCTCATTGCTGACCCGATGTTTGTAGAGAAGGCGGCAAAAGGCGACACCTTGGGCATTCGCAAATGCATGGGGTGCATGTTCTGCCGTGAGCAGCTCTATGCGCAGCTTCCGATAAAATGCGCCTTGAACCCAAGGGTCGGGTGCGAGTATATCTACCCGGCAGCGTTTGACAAGGACGGCGCCGGCCGGCCGGTGGCCGTCATCGGCGGCGGCCCCGCCGGAATGGAGGCGGCCCTTGTGCTGCAAAGCCGCGGATTTTCCGTCACGCTGTTTGAAAAGGATGCAGTCCTTGGCGGTACCATGAATTTGGCGGACAAGGGCTATCGTAAAGAGAAGGTCGCAAAGGCGGCGCAGACGATGGCCGAGGAGCTGAGAAGGCTAGGGGTCACACTTCGGCTCGGAGAGGCACCCACCCTTGAGGCCGTGAACGCGATGTCGCCTGCCGGAGTGGTTGTCGCCTGCGGGGCGCTCCCCATCGTCCCGCCAGTCGTTGGTGCGGACAGGCCGAATGTCGTGACCTCCCACGACGTCATTTCGGGCCAAAAGGCAGTCTATGGACGTGTGGCCGTGATCGGCGCCGGGATGACCGGCCTTGAGTGCGCCGAAAAGCTGTGCATGGAAGGCTGCCAGATCGCGCTCTTTGACATGCAGGAGAAAGCGGGGGTCGGGGCATTTTCCATCATCGTGGACGATTTGATGCGCCGCATCTCCCCTAGTCAGCCCGAAATTTACTTGGGGCATGCGCTCGACGCCATCACCGAGCGGGGGGTGCTTGTCACAGACCTTCGCAGCGGTGAGAAAAAAGAGCTCCCAGCCGACTTTGTGGTGCTCTCCTTGGGGGTACGCCCAAAGGACGGGCCGGTGAGGGAGTTTGCGGCAGCCTTTGACCATGTGCTCTCTTTGGGCGACTGCGCCCAGGGCGGGCGGATCCCCCACGCTGTCAAGGATGCCTATATCAAGTCACTGGTGTTTTTAAAATAATAACAATTCAAAGCAAAAGCGGCATGACTCACGTCATGCCGCTTTTGTAATATCATCTGATCTACTTGGCAGCGCGGGCCTTTTCGATTTCGGCCTCGAGCGCCGGCAGTACTGTGTGCAGGTCGCCGACAATGCCAAGATCGGCCACGCCGAAGATGGGGGCGGTCTCATCGCGGTTGATGGCCACGATATAGCCCGATTCTTCCATGCCGGCCACATGCTGGATCTGTCCGGAAATGCCGCAGGCGAAATAGAGGTCCGGCCGCACGGTGGAGCCGGTCTGACCGACCTGCCGATCGGAAGTAATCCAGCCGGAGTCGACGCAGGCGCGCGACGACGAGATGGTGCCGCCGAGCTTCTTTGAAAGCTTCTCAAGTTCCTCAAAGCCCTCGGGACCGCCGATGCCGCGGCCGCCCGAAATCAGCACTTTTGCGTCCTGGATGTTCATGCGGGTGGGTAGGTTCGGAATAATGTCAAGAATTTCGACATTGACGCAAGACTGGGGAATTTCAAGCTTGAACTCCTCGACCTCGCCCGCGGCCTCACCCTGCGGCCGCTTTTGCATGACACCGGGGCGCACCGTCGCCATCTGGGGCCGGTGGTTGGGGCAGAGGATGGTAGCCATGATGTTGCCGCCAAAGGCAGGCCTTGTCATGAGCAGGTTTTTGCTCTCGGGGTCGATGTCAAGCGAGGTGCAGTCGGCCGTCAGACCGGTTTTGACCCTAGCCGACACCCGGGGGGCCATATCGCGGCCGATGGCGGTAGCGCCTATCAGCAGGATTTCCGGCTTGTAGTGCTCGATGACCTTAGCCATCGCGTAGACATAGGGCTCGGTCATATAGATGCCGAGTTTCGGATCGTCAACGAGGATGACCCGGTCGGCCCCGTGAGTGAGCAGATCTTTGGCAAGGCCTTCGATGCCGCTGCCCAGCAGCACCGCCGTCAGTTTCACATTGAGGTCGTCCGCCAGCTGCTTGCCTTTGCCGCAGAGCTCGAGGCCCACGGAGGTCAGCTTTCCGTCAACCTGCTGGGCGAATATGAATACGCCGCTGTAATCATTGATGTTCATCAGTCTGCTCCCTCCTTACAGAATAAACTTTTCCTGCAGCTTCTCAACGATGAGAGCCGCAGCCGCCTCGGGCGATTCGGGCTTGAACTTTTCACCGGCAGACTTTGCAGCCTTATTGAAGGACTTGAGAACCTTGGTGGGCGAGCCCTTGAGGCCGACAGCCTCGGGGTCCATTCCAAGGTCGCTGTTGGTCCAGACTTTTGTGGCGAGTTCCGGTGCATTAAAGGCGTCGAAAATACGGCCGGGTGTCATATAGCGGGGCGCACCCAACTCCGAGAGCGCCGTGATGAGACAGGGCGTTTTGACCCTGATGATGTGGTAGCGGTCCTCGAACTTGCGCTTGACCGTGACATAGCCCTCTTCCAGCTTGATCTCCTCGGCGTAGCTGACCGAGGGCAGCCCGAGGTGCTCGGCGATCTGCGGGCCGACTTGAGCGGTGTCGCCGTCGATGGCCTGCCGACCGGTGAAAATAACGTCAAAGGGCAGCTTCTTCACGGCAGTAGCCAGTACCGAGGAGGTGGCCCAGGTGTCGGAGCCGGCGAAGGCGCGGTCGGTAATGAGGATGGCCTCATCGGCCCCCATGGCGACGGCCTCTTTCAAGGCGAGGTCGGCCTGGGGCAGGCCCATGGTCATGACGGTGACGTGGGCACCGAATTCATCTTTCAGCTTCAGTGCGGCCTCAACGGCGCACTTGTCGTCCGGGTTGATGATGCTGGGAATGCCTTCGCGCTTTAAGGTCCCGGTCACTGGATCGAGCTTGACGTCGTTCGTGTTCGGAACCTGCTTAATGCATACTACAATGTTCATTCTTCTTCCCCCTACTTGAGCAGCTGGCCGGAGATGACCATCTTCATGATCTCGCTGGTGCCCTCGTAAATTTCGGTGATCTTGGCGTCGCGCATCATGCGCTCGACCGAGTACTCCCGCATGTAGCCGTAGCCGCCCATCATTTGAACGGCGCGGTTTGTGACATACGAGGCGGTCTCGGAGGCAAAGAGCTTGGCCATCGCAGCTTTGGTGGAGTAGGGCTCCCCGGCATCGGCGGCCATCGCCGCCTCCCAGGTGAGAAGTCGGGCCGCCTGTATACGGGTGGCCATGTCGGCGATGGTGAACTGGGTGTTTTGCAGGGCTGCGAGCGGCTTCCCGAACTGCTTGCGCTCCTTGACATAGGTGACCGTCTTATCGAAAGCGCCCTGTGCGATGCCGACGGCCTGCGAAGCGATGCCGATGCGCCCGCCGTCCAGCGCCTTCATTGCGATGCCAAATCCCCTGCCCTCTTTGCCGAGGAGGTTTTCGGCCGGAACCCGCACGTTTTCAAAGATGAGCTCCCGCACACAGGCGGCCCGAATGCCCATCTTGCGAAACGGTGTGCCCTGCGAAAAGCCCTTAAAGCCCTTTTCGACGATGAAGCAAGTGATGCCCCTGGTGCCCTGCGACTTGTCGGTCATGGCGAAAATGGTATAGACGTCGGCGTAGCCGGAATTTGTGATGAAAATTTTGGAGCCGTTTAGGATATAGCTGTCCCCATCCTTTACGGCGAAGGTGTTCTGGCTGGCGGCATCCGACCCTGCCGAAGGCTCGGTCAGTCCGAAAGCTCCGAGGTACCGTCCGTCCAGAAGCGGGCGCAGGTATTTCTCCTTTTGTTCCTCGGTGCCGTTTTGATAGAGAGCGCCGCAGCAAAGCGAGGTGTGGACCGACGCAATGATGCCGGTCGAGGCGCAAACGCGGCTGATTTCCTCCATCATGAGGGAATACGTCAGCTCATCGCAGCCCTGTCCGCCGTACTTCTTGGGATAGGGCACACCCAGCATGCCGAGCTTTTTCATTTTTTCGACGGTCTCGAGCGGAAAGCGCTCTTCCTCGTCTATTTCGGTGGCGATGGGGGCAAGCTCGGTTTCGGCGAACTGGCGAAACATCTGCCGGGCGAGTTCATGTTCCTTGCTCAGTTTGAAATCCATGTGGCATTTTCCTCCTTATAGGCTTATGGTTCTTATTTTCTGCCGGTCAACCCAAAAAGTCAAGAGAACATCTTACCAGCATCTCGACACCGATGGGCATCGAATCCTCGTCGATGACAAATCGGCAGTTGTGGTGCTCGACCATTTGGGCGCCGGGCTTTGTCGTGCCGACGAAGAAATAGCAGCCGGGAACCCGGTGAGTGAACTCTGCAAAATCCTCGCCGAGCATGACGGCCACATCCTTCATGACGATGTTGCCCCGGCCGACGATCTCCTCCGCCACCTTGACGACGCCGGCGGTCAGCGCATCATCATTGTCGAGCATGGTGTTGCCGCAGATGATGTCGAGGGTGCAGGTGCACCGGTAGGCGGCGCAGACCCCCTGCGCAATCTCGCGCATCCTCGTGTGGATGTACGTATCCCCGTCGTGCAGGCAGCGGATGGAGCCCTGCAGTTCGCAGGTGTCGGGGATGATGATCTCCTTAACGCCGGCGTGGAACATGCCAACCGAAATGACAGTCGGCTTCATCAAATTGAGTTCCTCGGTCTGGAAGGTCTTGATGGCCTCCATGACATGCATGGCCGTTGTGATGGGATTGATGGCGGTGTGCGGTGCACCGCCGTGGCCGCCGCGACCGCGGACCGTCAGCTTAAAGTAGTAACTTGAGGCCATGATAGGCCCCGGCACGACGGCAATCTGACCGGTGCGATAGGGAGACCACAGGTGCATGCCGAAAATGGCGTCGGGACGGGGGTTGTCCAGCGCTCCGTCGGCGATCATGCGCTCGGCGCCGGCGTCCTCCTCGTTGAGCTGGAAGAGGAAGACCACAGTGCCGGCGATTTCCTCTTTGTGGGCGGCCAGAATTTCGGCCGCCGCCATCTGCATGGAGATGTGCCCGTCGTGCCCGCAGGCGTGCATGACGCCGGGATTTTCGGATGCGAAGGGAAGCCCTGTCTCCTCGGTGACCGGCAGTGCGTCGATGTCGGCCCGGAGCATGACGGTCTTGCCGGGCTTGCCGCCCTTTAAAACGCCGATGACGCCGGTTCCGGCACAGCGGCGAACCTCAAGCCCCAGCCCCAGCAGGTGCTGCTCAATGATGCCCGAAGTGCGAAATTCTTTCAGCCCAAGTTCGGGGTGGCGGTGGAAATCCCGCCGCCAGCCAATCATTTTGTCGTATATGGCCGCTATATCGGCCTTCACGTCAAACATTTTTACACCTCTTTACAAAATACAGCCCAGGGACGGCGGTCGCCGTCCCTGAGTTTTTTTATTTTGCCGCTTCATACCCCATATCGACGGCACGCTCGTTGACAGGGATGAGCTTTGCCTTGCCGCCGGGGAAAATCTCCGCAAGCCCCTCTTTGACCTCGCCCGGGGTGACAAAAGTCAGGGTTCTCAGCGCGGCGCCCAGCGCCACCATGTTGGCGGCCTTGGGCGACCCCGCTTCGGCGGCCAGCGCATTGCAGGGGACCTTGACCACCTTGATGTCGGTGCGGGTGGGCTCCAGTTTAATGAGGTCGCTGTTTAAAATCAGGGTTCCACCCTTTGCCACCATTCCCTCGTAATCCGTAAGCGACCGCTCGTCCATGACCAGCAGCAACTCAGCGGCTGAGATGACGTGGGAGCCCATCTTGTCCGATACCACCATTTGGCACATGGTACGCCCGCCTCTTTTTTCCTGTCCGTAGGAGGGGGTGAAGGTGACGACAAGCCCCATGGAGACGGCGGTCATGCAGATCAGCTCGCCGATGGAGATGACGCCCTGCCCGCCGATGCCGGAAAACATAAATTCGTGCTTACTCATGTTCCGCCTCCTTGATCACGCCCAGCGGATAGATGGGCAGCATGTCGCTGTCGATGAAGTCGAGGGCATCCAGCGCTTTAATTCCCCAGCCGGTCGGGCAGGGGGAGAGCACTTCGACAAAGGAGAGCCCGCGGCCTTCAAGCTGCAGGTCGATGGCCTTGGCAATGGCCTTTTTTGCAGCGGCAAGCCTCGCCGGGGTGTTGACCGTGACCCGCTCGCTGTAAATGCAGCCGCGGATATTTGCGATGAGCTCGGCCATGTTAACGGGGTAACCCGCCGCCGCGGCCGACCGGCCGAAGGGCGAGGTGGTGGTCTTCTGTCCAATGAGGGTGGTGGGAGCCATCTGCCCGCCGGTCATGCCGTAAATGGCGTTGTTGACAAAGATGACCGAAAGCTTTTCTCCGCGGATGGCGGCGTGGATGATCTCGCTCATGCCCTCGGAGACCATGTCGCCGTCGCCCTGGTAGACGATGACGAGGTTGTCCGGGCGGGTGCGCTTGAGACCCGTCGCAAGGGCGGGGGCGCGGCCGTGCAGGGCGCAGACTGAATCGGTCTTGAAGTATTGGTCGGCGAAGACCGAGCAGCCGATGGGCCAGACCATGATGGTCTTGCCGACAAGGCCGCGCTCGTCCAAAATCTCGGCTAAGATTTTATTGACAAGTCCGTGTCCGCATCCACCGCAATATTTGAAGTTCATGTCGGTCAGGGCCTCGGGCCTTTTATATACCACAGCCATTACCTGCCACCTCCCGCAATTTTCTTCAGCTGTCCGAAGAGCTCGGCAGGCGTCGGTTGGTTGCCGCCCATGCGGCCGTAAAAGTGCACATCGTCCTTGTTGCCCACCGACAGCATGACGTCCTCGACCATTTGGCCGGCCGACAGCTCAAATACGGCAAACTGCTTGCCGTCAAGCCCCGCGAAGGCCTTCTTGGGGAATGGCCACAGCGAGATGGGCCGCAGCAAGCCGACCTTCATGCCGGCTTCCCTGGCAAGCTCCATGGCGCCCATCGCAATGCGGGCGACCGAACCGTAGGCGACGATGACGATGTCGGCATCCTCACAGCCGGTAGATTCCCACCGCTGCTCGGCAGCGGCGATTTTCGCGAACTTCTCCTGTAGGGCGAGGTTGAACGCTTCGTATTGGTCCGCACCGTCGCCGCAGGTCGTGATGACCTTTTTGCCGCCGTCTTCGCAGCCGATTAAAGCCCCTTTCCAGGTGACCTTGGGGATTTCTTTAGGCTCCGGAAGCACACAGGACTCTCGCATTTTTCCAAGCGAAGCGTCGGTCAGCAGCATGACGGGGTTCAAATATTTTTCCGCAAGGTCGAAAGCCTCGTAAGCGAAGTCGGCCTCTTCCTGGACCGACCAGGGGGCCAGCACCAGCACATTGTAATCGCCATGGCCGTTTCCCTTGCAGGCCTGGAAGTAGTCGCCTTGAGCAGCCAGAATCTCGCCGTCTCCGGGGCCGGGGCGCATGACGTCGACCACGACGGTCGGAAGGCCTGCCGCGGCCATATAGGACATGGCCTCGGCACCGAGACTCAGTCCCGGACCGGAAGTTCCGGTCATCCCGCGCTGGCCGCCGGCTGCAACGCCTGCGATCATGTTGAATGCGGCGACCTCGGTCTCAGCCTGGACGAACGTGACGTCGCGGTCCCTCATCTGGGCCGAGAAATACTCGCTCATCTCACTGGCCGGCGTGATGGGGTAGCCGAAGTAGAACCGACAGCCGGCTCTTATGGCCGACTCGACAAGGGCGATGTTGCCCTGCATAAATACGGGTGCGCCCATGTCACTCCCCCCTCTCTACCGTGATGGCGCCCTCGGGACAGATGCGGGCGCAGGTGGCGCAACCGGTGCACCCCTCCAGCTTAATGACCGGCACAAAGTAGCCGGACTTGTTGAGTTTGTCGCCGGGACTAATAAGCCCCTTGGGGCAAAAGCGCATGCAGTAGTGGCACTCCTTGCACCGCTCAAATGCAATCACAGCCCTATTCATCACTTCACCGCGAATGCCGGGTCCTGCGCACCTCTCTGATGCTCTTTCTTGACAACGAGGGTTCCGATGGCTTCTGCGCACAGCACAGGCTCCGACAGCACATTCGCAGCCGAAATTTCAAGCCCTTTCTCGCGGGCAAGGCTGATGTATTTCCAGGCTTCGAATTTGCAGGTCAGCGAGGTGTTGCCCACCTTCTCAATCCAGCCGTGGTACTCCATGAAGTCACCGGCGTATACGGGCGCCGTAAAGCGCACGTCCTTATAGCCCGCAAACAAGCTCTCGTCCCCGTGAAGCCGAATGGCAAGCTCCGTGCCGACATCGCCCCAGAAGTCGAGAATGTGGGAACCGTTGACCAGCTCGCCGGCATAGTGTGCCTCCCCAGCCGACATGCGCACGCGCAGAATTACTTTTTCTCCAATCATTGCATTTGCCTCCTGTTAATTGTTTGTTGGTTTATGGTGACATAAAATACTTACGGCGCGAAATGAGATTTGATCGCCAGAACCGACAAGATTTAGGCTTGCGTTCCGTTCCTATTAAGTGTATCATGGAATTAAGTATTAGTAAAACAAATATTTCGAATGTTTACATGAAATTCCGTATGGTTTGGAGTGAGGAAAATGGCGGACGGCAGATACGACGCCTTTATCAAGACGGTGGAGCTCGGGAGCCTGACCAAGGCGGCCGAGGTGCTGGGGTATACCCAGTCCGGCATCAGCCACATGCTGGCAGGCCTCGAGACCGAACTTGGGGCGACACTGCTGCTGCGGGACCGCTCCGGCGTAAGGCTGACGCCGGAAGGCGCAGCGCTGCTGCCGCAGGTGCAGGCCGTCTGCGCGAGCTCCCGGGAGCTCACCGATGCCGCCGCCGCTTTGCGGGGCATGGAGTCGGGCGTTGTGCGCATCGGCGCTTTTTCCAGTGTCTCCTGTCATATTTTACCGCCGCTCATCAAATCCTTCCTCGACTCCCACCCCGGCATCAGCTTCGAGCTCCTGCAGGGCGACTACCCCGAGACCGAGCGGTGGGTGGCCGAGGGTCGGGTCGATTTCGGCTTTCTCGGGCTCTATCCCCGTCGGCAGTTCGACGTCATTCCGCTGGTGCGAAACCGCGTTTTGGCTGTGCTGCCGATCGGCCACCCGATGGCCGGGGAAAAGGCTTTCCCGCTCTCCCGGCTTGCCGAGGAGCCCTTTATCGCCCTTGATGAGGGCAACGATTACGAGATCCGCAGCGTTCTGGCCCAAAACGACCTGACGCCCCTCACCGTCTTTCGGGTGCGGGACGACTACACCATCATGTCGATGGTGGAAGCGGGACTCGGGGTCAGCCTGCTTCCGGAGCTCGTGCTGCGCCGCTGTGCCTACAAGGTGACCACTTTGCCCCTTGACCCGCCGGCCTTTTGGCAGCTGGGCGTCATTTTGCGGGATCGCAGCCGCATGTCGGCAGCCGCCCGCGCCTTCTTGCGCCACTTAACCGAATCGCTGCGGGTAAGCTGCAAATGGGCCATTCTCTGACCGTCTTGCAGCGGGGAGCCGCAGCCCGGGCTTATACGGCAATGCCTGACCATCCTTATTTTCGCCCCGGGACCTGGCTGCCATTGTTTTCTTGTCGGTATGGCCTTTAAACGAAGGAGGCGTCCTCATGGAACTGACCGAAGAACTGCTCTCGCTGATGGCGGAGCTCGGCGCCGACCTTTCGGGCTGCGCCGACCTGACTGACCTCGGCTGCGGCTGGCCGCGCGGCCTTGCCGTGGCGAAACGCATTCCGGCCGAGGTACTCTCCGACATGGAAGACGGCCCCACAAGGCTTTACTTCGACACATATCACGCGCTCAACGCCGCCCTTAACAAGCTGGTGCTTGCGGCCGAGGACTTTTTGACCGCTCGCGGCCACAGCGCATGGGCACAGACAACTGACCGCGTCGTCACCGCTTTCGGGCGCACCCTGCTGCCCCACAAGTCAGTCGCCATGCGGGCGGGACTCGGTTGGATTGGCAAGAGCAACCTGCTGGTCACGCCGCAATACGGCAGTGCCGTAAGGCTTTCCACCCTTGTGACCGACGCGCCGCTCACGTCCGGCACCCCCATGCCGGAATCCCGGTGCGGTGGGTGCACCGCCTGTTTTGAGGCCTGTCCGGCCGGAGCCATCCGCGGCACTCTGTGGCACTCCGGCACCGACCGCGACGAGATGTTTGACATGCCGGCCTGTGACGCCAAGGCCAAGTCGATGTCGCTCCAAAATTACGGCATCGCCACCACCCTGTGCGGCCAGTGCTTCCTCAAATGCCCGTACACCATCCGAGGCCGGAATAAATAAGACGGCAGAGCCATAACAGCGTGAAAAAACAGCCGCTCCTGATGGAGCGGCTGTATTAACAGGTAATCTATTTGTCCGATTCCTTAGATGAGGCCCTGAGAGATCATGGCGTCGGCAACCTTCATGAAGCCGGCGATGTTGGCGCCCGCGACGAGGTCGTATCCGAAGCCGTTCTCCTCGGCAGCCTTGGCGGAAGCGTCATGGATGTTCTTCATGATGGTGTGGAGCTTCGCATCGACTTCCTCGGCGGACCAAGCAAGACGGGCGGAGTTCTGGCTCATCTCGAGGCCGGAAGTGGCAACGCCGCCGGCATTGACAGCCTTGGAGGGGGCGACGACCTTGCAATTCTTCTGCAGGAAGGAGAGGGCGTCGTTGGTGGTGGGCATGTTGGCGACTTCAATGTAGTACTTGACGCCGTTTGCGACAATCTTCTTGGCCTGATCCATGTCGACGTCGTTCTGGGTGGCGGCGGGCATGATGATGTCGGCCTTAACGCCCCAGGGCTTCTCGCCAGCGACGAACTTGCAGCCAAACTTATCGGCATAGTCCTTGACCTTATTGCGGCCGGAAGCACGCATTTCGAGCATGTACTCGATCTTCTCTTCAGTGGCAACGCCGTCGGCGTCGTAGATGTAGCCGTCAGGTCCGGAGAGGGTGACGACCTTAGCGCCCAGCTCGGCGCACTTCTTCGCGATGCCCCAGGCAACGTTGCCAAAGCCCGAGATGGCGACGGTCTTGCCCTTGAGCACGTCTTTTTCGTGCTTCATGACTTCTTCAACATAATAGACAGCGCCGTAGCCGGTGGCCTCGGGGCGAACGAGGGAGCCGCCGTAGGACATGCCCTTGCCGGTGAGAACGCCGTTCTCCCAGACGCCCTTGATGCGCTTGTACTGGCCATAGAGGTAGCCGATCTCACGACCGCCCACGCCAATGTCGCCGGCCGGGACGTCCACGTCGGGTCCGATGTGGCGATAGAGCTCAGTCATGAAGGCTTGGCAGAAACGCATAACCTCAGCGTCGGACTTGCCGTTGGGATCGAAGTCGGAGCCGCCCTTGGCGCCGCCCATCGGCAGGGAGGTCAGGCTGTTCTTGAAGGTCTGCTCAAAGCCGAGGAACTTCATGGTGTCGACCTTGACATTGGAAGCGAAGCGCAGGCCGCCCTTGTAGGGTCCGATTGCGCCGTTGAACTGTACGCGGAAGCCACGGTTGACATTAACCTTGCCAGCGTCATCGACCCAAGTCACACGGAAAGTGATCTGGCGCTCCGGCTCGACCATTCTCTCAAGAAGGGCCATCTTCTCGTACTCGGGATGGTTCTCAACGATGGGCTCCAGAGATTTGAAGACTTCCTCTACCGTCTGAAGGAAAAGCACGTCTCCGGGATTGCGCTCTTTGACCCCTTCAATAACGCGGGCAATGTAAGCGTTCATAAATGTTTGCCTCCTCAAAATAAATAATTCACACAAATAACGACCTTTGCCCGCAGTATGCATGTATGCGGGAACGGCCACATATAGTTTAATTTCTAACGAAG
This sequence comes from Oscillospiraceae bacterium, assembly GCA_963662765.2. Lineage (GTDB taxonomy): Bacteria > Bacillota > Clostridia > Oscillospirales > Feifaniaceae > DATMXT01. Next base: position 349,462 of record CAXXUP010000008.1, read on the forward strand.
GGAAAGTCAAGCAAAGCAGGCGGAACTATTGTCTATTTACGAGGTTTTGCGCACAGAAAATATCGCGATTTTTTTGTCTAATGTGACGAATCCCTATAAAAATGCGGCGGCTCACCTGAACCACCGTATTTTTATAGGGAGTATCCATTGTATTAATCTGATCTGTTTACGAGCCTTCGTAAGACGATTCGCCCCAAGGTATAACCGTCCGCTATTTCAGTTCGCAGTAATCACTTATGATGAAGTCACACATTTTTTCGAGCGCGGATGCATGTTTGTTGGATATGCATACGCCGCAGGTTTTTATGCCGGCAAGGTGAGCAGCCTTGCAAGCATAAGGTGAGTCCTCGACGACAACGGTGTCGGCGGGACTTACCCCCATGATCTGCGCGATCTCTAGAAATGCGGCAGCCTCGGTCTTGGGGCTCATGGTCTCACCCCCCATGAAAGTGCGGTCGAGCCGCTGCGAAAGACCGAGCTGCTCTAACAGCATTTCCACAAGCGGGCGGGGCGACAGCGTGAAAAGCACGAGCTTCGCCCCCCCGGCGCGCAGCCGGTCAAGGCACTCAAGTGCCCCCGGCAGCGGCTTAGCCTCCTGTTTGAAGACCGAGACGGCAAAGTCATACCACTTGTCCCCGATGATGTCAGGGCTTTCAGGTACGCCGAGCACTTCGATGAAGTACGTCAGCGCCTCTGTAAAATTTTGGGTGTTGAGAAAGCTCAGCGTGTCGTCGTCTATCTCGATGTCGTAGAGGCGAAGAAAACGGCGGGTCATTGCGTCCCACAGCTCCATCGTATTCACCAGCGTGCCATCGAAATCAAAAATATAGAGTTCAGCCAATGATCATCTCCGCCACGTCGCGCATGCGGCGGGCAGCCTCCGTGATATCGGGGCGGGAGAGGATGGAGGAGATGACGGCAATGCCGTCAAGTCCGAGGCCGGCGAGGTTAGGACCGGTCTCCTCATCGATGCCGCCGATGGCGCAGGCCGGGATGTCGGCGTTTTCGAGGATGTTCAGCACTTCTTCCTTGCTCATGGCTCGGGAGACCTGCTTGGTCGCGGTCATAAAGACAGCTCCGACGCCGACGTAGTCGGCCCCGTCGAGGATAGCCTGCTTTGCCTCCTCAAGGGTGTGGACCGAGACGCCGATAATTTTATCATCGCCCAGGATGCGTTTAGCGATGGCGCAGGGCATATCGTCCTGCCCGACATGTACGCCCTCGGCGTCGATGGCCAAGGCGATGTCGATACGGTCGTTGATGATGAGCGGCACCCCATGCCGGCGACAGACCGCCTGGACCGCGCGGGCACTCTCGAGGAAACCCTCCGTCGAGATGTCCTTCTCGCGCAGCTGGACGAGGGTCACACCGCCGTCGATAGCTCGCTCAACGGCATCGGCAAGGGTCATGGTGCCCAGCCAGTGCCGGTCGGTGCAGAGATATAGTGTAAGGTCGAAATTTTTCATTGCGTATATAGCCCCTTTCAGGATTGACGGGGAATACTCCCCCGGATTAGCTTATGTTGATCGGCGGCCGGTCAGCGGAGCATCCCGCCGCCGGGCTTCCCGCCCTCGACGTAGACGCCCGGCTCAAAGCCCGAAATGTCCCAGACGTACCGGTTGATGAACTTGATCCCGCGGTCGCGCAGTTCGCTCCAGCGGGGCACCGAGACAACCCCCTCGAATCTGGCGCCGATGTGCTCAATGGTGCGGATGGAGGCGATGTTATCGGATGCACAGGTGATGATGAGCTCCTCCATGCCGTGGGCCCTCGCTATGGGCGGGACCAGCAGACAGGCCCTGGCTGCGTAGCCGTGGCCGCGGTAGGGCTCGCGGACGCCATAGCCGATGTTGCCGCCGTAATAGACAAACTCATTTGTCCCAATGCGCAGATGAATGTGTCCTATGTGGGTGTTTCCGAGATAGTTCAGAAAATTGTAAGAGGGTGCCCACTCGCCGGCCTTCATGGGCACATATTCCTCCAGGCGGAGTGTAATGACTCCGTCAGTCAAGGTCTGCACCGGTAAAAAGGCAAACATCCATATCCCTCCCTGGCGAGGTCAGATCATGGCCATGGCCCAGCAGACGACCGGTATCGTGATAACCGATAGCAGCGTACCGATCAGCACATACTCGGTGGCGTAGACATAGTCGGAACCGCCGGCTTTTGCCAGCAGCGACACCCCAACCATGGGGGGTAGCGCGGCGATGAGGGTGATCGTCTCAGTCCAGACGGGGTAGAGCCCCGTCTGGCGCAGCACGAAGAGCAGCGCGACCGGGAAGATGACCATCCGGATCGGAATCGTGAGCAAAATGGAGAAGCGGCGCAGCATGGCCGAAAAGTCGAGTCTCGTCAGCACACCGCCGATATAGATCATCGAGACCGGCGATGAGGTGGACCCAACGGATGAAACGGCGGTGTTCAGCACATCGGGGAGCCGAATTCCGGCCATAACCAGGGCAAAACCGAGCAGTGCCGCGATGGTGACGGGATTTGCCATCTTCTTCATGACGCCTTTGAAGGTGCCCCGTTCGGGTGAGACCGAGGTCAGCCCGATGCCGTAGGTGTAGAGCACGAAGTTGTTCGTGAAATTGTAGATGGCCAGGCACAGCAGTCCCTCGCTGCCAAAAAGCGCCGACACGAGGGGGATGCCCATAAAAGCGGAGTTTGAAAAGAGAGTCTCAGCCAGGTGGATGTTGAGGGTCGGCTGCTTGAGGCGGCAGAGTTTGCCGATGCCGTACCCGATGACTCCCATGACCGGCAGCATGGCGAGGGCAATGAGAATGATGGAGAGTGAGGAGAAGAGCAGCGACCGGTCGCCAACCCCGAGAACCGAGGAGAGCACAACTGCCGGCATTGCGATGGCCACCACATAGGTCGCCATTGCGTCCATCGCCGCTTCGGTGATCAGGCGGAGCTTGATTGCCGCGTATCCGACCCCCATCATGGTGAAGAGAGTCGCCATCTGTCGAATGATTATGACCGCCTGTTCCATTGTTTACTCCCATTTTGTCTATGTGCTTATCTATTTTATTTCTCGCTTACCAAACGCGTGATTGCAAAAGGCCGTGCCGTATGCCGGACAACTCACGGTGCAAATATAATCATCGCGGCGCAATCGCAAGTTTTAAAAAAAGTATACCGCTTTTCGCGAACAATGTCTTCGCTTATGGGAAGTCCGTCCTCATTCATTATCCAGGCTTTGGGCAGACAAAAAAGTTCAAGTTTCCTCGCGTCGGCAGAGTATTACTTTGTGATGATGGAGCAGCGCCCCAGCTTGTACTCGCTGACCCCGTCCTGTGGATCGCCCGGCAATTCGCCCCGCTGAATGCGCTCGACCCCGTCCAAAATCTCGAAATAGAGCGAGGTGTCGCAGCAGGGTACGTTGTGGGAGCAAAAAAGCCGTTCGGCCCGTCTGGCGTACCGGGCGTTCTCCCGCAGCGAATTGGCATAGGCATCGATATCGGAGAGGCCGCTGTAGGGGCCGCCTCCCATATGCAAATAGATGGGGGCGGGATAGATATTGTCGCCGGTGAAGAGGCAGCGGTGGAGGTCGTCATAGACAAAGACGCAGTCGCCGGTGTGCCCGGGGGCGGCCACAACGCGCAAAATCCGACCGCCGATGTCAAACTCGTCACCGTCTTTCATGGGCAGGCTGTTCCAGGGCCTCGTGCAATACTCCTCCGGCACAAATTCGTCTGGAAGCGGCTGCCAAACAGCGTCGCCCTCGACCTGTGTGGCGACACGGCTGTGCGGCACCCCATTTTTAGCCGCCTCCGTCACGAAGGAGTCCTGTATATTATAGCACTCTTCAAACTGCCAGTTGCCGCCGGTGTGGTCCCAGTGGAAGTGGGTATTGATGACAAAAACCGGGAGCAGGGTGAGTTCCTTGACCACCGACCGGATATCTCCGATGCCGGTACCGGTGTCGATAAGGGCAGCCTTGCTGCCGCCGATGACGAGGAAGCTGATGACCTCCTGCCACTGTCCGGGCTCAGCAATCGCGTAGACTTCTCCGGGAAGTTTATAGACCCAGAACCACTCGGTCTCCACAGGAATGCGCTCCCACGCCGAAAACTCCGGGCGCGGCAGCGCGTCGTACCACTTCTTTTCGCTCAAGACATGACCTCCCTTGTCGATTTGTCAATGCGCGGATTCGGGCCTCAAAGCCTTACTGCGGAGATCGTCCCGCAGCCCGAAGGGTAGTATAGCCCATTTTTTCAACATATGCAAGGCTGTTTGTGTTAACTTCAGGCGCACCTTTTCAGGCAAGGAAGGTCACATAGGCCGCGTAACAGCCGAGCAGTGCAACCCCTTGAGCCCGGTATGTGCGCCCGGTGAGGGCGGGAGGCAGCGTCATGATCAGCATGACGAGGGCGGCGTATGGAATGTCGATATTAATGGCTGCCGGCGAAACGGCAATGCCGCAGATGGCGGCCGGAATGCCGATGACGGTGAGCACATTTAAAATGTTGGCTCCGATCACATTGCCGATTGAAAGTGCCCCCATGCTGATCCGAATGGAGATGATGGCGGTGACAAGTTCGGGCAGTGAGGTTCCAAGCGCAATAAAGGTGGAGGCGATGAACCGTTCGGGTACGTTTAAGGCTCTTGCGATCTCAATGCCATTGTCGACAAGCAGCTTCGCTCCGAAAAAGAGACAGATTGCCGTCACGATCAAAATGATCACGGCCCTGCCGAGTGGCTCCTCCGGCGCCTCCTGGCGGTTGGCGTTTTTGCGCTGTCTAGACGATAGGTAGGTGTAGACCCCGAACAGGGCGATGAAGGCGACTCCAACAGGGCGGCTGACGCCGCCCGACACGGCCGACACGACATAGAGCAGTCCCAGTGACCCGAAAAAATAGAGTACCCGCCAAGACAGCATGCGTCTGTCGAGCTGTGGCTTTGCAAAGAGCAGCACGAGGGCCGCGATGAAAGAGGTGTTGCAGATGACCGATCCCACCGCATTGCCGACCGCAATGTCGGCTGAGCCCGAAATGCCTGCCAGTGTCGAAACCAGCACCTCCGGCAGCGTCGTGCCCAGCGAGACGATGGTGGCCCCGATAACCAGCTCACTCATACCGATCCGCCGAGCGATGGAGACGGCTGCCTTCACAAACTCGTCGCCGCCTTTAATGATGAGCGAGAGCCCCAGCACAAATGACAAATAAATTAGCATACATCCCTCCGTTTGTCGATATCCCCCATTGTATCAGGCGGGATACCTCGTTACAAGTCGAAGCCGGAAAGCTTAAAAAATTACTTTTTATTGAGAATTAATTAAATTAATTCATTTTGAGTGTTTTGTGTTTGACCGTAATTTTTTGTCTATTTAGACCAAAAATCTATTCAATATATTGTAATTATTTCCCGTTAATCCAAGTTGACATTTTCTTGATGTGTGATATACTTTGAATAGTTTTCAAGGAAATCCAAGCTGATGACTCAATTTTACCGTTTGTCATTATTGCTGACTATGTGTATGAAATTCGCGACAACCTGTCAGCATGGATTTCTTAATTATTTAGCTGGCCTCTCTTTGAATGGATAAACTGCAACCAGAAAACCCCGCCTTTACAGGCGGGGTTTTCTGGTTGCGTATGTATTTTCAGACGAAAGACGCACTTTATTTAAAGTCCGTTGACCACCCTGAAGGCTTCCTGCGGACGCCCGGCGAGGCAGCAGGCCAGGTTTTTGGCTGAAATACGGTGCAGCGCCTCAATAGAGGTTTCGCTGTAAAAAGCTGCGTGCGGGGTTAGGATGACGTTGTCTCTCCCGAGCAGCGGATGTCCCTCAAGGCATGGGTTTTCGTCCTTTAAAACGTCGAGCCCCGCGCCCCGAATCCGGTCCTCATCAAGGGCTTCAATGAGTGCCGCCTCATCGACGCTCCAGCCTCTGGCGCAGTTCAAAAAGAGGGGACGTCGGGCCATGGCGGCAAAGGCCGCCGCATCGAAGAGGTCGCGGTTCGTCTCGTTTGCGTCCATGTGATTCGTGATGATGTCGCTTGACGCCAGCACCACGGCAGGGGTGGCAAGCTCCGCTCCCCGCTCTTTTGCCTCCATGAAAGTCAGCGCGGGGTCTGCCGCGATGACCCGCAGCCCAAATCCCGCCGCACGTTTCGCCACGGCGGTGCCGATACGCCCCAGTCCGAAAATGCCGAGGGTTTTTCCCTCCAGCCGCTCGACCGGCGCGCAGACATCATATCGCCATCCGCCCTTTTCAACGTCGGACTTATAACAACCGATTTTACGCCACATCGTCAGCAGGAGGGCCATCGTGTGCTCGGCCACCTCTTTGGTACAGTACTCGGCAATGGCGCAGACCGGGATGCCACGGTCGGCGGCGGCCTTTGTGTCGACACAGTCAAAGCCTGTGGCTGAGACCGAGATGGCCTGCAGCCGGGGCATCGCCGCCATATCTTCGCCGCCGATGTGCTGAAAGCCGGTGATGATCCCGTCGGCGTCCAACAGATCCCGGCGCATTTTTTCGCTCGTTTCAAAAGCGTATGTCACGACTTCGCAGTGGCCCAGCACCGCTCTCAGCTCTCGTCGCTCGATTTCGCAGTCAACCGGAAGAAGTTCTGTCTCGTCAACAAGGTATATTTTCATATGTGTTCCCCCCATAAAGGTGTGATTTGTTTGTTCAGGGCCGTGGGGCCTTTGCTTTTCACAGGTTACGGTGCGACCAGCAGTCGGTTTAAGTCGGTCAGAGTCGCCTCGGCCACCCCGATGCTGAGCAGATAGCTGCGCACGTCTCCCGTGCGCAGGAGAAAGTCCTCCATGGTCTCGGCAGGACTTTGGTAGGGGTGCTTCGGAATAAGGGGCGAGCCCTCCGGCAGGACGGCGCACTTGGGAGAGAGCAGCGTGGCAGACACCTCGTAGTCGGCCGCGATGTCGGGGGCGGGGACGCCGCAGGCCGCCAAGAGCAGCGCGGCCAAAACGCCTGTGCGGTCCTTTCCGGCGGCGCAAAAAAACACGACTCCGCCCTTTTCAAGCGCTGTGGTCACTGCCGTGACTGCGGCCGAGATGTTGTCCTTTGCACGCTCTGGCATCGTGACATAAAAGAGCTCACGCTCGCTTTTTTCATAAGAGTCCCCGGGCGTGAACTCCTTCTTCATCTGCATGGTGAGCAGCGGGGCATTGATGTAATCGACGCCCTCGAGATTGGCAAAGTCGCTTTTCACTCGGGTGAGCTCGTCGGGTGAGCGCAAATCAATTACGGTGCGCACGCCGGCGGCCCTGATCGCCTCGATGTCCTCAGGCGGCAGCAGACCCAGAAAGTCGGAGCGCCAGAGCCTGCGAAACCTCGTCATGCCGTCCAATGCTGGGTAGCCGCCGAGATCCCGGAAGTTGTAGACGGACTTGAGCGGCAGCCGGCGCACGGGCGTGACGGTGTGTCCATGCTCGTCAAAAGGTTCGATCATCGCCTCCCGGACAGCGGATAGCACTTCATGCGAAAGCCCCGCCGTCTTCAAAAAGGTCTCGGCGCCCCCGTGCTTTTCATCGAGGTGGTTTAAAAACGCCTCGATGGTCTCGGGGTCGCTGCGCATCAGTGAGCGGGGGCGCAGGGGGGAGTCGGCGGCAAGCAGGGCGATTTTGGGCCGTAAATAGGCGGCCGTCGTGCGGTAGTTGGCGACGACGTCAGCCCGTGCGACGCCGCAGACTGTGAGCAAAAGGGCTGCAATCATGCCGGTGCGGTCTTTACCGGCTGTGCAGTAAAAGGCGACTCCGCCTCTTTTAAGCCCCTTTGCCAGCGCCTCGAAGACCTGCACAAAGCGGCTGGGCGCACGGTCAGCCATCGTTTTATATAGGACGGTCAGGCTGGCCTCGAAGGAGTCAGCCGTGCGCACACACTCGTCGAGCGCCTCACTGAGCGGCGCGTCGCCCAAGAGCGGGATATTGCGGTAGTCCACACCCTCCACATCCGCGAAGGACGGCGGCACCCGCTCCAGCTCGTCGGCCGAGCGCAGGTCGATGACCGTTTTAATGCCGGCGGCAATAATCGTCGCAATGTCGGCCTCGGGCAACATGCCGAGCAAGTCGGTACGCCAAGCCCGCCCGAAGCGGGTGACGCCGTCCTTTGCGGGAAATCCCCCCAGGTCGCGAAAATTATAGGCCTGTAAAAGTGTTTGTCTTCGCATCACGCGGGCGCCTCCCCTCTCTGGCCTTTTTGTGTGCCAGCTTCGAAAATGCCGGCTTGATGCCGGCTCAATGTCGATATTATACCGAAAGCCGGCCAAAAAAGCAATTGCACCCCTTATGGCGATGTGATAAAATTATCTGACATTAATAATCAATAAATAGGTGGTTTCAATGAAAGAAGAAAAATTAGTCCAGGAAATTACCTCGCGCGACGAAGATTTCGCCAAGTGGTACACCGACATTGTGCGTAAGGCCGAGCTTGCCGAATACTCCAGCGTGCGGGGCTGTATGATCATAAGGCCGTACGGCTACGCCATTTGGGAGAATATCCAAAAGCTGCTGGATGACGAGTTCAAGCGGCTCGGCCATGAAAACGTCTATATGCCGCTTTTAATCCCCGAAAGCCTGCTGCAAAAGGAGAAGGACCACGTCGAGGGCTTTGCGCCGGAGGTGGCCTGGGTTACACAGGGTGGCGGTGAGGAGCTGGCCGAGCGGCTGTGCGTGCGGCCGACCTCCGAGACCCTGTTCTGCGACCACTTTGCGAATATCATCCACTCTTGGCGAGACCTGCCCAAGCTTTACAACCAATGGTGCTCGGTGCTGCGGTGGGAGAAAACCACCCGTCCTTTCCTGCGCACCATGGAATTTCTGTGGCAGGAGGGCCACACCATGCACGCCACGGCCGACGAGGCCAGAGCCGAAACCCGGCAGATGCTGAACGTCTACGCCGACTGCGCCGAGGAGCAGCTTGCAATTCCCGTCATCCGGGGCCGCAAGACCGACAAAGAGAAATTCGCCGGCGCCGAGGAGACCTACACCATTGAGGCCATGATGCACGACGGCAAGGCCCTCCAGTCGGGAACCTCTCATTATTTCGGCGACGGCTTTGCCCGTGCCTTTGACATTACCTTCACCGACAAAGAAAATAAATTGCAGTACCCTTATCAGACCTCATGGGGTCTGTCGACCCGCATCATCGGCGGCATCATCATGAGCCACGGTGACGACAGCGGACTTGTGCTGCCGCCGGCCGTCGCCCCCATCCAGGTCATCGTCATCCCCATCGCGGCCCACAAGGGCGGCGTCATGGAAAAGGCCGAAGAGGTCACGGCTGGGCTTAAAGCTGCCGGCATCCGTGCAAAACTTGACGCATCCGACAACTCGGCCGGCTGGAAGTTTGCCGAGCACGAGATGAAGGGCGTGCCGCTGCGCATTGAAATGGGCCCCCGCGACATTGAAAAAGGCGAGTGCGTTGTCGTCGCCCGCGACGACCGCAGCAAAACGGCGGTACCGCTTGCCGAACTTGCGGCCCGGCTTCCGGACATGCTGGAGGCATTTCGGCAGCGCATATACGACAAGGCACTTCAAAACCGTGAGGCCCGTACCCGCACGGCTCACTCCCTTGAGGAGATGGCGGCAATGGCCAATGACGGCGTCTTCATCAAGACCATGTGGTGCGGCGACCTAGCGTGTGAGGAGAAGGTCAAGGAGGTCGCGGGGCTCTCGAGCCGCTGCATGCCCTTTGCCCAGGAGCACTTAGGCGACGTCTGCCCCATCTGCGGAAAACCCGCAAAGACGATGATTGTGTGGGGCAAGGCATACTGATTCACGCGCATTCCCGAGGCAGGCTTTCAGCCGCCCGAATTTTTGCAAAGCGGCTTTCCCTGTCCGGTGTCCGAAACGGCATTGCGAAGGAGGGGAAACCATGTGCGCCACGTGCGGTAAAAAGCAGACCATACTGCGCATTAAGAGCGTCCTTGAGCGGTACACCGACTCCGAGCACCGACTGTCGCAGACCGAGATTGCGGGACTTGTGTCTCAGGATTACGGCCTTGCCGTAGATCGTAAGACAGTCGCCCGCAATCTGACGGCACTGTCGGATCTCGGAGTCGATATCGGACTTGAGGGCGGCGTCTACTTAGCCTGCCGACCGGTTTTGGACGGCACGGCCGTCGCCGCGGCACTTTTGGGCCTTGCGCTTCCGGAGGAACTCATCTCCCCCACGGCGCGGGCGGCCTGTTTCGCACTCGGCCCGCGGCAGTCTGCCGCCGACACCGAGAAGCTCGCGGTGCTTGCGGGTGCCATCGAGGCGGGCGACCGTATCTCCTTTGTATGTCCCCCATCGGAAATTAGGGGCTACCACCCACGGGCCGGCCGGGTGACACTGCGGCCCTGCGCCCTTTACTGGGCGGAGGGCCGGGTACGGCTGGCGGCCGAGTCCCCTTCCGGCGCCCCCTGTTCAGTGCCCGCAAAGGCCCTGACACAGCTAAGCCGCATTTCCGGCCGGCACCGCTTTACTAAAGAGGAGCGGGAGGCGCTGCTTACGGCGCTGACGCCAAAGCAAGTCACAGTCGTCTTGCTATGCTCCGAAGGGGCCGCCGAACGATTTGCCGCTCTCGGCGGCCGGTCGGATCCGGCTGACGGCGGTTATCGGGTGACGATCTGCGCCCCACTTGATCAAATCGTTGAGCTCGCCCTGATCACAGGGGCCAAAATTCTCTCCCCCAAGACGGCCAAAGAGGCGATTGTCGACCGGATCATCGCCTTAGCCGATCAGTACACAGAGTAGTCCGGCAAATTTGCGAGCGCAAATTTGCCGTTTTGGTATTTACCCGTAATTTCCTCACCAATAAATGCCCATACTTTACTTATACGTTCTATTTTGCGGCTTGTCCGTCCAGACTAACGTTTTTTGGCTTAATACATCGTTTTCCCGCCGCACATCTAGAAGACGGTCTGGCGGGTCGCCCATAACCATTAAGGAGGTTCACCATGAAGGTTTTATTCATCGGAAACAGCCACACCTTTGTCAACGATATGCCGGAGCTGCTGCAGCAGCTTGCGGCATCCCACGGTGTCGAAATCGATGCCGTGCAGAACACATCGGGCGGCCGCGGACTCGGCTGGCAAGCCCACGAGTTCGACGTTCGGTACAACATCCTGTTCGGCCGATACGACTATATCGTGCTGCAGCATATCGCCCATCCCTTCCCGGGGGAACAAAACCTCTTCGAGGAGGCAGACAAAATCCTGAAACTGACGGCGCTTTCAAAATCGAAGCTTGTGGCCTACCAGTGCTGGAGTGAGAAGAATAATCCGGAAGGAAACCCCATCATTGTGGAAGCTTACGAGAAGTTGGCCCGCGATAAGGGCATGCTACTGGCCCCGGTCGGCAAAGCCTGGGGGATGCTGCGGGAAGACTTTGACCTCTATTACAAAGACGGCGAGCACACATCGCCTTTGGGGGCCTATCTTGCGGCCTGCGTCTTTTTTGTAACCCTCACCGGGCAGTCGGCCATAGGCCTTCCGACCGCCTTCACATTCACCGCTCCGACCTATGATCCGCAGGCGCCGCTTGAGGCGGCTTTTGAGACCCCTGAAATCGGGCCGCGGTCGCTGACACTGGACACTGCCTTTTGTCTTGCCGCCCAAAAGGCGGCCGATGCGGCCGTCGCAGACTGGAGGTCGAGATGAAGGGCGGGCGGCAGATGGGCCACAAACAGAACCCGCGGACCGCACGGCCCGCTCCCCACGTAAAATATGGACCGGCAAAGGCGGTTGCCCGCCCCAAGGGCGTCCCCGCCGCCGGACGAGGGACCCCCGTCAAGGGCAATCCCCCGCTGATTGGCAAATATCAGGGTACTGCCCGTGAGTTCGGCTTTGTGTCGGATGGGGTACGCCGCATGTTCATTTACGACAACCGGTCCAAGGGGGCCATGGGCGGCGATCTAGTCGAAGCTAGAGAGATCAGGCCGGCCGAAGCCGGCCGCGCCGCCGAGGGTGAAATCGTACGCATCATCGAGCGCGGCGTGACCAAGGTCATCGGCCGTGCCGAGACCCGCGGCCGGGGACTTGCCGTCATTCCAGACAGCGCGGGTGTCGGCCGCGAAATCGATGTGCTGGGCAAGACAATGGGAGCCAAGGCCGGGGACAAGGTGTCCATGCGGGTCACCCGCTATCCCGAGGGGCGGGTGGGGGCCGGCGGCGTCATTGAGCAGGTATTGGGACCGGCAGATGAGTTTGCCCCCAACTACGAGGCACTGCTGCTGCTTCACGGCATCCGCACCGATTATCCGCAGGAGGCCGTTGACCTAGCGGAGCGTATGCGGTCGGCTGGCGAGATGTCCGACCCTGGGCCCCGCCGGGATCTGGCGGATAAAATCATTTTCACCATCGACGGGGCGGGCGCTAAGGACTTTGACGACGCCGTATCGCTGGAAACATTGCCAAGCGGCAACCTAAGGCTTGGCGTGCATATCGCCGACGTGTCCCATTACGTCCGCCCGGGCAGCGACATCGACAACGAGGCAAAAGCCAGAGGTACCTCGGTCTACTTTGTGGACAAGGTGGTGCCCATGCTGCCCTTCGCCTTATCGGATGACCTGTGCTCGCTGCGGGAAGGTGTTCCGCGGCTGACCATGACCTGCGACATCGAGATGACGCCGCAGGGTGAGCCAGTGGGGCGCGAGATCTACCGCTCCGTCATCAATTCCCACCGCCGCTGCGTTTACGAGGAGCTCAATGCGCTACTGGCGGGCGACGAAACCTTCGCCGAAAAATACAGGGAAGTCCTGCCGGTACTGCGGCAGATGCTGCCGCTGGCTGAGGCCTTAAACGCTCGCCGCATGGCCCGCGGGGCCATGGTCTTTGATACGGCGGAGCCCGTTGTCGAACTCGATGAGGCCGGAAAGCCCATCTCGGTGACGGTGCGGGCGCGCGGCGTGACCGAGCGGCTGATCGAGGAATTCATGCTGGCGGCCAACGAAGCCGTAGCCTCCCATCTGACCGAAAACAAAGCCAGCTGCATTTACCGCATTCACGAAAAGCCCGACCCCAGCCGGGCAGGCGAAGTCATCGCCACGCTGCATGCACTTGGCATTGACGCCAAACCCGACAGCGAAGGCCGGATGCCGCCAAGCGAATATCAGCGAATCTCCAAAGCCGTGGAAGGCAAGCCCTACGAGCAGATGATCATGCGGCTTTTGGTGCAGTCCATGATGCGGGCCCGATACAGTGCAGAAAATCTCGGCCACTACGGGCTTGCGTCCCCCATGTACTGCCACTTCACCTCCCCCATCCGCCGGTATCCCGACCTTCTGATCCATCGGGCTTTGGGGTATTTGCATCAAGACGCCCGCAAGCAGCTTTCCGCCATGGCGGCAGCAGCACCAAGCGAGTCTGAACAGGCCACCGACTGCGAGCAGCGGGCGACAGAGGCCGAGCGGGACATCGAGGACATGTACCGCTGCCTGCTCATGATGGAGCACATCGGCGAGGAGTTCGACGGAGTCATCAGCTCGGTCGTGTCCTTCGGGCTCTTCATTGAGCTTCAAAATACCGTCGAGGGACTTGTGCACATCACGAACCTGCCGGACGATTACTATGAATTCGATGAGGTATCAAGGGCCCTGACCGGAACCCGCACCGGCCGCCGGTACAAACTTGGACAGCCAGTCAAAGTGCTGCTTGTCGCGGCCGACTATGTCAGCCGCCGCATCGATTTTACGTTGGTATGACCGCAAATCTCTATCTCGGGTTTTGCGGGGAGAAGCACCCCTCCCACGAGGCGGTGGAGGCCCTCTTTGGCCGGTCATTTGAATTTGGCTCCCCCCTTTTAAGCCTCTCCCACTCGGGCGGATGGATCGCGGCGCTTACGGCCTCCTTTCCCTGCGGGGTCGACCTTGAGCTGCACCGGCCGTTGTACCGGGATGTCTCAAAGAAATTCCCCGAAGGCGAGACAGGTGACTTTTTCACCCTATGGACCCGCAAGGAGGCCGCGGCCAAGCTGCTCATGCGGCAGGGGCACGAAATTGGCATGTCGGACATGCTGAAAATTCCAACGGGAGACGGCGGCGAGATCTTCTATGTCACCGTCCGGCGGGAGGCCTATACGATCTCGGCGGCCGGGTTTGAGCCCTTTGAACTTGTCTTTATGCCATGACTACGACACCGTCATGAAAAAAACAGCACGACTTTAAGTCGTGCTGTTTTTTATAACACAATTTTGTCCGGAAAAGCCTCCATGCGCAAAATGCCCCACATTTTATCGATATAGGCAAGCGTATAGTAGTGCTCGTAGTAGTGGTAATAAAAAGCGCCCTTGAGCGTCATGCGATATACGCCATCCGCTTCGGTCACAAAGCCCAGCTTTTTGGAAGCCCATGTCTCCAGCCGGTACGCTTTTTTCAGCGGCACTCCGAAGAAATCCTCAAAGGCACCGCTGTCGACTTGCGTAGAGTAGGCGGTCCAAAAAAGATAGTAAATCATACGTTGACGCACGGAAAAGCGAAGCGTTAGGCAGGTGGGCAAAAGACCTTCGTCAATCCGCTTTATGTACTGCTCCACCGAGAAAGTGTTGATTTTGAACTGATCCTTCAGCAGCGTCGTGGCCGAGCAGCCAAAGCCCAGGAAATTGTCTCTGGTCATGGAGGAGTATTTTGCGCCCGGCGTATTCGAAAAGGTCCAAATGGAGTCCCGCTCGTAGCCCTTCTCCTGACAGTAGCAGGTAATTTGGTCCAAAAGTGTTCGCTTTTCCCCGTTGCCCATCGGCTTGATTGTTGAGCCCGTAAAGGCGAAGTCAATGAACGGATAGATGGCAACGTGGTTTGCCCCGATCGAAAAAGCCATGTCGACGTCGCTTTTCAAATCCTCGAAGGTCTGCCCCGGCAAGGCGAAAATGAAATCCATCGAGACGGTCTCAAATGGGACCTCTTTCAGCGCCTCTTCAATTTTCGTAGCGTCGAAATTCTTTCGGCCGAGAATGTCCAGATATTTGTCCCCGAAGGACTGAATCCCGATGCTGATTTTGCTCACGCCGGCCGTGCGCAGGATGGAGAGCGTCTCCACCGTGACATTGTCGGGGTGGAGCTCCAGCCCCACTCCCTCGGTGATAACAAAGTGCTCTTTTGCAGCGGCGACGATTTCTCCGATTCTGCCGGCCGCGAGCGCCGGCGTCCCGCCGCCGAAGTATAGGCTTGTCACATGCTTTTTTTCGGAAAGTTGCCCGCCGACCATGTGGATCTCTCGGATCAGACGGTCAACATAGCCGTCGCAAACCTTGGAATCGTAGAGCACCTTGCAGTAGGGGCAAAACGAACAGAGCTGTTTGCAAAAAGGGATGTGGACATAGAGTCCGAGCCCCTCTAAGCGCTCAAAGTCCAGCTTTTTGTCGTATTCGTTTTTGAAGGTGAACGGCGATGGCGTCCTCGTAAGCCACATGCGGGTCAGCGTAGTCAGAAGGCTCATTGTTGCACCTATATGAATTTGGGATAGGTCCTCAGCATCTCCGCGATGACTTTAAGATTCCCTCCGAAGAGCAATGTGTATTCGGCCACGAAAAAGTACCCACACTGCTCGCACAGGCCGGGAATGTCGATGCACCGTCCGCAGACGCTGAGCTTTCCGTTTTCCATCACAACGCACTGGCGGCAGGGTGTCGTAAAGCGGTTGTCGATGAGGTAGGGGAAGGCGCTTTTCAGGTTGAAGACCGGCACGCCTGCCTCCATCATGCGGGTTATGACGCCGCAGCACGTATACTTTTCCTCCCGCGTCAGCGCGAGCTCTTTTGTGTCGGGATAGGGCGTGTGGAAGTTGAAGGAGACGGCCCGCACGTTTTTCATCCGCTTTGCGGTCAAGCAGACGTCCTCTATCGTGTCCTTGTTAATTTGATTGACGGCCATATACAGGCAGATGTTGTCGGCCGTTGCCCCCTCAATGTTGCGCATGATCAAGTCGTATGTATCACCGCGAATGTCGTTGTGCCGCTTCTTATCCCCGTCCAGACTGAGCATAATCAGGTCGGCCTCGGGCAGGTCGAGCAAAAAGGTGCCGTTAGTGACGACATTGACGACGAGAAAACCTATCTCCTTGGCCTCGACCACAAGGTTGCGTAGCGTTTTTTCTCCGTCATGCCACAGAAAGGTCTCCCCGCCGCACAAAAAGAGGATGCGCACCCCCATCTCGTAGAGCAACTTCATTTCAGCTTTGATCTGCTTATACGGGTGGATAATTGCCGTGATGTTGTTAACCGAACAATGCTTGCAGGTGAGGTTGCACTTGTCGGTCACAATCACCGTACCGAGAATCGGTCTCTTGCTCCCGAACAAAACGGTTTTGATGCCGTAGCCGGCAAAATACGCGAAGGTCGACGCTTTCACCTTGACCATCTCCAATCGGGCGTGGCTGCTTGGACGGCCCTTTGATCTACTCCGCCGCCTCTTCGAATCCTGTGGTGGACCCTGCGGCCTTCTTTTCGACGGCAAAGAGGCTTGCCCAAATGACGGGCAGCATAAAGAACACGGCAAAGTCGATGGGCATGCTCTTTGTGACAAAGCGGTCGGCAAAGCCCGTCACCCGCAGCAGGAGCCCCGGCAGCTCGGCCGCGGTACCAATCAGCGCCGAGACGGACGCGATTCGCAGAAAGCTGCCGGCCGTCGCCATCCCCACTCGAAGCTTGGCCGCAGAAAAAAGAGTGGCCAGCAGCGCCGCCGTCGAGAGCAGCGACAGGGTGTTTTCGGGGATGGAGGTGATGGTGTTGTTGGAGAGGAACATGCACAGCAGCGCAACAACACCCCAAAACACAAGAACCAGTGCCAGATACCCGTCGGCCTCCGGCCGTGCGGTGCGCCGGCCTGCAGCGGCAGGAACCAGCAGCAGAAGACAGACGGCGGCCACGGCCGTGGCGGCGACAAAAAAGAGGCTGCCCCGGAAGGTAACGCGCAGAGCAAGGGCCGCCGATATCGCAAGTCCCGCTGCGGCAAGCAGTGTGGCCCTCTGCAGGGCGGATCCCTGCAGCATTGCCCCCTTGCCAGAAACCCCGGCCCCCGGCGCCTTTTTCCATGCGGAAAAATACAGCCAGGCGCAGACAGCCAGCAGGGGAAGCGTATAAAACCATCCCATCATGGAGCCCCGCGGCAAAAAGCCGGTGCCGTCCTGGGTATAGGCGACGATGATATAGGCCCGCCAGGCGGCAAAGAGTGCCGCCGGTACGGAGAGGTATTTTATTTTCATAAATAAGCTCCCATTATTGAAGATTCCCCGTGATTATACCACTGCCCCATGGAAAAAACAAGCACAGCGGCTGGCAGTCGCTGTGTTTCAAAGTGGCGAAAAACCTGTGGGTTTTCCGCCAAGTGAGCGGTGCCCTTCCCGCTTGATATGAATTCGCGCTCGCGGGCGGCATAAGACTTGCCTTGTTTTTAAGAAGTATTTAAAGAATAAGGATTTCAGCCACATTTTCAAGGCCTTTCGGAGGACCTAAGAAAATCAGGCTGTCGAAAAATGATTTTTTCGACAGCCAAAAAGCACAGCGGCTTTCGCCGCTGTGCTTTTGACGCAAAGAAAGAAAAATCAGTAGATATCCTCAGTCTCCATCAGCGGCAGCATGATGCCAATGCCCCGCTCTTTGGCTTTCTCGTAAATAAGCTGTCCGAGTGCGATGTCCTCGGCCGCAAAGCCGATGTTGAAGGCCAGAATACGCTCTTCATTGTTTTCACGGCCGAGCTTTGTGCCGTTGATGAGCTCACCCAGCGTCGCGTGGAAAGTGGGCATGCCGCCCTCGAAGACTCCGGGCGCGTTGTAGGAGAGCGTCTGCTCGAGGTGGTCGGTGATGACCTTATCGACTCCGTGCAGCAGAGCGCCCGGCCAGGCGCGGCCGGCTTCAAGCCCGCCGCCCAGCATGCCGGGCTTGAAGGATTCGGCCGGAATGATGGGGTGCGGCAGCTTCTGGGTGCAGGTCATAACGATGTCGGAACCCTCCATGGCCTCGGCGATCGACTTGCAGACCACAACCTCGACGCCGGCATGCTCTTCCATCAGCGTCTTAAAGCGCCCCGCAACCTCTTCCCGGAGCTCGAAAATCTTG
The DNA here is from genome assembly GCA_963662765.2 of Oscillospiraceae bacterium. Classification (GTDB taxonomy): domain Bacteria; phylum Bacillota; class Clostridia; order Oscillospirales; family Feifaniaceae; genus DATMXT01. The sequence goes on from CAXXUP010000008.1 coordinate 367,465, forward strand.
CAGGTTTTGAGGGTTTTCAGCACCTCCTGCGTCGCCAGCAGGCCCATGCGGCCCTGCACGCCGGCTCCGACGATGGTCATGACCGAGGAGCCCTTCTTGGCACAGAACTTGGCGGTAATGGCGGTGGCGGCAGCGGTGCGGGCCGCCGTCAGCCACCGGCAGTCCATGACGGCCAGCGGAACCCCGGTCTCGGGGCAGTTCATGATCTGAACGCCGAGGATCTGGGGCAGGTCGTACTTGTAGTTGTAGGGGTATCCCGACACCCACTTGATGCCGCAGGCGTCCATACCCTTAAGCCAGACCGGCATTTCATGAATGAAGCAGTCGGGACGGGTGTGCACGCCGCGCTTGGGCGGGCACTCGATAGTACCATTCGCCTGCTCGGAGCAGGCCGCCTCGGTCAGGCGGATGACGTCGGCCCAGCCGATTTTGAGGGACATGATGTCCTCCTGCGAGAGATAGAGCATTTCCACCTTTTTCATGTGCGATGCCTCCTTAAAATTAGGTCTCTTTCAGGTGTGTCCCGCCTGCTGCGGGGTAAGGATCTGCATTAAAAATAGAGCTGTTCCAGTGTTTCGCTCGTGTGCCGCCGCATGGCGGCCACCGCCTCTTCGGCGTCGCCCGCCGAGAGCGCCTGCACGATAATCGTGTGCTCGCGCAGTGCCTGCGACTTATCGGGCGGCGTTAGAAGGAACCGGTCGTAAAAGAGCAGATAGACGTTACAGCGGTCAGAGAGCTCCCGCAGGAACCGCTCGTAAAAGGGGTTGCCGGAGGCCGCCGCTATTGTCAAGTGAAACTCGTCGTTGATGGCGAGAAACCGCTGCATGTCACGCTCGGCATGGGCTTGTTCCTCCCTGCGCACCAGTTCCCGCAGCCGGTCGAGCTGCCCCCTTGTTATGCGGCCCACCGCAAGGCGTACCGTCTCGGACTCAATGAGCAGCCGACACTCGTAGGCCGCCCGTATCTCGGCCTCGGTCGGCCGGGCCACAAAAGAGCCCCGGTGAGGCAGAATGGTCACGAGCCCCTCAAACTCCAACCGGCGCAGTGCGGTCCGCACCTGCGTGCGACTGGTCGAAAGCTCAGCCGCCATGGCGTCCTCTACAATCCGCGCCCCGGGAAAGAGCTCTTTTGCCACAATCTGCCCTTTGATGTATTCGTACACTTCGTCCGCTGTCATCGTATCCCTCCATCGATTTTATTCTATCATTTTGTATACAATTTTGTATACTGTTTAATCTTACAAAAATCATGTTATGTCTTTGTGCAATCGGCCATATCTTAAGAAATTAGGTCGCTCCCCTATCACGCTTTGAATCATACGGATACAATTCTTCATTGAAAAAACAAAACAGCCGCAAAGGAGTTCCTCCTTTGCGGCTGAAGTATCAATGAATGTACCCGTAAAGCCGTCTCTTAAACGGTAATCTTCCGAGAGACTTTGAGCCAAGCGCCCGACTTGTACCGCCAAGCGTACAGGATCGTACGCAGGACGTAGTCAGCGGCAATGCCGCAAAATCCTGCGTAAATGCCGAGGTTGTACTGCGTGCACAAAAAGACAACGGTGCCGACTCTGGCAATCCAGACCGATGAGACTGTGATGATGGGCGGGACAAGGGTATCGCCCACGCCGCGGAAGGCGGTGGGTGCAACGGCCGCGAACCAAACCATCGGGATGATGAAAATGGGGTTCCACATCAGGGTGGTCCTTGCCAGCTCGAAAGCCTCCGGGCTGAGGTTATAGAGCCCGAGAAGGGGTGTCAGGTAGAGGTAGGGCATGAGGGCGAAGGCAAGCCCGAACCAGAAGGAGAAGAACAAGACGTCCTTGAAGGCCCTCTTCATACCCTCCTCGTCGCCCAGGCCCTTGGCCATGCCCATGATGGTCGGAGCGATCATGATGGCCATGGAGGAGCCGGCGCACTGGAGGTCGACCAGCTGTGTGTAGACGACGTTGGCCGATATGTGGGCGGTTCCTGCCATAAGGATGTTGACGTTCATTGTAAGTCTGGCCAAAATGAAGAAAAAGCTCTGAGCACCGGCCGGAACGCCAAACCGCACGAACCGCTTTTGCAGGTCCCAATCGAGCTTGAAACCGAAAATATCCCTGAACCTGGTGACCAGTCCCCGCTGCCGCACAAGGACGGCACCGAGGATGGCGCCGACGGCGCGGCCGGACAGGGTAGCATAGCTCGCACCGTAGATCCCGAGCTTCATGATGTAAATGAAAAGGATGGAAAACATGAACTGCGAAGAGTTCATAATGATCGTCATCCACATGGAGCGTTTCGTATCGCCCACGCCGCGCAGCAGCGATGCCGAGTTGTTGTAGAAGCAATAGAGCGGATAGGAGAGTGCCGTCACCCGCAAATAGGTGCGGGCAATGGCCTGCATGTCGGGGTCTGCGCCCTTCAGGGCTAGGCTGACGACAGGCCCCGCGAAGAAGACCATGAAGGCCGACAGCGCGAATGCTATGTACATGGAGGAGGTGTAGCTCTGCTTGACAGCCTTGTAGACCCCCTCGGTGTCGCCTTTGCCGGTGCACTGGGCCACGACAACCATTGCACCGAAAGCGATGGCGATTACGGCGTAGCCAACCATCATGTTGACCTGATCGATGATGCTGACGCCCGACAGCGAGTTCTGGCCGAGCTTGCTGACGACGATGGTATTGACCATGGGCAAGAAGACGATGAAGAGCTGGTCGATCAGCATGGGAATCATCATCTTGAGCATGGTCTTTCTGGTGAGTTGCAAAAAAATTACCTCCTGCTTGTTTGAATGGACACGGACTGCAAATCCGCTTTTCCAACTATTTCAGGATCATGACCTCTTCAAGTGAACGCTTGGGCACGCTCATGACGCCTTTTTCTCCCCAGTAGTAGCCGGTCCCGCCCTCTTTGACCGGAACTTCCGCCGACTCCATGGCCGGATACCCTAAGGCCACCGAAGAGACAACCGAGAGATTTTCCGGCAAGCCAAGCAGCTCGCCGATCTCCTTTTTGCGGATGTTCTCGAGCCAGCAGGACGCCACGCCTTCACTCTGGCAGTAGATGATGATGTTCTCGCAGGCGGCGCCGATATCGAGCGCAAAGGGCTGGGGCCGCACAGCCGCGTCGTGGAGGATCAGCATCCAGGCGGTGGGCTCCTGTCCGGGGCCCGGCCTGCCGGAACCGTCCTTTAAGTGGGCGCCCCAGGCCGACAGTGCGAAGATTTCAGCTGTAAGCGCGGGGTCGGTGACGACGCAGAACTTGAGGGTCTGCGCGTTCGTGCCACAGGGCGCAAGCCGTGCGACGTCCACCGCCTTTGTCAGAACCTCCATCGGTACAGGGCGGGCGCCGTCAAACTTGCGAATGGAGCGGCGCTTTTTCATTGCTTCGTAAGTTGTCATACCTGATATCCTCCTTTATTTTAAAAATGCAAGCAAAAAGTATTATACCCATTACTTTTGTTTTTTTCAATATCTTATTTGCACAGATTTATATCGAGACGCCAGACACACTTTTTCATGTCCACCCGCCCCGACGGTAAAAAAGCCACGTCCTCTGCCTCAAGCAGCATGCGCTGCTCCGTCCAGCCCGGGACCAGCCTTCCATCGGCGTGAACGACCCGATGACAGGGCAGCGAAAGCTCCGGCACAGCGCAGCTCATGGCCCGCCCCGCCTTTCTGGCTCCCCGAGGACACCCTGCCAGCATGGCGAGCTGTCCGTAGGATACAACGCAGCCGCGCGGCACTTTTTGGAGCGCCGCGTAAAACTTTGTCAAATCGGTCACTTCTTTTTGGCGTCTCCTTTGCGCAGCAGTGCCACGACGCCCCTAATTGCCGCCGACAGCAGTATGAGTCCGACCGCGATGGAAATCGGCCGGTTGGTCAGGTCACCGGTACTCCAGCCGCCCGCTATGACGGCAAGTACTGCCAGCACGGCTGCCGTCCGCTCTGCAAACAGATATTTTTTATCCAACGGATACACCTCCATATTTCACGATCTTATTGTAGCCTATGGGCGGCCGCATTGCAAGAAGCGGCCCCGCGGCAAGTTTGCCGCGGGGCCGAAAAAATCTGATTTCAGTTGCCGTTTTCCGCCGGTGGGGTCACCGGATCCTGCGGCTCGACCGGTTCCACCGGCGTCTCATCCGGGGTCTCCTCCGGCGTCTCACCCGGGGTTTCTTCCGGCGTTTCGCCTGGGGTTTCCTCCGGCGTCTCGCCTGGGGTTTCTTCCGAGGGCTGGGTGGGCTCAGTCACAACCGCAATGGGTTTGCCGCCCGGATTCATGGCCGCGGCGGAGGAATAATCTGTGTACTTAATGACCTGCGGCGCTCCGGTGCCGCCGAAGTGCTCGGAAAAGAGGGTGTAGGCCGCGTCCTCGTCGTGCAGGAAGTAGGAGACCTGCCCCACATAGGCGCCGACTCCCGGGAACTCATAGATTTCAATGGTGTCGTCCTTGGCGAGCTTCGCCAAGGACCCCGACTTGCCGATGGCATCGGAGAGGGTGGCATTGGTGTCTACATACTGCGACAGAGTTTTGAATAGGTCTGGCAGCTTGAGAATATTGGAGGATTGGAGTTTTTGCTCGAGCAGCGCCTTCATGAAGTCTTTTTGTACCCTTGTGCGCTGCACATCGCCCTCGGCATATCGGCGAAAGCGCACAAGTTCCATGGCGTGTTCGCCATCGAGGTGCTGCATGCCCTCCTTGAGGTCGATATAGAGATCCTGGGTGGGGTCGGAGTATTTCATGTCCCGCGGTACCTCGAAATCGACACCGCCCAAAAGGTCAATGGCAGCCTTGAAGCCCTCGAGGTCGACCATGGCGTAATAATGGATGGGGGAGCCTGTCAGCTCCTTGACGCAGGAGATGAGGCCATCCAACCCGTCCCTGCCATAGACCGCGTTGAGCTTGCCGTAGTGGTTGCCAAGCTTGACCCGCGTGTCCCGCATGAGGGAGATGATGTTGATACTGTGGTTGTCGAGATCGACCCTCATCATGATGATGGTGTCGGTCAGGGTGTCGGAGCCGTCAGTTCCGATGAGCAGCACGTTGAAGGCCCCAGCCGGAACCGTCGCGTCGATGGATGCCGGCGGCTCCTTGTTCGTCATACCGCTTGCGGCCGACCACACGCTGAATGCAAACCACCCTGCGGCGAACAGGATCAGTGCCGCCGCCGCGAGCAAGGTGCGCTTTATAACACTTTTTTTCTTTAAATTCTGAGACATTTATTTACTTAGTACCTCCAGTACTATTCATATGTTTATACGCTATTTTTGACGATACACAACTTTATTAACGCAGCGGATCAAAATTTGTTCCAACTTTTTACCGGTTGTCCCGCCCCGGAAGCCGTCTCATGAGTCCCAGCAGCGGCAGTCCGAAGAGGTAGACGCTAGCGGCCTCCTCGGCCGCGAGTTGAATCATGACAAATGGCAGCGCTGCCTCGGCGGCACCGACCGCTTTGAGCAAAACCCCAATGGCCACCGCATTGATGATGACCGGCGGCAGTCCGCCCGTCAAGGGCCCTTTGCACCGGCGGGTCAACAGGGCGGCGGCAAGCGTCGCAAGGGAGCCAACGATGGCGTCGGCGATACCGTATCCGCCGATGAGGTTTGAGAGAAAGCAGCCGACAAAAAGCCCCGGCACCGCCTCCGGAAAGAGGAGTGGCAGCAAGGTCATGGCCTCGGCCACCCGAAGCTGGGTGGGGCCGAAAGAAAAGCCCGCGGTGGCCAGTGTCAGTCCGGCGTATATCGCGGCAATCAAACCCGCCTTCGCGAGCTGTTTTGCAGAATATCCTTTCAATGTTCCTCCTCATGGGGCCGGCGGCACCGGCCGGGATTGTGGTCAAAGCTTGATCAAAGCGTAAATGATTATAGTACACACATTGTTTTTTTGCAAGCCGCAAGTTATAATATTCTAATTACCATAAGTTCACAGGTTAAGGAGGAACTCGCGTTGGCATCCATATTTTCCAAACAAAGGCTCTCGCCCCAGATCGTATGCATGGAGATTGAGGCTCCCGCCATTGCCGCCCATGCCGCACCGGGGCAATTTGTCATCATCCGGGTCTGCGAGGAGGGGGAGCGAATTCCCTTAACCCTCGCCGACTGGGATCCCGATAAAGGAAGCGTCACCGTCATTTTCGCCGAGGTCGGGCTTACGACAAAGCTCTTGGGCAAGTTGGAGGTAGGCCAGAGCATATCCGACATCGTCGGCCCGCTCGGAAAGCCTACCGACATCCCGGATGGGGTGAAGCGGGCGGTCGTCGTGGGTGGCGGGCTTGGCTGCGCCATCGCTTGGCCGCAGGCCAAAGCGCTTTCCGCCATGGGCGCCGAGGTTGACATCATCGCCGGCTTTAAGACGGCCGAACTTGTCATTTTGGAAAAAGAGCTTGCCGCAGCCGGCCGGCTCATTTTGTGCACCGACGACGGCACGGCAGGCAAGGCCGGCTTTGTGACGGCGGCGCTCGGGGAGCTGCTTGAAGCAGGTCCGTACGACCTCGCCATCGCCATCGGCCCCTTGCCCATGATGCGAGCCATCTGCAATTTGACAAAGCCCTATGCGCTTCCCACCATCGTCAGTATGAACCCCATCATGATCGACGGCACCGGCATGTGCGGCGGCTGCCGGCTGATGGTGGGTGGCAAAGTGAAATTTGCCTGCGTCGACGGTCCGGACTTCGACGGCCATCAAGTCGACTTCGAGGAGGCCATGACAAGGCTTTCGACCTACCGCGACTGCGAGAAATGCAAGATGGAGGCGATGTTTGAGTGAGGCTTGATTTTTCCGAAGTCGCAAAAGGTCTTACCGAGGCGGAGGCCAAAGCCGCAGCGGCCCGGTGTCTCGGCTGTAAGAACAAGCCCTGCGTTGCAGGCTGTCCCGTCGGCATCGACATCCCAGGCTTCTTGTCGGCCGTCAAAGAGGGTGATATGAAGCGGGGTTTTGATATCATCTCAAAGGACTCAGCGCTGCCGGCCGTCTGCGGCCGGGTCTGCCCGCAGGAAAACCAGTGTGAGAAACTCTGCGTGCGGGGCCTCAAAGGCGAGCCTGTGTCCATCGGCCGCGTCGAGCGGTACTTAGGGGACCTTTTTATCGATGAGGCCCCCACGCCGCCCAAAAGACGGCTGCCGCTTTCAGTCGGCGTCGTGGGCTCCGGCCCGGCGGGGCTTACCTGTGCCGGTGAGCTGGCGAGGGCCGGCGCTGAAGTGACCGTCTACGAGGCGCTGCACGCCCCCGGCGGCGTTTTGTCCTATGGCATTCCTGAATTCCGACTGCCCAAGTCTATCGTCGGCAGCGAGATCACCAAGCTCCGGCAGCTTGGCGTCACCATCGCCTGCAATGTTGTGGTCGGCAAGACCATCACGATGGCAGAGCTCCAAAATAAGCACGACGCCGTCTTTCTTGGCACCGGTGCCGGCCTGCCGCAGTTTTTAGGCGTTCCGGGCGAAAACTTCATCGGAGTCTACTCGGCAAACGAATTTCTGACCCGTATTAATTTAATGAAAGCCTACCTTCCCCAAAGCCACACCCCCATTTCGGTCGGCCGCCGGGTGGCGGTTGTGGGCGGCGGCAACGTGGCCATGGACGCCGCCCGCTGTGCCCTGCGCATGGGGGCCGAGGAAGTCATGATCGTCTACCGCCGCTCCATGGAGGAGCTGCCGGCCCGTCTTGAGGAGGTGCAGCACGCAGGGGAAGAGGGCGTCGTCTTCAACCTGCTGCGAAATCCCACCCGGATTTTGGGCGAGGGCGGACGGGTTACCGGCATGGAGTGTGTCCGCATGGTGCTCGGGGAGCCCGACGCCTCCGGCCGGCGCAGTCCCGTGCCGGAACCGGGGAGTGAATTCACCTTCCCAATCGACACCGTCGTCATCGCCATCGGCAACAGCCCCAACCCGGTTTTGACCGCCTCCACCGAAGGGCTTGAGACCGACCGGCGGGGCCGCATCACGGCGGATGAGTGGGGCGCCACCACCATGTCCGGCGTCTTTGCGGGCGGCGATGCCGTAACCGGGGCCGCCACTGTCATTCTGGCCATGGGGGCCGGTAAAAAAGCAGCACAAGCCATTCTGTCCGACTACGAGTAACCAAAGCCCACTGCAAATATTTTAAATAACGGAGGTATGAAGATGGACGTCTATGAAAAGCTCAAAGAGCTTGGAATCACCCTCACGCCCCCCGCAAAGCCCTTCGCCTCGTTTTTGCCGGCGAAGGCTTTTGGGGACAATCTGCTCTATGTGTCGGGGTCGGGCCCCGTCTTTAACCCCGACGGCACCCCGCCCTACGTCGGGCAGGTCGGCGGTGAATTGACCCTTGAAGAGGGGTATGCCGCCGCCCGCAGCTGCGGTGTGGCGCTGCTGTCAGCCATGCACAACACCATTGGCGACTTAAACCGGGTTAAAAGTATTGTCAAAGTCTTTGGGCTTATAAACAGTGCTCCAGGCTTCTATAAGCAGCCGGCAGTTTTGAACGGCTTTTCCGACCTGATGGCAGAGGTCTTTGGTGAGGACGGCCGGCATGCCCGGTCGGCCATGGGTACCTCCTCCCTCCCTTTCAACATCCCGGTTGAGGTTGAAATGCTGGTCGAACTGAAAAGCTGAGGCGACAGTAACAAAACAAGGAAGGTGAACCGCTTGAAAAAAATCCTAATTGAAGAGATGAGCTGGCCCGAGGTCAAGGCCGCACTGGACTTAGGATATGACACCGTGATCATCTGCGCTGCCTCGTCGGAGCAGCACGGCCCTCACATGGCCGAGTCGACCGACGCCGTCATCGGTGCAGCCCAGTCGGAGGCGCTTGCAAAGCGGCTCGGCTACGCCCTTGTCGCGCCCGTCATCCGGCCAGGGCTGTCCGACCACCACATGGCACTGCCAGGCTCCATTTCGCTGCGCCCCGAAACTTTCAAAATGCTTCTTGAGGACTATGTCTCGGCTTTTGTGCGCCACGGCTTCAAAAACATCGTGCTGCTCTCCTCCCACGGCGGCAACTTCGCTACAGTCGCCAAGATCGCCGAGGAGCTGGATAAAAAATACCCCGCGAAGATCGTCAGCGGTTTCCCGATTGAGGCGCTGGTCGACCTTCTGGTCGAGCAGGAAGAGGCCGCAGGGCTGCCCAAGGCCTCCTGCGGCGGCCATGCCTGCACCTGGGAGACCTCGGTCATGCTCTATCTGCGGCCGGACCTCGTCAACATGGACATGGCGGCTCAAGGCTTCATGGGCAAGGTGGACAAGGCGCTGACCGATCGGCTCTTCAAGGAGGGAATCGTCGCCATGTCACCGACCGGTATCATCGGCGATGCCCGGTATGCGACAGCGGATCTGGGCAAGCTCTTTTTCAATGGGCTTGTCGACATTCTGGAGGCCGATGCCCGAAAAAAGCTCGGCAAATGAACTTTGCTGAAAGCCTCAAAGGTGGAGGGCCACATGGACGATTTTGAATTTCTCGATACGGCAGACCTCAAAGATGGCGAACTCATGCTACGGCTTGAGGGTGTCAGGCCCGTCGAGGAGCGAAGCGGCGTTCCAGCCTATGTTTTTTCCATCTGCGATGCTGTGACGGGCGAAAAAATGGGGCACCTCTCCTTTCGGGTCGGCCATAACGACAATCTCTATTACCACGGCAACATCGGCTACAGTGTCGATGCGCCATACCGTGGCCGTCACTACGCCGAAAAAGCCTGTCGGCTTGTGTTCCGGCTCGCCAAAAATCACGGCATGGAGCATCTCATCATCACTTGTGACCCGGACAACGCTGCTTCTCGAAAGACCTGCGAACACCTCGGGGCGGAGCTGCTTGAAATAGCCGATATCCCCGCCGGTCACTATCTGCGTGCGGCAGCCTCCCTGCAAAAGTGCATTTATCTCGTAAGGCTATAATCATACAATAAAAGAAAAAGGACAGCCTTGGCCGTCCTTTTTTTGTGTCTTTAGTTTAGATTGCCGATATTCTCTTGCAGCACCTCGACATATCCGTCCCGGTCGCCCGACAGCGGAATGAAGCAATTCGGCACTTTTTTTGTAAAGCCATACCAGTCAACCACCGTGCGCCCGCGCGTCTTTGCCCCCCGGGTTTCAATGACGACATTGAATTCTTTTATCTCAAAAAGGTTCGGCCTAAGCCAGCAGACGGCTGCAACAGCGTCGTAAATGGGCCAGCCACCTTCCCTTCCATACCGCTTGGAGACGGCGATGCCGGCCTCCCCGATTTCAGCGGCAAGAGCGCCGGCCTTGCCGAGGGTGCCGAGCGAGAGCAGTTCTTCGAGTGTGATGAGCATGCTGTTGGCGATCTCAAGAGTCGCCATAGTGAGCTTCACGCCGCTCTCGAAGACGATGCGGGCAGCCTCTGGATCTACATAGATGTTGAATTCAGACTGGAGGGTGGCGTTTCCGCCGACTATGGACCCACCCATGATAAAGATATCGCCCAAAAGCCCCCTCAGATCGGGGTGGGCAAGGAGCGCTTTTGCCACGTTGGTCAGCGGCCCAATGGCCATCAGGGTCAGTTCACCGGGGTGCTCTTTGGCCGCTTTGTAAATGCCTTCGACAGCGTCCTCCGGCTCCGGCTTTTTCGCAGGATCGGCAAGGCAAATGCCGCCAAGCCCCGCCGAACCGTGGACGTCGGCCGCCGAGTTTAAGGCGCCGAGCAGGGGGCCCGCGGCGCCGGCGTAGACCGGAATATCGGACCTCCCCGCCGCTTCGACGAGGCAGAGCAGGTTATTTAAGGTGTGGTGCAGCTCGACATTTCCACCGACAGCCGACATGCCGCAGACCGTCACATCCTTATCCCCCAGCAGGGTCAGGATGGCGATGGCGTCGTCTATGCCGGGATCGGTGTCTAAAAACAGGTATCTCATACCGGCACCTCCTTGGGATAACGCTCAAAGGCAGCGCAGAGCAGGTCGATGAAACCCTGCCGGTCGATGCCCACAACGGCCTTATGAGGGTGCGGGGCATCCCATGGCCACATATTGGCGATGATGGTTCCGTCGCAAAACTCAGAGGCGCACTCGGTGTCGAGGGTACATTCCAAGGTCTCGAAGAGGTCGGGACGCAGCTCGTAGGCGACGGCGCAGGGGTCATGCAGCGGAATCCCGACGGTGCCGGCCTGATGGTAGAGCTTGAAGAAGTCGATGAGCTCGGCAGCCAGTCTGCCGCCGACGGTGCCGATGCCCCGGAACAATTCGATGTCTTCCTCGGTCAGATAGGCTTTGTGGGTGACGTCGAGGCCATTCATGACGACCGGCAACCCGCTTTTAAAGAGCACGGCGGCAGCCTCCGGGTCGACCATGATGTTGAACTCGGCCGCCGCCGACCAGTTGCCGCCTAAGACCGCGCCGCCCATGATGGTGACGTGGTCAATTTTGGGGAGCAGATCGGGCCTGGCCAAAATGAGCTTTGCGACGTTTGTCTGGGGGCCGACCGACACGATGGTAACCGGGACCTGCGACTCCTCCAGCACCTTGACCTGCAGCTCCAATGCCGACAAGGATGACGGGGCAAGGATTTTTTCGGGGAAGACGGGGCCGTCGAGCCCGGTCTCACCGTGGACCCCCGGGGCTGTCATGAGGGGGCGCATGAGGGGGTGTGCGGCACCCGCCGCAACCGGGACTTCTTTCCCGAGATAGGTCAGCACTTTGCGGGCGTTGACGAAAGTTTTGTCAAGTGTCTGGTTTCCGGCCACCGTCGTGATGGCCCGCACGTCGAGCTCGGGCGAGGCCATGGCCAGAATGATGGCGATGGCGTCGTCGTGCCCGGGGTCGCAATCGATGATGATGGGTCTTGACATATGCGGCTCCTTTCACATGGATTTTTGTCCTGTAAGGCGTGTCCGTCGGACTTTGCTTACATCGCTCTTACAGCGTGTCCTTCAGCCGTTTTTTCTCGCGCCAGGCATAGGCCGCAAGGCCTAAAATGGTGGCGAAATACGGGATGCCGGCCACAAGCTCGTAGGCGATGTTGAGCGTCTGCATTGTGTTTGCGACAGCCATGGCGAGGCCGAAGAAGACCGACGACACCATCGTGCCGACCGGCGTTGCGCGGCCCATGGCCTCCGCGGCCAGCGCGATGAAGCCGCGTCCGGCTGTCATGTCCCGCGCAAACCATGAAACGTAGCCCATCGACATGTGGGCGCCGCCAAGTCCGGCCATGATGCCGGACAGGATGAGGGCGATGCACTTCATCTTGGTAACATTGATGCCGACCGAAGCGGCTGCGCCCGGGTTTTCGCCGACCGCACGGATGCGAAGTCCTAAGGGGGTCTTATAGAGCAGGTAGGCCATGATGGCGACGGCAGCGAAAGCAACATAGGTGAGCAGGTTCTGTCCCGACAGTATGTCGCCCAGCACCGGAATATCTTTGACGATCGGAATGTTCACCTTAGGCAGGTTGTAGCTGCGCATGGAGGAGGAGATGCCCTTTTGTCCGGTCAGTAGGAACAGCACGAAAATGGTTCCGGCAGAGCCGATGGAGTTGACCGCGACGCCGGCCAGTACCCCGTTTGTTTTGAGGCCTAAAATGAGGTAGGCCATGACGGCACCGACGATGCCGCCGATGACAATGGCGGCCGCGAGTCCCATCCAGGGCCCTGTCACCTCGTTGCCAAGGGATGAGACGGCGACACCGGCCAAGGCGGAAATCAGCATGGTGCCCTCAAGTCCGATGTTGGCGCATCCTGCCCGGTCGGAAATCATGGCGCCCAAGGCCGCCAGAAGGATGGGGGTGGAAATTCGCAAAATGGAGGCCGCAAAGGTGGCGTTAAAAATGGAATCTAAAATGGTATCAAGCATCGGCGCCCGCCTCCTTTGCCATTGCGTCCCTAACCACCATCTTGTGGCGGTAGGAAGCTAAGAATCGCTCGGCCACCAGCAGCACGATGAGCACGGCCTGCACGACTTTGATGATCTCCATCTGCACCCCGGTGCGGCGCATCATGATGTCACCGCCGATGCGCAGATAGGCCAGAAAGATGGCGGCCAGCGGAACGTATTTTGGGTTGTTCTTGGCGAAGATGGCGACGATGACGCCGTCCCACCCGTAACCGAGCAGGTTCTGCCACTCAAAGCGGGTGTACAGCGACAGCATTTCGGTGGCACCGCCCATACCCGCGATGGCCCCGCCGATGACCTGGGAGCCGATGACGGCAAAGCCGGCCGACAGCCCCGAGAACTTGGCGAAGGCCATGTTCTGTCCGGCGGTGCGAATGGTGTAGCCCCATCTTGTGTGGTAGAGGAAGAGATAGGTCGCGATGACGACTCCCGCCGCAATGACGACTTCGCCGATTGAGAGCCGATACTTGGGAAGGAGCTTTGTCATGATGGCCGTCTCCTTGAACTTATAGGAGACGGTGTATCCGGCGGAGGCGTCGCGGTAAAAGTTCTTGAGAATATAGGTGACAGTATAGAAACACAGATAGTTGAGCATGAGGGAAGTGACGAGCTCGGAGGCACCGAGCTTGTACTTTAAGATGCCGGGAATGGCACCGATCACCGCCCCGACGACCGCCCCCATCAAAACACAGACAATGGCGTGGAGGGGCTTTGGCAAGTTTAAGTCGATGGCCAGCATGCAGCCCACAAGTCCTCCGACGTAGTAGATGCCCTCAGCGGCCAGGTTGAACTGCTGGGCCGAGAACATGACGCAGATGGCGACGCCGGTGAAAATGAGTGGGATTGCAAGCTCCAGCACGTTGAACATGTACCGCACCCGCTCCAAGGGGCCGACGAACATGCAGTAGAGGGCCTCTCCGACGTTGTCCGAGGTCAGCGCTACGACGATGGCCGTTGCTGCAAGGCCGATAGCGATGGCCACTGCCATGCGCACCAGATCGAACTTGGTGCCAACATCCATTTTGCGGGCAGCTTTAGCCTTCATGGACCACCCCTCCGATCTCTTCCGGCGTCTGACGCTTGACGCCGAGCATGTAATATCCGAGCTCTTCCTCGGTCAGCTCTCTTGTGTCGGGGAAATAGGCCACGATGTCGCCGTCCTGCAAGACGATGATGCTGTCCGATAGCTCCAGTGCCTCATTTAAGTCGGCTGTGACCAGCAGCACTGCCGTGCCGGCGTCCCGCATCTGGACGATGCGGTGGTGGATGAACTCAGCAGCCCCGACGTCGATGCCGCGGGTCGGCTGGTCGGCCACCAGAAGCTTCGGGCCCGAAGACATCTCGCGGGCGACGACCACCTTTTGTATGTTGCCACCCGACAGCATGCCGACCGACTGGTCGATCGAGCTGCATTTAACGGCGTACTCCTGCGCCAAGGCCGACATGTCGGCATCTATGTTCTTGTTTTTGAAAAAGACGCGGCCGGTGTAGCGGGGCTCCCAGATCTTGTCGGCCAGCATGTTGTGCTTGATCGACATGGTGCCGGCGACGCCGTGGGTCATTCGGTCGCTTGGGATGTGGGTCATGCCGCTTTTGCGGTGGGTGCGGATGGTGGCCTTTGTAATATCAGCCCCCTCCATGCGCACGCTACCGCCGCCCGCCTTGCGAAGCCCGATGACGATCTCGGTGAGCTCTCTTTGCCCGTTGCCCTCGATGCCGGCAACGCCTAATATCTCGCCGCGGCGCACATCAAAGGAGACCTTCTTCAGGGTCTGCCGGCCGAAGTTATTCGTGTAGGCAAGTTCCCGCACCGACAACGTCACTGTGCCAGGGTCTGCAGGCTCTTTGTTGATTTTCGTCACGACGTCGCGCCCCACCATCAGCTTCGAAATCTCGGCCTCCGACAGCTCCGACACCTCGTAGGTACCCATTGACCGGCCGGCCCGCATGATGGTGATGCGGTCGCAGAGCTCCTTGACCTCATTTAATTTGTGGGAAATGAAGAGGATGGTGTGCCCCTCGTCCCGCAGCCGGCCGAGTTCGACAAAGAGCTCCTTTGTCTCCTGTGGGGTGAGGACGGCCGTGGGCTCGTCCAAAATTAAAATTTCCGCACCCCGCAGCAGCGCTTTGACAATCTCAATGCGCTGCTTGACGCCGACCGAAACATCCCGGACCACAAGGTCCGGGTCTATGGCAAGGTTGTACTTCTGCCCGACCTCACGGGTCATCTGTCTGGCCCTCTCCCTGTCGATGGAGAGGCCCTTTTTAGGCTCCACGCCGAGCACAATGTTTTCAGCCACCGTCATGGAGTCGACGAGCATGAAATGCTGATGCACCATGCCGATTCCAAGCTTTATGGCCGCCGAGGGGCTTGCGATACGGACCTTCTCGCCCTTTATGTAGATATCCCCCTCCTCCGGCTGTTCAAGCCCGAAGAGGATTTTCATCAGGGTGGATTTTCCGGCGCCGTTTTCTCCGCATATCGCGTGTATTTCGCCCTTGTTCACCGATATGCCTACCTTATCGTTCGCGAGCACGCCGTTTCCGTATATCTTGGTGAGTCCCTCAACCTTCAATATTTCTGGCAAGCCGCCACCTCCCGGTTGAATCACTTGGGTCAATTATATCTATTGCGTCCCGAAATTACAAGAGGATGAGCATCCCCCGCCGACAAAGATGGCAATTTCCACGGGGTTTTCGCGTTGCAAAACCTTCCCGTAATGTGATACAATATTTTTTATGGCAAAGTCTTGCCGCAAATTCCACTTCGGAGGAATGTGCATGACAAAGCGACTTGCGGCCGTCCTTGCGGCCATACTCATTGCGGGGCTCTCCGCCGGCTGTGCACCAAAGCCCAGCGAACATCAAAACGACACGCTTACGGCCTATCAGGAGCCCAAAAACGACAAGACCGGCATCACCTACGGCCTTTGCACCATGACCTGGAAGGAAGGCGTCGTCACCGAAGTGCTTATTGATTTGACTTACGACACCGAGGAAAATGCCCGAACCGCCTACGACGGGCTGCTTGAGGACTACGGCGATGCGGCAGCATCTCACATCATCGTCCTCGAGGGCACTGCGCTCTCCTATGACCTTTCGACCGATTCCTTTGTTGGGTCCACCTACGAGGACATGGTCAAATCCTACAAGCACGACGGCAAGTGGACCGTCATTGAGGAATAATCCAAGGGCTTGCGCGAAGACAATGCCGGCGTTTTTAAAACGCTGTTTTTCTATTAACCCCTGACCGGAGGTGTACAAACATGAAAATCGAAAACGCTAAATATTTTGAAACCGGTATGCTGAATACCCCACTGCACAAGCTGCCGCGGGTGAGCGAGGAGCTCGGAATCGAGCTTTACATCAAACGGGATGACCTGACAGGCTACGGGCTTGGCGGCAACAAGCTGCGCAAGCTCGACTACCTCGTGCAGGATGCCGTCTCCAAAGGCTGCACCACGCTGCTCACTTACGGCGGCCCCCAGACCAACCACGGGCGGCTGACGGCGGCCGCCGCCGCCCGCTTTGGGCTCAAGTGCGTCATGATTCTAAACGGCCCCGCTCCAAAAGAAGCCACCGGCAACCTGATCCTCGACCGCATGATGGGGGCCGAGGTCGTCTTCATGGACGACTCCTCCTTTGCCGGGACCCCGGACTACGCCGAAAAGGCGGCCGCCCTCAAGGAGAAGGCGACGGCAGCCGTTGTCGCCAGGTACGAGGCCATGGGTGACAAAGTCTACCTCATTCCGGTCGGCGGCAGCACCGAGATCGGGGCCGCCGGTTACATCCGGTGCGCCGGCGAGATGGGCGGTCAGCTGAAGGATATGGGCATCTCCCCCGACTACATCTTCTGCGCCTACGGCTCAGCCGGGACTTACGCCGGCATGACGGTGGGCCTTCGGTATTACAGTGTACCGGGCGAACTTGTCGGGGTCTGCGTCTCGAACAAAACCGAGGCCGACATTCTGTCGGGACTCGACTACATCAACCGCACGGCGGCCTACTGGGAGACGGGGCTTTCCTTTTCCCGCGCCGACCTGCATATTGAGCACGGCTATGTCGGCCCCGGCTACAACATTCCCGACCCCGACACCCGTGCCGCCAGCTACTTCATGGCCTCCCGTGAGGCGATCCTGCTGGACTTTTGCTACACCGGTAAAGTTTTTAGAGGACTTATGGACATGGCAAAAACCGGCCGGATCCCAAAGGGGAGCCGGGTGGTCATGCTGCACACCGGCGGTGCCCCCGGCATTTTCTCCGGCACCCACCAGGCCGCCTGTCAAGCGGAGCTGTGGGGCGACCCCGAGGTGTTCACTCTGTGATGTATGACAAAATATAAAAACGAACTCCTGCTGTTGTTCTCAACTGTCGCCTACGGCGTGAGCTACCCCGTATGCAAGTATGTGCAGGGGTACATGAGCACCTCCCCCTTTATGGGTCTGCGCGGCGCGCTGGGGTTTTTGACGATGGCCGTCTGGTACTTTTTAGGCTGCCGAAAAAATCCCGAGCGTCTGTCGGCCCTAAAAAACCGCAAAATGTACTATTACGCCCTCATTTGCAGCGTCGTCGGCGGCACCGGTATGTACCTGTCGATGTATGCCTTAAATTACACGATGGCCTCCAAGGCGTCATTCCTGACCTGCACCTATGTGCTGATGATGCCCGTCGTCTCCTTTCTCTTTTTTAAGGGCAAAAGCTCCGGCGACCAGCTCGTCGCCCTTGTTGCGGCGACGGGGGGCATGGCGCTGATTTCTGGCGTGGTGAGCACTGCCGGCGTCTCCTTTTCCGAGATGAACAAAGGCGACGTCATGACCCTGTCCGCAGCTGTCATCATCGCCTTCCAGGCCGTCTACCTCAACTGGTTTTCGAAGCGGCTGGAGTACGATGTAGAGGCCTTTACGATGGTACAGATGTTCTTTACCACCATCATTTACATCGTCGGGTGGCAGCTCATCGAACCGCAGCAGAAGCTGTCCTTTGACACACCGCTCGTCGTGATCGCCGCCATTTACGTCGGTGTCGGCGTGGCCGGATTTGCCTTTTTGGCCTTCAATGGCCCGGTCAGACAGTTGCCTCCTGCGCGCGCCGCCATCATCCTCGCCACCGAGCCGATCTTCGGTGCCTTGGGCGCTTACTTCATCCGTGACCGGTGGGGCAATAACGAAGTGTTGACCCCGCTGCAGATGTTGGGCTGTGCCGTCGTACTCGGAGCAGTGCTCGGCTCAGAACTCTATTCCCAGCGCAAAGCGCGGCAACGCACATAATCACAATTATTTTTTCGCATAAATAGCCGGACCGCATGGTCCGGCTATTTGTTTTTCAGTTATTTAATAATAAATAGCTATGCAATAATAAAAATACTTAATAACTATTGATTTTTATTTAATTGCTGTGCTATATTGTTATGCATAAGTACTGTCCTGGAGGTGCGGCATGGCCGAATTTAAATACGATATTGTGCAGGAGCTAGGGGTGCTGTCCGAACGTTCCGGCTGGACCAAGGAGCTCAACCTCATCAGCTGGAATGAGCGCGCCCCGAAATTTGACATACGCGACTGGTCCCCCAACCGGTCCAAGATGGGCAAGGGCGTGACGCTGACCCTTGAAGAGGTGACGGCACTGCGGGAACTGATTTCCAGCCTCAAGTAGACGAAAAACAAAATGGCGCAAAAAGCGGTGTGGCAAATTGCCACACCGCTTTACTTCTTTTCGGAATCTTTATGCCCTCATACTGCCGGTGTCGCGGTACCGAATGTGCCAGGATAGCGCCTTCTCTAAGTCGTGCGGCGTCTGAGCTCCTCCACAGCGCCGGCAGGCCTCCTCGAAATATTCCTGCAGGGCCTCCCGATAGTCCGGATGCGCACACTTTTCGATGATGACAGCCGCCCGCTCCTTTGGCGCAAGACCTCGCAGATCGGCAAGACCTCGCTCGGTGACGAGAATCTGCACGTCGTGCTCAGTGGAGTCGACGTGAGAGACCATGGGTACGATACAGGAGATGGCGCCACCCTTGGCGGTGGAGGGGGTCATGAAGATGGAGAGCCCGCCATTCCTGGCAAAGTCGCCCGAGCCCCCGATGCCGTTGATGATGTTCGTTCCCATGACGTGGGTAGAATTGACATTGCCGTAGATGTCGGCCTCGACCGCCGTGTTCATGCCGACAAGCCCAAGGCGCCGAATGAGGGCTGCCGAATTGCTGACGTCCTGCGGACGCAGCACAATGCGGCTTTTAAAGAAGTCGAACTTCTCGTAGAAGCGGGCTTCCATCTCCTTCGAAAACGAAAGAGCCGTCGAGGAGGCAGCGGTGATGCGCCCCGACTCCACGAGCCGAAGCGCTCCATCCTGCAGCACCTCGGTGTACATCTCCATGCCGCCAAGGTCGCAGTCCGAAAGCCCCGCTAACACAGCATTTGCCACGGAGCCCACCCCGGACTGGATCGTTATGGGCGTTTTAAGCCGGCCCGCCGCAAGTTCACGCTGCAGCAGCTCCAAAATAAGTCCCGCAATGGCGGAGGAGGCGTCGTCGGGGTCGGTGAAGGTGGGATTGCGCTCCGGCAGTTCATTGACAACAATGGCGGCAATTTTGTCCGCGGGGCAGGGGACGAAGGTTGTCCCCACCCGCTCGCCGGCCGAGTGGATATCGGGTTCAATGCCCGGGATGTCGTGAAGCCCCAGAAGAGAAGCAGGATGGTTTAAATTGAGCTCCAAGATAACCTTGTCCGCCGCATGGATGAAGGCGGGGGTGGCCCCGACCGAGAGGGTCGGCACAAAGGAGCCGTCCGATAAAACGAGGGCGCAGTCGACGACAGCCATGTCCACGTGCCCCAGAAGCCCCTTTTCGACGGCGCCTGACACCTGGCCGAGATGCATGTCGGCATAGAGTATTTTCCCGGCATTGATGGCCTTGCGGGCGTCGTTGTTCGACTGAAAAGGGTACCGGCGGGCCATGAGACCGGCCCTTGTCAGGGCACCGTCAATCTCGTCACCGACCGAGGCACCGCAGATGACAGTCATCCCCGTCGCCGTTCCAAGCTGTGCCACCGCAGCGGGCACTGTCTTGGGGCAGCCGACACCCGTAAAGCCGCTGAAGGCCACCGTCATCCCGGGCTTAATCAGGGCGGCGGCCTCTTTTGCCCCAATCACTTTATCCCGCAGAGCGGGCGATAAAATTCTGTCCTCAAGCATAGCTGTCCTCCCCTATTTAATGACGCCGGCCGCCTGCTGCACCGCATCCCACACCGAGGCGAATGGCGGCGCATAGGCGAGGTCGCAGAGGTTCAGTTCACGGGCGGTCATTTTACGGTCGATAGCGACGGCAAGGGTGTCGATGCGCAGGGCGCACTCCTTCTCCCCGGCCATCTGCGCGCCGAGCAGCACTTTGGAGGCTTTGTCGTACACGAGCTTGATGGTGAGCTTGGTGCTGCCCGGGTAATACCTAGCGTGAGAGCCGGCCTCTACCGTGACAGCCCCGTAATTTAACCCCTCGACCGCGGCCTCTGTCTCAGAGATGCCGGTCCTCGCAAGCTCCCTGTCAAAGCAGCGCAGCATGGCGGAGCCTAAGGCTCCCGGCAACGCCTCATCGCCGCCCGCAATGCGGTCGGCCAGCACCCGGCCCTGCTTGTTGGCGTTGGTGCCAAGCGGCAGGTAGACCGGCTTATCCAAAACGGCATGCCAGACAGTGGCGCAGTCGCCGGCGGCATAGACATCCGGCAAGGAGGTCTCCATGAATTTGTTTGTGATGATGGCCCCATTTTTAAGCATTTCCGGGGCCTGTCCTGAAAAGATGGCTGTGGCGGGGCGCACACCGACCGACAGCACGGTGAGGTCGGAGGGATATCGCCCCTTGTCAGTTGCGACAAAGCCCTCCCCGATCTCCTGTACCCGCTCGCCGCACTTTACGTCGACGCCGCCGCGAATGAGGGCATCTGCCGCAATTTGTGAAAATTCGGGGTCAAAGACTGAGAGTACCCTATCTTGCGCCTCGATGACGACAAGTTCTATGCAAAGCCGCCGAAAGGCTTCGGCCAGCTCCAGCCCGATATAGCCACCGCCGACAATGACGGCCCGCTTGGCTTTTTTCGCGGCCTCTTTGATGTGTTCGCCGTCCTCAAGTGTCTTGAGGACAAAGGCTTTTTCGGCTCCAGGCAGAGGAGGTCGGACCGAGGCGGCGCCAGTCGCGACGATGAGCTTGTCGTAGTCCTCGGTGAATACCTCGCCGGTCTTCAGATTCTTGACAACCACCGACTTCGCGGCCGTATCTACCGACATCGCCTCATAAAAGAGTCGCAGATCAACTCCAGATTCAATAAACTCCGGCGCTTTGCGAATGCGCATTCTGTCGATGTCGTCGTTCTCTCCGCCGATATAGTAGGGCAGCCCGCAGGCACCGTAGGAGACCTCGCCCGTCTTCTCAAAAACGACGACTTGAAAGTCCTTCTTCTTTCGCATAAGGCGGGCGGCGGCGGACATGCCGCCGGGGTTGCCGCCAATGATGACAATTTTCACCCATTATCCTCCTCAAAGGCCGGGAGGAAAAAGCCCTCCCCGATTTCGCGCCACAGGAGCTTCACCGGCATGCCGCACCGGCAATCGCCTTCGACGTTCGCGAGCATGCGAACTCCCTCCGCAAGGTCGATCGAAGCCACGGTATAGGGGGTTTTACCCTCAAAGTCTTTATGCATCGGCTTGTGGAAGACGACATAGGAGTAGACCGCGCCCCGCCCCGCCGATTCAATCCGTTCAAACTCCTGCGAATGACACTTTGGACAGACGACCGAAGCCGGGTGGCGCACTGTACCGCAGGTTGTACAGCGCTGGAATGTCAGCTTTTTCTCTTTGCACAGCTCCCAGAAGGGAGCCGAATCAGTGTTGGTTTTTGGCAGCATGCCGGTCACTCCCCTCTCTCTAAAATCATGGTCTCATTGCTCTGGATGACGGCCCCGTTGTCATTGACAAGGGCGAGCCCGCAGTTTGTGAGCTGCCGGGGCCCACACCGGTCCATGAGCTGCATGACGGCTTCGGAAACGCCCGTAAGCCCCATGAAATAGGCCTCCGACAGCATGCCGCCCGAGGTGTTTAAGGGAAACTCCCCGCCCGGACCAATACGGGAGGCATCAAGGAACTGTCGGGCATCCTTCGGCTCGAAAAAGCCGTAGTCCCGTAATGTGGCCTCGACCGTATACGTAAAGCAGTCGTAAATGTAGCAAGCGTCGATGTCGGACGGTTTTACGCCAGCCATCTCAAAGGCCTTGCGGCCGGCGACGCAGGCGGCCGAATTCGGGTCCTTGTGCATCAGTTTATAGGGGGCGTCCGGGACATTTGCCTGACCGAAGCCCCGAATGGTGACAAGCGGATGTTTACGGAGCGCTCTCGCCCGATCGGCCGTCGTCAGCACAATAGCTCTGCCGCCGTCCGAGACCGGCGTCGCGTCGAGGTTGCGGAAAGGCTCGACGAGATAGGGCGTTTCGAGATATTCCTCCTTGGTCAGGGGTTTTCCATACATACCTGCGATAGGATTTAAGTTCGCCCACCGCCGGTGGGCGACGGCGATCTCACCCCAGACGTCGGGGCCGGTACCGTCCTCATACACGGCGCGCTGTGCCAGCATGGCGTACTTCGCCAGCGTGCTGATGTCGCCAAAGGCCGCCAGATCATCGGTGGGAGCGCCATTCTCGAGCTCCTTTGAAAAGGATCGGCGGGACGAACGGGCATTGTCGCCGTAAGAGACGACGATGTACTTACAAACGCCAAGCTCCAAAAGTCCCAGGGCATGGGTCAGCCAAGTGCGGGTGCAGTAGAACTCCTCGCTTACGGCCGACGGGCGAAGCCCCAGCTGCTCGGCGGCTGTGAAGGCATTAAAATACGTATCGCCTTCCAGCACGTCGAAAAATCGGTAGAGAAAGAGCCCGTCGATGTCATGCGGGGCGAGCCCCGCGTCGGCGATGGCGGCAGCTGCCGCCTCGACGTGGAAGCTGAGGGCCGACCGGCCGGGAACCTTGCCCTGTTTTGTGTACCCCACGCCGCAGATCGCAAATTTATTTTTGTATTCCACATTGACCTCCTTATCGGCAACCGGTAGTGTGACGGCGGGCGCCGGCTACTCCTCCTGCGCGGTTGTGCCGCGCAGGAGGGGCGCACTTTACGTCCCGCCGTAAAATTCTATGATTTTTCAAGCATGTCGATACCGGTTTTGACCCGGCGAATCGACTCGTCTTTGCCCAGCAGGTCGGCAAGCTCTATGCCGCCGCCCGGCGTGAATGCTTTACCGGAGAGGGCCGTGCGCAGCGGCCAGAGCACCTGCCCGTTTTTAAGGCCCAGCTTTTCAATAAGGGCAAAAACGGCGGCGTGGATGTTTTCGCTCGTCCACTCCCCCACCCCCTCGAGGACCGGCAACAGCTCCTTCAAAGCGGCAAGCGAGACCGTTTTGTCGGTTTTCATCTTCTTGTGGACGTAGAGCTCCGTGTCGTAGTCGGGCAGCGCATCGACAAAGTCGAGCTGCTCTCCGATGTCGGTCAGCCTCAGGCAACGGGGCTGCACAAGCGCCGCAAGCTTTGCGACATCGGTATTTTTAACGGCTTTCTCAATATATGGGCGGGCCATTTTGGCAAATTCAGCTGGCTCGAGCAGGCGGATATACTCTCCGTTGAGCCACTCGAGCTTGGTACGATCGAAAATGGAGGGGGACTTGGAGATACCCGAGATGTCAAAGGCCTCGATCATCTCTGGCAGCGTGAAGACCTCTTTTTCACCGCCGGGACTCCAGCCCAGCAGTGCAATATAGTTGAGCACGGCATCCTTTAAAAATCCCTGTGCGATGAGGTCCTCATACGAAGCGTCGCCGTTGCGCTTGGAGAGCTTGGCATGCTGGTCTTTCATGACCGGCGGGCAGTGGACATAAATCGGCACTTTCCAGCCGAAAGCCTCGTAGAGCAGGTTGTATTTGGGGGCTGACGAGAGGTACTCGGTGCCCCGAACTACGTGGGAGATCTCCATCAGGTGGTCGTCCACAACATTGGCGAAGTTGTAGGTGGGCAGTCCATCCGTCTTTAAGAGTACATTGTCGTCGAGCGACTCGTTGGGGGTGCGCACCGTGCCGAAGACGGCGTCCTCAAAGGTCGTCGTCCCTTCCGGAATTTTCTGCCGGATGACATAGGGCAGGCCCGCCGCAAGCTTTTCGGCGACCTCTTCCTTGGAGAGATTACGGCAGTGTCCGTCATACTTTGTGGGCTGATGCGAAGCCTCCTGCACAAGGTGCAGTTCCTCGATGCGCTCCTTGTCGCAAAAGCAGTAGTAGGCGGAACCAAGCTCGACGAGCTCGAGGGCATACTTCTTATAGATGTCGCGGCGCTCACTCTGGACATAGGGGGCATAGGGCCCGCCGACGTCGGGACCCTCGTCGTGGGTCAGCCCGGTCTCGGCCAGTGTGCGGTAGATGAGTTCTATGGCACCCTCCTTTTGCCGCTCCTGATCGGTGTCCTCAATGCGTAGGATAAAGTCCCCGCCCGCTTTGCGGGCGATGAGATAGGCGTACAGCGCCGTGCGCAGGTTGCCGACATGCATATACCCCGTTGGGCTTGGGGCAAACCGTGTCCTCACTTTACTCATAGATTACACTCCTTGACGTGTCCATCACGCATATCCATATTTTCCCGGGCGAGAGGGTCAGGGGACTTCCGTCCGGATTCGTAAACACAAAAAATTCACCGTCCGAGGCCTTGCTCCACTGGATTTCACGCCCGCTGCCCCCGAAAAAGACATAGCCTGAGCCTTCGCCTACCAGGTCGCAACGGCGGCGAAGCGATGTGTCCCCTTCGATGTTGCGGCAGTAGGTCTTGATGACTACGATCGTGTCGCAGGCAAGCTGCTCCTTTGTCGTGCCGTCGATCTGCGGCGTGCCGAACTCGCTGCGCAGATACCGCTCTCCATCGAAGGTGAAGGCACCTGTCATATTGTTCATGAACTGCACTTCGACGTGGGAGCCCGCAAGGGAACCCGCCTGCCAACCCGAAAAGTCGAAGAAGGGATCTGTCTTCTCGGTTGTCTCCCGCACCCCGAAAGCGGCAATCGTGGCCGCGATTTTGTCCGACGAAGTTAGCACGCTGTGCTCGTACCCCATGGTGGCCATGCGGGTCTTGTCCCGCCAGTAGAGATGTTTTTCTACGTCGGCGTTAATGCCGTTGAGACTCGTAATATTATTGTCCATGATATAGTGTATGGCGGCCGGACTGTGCCCGTAGTGGATGAAAATTGGATCTAAGGGAAGCGCCCCCACCATGAAGTAGTCCCGCATAGAGCGGACCGAGCCGAGAGCCTCCATGCCGGAATAGTCGTACATGATGTCAACAAGCCTTGTGATCTCGCCCTCGGCCGGGTATTCAAACATCAGCTCAAAGTGCGAAAGTCCAACCTGCGGCGTCGCCTTCTTTAAATTATTGATGACGACGGCCACCGGCCGGCCGGGTGCATTTTCCATGCCGAGCCCTGTCACGGGGTTGACATAGGGCAGCTGCGCCGGTTCCGGCTCCTGCGGTTTCCGGGTCAGCACAAGTCCGACGGGGGCGCGCGATGCAAGCAGTGCCGGTGTCATGAAGACGGGGACAGCGGACTCGGAACCTTCCGGTGCAGGGCCGGCGGGCCCCGCCTTTGGCCCGCAGCCGCAAAAGAGGGCCGCCAGTGTAAGGCAGAGCAGCAGGGCTGCCGCTTTGGACTTTTTATGCTCCACGCTTTTCATCCTTTAGTATGCGAGTTTCTCTGCGAGATACGCCTTGACTTCGACGATGGGCAGGCGCACCTGCTGCATGGAGTCGCGCTCCCGGACAGTGACGGCACCATCGTTTTCAGTCTCAAAGTCGACTGTGATGCAAAAAGGCGTGCCGACCTCGTCTTGACGGCGGTACCGCTTGCCGATGGATCCCGCGTCGTCAAAGTCGATCATATAGTTCTTGGCAAGCTCCCCGTAAAGCTCCAGCGCCTTGTCTGAGAGCTTTTTAGAGAGGGGCAGCACCGCCGCCTTATAGGGGGCCAGCGCCGGATGCAGCCGCAGCACGGTGCGCACGTCGCCCTTCTCGGCGTCGACGACTTCCTCGTCATAGGCGTCGACTAGGAATGCCAGCGCCACGCGGTCGGCACCTAAGGACGGTTCAATAACGTAGGGGATGTATTTCTCGTTTGTTTCAGGGTCGAAGTAGTCCAAGGGTTGACCCGAGACCCGCTCGTGGGCCTTAAGGTCAAAGTCGGTGCGGTCAGCAACACCCCACAGCTCGCCCCATCCGAACGGGAACAGATACTCGAAGTCGGTCGTGGCATTGGAGTAGTGGGAGAGCTCCTCCTTCTCGTGGTCGCGAAGGCGCAGGTTCTCCCCCGTCAAGCCGAGGTCGATCAGGAATTTGCGGCAGTATTCCTTCCAGTAGAAGAACCACTCGAGGTCGGTGCCGGGCTTGCAGAAAAACTCCAGCTCCATCTGCTCGAACTCCCTCGTGCGGAAGGTGAAGTTGCCGGGCGTGATCTCATTTCGGAATGACTTGCCGATCTGGCAGACTCCGAAGGGAATCTTGCGGCGGGTGATGCGCTGCACGTTTTTGAAGTTGACAAAGATGCCCTGCGCTGTCTCGGGCCGCAGGAAAATCTCGTTCTTGCTGTCCTCGGTGACGCCCTGGTAGGTCTTAAACATCAGATTGAACTTACGGATCTCGGTGAAGTCGCACTTACCGCATTCGGGACAGACGATATTGTTATCCCGGATGTACTGGGCCATCTTCTCGTTGGACCAGCCGGCCGGGTTGATGCCGGTCTCCTCAATGAGCTTATCGGCCCTGTGACGGGTCTTGCAGGATTTGCAGTCCATCAAAGGGTCGGAAAAGCCGCCGACATGCCCCGATGCCACCCAGACCTGCGGGTTCATCAGGATGGCGGCGTCCAGCCCGACGTTATAGGGGTTTTCCTGCACGAATTTCTTCCACCACGCCTTTTTTACGTTGTTTTTGAACTCGACGCCCAAGGGGCCGTAATCCCACGTGTTGGAGAGTCCACCGTATATCTCGGAGCCCGCGAAAATAAAGCCGCGCCCTTTGCAAAGGGCGACCAGCTTGTCCATTGTTTTGTCGCTGTTTTTCATATCTGCACCCCTATATGTTTCATTCGTAACGAATATTTTATAATGTCTAGGCCCCTGCTGTCAAGAACCGCAGCGTGCCGGCGCAAAGGTGCGCCGCCGGGCAATTCGCTTTTTTCACCTTTCGCCCCCTCCGGCATCGTTAATCAGATTGTAATCCTCTTCAAGCCGGTCGACCAGTTCCACAGCCATCTCGTCCCCATAAGCCGCCTCAAAGGCGCGCAGCACAAGGTCAGAGAGCGCGGAGTCATCCAGCACGGTAGAGGTCAACTCGCAAAAGGTCTTGAACAGGTGACCGCAGTGATAACCGAAATCCCGCTGGTTGGCCGGGTTTTTCGGATCCGGCGGCGGGAGGGTACCAGCTCCCCGCATGATATGCAGGCAGCAGTCGTGGTCGTTTAAAGAGCAGAGCACTTCGTACTTCAACTCGGGGTTGAACCCCCTCGCCAGCGACTCGTCGACATGCCGACAGTAGAGTACACCGCACTCGGAGAGCCCCATGTCAGCAAACTGAGTCGCCCAAGGGCAGCAGGAAATCCGCGTGACATAGTCAGGGTAAGTTGACAGGACCTCGCTCTTGTTGGCGACCCCTTCCTCGATGATGGCCCCTGTGTTTGCCCACTCTCCGTATTCTCGGTAAGTCGAAAAGTTGAGCTCTTTCCCATCCCTCAAGGCCCGCTGGGCCATGCGTCCGCCCCGCTGCTCGCCGTAGCGGCGGGTGGCCATGACAAAGACCCTCAGGCCTTTGTCGCCATGGCGTTCCTTTAGGTATTTATAAAACTGGGCGGCTATAAAGGCGTGGTGCCGTTCGGTAAACTGTGTCATAGCGCACCTCCTGTGGTATTTTTTCAATTATACATCAATTTCCGGCAGGGTACAACAGGGGGACCCCAGGATGCCGTCCGGCACTTCCTGCCAAAGTCCGCCGAAAAAGGACGACTATCATTTTATGTTTCTCCCCAACCGTTCATATTCGTACAGTGCCAACGAACATTAATCGAATCCGTTAATTTTTTTTGTTTTTGCACATTTTGCTGTTGCGTCGTGGTTTGGTTTCAAGTATAATGATTAATATCGTTTATTTTATAACATACTAGTTTTGTTTTCAGCTTCGCGCCCACAGTTAGCGACGGCGATGCCGCCAGACTGCGCCGTCCGCGGTTTTTTTCCGTGCGGCATTTTGCAGTTTTGGTGGTGAATATCATGATACAAACCGACAAGGATCATAAACCCGACAGCCATTTCGGCATGCTCGACTGCGCCGGCCACGTCTGTGATCCGCCCGTACCGCCACAGGATCCGGCACCCCAGCACAGCTTGCATTCGCGAAGCCCGCAGGCCCACCGTTTTTTGCTGCTGCGCAACTGCGCGGTGGTGTCTGCAGCGGTGCTATTTGGCATGTCGCTGTTTTTCGTCACGGTTGGACAGGACCTCAGCTTCAGACTTAAGGCGATCGCCTATTTTATCGGTGCCGCCGCCTACGGGTGTGAATATCTGATGCTGACTGACTTTCGCCGCCACAAGCCCCCACACCGGGAAATGCTGATGTCCAATGTCTTCGGCATCATGTACATCATTATGGGTATCAGCTACTTCATCCACTGATTTGCAGCCGCGTCTACATGAAGGCCAGGGTTCCGAGATTACATCCCGGGACCTGCTTGAAACGCGAAGTTTCTTAAGCAGCAGTTTTACATAAAACATGAAATCCCGGGGGAGCCCCCGGGATTCTTTTGTTCTACTACGCCCGATGCGACGGAGCGCATAATGTTGTGTTGGGCATTACGGCTGTTCCTGCGTCTGCACATAAAACGGAATTTCAAAAGTGTTTCCGACAAAGTCATCGGTCCACTCCTCTGTGTAAATCAGCCACAGCTCGCCGTCTGCCGGCGTTTCGAAAAGCAGGTCACCCGTGACCTCCTCATCCTTTTCAAGCGTATAGTTGTCCTGCAGCTGGGTGGAAAGGGTGCGGGCCAACTGCTGGGAGACGGGGCGGCCCTCCTCCCCTTCCGCTTTACTTTCCGCACCCTCCTCATAGGGCTGCCAGCTCACATCGAAATCGGCCCCCATCGGAATGGCGGTATCGGAGATGTTTTTGATGCGCACGGTCACCAGCACAAACTGCCGGTCCTCGCCGGGGGTCCTGCCCTCAAGCTCTGTGGTCTCGGCCCCCAGCACTTCGAATTCGAAAAAGCTGTTTGTCAGGCTCTCGCCAGCTTTTGCCGTCACGACTTCACCGGTAGTGCGATCTTTCACGTCTTCGGGCGTATCCTTGCAAGCTGAGAGGGATAAGATAAGCAATAGTGGTAAAAAAAGCCTAAAAATGTCCCGAAAACCGCCTTTTGTCTGAGGTTTGAAATTCATTGTCACACAGTCTCCGTTCCGCAGTCCGGGCAGTATTTGCCGTTTGTCATCTTGCGGCATTTGGGGCAAAAACGGTCCCCCGCCGGGGCTTTTGGCTTCATTGCCTCGCTCATCATGCCTGCAAGCTGAGCGCCGATGGCCACTTGGGCTCCAAGTCCGGCCACGCCGGTCTCTCCGCCCTTTTCCATGCCGTCCGCCATACTGACGGCGACATATTTGCCGATGTCTCCGACCGCAGCCTGGCCGGCCAG
Organism: Oscillospiraceae bacterium; assembly: GCA_963662765.2. Lineage (GTDB taxonomy): Bacteria > Bacillota > Clostridia > Oscillospirales > Feifaniaceae > DATMXT01. The sequence continues at coordinate 396,994 of CAXXUP010000008.1, forward strand.
TTTTTCGAGCATGGCCTGCACCGGTTCGGGGTAGCTGATGGCCATGATGTTGACTTCCTGTACACCAAGCCCAATCTCTTCAAGCTCGCGGTCGAGCTCGGCGCCGATGGTCTTGCCAAGTGTCCGGCTGCTTTTCTGGAGCTCCGCCAAAACCGCTAGGCCTATTTTCTCGTCACCGCCCAGCACCGCCTCGGCGACGACCGGTCCCATCTCTCCCATCACACGCTCTTTGACGTCGTCGGTGGAGTAGGTTGACTTGACACCCGCCACTTTGTCGATGAATTTCAGATAATCGCGGAACTCCACGATCAGGGTCCCGTTCATGCCGATCGGTACGCCGGCCGGAATTTCCGGCGTCGGGATCACAATCCGCTGCCGGGTCCCCCACTGGATCAATAGTTGCTTCGCGTTGACAAAATAGACTTCGGCCCGAAGCCCCGTGTCGCCGCGCAGCTCAAACCAACCGCGAAGTGTCGATAAAAACGGTACAATCTGGGTCTCGACGTCTAAGGTACCGGGCTGCTCAAAAACACCCTCAATCTTACCGCCGGCATAGAAGATGGCTTTCTGCCCGGCCCGAATCACAAGCCGTGAGCCCCTCTTTATTTCGCTCGCCGGCCACTTGTAAAACATCACGTCGTCCCTGGTCTCGTTCCACTCTATTGTGTCTTTGCCCTGGCCGAACCAAGCCATTACTCTTCCCCCAGTCAATAATTTGTGTGCAGGCAGTCTGCGGCTGCGCGAAATCCTCCGCTCTGCCGGTGAGCTCGCCGCCAAAAGTGACGCCCAATACGAAGAGGGCAGTCAGCATGGCGGCTATGGCAATTTTGAGCGGACTGTACGGCCGGTTTCCGACTACCCTGCCAGTCTCGCCATTTATCGCATAGTTATACAGTTTATTGTGATACATAAACGAGGCGGTCCAAACCGGAACCAGCACATGCTTATACAGTACATCAGAAAACTGAGCCGACACCCGGTCGATGTCGGTCCGGTCGTACCCTTTTGATGTGATGCTGTTTGTGGCGTGCTGCCGCATTTGCTCTTCCATTTCGGCTCGGGCTTGGGGGAAAGCATCGGGTGCCGATATCCGGTACCGCTGGGCGCCATATCCAGACAGGTATTCCGGTGAATAAGGTCTGCTTTCGGTCGTACCGAATGGTCGGACCCGCGCGGCCATGTCTGCCCCTTCGCCCTCGGTGGCACAGACCGCTACGTCGTCGAAAGTCAAGGATATATCCCCCGAGATGGCAGTCCATACAATGCCGCTCGGCCCGTTATTGCCCCCATGCCCCTGTCCGCCACGTCCGTAATAGCGGCCACTTGCCTTTGCATCAAAGGTCCAAAACGGAATGTACATACCGTACAACCGCCCCTCTTGATAACTGCGTTTGAGGGAATTTGGAGCAAACCAGCGCGTTTTGACCCATTTTTGGAACATTACCTGAGCTTTATACCGGTCTATCCGGAACGGTACCACCCCGTCCGGCGGAATGCCGGACGATTGGCGGGAAGGTGCAATTTGCGGCGAAGCGCACATGGGGCAGAGCTTTGCCGTTTCTCCACCAGAAAAACTCACCTCGGCACCGCAGGAGGCGCATCGGTAGGTTTCGACTTCTAAGAAGGGTTCTTCCTGCCCTTCGCGGGCTGCGTAATCCTCCAGCCGCCGCTCCTCTACTTTTTTGCCACCGTCGTCCACCGGGCGCTGTAATCCGCAGGAGTCGCACTTCAGCATGCCGCTTTCGGCGTCATACTTCATTACGCCGCCACAGTTCTCGCAGGTAACCGTCATCACTGACAAAGGGCTCACCTCACACAAGCAGTATAGCACATTTGCGTGGTAAGCTCAATAGCGACAAAAAACAGGCCGCCCATCAGGCGGCCTGTTTTGCATGAACGTAATTTTAGTCAGCGTCGTAGAAGACCTTGAAGTTCGGGTCCACAGCGCCCACGCCGAGGTAACGGGCCTTGTAGTCCCTGAACAGCTTCATGTATGTCTTGTTCAGCAGGAGCAGCGCGACGATGTTGACGAATGTCGGGATGGCATTGATGCAGTCGGCAAGCGCCCACATGAAGACCGGGCCCTGTCCGCCGGAGACGGCGAGGTATACGTTGACCATGCCGGGCAGGACATAGAAAACCTTGAACGCTTTGATGACCTTGTCCTTCGTGGCGGGGTTTTTCCGGAACAGCTGGCGAAGCAGAACCTCGTAGTAGAGGAACCAGCCCGTAGTCGTGGTCATACCAAAGAGGAAGACCGAGAGGGTGATGAACTTGCCGCCCATCCAGCCGAAGGTGGTCTCATAGGCCTTGATGCACAGCGATGCGCCGGAGATGCCGCTGTACCAAACAGTGCCGCCGCCGGCAGTCATATCTGCCAAAGCGGTGATGGTGCAAACGAGAATGGTGTCGACGAAAACTTCGAAGGAGCCCCAGAGTCCCTGACGGACCGGGTGGGGGGTGTTGGCGGAAGCGTGGGCCATCGGGGAGGAGCCCCAGCCGGCTTCGTTTGAGTAAATGGAACGGGCAACACCGGTACGGACGACTTTGGCAACCGCGACACCAGCAAATCCGCCGATGGCGGCGGTGCCGGAGAACGCGCCCTTAAAGATCAATGCAAAGGTGGCGGGGATGACCGAAAAGTTGACGAAGACAATTGCGATACCACCGAGTATGTATGCGATGCACATGACCGGCACGATCTTCGTGGCGAAGTCCGCGACCGAAGTGAAGCCCTTCGAAATAACGAAAGCAATGAAGATGGAGTAGACGATAGAGAAGGGGAGCATCGGGATGCCGAAGGAAGTGTTCAGGGACTCGGCAATCGTGAAGGTCTGGGCGCCGGAGATGCAGCCGGCGAAAATACCGAGACCGAAAACGTACGCCAGAACCGGCCACCAGCCCCAGCCGCGCTCTTTGCCCATGCCTTTTTCCATGTAGTACGTAGGTCCGCCGTAGTAGTTGCCGGCTTCGTCCTTGGAGCGGTAGTAGCAGGCCAGTGCAACCTCAACCTGCTTAATGGTCATGCCCAGGACTGCCCAGACCCAAATCCAGAACACGGCACCGGGGCCGCCGGTCGCAATGGCGGTGGAGACGCCGGCAATGTTGCCGACACCGACAGTGCCGCCGATGGCAATGGCCACAACCTGGTAGGGCGACATTTTGCCATCGGTCTTTACCTTGGCCTCATCCTTTTTCATCAGTGAGCCAAAGGTATGCTTCATCATGTGCCCGAAGTAACGGAAAGAGAAGAAGCCGGTGATTAAGGTGAAGAACACGCCGCCGAACAGAACGGTGACGAGCAGCGGAGTTCCCCAGAGTATGCCGCTTAGGTTGTTGACAAAATCCAGAGCTGTCATACAGATTTCCCCCTTTTAGTATGATTTTGGTGGTGCAAAATCGTTTTTATTCGATTTTGCTTATTATATGCCGCTTTGTCATGCCGATATATTGATTAAAAATTGGTATTCTGTGACCTTTCATACTCAATATATTGCATTACGCCCAGACAGAAGCGACAAGACGCTTTACATTTTAACGAACTATGAACGAAATTTCAAGCTTTTTTCCGAAAATATCATTTTAATCAAACTTTTTGTTAAAAACATTCTAAGTCTTGCGGACTTTTTTGTTTAATATAACAGTGAAATGTTACATATTTAGTCCTCGTAGTGGACAACTCGTCATGTATGATGACTTGTGAAGTTAAAAAAATGACGTCCACCATTTGGCGGACGTCATTTTTTAACTGATTTTCAGTTTGTTTAGACCTTAGTCTGCGTCGTAGAAGACCTTGAAGCTCGGGTCCACAGCGCCCACGCCGAGGTAACGGGCCTTGTAGTCCCTGAACAGCTTCATGTATGTCTTGTTCAGCAGGAGCAGCGCGACGATGTTGACGAATGTCGGGATGGCATTGATGCAGTCGGCAAGCGCCCACATGAAGACCGGGCCCTGTCCGCCGGAGACGGCGAGGTATACGTTGACCATGCCGGGCAGGACGTAGAAAATCTTGAAGCCCTTGATGACCTTGTCCTTCGTGGCGGGGTTTTTCCGGAACAGCTGGCGAAGCAGAACCTCGTAGTAGAGGAACCAGCCCGTAGTCGTGGTCATACCAAAGAGGAAGACCGAGAGGGTGATGAACTTGCCGCCCATCCAGCCGAAGGTGGTCTCATAGGCCTTGATGCACAGCGAGGCGCCGCCGATGCCGCTGTACCAGACAGTTCCGCCGCCGGCAGTCAGGTCTGCCAATGCGGTGATGGAGCAAACGAGAATCGTGTCGACGAACACTTCGAAGGAGCCCCAGAGTCCCTGACGGACCGGGTGGGGGGTGTTGGCGGAAGCGTGGGCCATTGGGGAGGAGCCCCAGCCGGCTTCGTTTGAGTAAATGGAACGGGCAACACCGGTACGAACGACTTTGGCAACCGCAACGCCCGCGAAGCCGCCGATGGCAGCGGTGCCGGTGAAAGCGCCCTTAAAGATCAATGCAAAGGTGGCGGGGATGACCGAGAAGTTGACGAAGACAATTGCGATACCACCGAGTATGTAAGCAATGCACATGAGCGGCACGATCTTGGTGGCAAAGTCTGCAACCGAGGTGAAGCCCTTGGCGATGACGAACATGATGAAAGCAGAGTAGACGATAGAGAAGGGGATCATCGGAATGCCGAAGGAAGTGTTCAGGGATTCGGCGATCGTGTAAGTCTGGGCGCCGGAGATGCATCCGGCGAAAATGCCGAGACCGAAAACGTACGCCAGAACCGGCCACCATCCCCAGCCGCGCTCTTTGCCCATGCCTTTTTCCATGTAGTACGTAGGTCCGCCGTAGTAGTTGCCGGCTTCATCCTTGGAGCGGTAGTAGCAGGCCAGCGCAACCTCAACTTGCTTGATGGTCATGCCCAGGATTGCCCAGACCCAAATCCAGAACACGGCACCGGGGCCGCCGGTCGCAATGGCGGTGGAGACGCCGGCAATGTTGCCGACACCAACAGTGCCGCCGATGGCAATGGCCACAACCTGGTAGGGCGACATTTTGCCGGCGGACTTTTCCTTAGACTCATCCTTTTTCATCAGTGAGCCGAAGGTGTGCTTCATCATGTGCCCGAAGTAACGGAAAGAGAAGAAGCCGGTGATTAAGGTGAAGAACACGCCGCCGAACAGAACGGTGACGAGCAGCGGAGTTCCCCAGAGTATGCCGCTTAGGTTGTTGACAAAATCCAGAGCTGTCATACAGATTTCCCCCTTTTAGTATGATTTTGGTGGTGCAAAATCGTTTTTTAACGCTTTTGCCTGTTGTATGCCGCTATGTCATACTGATGTGTTGCTAATAAATAGATTTGTTTTGTCCTATTATAAGCAAGTCATCATTTCATGCCCAGACATATGCGACAGTTCGCTTTATATTTTAACGAACTATGAACGTAATTTCAAGCTTTTTTCCGAAAATATCTTTTCAATCACACTTTTTGTTAAAAACATTCTAAGACACATGCATGTTTTTGTTTAATATACCAAAGAAATTCTACATATATAATACTGCTTAAAGACATTACGTCACGCATGATAACTTTCGAAGTTAAAAAAATGGCGCCCGCCATTTGGCGGACGCCATTTTTTAACTGTTTTTCAATTCGCTTGAACCAAATTAACCTTACTCGCAGTCGTAGAATACCTTGAAGCTTGGATCCACAGCTCCTATGCCGAGGTAGCGGGCCTTGTAGTCCCTGAGCAGTTTCATATAAGTCTTATTCAGCAAGATCAGCACAACGACGTTCGTAAAGGTCGGGATAGCGTTGATGCAGTCGGCAATCGCCCACATAAAGACCGGGCCCTGGCCGCCGGAGACGGCGAGGTACACGTTGAACATACCGGGCAGGACGTAGAAAATCTTGAAGCCCTTAATGACCTTGTCTTTCATGGAGGGATTCTTGCGGAACAGCTGACGGAGCAGAACTTCGTAATAGACGAACCAGCCCGTGGTCGTGGTCATACCGAAGAGGAAGACCGAGATGGTGATGAACTTGCCGCCGACCCATCCGAAGGTGGTCTCGAAGGCTTTAATTGCAAGGGAGGCTCCGGCAATGCCGCTGGACCAGACAGTGCCCTCGCCGGCAGTCAGATCTGCCAAAGCGGTGATGGAGCAGACGAGAATGGTGTCGACGAAAACTTCGAAGGAGCCCCAGAGACCCTGACGGACCGGGTGAGGGGTGTTGGCCGAAGCGTGAACCATTGGGGAGGAGCCCCAGCCGGCTTCGTTGGAGTAAATGGAACGGGCGACACCGGTACGGATGACTTTGGCGACCGCAACACCTGCGAAGCCGCCGATGGCAGCGGTTCCGGAAAAAGCGCCCTTAAAGATCAGGGCAAAGGTGGCGGGGATGACCGAGAAGTTGACAAAGACAATGCCGATGCCGGCGAGTATGTAGAGGATGCACATGATCGGCACGATCTTGGTCGCGAAATCCGCAACCGAGGTGAAGCCCTTGGCGATAACGAATGTGATGAAAATGGAGTAGACAATGGCGAAGGGGAGCATCGGGATTCCGAAGGAGGTGTTCAGAGATTCGGCAATCGTATAGGTCTGAGCACCGGAGATGCATCCGGCGAAAATGCCGATGCCGAAGACGTAGGCGAAGATGACCCACCAGCTCCAGCCGTGATCTTTGCCCATGCCTTTTTCCATGTAGTACGTAGGTCCGCCATAGTAGTTGCCGGCTTCATCCTTGTAACGGTAGTAGCAGGCCAATGCAACCTCAACCTGCTTGATGGTCATGCCCAGAAGAGCCCAAACCCAAATCCAGAATACTGCGCCGGGGCCGCCGGTCGCAATGGCGGTGGAGACGCCGGCAATGTTGCCAACACCGACAGTGCCGCCGACCGCGATGGCCACAACCTGGTAGGGCGACATTTTTCCGGCGGTCTTTTCCTTGGATTCATCCTTCTTGAGCAGCGAGCCGAAAGTATGCTTCAGCATGTGTCCAAAGTAGCGGAAAGTAAAGAAGCCGGTGATTACGGTGAAGAACGCACCGCCGAACAGAACGGTGACGAGCAGCGGAGTACCCCAGAGAATGCCGCTTAGGTTGTTGGCAAAATCAAGAGCTGTCATACAGATTTTTCCCCCTTTAGTGATTTCATTGTGGTAGCCGGCGATATGACAATAAGAAAACTCCACCTAGCGGCCCAAACTGATGGATTATGCGTTTTGGGGGCCTCAGCCAGGCGGAGAACCCTATCTTTTGCCCTGTCATATCAGTTATTATTTTAATCTTTTCCTACCTATATTTCAACTGATTTCTTAACATTTTATGAAGAAGATTTCATATTTGTATTATATATATAATATGAAGAAAGTTTTTAGTCTATATTGACGCATTTCTACCTATTTAATTAAAAACGATTGTCATCCTGTCCGACAGCTCGTTGCAAATCCTTCTTAAGGGTGGTATTATAGCTGCTACACGCCGTGATTTAACGCTTTTACCTCGGGGTTTTGAGCTCTTTCGAACGAAAATTCGCCTGTCGTTTTCGAGTTTTTTGCAACTGCCGAACATGCGATTACAGCCCACGGCTGTAGGGCTTTCGTCTAACCCATAGCAGGTTGGGGATCATGGTCGCCGCCTTTGTGCGCTGGCCTTTTTGGAGCGGATGCAGCAAACCGGCTGTAGCCGTTCGTCCGATCGCTGGTCACAGGGTAAAACGGACGTTTGTGTTTGCGATATCTGTGTGAAAAGTCGGAGATTTGATGTTGAACTTGATATATATTAAATAGGAAGCGATTTTTTAAAACACAAAATGGAACCTCGGTTTGAAATGCTACGACGAATATGCTATACTAAATACATTAGCGGCATTGGGAGGAAACATATGACCATACTTAAAGCGGTAATCCTTGGAATCGTGCAGGGGGCCGCGGAATTTCTGCCCATTTCGAGCTCCGGACACCTCGTCATCGTATCATCACTTCTCGGCGGAGAGGGCGACCTGTTTTTTGACGTTTTGCTGCACCTAGGCACTTTTTTAGCCGTCATCGTCGCTTTCTGGAAGGACATTGCGCGGCTGCTGGTGGAGCTTTTTTTGGTGCTCGGTGATCTGCTGCGCGGTAGGATTTTCAAAGCGGAAAAAACGCCTTACCGCAACTTTCTGTACATGATGATCCTATCGCTGTTGCCGCTCTTTGCGGTGCTGCCCTTCCGGGACAAAATAGAGACGCTGTTTTCACGGCCGGTTTTTGTCGGCGGGGCGCTCTTAGTGACGGGCTGTATCCTGCTTTTCTCGGACCGGGTGAGCGAAGGCGAGAAACGCATGCGTACAACCGGAGTACGGGATGCCCTTGTCGTGGGCTTTACACAGCTCTTTGCCGTCATCCCTGGCATCTCCCGTTCGGGCTCGACCATCACGGCAGGGCTCGCCACCGGCTTCAAGCGCGACTACGCCGTCAAGTACTCCTTTATCCTCTCGCTTCCGGCGACGCTGGCAGCCGGGCTGCTGGAACTTATTGACACGGTCAAGTCCGGCGGACTGCCCGAGAACATGACCCCGTACTTCATCGGCATGGCGGCCGCTGCGGTGGCCGGATGGTTTTCAATTGCCGCCGTCCGGTCAATCGTCAAAAATGCCCATTTCAAGTATTTTGCCTATTATTGCTTTGTCGTCGGCACGGCGACAATCATCTACTTCGGTTTGATTGCTTAAGGGAGGACTCATGGCCACAAAAACAACCAAGTCGCAGGCGGCCGCAAAGAGCGAGAGCCGCCAGAAAGCGGCCCGCACACGGGAAGAGAACCGCCGCAAAGCGGAGTTCTATCGGGCGTCCACCGCAATTTTCCAAATTGCGCTGGGGGTTCTGCTCACGATCTCGATCGTGGGCGGCCTATTCGGCAAATCGTACATAGGCCCTGCGGGCGAATTCGCCCGCAAGAGCATCACCGGCATCTTTGGTACACCGGGGGTGCTGTTTCCGGCCGCCCTGCTTTACACCGGCTTTATCAACGCCTTCGGCAAGCGCGACCGCTCCTACGCCGCCCGTAAGACAGCAGCGACCCTGCTCATCGTCGTGCTGTCCGGTTTTCTGTCCCTCTTCGCCAAAGAAGCCGAGGGGATTTCAGCCCTCTACATCCAGGGCTATTCCTCGCTGATTTCGGGCGGCGTGGTGGGTGGTCTTCTGACCGGCTGGCTGCTGACCTTGGTGCAGACGGTAGGAGTAATCGTCATCTACATCGCCTGCACGCTGCTCTGCCTTGTAGTGCTCTCCAATTTGACCATCGAGAAGCTGCTGCACTCGCTCTTCCCAGAGCGGCAGGCGAAAAAGGACGAGCCGGAGCCGGAAGAGTCCCCCGCCCCCACACCGTCCGCAAAGTCTGCTCCCGCTCCCGTACTCTTCCTTCCACGTCGGAACAGCGTAGACATTCAGATTGACGGGGAAACGCCTCGGACGGCAGCCACGCCCGCCCTGCCGTCGCCACTGCCGGATGCCCCAACTTTTTCGGGCATTCACGCCGACCCGGAAGTTTCTCATCCCATACTGGGAGCGCCGACCGCCGAATCAGAGAAGATCGAGCTTGCCCCTGGCGAGCTTGCGCATGAGACGGCCAAGGTGCAGGCGGCCATCTCCAAGTCCGACCTGCCGCCCGTCTACCGGATGCCGCCCATTTCGCTGCTAGCCCCCGACCCCGGCCTCAGTCCCGCCTCCTCCGAAGCCGAAGTGCGGGCAAATTCCGTCAAGATCATCGAGACGTTGCGCTCTTTCGGTGTCGAAGCCACACTGCTGGGTGCTTCACGAGGCCCAACTGTCACCCGATATGAGCTTGCGCCGGCCGCCGGCGTCAAAATCAGCCGCATCACAAACCTTTCGGATGACTTGGCACTGTCCCTAGCGGCCATGGGCGTGCGCATTGAAGCCCCCATTCCCGGCAAGGCCGCCATCGGCATCGAAGTGCCCAACAAGAACACATCGACCGTCTATCTGCGGTCGGTGCTGGAATCGGCCGCCTTCCGGAAAGCCAAGAGTTCGCTGACCTTTGCCCTCGGTAAGGACATCGCGGGGGCTCCGGTCGTGGCCGACATCTCGGGCATGCCGCATGTGCTGATCGCCGGCACCACCGGAAGCGGCAAGTCGGTGTGCATCAACTCGCTCATCATCTCGCTGTTATATCGATCCACCCCGGCCGAGCTTAGGCTGATTATGATCGATCCCAAAGTGGTGGAGCTGGGCGGCTACAACGGCATTCCGCACCTGCTCATCCCGGTCGTCACCGATCCCCGCAAGGCGGCCGGCGCCCTGTCCTGGGCTGTCGGCGAAATGTTGAAGCGGTACAGCATGTTCGCCGAGAAGGGTGTCAAGGACATCACCGGCTACAACCTGTTGGTCCCCGGCGACGAAGAAGTCACTCCGCTGCCCCGCATCGTCATCATTATCGACGAGCTGGCCGACCTCATGATGGTGGCCCCCGGCGAGGTCGAAGACTCTATCATGCGTCTGGCCCAGATGGCCCGCGCCGCCGGCATGCACCTCGTCATCGCCACCCAGCGGCCGACCGTCAACGTCATCACCGGCAACATCAAGGCCAACATCCCCACCCGAATCGCCTTCGCCGTCTCCTCCCAGATCGACTCACGCACCATTCTTGACACCTCCGGGGCGGACAAGCTGATCGGTCGCGGCGACATGCTGTATTATCCGGTCGGCGCGCCGAAGCCGCTGCGGCTGCAGGGCTGCCTTGTCACCGACAAAGAGGTGGAGTCCATCGTTGAGTCCATTAAATCTCAGGGGCACCCCGACGGATACGACAGCGAGGTCATGACCAAAATAGAAGAGGAGAGCCAGAAAAGCGAGAAGGGCAAGAGGAACGTTTCAGATGGCGCCGACGATGCCGATGACGAGATGTTCATGCCGGCAGTCGAAATCGCGGTTGAGGCGGGCAATGTCTCTGCCTCTATGCTGCAGCGCCGCCTCAAACTCGGCTACGCCAGGGCCGCCCGCCTCGTCGATGAGATGCAGGACCGCGGAATCGTCGGCCCCCCCGACGGCAGCAAGCCGCGTCAGACCCTCATCTCCCGAAGCGAGTGGCAGGAGATGGTCATGCGCAAGAGCGGGTCCTGAAGCCGACCGGGCCCTTAAAACAGAGACGGCAGGCCAGACGCTTCAAAACCCGCCACAGACGTTTAGATTTCTTAACGAGGTTCTTTTATGTCAGAACGCATCAAGGCGGCTTAAATGGCCTTCTCGCACGCACCAGCGGCATCTCCGACGTTTACATCGCTCTCGTTCTCGCTTCCCTTAAACTTTTTTGAGAAGTTCTTGGATCTCGGCGCCCCAAAATCCGTTCTAAGGCGTTTTAAATGGCTGTGCTACACCCTAATAGCCTTATGGGGATAAAAAGGCTTATTGGCACCTTCTCGAGCCTCTCAGATGGATTCTCAGGGCGAGTGTTGCCCACTAGTTTTTTGTCGTTTTGATTCCATCGCGTTTTCTGCCGTGCGCCAAATGGTGTGCGGCAGTGGTTTATAGCTTAAAAATAAACGCTTTATTTGCAAACGCCGATATAAAAATCAACACTTTGGTATTTAGTTTTTTTTACGATTCTTTTCGACACATTCACTGAGGAGGGCGGCATGAAAAAAATTGTCATCTTAGCGACCGGCGGAACCATTGCCGGGACCGGCGCCGTAGGAGCTGCCACCAACTACTCGGCGGGCGAACTGAACGTCGGCCAGCTCATCGCGGGCGCGCCCGGAATCGACAGGCTGGCAGAGCTTACGGGGGTTCAGGTCTGCAATGTCAGCTCGGACGATATCACCAGCAGCCATCTGCTGCGGCTTGCGCGGGAAATCAACGCGCGGGCTGGGGATGCAGCAGTAGCCGGTTTTGTGGTGACCCACGGCACCAATACCATGACCGAGACGGCCTATTTTCTGAATCTGACCGTCAAGACGGACAAACCCGTCGTTCTGACCGGCTCCATTCGCCCCGCAACAGCATTATCGGCCGACGGGCCGGTAAATCTATTCGAAGCCGTCGCGGCAGCCTCAAATCCGGCCTGCGCCGGTCGAGGCGTGTTAATAATTTTTGACGGCGGCATATATGGAGCTCGGGACTTTCACAAGATCTCGACCCGCTCGACCGCGGCCTTCGGGGGCCGAGATGCGGGAGAGCTCGGATATGTGCTGGAGGGAATCCCGAAATTTTACCGGCGCAGTGAGCGGGCCCACACGACCCGCAGCGAGTTCGACGTCGACACGATCACAACGCTTCCGGCCGTCGCAATTCTCTATGCCCATCAGGATGCCGACCCCGACATCCTCGACTGGGCGGCTGAGCGCCACGCCGGCATCGTCATCGCCGGCATGGGCTCGGGTTGCTACAGCGAGCCTTGGAACGACCGGGTGGCAAAGCTCACCCTTCCGGTCGTGCGGGCCTCCCGGGTGGCAAACGGCCCCAATATGCGTGACGACTTCTACGACAAATTCCCCAATGTACTGCTTGCCGACGATCTACCGCCTCAGAAGGCCCGAATTTTGTTGCAGCTGGGACTGACGATCACGGCAAGCCCAGACCGGCTACGGGAGATGTTCGCCCGGTATTAAGGGCAAATGCCTCACAGGCGCCGCCCTGCAGACACTGCGCAGATATAAAACAAGCCAAACGGAACTTTCCGTTTGGCTTGTTTTTTGGGTAATCCCGCACAATTCACGGCTGTTACCTTATAGCTTTTGCAAGTACGGCTCTGGCCCCGGGGCACCATTTAGCTGCCGGATGTAATAAAACAAATACTGCTGGGCCAGTCCCGCGTAGGGAGCGTAGGCACAGGGGTCGAGCCGGCCGCCGTATAGCTCATCAATTGCCCGAGCAATCCAGACGTCAACCGGAAAGGCCTCCATATAGCCGCCGGCAAAGAGCAGGACACATCCAGCCACCTTCTCGCCGATGCCGGGCACTCTGAGCAGGCGGGCTTTGGCCTCGCAGTAGGGCAGGGCACCAATGTCCGCAAGGCCTCCCTCGGCCGCAAGGCGCGCGGCCGCCGCAATGTAGGGGGTGCGATACCCGGCCTTGAGACAGGCCAGCTCGTCTATCGGGATGCAGGCCAGGCGCTGCGGGGTGGGGAAGGCGTGCCATCCGCCCATGTCCTGCCCATAACGCAGGCAGAGCTCGGCCACCACACGCTTGATGCGGGGAATGTTGCTTCGCTGAGAGATGATGAAGGTGATGACGGTCTCAAACAGCGGCTGACGCAGGACCCGCAGGCCGTATCCTTCCTGAGTCGCCGTCCCCATGACGGGGTCAATTTTGGCCAGATGTGACCTAGCCGCCGCGTAATCGCGGCCGGCGTCGAAATAGGGGAGCCAGAAAGTCTGAAGTTTCTCGAGGCTCTCAACCTCGCAGACTAATCCGTCCGGCGAAATTGAAAAGCGCCCGCGGTGGCCGCCGGCGCAAATCACAGCCCCCTCCCCGTCAGGAACCGAGCGGAAACACTGTCCCGACAGCAGCACCTGCCAGAGGTTAAAGGGGTCAAGGTTTACTGTATGTTTATTCGTCTTCACAGTTCTCTTTCATGCGGTAGCTGAGGGTCATCATGGCATCTTCGAGGTGCATGTGTTCGATGATGACCGAAGAGGGCGCGCCCTCAATGTGCCCCGAAAAATTCCAGAATCCCAAGATACCGAGTCCCGCCAGCCGCTGCACAAGCTTCGAGGCCGCGCCTGAGGGCACGGCGATGACCGCCATCTGCGGCTTCTGTTTTGTGCAAAACTCACCGAGCTCGTCGGTGTGCCGTACGGTCATGCCGCCCACCGTTGTGCCGACCAGCGCAGCGTTGTTGTCGAAAATACCGACTACCCTAAAACCGCAACCGGCCAAGTTCCGACTGCTGGCGAGCGCTCCGCCTAGGTGTCCTGCGCCGACAATGATGCAGGCGAGTTCCCCCCGCAGGCCCATGATTTTCTCTATCTCTTCCTTCAGGTAAATCACATTGTACCCATATCCCTGCTGACCGAATCCGCCGAAGCAGTTGAGATCCTGCCGTATCTGCGAGGCGGTCAGCCCCATGGCTTCTCCAAGTTCTTTGGACGATATTTTGGCGACGCCCGCGCCGATAAGGTCGTTCAAATAGCGGTAATATTTTGGCAGCCGTCTGATGACCGCCAGCGATACTCTCTCTTTCGGTGACTTCACTGTTTGAACCTCCGTAAGCCGGTTTCGCGGCGTAATTGCTTCAAGTTAACAATAATTTTAGCTGTTTGTTACTCATTTGTCAATCAGGTACCGGGGTGTATGTAAAATTTTACCACCGAAAGTCTGAATAGCCGAAAGATGTTTAATTCGTATGCTTCGATGATTCCATGTGTTTCAAGAACTTCGAAAATGCCCGCTATAGTTCACGCACGACCTTCAACAGAGAGCTTCTTGTTCCTCGCAGACAAAGCAATGTCGAAAGTTGTCAAACAGGGCGTATGGTTCGTGTGAAAACGAGACGATCACGAACGCTTCAACAGGATGCAGTTGTTTTGCATTCTCCAAAAACCAGCGTCCCTATACAAAACCGAACAAAAATACCGGATCAGGCATCATAAAATGTCTATTTCCGGCGATTCGATAAGCTAAATTGACGTTTGTCTGTTGTAATTCCGATAGTTTATGTGGAAAACTAGTGGGAAAATGTGGAAAAGTATGAAATGTGGACCACCACGGTATGCTGTGTTTTGTCACGGTGCGCGCTGTTTTTCCGCACGCTAGCTTCAGCACTGTGTCTACGACAGGTTTTTAGGTGCTGCGGCAAGGCTTGCACGTCGGGCCCACCATGGTTCAATGTGCCCGCCCCAGGCCAGCACTACGCAATGTGCACGCCCCATGCCCACACGGTACAATGTACCCGCCTGACCCACACGGCGCAATGTGCACGCCCCATGCCCACACGGTACAATGTACCCGCCTGACCCACACGGCGCAATGCGCACGCCCCAGGCCCACACGGTACAATGTACCCGCCTGACCCACACGGCGCAATGCACCCATTTTTAAGCTTTTGCGATGGAAAGCGCCGACCTATTCGATGGAGCGGGTGGCCATGGCGTTTAAGTCGTATCCGGCCGTATGACCTGCCGCAAGTTCATAAATGCCCTGCTCGCCGATCATGGCTGCATTGTCGCCGCAGAGCGACACGGGCGGCAGGATCAGCTTTGCGCCCACCGTCTGCGCCACATGCGCAACCGCTGCCCGAAGATAGCTGTTGGCTGCGACGCCGCCCGCAATGACGATGCGCTGCGCATCAGTCTGCCGGGCGGCAATTTCGAGCCGTTTCGACAGTGCGCCAACCACCGCACCACAAAAGGATGCGGCAAAATCCGACCGGTCGTACCCTGTCGTCGTGCGCAAAAACTGCACAGCCGCCGTCTTGATGCCGGAAAAGCTAAAGTCCATGGGCGCGTCCTTCACGACCGCATCCGGAAAGGGGAACGCCGCGGGGTCGCCGCCCTCGGCCAGGGCCGAGAGGGCCGCACCGCCGGGGTAGGGAAGTCCCAGCACCCGGGCCACCTTGTCGAGACATTCACCGGCGGCGTCGTCCCTTGTGCGGCCGATGGTCTTAAAGACGGTGTAATCCTCGACCCAGACGAGGGAGGTGTGTCCGCCCGAGACGACGAGGGCCAAAAAGGGCGGCTCCAGCGACTTGTCGGCCAGGTAGGCCGCCGCGATGTGGCCCCGCAGATGGTGGACCGGTATGAGCGGAAGGCCCGCCGCCAATGCCAGCCCCTTTGCGAAGCCGACTCCGACCAAAAGTGCCCCAATCAGCCCCGGCCAGGCCGTAACGGCGATGCCGTCGATCTCCGACAGCGGGATGCCCCCGGCGGTCAGTGCCTCTTTTACCACGGCCGAGATGCACTCGGCGTGGGCACGCGACGCGATCTCGGGTACAACGCCGCCGTAGAGTCGGTGGGTCTCGATCTGAGTGCGCACGATCGAGGAGCGGATTTCGCGGTCTTCGATGACGGCGGCAGCCGTTTCATCGCAAGAGGATTCTATCGCAAGGATTCTCATAAAAATACAATACCTCAATAATCATACATTGTTTGCAGGTGCTCTAGCAGCGCCTCCGGTTCGTTTTCGATCTCCCCGTTCCAGACCGCTTCGAGCAGTTGATCGAGGGCGGCACCCACCATCGGCCCCTCTGCCGGAACGCTGCTCCCCGTCACAGCGAGGTCCTTCCGGGTCAGTGGCAGACCACTTCGGAGTATCTCGTCGACCAGAGCGTGCATCTCCTCCCGGCGCGCCGGCTCTCTGACAGCGGGGGCCTTGGCCGCATTGTCGGCAGCCCGAAGCTCAATCAGCCGGCGTGTGGCCGTTTCACCCATCTGCCCGAGCAGCCTAGCGATGTCCGGCACTCGACGGCGGATACGGTCGTCGTGCAGCAGCACCAGCGTTTCAAGCTCCCGGGCCTGATCTTTCGGCAGAGAAAGGCGCTCGGCGGTGCGCCTGGCAATGCCGGCACCCTCCCGCATATGGCCCTGGAAATGGTCGTTGCCGACGGTGTCGCGCCTGCGGCAGCGCGGCTTCCCGAGGTCGTGCAGCAGCAGGGCAAGGCGCAGCAGAGGGTCGGGCGGGGAGGCGGTGATGGCCTTGACCGTATGCTCCCAGACCCCATAACAGTGGAACCGGCTCTTTTGCGGGCAGCGCAGCGCCGGCCGAATTTCGGGGATAAGGGCCGAGAGCACCTCGCCGTACGCCAAGAGGACCGGCTCAACACTGTTCCCGATCAGCATGCCGAAGAGCTCCGGAGCTGCCCGTTCGCCCGACACAAAGCCGAGCAGCGGGGCCATGCGCCGCATGGCTTCGGCTGTGGTGGGTTCGACGGAAAAGCCAAACCGGGCGGCAAACCGAAGTCCCCGCAGGATGCGCAGGGGATCCTCGTCAAACCGGTGGTCCGGTTTTCCGATTGCCCGTAGGATACCTGCTTCGATGTCTGCAACACCGCCGCAGGGGTCGACAAAGCCCTCCTGCGGGTTCCAGTAGACAGCCCCCGCCGTATAGTCCCGACGGCGGGCGTCGAGTTCCGGATCCGTTACGAACTCCACCCAGTCTGGGTGACGACGGTCGGAGTATGGGCCCTCGGTGCGCATGGAGGTGAGTTCGATTTTGCAGCTCCCGTCCTCCACTCGAACGGCGCCAAGCCCTCCGAACAACAGCTGACCACCCAGCGGTGCAAGCAGTGCCTCTGCCGTCTCAGGGGGTGCCGCCGTTGCCATGTCAAGGGCTGAGGCGGCGGGCAACCCCAGCAGGGCGTCCCGCACGCAGCCGCCGACGTAATAGGTCCTGAAAGGGGCGAGGGCAAGGATGACAGCGGTGCCAAGCGGCGTCTCAAAGGGTACGGCAAAGCCCGCCTCCTTTGGCGGGGCCGAAGGCGGCGGGGGAGTCTGCTTGCGGCGGTTGTCGTCTTTCGTCATAGCAACACCACCGTGATGCCGTTGTTGTGGCGGTTTAGATCCCTGTCTGCCGAAACCTCGCGGCAGGCGGCGAGCAGGGCTTGTGTGTCGGCGTCGAAAATGTCGAAACGCTCCCCCGGCACAAACAGCTTTATTTCCCGGCGATTTTTCAAGCGGGCGAGCATATGGTGCAGCTCGGTGCGAATGCGTCCACCGGTGCCGGAGGAGCCGTAGCCGTGGATTATTTTGAGAGCGGCGTAGCCCCCGCGTTTTGCCTGACTGATCTCGAAGGTCGCGCGGCGCATGGCGGCGTCGACGAGGGGCATGCCCTCCTCGATGTTGACCGTTTTATACAGGCTCATGTTCCCCGCCTCCATTTCAGCCCCAATATGCCAAGCAGCCGCCTTGCGGCGGCTGCTCTGCGACAACAAGCTTAATAGCTCTTTATCAATGCGATAACCGCCCGAAACGTGGGCAGTGTCTTATTTGAACTTGTCGGTGTTCACGACAAATCGCTCATGAGTTCCCTCACCGATCGTCTTGCCTTCGGCGTTGTAGACCCGGACGGAAAAGGTGATGCGGCGGCGGTCAATCTCGATGACCTCGGCGTCGCACCAGACCGGGTCGCCCTCAGGGGTCGCGGCAAGGTGCCTGATGTTGACCGCAGTGCCAACCGTCGTCTGGTTTTCGGCGAGGCAGGGGGCCACCGCATGCATCGAAACGCCCTCCATAAAGGCAATCATGGACGGGGTGGAGTAGACGCCGGCCGTACCGCTGCCGACGTGCTTCGCCGTCTTTTCGGCCGTTACAATTTCCTTCTCGGTGTTTTTAATTCCAACTGCGAGCTCCATGCGTTTTCCTCCGTATGGTTAAGGTGGCTTTATCAGTCGCCGCTGAAGGGCAGCAGCGCGATGTGGCGGGCTCTTTTGATGGCGATGGTCAGCTGACGCTGATGCTTCGCGCAGGTACCGGTGATACGCCTGGGCAGGATCTTGCCGCGTTCTGACAGATACCGGCGAACTCTCGCAACGTCCTTATAGTCGATATGATCGACTTTGTCGACGCAGAAGGAGCAGACCTTGCGCTTTGCGCGGCGGCCCCTTGCGACGACCTTTTCACTTTTGTTCATGGATTTCCCTCCCAAATTTTGAGTTTGTTAAAAAGGCAGACCGTCGTCTTCAGTGATGGCCTCGAAACGGGCCTCGGGCGCAGCAAAGCTTGGCGCCTGATAGCCGGCGGCGGCGGTACCCTCCTCACGGCGGGCAGGTGCTGCGCCGTCGCGCTTGGAGTCGGCAAAAAAGACCTCGTCCGCAATCACTTCGTAGTTGCGGCGCTTTTTGCCCTCCTTGTCGACCCAATCTCGCATCTGCAGGGCACCGCAGACTGCGACCTGCTGCCCCTTCGTGAAGTACTTGCCGACGAATTCCGCTGTTGACCGCCAGGCGACGATGTCGATAAAATCGGCCTTGCGCTCCTCGCCCTGTTTGACAAAGGGCCGGTTGACGGCCAGCGTGAAGCTGGCGACCGAAATGCCGTTTGTAGTCTGCCGTACCGCGGGGTTGTCCGTGAGACGTCCCATCAGGATTACTTTGTTCATCTCGTCCCCCTTATTCGCCCTTGCGGACAATGATGGAGCGGATAACGCCTTCGGTAATCTTGAAGATACGGTCCAGTTCAGCCGGGAACTCAGGCGGGGCCTCAAAATTGATGAGGGTGTAGTAGCCATCCTTCAAGTCGTTGATCTCGTAAGCTAGGACGCGTTTGCCCCAGTCTTCAACGCTCTCAACGGTGCCGTTCTCGGCGATCAGGGCAGAGAACTTAGAGACAAGCTCCTTGATGCCCTCTTCGCCAAGACCGGTGTTGACTATAAAGATGGTCTCGTACTTGTTTGTCATGTGTGTTGCACCTCCTTATGGACATATGGCCCGCCATGGAAAGGCGGGCAAGGATCGCTATGGGGATTCCCATAGCTAATAGATTATATCCGATATGGATAGGCTTGTCAAGATTATTGTGTGGAAGGGGGTGGCAAAACATGCACGGGGATTAAGTGACTCGTCGCATCACT
Organism: Oscillospiraceae bacterium; assembly: GCA_963662765.2. Classification (GTDB taxonomy): domain Bacteria; phylum Bacillota; class Clostridia; order Oscillospirales; family Feifaniaceae; genus DATMXT01. Next base: position 416,468 of record CAXXUP010000008.1, read on the forward strand.
TAAAGGTGTTTGCAATCGGCTCCGCCACTGCCCAACTGATAATCCTGATTTTGAAGTCCTTATAGAGTTCATCGGAAGAGTAGACAATATAAAGTTTAATGCCGTCTTCATGTTTAGAACAAATATACGCATACCGAAAGGGATCCTCGGTTTCTATCCCATTTTCGTGCGGACCCTCCATATAGTAGTCGCCTGCTCGAACCTCATAAAACACCGTTTGTTTAATAATTTCTCCATTCATCCATATGTTTGCTGGTTCCTCAATATTAAGTAATACTAAGTCTTCTCCTCCGCCGGCAAAAGTGCGCACCCAGTTTCTGACTTCTTCGTCTCCAATTCTTTTTGCGCCCCAGTAGTCAAACATAATTGTGTACTCAATGACCTTTACTTCCCCGTCAATTTCATACTCCAACCTAAACGGGAATTCTCCATGCGTAATCTCGGGTTTTTTTGGAGACGGGGAGTACGCGGGCTTATATGTTAATCCATCCATAAAAATGAAAACCATTATGGATATAAAGATGCAAGCGGTCCAGCATCCGACTCTACATCCGTTGTCCTTGCTAAGCTCAACCGGGGCTCCGTATTGAGCTTCTTTCGGCGCTATATCAGGGGTTTCTTCCGGTATTTCCTTTGACAGTTCGTCTGGCGTTTCATTCACGGCGTACTTCCTGATTAAAGAAGTATGGAAGACTTGCTGATATGTGCGCAGTCAAGGCGACGGCTCAATGTAAGGCTCTTTCGGTATTGACAACGGCCCTGGGATTTCCGCCCTCTCCCGCCGCCCGCTCATGGCGACGGCAAGGGCGATGGGGAGCTGCGGTAAAACGAGATTGAGCATGTTCTGCTCGACATCGTATACCATCATCCAGGTTCGTGTGAAAAATTCAGTCTGCGGGATGAAGCCCATCCCGCTCGCATAGGCCAGAACATACCACAAATCAAAGCCTGCCCCCGCCGCATAGAGCAGCCAAATCACCCATTGTGGAGGGCGAAACTTCGCCTTATGGCAAGGGGCGGCAACAAAAAGACGCAAAGCAGTATGGTCAGTCGCGCCATGCGGCTGGCAAAGAGGAGTCCGGGTGAGATTTGAAAGGTCTGCCGAAGGGCAAGAATTGCTCTGTCCAGATACCCCCACTTCACTGCACAGGTCAGCACCAGCAAGCCAGCACAGAGAAAAAAGGCCCGTTTTACCCTTACGCCCTTGTCTTGCGTCTTTTCCGGCATCGCTGCACCCTCCTTAGCGTATTATTTTTAGAAAATTATACCACATGTTTATTCTGCGGTGCAAATCCATACAAAAAAAACCCCGCGGAAAGTCCGCGGGGTGCAAAATACGGGTTAGGGATACTACCTGCTAAAAAACTTTCAACAGCGTTGTCCTTGCGGCCGGCGCAAAGGCGCGTATGCGGCTTTCAAGCCCCTTCAAATTTTCTTCGACAAGGGCTGGATCGACGCCGGGCGGTGCGTAGATCGAGAAAAGCGCGTTTGTGGTCCTTGGCGTGATACAAGTGCGCCTGTCCGGGCCGCGCAGGATACTCGATACCGGGCCATCCCCGTCACACAACATCAGATCCCCCTCCACCGCCGTCAGCTCCTTGCCCGAGATGCCGGTGTAGGGCTCACCGCCCGCCGCGGCACAAAGCCGCAATGGCTGCCGCAGCGCGTCAAGGTCGTGCCCCGCCGTGAGCAGCATACCGTCGAGCTCCGAGAGGAACATGGCCGTAAGCAGTGGCGACAGGCCCCGTAGCTCTTTTTTGCCCGAGAGGGCGGACGCGAGCTGGGGCAGCAGGTGGTAGCTTTGCCCGAACTTTTTATAATAGGCGACGTAGGCCGATATGGGGGAGAGGGTCTTCAGGGCTGCTTTATCATATGACCCGTATCTATCCCGAAGCTGTTCCACCGCCTGACCCACTCGAAGGGGTTCGCAGTCACCCGCGAAGGTGACCCCCTCCATGGCCAGGATCCCCATGCCGGCACCTGGGTACAGTGCCCGGACACTGTCATCTACCTGTAACACAAAACCCTCCTTTTTTAGAAACGACCCCGCGGGCATCCGCCCGCGGGGTGCTCAAAGCATTTTCAGCTCTTGTAGACGGTGCCGCCCTTCATGACGAAGGCGCAGTTCATGAACTCCTTCGAGTCCTTTGTGGGGTCTGCCCTGAAAGCGATGATGTCGGCGAACTTTCCGGTCTCGACGGAACCGACATCGGCCCATTTGCGCATCATCTGGGCATTGGTGCGGGTGGCGGCGATGAGGGCGTTGCCCGGCGACATTCCAAACTTCTCCATGAGCTGGAACTCGTAGGTCTGCTTGCCGTGGTAGTTAAAGGGGGTTGCGGCGTCTGTTCCGAAGCAGATTTTAACCCCCATCTCCATGCAGCGCCTAAAGCCCCACTCGTGGTGCTCCAGAACCTGCTTGGCCTTGTCGACCATGAAGGCGGGGATGCCGGCCGCGACACCGTTGACGATGATGTTGTTGGCGGCGATGATTGTGGGAACGAGATATGTACCGTGCTCCAGCATGAGGTCGACGGCCTCCTCGTCGAGGATCATGCCGTGCTCGACCGAGGTGACGCCGGCTCGGGTCGCCGCCTTGATGCCGTTTGTGCCGTGGGCGTGGGTGGAGGTGATAACGCCGTACATTTCGGCCACCTCGACGATGGCCCTGATCTCCTCAAAAGTGAGCTGCTGAGCCCCGACCGTCGTGCCCCTAGACATGACGCCGCCCGTCGACATAAACTTGATGAGGTCGGCGCCGTGCTTTAAGACGGTACGGGCGGCCTTGCGGGCCTCGTCCGGCCCGTCGACGATGATGCCCATGGAAATGGAGATGTCGACATAGGGGGAAAAGTGACTGTCGGCGTGGCCGCCGGTCGAGCCGATGCAGGGGCCGGCCGCCATGATGCGCGGGCCCCAGACGGTGCCTGCGTCGATCTCGCGGCGCAGTGCGACGTCGACATATCCCACGTCGCCGAGTGCCCGGACGCTCGTGAAACCGGCCATCAGGTCCTGCTGGACGTTGGCCAGCGCCTTGATGGCGCAGCTGCCAACCGTGCGCATGACTTCGTCGAGGGTGCCGTCGGTCTCGCCGTTAGAGGAGAGGTGCATGTGGGCGTCGATGAGACCCGGGGAGACGAACATTGAGGACAGGTCGAGGACCTCAAGCCCTTCGGTTGGTTTACCATCCCAGGCTGACAGGGGGGTGACCGACTCGATTCGGGCGCCGTCTACCAGCACCGCCATTTTCTCCGAGACGGTACCGTCCTGCGAGTTAAAGAGTTTTCCGCATTTGATAAGCTTTTTCATGGCATCCTCCTGAATGGTATTTTATAGCACTGCAATCTGCATGAGCAGGCTGACGAAGGGATCGGCGCCGCAGACCCCATCCGGCGCAAAAGCGTCGTCAAGGTAAGGCGCAGATGGGTGGGTGCGCGAAAATTGTCGAAATATATCGATTAAAAGAATACGGCGTTGTTGCCCTGATAGGCCGCGCCGATGGTGCTGGGGGTGATTCCAAGGATGCTCTGGCAAAGGCCCGCCAACTCCTCGGCGGCGGCCACCACCCGATCACTATTTAAGTCAAATCCGTCGATGGGGTAGAAGATGTCTGTGCTCCCCGCCGTGATCATGCCCTCCTTACTCTGCCGCCAGATCCATCGGCGTGTGCCGACTCTGCTGCCGCAGGCGTAAATGAGCTCGCCTATATCCGGTGTCTCGGGCTGCTCCTCCCCGAAGGGGGTGAAGACGTCTCCCGCCTTTGCAAACCGCACCGCCTCATCCCCCTCGTACAGGGTGTGGGCGCCCATCGGCAACAGGTACTTGAGGGAGACGGCATTGCCGAGGTCGACGACCGGGTTGATGTGCGGCATGCCCTTGCCCTTGACGATGCGGGTGACCAGCGCCTCGATAGAGGGCATGAATTTGTTTGGGTTGATGCCAAGGTCGGTGAAGGCAGCCCGGTAGGGCAGGATCATGGGGTGCTCCTTGACCTTCCAACCCTCGAACTGGGCGACGGCCTCCTCCACCGCATGATCGAGCAGTGCATCGATTTCAGGATAGTTTTTCGTATTGTTGACGCCGCGGACGACGACGGCCCCGATGAAGAGCCCCGGCAGTTTTTCGAATACCTCCGGTTCAATGATAAACGACATGGCGATGTTCTCCTGTCTTTTTGGTTTTCCTTACTATGCGGCTTATTCCGGGACTACCGGCGCCGTTCGCCGAGGGTGATCTCCTCCTCGGCCTTTTTAATGACGTTGAAGAAGGCATAGGCATCCTGACCGTACCGGTCTTTTATGGCGTCGTATGTGATGGGGGGCACCTTGTCGCGGCGGGAGGCAAGGCGGGCGGCCAAGAGCTTCAGCCGCAGCTCGCACATCTGCTGGGCGGCGTTGCCGGCCTCTAAAAAGGCGAGCTCAGGCAGCTTGAAAAAGTCAGAGAGGTTATCCTTGTTGCCGCCGTAAAGGTGCCGGAAGGTCTTGTAGAGTGATATGGCGAGGTAGGCTTGTGCCTCTGCCGCAAAATCGTGGTAGCTCTCATCCTCCATCAGTCCGAAGAGGACGTTGACGGCGCTTGTCGTGTACTTTCGACCGAGGGTGACGGCAACCGCCCCGCGGTTGTCCTTGACGGACTCTGGCTCGGTCGGCGGAGTCTCCCCACGCTGGGATGTGACCCCCAGCAGGTAGTCGGTCGTGACCCCGTAGTAACCGGCAGCCTTGACCACAAACTCCAGCCCCGGGCGGCGCACGCCCTTCTCATAGTGCGACAGCAGCGCCTGCGAAACGCCCAGCGCCCCTGCCGCGTCCTTCTGGCTTTGCCCCTTTTCCCGCCGAAGCAGGGTGAGCAGCCGTGGAAGTTCTGTATACATATTTTACTCCCCGTATAATTTCTGTGGTATATTCCAGTATTGTAACACGGGCCCGCCCGATATTTCAATCCCCCTTGCGCCTCCCCCCGCCATGATTTATAATATGGTCAGAGGTGATTCATTTGAAACTCGGCATCGTCGGACTGCCCAATGTTGGCAAGTCGACGCTCTTCAACGCCATTACGAACGCTGGCGCAGGGGCGGAAAACTATCCCTTTTGTACCATAGAGCCCAATGTCGGCGTCGTGGCTGTCCCGGACAGACGGCTTGATGAGCTGGCTAAAATCTATAACCCCAAGAAAGTGACGCCGGCCATCGTCGAATTTGTCGACATTGCGGGCCTCGTCCGGGGCGCCTCCCGTGGGGAGGGGCTTGGCAACAAGTTTTTATCCCACATCCGCGAGGTCGATGCCATTGTCCATGTCGTGCGCTGCTTTGAAGACGACAATGTCATCCACGTCGAGGGCAGCGTCGATGCAATGCGGGACCTTGAGACCATCAACTTAGAGCTCATTTTTGCCGACCTTGAGACCTGCGAGCGCCGGCTCGACCGCGCCCGCAAAGCAGCCAAGGGGGACAAAAAATATCAAAACGAAGTCCTTCTCTTCGAGGCAACCTTGGCCTGGCTTGAGTCGGGCAAGCCGGCCCGCTCGATGGACATCTCGGATGAAGAGCGGGAGACGGTGCGGGAGGCAAACTTGCTGACTACAAAGCCGGTGGTCTACGCCGCCAATATGGGGGAGTCCGACTTTGCGAAGGGTCTTGAAAACAACACTTTCTACGGCCGGCTGTGCAAAGCAGCGGCTGCCGAAGGGGCTGCGGTGATGCCGATCTCTGCCAAGCTTGAAGAAGAGATTTCGGCGTTGCCGCCAGAGGAAAAGGCGCTGTTTTTAGCCGATATCGGCCTTGAGCGCAGCGGGCTTGACCGGCTGATCGCCTGCTGTTACCAGCTGTTAGGTCTCATCAGTTTCCTGACGGCCGGCGAGCCGGAGGTGCGAGCCTGGACCATCCGTCGCGGCACCAAGGCGCCGGCGGCGGCCGGGAAAATCCACACCGACATCGAACGGGGCTTTATCCGGGCTGAGGTCATCGCCTATGACGAGCTCATCAAGATCGGGTCGCTCGCGGCAGCCCGAGAAAAGGGCCTGATCCGCAGCGAGGGCAAAGAGTATGTCATGCAGGACGGCGATGTCGTTCTCTTCCGCTTCAATGTATAGTGTTTTGAGTTTACCCGCCGACGCCGGTCGCTCACTGCAGGGGGCCGCAAGGTGACGGCGGACCGGAAGTCCTCCGTATGCACCCGCAGGGCCGGTTTTCTCGATCTGTGGCGAGGCCTTTCGGTCGTGCTCATGGTGCTGATGCACACCATGTTCCAATGTGAAGAGGTCTGGAACATGCGCATGTGGGTGCTGCACTGGTGGCTCTATCCGTGGCTGCACCTGCTTTTTGCCGGCTCCTTCATCTTTATTGCCGGCATCTGCTGCAGGCTCACAAAGAGCAATCTGCGCCGCGGGTTGCAGGTGCTACTCTGTGCTGCCCTCGTCACGACGGCCTCGCTACTGCAGCCGGGGGGCGACAACCCGATCTATTTCGGGATACTGCATTGCCTCGGAACCATGATGGTGCTGTTCGCCCTTGTTGAGCGCACACCGCTCGAACGGGCAATGCGTCCGGCCACCTTCATCATCTGGATGGGGCTGTTTGTCGTCTGCTGGCAGTGGTACCAGACAGCGCCCTACGGAAACTGGCTGACGCTCGCCTTTGGTATGCCGCCCGCCATTGTCATGGGGGACTACTACCCCCTCATTCCCTACCTGCCCCTCTTTTTTGCGGGGGCCTCCATCGGCTCGCTGGTGGCGCAAGGGCGGGGCCCGGACTGGTTTTACGAGGCGCGTCTTCCCTTTTTGAACGCGGTCGGCCGGAATGCGCTTGTCGTCTACTTGCTGCATTTGCCAATCGTATTTTTGCTGCTGCTCATCCTCTTCGGCTGGCCGGCGATATGAGCTGGAGATGTGGATAAAGATATAAAAAAAGTCCCTCTTCCAGGGGACTTTTTTATGTCTTTGTCAGATTTCCTTGCCGTTGTCTGGGCCCGGGGTGTTGACGATGACCTTTGCCGGCGTAAGGATGAGCGCGCCTGTGCAAACCATACGGCCACCGGTCTTTTCCGAGACAACCGCCTTGAACTGCTCCACAACGGGACCCTCTTCGGCGAAGTCGGCGTCACAGACGATCTGGTAACCCTCCGGCTGCGGGAACTTGCCGACGCCAATGGTCACTTTGCCGCAGCGCTTTGCGTTTTCCACCGTCGTCTTCATGAAGTTGCGGGCAATGGCAAGCCGACCGTCGGGCAATACCGCTTTGAACAGGGTGGTGATGAGGTGGGGGGTGCCGTCCTCATCGCAGGTGGCCACATACCAGAATGCTTGCTCCTGGAGCAGAGTTTTGACCGCGTCGTTCAATGTTTTCATGTTTTTTCCCTCCGAAGGGTAAAGATTTGCTGGACAAAAGTCCAGCTTTGATGTTATTATAGTTTCAAAATGGATATATAGCAAGTAGGCACATTATTGTGCTATAGTAACCTTTTGGTAAGGGAGGATGTCCCATGGCGATTGTCAGCACCTGTCCCGTCGAGACCACCATGAGCATGATCGGCGGAAAGTGGAAAATGTATATCATAGGGCTTCTGGCCGAAGGGCCGATGCGCTTCGGCGAACTGCGGCAGGGGGTACCTGGCATCAGCGCCAAGGTGCTGACAAGCCAGCTAAATGAGCTGATTGCCGATCGGCTGATCTCCAAGAAGGTCTATCCCGAAATTCCCCCACACACCGAGTACGCCCTGACAGGCGTGGGGGAGACGCTGCTGCCCATCATCATCGCCATGCGCATCTGGGGCACCGAATTTGCACGCCGCATGACGGGCGGGGACCTTACGGCCTTTGCGGACGGCCATGTCAGCAAATGGGGCAAAGTCTGCTTCATGGACTGTAAGATCTGCCCCTTCGACGGCGATTGTTCCACCTATCGCGAAAAGGTGCGGGCAGCCCTGTAAGTCACTGATGAGAAAAGGCGCCGTGCAGATATCTGCACGGCGCCTTTTCTTATTGTGCCAGCGGCTTCTTCTTATGGTTGTTGTGCCTTCCGCGATAGGGTTTGGGGGACTGTCCTTCAGGCGAGACAACCACCCTGCGGGAGGGCTCGCTGCCAACCGAGGCGGTGGTGACCCCTTCGACATTTTGCAGTGTCGAGTGGATGATGCGCCGCTCGTAGGGGTTCATGGGCTCCAAGGTGACGCTCTTCTTGTTTTTGATCACCTTGCCGGCCACCTTGCCGGCCAGCGTCACAAGCGCCTCTTCACGCTTAGCGCGGTAGTTCTCAATGTCGATGGTGACCTTTGTGTAGTCCTCATCTCCCCGGTTGACGACCAAATTGGTCAGGTACTGCAGCGCATCGAGCGTCTCGCCGCGGCGGCCGATGAGTAGGCCCATGCTGTCGCCTTTCAGTTCGAGGCGCAGCAGCTCCTCATAGGCAAAGGCCTCCATGCCGACCTCAACACCCAGAATCCTGAAGACCTCCGTCAGGAAGGTCTCTGCCGAGGTGCCGGAGACCGACTTGTATTCGCTGGCAGGCACTAGGACAGGGGCGGGTCTTGGGGGCTGCTTTTGCGCAGGGGCGGCGGCAGGCCTGTTCTCCGGCCTGTTCTCCGGTCGCTGTTCGCGTCTCGGTTCGGGCTTTTGCTCCGGCTTTTGCTCCGGCTTTTGCTCGAATTTCAGCTGTGGCTTTTGCTCGTACCTTTGTTCCGGTCTTTGTTCCGGCTTTGGTTTTAACTCCGCCAAGGGGGCAGGTTTCGGTTCTGGCCTCGGTTCCGGCTTCGGTTCCGGTTTCGGTTCGGGTTTCGGTTCCGGTTTCGGGAAGGGTCTTGATTCCGGCCTTGGGGCGGGTCTTACGGTGTTGGGCAAGTCGACTTCGTAGGTCAGCCTGACCTGGGCCGGCGATCCGCCAAGCCCCAGAAAGCCCTTTTTCGGTGTTTCAACGACCTCCACACTTACACTGTCCCGATCAAGGCAGAGCTCGGTAATTCCGCTCGTAATCGCCTCCTCGATGGTGCGGCCGGTGGCGATGTGTTCTTTGATGACGATCATACGGTCTCCTTCTCGGACGAACTGTCCGTCCGGGCGGAATCCTCCTGGGCCGCGTCGCCCGCAACCTCGTCCTCGGACTCGTTTTCAGTCGCCTCCGCAGACTCCTCGTCCTCAGACGCCTGCAGTTCCTTGCTCTTGACGGAGGGACCATGTCCGGGCTTCGGCCGGCTCTTCTTCAGCTTGCCGGCCGTGTTGTCGGTTTCTTCCACGGCAGGGTCATCGTCGATCGGATCGGGAATGGAAGTATGCCCGAGCACCCGCTCATAGCCGCCCTTGGTAGGACGGCCGGAGGACTTTGCCTGCGGAGTGGGCGGTGCGGGTTTGTAATCGTCAAGCTCGTCGTTGATGATACGTTCGGTGACCGACTTGCCCTTGCCGCTCTTCTGTGCGGAGGGGGTGCGGTTTTGGGTCTCTTTTCCAGCGCGGTTCTGGTTCGACAGCTCGCGCTTGCGCTCTTTGGCCTGCTGCTGCTGCTCTTCCATGTCGATGTAAGCCTGCTTGAGGGCCTTCTGGGGATTCATCATCTTATTGAGCAGGATGGTCTGGACGAACATAAAGAGGTTAGACATTCCCCAGTAGAGACCGGCACCTGCCGGCAGCGAGAAAGTGATCCAGACCGAGAGCAGAGGCATTGTGAACAACAGGCTCTTGGCGGTGGCCGCGGCCGCTGCAGCCGGCGGCTGGGTCTTGGCCTGATACCAGCTCTGCAGGAAAGCGGTGGCACCGGCGAATATGGGAATTAAGAGCAGCATGTTGACAGCCAGCGAAGGCTTAGCCGCCAAATTCATGCCCAGAAAGTTGTAGTTGAGCGGGGTGATGGTGGGCGGCACAATGCCCTGAGACACCAGCTTGTCGAAGTTGGTGTACAAGGCCTCTGCAATCGTGACTTCCGCAGTGTGGGATTGGGAGGCGATGGCGCCCAACCCCAGCGTCGTGTCGATGGCCGTGATGGTCACGGCCGACAGCTTAAGGAGATAGGTCAGCGGCATGCGGATAATCTTGTAGAGCGAGAAGAGGATGGGCATCTGCACAAGGAGCGGTAGGCAGCCGGAGGAGGCGGAAATGCCGTACTCCTTGTAAAGGGCGCCCAGCTCCTGATTGTAGCGGGCCTTGTCGGTGCCGCACTTCTTACGTATGGCTTCCTCGTAGGGGCGTACCTTCATCTGCCTGATTGTATTGCGCTGGGTGATAAGGGAGAGTGGGAACAGCAGCACTTTCGTCAGGAAGGTAAAGACAATCAGGCCCATTCCGAAGCTGCCCAGCAGCCTGATCGTGTACTCCAGCATCGAGCCGAGCGGATGGTTCAGGACGATATCAAATATTGACACGGAAGACCCCCTGATTTGTTTCAATTTTATGGTACGGGATCGTAATAATCTCCTTTATTAAAGGGGTGACACCTGAGAATCCTGCGGATTGCAAGCCACGAGCCCTTGAGGGCGCCGTATTTTTCGAGCGCCTCCAGGGCGTACTGGGAGCAGGTGGGGTAAAACCTGCAGCAGGACTTCTTCAAGGGAGAGATAAACCTGCGGTAAAAGCGCACGGCCGCCATCAAAACCGTCTTCACTTCGCGTCCTCCCGCTGCCCGCCCCCGTCTGCGAGCGCCGGTTTTGCAGCGCCCTCCGTTCGGCGGGCGGCCGGCTTCTTTTGTTCTTTTTGACTGCTTGTCCGCTCCATGTCCCCTTCGGGGCGGGTCAGCAGCAGTCCGGCCGATTCGAGCTGGCGCTCCATGGCCTCCATGATGACGGGACATTGCATGTGGGGCGTGCGGCCCCTGGCCACAACGACGAAGTCGTAGCCTTCTCTGACGCGGGGTTCAAGCATTCTGTAACTCTCTCGAATGAGCCGTTTTGCGCGGTTTCGCATGACGGCACATCCAATTTTTTTGCCGACCGTGATGCCGAGCAGATTCAAGTCCCGCCTGCTCTTACGGTAGTAGATGACAAAATTACGGTCGACAAGACTCTTTCCCCGGGAATAGAGGCGGTGAAAGTCACTGTTGCGGGTCATGGACTGTGTGTGCTTCATCCTCGCTCCTTCCCCAGGTACAAAAAAGAAGCATAGCGCCCGCTATGCTTGGCCACAGCAGTATGGCTGTCTGCCCCGGGTTTATGCCGACAGGCTTGCCCGGCCCTTTGCGCGGCGCGCGGAGAGGACCTTGCGGCCGCTCCTCGTCATCATTCTCTGGCGAAAACCGTGAACCTTGGCTCTGTGCCGCTTTTTTGGCTGATAAGTTCTCTTCATAACATACACCTCCTCAATTAAACCTGACCAATGGGAACCGTACCCGTTTGCGGGGCCGAATTTCGTGCCAGGCTTCATTTCTCTCTTTGGCGGGCGCACTGCCCACCTGCATCGCCGGGTTTCGTCTGATGCGAAAATCCGTTCCCGCAAAGTCGGACCCACGTTTTGCATATCAGGTTATAAAGCAAAGAATATTATAATCTATCTGCATCCAAAAAGTCAATAGCCGGCTTGCGCGGGAAAAGTCCCCACGCAAGCCGGCAGGGAGCTTATTCGCCTTGACGGAGCTGTCCGTCCGAAATGAACTCCTCATAGGAGGCGTTTTCGACAGTGCCGTCGGCAAAGTAAACCCGCTCGAAGGAGCCCTGCTCATAGCTGACTCCGACGATCTCATCGGTGTAGGCCCCGTCCGTTCCCTTGGCGTAGAAAATTCGCAGGTCGTCGATGTTCTCCGGCTCAAAATCCTTTGCCCCGATCCAAGCGAAGTACCGCCGCCAGAAATCGGCCTTTTCCTCATCCTCTCCCCAAATGTCGGACCAGACGAGGGCGCCGTTTTCATCACGGGGCGGCAAGGCGTTTAGCCTGCCGAAAACGTAAAAGGAATTGTACAGCATGCGCAGGTTGGAGCCGTCGGCCGGCTCTAACGTGATGGGGTAGACGGGATTGTCATGTTTTTCGCAGGCCACGCACTGCTTCTCCTCGTCCCAGTAATAGCGCAGTTCCTTTCCGGCAGGGCAGGAGCCAGACCGGTCGGCATAATTTGTGTCGAGAAACTCCTCGAAGCTTACGACCCCGTAGCCCTGCGCCGACCGGAAGTAGGCGTTTTCGATATCCCGACGCTTGGTGGAGCAGGAGATCCCTTGGGCGTTGCCGAGATACTGGATAAAGAGCATTATAAGCGTACCGAGCATGACGAAGGCCATGACGCCGACCACCGCCAATTTGCCGGGAGTAAAGGGGTTGTTGCGCGGGTCCATCTCAGGCGGGTTGCCCTCGTTCCACCCCTCGGGCTGGCCGGCGCCGGGATCCCGGATGGCTCCATCGGCGTCGACGTAGATTTTCTCTTCGGAGGCCGGACCATCCGGTGTGTTTTCTGTGTTTTCGGGGGCGGTCCCGCCGTCGGCCAGGTCCTCAGGGGTCCCGCCTTCGTTTTTGTACATGTCCTGGTCCATACAACACGTCCCTTCCAAAACTCTTTTATTTCGGCTGATTGCATGATTCGGGCGGCTGCGGTTCCTCCGGCGCCTCTTTTGGTCGGGCGCCCGCCGCCCTCGAAATGGCAAGTTGTGTGGTCGCTATGGCTCCAACGATGACGGCACCCCCCGTCAGTTGGATGGCTGTGATGGGCTCCGTCATGCCGGCGATGGGAATGAATGCGGCCAGCAGTGTCGTGAGAAATGGCTGGATGGCCAGCAGCAGACCGGCCGCGGCTGGCTCGATGTGGGGCATGGCGGTGCAAAAGAAAATATTTGCGATACCACTGCCGACGACACCGCTAAAAAAGCAGCCGAAGAGCGCCACTCCGTATGAAAAATCAACTTTGGCGTCCCGGAAAAAGAGCCCCCACAGCAGCAGAAAGGCGAGGAAAGTACCGGTCATCTGTGCCACCGAAAAGCCGAGCGGATCAAAGCCCTTTTTACCGCTGCGGCCTACGATGAGAACCTGAGAGGCGGCAGAGACCGCCGCGACCAGCATGAGAGCATCGCCAAGTCCGAAGCTCGAGAGCGAAAAGTGCACTCCGCCCGAAAAAGACAGCACGCCGGAGATCAGGCAGGTGCCAGCAAGGCAGCCGGCAAGCCCCGCAACCTGTATCGGCCGCACCCGTTCTCTAAAAAAGACGGCGGCAAAGACCGGCACCATCATGGTATAGGTCGAGCCGATGAAGGAGGCGTTTGAGGCAGAGGTGTGCTTTAAGGCCTCCAGTGTGGAGAGCTGACTTGCGACGATGAAGGCGCTCATGAGCACAGCCATCTTGAAGGTACCCTTTGCGAAGAAGTTTTCCCGTCTGGCGGGGTTGCGGCGAAGCACGTAGAACGCGTAACCCCATTGAAAAGCGGCAGCCATTCCATAACGCAGCGTGTTGCCGGGCACCGGGTCAAAGCCGGTAATGATGGCCTTGGCGGCAAGCATTCCCACCGCCCAGATCGAGACCACCAAGAGCAGCATTATCTCATATTTATATTTGCTCTTTATCATGCCCTTATACCGCCGTTTCGGCAGGCTTGGCCTCGTTTACGGAGTCTGCGGCATTTTGTCTGCTCATAATCCCCTGTACCACGATGATGGTGCCGAGGATAAGAGTGCCGCCGACCACCTGAATGAGTCCGATGGGCTCGGTCTTTCCGGAAATGGGGATGACTGAGGCTGCGAAAGTGGTGAAGACCGGCTCGCAGGCCAGAATGAGTCCCGCCGTGGCCGCCGACAACCGGGACATAACGTGACTGTAGATGATGTAGACGACGCCGCTGCCCATGGCCCCGTTGTAAAATACGCCAAGCAGAGCCGGTAGGTTGGTGAAATCCGCCGCCGCGCCCCGGAAAATGAAGGCCCATCCCACAGCACAGACCAGAAAGCAATATGCGTTCTGGCTTAAGACAAAGCCGAGGGGGTCAACTTTGAACTTGCCAAGACGGGAGACCGCTAACGACTGGATGGCGGCCATTAGGGAGCAGGCCACCATGAGCGCGTCCCCAACCCCAAGCCCATCCAGCCCAATGTGAAACCCACCCTGAAAACTGATGATCCGGGAAATGAGGGCCGTGCCGAGAAAGCAGGAGAAAAGTCCCCATATCTGCACTTTTCGGATGGGCTCTTTGAAGATGAGGGTGGCGAGACAGGGCATGATCATGGTATAGGTACACATGATGAAGGATGCATTCGAAGCCGTCGTATACCTCAGCGCCGTCATCTGGAGCGTGAGACTTACGACACTGAACGTGCCGGTAACGGCCACAACCCGAAGCGTGGTCTTTGTAACAAAGGTCTTTTTGCGCTCCGGGTCCCGCCGCAGGGTAAATACCGAAAAAGCCCCGATGACGACTAGCGCCGCAAGGTACCGCACCGAAAGGCCGGACACCGGATCAAAGCCGGTGTTCATGAATTTGGCGGCAATTGTGCCATGGGCCCAAAGGTAGGTGACCATCAGCAGCAGAAGTTCATTTTTATATTTCAAGTGTTGATCCCCTCACCCTTCAAATCTGTGGACGCGGGAGTGTAAAACCCTTGTCTATTCGGCCTCCTGCTCCTCAACCGAAATGGTGCGGGCCAGGTAGGTCAGTTTATCGCCTTCATAAGTCTCGCAGCGCATCGGGAGCCCCAGCTCCACACTGACCCAGTAATATTCGGTCTGGGGAAGGGCGGGGTCTTCGAGCTTCACATAGAGCACCTGCCGGGAGTCCAGCTCTGCCCAACCGGCCTCGGCAATAGCCGAGGGGTCAATTTTTAAAAGATATTCGATGTCGGCCATGCCGAGCTGCCGCAGCGGTGCGTAGGCCGCCGAATAGGGAAGCGTGGCACCGTTGACCGTGACGGTATTCCCGGTACGCTTGACGGTGCGGGTGACGCTGCCGTCCTCCTTTAAGGTGATCTCGTAGTCGGTTCCGGTGCGGACAAGGCTGCCCACCCGGGTACGGGAGCCGGAGTCGGCGTAGACCGTCGTCTCGGTCTCCCAAGTGATGCCAGCCGGCACTTCATACTGACCCAGCAGCGTCAAAAAGTGTTCGGGTGTCAGCTCCTCGTAGGCGAGCGGCCGCCCGCCCTCCGGGAGGGAGAGCGCCTCGTTGTCCGAAAACTCACTGCCCGGCATGGGGGAAATGTCGTTTTCGGGCTCTATCCAAGTGCGCTTGGCGTACCAAAAGGTGACGAGCGCCGCAATGGCGAGCACCAACATCAGGGTGCCGGCCGTAAGCCTGGGCTTCACACTGCTCTTCATCGGATGACCTGCATAATCCTTCCTGCAAAATCGTCCCCGGCCTTCGCAGACGCCGGTGGGCAAAATGGCCTGGTGCTTAACGGATATTGTATCACAGCGAAACCTGTGATACAATACGAAGATAATAACGCAGCGCCGGGGGCGCCGCTTAACCGGGGTGGCTATTTTGAGCAGTAATTATGAAATCAGGGAGCGCCTGAAAAAATATCAGGAATTTCAGCAGGAGATGTGCGACGAGTGTGGCTACGAAGGCACTTTTGGAGTGACGAAGCCTCGCGTTTCGGCGTTTTTTCGGGTGCCGATTTCGGCCGGCATGCTGTTCGGCGCCGGCCTGCTGTGGCAGTATTTGCTGGGGGAAAATCCGGTGGCCTGGTTTTTCCTCTTCCCGCCCATCGTCATCTTCTATCTTTATTTTCTGAATCGGCGGGACGTCGTCTGCCCCAATTGCGGCGCCAGACGCCGCCGCACCGAGACCTTTGCCGTGGCCTACGACTCAAACAAGTACGACCGCATTGAGTATGGCGCGCAGGCCGAATCCAACACCGCCCACATTCTGGCCTATATGGAAGAATTCGACAAAACCGGCAAACGTGAGAACCTGGCCTGAAACGGCAGATTTTCTTCATATCTTCGGCGGTCGGCCTGCGTAAAAATAGTCCCTGCCGTTTTACTGGCAGGGACTTTACAATTCAGCTGATCTGAAGGGTCACATTTTGGCGAGGGTCTGCAGCACTTCCTCGATGTCGGGCAGCTGCCCGATCGGGTAGACCTTGACCCATTTGATGACACCCTTCTCGTCGATGATGATGTTGACCCGCCCCGACATGCCGTACTCCTCGATGAAAATACCGTAGTCCTTAGCGACTTTGCCGTGGGGATAAAAGTCACAAAGCAGGCGTACGTCCTCAATGCCTAAAACCGACGCCCAGGCCTTTTTGCAGGCGTGCGGGTCGACGCTCAGCCCGAAGGGAACTGTGCCGAGCTCCTCGAACTTCGCAAAGTTGCGCTCCAGCGAACGCATTTGATCGGTGCACACACCCGTCCAGGCGATGGGGTGCCAGGACAGCAGCACTTTTTTCCCCTTCAGCTCCGATAGTGTAACCGGCTTTTCGAAAGCATCCTCAAGCGTAAAGTCGGGTGCTTTGGTTCCAACTTCAATGGGCGTCATCACAATTACCTCCTATTATAGTATAGGTTTATTTTACCACACAATTCTCCTGTAATCCAGCAAATTTTCTTTTTATTTGAGTGGTTTGCTGCCACGCGGTATATAACCCGCCGCAAAATAGAACACATTTCCACATATATTATCCGGTATTGCATAAAATAATACGACCATATACGTAACTTGGCTTGTTTTCTGTGCGTATTTTAGGGAAGAACACCGAAAAACTTTATCACTTTTTGCGGTTGACTCGCAGATAGTCGAAACCAAATTTTGAATATCGTTTACAATTTGTTCTCACATTCAACACTACAGGTTAATAAAGTCTATTTATACTATAAACGAAGAACAGATACTAACCCCCCTCCTTTTAATTGCAAATAAAAATAGAACGCTCCGTCTGCCCAGCGGAGCGTTCTATTTTTATATTTGCTTGCACAAAAGCGCTTGGCGCATTATTTTTCCAGCCGCAGCTATAAAAAGGGCTTCTCGATGACATAATTGCTCTTTATTTTGCCGGCGGCCTGTGGTACAATATGTTCGCTTATCAAACAGTCCTAGGCGGTGGTGTCAACTTGCATTATCTCGACAATTCGGCCACGACAAAGGTGTACGAAGCTGCCCGGCAGCGCATGAATTATCTGATGGAGGAGTGCTTTGGCAATCCGTCTTCGGTGCATCAGGCAGGCATTACGGCTGCGGCCGAGCTGCGCCGTGCCCGCCAGTCGGTGGCGGCGGGGCTTGGCTGTGAGCCGGAGAGCGTGATATTCACCTCCGGCGGTACCGAGGCCGACAACATGGCCATCTTCGGGCTGGCCGATCGACATCTTGGTGCCAAGATCGTGACGACCGATGCCGAGCACCCGGCGGTGCTGGAGTCGGTGCGGGAACTGGGTCGGCGGGGCTTTGAGCCGGTCTTTTTGCCGACGATGGGCGGTGCGCCCGACATGGAACAGGTGGCCCGCGCCATTGACAGCAATACAGCGCTTGTCGTCATGATGCTGGTCAACAACGAGACCGGCGCCATTTTTCCCGTCGACAAGACAGCGGCCCACATTCACGCCCATTCAAAGGCGAAATTTCATATCGATGCGGTACAGGCCTTCGGCCGGGTGCCCTTTTCGGCAAAGACCTTGATGTGCGACACTTTAGCCGTCAGCTCCCACAAGATCGGTGGCCCCAAGGGGGTCGGCGCCCTCTACATCGCCCCCGGCATCCACCTGACCCGCACCGTATTCGGCGGCGGACAGGAGGGCGGAATCCGTTCCGGCACCGAGAATATGCCCGGCATCGCGGGTTTTGGGGCTGCCGTAGAGGAGACCTTCCGAGACGGTGCGGCCCGCCGGGCCGCCATACGCGCACTGCGGGACTACGCCGCAGCCGGACTTGAAAAAGCCGGTGCCGTCATCAACAACCCGCCGCGGCCCGCCCCCCACATTCTGAACTTCTCGGTGGCAGGCCATAAGGCCGAGCCGACCTTAAACCGGCTGTCTGAGCTTGGCATTTGCGTCTCGGCGGGCTCCGCCTGCAGCGCCGGCAAAAAGCGGCACAGCCATGTCCTTGCCGCCATGGGTCTGTCTGAGGCGCTGCTCGACAGCGCCTTGCGCTGTTCCATGTGCCTTGAGACAACAAAGGAGGATATCGACGCCCTGATCGCCGCCGTCGCCTCCATCACTGGCTGTGAATAGGCTTTGACCGTGTGGCTTTGCCGTCCCGTCCCTTTGCGACGAAAAAATTTTGACCTTTAATCAAAATACCGGCACACAATAATAAATGATCCACCGGAGGGACGTCATGCAGGAAATCATCCTTTTAAAATACGGTGAGTTGTCGCTCAAGGGACTCAACAAGTCCCATTTTGAGGCGGCACTCATGCGCAACCTAAAGCACCGGTTAAAGCGAGTCGGGCGGTATTCCTACCAGACCATGCAATCGACGGTCTACATTACGCCGCAGGAGTCTTATGAGACTGAGACCGAAGGGTTTGGCCCAACGCCGGTCGACCTTGCGTGGGAAGAGTGCCTTCGGGTCTTCGGCTTTTCGGCGGCGTCCCGTGCGGTGCTATGCGAAAAGGACATGGAGAAAATCAAAGAGACGGCGACGGAGTATCTTGGCGGTGCCCTGCAACAGGCACGCACCTTTAAGGTGGAGTCCCGCCGGGCCGACAAGACCTTTCCCTTAAAATCGCCTGAAATCTCTGCTGAACTCGGCTTCGCGCTGCTTGAAGCCTTCCCGCACCTCAAAGTCGACGTTCACCATCCCGAAGTCACGGTGGTCTGCGAGATCCGAGACCTTTCAGCCTGCATCCACGCCAGCGCAACGGAGGCTGCAGGCGGACTGCCGGTGGAGACCAGCGGCCGGGGCATGCTGCTGCTGTCGGGCGGAATCGATTCGCCGGTGGCCGGTTGGATGATGGCGCGCCGCGGACTCCGCATTGATGCCGTCCACTTCCAGAGCCCGCCCTACACGAGCCCCAAAGCCCGCCAGAAAGTGGTGGAGCTGGCGGGGCTCATCTCCCGCTGGACGGGGGACATCGACTTGTACATCGTGCCCTTTACGGCGGTGCAAGAGCAGATCAAGGAGCACTGCCATCCCGAACTTTCCACCGTCATCATGCGCCGGTGCATGGTGCGCATTGCGCAGGAGATTGCAAGCAGAGCCTACGGCAGCTGTCTTGTGACCGGTGAAAGCTTAGGCCAAGTGGCAAGCCAGACCATAGGCGGCCTTACCGCAACCAACGCAGTGGCCGAAATCCCGGTGCTGCGCCCCTGCATCGGCATGGACAAGGAGGACATCGTGCGCATCGCCAGGCGAATTGGCACCTTTGAAAAGTCCATTGAGCCCTATGAGGACTGCTGCGCCCTCTTTTCACCCAAGCACCCCAAGACAAACCCGGCGCTTTTGGCCGTGGCCGAGGATGAGGCGCAGTTTGACTACGCCGCCGCCTGCGCCGCCGCTGTGCAGGGCACCGAGCTGACCTATGTCCGCTACGGCCGCGGGATTGACTCGCAGGGCCGCCCTTTCGAGGAGGAAGATAAAAAATGATCGCCGAAATCATCTGCGTTGGCACCGAGCTGCTGCTCGGCAACGTCACCAACACCAACGCCACCTTTTTGTCCCAGAAGCTGTCGGAGCTTGGCATCTACGTCTACCACCACACGGTGGTGGGGGACAACCACGCAAGGCTTTCGGCGCAGCTCGCCACATCACTTTCCCGGTCGGAGCTGATCGTCATCACAGGCGGCCTTGGGCCGACTTACGACGACATGACCAAGGAGGCGGTAGCCCAGTGCCTGGGACTGCCGCTTGAACTGCACCCTGATCTATTAGAGAATATCAAGGCGATGTTCGCCGGGCGCGACTTCCCCAAAAACAACGAGCGGCAAGCCTGGTTCCCGAAAGGGGCTGTCATCCTGCAAAATGATTGGGGCACCGCGCCCTCCTGCCTCATAGAAAAAGACGGCTGTACGGTCATCATGCTGCCGGGGGTTCCGAGCGAGATGAAAAACATCTGGAACGCCTATGTCACCCCCCAGCTCCAAAAGCGGCAGGACTGCATTCTGGTCTCCCGGTACTGCCGAGTCATTGGGGTGGGGGAGAGCGCCATGGAAGAGCGGCTGGAGCACCTCCTGAAAGACAGCATGAACCCCACCGTCGCCCCCTACGCCGGAAATGGCGAGTGCATGCTGCGGGTGACGGCCAGAGCCGCCACCAAAGAGGAGGCCTTTGCCCTGACGGAGCCCGCCGTCGCCGCCATCCGGGCGGAGCTTGGGGACAATCTCTACGCCGTCGACGTCGACTCCGTCGAGCAGGTGGTCTTCGACATGCTGAAGAAATCAGACCTCAAAGTTGCCCTCTGCGAGAGCTGCACCGGGGGACTCATCGCCTCCCGCTTTACGGCAATTCCCGGCTCGTCCGACATCTTCGAGTGCGGACTTGTGACCTACTCAAACCGTATAAAGATGGCGGTTGCCGGTGTGCCTGACGCGACGCTTGCCGCCCATACGGCGGTGTCTGCCGAAACGGCGGCCGCCATGGCCGAGGGGACGCTAAAAGTCTCCGGCGCCGACGTGGCGCTGTCGGTGACCGGCGTCATGGGACCCGCGGACCTGCCGGAAGGGCCGGTCGGCACCGTGTACTGCGGCGTCGCAGGACCCTTAGGCACCCGCACCGTCAAACTGCCGCTGCGGCAGTCCCGCGACCGGAATTTCTTGCGGGGCCTGACCGCCACCCGGGCCATCGACTTTTTGCGGTACTACCTGCTCGACCTTGAGCGGGGGAAAAAGTGAACCTCTGCGACCGGGCTACGATTGCCCATATCAGCAAAAAATACGGCTTTACGGCAAGCAAGGGGCTGGGGCAGAACTTTTTGATCGATCCCACGGTGCCCCGCCGGATTGCCGAAACTGTGCCGGAAGGGTACGGCGCCCTTGAGATCGGGCCGGGCCTCGGGTGTCTGACGGTAGAGCTTGCAAGCCGCGCCGTAAAGGTGGCTGCCGTTGAACTCGACCGGGCGCTGCTGCCGGTCTTAGCTGAGACGGTCCCGCAGGAAAACGTGGCAATCGTTCAGGGAGACTTCATGAAACTTTCGGTCCCGCAGCTTCTTAACGAGTATTTGTCGGGGCTTCCAGTCGCAGTGGCTGCGAATTTGCCCTACTATATCACGACCCCAATCGTCATGAAGCTGCTCGAGAGCCCGGTGGAGCAGATCACGGTCATGGTGCAAAAAGAGGTGGCAAAAAGGCTTTGCTCACCACCCGGCGGCGACGATTCCGGCGCCATCACGCTGGCCGTCGCCTGGCGGGCCAAGACGGAATATCTCTTTGAGGTGCCGGCCGCAAGCTTTTGGCCGGCCCCCAAGGTGGACTCGGCTGTCGTCAAGCTGACGCTGCAAAAGCCGCCGGTCGAAGTTTTGGACGAGGCCTTAATGTTCCGGCTCATCAAAGCCGGATTTGCCCAGCGCCGCAAGACCCTGACCAACACATTAAAGTCGGCGGGGTTTGACCCCGCTATGGCCGGATTTCTGCCAACCGGCATAAGAGCCGAACGGCTGACTTTGGAACAATGGGCAGCTCTTTCCGACGCGTATTCCACACGTCCCATCTGAACGGCGTCAATTTCGAAAATATATTTGTATGATATATTTAATATGCGTGCTTTCAAGGAGGAACTGTCTTGAATACCACAAACAAAGCCCTATCGGAATGGGTAAACGGATGCCGACAGCTTATGCAGCCGGACAGGGTGGTCTGGATTGACGGAAGTGAAACCCAAAAGGAATCGCTCCGCCGCGAGGCTGTCGGCACAGGCGAGATGATCAAGCTAAACGAGGACCTGCTGCCCGGCTGCTACTATCACCGTTCCCACCCGAACGACGTGGCGCGGGTGGAGGGCCGCACATTTATCTGCTGCGAGAATGAAGCCGACGCCGGCCCCACCAACCGGTGGATGAGCCCAGGCGAAGCCAAAGCCCGCACCCTGCCCATCTTTAAGGACTGCATGAAGGGCCGCACCATGTACGTCATCCCCTATTCCATGGGTCCTGTGGGCTCCCACTTTTCCAAGATCGGCTTTGAAGTGACCGACTCCATCTATGTCGTGCTCTCAATGTGCATTATGACCCGTGTGGGCGAAGCGGTGCTGCGGGAGCTTGGCGACAGCCCCGAATTTGTGCGGGGCATGCATTCAAACGGCACCCTGTCGGAAGAGGGCCGGTATATCCTCCACTTCCCGCAGGAGCAGACCATCTGGTCCATCAACTCGGGCTACGGCGGCAACGCCCTGCTCGGCAAAAAGTGCTTCTCCCTGCGCATCGCCTCCTGCCTCGGTCGAGACGAGGGCTGGATGGCTGAGCACATGCTGATCGTCGGGGTACAAAACCCCGCAGGCGAGGTCAAGTACATCGCGGCGGCCTTCCCGTCGGCCTGCGGAAAGACCAACCTCGCCATGCTCATCCCACCCGAGAATATGCGCCGGGCGGGCTGGCGGACCTGGTGCGTCGGCGACGACATCGCCTGGCTTCGCATAGGCCCTGACGGCAGGCTTTACGCTATGAACCCTGAAAACGGCTTTTTCGGCGTGGCCCCCGGCACCAGTGAAAAGACGAATAAAAATGCGCTGCTCTCGGCACAGAAGGATACCATCTTCATCAATGTCATGCGCAACCTTGACAATAATACGGTCTGGTGGGAGGGGATGGACAAAAACCCGCCCGAAAACGGTGAGGACTGGCTCGGGAACCCCTGGAACGGCAAGACGGCCACCACCAAGGGCGCCCATCCCAACAGCCGGTTCACCTCGCCCGCCAAAAACTGCCCCTACATCTCCCCGGAGTTTGAAAATCCGGACGGTGTGCCGATCTCGGCCATCGTCTTCGGCGGTCGCCGGGCCAAAGTCGCCCCCCTTGTCTACGAGAGCCGCAGCTGGTGCCACGGTGTCTTCATGGGCAGCTCCATGGCCAGCGAGACGACGGCCGCAGCCTCTGGCGCTGTCGGCGTCGTGCGCCGCGACCCCATGGCCATGCTCCCGTTTTGCGGCTACAACATGGGCGATTACTTCGCCCACTGGCTTGAAATGGGAGAAAAAATCGCCCATCCGCCCAAAATCTTCAACATCAACTGGTTTCGGCAGGATGATGCGGGTCATTTTGTCTGGCCGGGTTTTGGCGAGAACATCCGCGTACTGCAGTGGATTTTAGACCGCTGCGAAGGCAAGGCTGAGGCCATGGAGACCCCCATCGGCTTTGTACCGACCAAAATCAACACCGACGGGCTTAATCTGCCGGAGGACGCCATGCACAAGTTGCTGTCGGTCGACCCCGCCGCCTGGCGGGAAGAGGCCGCCGGGATTGAGGAATTCTATGCCAAGTTCGACCGTCTGCCGGGGGAATTGGAAGATGAACTTGAGGCCCTCAAGGCAAGACTGAGGTAAAGGCGGTTTGTGACATAGGGAATGGTTGATTCCTTTTACTGAATGACTACATAAAGACAGTGGCAGATTTTTTTGCCGCTGTCTTTCTTTTCTAATAATTTTATTATAGAATGTTATATATCAATTTTTTAGTACCATGTAATCCAGTCTAGCAATTAAAAGGTGATTAAATGCAAATTGTGTCTGCCGTTTTTACTTCGTTAGGATTAATAAATGTTGCGATTACATGTGTCTTGCTGTTTTACTCGATTCAAAAGGCAAAGAATCGTATGAAAAACAAAAAACTGCTTATGGGAACGTATTCATACATAAAAATCACTGCCGTTGTCGCCTGTATACTTCTTTTTGCTGGAGATGTATTGGGATCGTACGAAAGCTACGTTAACGGTGGGATAACAAATACCCTGGTTATTCTCTTTTCCGTGTTTTTGCGAGATTTTAGGTCTGTATTTTTCCCTGGTATCGCTATTTTTTGTGTAGCTGAATATCTGAACAAAATAACAAAAAATACTGAAACTTAAGTCGCGAATGTTGAATGTATAGGTTCTCTTTGCTCACATTTATTGGTTTGAGGTTTGTTCTTTTAACGCGTTTCGGGAAGATTGCATTTTTCTTCAGCCAATTAAGCGGCAATTACTGCGCTTACGCAGTCATTGCCGCTTAATAATTGTATCAGGGAGAGGTACTACAGCGCCGTGCCGCGGCGGGGGATGCGGAGGTCGCCGGTCTGGACGCCTTCGAGGGTTAATAGATGGATTTTGCGCTCGAGGCCGCCGGCGTAGCCGGTGAGGCTGTTGTCCCCTCCAACTACGCGGTGGCAGGGGATTAAAATCGAAATCGGGTTATGCCCCACGGCACCGCCAACCGCACGGGCAGAGGAGTGGAGGCGTGCCGCAATGGCCCCGTAGGTCATCACTTCCCCGTAGGGGATGGCGAGCAGCTCTTTCCAGGCTGCCTGCTGGAAAGGAGTGCCCTTGGGGGCTAAGGGCGGCATGGTATCAGGGCGCTCCCCGGCAAAATAGCTGTCGAGCCAAGCGCATGCCTGCACAAGAACCGGCACGGTTTCAAGCCGGGGCGAGGTGGAGAGGGTTTTTCCGAAGTATTTTTGACCCTCCATCCAAAGGCCAGTGACGGCCGTATCGTCTGCCGCAATCGTCAAAAGGCCGACAGGAGAGGGGTATTCACACAAAAAGCAATTATCTGTATTCATGACTAACCTCCGTTTTTCAGTGAATTCCATAAGCCTATGGTGGCGTAAGAGCGCCAGGGCCGCCATTCCTCAGCCAAGGCGAGAATCTCCTTCGGGGTGCGGTCAGGCAGCGCCTTTTTGACGCCGTAGTCGGTCTCGAGCATGGCGTCGGGCCAGCCCAAGGCCCGCATGGCGACGTATCGGACGGTCCAGGGGCCAAAGCCCGGCAGCGCCAAGAGCTTTTTCATCTGCTCCTCGGGGTCCGCGCCCTGGGACAGGTCGAGCTCGCCCGCCACAAGCCCTTTTGCCAGGGCCGCAATGGCCCTTGCCCTGGAGCCGATGACCCCGAGAGGGCCGAGGACATCCCCGGGAGAGTCACCAAAAGCGCATATGTCGGCCGGCGTTGGGAAAGTGTGGGTCAGCCCCGGGACGGGCGTTTCAAGCGGGGTCCCAAGGGAGGCCGCCACCCGGCCCGCCAACGTGCGGGCCGCGGCGACTGTGATCTGCTGACCCAAAATGGCGCGCACCGCCATTTCAAAAGAGTCAAAACAGCCGGGGAGCCTTGTTCCGGGCAGACAGAGGCCGGGGCTTATGTCGTTCATGACAGAAAGGCGCTCGAAGATGACGGCGGGGTCGCACCGCAAATCGAACAGATGCCGAACGCCCGCAAGCACTTTGGGCAGGACCGGCAGCAGGGAGGGCGAAGCCGTGACGGCGAGGGCCCTCTTTTTTTCGGCGTGGGAAACTGTTATCCAGCCCAGGCATTGCCCCTTATCGCCTTGCAGGGCGACGGTGCGGGCGTAGGCCCCCTGCGAGACGACCTCCACCCCCGGAATGGCGCGGCCCGCGAGGAAGTCCAAAATGTCCTCCCACCGGTAGGGCGGCCGATAGCCGAGATAGAGCGTGATGCCGTCGCGGTACGTGGAGCCTTGGGCCCTCGTCTCTTTGCGCAGGGCCGACGGGGGCATGCGGCACTGCCGCAAAAAGATGGTGTTAAATCGCCGCAGACTGCCAAATCCCGC
The DNA here is from genome assembly GCA_963662765.2 of Oscillospiraceae bacterium. GTDB lineage: Bacteria > Bacillota > Clostridia > Oscillospirales > Feifaniaceae > DATMXT01. The sequence goes on from CAXXUP010000008.1 coordinate 441,961, forward strand.
CGCAAAGGCGATATCGGTGACAGGCAGGTCGGTGTCGGTCAAAAGACTTTTGGCCAGTAGCAGCCGGTATGTCTCCCGGTACTGCACCGGCGGCACGCCATACTCGTCCGCAAAAACCCGCCGCAGATGCCGGCTTGTCACCCCAAGCGCTGTGGCAAGCTCCTCGACTCCACTATCCGGCAAAAGGTCGTCCTCGATCATCAGGGCGGCTTTGCGGGCGGTGTTTGCCGGCCCATCGATGGGGGCAAGCCCCGGGGCGAGCTCCGGCCGGCACCTCAGACATGGGCGGTATCCGGCGGCCTGCGCCGCCGCCGCACTTGTAAAGTACGTGCAGTTTTCCTCCTTCGGGGACTTTGTGCGGCAGACCGGTCGACAGTATATGCCGGTCGAGGAGACGCCGACGTAGAGCCGCCCGTCAAACCGTGGGTCATGAGATTGAAAAGCCAGGTAGCAGGCCTTTTTATCGAGGGGCATTTTGAGGATATGTTCCATTTCTTCTCCTTTGCCGGGGTCCCGTCTATCGGGATGGAATTCGATCACATCTACAGTATAGCAGGTTTTTAAAATAATACTGGCCGTTTTCGGACATGATGTTCCTCTTTTTTTACGGGCCTTGACAGCAGTCCGGTATTGCATATTCGCACATTGGGATGGCGTTAAAAAACCTTACCGGTGAAAACCGGGTATGCGCCAATGCACCCATACACAACCGACGCTTGATGATTCATGCGAATTTGAAAATACGTATTGACATTAAATTGGCGAAGCATTATTGTAATACTTAAGGTAAATAATTATTTACCTTACAGATTTATTTATTTGGAGGAGGGCATTATGAAATCTTGCAAGAAGACATTTTCCTCCGTTGTCGCATGTGTGCTGTGTGGTGCGCTGTTTCTTACACCGATAAGCGGATGCGGGAACAAAACGGATGAACCAACCAGCGGCGCAAATGCAACTTACACGGCGACATCGAAGGGATACGGCGGAGATGTTACCGTTACAGTTGTTGTCGATGGCGGAAAAATCACATCTGTCAGCGCCCAGGGGCCTAACGAAACCCAAAGCGTCGGCGGGCAGGCAATTACTCAGTTTAACGACGGCAAGCTTGGAAACCTGGTGGACCAAGAGGCCGCAAGCTGTAAGTTTACAATCGACGCTACCAGCGGCGCAACGATGACAAGCACCGCTCTGAAAAATTGTTTGAAGGATATAAAGGGGCAGATTACCGGCATCAAATCCGCCGACAAGACACCGATGACTGCCGGAACTTATGTGCAAACAGTCTATGGCAACAACTACTCCCGTCCGTTTGAGGTGACGGTTGTGCTGAGTGAGGGCAGCATCGACAGCATAGAAGTGACAAATATCGGCGGTGAGACAGCCGATATTCTCCAAACGGCCATCGATATGCTGATCCCGCGTATTGAGGAGAATCAGAGTATCGCCGTTGACAGCGTCACCGGTGCCACGGCATCCTCGGCCGGCATCAAGACCGCGGTGGAAAACGCCATCGACGAAGCGGGCGGCGACAGCAGTCAGTGGTACACCGAAGTTACCAAAAAAACGGATACGATCGTCCTTGAAGGCTACGACGTCATCGTGGTCGGCCTCGGCGGCGCCGGCATGCCGGCATTTTGCAGCGCAGCAGAGTCCGGCGCCGCGGTCATTGGCATAGAGGCGGCCGGAAAAATTGGCGGTACGTCCACAAACGTTGGCGGCCCCATGACCATAAATCCAGTAAGTGCCGAGGTGCAGCCGGCAAGCGGCACCGCGGGGTATCCTGTGGATACCAAGGCGTTAAAAAGTCAGTGGCTCAGTGATACCAAGGGTGAAGCCAAGGAAAGCTGCATTGACCTGATGCTTGAGGACTCCGGTGGCGCGCTCGACTGGCTGATCGACAACTACGATTTTACTTTTGGGCCGCTCCAGAACTTCATGGGATATAATTTCATTGTTTACAGCAGCTATAGACCCGCACAGGGCCAAACCGTAACGGATATGTATGTTAAGGCCATTGAAAAGGCCTGTGAACAAAACGAAAAGGACCAATATGTTTTGGAGTTAAAGGCCAACAAGATCCTTACCGATAAAGACGGCGAAGTGTGCGGCGTTTCGGCGGAGTATTATGACGGTACGATATACGAAATCTACGCGCCCAGCGTGGTCTTGTGTACCGGCGGCTTTGGCGGAAGCAGTGAGATGACGGAGCAGTACATCGGTAGTGCCATGAGCCTTTACGGCATGTATCAAAACGACGGCACTATGCTTAAGGCCGCTATCAGTGACTTGGGTGCTGCCACTTTCAATATTGCGACCCCGGGAATTTCCCATGCGGCGCGCACGACGACAGACCTGCGCAGCAGCGATATCATACCGAGTCACCAGAAGACGCTGGATGCGATTGTGGTCAGCACGAATGTGCTGCACGTTGATGAAACCGGCAATCGCTTTTGTCAGGGTGACACCACCACGGATATTACAGAAAATGCCTACAAAGCGGGCAACTTCTACTATTCCATCGTGACGCAGGACTATATGGATAAGGTGAAGGCGGACGGTCTGGATCAAGTTTATATGATGATCAACGGCCAGGACGAATCTCTTCCTTTATCTGCCTTGATGGGTGGGAACGTTGAGATTGACCCGGAGACTGCAAAATACGCCTTGATGGTGGGCGATCCCATCACGGATCTTGATGACATTATCGCGCTCGGCGTAGAGCTGGGTTTTGTCTACGAAGCCGACAGCCTGGAAGCGCTGGCCGATATGATCGGTGCGGATAACCTTGTAGGTACCGTTACAGCCTATAACGGATACTGTGCGTCGGGAACCGATCCTGAGCTTGGCAAGAGCGCGGACAATCTGGTCGCACTTGATCCCAATAGCACAAAGTTCTACGCCATCAAGGGAACCAGTTACTGCTACTCCACATGCGGTGGGCTTGATGTGAACGAGAACATCGAAGTGCTGGACGCGGACGGCAACGTCATCACCGGCCTTTATGCCTGCGGCACCGACAGCATGGGTGTCTTGCTGAATGTCGAGGAGGGTTACTTCGATTACGGCGGCATCGCTCACGGCTGGTGTTTCACTTCCGGCAAGATCGCCGGACAAAACGCCGCGGAATATGCACTTTCAAAAAAAGACTGATAAACTCTAATAGGCACATATAGCAAGTTTGTGGGAAGGCTTTTTGCGAAAATGCAGGCCTTCCCACAAACTTATATTTGAGCGGGTTATTATGTGCGTGTAAAGTGAAAATGGCGGCGAGTTTTGATAAGAGATATTTTATTTCCGCCATATATATGATAAAATGCAGTTTTAGGAGGTGTTGAGAAGATGAACAGTTTAACACCAAGCAGCATCGCTCCCGATGTGGTTCATGCGACAATACGTCTGCTGCCGCTGCTGAACAAGAAATTAGTCTATCCGTATAAAGCGATTTACCCTCCGGATATTACGCCGTCTCAACTCCAGGCCCTTTTTAAAATCGCGGATGCCGGGGAAATACGCTTGGCGGAGCTGGCGGATTATTGCGGAATGAAGAAGCAGCAGTTGACGCCGATCATAAACGCGCTGGAGCACGCGGGATATATGGTGAGGACCATTGATCCGGGAAATCGGCGCATCGTAAGAGCGTCTTTGACTGAGCGCGGCAAAGAGCTGTTGCGCGAGGTCGATGCTAACATTGTCGCTGCGCTGGAGCCTTGTTTTGCTGTGTTTTCTGAACAGGAAACACAAGAGATGTATTGTTGTGTAAAAGACTTGGCGTCTTTTTTAGAAAGAATGCCTTAAGTCAACACCGCGCAAGGCCGGCGCACCGGGTTTCAGGCGCTTTTTTCCGTTAACCTTATTGCCGTAGGCTTTCCTTTTCCCCTCGGCTAACCTGTGGTTTTTCTTGAAAATATAGCGGCGTCCGGAAAATTCCGGACGCCGCATTGCTCTTTCGTTATTTTCCGCGCAGATGCCCAGCCGTCTCAAGCCCCGGGTAATCCAGTTTTCGCATAGCCTCGTAGAGGGCGACGGCGACGGAATTCGACAAATTTAGACTTCTCGCCCCGCCGACCATGGGGATGCGCAGCGTGTGGTCGTAGTTTGCGGCGAGGAGTTCCTCCGGCAGCCCCCTCGTTTCGGGTCCGAAGACGAGGTAGGCCCCTCGCGGATAGCCGACATCGGAGTGGCGACGGGCGCCTTTTGTCGAAAAATAGTAGAATTCGCCGCTATTTTGCGCAAAAAATTCCTCAGTAGAATCGTACATGAAAATGGGCAGCAAGTGCCAGTAATCGAGCCCCGCACGTTTTAGCTTTGTGTCGTCGATTTTGAAGCCCATGGGCCCGACAAGGTGCAAAGCGCAGCCGGTGGCGGCGCAAGTGCGGGCAATGTTGCCGGTGTTGGGCGGAATTTCGGGCTCGATTAATACGATGTGAAAAGGATAGTCGGCTTTGTCCAAGAGGCATTTTCCTCTTTTCTCGTGGTTTTAATGGGATAAGCGCGTACGGCAATGAGTGTCCCGCTCAATCCTACTCCTCTTCCTCTTTCCTTGTGAGGGCGATGGAGAGCTCGTCGAGCTGAATGTCATCGACAAAGTCGGGGGCGCCGCTCATGAGTTCGGAGGCGTTTTGCACCTTGGGAAAGGCGATGACGTCCCGGATGTTGCTGCAGCCCGCCAGTAGCATGACCAGACGGTCAAGCCCGAAGGCGAGGCCACCGTGCGGCGGAGCGCCGTACTCAAAAGCATCCATGAGGAAGCCAAAGCGGGCTTTGGCGGATTCTTTTGTGAAACCGAGCAGCGAGAACATGCGGGACTGCAAGTCGGAATTGTAAATGCGGATGGAGCCGCCACCGATCTCGTAGCCATTTAGGACGATGTCGTAGGCCTTGGCCCGCACCTTGCCGGGGTCGGTATCGAGCAGCGGCAAATCCTCGTCCATGGGGGAGGTGAAGGGGTGGTGCATGGCGACGTACCGGCCGGCCTCCTCGTCGAATTCGAGAAGCGGGAACTCGGTGACCCAGAGGAACTTATAGAGCGACTTGTCGATGAGTCCGAGCCGACGGGCGAGTTCCCCCCGAAGTGCGCCGAGCGAATCGAAGACGACCTTGTCGATATCGGCAACGATTAAGACGACGTCGCCCTTTTCGGCTCCGGCCGCCGCAAGCAGTGCCGAAAGCTCCTCCGGCTTTAAGAACTTGGCAAAGGACGAGGTCATCTCCTCACCCATGCGCACCCAGGCAAGGCCCTTGGCCTTGTAAGTTTTGACATATTCGGCCAAGGCGTCAATCTCCTTGCGGGAAAGCTTGTCAAAGCCTCCCTTGACCGTGATGCACCGCACACTGCCGCCGGCCTCTATGGCCCCGGCGAAGACCTTGAATTCGCAGCCCGAAACCGCCGCGGTCAGGTCGGTGAGCTCCAGCCCAAAGCGCAGGTCCGGCTTGTCGGAGCCAAAACGCTCCATGGCCTCCTTGTAGGTCAGCCGCATAAACGGAATTTCAATGTCGATGTCCAGAATTTCTTTCCAGACCCTCTTTAAGAGCCCCTCGTTGACGGCGATGATGTCGTCCCGGTCGACAAAGGACATCTCGAGGTCAATCTGGGTGAAGTCGGGCTGCCGGTCAGCCCTAAGGTCCTCGTCTCTGAAGCAGCGGGCGACCTGGATATAGCGGTCAAAGCCCGCCACCATCAGGATCTGCTTATACTGCTGCGGCGACTGGGGCAGCGCGTAGAACTTGCCGGGGTGGACGCGGGAGGGCACGAGGTAGTCGCGAGCGCCTTCCGGCGTCGACTTCATTAAAACGGGCGTCTCGATTTCAATAAAGCCCTCTTCGGCAAAATAGTCCCGCACGGACTTGTACGTGCGGCTGCGCAGCAGCAGGTTTTTGGCGAGGTCCGGCCGACGCAAGTCGAGATACCGGTACTTAAGCCGCAGCTCTTCGTTGACGTTGGAATTTTCGACAATCTCAAAGGGCGGTGTCTTGGCGGTGTTGAGGATGCGCAGCTCGTTTGCCAAAAGCTCCACAGCACCCGTCGGCATGCGATCGTTGACCGCACCCTCGCCGCGGGGGCGGATGACACCTTTCACTGCGAGGACATATTCGCCGCGGATGGGGAAAGCCTTATCGAAGAGAGCCTTATCGATCGATTCGTCAAATGTGCACTGGAGAAGCCCCGTGCGGTCACGCAGATCGATGAAGAGCAGGCCGCCCAAATTTCGGACTTTTTGCACCCAACCGAAAACGGTAGCTTCGCTGCCTATGTCGGAAGCTCGAAATTCACCGCAGTATTTTGTTCTTTTTAAGCCCTGTACCGTTTCCATATCGTTATAAACACTCCTTCAGTCTTGCCGCAAAATTGTCGAGTGCAAGCTCAAAGCCACCCTCACCGAGCATGTCCCGAACCTGTACGGCTCCCTTTGCAAGCTCGTCGGGACCAATGATGGCGGCGTAGCGGGCGCCCAGCTTGTCGGCGTACTTCATCTGCGCCTTGACCGAGCGGCCCATAAGGTCTCTGTCGACCGAGATGCCGGCAACTCGAAGTTCAAAGGCGAGCTTGGTCAAAAAGATGTCGACTGCCGAGTCGTCCGACGCGGCACCGAGGTAAATGGTGACGGGGGCAGGGGTTGGGAACTTAAAGCCCGCGGCCTCCAGCGTCAGCAGCAGCCGCTCAAGCCCGAGACCAAATCCGATGCCGGGCAACGGGTCGCCGCCTAACTCCTCAATGAGGCCGTCGTACCGGCCGCCGCCGCAGACGGTGCCCTGCGCGCCGATTGTGGAGGTGACAAATTCAAAGACAGTGCCGCGATAGTAGTCTAGCCCGCGCACGATCGTCGGGTCGACGACAAATGGGATACCCAAGACCTTCAGGCTCTCCTGTAGGGCGGCAAAGTGGGTGGCACAGTTATCGCAGAGGTTGTCGGTGACGAAGGGGGCGTCTTTAGCAATGCCCTGACAAATCTCGCTCTTGCAGTCAAACACCCGCATGGGGTTACGGTACATGCGCTCCTGGCAGGTGGGGCAAAGCTCCGACTTGTGCTCCTCGAGGTAGGCGACGAGTTTTTGCCGGTAGATTTTGCGGCAGTCGGGGCAGCCGATGGAGTTGAGCCGCAGGGTCAGGGTGTCCGCAAGCCCAAAGCGGCGGAAAGTCTCGTAGCCGATCATGATGATCTCGGCGTCGGCCGCTGCGGAGCCCGCCCCGAACTGCTCGACCCCGAACTGGTGGAACTCGCGCAGGCGGCCGGCCTGCGGCTGCTCATACCGGTAGCAGGAGAGATTATAGTAAAACGTCTTGACCGGAAGCGCCCCCGCGTAGAGGCTATTTTGCAGCAGGGCACGCACGACGGGCGAAGTGCCCTCGGGCCGAAGCGTGATGGAGCGTCCGCCCTTGTCCTCGAAGGTGTACATCTCTTTTTGCACAATGTCGGTCGCGTCACCCACGCCGCGCTCAAAGAGCTCAGTGTGCTCAAAGACCGGCGTGCGGATCTCCTTATAGTTGAAATCGCGGCAGACCGACCGGATGACGCTCTCGATATAGTCCCATTTATAGACCTCGTCCGGAAGTATGTCTCTTGTACCCTTCGGTATTCTTGTCAAAAGCTGCGCCACTTTATATTCCCCCCTGATTAATGGCCGCCAAGGGACGGCCCCTTTGTTTACACGATAGATTGTCTGCCCGGCAGTATAAAAACCGCGCAGCGGCGCCGGCAGCTGAGAGCTGCCAGCGCTTGCCCTTGTGCGGTATAGTGTTTCTTATTTTGGGTTGACGATGTCCCGCCAGGCCAGATCGCCGCGGGCAAGGCCTTGAATGAGCACCTCGGCCGTCGCGACATTGGTGGCGACGGGGATGTTGTGCACGTCGCAAAGCCGAAGCAGTGCCTGCACATCGGGCTCATGGGGTTGCGAGGTCAGCGGGTCTCTGAAAAAGAGCAGCAGGTCAAGCTCGTTGTAAGCAATCTTGGCACCGATCTGCTGGTCTCCGCCCTGCGGCCCCGACAAAAAGCGGGTGATGCTGAGCCCTGTCGCCTCGGCCACCAGCCGGCCGGTTGTGCCGGTGGCAAACAGGGAGTGCTTCGACAGCACGCCGCAGTAGGCGATGCAAAACTGGATCATGAGCTCTTTTTTCTTGTCGTGGGCAATGATGCCGATATTCATGGAATGTGTTCCTCCTGTTTTCGTTCCCGAATCAAAGTTTTCGTGGACTTTGCGCCGGTTTACCAGTATTCGGGGAGTGGGACTTTGCGGCCCTCGAGCCTTTTTGCGGTGTCGGAGAGGGCACGGCCTGCTGGTGACCTGCGGTCGGATACGACCGGAATTCCGGCGTTTTGCAGCGGCGTGACCCGGTCGTCCTCCGGCAGTACGCCTAAGAGCTGCGCGCCGACCCGGTCAATGATGGAATCGATGTCGGGAGAAGCTCCATACAGAATGTGCTGCGGACGGACTCGGTTGACCACAAGCCGCGGGGTGCAGGAATTTGGCAAAAGCGTTGCCACCCGCTCGGCATCCCGCACCGCCGTGCGGTCCGGAGTCGTGACGATGACGGCGATGTCCGCCGCAGCTACGACCGAGCGAAAGTAGGGGCCGATGCCGGCCGGGCAATCGACCACGACATAGTCGTAGTCGGCCGCCATGGAGGAGAGCAGCCCCGGAAGGCCTGCAAGCTGCGCCGGCTCTTCTGCAAGCGGGGAGACCGACAGCTCCATGAACCAGAGACTGCGGTTACCCCAGGGGCGCACCGCTGCCGAGCAAGCGTCGGTCCAGCCGTTTAAGACGTCGACCAGCCCCTGCACCGGTGGAGAGATGCCAAGCGTGAGGTCAATGTTGCCGAGTTCGAAATCCCCATCGAGCAGCAGCACCGACCGGCCCATTCCGGAGAGTGCACAGGCAAGTCCGCCCGAGACTGTCGTTTTGCCGACGCCGCCCTTGCCGGATACCACCGCAATGAGCTTGCCCATGCCTTGTTCACCCCCCGTTTCTATTAGAATATATTACCACATCCGGACGGTAAAAGTAAAGACGGGTCTCATTTATGGTTATCTTTACCGCACAAAAAGGCCTTCGGAGCACAAAAAAACCGGACGTGCCGCCGCCCGGCCGGGTATTTTTGCTTTTTTGTCGTTTGTCCGCAATCGGAGGCGTTTCGCCCCCGCTTTATTTTCCCCCCGCTATCTGTGGGCGGGGGCACTGTGGGCGATCCTCTTTTTGCTCTTGCGGCGCGCCGACTCAGATTTGATCCAGAGCACAGCCGGAATGACGACGGCAAAGGGGATGACATAATACCGGTAGGCCGCAGCGAAATCAACCATTTCGAGCATGTTGGAAAAGACGGTGACGCAGAGCGCCGTCGAGACAAGACAGGCAGTCACTGTGAGGTTTGGAGGCCCTTCCTCTTTCTTGAAGAGCTTCGCCATGCCGACGGCGGCCACCCTCAGGCAGACTGCCGCCTTTGTGATGCCAAGCAGTATGAGGTTGAATGCGATGAGGCTTTCAATGTGTTCTACAAAGGTGCCCGGGTTGATAACTCTGGCCATAATGTAGCTCGAAAAGAGGGAGATTTCCACCACCTCCCGGCCGAGCACCAAGATGTTTCGGGTCAGGGCGCCCAGCAGCAACCCTGTCCCGAGCAGAGCGCCGATGCCGTAGGCCTTATAGGGGGTATCACCCGATTTGAGAGAGTTGAAACAGATGAGGATGAGGACGGTCTCGGCATAGGCGATGGCCGCCAGCGAGGCGGCGGTGCTGAAAATCTTTTTCGCCTCATGCTCCATGAAGGGCTTTAGGTTATCGAAGGAGATGGAGGGTAGGGACAACACCAGTGTGATGAAGAGGTTACATACGATGACGATGACGATGATGAGGGCCCATCTGCCGAGCAGGTTGTCGTTTTCACCGGACAAATATCCCGCCACCGCAATGATGGCCATGATGATAAAAACTTTTGGTGTGCGCTCAAGGGAGATCGTGACGACGAACTCGGCGAAGTTGCGGGTGACCAGTGCGCTGACATGCAGCGCATACCAGATGATGGCAAGATCAAAGACCTTGCTCCAAAAGCGCCCGGCCCGAAGAGAGATGATGTCGAAAATGCCGAGCCCCGGGTTAAGGGCGGCGATTCTGGCGTACATCATCATGAGCGGCAGTCCAAGAACGAGAGAGAGGAGCACGGCGATCCAAATGTCCTGTCCGACCTCGGAAAATCCCGTGATGAGCGATGTCGCCAGCGACATGAGGGCGATGACGCACCCGATGTTTCGAGCCGAGATCTCACTGTTTTTCATGCGGCCGTCACCTCCTTTTTATTTGATCAACCCCAGAGCCTTAACGGCATCCTGCACAAGCTGAGAGGGCCCATAGAGCACCAAGCCCCGACTGTAGAGCATGAGTACGACATAGCTTGCCGCATAGCATACGACAAGAAAACACTTTAAAGGACCGCTTGCGGTTTTAAAAGCCGTCCGCAAATCGACAGCAATGAGAAAGAGATAGATTAAGGTGATGATGCCCGCTGTGATCAGTTCGCTGCTTGGCATTTCTCAATCCTCCGTCATCGGGACATCAGCCCCGCGTGGGTGATGACGACTTTAACCTCCGCTTCAAACGTGGCCTTTTCAAAGAGGCTGTCCCAGTTGCCACCTATCTTCTTCCACAGCTCGTAGTCGTTCATATAAATCATGTTACCGTAGCCGTAAATGTCACACCCCGGCGACTGCTGTACTTTTTCAAAAACTTTGCGCATACGCTGCTCCAACACCTCTTTGACACGCTCTTTGAGCACCTCACGCTGTGCCTCGGTCTTCACCTCCTGCCCCCGGAGTTCCACAAGGCCAATCTCGAGGTTGACTTCAACATGAATGGACACCTTTCCATCTTTATACGTCACTTCAGGCCGGTTCTTGCACCGGTAGATGGTCATCGACACGGTCTCCGATTCCGGATCGTCGCTGTACGGGAAGGAGATGGGGCCGCCAATATGGTCATCGGTCGCCAGCAGGAAGTATTTTGTCTCGTCGGGGGATAAGAAGCCTGCCAGTTTATCGTCTTTGAAAATGGCGATGCCGTCGATCTCTACATCGTCCTTGCCTTCGCCTTTGGTCAGGTGGAAGGCCGGCAGCACCAGCTCCTTGCCCGGCGTCTCAATGAGGTCGTAGGCCCGGTACAGGAGCACCTGTTTCGAAGTGGCGCTGATCTGTTTGTCCTCACTGGCGATCTGGGCCATATCATAGGAGATGACCCGATCGCCTGTGCCGGCACCTGTGATGAGGTCAGCCGCCTTATCCTCCATCGAAATGATGATCGTCATCGTCTCGCGCGGTTCGGGATTGCGCATAAATCCGATGATGAGGTCTCGGATACCGTCTTTTTCGGCAATTTCCCGACTGATGATGACGGACCGCATGCTGCCAAAGTACATTTTGTTGTAGAGCTTTTTTTTGGCGTTGCGGACCGCTTCAAAGAGCGTTTGCCCCTCGGCTGTCACAAAGACCGATTTGGAGCCTTCCCCTTTCTTCATCGTGGTGATGTCAACCAGCTCAAAAGTGACCATTACACCCTCGGCACCCTCTCTGGTGTCGATGGCAAGTCCGGCCACAATGTTGATTTCATCCATACTGCGGTAGTCCCAACAGCCACAAAGGCTAAGCGCACAGAGCAAGGCGGCCGCAGCAAGGGCCCACTTTCGCCTCATTTTTTCCCCTTTCCGCCGGGTCGCTGCCGGATGCTGTTTTCTGTGATGGCGCCCGGCCGGGTTTTCATGAGCCACCAGGGGGCCCTAATGGCGGTATCCTTGACGCGCTGGAAGCGCAGTTCCCGGTCGGGGGTCAGCTGCAGCACCCCGAAAGACTCGATGTGCAACATGTGGACGAGCAGTGCCGACAGCCCCATGGTCAGCCCGAAAAAGCCGAAACCGGAGGCAAGCAGCAGCAAAACGAACCGCAGCAAGACGACGGCCGAGCTCATTCGGGGGACCAGCAGACTTGTGATGCCGGAGATCGCCGTGACGATGATCATGGTGGCTGACACGAGGTCGGCCTCGACGGCGGCGGAACCTACGACCAGAGCCCCCACGATGCTCAGCGCTTGGCCGACACCCAGCGGCATGCGTACGCCGGTCTCCCGCAGGATGTCGAACATGATGAGCAAAACGAAAGCCTCGAGGGCTGCCGGCAGGGGCACATTGTGACTCTCTACAGCGATGTTGACCATGAGCGGCGTTGGCAGCATTTCTTGATGGTAGGCCACAACGGCGATATACAAGGCCGGAACCGTAATGGTTAGAAAAAAGCTTACAATGCGTAAAATTCGGGAAAACGAGGTGTAGTAATAGCTGAGATAGTAGTCCTCGTTGCTTTGGAAATTTTCAATGAAGAGGTAAGGCACCGTCAGCACGACGGGACTGCCGTCGACAAAGACGGCAATCCGCCCCTCCAGCAGCTTTCCAGCCACGACGTCGGGCCGCTCGGTATATCCCGCCGTGCGAAAAACGCTCCATTTTGCATCCTGAATCAGCTCAATGACATAGTTGGTGTCGAGCAGAGCATCGATGTCGATGGCCGACAGCCTGCGGTAAAGTTCATCCAGAATCTCGGGCCGAACGAGGCTTTCCATGTAGACTACGCAAATCGAGGTGTTGCTCTTGCTGCCCTGATACTGAAACTTCATTTTCAGGTCGTTTGTGCGCAGCTTACGCCGCAGGAGAGAAAGGTTCTGCATGATGGACTCGCAAAACCCCTCCCTTGGGCCGCTCAAAATCTTCTCACCTTCCGGCTCCGACACCCCGCGGGTGACAAACTGCTTTGTGTCCATGAGCAGGGCTTCCGAGCAGCCTTCGACCAACAGCAGGGAGTCCCCATAGGAGAGCCCTTTGATGATGTCATCCACGGCGTCGGTCCGCTGTACACTGTTCACCTGAACGACCCGGTCCATGATGTGGGTGAGAGGGTCGCCCTTTTCGCCTGCCGGGCGGGTCATGAGCGGCCGCAGGATGAAGTTGTCGATGATTTCGGAGTTGACAAGCCCGTCATAGTAAATTAAGCACAGCGCAAGCGACCCACCGTCCGCTCCGGTCTCAATTTGGCGGTAGCGGACTAGGTCGACGTCCATAAAAAGCTCCTTGATGAGCAAAATGTTCTCATCGAGGCTGCCGGCAAGCTTCTTCGCCGGCGGTTTTTTCCCCCACTTCTCCTCACCGGGGGCGACCTTCTTCTTTGCTTTGGTCCACGGAAATTTCATATCTATCATTCGCCCTCAAACCGACCTCAAAATGAAAGCGCCGCAGCGCTGTTGCCATTATCATGGCCGAAAGCCCCCAAAATATGCCACGTGCGAAAAAAACCGCCCAAATGGCGGCTTCCCCGGCAGATCCGAGAGACTTTTTTGTGTCGCCCCCGCAGGATAAGGTCAATTCGAAATTTGTCGATGAACATTGGATAAGCGCACATCATAAACTGTAGTGAACGAATTTTTCGTTTCGTTAAAAACACTTAAGGAGCGATGAATGCCATGCCGGCATTTACAAACCAAGCAAAGCTTTCCTATGACAGCAGAACTGCGCTGTCCAACATTGCAACCGGGAATATCTCCGATCCCTTTGTGCTTACCAAAAGAGCGGTCAATGACGACTACATTTTCGGCGACGACGTGACCTATGTACTGACCATCACAAACTCCAGCGGGGCACCGATGACCAATGTCACGGTAACCGATGACCTCGGCGCCTATTCGTACGGTCCCATTCCGATTACAATTTACCCCCTGACCTATGTCGGGCCGATTCTGTACAACCGTAACGGCGTACCCCAGGCCAATATCGTACCGGTCTCGACCTCCCCGACACTCGAGTTTGTTGTCCCGTTGGTCCCGGCCGGCGGTAATGCTGAGCTGATTTACGAGGTCGATGTCAACCAATACGCCCCGCTTGACGTCAATGACTCCATCGTCAACCACGCTGCAATCCCCTCACTGACCGGAATCGAGGCTGAAGAAGAAATCTTCACCGAGGACATTCCGCTGCTCTCCATCACCAAGAGCATTTCCCCCAATCCTGTCATCGACAACCAGACTGTGACCTTCACCTTCATCGTCAACAACTATGGCAACACCGAGTCTGACGACGTTATCTTCTCCGACACCTTCAATCCCGTTCTCACAGGCGTCACCGTATCGGTCGACGGCACCCTTTTGGTACTGGGAACCGACTACACGTACAATACCCTCACCGGTTTTCTCACCACACTGGCGGGTCGCCTGACTGTCCCCGAGGCATCTTACTCGCAGGATTCCAGCGGTATTGTGACCACCACGCCCGGTTTCATCACCATCGTCGTCACCGGAATCGTCTGATTATTCGGATAAGTACCCTTTACGTATAATACGTCAAAATAATAAGCCCCCTCGAAAGAGGGGACTTATTTTTTGTGTTGGCAAGACCTACATAAACATCAGCAAGCTGACCGCCATGACTGCCATGCCCGCCACCAGGCCATAAATGGCGAGGTGATGCTCACCATACTCCTGAGCTGAAGGGAGCAGCTCGTCGAGCGAAATAAAAACCATGATGCCGGCGACGCCGGCGAAGAGCAGGCCGTAAACAACGTCGCTCATGATTGGCATCAAAACGAGATAGCCGACGACGGCGCCGACGGGCTCCGACAGTCCCGAGGCGAAGGAGTAGAGAAAGGCCTTTTTGCGGTCGCCGGTCGCAAAATATATCGGCACCGACACCGCCATACCCTCCGGAATGTTGTGGATGGCGATGGCCACCACGATGGGGATGGCGAGGGACGGCTCTTGCAGGGCCGAGACAAACGTCGCAAGCCCCTCAGGGAAGTTGTGGATGCCGATGGCGAGCGCCGTGAAAAGCCCGGTGCGCATCAGCTTGCTGCGGTCTCCGGCAGGCCCCGCCTCCACATTTTTAATTTCGTGCGGATTCTCCTCCTGCGGGATAACCCGGTCGATGGCGCCGATGAGCAGCATGCCGGCAAAAAAGGCCACAACCGTGAGGATCGTGCCCGGCTTTTCGCCCATGGCCGCCTGCAGTGACCGCTGTGCCTTGGCGAAAATTTCAATCATGGAGACGTAAATCATGACGCCGGCCGAAAATCCGAGGCTGATCGACAGAAATTTTGCGTTTTGTTTTTTGGAGAAAAAAGCGATGACGCTACCGATGCCGGTCGACAGCCCGGCTAATGCCGTCAACCCGAAAGCCAGCCAGATGTTTCCGCTCACGAGACACCTCCAAATAAAGAAGACTGTTTTTATGGATTATACCACAGCAGAAGTGTATAAAGAAAGCAGGCCGAAAAATCGGCCTGCTTTGTGGTTTGCCGCAGCAGGTATCAAAGGAAAACGATCTCTTTGCATCATTCTTTGGCAATGCATTGCTACCGTTTATTCGTGGACGATCAGCTCAAGCACATCCGGCCTTGAATAGTGTCCGCAGGCATCAAACTCCATGCGGCTTGCGGGGACTTTTTGCATGTCAAGCTCGGCGTATATGATCTCCTCTTTATCCCAAACAGGCTTAGTCTCATAGTGTCCGTACGGGTCGACAACGCAGCTGCCGCCGCGGCATACGGTATCAGGCAGCTTTGCGATTTCGTCCGGGCAGTGCAAATTTTCCGGATACATTGCCTTCGTAAAATACATGTCGCAGTTGATAAAATAGCAGTGCCCCTCAATGGCAATATGGCGAATGGTGGCCTGCCATTCCTCGTTGTCGTTGGTGTTTGGCGAGATGTACAGAGCAATGCCCTTCTGGTACAGCGCAACACGGGCGAGCGGCATATAGCTCTCCCAGCATATGAGATTCCCCATGACGCCCCACGGAGTGTCCACAACCGGGAAATACGCTTTGTCCGCATCGCCCCACACCACACGCTCGGCGCCGGTAGGCTTGAGCTTTCTGTGTACAGAGACCAGTTCCCCCTCCGGCGAGAAAAACAGGTTTGTATTATACAGCGTGGCCGTCGCGGTATCACGCTCGGAGACCCCGATGCTGACATAGGCGTGCGCCTCTTTTGCTGCGCGGCCGATAAGGTCCGTCTCTTCGCCCGGCACGACAATGGAATTGTCATAGTACATTTTCCAGTCCTTGCGCCCGTCGGCATTCCGGCTCCCCACCGTAAAACCGAATGTCATCCCGTATGGATACCCGGGAATGAAGAGTTCCGGGAACACGATCAGCTGTGCGTCGCCCGCCGCTGCCTGCCCAATGAGGGCTATTGTTTTTTCCGTACATGCCTCCTTATCAAACATGATGGGAGCTGCTTGTACGACCGCAATTTTGCATGTATCGCTCAAATTTTTCATGGTGACCTCCTAAAACAAGTTGGAATTTATTCATGGTTTCTTCCTTATATCATGGCGATTGCCTTATCATAATCCGATTTGTGGACATAGATGATGTACTCGTATGCCAAGTTCAAATTTTGTCCAAATGTCCCCGTCTTTGCTCTCTCACCCGCCGCAAACGGCGATGGGCTGTTTTAGGTTCACACCCCTGATGGAATAGCGGACACTGTTTTGAGCCAGCCTCCCGCGGATCTCACTCTGCCGTTTCATATCAAAGGTGGTTATGAGTTCTTTTCGACTGAGTATCGTCAGCACCTTATCACCCCCGGGAAATTACCGACTGTCCGCATGTGAAATGGATTTAATCGTATAATACCATGCTTTACCATCAAAAGAAAAGACATCGCTTCCCTTTTTGGAAAAAACGATGTCTTATAAGGATTTACACGTTTGGCGTCGGGTAATTATCTGGCGAAAAAACAAATTTAACGCACAACCCTTCGGTTTCATAATCCCGGACTACAGCCTTTTTTTGTCTGAGCAGTTATCAGTGCGTTTCTATGAATGACTTAACCTTGTCGTTCAAAGGAATGATATCCGATATTTCCAAGGTGGTCGATTCCCCAAACAGCAAATCAACAAGATAGCGGGGTTTCTTGCCGCCGGCATGTAAATACATTGCGCAGGCAACGCAATAGCACACCACATCAACGCAAGGGAAATCTTCCCCTCGTTCGCGGCATTTTTCATATACTTCTTCCATTGGCAGCCCCTTTTCACAATAAATGCTGCCGCAGCATCTGCTGTTTTCACGGGTTTTTTCCGCCTCTACCACCTCGATGTTCATGCGCTCGAGCAATTGACGCACCGCATTATGAACCCGGGGCTGATCCCGTGTGGGACAGGCATCGTGGACGGACATCCGGGCGCCGCCGTAATCCGGAAACGGGAATGAATCCATTGCCGCGACCATTTCCCACAGTGAAATGGTATCCACGTCGTCATATAGTTGCCGAAAGCGCCTATCACATCCCGCGCAAGTGTTTACGATCACCGTGCCGTTCGGCTGCTTCGGATCATGATGACAGCAGGTCAAATGTACCCCGTCAATTTGTCCACTTTCCATCAGGTACGTTTCTACTTTTTTTGCGAGATCGGGCTTGTACACCACGAGTGCACATCCCGGCGAATATAGTGTGCTCATTTCATCTGCTCCTCAATTTTATTCTCTGGTACGCGGCGGTTCGTCAGGGTCGGGCGCGTTGACCCTCCCAGCCGATATGACTTGTGCCGCCGAGAATATTGTATCGCAGACGAAATAGTTTTGCCGGCCGTTTTCGGACTTCATCATCTGTTTTTCGCCTTTAAAACTTTGGTTTGATGTTCTCGCTGCACGCAATATGATCTTCCACATATAAAGCAGCTTGCACTTAATCAGTGGCAAGCTGCTTCCTATCAATATCTGAAATATTCTTTCGCTTGTTGGATCTTTACTGAAGGACTGACATTGAACGGACACCTTTCATCACACAATCCGCATTCGACACAATCTGAAGCGTGAAACTTGAGAGTTTTATAATGGTCAAACGCCATTTCATCTCCCAATTCAGCCAGGTCTTTATATCTGTTGACCATTGCGATTTCAATATGGGCCGTGCAAGGCTGGCAATGATCGCAATATATACATTGATCGGTTATATCTTCCATCTGCAAAGTCCCAATAACTGAATAATCTTTTTCTTTGTCCGGAAGTTCATAATACCTCAGCAGGTTTTTGAGTTCATCCAAATTTGCAGCCCCCGGAAGACAACAAAGTACGCCGGGTCTGTCAAGATTGTATTTTATACACTGATAGGGCGTCAATTTTATTTTGAACGGAGACTCTTTCTCATCAAGCAGTTTTCCTCCGAGAAATGATTTCATGCAAGTAATTCCTACTCCTTCGCGCTGGCATCTGTTGAAAAGCGCCTGACGATCCATTTTGAATGTCAATTTACCATTTTGAGCGTCAAAATCATTGGCAGCATTTTCGCTCAACATAAAAATATCGAATACGCCCATATCTAGTAGATGATTGCACATTTCTATGTTATGTGAAGAAAATCCGTAATGATGGATAACCCCCTGACGCTTCAGATCCTGCATATAATCCCAGATTCCTCCAGGGATCATGAGTTTTTCCAGATCCTCAACCGAATCTACATTTCCAAAAAATCCTGCGTCGATATAATCTGTATCCAACATTTTTAGATCTCGTTCGATCTCATGTTTAGTCACTTCCACATCGCGATTTTTTGTGTACTGACTGTTCGGATAATGTACTCCGAAGTGTAGTTGTAAAAACAATTCTTTTCTTCTGGGGCGTATCGCCTCGCTCATAGCTTCCGCTACGCCCGTTCTGTGCGATAAGTAATCAACCATATTAACGCCGTGATTAAAAGCATAAGTAAAAGTTTCTACGATGCCCTCATGATTCATCATATACGTATAACTTGTACCAATCCCGATAGTGCTGATTTTCTCTCCGCCGTGCGGTAATATCCTGTAATCTACACCCAAAATAGCACCTCTCCTTATATGGAAATTAATGTGTAAGGGTTGCATGTTGCTGGCGTTAAGAATTCAGCTTTATTGATGTGCTTGCCCTATGGGGTGAAATGCAGAATATGGGCCTGCCAATAGAATCTGAGTCGTAGAATCTATGTTTTTTGTCTCTTGCGCTCCGATGATGTTTCTTCTTTCTGCCGGCAGATATCCTTCCACTTGGGAAGTTTTTCGAGCTCGGCGGAAAACGTCTGCATCAATGCCGGTATGTCGATGCGCTGAGGGCAAATTTTCGCGCATGCACCGCAGCCTATGCAAGCTGACGGAAGTTTATCTTCCGGCAGCGCTTCCATGCGCATTCCGACAATAACAGACGGCGAAAACCGCACATTGTCGTATGCATTAAGAAGCATGGGGATATCAAGTCCCACCGGACATCCGTCACAGCAATAACGGCATCCTGTGCAGGGAATCGACGCGTGCATCCCGTCAGCAATATTAAAAAGAACATTGACCTCCGCTTGGCTCAAGGGCTTTTCCGAAGAGAACGTGTCTACGTTGTCGATCATCTGCGCCATATTTGTCATACCGCTGAGGATTATCTTTGCATTGGGGAGACTTTGCAGCCAGCGAAACCCCCACGAGGAAATGCTGTCGTCCGGGCGCAGTGTTTTTAGCCGGGCTTCTTCTTCCTCGGAAAGTTTGGAAAGCCGCCCTCCGCGTACCGGTTCCATCACCCATACCGGAATACCGCGCTCTGTCAGCAGCTCATATTTTCCTTTTGCATCCTGCAAAGTCCAGTCGAGATAGTTGAGCTGTATCTGGCCAAAATCCATTTTATCGCCGCAAAAGTCCAGAAACTCACGCAGATTGTCTACGCCCCCATGAGAGGAAAAGCCGAGATTTCGAATGCGCCCCAGTCGCTTTTGCTCAACAAAATAATCAACAATGCCCCATTGAGGATCCATATAAGTTCTGATAGAGTTCTCGTAAACATTGTGCAGCAGATAAAAGTCGAAGTAATCCACGCCGCACTTAAGAAGCTGTTCTTCAAATACCGCAGCAGGATTATAGACCTTGCTGATCTGATGGCCCGGATATTTGGTCGCGAGGAAAAATTGCTCCCTCGGGTATGCTGTCAGCGCTCTTCCGATCACCACTTCAGACATCCCTCCGTGGTAGGGATATGCGCTGTCAAAGTAGTTGATACCGTGCTCAATCGCGTAGCGTACCATCGCGTTTACCAACGTTTCATCTATGGCGCCACTCTCCGTCGCAGGTAAGCGCATAGCGCCAAAGCCCAGCCGAGACAGCTTCATATCATGATAATTACTGTAGATCATTGCATGCTTCCTTATACATTTTTGCCCATTTCATAGGCTTCCTGCATAACCGGAGCGTCCTTGATCGTCCCCGCCTCATAGAATCCCTTTCCATATATGACACCCATTTCCTTTGCCCCTTTTAGGCATCCGGCAAATCCTCGGAAACACTCCAATGTGCAATTCATGACTGAATTGCTGTCTTCTGCCGATGTCATGATGAAATAAAACTCTTTGTTTTGAATATTCGTCCACCGCGCAACACTGCGGTCAATGATTGCCTTCATCTGCGCATCAATGGAGTAGAAATAGACTGGGCTTGCCATGACAATGACGTCGGCTGCTTGCATTTTATCAAGGATTTCACCCATATCATCCTTAATCGCGCACTGTCCGCCACTATTTTTGCAATAGTAACAGGCATTGCAATAGTTTATTTTCTTGTTGCGTACGAATATCTTTTCAACCTGATTGCCGGATTCGGCCGCACCGCGCAAAAAATTATCGCACAGTAAGTCGGAATTTCCGCCTTTACGAGGGCTTCCAGACAAAATTAAAACACTTTTACTCATAACACACCTCATTCTTCTTATTCTTGTTGACTTATTATCTAAACGTCATATAATAGACGTGAATATATTCTATAAGTTAAACTCAACTTTAAGTCAAGAGGTTATTTTGACAGTTCTTAAATTTTTGGAGGAAACATGCTTTACAAAGTCGGAGAAATGGCAAAACTCCTTGGCGTTGCCCCCTCGACATTACGGTATTACGACAAAGAAGGGCTACTCCCTTTTTTAGAACGATCTGAAAGCGGCATGCGATTTTTCAGAGATTTGGACTATGAATGGCTTCAGGTCATCGGCTGCCTGAAAAAAACCGGTATGCAACTCAAAGATATCCGCACCTTCATCATGATGGCCATGCAGGGCGATGAGACCATCGATGCTCGTTTGCAGCTGATTGAAAAACAACGTGAAGTTGTTAAGCAGCAGATTGCGGAGCTGCAGGACACACACGCCACCCTTAATTTCAAATGCTGGTACTATGAGACTGCCAAGCAAGCAGGGACCACCGAAATTCCAAGGAATATGAAACTTGAAGAAATTCCAGAAGAATTCCGGGAAGCAAGAAAAAAGCTGCGCCGGGAGTAGCATTTTTTGCGAATTGATAATTCCCCCGGCTGGCACTGCCTTTAATACCGCTTCAGCAAGATATTATATTTTAAGCAATGGTTTTGCTGAGTTTTCCTGTTTGTTCTAAATGAAAAAAACGCACTTTTGTCCTTTTGGACAAAAGTGCGTTTTTGATGTGGTGCCGCCGACCGGACTTGAACCGGTATGGGATTGCTCCCGGCGGATTTTAAGTCCGCAGTGTCTGCCGTTCCACCACGGCGGCAGGGCACTATCATATTACCAAACGGCAGGCCAAATGTCAATCAGAGGGGGGCTGGTTCCTTCTCCTCTTGCTTAATTTCGTGCCTCTTTTTTTTGCCGAGAGAGCGGGCGTCGTCGAAGAGGGAGTAGAAGACCGGCACGATAACAAGGGTCATAACGGTGGAGAGCAACAAGCCTCCGATCATGGTGACGGCTAAGGGCGCCATGAGTTCGCCACCGTCGGAGAGGCCGAGGGCCAGCGGCACGAGGCCAAGTACCGTCGTCAGCGTCGTCATGAGGACAGGGCGCAGGCGAATTGGCCCGGCGGCAAGGGTGGCCGTCAGCCGATCCTCCCCTTCCTTTCGGCGGGTGATGATGTAATCGACCAGCACAATGGCGTTGTTGACCACTATTCCGGCCAGCATGATAAGTCCGATAAAGGCGGGCACGCTCAAGGGCTTGCCGGTCAAGAGCAGCGCGAGCAGTCCTCCCGACATGCCGAGCGGTACGGTGAGCATAATGGGGAATGGGAGGATGAGCGACTCGAACTGGCTTGCCAGCACCAGCATTACCAAGATGACGGCGAGTCCCAGCGCAAGCGCCAGGTCACTGAAGGCTTCGGCTGTCTCAGCCGACTGACCGCCCAAATCGATGGTATAGCCCTGCGGGAGCGGGTAATCCGCGAGCTTTGCCGCAATTTCTTCGTTGACGGCGCCGATGTCGCGTCCCGAAACGGTCCCGGTGACCTGCACAGCCCGTACCTGTCCTATGCGGGAGATGGCGGCAGGAGATGAGGTGACCGAGATGTCCGCCACAAGGTCCAGCGGTACCACTGCCCCGGTCGGGGCCGTGATCCCGATTCCGGACAAACCTTCAATGCCCTTCTTAGCGATGTCCTCTCCAAGAATGACGACGTCGCGCTCGGTCCCTTCGATTTTTAGGCGAGTCGCCGTCGTGCCCGAGACCGCCGACTTGACGGCCCCAGAGATGGCGGCGGTAGTGAGCCCGAAGCGGGAAGCCGCCTCGCGGTCGACTTTGACCTCGATTTCCGGCACCTCCTGCTGGAGGCCTGCCTCAATTTCTGTGGCGCCCGCCACCTCTTTGGCAATGGTCGCCACGTCGCCGGCGATCTGGGACAACTCTTCAAGTTCGGGGCCCTTGATTGTGATGTCAATCGCACTGCCAAGCATGGTGCTCAAGCTCAGCTGACTGCCGGCTACGGTGATTTCTGCCCCGGCGATATCCTTTGCCATGCTGCGCAGATCGTCCGCCACCTGGTCGGCTGAACGGTCGCGTTCGCCTAAGGGCAGCAGGTTGACGGTAATCGTGGCCGTCGGAGCGTTTGAAAGGCCCATCCTGCCGCCCGAGGTGATGAAGTATTCCCGCACTTCAGGGAGCCCTGCCGCCATTTGACCGACGTCAGACGCAACCTCGTCGAGCTGCGCCTTGGTGGTGCCCTCCGGCATATCGACAGTGACCGACAGCGAGCCCTGATCGGTGGAGGGGAAATACTCGGAGCCTAAGAAGGCGGCAGAAGCTACGCTCGCGGCAAAAATGCCGAAGGCCACAAGGCAAGTCATAAGCCTATGGTTCATGGCGCTGACAAGAAGTCGTTTATAGGCCCGCATAATGGGGCCGTCGCCCTTTTTCTTTGCCTCAAGCCGGGCAATCGCTTCGTCGGAGGGCAAGAGCTTTACCGACAGCAGCGGTACCAGCGTTAGGGAGACGAGGAGGGAAGCCATCAGAGACATGGCGACGGTGAGAGCAAGTTCCTTGAAAATGTTCGCCGTGATACCCTCCATGAAGACGATGGGCAGGAAGACGGCCACCGTTGTCAGCGTTGAGGCGGTGACGGCCATGGCCACTTCCTCGGCGCCCTTCTTTGCCGCCTCGGCCGGCGGTAGTCCGTCACGCCGCATTCGGTAGATGTTCTCCAGCACGACGATGGAATTATCCACCATCATGCCGACGCCTAAGGCAAGGCCGCCCAGGGTGACGATGTTGAGGGTGATATCGAAGAAGTAGAGGAGTGTGAAAGTCGTGATGACCGACGCCGGAATGGAGATGGAGATGAGGGTCGTCATGCCGACACTGCGTAAGAAGATATACAAAATGATGACGGCCAGTATTGCGCCCTGCAGGATGTTGGCGGTGACGGCTTTGATGGCAGCCTCAATATAGGTGGCCTGGCTCATGACAATCGTAAAAGTGAGGTCCGGGTGCTGGGCTTTGACGGTCTCAAGCTGACTCTCGATCTGGCGGGCCACCTCGACCGTGTTGGTGCCGGACCTCTTCGTGATGGAAATTCCAAAGCACTCATCGCCGTTTACTTTGGCAATGGTGTCGCTGTCCTCATAGGCCGTCACGACGTCTGCCACCGACGAGAGCGGCAGCCGGCCGCCCATCGGCAACGGGATAAGGGCACTGCGAAGTTCAGCGACCGAGGCGAATTCTCCGGTTGTGCGCACAGCAAGCTTCGCGTCACCCTGAGTGACCTGACCCGCCGGCAACGAGAGGTTCTGACCTGCCAGTACACCCATAAGGTAGTTGATGGAAAGCCCGTACCCCTGCATCATGGCGGGATTGGTGCGAATTTCAACCCGCTCGGTGCGCCCGCCGGAGGTCGAGACCTCAGCCACGCCGTCCAGCCTCTCAAACATGGGTACGATGTCGTCCTCAACCTCCTCTTGGATGTCGGCGATGTCTGCGGGCCCCGACACCGCGATGACGGTGACCGGCATCATATCCATGTTGATGGTCAGCACCATGGGGGTGGAAGCGTCCTCCGGCAGGTAGCCTTTCACAAGGTCAAGCTTCTCCCGGATGTCGAGCACCGCAAAGTTCATGTCGGTGCCGTAAGTAAACTCGCACATGACAATGGAGGAGCCATTGCTGCTTTGAGAGGTGATTTCGCTGATGCCGGAGACTGAACCCATGGCCGACTCTATGGTTCGGGTGATCAGGGACTCGACCTCGCGGGGACCGGCGCCGGAATAATTTGTCATGACGATGGCATAGGGCAGTTCAAGACTTGGCAGCAGGTCGATGGGGAGCTTCAGGAGCGAGACCGCTCCGAAGACGATGACAGCGACAAGCGCCATCAGGGTCGTGACCGGCCGCTTAAGCGATGCGGAAGGCAGCTTCATATATCCGCCCCCTACTTGCCGACGACGCGGATTTCATCGCCGTCCTCAATGTAGCTCTGCCCCTTGACGACGATTTCCTCGCCGCCTTCAAGTCCCGAGATAATCTCGGTTACATCGCCCGAGACAAGACCTGTCTCGACCGGCACCCGGCGGGCAATCCCGTTCTCCACAATGAAGACGACATCGCCGTCGGTCTCGGCCACGATGGCTCCGGACGGAACCGTGACAATGTTTTCGCGGCGGTCACTTTCAAGCGTGGCCGTGACGAACATGCCGCTGCGCAGGGCGCCGTCCTTGTTGTCGATTTCGACCTTGACGGTGTAGAGCTTTGTGATCGGCGAAGCGGTGGGTGAAATCGAGGAGATCTCGGCCTCGTAAACGCTGTCCACTGCCGAGGCCGACACGGTCACCGGCTGACCGACGGTAAGCCCCGTCAGCAGGGATTCCGAAACTTCGAAAGAGGCCGACACCTTATCGGTGCGGGAGATGACAACGGCTGGCGCCGCCGGTGAAGCGGTGCCCGACTCGACGACCGATACCGAGGAGACGATTCCGGCGGTGGGGGCCTTAACCGAGGCATCTGCCAAGGTATCTTCTATGGTGTCCATGTTAGTCGAAAGTGCGTCGAGGGTGGAGGCGAACTGCGCCTCCTGCGACATGAGGGCAAGCCCCAGCCCCTCAACTTCTTTCTTAGAGGCAAAGCCTGCCTCATAGAGCGCCTTTGTGTCCTCGAGGTTTTGCCGCTGCTGGCGCAGGGCCTCTTCAGAGACAGCTTTCGTGCGGTCGTAGTTGTCCTTTAAGGGACGGTACTGCTTTTCCACGTCGGTCTTGTCGAGCACGAAGAGCACGTCGCCCTCCGACACTTTGTCGCCCACTTTCACGGAGATTGAAGTGACTTTGACCGGCAGCGGGGCCATGACGGCCACATCGGCGTCGGCCTCGACTTTTCCCGAGAGCTCGCGGCGGGCGGCGAGATCCCCCCGCGTAGCAAGCGTCGTCTCAACGGCTGTGGCTGTTCCACTCGCCGGTTCGGCCCCCGTCTCATCCGCGGTCTTGGCGCAACCCGAAAGCAGCAGCGCCGTTATAAGTACAAAGAGGAATATTTTTTTCAAGTTCATGTCTCCTACCTCATCTGATTTCTATCATAGCGGTGCCCGGGGGTTCAGGTCGCGTCAACGCCGGCCACAAGCTGCGTGTAGGCAACCTGCGCCAATAACTGATCGCGGGCGGCTTTTTGGACGGTGCGCGCGACTGTGGCCGCTGTCTCCTTCGACGCCGTCAGGGCGGCTTTCGAAATGCGGCCCATCTCATACTTCATCTCTTCGCCCTCAAGCTGCCGTGCGGCCAGGGCTGCTTCGGCCTTTGCCTGCTCCAAGGCCCTGCCGCAGGCGGCTTCGTCTCTTAAGAGCTTATTAAGCTTATAGCCGATCCCGGTTTCCTTGGCCTGGATTTTCAGCCGCATGGCCTGCCGCTGCTTTGCGATGGCGTCGTATTTGTTCGGGTTTTTCGTATTGTCATACTCCAGCTGGGAGAGCTTTAAGGAAATGTTGTTTTCCAGCGCAGCCTTCTTGTCGGCCGCGAGGTCGCGCCCTGCGGCAAAGTCTGTCGCTGGGGTCGGCAGGGGAGCAAGGGCCAGCGAGGCTGCGGGGTCCCTGCCGAGCAGCATGTTCAGCTGGCAGAGAATGTCGGCCATGGCGTCGTCCATAGCCGATGCGGCCAACGTCAGCTTGCCGCGGGCCACACGCAACTGCTCGACCGTGAGGTCGGTCACCTGTCCGAGAGACTGCCGCAGTGTCAGTTCTTCGATCTGCCGGTCAAGGGCGGCCGCAGATTGGGTAAGCTCGGTCTTCTGAGCCGCAAGCTCGTGCCAGGCGACGAAGAGAGCCCTTGCCCCCGCCGTGACGCCGGCCGTCGCCTGGTCGACCCCGAGCTCGGCCTGTTTAATGACGACATCCTTGGGATAGATGTTCACGACCTGCGACTGCAGCGTTGTCACGTTGCCCGTAAGCAGTGTCAGCACGCCCTGCAGGGCGACTGCCGTCGCACCCCGGGCGGTCATATCGGCCCCGTCGGTGTCGGCATAAAGCCCATCAAGGGCGTTTGCCACAGCCTCCGTCATGCCGTTCATGCCGGAGATGGCCGACAGCATGGCGTCGCCGGCGTCGCCGATGGCATCGTTATGCTTTAGGGCGTCAAGCTGGAGTGCCGCGGCCTTCAAGTCCGGAGAGCCCGCGATGACGGCGGCGTCAAGCTCTTCATAGGTCAGGGTATAGACGGCAGGCTGCTGCGTGTCTGTCTCGTCCCCCGTGTCCGCGGCTTGCGCGGTGTCGGTCTGCTGTGTTTGATCGGCTGTTTGAAGGGTGTCCGCACCGGTCACGGTCTCGCCCGTCTCATCCTGGCCCGCAAAGCCTGTCAGGGCCGTGCCGCCGAGGAGCATGGCCGCCAGCATCAGCGCCGTAATTCGGGAGGTGAAGATTTTTTTCCTGTGCTCTTTCATTTGCCGCTCTCATTCTCCTTATCGAAATTCTCTTTGCTCAAATTCTCCTTGACTTTGGCGAGCACCCGTGCGCAGACCTCGAGTTCCTCCTCCGGGATGCCGGTGAGTGCCTTGAGGATCAGCCCCGCCATGATCTCCCGCATACGGTTGCAAAAATTCTCGCCCTCCTCGGTCAGACAGAATAAAAAAGACCGATTGTCGTCCGGGTTGCGGGCCCGCAGCACATACCCCTTGCTCTCGAGTGACTGCATGGTGCGGGTCATGAGCCCTTTGTCGAAGGGGAACCCGCCCTCGCCTGCGGCCGAGAGTTCAGCCATCTGGTCGAGAAGCTGCCTTTGAGATGCTTCGCTCCCCATGCAACTGAGCATTTTCAGCGCGATGGCCTCGGCGATATTGAGTCCAAGGGGCCGGAGCGCCTCTCGCGTGTAGCTGCGAATGCCGCGGTTTATATACCAGATGTCGAGGGTTGTCGCATCAAGCCGGGGATTTCCAGTGTGCATATCGATGCTCCATTCCGTACCGCTTTTGCCTTCACGGTATTTAATTGCAATTGGTTGCATTTTACAACTACTTGGCACACACAGACTATACACATAGCGATATGCTTTGTCAATGCCCTGTTAAAAAAATTGGCAAGCGGCAGACGCGTCTCTTCGTCTTTTTCTTGACGAAAAGCACCGTATACAGTAGAATGTATTGTAACGATTATTTAGGATTAAGGAGTAGGGTACATGGCAAAACAGAAAAAGGACGGGATGAGTCTCGTCGATCTCTTTGCGCTCGGATTCGGGGCGATCATCGGCGTGGGCTGGTCGGTAACGCTCAACAACATGTTTATCAATGGAGGCGGACCGGTTCCGGCCATCCTCGGGTTTACAATTGCGACACTGCTCTTCGTGCCGGTGGCGCTCTGCTTCGCCGAACTGACGCCGGCCATGCCGGTGGCGGGCGGTGTCATCGCCTACGCATATAAAGCCATGGGCACAAAAATGAGCTTTGTGTCGGGCTGGTTTGTCGCAATGGCCTACATCAGCATCCTGCCGTGGGAAGCCATCGCCATCAATAATATCCTGGCTTTTATTCTTCCGTCGCTGAGCACCGGCAAGATACTCTACACGCTCGCCGGCTCCGACATCTATCTGAACTCGCTTCTTGTGGGCCTTGTCATTGCGTTCCTCGTCGTTTTGCTCAACTGGCGCGGCGTACAGGGGGCTGCCAAGTTCCAGACCTTTTTGACCATCTTCCTCATTGTCGGAAGCGCCTTGTGCGTTGTCTTTGCTCTTATGAAGGCCAATCCCGCCAATATCCAGCCCATCTATGCGGTGATGGAAGGCAAGAGCCACACCTCGTTTTTGACTGGCGTCTTAACTATGCTGGCGCTGGCTCCCTTCTACTACTCCGGATTTGACACTATCCCGCAAGGGGCCGAGGAAGCCGGCGGAGTCGATCCCAAGTCGCTGGGCAAAGTCATCATCGGTGCCCTACTGTCGGCCGGCGCTTTCTACATCATCATTTTTCTGTCGGTGGGCTTCTCCCATCCGTGGCAGGACTTCATCACCTTCCCGAAGCCGGCTCTCAGTAACCTCATGGCTGCCCTCTACGGCGGTGCCCTCGGACAATTCCTGTTCTGGCTGTCGCTGGCCGCTACTTTAGCCGGTCTCTTTACGACCTGGAACGGCTTTTTCATCGCCGGCAGCCGACTGCTGCTCGGAATGGGCCGCGCCAGACTGCTACCCCCCTTCTTTGCCACTGTCCATCCCAAGTACAATACGCCTTACGGCGGCAGCATTTTCTGCGCCGGCGCCATGCTGGTGGGACCGTTTTTAGGCATCGGGCTTGTCGATCCCCTGACCATCCTTGGTTCGACCGGGTTTGTCGTCGGTTGGGGCATGGCGTGTCTGTCGGCCGTCATCCTATATAAAAAGGCGCCCGACATGCCCCGTCCCTACCGGATGCCGGGCGGTGTGGCCACAGCGTGGGCCGGCACCGTCATCTGCTTCTTCATGTTCTTAAACTGCGTTATTCCGGGGCTTCCCGGCTACATGGGCTCGATCGGCATGGGCGTCTTTATCGCCTGGTGCGCCTTAGGCCTTGTTTTCTACATCACGTCTTCGAAGTATCGCGCCGCCATCAGCGAGGAGGAGCGCATGACCGAGATGTTCAGGGCCTCTAGGCCAAAACAGGAGCCGCAGGATGCTGCCGGCTGATCTTGCGGTACTTGACGTTATCATCTACTACCTTGTGACATTCGCCGTCGTCATGGTGCTGGGTCGGTCGGTGCGTAAAAAGGCCGGGGTCGGCAGCCGGCAGGACTTGGCCATGCGGGCGCCGAGATTTCTGTCCTTTCTCATCATGTCGGCGGCCGGCATCGCCATCCTTTTGATGGCCATGAAAGGCAGTATTACCTGGGCATTTAGGACTTATATCGGGGTTCCATATTTCGCGGTTTTGGTGTATACTATGACCACCTATTTCCGCCAGATGAAGGATCTTCGAAAGGAGAAAGGCGGGAGAGGGTGACCCTCTCCCGCCCGCTTTTAGAAATGAGCACCATCGCCGCCATCTCAACCGCTCACGGGGACGCCGCCATCGGCGTTATCCGCCTGTCGGGGCCCGAGGCCCACAAGATCGCCTGCGCGGTCTTTTCCCCTACGCCCAAAATGCCGCGGCAAGCTGCCGTCGGCGTCCTATCGGACGGGGAGGGACCCATCGACAAAGCGGTGCTGACGCTGTGGAAGGCCCCCCGGTCCTACACCGGTGAGGATATGGCGGAGTTCTCGTGCCATGGCGGCAGGGTCGTACTGAGGCAGGCGCTTTCGGCAATTGTCGCGGCGGGGGCGAGACCTGCGGAGCCCGGCGAATTCACCAAGCGGGCCTTTGTGAACGGTAAGCTTGACTTGGCCTCGAGCGAGGGGGTCATCGAGCTCATTATGGCCACATCGGCCGCCGCAGCCCGTGCCGCCTTTTCGCAGGCGGCGGGCACCCTGTCAAGTGAAATCAAGGCCATCCGACGTGAACTTGTGGAAGTGGATGCCGACATCATGGCGTATGTGGATTTTTCGTCCGAGGGCATTGAAGCCCCGGAGCCCGCAGGACTTCTGGCGGGGCTTACAAGGGCCGCAGATCATCTGCGCCGGCTTCTCGACACCGAGCGGCGGGGGCGTATCGTGGCTGAAGGGGCGCCCTGCGCCATCATCGGCCGGCCC
The DNA here is from genome assembly GCA_963662765.2 of Oscillospiraceae bacterium. GTDB lineage: Bacteria > Bacillota > Clostridia > Oscillospirales > Feifaniaceae > DATMXT01. The sequence continues at coordinate 472,330 of CAXXUP010000008.1, forward strand.
AATGCCGGCAAATCTTCGGTCATGAACTTGCTGTCGGGCAGAGAGCGCAGCATTGTCACCGACCTGCCCGGCACCACCCGCGACGTTGTTGAGCAGCCCTGCGAAGTCGGCGGTCTGCTGCTGCGGCTGATGGACACGGCCGGACTGCGGGAGACAGAGGATGTCGTTGAGGCCATCGGGGTGGAACGGGCAAAATCGGCTGCAGCGCAGGCGCGGGGCTGACCCTCGCCGTCTTCGATATGTCACGGCCTCTTACGCAGGAGGACATGGCAGTGGCAAGCCTGTGCCGTGGCCGCGAAGCAGTGGCGCTCTTAAACAAGTGCGACCTCCCGCAGGTCGCCGACAGCGCAGTGCTAAACCCGTATTTTACGAAACTGATCCGTTTTTCGGCAAGGACCAGCGTTGGGCTTGAGGAGCTTTCGGCTTATATTGGTGGTCTCTATCTTCCGGAGGAGGGCGAAGTGCTCATGACTTCGCTGCGTCACGCCGATGCGGCAAGCCGAGCGCTTTCCCGCACTCAGGCGGCCATTGCGGCAATTTCGGCCGAGGAGCTTTGTGATATGGCGGAGTTCGACATTCGTGCCGCCATCGAGGCACTCGGTGAGATCACCGGCGAGGACGTGGGGGATGACGTTATCGACAGCATCTTCTCCCGCTTTTGTGTGGGGAAGTAACCGGCGGCGCTTGGTTTTTGCGGCCTGCGGCGGATAGGTTGTCATCCTGTTGCCAAAGGATGCATTCCTGTCTGTAGATTTTCGAGCTATATATACTCAGTGTATTATAAAATATGCAGCCCGTTTCGCGTCATTTCGCTAAGGCGGCGGTTTCAAAACTGCCCTCCCGTGCGAAGAGAAGTTTTTCGCGAACTGTACCCGGGAAATGTTTTGCGATTAGTATATTATTATAAAAATATACGTACTGTAAAAAATAAACGTTAGCACCGGCAATAAAAAGGAGTAAACATTGAGCTACCAGGCTGGAGAATACGATATTGTCGTCATCGGCGCAGGGCACGCCGGTATCGAAGCGGGGCTGGCTGCAGCACGGCTGGGTCACCGCACCATCATTTTGACCATCAACCTCGACAGTGTGGGCAACATGCCCTGTAACCCCTGCATCGGCGGCACGGCCAAGGGGCAGCTTGTGCGGGAAATCGACTCGCTCGGCGGCCAGATGGCAAAGGCCGCCGACGCCACTTTTCTGCAAAGCCGTATGCTATGCCGGTCCAAGGGACCGGCCATTCGCTCACCCCGGGTACAGAGCGACCGGCGCCGGTATCAGGAGTATATGAAGCGGATTTTGGAGCAAACTGAAAACCTACACCTGCGGCAGGCCGAGGCCATCGAAATTGAGACTAAAGACGGCGCCATTTCGGCTGTCGTCACCCGGACAGGTGCAAGGTTTGCCTGCCGGGCCGTCATCCTTGCGACCGGTACCTACCTCGCCGGACGCATCATCATCGGAGAGACGGTATATGAGGGCGGCCCCGACGGCATGCATGCCGCCGCTGACCTTTCGTCCTCACTTGAGGCCATTGGCATTCAGCTGCGGCGCTTTAAGACCGGCACGCCCTCCCGCGTATTAAAATCCTCGCTTGACTTCTCCCAAATGGAGGTGCAGGAGGGGGACGATCCCATCACGCCGCTCTCCTTTGAGACGACGGGGCCGCTTTATAACAAATCGGTCTGCTATCTGACCTACACGACAGAGGCCACCCACAAAGTCATTCGGGCCAATTTGCACCGGTCGCCACTTTTCGGAGGGGTCATTAAGGGTGTTGGACCCCGGTACTGCCCCTCAATCGAAGATAAGGTTGTGCGGTTTGCCGACAAGGAGCGCCATCAGCTCTTTGTGGAACCTCTGGGCGAATTTACCGACGAATTGTATGTGCAGGGCTTTTCCTCTTCACTTCCGGAGGAGGTACAGTACGAAATGCTGCACACGCTGCCAGGCTTTGCAAAAGCCCATATGATGCGCCCGGCCTACGCCATTGAGTATGACTGCTGCGACCCGAGGGACCTTTTACCGACCTTGGAGTCCAAAATCGTACCGGGACTTTACGGCGCCGGTCAGTTCAATGGGACCTCCGGCTACGAAGAGGCGGCGGCCCAGGGCCTTGTGGCCGGCATCAACGCCGTCCTCAAGCTTGAGGAGAAAGACCCTCTCATTTTGCCCCGCAAGAACAGTTACATTGGAACTTTGATCGACGACCTTGTGACCAAGGGGGCCGATGAACCCTACCGCATGATGACCTCCCGCAGCGAATACCGGCTGCTGCTGCGGCAGGACAACGCCGACGCGCGAATGACCCCCATCGGGCACGCCCTCGGACTCATCTCCGATGAGCGGTATGCCGTCTTCATGGAAAAGCAGGCCGCAATCACGGCCGAGATTGCCCGCATACGGGGGACAGCGCTGTCCCCGTCTGAGGCGCTGAATGCGCTGCTAATGGAAGCTGGTGGCGCTCCGATTGCCCACCCCCTGCGCATGGCCGATCTACTGCGCCGGCCAAAAGTCACTTACGAGGCGCTCGCCCCCTTTGATCCCTCCCGTCCAGACCTTTCAAGGGATATTGTGGAGGAGGCCGAGATCCAGATCAAGTACGAGGGCTACATCGAAAAACAGCAGCAGGAACTGGAGCGGGCGGCAAAGCTTGAAAATTTGCGGCTGCCTGAGGGGCTTGACTTCATCGGCATGGAGGGACTGCGCCTTGAAGCCCGGCAAAAGCTTGCCCGGGTAAAGCCTGCCACCGTCGGGCAGGCCGGACGCATTTCGGGTGTCAGCCCAGCCGACATTGCGGTGCTGCTCGTTTATCTTGAAAAGAAGAGACGGTAGGAGAAAAAATCATGAACACCGAAGACAGGGAACTGTCGGAAAAAGTTACCCTCGGGGATCCGACGCTTTACATCGACTATATCGAAGAAGCCGCCGCCGCTTGGGGCCTTTCGGTTCCGGCCGACAGGCTGGCGGCCTATCTTGCGCTGCTGTACGAGAAAAACAAGGTGATGAACCTTACGGCCATTACAGAACCCCGTGACATGGCACTGCGCCATTGTATGGACTCTCTGGCCCTCATCAAGCTGGGACTGCTCACCCCCGGCCGGCTCATTGACGTCGGCACCGGCGGGGGCACCCCCGGCATACCGCTTGCCATCGCCATGCCGGAGCTTTTTGTGACATTAAACGAGCCCATGCAAAAGCGGTGTGACTTTCTGCGGGTTGCCACCGAGGGCCTTCGTAACGCCACTGTGCTGCATGGGCGAGCCGAAGAACTGGCAAAGGCCCCCCTGCGCGAAAGTTTTGACTTTGCGACAGCTAGGGCTGTCGCAAACTTGCGCATGCTCGCCGAATACTGCATGCCCTACGTCAAAGTGGGCGGATATTTCCTTCCCATGAAGGCGGGGGACATCGAAGAGGAACTGCGGGAGGCCAAAAACGCCATCGGAACACTGGGCGGCGTAATCAAAGAGGTCAAAATCTATGAGGTGCCGGGCGAAGGGGCGCTGCGAAGCGTTCCGGTCATCCGCAAGGTGCGGCCGACCGACGCCAAGTATCCCCGCAGAACTCCCAGAATCCTGAAAAATCCACTGTAAAATCGCCCGCCGCTTACGTATTGCGGCGGGCGATTTTTGTCTGATTGGGGCGTATTTCCACGGAAACTATTTTTCCATTTTATTACAATACATTCTTGACATATTATCCATTTTATGGTAAACTTTTGAGCATGAGGGAGGTGGGACCATGCTCACAATGAAGCGGGCCGAAGGCCGGCTAACCTCGCTGCCCATCGACCGCATCTCTCCATCACGGCATCAGACCCGCCGCGTCTTTGATCGGGAATCGCTCTTAGAGCTTGCCGACAGCATACGCAAGCACGGGTTGCTTCAGCCGATATCGGTGCGGGAAACGGGACGAGGCAGCTACGAGCTGATCGCGGGGGAGAGGCGGCTGCGGGCCTGCCTCATCGCAGGGCTTAAGACCATCCCGGCCATTGTTATCGACCGGGACGACAAGGAGAGTTCCGCCCTAACCCTCATCGAGAATCTCCAGCGCAGCGACCTCAATCTCTTTGAGGAGGCCGAGGGCATCGCACAGCTTATCCGGGAGCGGGGCATCACGCAGGAGGAGGCGGCAGGCGTCATCGGGAAGGCGCAGTCGACCGTCGCCAATAAACTTCGGCTGCTGCGGCTGCCGGAGGAATTGCGGGGAGCCATCATCGCCTCGGGGCTGACGGAGCGGCACGCCCGCGCCCTGCTGCGGCTGCCGGAGGAGCAGTGGGCCGAGGCTCTCCACTGCATGATAACAGGAGGCATGAACGTCAAGGCGGCAGAGCGTCTCGTCGAGCACATGCTGACCACCCCGCCAAAACCACGCCGAAAGGGCATTATCAAAGATGTACGGCTGTTTTTCAACACGGTCGACCGAGCCATCGGCATGATGCGGGAGGCCGGTGTCGCCGCTAAAATGAGGGTGGAGGAGCTGCCCGACTGCTATGCCTGTACCATCCGGATCGAGAAAAGAGCCTGAACCAACTTATACATACGGTATGCCGGCGCGCCCCGGCCGTTCCCCCTAACGGCCGGGGCGGAGCACCTACATCCGCCCCCTCGATGTTTCACGTGAAACACCGAGGGGGTTCATTATCACGGTTGTTTGTCTGCCCCTACTGTTTCACATGAAACAACAGGGGTTGTTTTTTATTTCCAGTGGCTTTATAATAGATGAAACCGGCCGATGTGCGCCGAAAGATGTCAAAGGGGGAGCGGGCTTGGGCAAAATTGTCGCAATCGCCAATCAAAAGGGCGGCGTGGGCAAGACGACGACAGCCGTGAACCTTGCGGCGGAACTCGGAGCGCTTGGCAAGAAAGTACTGCTGGTCGATTTCGACCCGCAGGGCAACTCAACTACGGGCCTCGGAATTGACAAGAGAGGGCTCACAAAGTCGACTTACTCGGTGCTGACGGGGGAGACTGCCATTGTAGATGCGCTCCTGCCGACTTCGGCCGAAAACGTGCTGATCCTGCCGACCGACAACAATCTGGCCGGCGCCACCATCGAACTGGTAGCCGCGTCCGACCGGGTGGAACGGCTGAAGAGCAAATTGCGGCCCATGCGTCCGGCCTTTGACTACATTCTCATCGACTGTCCGCCATCGCTCGAGCTTCTGACATTAAACGCACTGACGGCGGCCGATACGGTGCTGGTTCCTACTCAGTGCGAATTTTTCGCCATGGAGGGGCTGTCACAGCTTGTCAACTCCATCCGTCAAGTGACAAGGCTCTACAACCCAACCCTCACGATCGAGGGAGTGCTGTTGACCATGTTCGACAGCCGCCTCAATTTGACGGTGCAGGTGACAAACGAAATCAAAAAGTACTTCGGCCCCAAGGTCTATGCCACCACCATTCCGCGCAGCGTTCGGCTGTCGGAGGCGCCGAGCTTTGGCCTGTCAATTCGGGGCTACGACAGACTTTCGCGGGGAGGGGAGCAGTACGCTCAGTTCGCAAAAGAGTTTTTGCGCAAAAACGGTGAGTCTGTGCCGTCCTGACAGAATGTATGATCCACCGCGAGACATGGCCGGGTGCAAACACAAAAAACGAACACGCAACTTCGTGTCAGACTTGCCACAGAGCTTGACGGCGCCGGAGCAAATATGTTCAAGAACCAAATACCAGGCGCCGTGAACAGGCTTGGCGAAAAGTCTTTGCATTTAAAAACGGCAAAACAGCGCCGCCCACCACATAATGGGCACAAAGGCGGGGTAAAATCAGGAAAAATGCAGCTTACGTGTTTCACGTAAAACATATTGTGCTTCGCAACAGCTTGAAAGAAGGTGATCTATGTGTCGACCAAGAAACGGGGACTCGGTATGGGTCTAGAAGCCCTGTTCGACGCAAGCTCAATAGATGTGTCGGGCGGCACTGTGCGGACGGTGGCGCTGTCGTCAGTCGAACCAAGTGGGGAGCAGCCCCGCAAGGCATTCGACGAGGAGGCGCTCGGGTCACTGGCCGAGAGCATTCGACAGCATGGAATTTTACAGCCACTCATTGTGCGGGAGAAAAACGGCCGCTTTATCATCGTGGCCGGCGAGCGCCGCTGGCGTGCCGCCCGTATGGCGGGACTTTCCGAAGTGCCGGTCATGGTCAAGGATTTCGACGACGCCGCTACCTTTGAAGTGGCGCTGGTGGAAAACCTACAGCGGGAAAACCTGTCTCCGATGGAGCTTAGCCGCGGATATAAGCAGCTCATCGACCGCTTCGGTCTGACCCAGGAGGAAATCGCAACAAAGGTCGGCCGGTCACGGCCCGCTGTTGCCAACGCTCTGCGGCTGTCATCGCTACCGGAGGGGGTCATTTCACTTCTGGAAGGGGGCAAAATCACCGAAGGCCACGCCAGAGCCCTCATTGGATTACCGGAGGAACGGGCCAAGGCGCTCGCCCAGCTTGCGGCGGATGGGAATGTGACGGTGCGTCAACTCGAGGAGGCCGCAAAAAAGCCCGAGAAGGCCAAGGCGCCGGAATCCCCCAAAAAACCGGCTGTAGACTATGCCCTGCACCTCGAAAAGCGACTTGGGCGGGAACTTGGCCGCAGGGTGCATGTGCGCCCTAAAAAAATCGAGATTGAATACTATGGCAACGAGGACCTCGACGCTCTGCTTGCGCGCCTCGGGTTGCCCATGGAGGATGCGTAAGTTGGACGAAAAAAAAGGCCCCGGCTCGCTGCAGATCTACGTTGCAGTTTTTTTCGCAATCGCGCTGCTTTTTATTGCGATTGCGGGCTTTCTGCAAGAGCGAAGCCTTGAGGCGGCCGAGGAATACGACAGTATGCTGGAGGAACAGCAGGGACACATCGCGCAAAATGACACCATGCTGAAGACCGTTCAGGAGGGTTATGAGGAACTCCAGGTGGAGCATGTGAAGCTACTAGCCGAAAACGAGGAGACCGAAAAGGCTCTCGAGGAAGCGACGGCGCAGGCCGAGAACCTCGAGCTGCTTCTCGAAGCGAAGCACCTTGCCGACAGCAAACAGCTCGACGCCGCCCGCGAAAAGTTTGGTCAGGTAAAGCGCCCGGCTACGGAAGCCGGCGGAGCGTTTTACGACGATCTGGAAAAGTTGCTCCTCAAATAGATCTAGCGGCATTATCAAATTTGACTGAAATAACTTTAGAATTTATAACAGATAAGGGAGAGAACGTCATGCTGGACATCAAACGAATTAAACAGGATACCGATCATGTCAAAGAGCGCCTTGCCCTGCGTGGGACCGACTATTCGGCCGACCTCGACAAAGTGCTGGCGCTTGACGAGCGCCGCCGCGCCATTATATTCGACAATGAGCAATGTAAGGCCAAACAAAACGAGGCCTCCCGCAAAATTCCCCAGATGAAGAAGGCGGGGGAGGACACAGTGCCCGTCATGGCCGAAATGAAGGCGCTTTCCGACAAAATCAAGGAGGACGACGCCGAGCTGTCCGCCATCGACGCCGAAATAGAGACCTTACTGCTGAACATCCCCAATGTGCCCGATGACTCGGTGCCTGCCGGCACAAGCTCGGACGACAACGTCGAGATGCGCCGCTGGGGCACCCCCCGCACCTTTGACTTCGAGCCCAAGGCCCACTGGGACATCGGAAAAGACCTCGACATCCTCGACCCGGAGACCGCCGGCCGTGTGACCGGCGCCCGCTTCCACTTCTACAAAGGACTTGGCGCCCGGCTTGAGCGGTCGATTGTCAACTTCTACCTCGACACCCATACAAAGCGCGGCTACACCGAGATGTTCCCGCCCTATATGGTCAACAAAGACACCATGATCGGCACCGGACAGCTGCCCAAGTTTGCAGAAGACATGTTCAAGTTGGAGGGCATGGACTATTACCTCATACCGACGGCCGAGGTGCCGGTGACCAACTATTACCGCGAGTCGATCATCGACGGCACTAAGCTTCCCATGAAGTTCTGTGCCTATTCCGCCTGCTTTAGGGCTGAGGCGGGCTCGGCCGGCCGCGACACCCGCGGGCTCATACGGCAGCACCAGTTCAACAAGGTCGAGCTGGTCAAATTCTCCCATTGTGACACCTCCTTTGACGAGCTCGAAAGCCTGACGCTCGACGCCGAGTACGTGCTGCAGCAGCTGGGGCTTGCCCACCGCACCATACTGCTGTGCACCGGCGACATGGGGTTCGGCTCTGCCAAGACCTATGACATCGAGGTTTGGCTGCCTTCCTACGGCCGGTATGCCGAAATCTCCTCTTGCTCCGACATGACTGACTTCCAGGCCAGACGCGCCGGAATCCGGTTCAAGATGAATACGCAGGATAAGGCAAAGCTCGCCCACACCTTAAACGGCTCGGGCGTGGCTGTCGGCCGCACAGTGGCCGCCATCCTCGAGAACTATCAGAATGCAGATGGATCGGTAACGGTACCCGAGGTGCTGCGTCCCTATATGGGATGCGACGTCATCAAATAACATCATATCGAAAAAGGGGCGACAAAGGTCGCCTCTTTTTATTGTAAAAATTCCCTTTTGGATAAATATATTATTTATCTTATTCGATATCTCTTTATATGGCAGTGCTATTGAAAATTTGCGGTCTCCTATTTACTTCTCTTCTCAAATCTGATATTCTGTATTTTGCGCTATTGCAGGCGCTTCATTCAAAAAGGGGAGTAAGTACATATGGCTGAAAAGAAAAGCAAGCTGTTTTACGGCTGGTGGATTGTGCTCGCAGGCGGCCTGATCTCGGGTGCCGGTGTCGGAATCCTCATCAACTGCTCCGGTGTCTTTATCAAGCCGGTCACCGAGGCCCTGGGATATTCCCGCGGCGGTTTTACGCTCTATACGACAATCCAGTCGATCGTGGCGATGGTCTCGGTCCCAATCTACGGCGAGATCTTCCGCCGATTTTCCATTCGCAAGGTTATGCTCATCGCCGCGACCTACTGCTGCGCCGTCTATTTTTGCCTCTCCTTCGCAACCCAGCTGTGGCACTTCTATCTGTTGGGCGCGATGTACGGGCTGGCCAATTCCTGCATTACCATCATGGCGGTTGGGACGCTCATCAACCGCTGGTTTTATGAAAAGAAGGGGCTGGCCGCAGGACTTGCGTTTTCAGGCTCCGGCGTAACGGCGGCCATCATGATGAAAGTGACGACCAAAGTCATCGCTGTCCACGGCTGGCAGTGGGGCTACCGCGTACAAGCGCTCGTCGCCTATGCGCTGCTCCTCATCGCCACCATCTTCATCGTGCGAGACAAGCCGGAAGATATCGGGCTTGTGCCACTCGGCGCAGAGAAAAAAATGGTGGACGGTGTCGCACCGGTTCGCCTCGGCCTGACGCGGGCAAAAGCGCTCAAAACTTCAACTTTCTACATCATGGCAGCCGGGTTTTTCTTCAACTCTATGATCGGAATGGGCATCAACCCCCACATCAGCGCCTGTCTGACCGATATCGGCTATGACGGGACCTTTGCCGCGACCATCATCTCAACGGTCATGCTGATCATGATGTTCGCCAAGGTGGCGCTCGGGATGACCTTTGACAAGATCGGCTCCGTCAAAGCCGGTTTTACGGTGGGCTTTGTGCTGCTCATGTCCTCGCTGCTCATTTTGAATGCCGGCGTCAGCGCTTACATTCCTTGGGTCTTCGCCGCCTTCTTCGGGTTTGGATATGCCACGCTGTCGGTGCCCTATTCCTACCTGACCAGTGAAATATTCGGAGACCGCGAATTTTCCGGCATTTACAGCCTTGCCACCATGATGTCGAGTGCCGGCGGCGCCATCGGCCCCGTGCTGTCGGGAACGCTGTATGACCTCACCGGCTCCTACCGTCTGGTCTTCATACTCTACGCAGTCTTTTCTGTGGCGATCATCCTGCTCTTAACCACCGCCGCCAAACAGGGCAAGGCACGCGGCTATGCAACAGCGGAGTAAGCCGATACTTCTAATTTAAAGGAGAACCTATGACTGGGGCAAAACCCAAGCTGTTTTACGGTTGGTATGTCGTCTTTTCCTGTACTTTAATCATCGGAGGCTCGATCGGGCTGTTGTGGAACTGCTCGGGCGTCTTTTTGAAGCCGGTCTCTGAGGCGCTCGGCTTCTCCCGCGGGGCCTTCACCTTCTATACGACTCTGTCCAGCATCGTGTCGACCATGGTCATGCCATTTTTCGGTGGAATTTTTAAAAAATTCGGACAAAAACGGGTCATGCTCTTTTGTGCCGCAGTCTGCTGCTCGCTGCCTTTGCTGCTGTCTTTCACCGGCGTCATCTGGCAGTATTATCTGATTGCGCTTGTTCAGGGCGCTTTCATCATCGGGCTCGATGTCATGGCGCTGGGCACGCTCATCAACAACTGGTTTAAAGCCCGCAAAGGGCTTGCAACCGGCATCGCCTTCGCCGGCTCCAGTCTAATCGGTTCGGTGGCAGTGCCGACCGTCACCCGCATTGTCAACGCCTTTGGCTGGCAATGGGGCTACCGCAGTATGTCGATTATGGCGGCCGTCCTCATTTTTCCGGTGCTGATTCTTGTCGTCAAGGAACGGCCGGAGGAGATGGGGCTACACCGCTACGGAGAAGAGGAGTTTGATGGCGTCGCATCCGTCCCCGCCGGCGGCCTTTCCCGCGCCGAAGCCCTCAAGACTCCTATGTTCTGGCTGCTTGGGATCGGATTATTTATGACCGCCCTCATCGACACCGGCATCGCCACCAACTTCATTGCTTTCATGGACGATATCGGCTATACGCAGGTCTTTGCCTCCGGCATTGTGTCGGGTTATATGGTGGTCATGTGCGCAGCAAAGCTTGGACTCGGCACGATTTTCGATAAGCTCGGCACCAGGCTTGGCGCACTGCTGGCAGGCCTTGCCGTAACAGCCGCGCCTTTGACATTAGTCTTCATCGCCATGCCTGGAATGCCGTACCTGTTCGCCTTTGCCTTCGGTTTCGCCTACGCAACTTCAACGGTGCCGCCGGCCATGCTGACGGCCGCCATCTTCGGCAACAAGAATTTTACTTCCATCTACGGCACCATTCTGATGTTCGTCACGGTGGGCGGCGCCATCGGCGCTCCGCTGTGCGGCTTCATTTTCGACTATACAAAATCATATCATGCGGCATGGCTTACGCTTGCGGCCTGCGGGGCAGTCGCGACTTTTTTCTACGTCACCGCCACGCGCCTGGGGGAGCGGCGAAAAACCTGGTAAACAAGGCTGTTTTACCGTGGCCGCCGGTCACGGTAAATTTTTTCTCCATCCGTTTTTAGAGAGGAGGCACCAAATGCGCCTTGAAAAGCTGAAAGGCGACCGCGGTTTTTACCGCATGGTTGCCATGCTGGTGCTACCCATCATTGTTCAACAGGGCATCACAAACTTTGTCAACCTGCTCGACAACATCATGATCGGGGCCTTAGGCACCCTGCCCATGAGCGCCGTATCGATTGTCAACCAGCTCATTTTTGTCTTTAACCTCACACTGTTCGGCGGGCTCTCGGGGGTGTCGATCTTCGGCGCACAGTTTTGGGGCGTGAAAGACTACGACGGTATGCGCCGCACCCTGCGCATCAAGCTGATGTTCGGCGTGACGGTGACAGCCGCAATCTGTCTTTTGCTGCTGACAAAGGGTGAACTGCTGATCGGACTGTGGCTGGGGGGTGCCGCCAACACGCCGGCCGAAGTGGCTGCAGTGCTTGGGGCAGGCATGGAATATTTGCGCATCATCGTCTTTGGGTTGCCCGCCTTCATGTTGACCCAAGCCTACGTCAACACCCTGCGGGAGACGGGGGAGACTGTCGCCCCCATGATCGCGAGCCTCATCGCCGTTTTGGTCAACCTCGTCGGCAACTACCTGCTCATCTTCGGCAAGTTTGGGTTCCCGGCACTGGGAGTGGCCGGCGGCGCCATCGCGACGGTGATGGCCCGGTGGCTGGAGGCACTCTACATTGTGGCCCACGCCCACCGGCACACGGATAAGTATCCCTTTATGCCGGGGCTCTACAAAAGGCTCTATGTGCCGCCTGAGCTGCTAAAAAAAGTGGCAATCACCGGCACGCCGCTGCTCTTCAACGAACTGCTGTGGTCGGTGGGAAACACCCTCATCAATAACTCCTATTCGGCGCGGGGACTCCAGGTCGTCGCCTCGGTCAACATCCTCGGCACAACTTGGCAATTTTTTGCCGTCGTCATGTTCTCGATGGGGGCTGCGGTCTCGATTCTGGTCGGGCAAAAGCTCGGGGCCGGCGATATCGAGGGGGCACGGGCCATCAACACCAAACTGCTGTTTGCCGCCTTTGTGCTGCACCTCGGGGTTGGGGCCATGCTGATCGGTGTCGCGCCCTACATACCGCTCCTCTTCAAGACCGAGCCTGCGGTGCGAGCCCTTGCCACCCGCATGCTCATGGTGGCAGGGCTGTCGCTGCCGGTGCACACCCTCATCCACTGCTCCTATTTTGCCATCCGGTCGGGCGGAAAGACGGTGATCACCTTCCTCTTCGACTGCGGCTTCATGTGGGCGGTGTCAGTGCCGCTGGCCTTTTTCCTCTGCCGGTTTACAAGTCTGCCGGTCATCCTCATCTACGCCGTGCTGCAGTTTGCCGACGTCGGCAAGCTCGCAATCGGACTTGCCATGCTCAAAAACGGTTTCTGGGCAAAAAATATCATCGGGACATAAATGGCTGGAAATATCATCCCGACATTAAGAGTAAAGAACATCATCGAGGTGTATAAAAAGTCGCAAAAAAAAGAGGGCGAACGCCCTCTTTTTTACAAATGGTGTTTATAGTTCCCGCCAGACGCCGATGACACGTCCGAGTATCGCAAGTTCGTGGACGATGATGGGCTCGTAGGCCTTGTTTTCCGGCTGAAGCCGGAAATGTCCGCGCTCCTTGTAAAACCGCTTGACCGTAGCCTCGTCCCCGATGAGCGCGACGACGATGTCGCCGTTTTCGGCAGCCGGTGTGCGTTCGACAATCACGAGGTCGCCGTCCAAAATTGCGGCGTCCATCATACTGTCGCCCCTTACCTTCAGGGCAAAGAGCTCGCGGCCGCGGGCAAAGTCGCGGTCGACCGGGAGCACTCCCTGGACATCTTCGACAGCGAGAATGGGCGAGCCCGCCGTAACTTTGCCGATGATGGGCACACCTACGGTTCGACGGGCGGGGCCGCCGTCCGGCAGGGCGAGGGAGCGCTTGCGGCCGGCACCGGCCCGCAGCAGCCCTTCCTCCTCAAGTTGGCGCAGATACAGAAAGACGGTGGAGGTGGACTTCAGTCCAACACCCTCACAGATCTCCCGCATAGAGGGGGGGAGCCCCACCTCATCGATGTAGCTCGCAATATAATCGTATACCTCTTTTTTTCGACGCTCTCCCTTTGTCACTTTAATCCTCCAACGGTTGACACGGCCATTTAGTTGATTTATAGTTTACTTAATGAATACCATTATACCACGGTTTGATTAAAAAGCAAACATATGTTTTGTTTTTTTAGCGGCCGCCATTTTAGAAGAGGGGGAATTTATGTACGACATCATTTTCAGGAACGCCCACATCGTTGACGGCACCGGCGCGCCGTGGTACAAAGGCGACCTTGCGGTTAAGGACGGCCGCATTGCAGCCATCGGCAAGGTAGAGGGCTGCGCCGCGCGTGTTGTCGACTGCAAGGACCATGTGCTGGCCCCCGGATTCATCGACACCCACGCACATTACGAGTCGATCATCAATCTGGTCCCGGGCACTGAGGCCAATCTGATGCAAGGGGTCACAACCCAGGTCTGCGGCGTCTGCGGGCTGTCGCCTGCCCCGGTCAGCGACGAGGTAGAGATCTCTGTCAAGCAGTATGTCGGCTTTGCCGCGGCAGGGCTCACGCTCGATTGGCCATGGCGGAGCTTCGGCGAGTACTTTGACTGCATCAATGCCCTGCCGCTCGGGGTCAACTTCTCGGCCTATGTCGGCCACGGCACCCTGCGCATCCTGGCCATGGGTTTTGTGGACAAAAAACCGTCGGCCGAGGAACTGGAGCGCATGAAGAGCCTGCTGCGGGAGGCGATGGAGGCCGGGGCCTTAGGTATGTCGACCGGCCTCTTCTACCCACCGGGGGTGTGGAGCGACGTTGATGAGCTGGCGGAGCTTGGTAAGGTGCTGGCCGAGTATGGCGGCGTCTTTGCCTGTCACATGCGCAACGAGGCTGATCAACTCGTCGAATCGGTCGAAGAGGTGCTCGAGGTCGGCCGGCGGTCAGGATGCAAGCTTCAGGTCCACCACCATAAGGTCGGCGGTGTCAAGAACTGGGGTCTTGTCAACACCACCCTCGCCATAATGGAGAAGGCCCGTGACGATGAGGGCCTCGACGTTATGCTCGACCAATACCCCTACGCCGTTTCTGCCACAACGCTTCGGGCCATCCTGCCGCCTTGGGCACAGGTGGGCGGCGTGCAGGCCACCATCGATCGCCTGAAGAGCGACGAGGTCCGCGCCCGTATCATGGCCGACATCGGCACCGGCCTGCCCGAGTGGGAAAATCAGTATGTACAGGTGCCGGGCGCCGAGTCCGTGCTGCTCTTCTACATCCCGTTCACCCCACAGTATCAGGGCATGAATTTGGCGCAGGCAGCCCTTCTCCACGGCAAGGACCCCGTGAGCACGGCGCTCGACATCATCATGCTCAACAATGGGGCTGACCTCGTCGGCTACGGCTCCATGAGCGAAGAGGACGTCAAAACCGTCATGCGTTCACCCCTGACCATGGTGGGCTCCGACACCATTCCGGGCTCCGTCACCGTCAAGTGCCACCCCAGAGCCTACGGCACCTTCGCCCGAGTTTTGGGCAAATACGTCCGGGAGGAAAAGGTTCTGACGCTGGAAGAGGCTGTACGTAAAATGACCAGCCTGCCGGCCGCACGGTTTGGCTTTGCCGGCAAGGGTGTCCTGCACACCGGCAATGGATGCCGATCTCGTGCTGTTTGACCCCAAAACGGTGCGGGACACGGCCGATTTCCAAGACTCCGCCCGCCACCCTCGAGGGCATCGACATGGTGGTGGTCGCGGGACGCATTGCCGTCGAGGGGCGGTTGCCGAGACCGGAATCCGGGCCGGCCGGCTGTTGCGAGCTTAATAAACGTTTACTGTTAGTATATTTTTTTACTTATATTACGATTTGTAATATATAGGCGGGGAATCAAATTCCCCGCCTTTTTCATTACTACAAGACTTGTGTCACATGTACACGTATTGTGCTCTTGCGTGCTTTAAAAGTATGTGTATAGTGTACGACATCCTTCCATAAGTAAATAGTGCTTGCAATCTATCCACGTTTTGTGATAAAATGTCACCAAAGGGCAGCATCCTTTCGCCCATTTTTTTTATATCCGGTCCCCTTTGGGCGGGGGGCCGTCGGGGGGCTTTTTTGGCCCCGGTTTCAATCTTCAGCTCGCTTAGGTGCAAAGCCGTGCTTTGCGCCTGTGCGGTCGTTCAAAACAGGAGGATCTGGGCAGTATATGAATTCTTTGGAGGATATCTGGGGTGCCGCATACACGCGGCTGACCTCTATGTTCACCCGACGTCATCGTTGACACCTGGCTGTCGGGGCTGACGGCAATTGAACTGCGGGGGGGATACGCTGGTCATTGAGGCCCCGTCGAATTTTGTCAAAGAGATCGTCGAAAACCGTTATCACAGTATGATTGTCGATTCGGTTGAGGCGGTCACCGGTTTTCGGACCTACGTGGCTATCCGCAGCGCAGAGAACCCAATGGCTCCACTGCTGCAGATTCCAGCCCTGCCGCCCCCGCCGCCCGATGAGCCGCCGGGGGGTCTATACGGCAGTCGAGGGATACACTTTTGAAAATTTCATTGTGGGCAGTTCCAATAAGCTTGCCCACGCCGCCTGCATCGCGGTCACAGACACACCGGGCGACGCTTTTCATTTATCTTTTTACCGCTCTTTGTCTACGGCGGCTCGGGTCTTGGCAAGACCCATCTGCTGTTTGCCGTGCGCAACCAGATGTGCCGCAAGGAGCCCGGCTGCCGGGTGGTCTATGTCAAGGGGGGAAGACTTCGTCAATGAGTTCGTCAGCTCGATCGGAGCGGCTACCATGAACAAGTTCCGAGAGAAGTACCGGTTACTCGATGTGCTGCTCATCGACGATGTGCAGTTCCTTGCCGGAAAAGTGCAGACGCAAGAGGAGTTTTTCCACACCTTCAACACGCTCTATGAGGCCAAAAAGCAGATTGTTCTGACAAGCGACCGGCCTCCTAAGGAAATCATGCCACTCGAAGACCGGCTGCGCACTCGTTTTGAGTGGGGCCTCATGGCCGACATCCAGCCGCCGGATTACGAAACCAGACTTGCCATCATCAACCGCAAGGCGGCAAGCCTCAATATGGTCATTCCTCCCGAAGTTTCTGAATTCATAGCCGACCGACTTAAGAAAAACATCCGACAAATCGAAGGGGCGGTCAAAAAGCTGAAGGCCATGCACGCCCTTGAGGGATACGGATATCAACATCGACCTTGCCCGTGAGACCATTAAAGACGTCTTAAGCGATAATATGCCGACCGGCGTTTTAATTGAGCGGATTATTGCCGCCGTGGCTGATTTCTACGGGCTTTTAGCTGAGGATCTCCTTAGTGCCAAGCGCAAGGCCGATGTACTGCTTGCCCGTCAGGGTAGCCATTTATCTTATGCGGGAGAGAACACCGGCATCTCACTTAAAAAAATCGGCGACATTTTTCGGCGGCAAAGATCATGCCACCATCATCAACTCGGTCCGCCGCATCGAAAAAGAAATTGAAGTCGACCCAGAACTTAAAAACGCGCTCTCTGAAATTATGAGCAATGTGCGCAATCCGTGAAGACTTTTCCACATAAGGACAAGTTTTCCACATAGGGGTTTTACACAGGTCTTCAGCTTGTAAAGAGATACGCCAAAGTTGTTCCGGCGAAATTAACACCTATTATTTTCAATGAATACGGGCAGACTATACCTGTAAAACCTTTCCACAGATTTCACATGCCCTATCACGACTACTAAAATATTACACATATCTTTTCTGTAAAAAAACGCAACAGGAAAGAAGCCAAGGAGGATGACAGGATGGGCCTTTGTTTTACATGTGACAGAGCGGTGCTGGCCGAGGGAATCGGTATCGCCTCCCGAGTGGCGATGGCACGCTCCTCTATGCCGGTGCTTGAAGGGGTGCTGGTGTCGGGAGCGGCCGGGGCTGTTAGGCTGACTGGTTACAACCTTGAGTCCGGTATGGACTGCGTTGTCGAAGCCGACGTGAAGGAGCCGGGCGACATTGTCATTCCGGCTGCCACTTTCGGTGACATCGTGCGAAAACTGCCGGAAGGGCAGGTATCAGTCGAAATCGAAGGGGCTAAGGTCGGCATCCGCGGCGGTCTGTCGGATTTCTCCATCATGGGGTATCCGGCGGCTGACTTTCCAGAGGTGTCGATGGATCGTGTGGGTAACGCCTTTACCATCACACAGGGCATGCTGAAAAATATGATTTATCGGTCGGTCTTCTCTGTTTCGACCTCTGATGCAAAACCGGTTCACACCGGATGTAAATTTGTGGTGGATGGGTCCGACATCGAAGTGGTCGGGGTCGACGGGTACCGACTGGCCTTACGCCGCGAAAAGCTCGCAAGTCCCGCTGTGGAGCCAATGAGCTTTGTGGTGCAGGGAAAAATTCTGACCGAAATTTCCCGCATTATCGGGGGAGGGAGACGAGCCGGTTACCATCTGGGCCGGTCGTCGCTCTGTGCTGTTTGAAACCGAGAATTTCAGGCTTGTCACCCGTACGCTTGAAGGAGAATTTTTAAATTACAAGGGAGCTATCCCTCAGGCTGCCAGCATCACGGCTACGGTTGACACTAAACTGATGGGGGACTGCCTTGATCGGGCTGCACTGCTTATTTCTGAAAAGCAGCGCAGTCCCATCCGCATCCGGTTTGAAGAGGATGTGGCTTTATTCACTTGTTCATCGCCGCTTGGCAGGGTTTCAGACGAAATTCCCATAAAGTCAACGGGTGGGGACCTTGAAATGGGGTTCAATAATAAGTTTTTACAGGATGCTCTGCGGTACTGCGGCGAGGACTTTGTTAAGCTCGAAATGACGACAAATCTGTCACCTCTAGTCATCAGACCGATTGAGGGTGAGGGTTTTCTCTATCTCGTGCTTCCTGTGAGGTTAAAGAACAGTGACCATTGAGATTACAACTCCGTTTATTAAGCTGGACTCGCTGCTCAAACTGGCCGGGGTCACCATGTCGGGCGGAGAAGCCAAAGAGGCGATCCAACTGGGCGATGTCAAAGTGGACGGTGAAATCTGCACCATGCGAGGACGTAAAATACGCCCCGGTATGACGGTTGGGGTCGGCGGCATTATCATAAACGTCGTATCCGGCGGAGACAGACCGTGAAGGTCATCCGGCTGACGCTTTCAGATTGGCGCAATTTCGAACAGATGGTCTTTTTACCGCAGGATGGGGTCAATGTGGTCTGGGGAAGAAATGCCCAGGGCAAGACCAATCTGCTCGAGGCCGTCTATATAGCCGGCCGCGGGGTCAGCTTCCGGCAGGGGCGGGACCGCGACATTGTGAGAGCCGGCCGGCCGGAAGGACGGCTCTCCCTGGATTTTATATCCAGAGGCAGGGCCCAGAACATTGCAGTGACCCTTTTTACCGACGGGCGGCGCAAGGAGATGCTTATAAACGGGCTGCCGGTAAAGAGAACCTCCGAGCTGTCGGGTGTATTTTGTACCGTACTCTTTTCTCCCGAACATTTAAGCCTTGTGAGAGACGGGCCCGAAGAGCGCAGGAAATTTCTCGATGCCGCCATCTCCCAGCTGCGGCCGAAATATCAGGCGGCTCTGGCCGACTACGCCAGAGTCCTATCGCAGCGCAATTTTCTCTTAAAAAAAGGCGGCGGCCCCACTATGCCGGTGTGGGACGAACGGCTTGCGACTTTAGGCAGCTACATTGTCATGATGCGGGGCAGTTATGCTACAAAACTCAAAAAACCGGCCGGCGCGCATCACGCGGCCATGTCGGGCGGCGAGGCGCTGACCATCGATTACAAGTGGTTTGACGAGGACGAAGCGGCGCTCTACGACATCAAGGTATTAAAAGAACTCTTTGTTAAGCGGCTCTGTGAAACGGCGCAGCGCGAGCTTGAGGCCGGCGTCTCACTGGTCGGGCCCCACCGGGATGATCTTGAGCTTTCGATTGACGGTGTACCTGCCCGCATATTCGGGTCGCAGGGACAGCAGCGCAGTGCCGTGCTGGCCCTGAAGCTGGCTGAATGCGAGATCGCCGAGGAGTCGGCGGGGGAGCCCCCGGTGCTGCTGCTCGACGATGTCATGAGTGAGCTTGACGCGGCCAGGCGGGCCTATGTGCGCAAGAACATCAGCGATCGGCAGGTCGTCATCACGACGGTGGGCCATACCCGGTCCGGTGTCAAAATGGAGGGGGGCAAAATTTCACCGTGTATATCCACTTAGGACGCGACGTGGTGGTGAGAGACCACTACATCATCGGAATTTTCGATCTCGATAAGACGACCACCGGCGCCATCAGCCGGGAATTTTTATCGGCAGCGGAAGGGGCGGGCCGGGTGACCAACGTGTCGAGTGAGCTGCCCAAGAGCTTCGTTGTCACGGTTGAAGATGCGATGGAGCGGGTATATATATCGCCCATTTCTACGGCGACGCTAAACGAGCGCCTGACGGCCGCCCGCGGATAGCTTTTTTTGTCTGTGGGTAAAACGGCGGACTGCCGCGCCGGGCCTTTTGGGGCCTTGTTAGGGGCTGCCGCAAAGTGCATAGCATAAGTGCGTTTTTGTCGGTCTTTGCAGTGGCCGGCTGAAAATAAGGAGGAACAAATCAGTGGACACGAGTGAGCACATCTTAGAGCAATACGAGCGCGACGAGCGTCCGAATGCCGTCTACGACGAAAATCAGATCCAGGTGCTGGAGGGGCTAGAGGCCGTGCGCAAGCGCCCTGGCATGTACATCGGCTCGACTTCGGCCAGAGGACTTCATCACCTGGTCTACGAAATTGTCGATAACTCGATTGACGAGGCCCTGGCCGGCTGCTGCTCCCACGTCGAGGTGACACTGTTGCCGGGCGATGTGGTGGAAGTTGTCGACGACGGCCGCGGAATTCCCACCGGCATCCACCCAAAGATGGGTGTATCCACGCTGGAAGTCGTCTTTACGGTGCTGCACGCCGGCGGAAAGTTCGGCGGAGAGGGATATGCCGTGTCGGGAGGCCTGCACGGCGTCGGCGCGTCGGTTGTAAACGCCTTGTCCGAATGGCTGACCGTTGAAGTTTGCAACGAGGGCAAGCGGCACAGGCAGTCCTTTACCCGCGGGGTGCCAGACGCCCCGATGGAGATACTGGAGGACTGCAACAGCCACGGGACCAAAATCAGTTTTCTCGCCGATACCCAAATTTTCGACGAGGTCAATTACGACTACGACACGCTCTTAGGTCGGCTGCGGGAGCAGGCATTCCTCAACGCCGGACTTAAAATCACGCTGCGGGATCAGCGCAATCCTGCAGAGGTCAAGGAAAAAGTGTTGTACTATGAGGGCGGCATCCGCTCCTTTGTCGAGCACATTAACAAGAACCACACGCCGCTGCACCGGGATGTCATCTACATGGCCGGCCGCAAGGGGGACACCGCGGTCGAAATCGCCATGCAGTACAACGACCGGTACGACACGGTGCTCTACACCTTCGCCAACAACATCAACACCGGCGAGGGCGGTATGCATGAGCTGGGGTTTAAGTCGGCCCTGACCCGCATTTTAAACGATTACGCCAAAAAGGCCGGACTCTTAAGAGACGCAGATAAGAACCTCACGGGTGACGACGTGCGCGAGGGACTCGCGGCCGTCGTCAGCATCAAGTTGCGGGATCCGCAGTTTGAGGGTCAGACCAAGACGAAGCTCGGCAACGCCGATGTCCGCCCCTTTGTCGAAGGGGTCATGAACGAGCGGCTAACAGCCTTTCTGGCCGAAAATCCCGCCGTGGCGAGGGCCATCATCGATAAATCGCTGTCGGCCTCGAGAGCCCGTGAGGCGGCGCGAAAAGCCCGCGAACTGACTAGGCGCAAAACAGCTTTGGACAGCATGAAGCTGCCCGGAAAGCTCGCCGACTGCTCCGAGAAAAACCCGGCGTTTACCGAAATCTACATCGTCGAGGGCGACTCGGCCGGAGGCTCTGCCAAAGGCGGGCGCGACTCGAAATTTCAGGCTATCCTGCCGCTTTGGGGCAAGATGCTAAACGTTGAAAAAGCCCGCATCGACAAGGTCTACGGCAACGAAAAGCTCCAGCCCGTCATCACGGCCCTTGGGGCCGGTATCGGTGAAGAGTTCAACGTTGAAAAACTGCGGTATGGTAAAATCATCATCATGGCCGATGCCGACGTCGACGGCCTGCACATCCGCACGCTGCTGCTGACCTTTTTCTTCCGGCACATGCGGCCCATCATCGAAAAGGGGCACATCTACATCGCACAGCCACCGCTCTTCAAGCTGACCCGTGGCAAATCGGTCCGGTACGCATACACCGACCGTGAGCGGGACCAGATTATGGAGGAGATAAGGGCCGACGAGCCGAACGCCAAGATTGAAATCCAGCGCAACAAGGGCCTTGGCGAAATGGACCCCCACGAGCTTTGGGAGACCACCATGAACCCCGATCGCAGAACGCTTCTGCAGGTGGAGCTGACCGATGCGGCCTTGGCCGACGAGACCTTCTCCATTTTGATGGGGGAGCCGGTCGAGCCCCGCAAGCAGTTCATCACCGAATACGCAAAAATGGCGACCAACCTCGACTTTTAGGAAGGGCCTGCCGCGCCCATTTTCAAAATAACCGCGCGGGCAATAGCGTTCGGCCGCCCGTATAAAAGGAGGACTTTTCCTTGGATTACGAAAATCAACACATTGTCCAGGTGGATATTAACCGGGAAATGAAGCGATCCTACATTGAATACGCCATGTCGGTCATCGTCTCGCGGGCGCTGCCTGATGTGCGCGATGGATTAAAGCCCGTCCACCGCCGCATCCTCTACACCATGTACGAGGACGGGTTGACCTTTGACAAGGGCTTTCGAAAGGCGGCGACCACAGTCGGCGCAGTTTTGGGCCGGTACCATCCCCACGGCGACGCTTCGGTCTACGACGCCTTGGTTCGCCTTGCGCAGGACTTCTCCATGCGGGATCCTTTGATCGACGGACACGGCAACTTCGGCTCCATCGACGGAGACCCGCCGGCCGCCTATCGATACACAGAAGCGCGTCTGAGCAAAATTGCGGCTGAGATGTTAAATGAGATCGACCGTGAGACCGTCGACATGATGTCGAACTACGACGACCGCCTCAAGGAGCCGACAGTGCTGCCAGCCCGCTTCCCCTGCCTTCTCGTCAACGGCTCACAGGGCATCGCCGTCGGCATGACGACCAACATCCCGCCACACAACTTGGGTGAGGTCATCGACGCCGTTATCTACCTCATCGACAACCCTGAGGCCGAATTGCCCGAGATAATGGGATTTATCAAGGGCCCGGACTTTCCGACCGCCGGAATTATCATGGGCACGGCCGGCATCCGGCAAACCTACGCCACCGGTCACGGCAGCTTCATTGTCAGAGCCAAGGCCGAAATCGTGGAGCACGGCGAGCGATCCACCATTGTCGTGACCGAGCTGCCTTACGGTACGAACAAATCTCGCCTTATGATACAGATCGCGGAATGCGTCAACCAAAAGCGCATTGAGGGCATTGCCGATCTTGACGACGAGTCGGGCCGGGACGGACTAAAAATCCGGTTTGACCTAAAGCGGGACGCCAACGCCCAAGTCGTCTTAAACCAGCTCTTCACCCACACGGGGCTGCAGGCCTCTTTCACGGCAAACATGTTGGCCCTTGTGGACGGGGAGCCCAAAACCCTGCCCATAAAGGACATGCTCGTCCACTACATCAACTTCCAAAAGGAGATCGTCGTCCGCCGCACCCGCTTTGATATGAAAAAGGCGAAGGCGCGCGCCCATCTGCTGGAAGGGCTTCGCATCGCCTGCGACCACATCGATGAGGTTATCCGCATCATCCGAGAGAGCTACGATGAGGCGAGAGAGCGGCTGATGGACCGGTTTGGTCTGTCCCAGATCCAAGCGCAGGCCATCCTCGACATGCAGCTCAAACGGCTTCAGGGCCTTGAGCGGGAGAAGATTGAAGCCGAGTACGCCGAGCTGCAGGCGAAAATAGCAAACTATGAGCTGAT
This sequence comes from Oscillospiraceae bacterium, assembly GCA_963662765.2. GTDB lineage: Bacteria > Bacillota > Clostridia > Oscillospirales > Feifaniaceae > DATMXT01. The sequence continues at coordinate 495,608 of CAXXUP010000008.1, forward strand.
CCTGCAGTCGGAGGAGTTGGTGCTGGGCATCGTCAAGGAGGAGTCGGCGGCAATCAAGGCGAAATACGCCACTCCAAGGCGCACCGCCATCGAGCCCTCCTTCACCGACATTGAAGATGAGGATTTGATTGACCGAGAGGACTGCGTCATCACGAGGAGCCACCTCGGCTACGTCAAACGGCAGCCCATGACGGTCTACCGGGCGCAGCACAGGGGCGGCCGGGGCATCAACGGCATGGCGACCCGCGAAGAGGACTTCGTTGAGGATATTTTTGTGGCAAATACCCATTCCTTCATCATGTTCTTCACGGACCGCGGCCGGGTCTTCCGGCTCAAGGGGTACCAGATTCCGGTCTCGTCGCGCACGGCAAAGGGCGTCAACATGGTCAATCTCATCTCCATGGATCCAGGCGAGAAAGTGACGGCAGTCATCCACCTCGACAGTTTCGAGGAGGGATATCTCACCATGATTACGAAGCTCGGCGTCATCAAACGGACCGAACTTGCAGAGTTTGCCAATGTGCGCCGGTCGGGGCTTCGGGCCATCGCCCTTGATGAGGGGGACGATCTGTCGGAAGTCAAGCTGACGGACGGTAAACAGGACATGATTGTCTGCACGCGCCTCGGCAAGGCCATCCGCTTTGACGAGGAGGATGTGCGGGTCATCGGCCGACCGGGCCGCGGCGTCCGCGCAATTGATCTTGCGGAGGGCGACGGCGTCATCGGCATGTGCATCGTGCAGGAGGGGGAAAAGCTCTTCACCGTAACCGAGCTCGGTTACGGCAAGCGCACGGACTGCGCAGAGTACCGCCAGCAAGGCCGCGGTGGCATGGGGCTATTAAATTACAACCTGACCGACAAGACTGGACCCGTAGCCGGCGTTGCCATGGTGAGAGACGAGGACGATCTTATCCTGGTCACCGACGGCGGCGTAATCATCCGCATGGACGCGGCCGAAATTCCGGTATACTCCAGAGTAACCCAGGGTGTACGGGTCATGCGGATTGGAGACGGGCTGCGGCTTGTCACAGTCACGCGGGCCGACAAGGAGCCGGATGAATTGGGCGAATTGGGCGAAGCGGATGAGGCGTACGAAGCAGACGAAGTGTACGAAACAGACGCTGAGAAGCCGGACGTCGGTCCGGAGGAGCTTGACGAAAATCTGTAAAGGGCCTGACGCAGGCAGATGTCCCCCACATGTTGTGGTTGACAAGCGGGGATATCTGTGGTAGTATATCTCGTACACGGGTATTTGGAGGATGAAAACTATGACAACACTTCAGACTGTCTTTGCTGCCTTGGAGCTCATTGCGGCCGTTGGGCTCATCGCCATCGTTATGATGCAGGAGTCTCAAGAAAGCGGCATGGGCGTCATTTCCGGCGGCGCAGATACATTTTTCGGCAAGAGCGGCGGCAACCCCCGCGATGTCATGCTTCGCAAGGTGACGATCGGGCTCGGTGCGCTGTTTGTCATACTGACGATCGGCACGGTATTTGTCATTAAATAAGAATTGAATTATTAAAGGGAGACAGCGGCTACGCTGCCTCCCTTTTTTGTTTACGCATGATCCGGCCTTCTTGCCTTGACCAATTCAATCGCCTCTTTGCCGGTTATGTGTTCTATCGTGAGCTCCAGAACAAAGACATTGTCAAAAAGCGTGTCGATCTCATGCAGACGGCCTTCTTCATGGTCCGGTGAAAACTTCGCAGCCAAAATTTCAAGGGCGGCTCTCTTTTCAGCTGCGTCCTCAAGGTTACGGACGCGCCCAAAGGCGATGACACTTCGAAAGAAAGTTGTGAATTTCTCCGGAACCACCTGGTCTTCTCCAACCACACAAAAGGATGCCTTAGGGTTCCTTGCAAGGGCATCCAGCTTATGACCCGCTTTTGCGCAGTGAAAAAATAACTTTCCGTCGTGATAGGCATGGCTGATCGGGACTGCGTAAGGGTAATCGTCATCCCCCAACACGGCCAGAACCCCGGAAGTTCCCTCATTGAGAATGGCAATGCTTTCGGAGGAGGGAATAAGCTGAGTTTTGCGGCGCATTTCTCTGAACAATACAAACACCTCTTTCTTAAAAATTTAAACGCCTGTGAATCATTCCTTCAAAGGCCTAACGGAATGAATCAGAGACGTTTACCCGGCGGCAAATATTAAATAAAACATGAGCTATTTTACAATAGCATGCGGAAAAACAAAACGCAAGTCCGCTCCAGTATATACAAAAAAAGACCGGGAGCACCCCCCGGTCTTTTCATACTTACTTCAGTTTTACGCCGGTGCCGTAGGCGATGACCTCGGCGGCCGACTGCATGACCGAGGCCGAAGCGTACCGCATGCAGACGATGGCATCAGCCCCCTGGCTTTCGGCGTCCTCCACCATGCGCTTCGTGGCAATGGCCCGAGCCTCGTTCATCATTTCGGCGTAGGCGGTGATTTCGCCGCCTACAAGCCCTTTAAGCCCAGAGAGAATGTCTTTTCCAAGATTCTTGGTCTGCACAGTGCCACCGCGCACGATTCCGATAATCTCATATTCCCGGCCTGGAATATTTTCAGTAGTTGTCAAGATCATCTTCATTTCCTCCTTTAATCTCGGTATACCGCTGGTAGAGCACATAGAGCATGGCGGCGATGCCGGCTACCGGAACGCCGCACATCATCAGCTTGAACAAAAATCCTGCCGGCGTTAGCAAAACGCCGATGCCAAAGACCGCGAGATAGGCCGAGAGCAGAAAAATGATAATGCTGGGCGCGACCATGGCTCGCCAGACGCTGTGCTTCATAACTGTTACCCCTTCCAAAAAAGGACCCTAGTACCGACACTATTATATCCTGCGCCGGTAAAAAAATCAATCGGCGTCTGCTCCGGCCTGATCGATGATATTTCGCATCTGCTCTGCGGTCAACTGACCTTTGGCAAAGCCAAGCACGCTGCCGTCGGCCTTGATGATATAGGTCATGGGCAGGGAAGAGACGCCGTAAGTTTTAAAGAGCTCCCCCGACTCGTCAATCAATACCGGGTAAGTCGCACCATTTTCGGCGGCAACCGAGTAGGGATCTCCGCTGTTTTCGGCTACGGTGAGGAATATTACCTCTCCATTATACTCATTGTAGAGCGCTTCGATGTCAGGCATCTCGGCGACACAGTACTGGCACCAGGTGGCCCAGAAGTTCAAAAACACCACCTTTCCCTCATATTCGGACAGGGTGTGGGTGACACCGTACTGGTCTTCGAGAGTAAAGTCGGGGGCGACCTGCGCCGTTTGATCGCCGATTTGCTGACCGGCTTCCTGCCGGTTCATGGTCAACCCGTTAACCATCAAAAGACAGCCCATGGCAATCAGCACCGCGCCTGCGATGCGTGGAGCCCAGAGCGAAATTTTGGGATTTTGCTTTAACCAATTCAGCAGCTTATCGGAAAAGATGCCGACAGCCAAAAATGGAATGCAAAAGCCGACCGTGTAGAGGGCGATGAGGACCATACGACCGGTCGCTGCCGTCATGACGACAATGGAGGCCAGCATGGGGCCGACGCAGGGGGTCCAACCGAAAGAGAAGAAGAAACCCATGAAAAAGGCGGTGACGGGGTTCATTCCGGAGGGGTCCACGGAGCCTGCCCGCCGCTCTCTTTCTAGGGCCGGAATTTTTAGGACGCCAAGCTGGAAGAGGCCGAAGATGATGATGAGGGCGCCGCCGCCCACCGCAAATCCGGCGGCATATTTCGTGAAAATGGAGCCCAAGGCCGAGGCGCCGGCCCCCAGCGCGAAGAGGGCGGCAGAAATGCCGGCCACAAAGCTGACGGTGTGGAGTATGGTGCGGCCGCGGCGTGGTGCGGCAAGGTACCCGAGGTAAAGCGGCAAAACCGGAAGTACACACGGGGAGAAAAAGGAGAGCAGACCTTCCAAAAATACGGCAGTGTAAGACACAAGAAAACCTCCTTTTACTGGACAGGGGGGATACAGCAGCGTATAATCACAGTTATGAAAGTCAGTATACCATGCTTGTGCCGATAAAAATAGAGATATTTCGTCAACAATCGGAGGCGGACATGATTTCTCCAGAGAATCTCGCTATTTTGCTTAAACTTCAGCAAAACGAGATCACCGAGTGGGCGGTCTACTCCAAGATCGCCGCGTACACGAAGAGTCCGGACAATCGGGACAAGCTGCTGCAGCTGGCAGCCGAGGAACATCAGCACCACGATATTTGGATGGGGCATACCGGCCGGCAGATGAAACCTCAGCGCTTTCGGGTCTTACGACGGGTCATAGCGGCACGGCTTTTAGGCTTTACATTTGTCATCAAGCTGATGGAACGGGGCGAGGACGCGGCGCAAGATGTCTACGCAGGGCTTGCCACGGAGTTTCCGGAGGCCGAAAAGATCTGTGAGGACGAGGGTCGGCACGAGCAGGCTCTAATATGCATGCTCGACGAGGAGCGGCTGCAGTATGTCGGCTCGATGGTGCTGGGGTTAAATGACGCCTTAGTCGAGCTGACGGGCACCTTGGCGGGGCTCTCCTTCGCTTTACAAAACACCCGGCTCATTGCGCTGTCGGGGCTTATCACCGGTATTTCGGCCACACTGTCCATGGCCTCAAGTGAATTTCTTTCCGCCAAAAGTGAGGGGCGTACCGATGCCCTGAAGTCCTGCGCATATACCGGCGCCGCCTATGTCTTCACGGTGGCGGTACTCATTTTGCCCTATCTGCTGCTGCCGGTGCACAGCTACCTTGCGGCCCTTTGTCTTATGTTGGCCGGGGCGATGCTTATCATCCTCGGTTTCAATTTTTACATTTCGGTGGCTAAGGAGCTGCCATTTAAAAAGCGGTTTTTCGAAATGGCAGGCATCAGTATCGGAGTTGCAGGCCTCTCCTTTGTCATCGGGCTTTTTGTCAAACAATGGCTTGGTATAGAATTGTAAAGGTACCCCATCTCACCATTTAGTATAATATTAATTAATTATACTAAATGTATATTATAATAATTCCGTATTGAACAACGCAGCGCTCCGACAACTCGTCGGGGCGCTGCGTGGCTGTTTGTAAGATGAGTATTACTTCTTGCCGCCGAGAAAGGCCATGGGGGTCAGTTCGAGGGCCGTCATTTCGACCACTTCACTGCCATCCGGGTTTGCCATGATGACCGGCATGTCGGGGTTGAAGTCAACTAAGTATTGCCGGCAAAAGCCGCAGGGGGCGACGGGCTTTAGGGCGTCCGACACGACGGCAATGGCGACGAAGTCCTGATACCCCATTGAGACCGCCTTGACAAGGGCAGTGCGCTCGGCGCAGATGGAGGAGAGCGTCGACTTGATCTCGACATTGCAGCCGGTGATGATCTCGCCGGTGGATGTCAAAAGCGCCGCGCCGACATGAAAGCCGGTGAAGGCGCGGGCCGCAAACCGGGCGGACGCGGCAGCAACAATAAGCTTCTGTTTTGTTTCCTGATCGATCTTCATGTCTAATCTCCTTACTTACAGGCAAGGCCCGGGAAATAGTACTTCTTACCGGCAGCGGCCTTAGCCAGGTCCCAACCGGTCAGGATGCGCAGGGCTTCGGCCCCGACGAGGCAGGCCCGCTGCTCGGCAGTGGGATCTTCGTTCCACTCGCCGGTCAGCCGGTGGGCCACGACGGTGGCGCACATGCCGGAACGTTTGCCGAAAATACGGGCCATGGTGGTAATGGTAGCCCCCTCCATCTCAAAGTTAAGCACTCTGGCAGCGCGCAGATCGTCGAACATAGCATCCAGCCCTGCAGGCCTAAAACCGCCGTAGGTGGTACGACACTGGCCGGTGTAGAAGGAGCCGCAGGTACACCCCGTCCCGACGTGGTAGCGAAAGCCGAGGTTCTCGCATGCCTGCACAAGGGCGGCCACCACTTCGTAGGAGGCTGAGGCGGGGTACTCCGGCATCATATAAAAATTGGAGGTTCCGTCGAGTCGGATGTTGGAGTCATTGATAACGATGTCGCCCATTTTAACATCTTCCTGGATGGAACCGGTCGTTCCGACCCGGATGAAGGTATGGGCGCCGGCGTCGCAGAGCTTGGTCAGCACGATTTCGGTAGTGGGGCCGCCGATGCCGGTCGAGTAGGCCCCAATCTTCGCCCCTTTATAAGTGCCGTGGGCGGCTCTTTGCGCGCGGTTTAGGATATATTCGGTCGCCCCCTCGTCCCACTGGGCGGCCATGACGGCGATGCGGTTCGGGTCTCCCGGAAGCAGGACATATTCCACTTTATCCTGCGGCCAAGTCACTTCGACGTGGCCTTTCTCGGAGGCCGCGAGGGTCTCCTTTGCCTTGTTTTCCTCGGACATACCAAAGCTCCTCTCTTAAAACGAGTGTTTGAATAAAGGGGCCGGGCTGCCGGCCCCTTTTTGCTGACGGGAATTCAGTTTATGTGGGGGGTGAGGAAAAATATGCTACACTTCCATGATGACGGGCAGGATCATTGGACTGCGGCCTGTCTTCTGGTAGATATAGCTCGAAAGCGAGTCTTTCATGGCCGATTTGACAGAGTTCCACTCGCGCACACCGCCTGTGAGCTCCCGCTCCATGGCATCGCGCAGGACGGACCTTGCGCCGTCCATCAGATCGTCGGCCTCTCTGACATAGACAAAGCCGCGGGAAACAATGTCCGGGCCTGCTACAACTTCGCCCGAGGCGGCATCGACGGAGGCAATGGCCAAGACCAGGCCATCTGCTGCGAGGTGTCTACGATCCCGCAGCACCACGTTGCCGACGTCGCCGACCCCGAGCCCGTCGATGAGCACCTTGCCGGAGGGCACGGTACCGTCGAGCCGACAAGAATTTGCCGTCAGCTCAATGACCTTGCCGATGTCGGAAATGATGATGTGGTCACTCGGCACGCCCATGGCCCGGGCAGTGTCAGCGTGGGCCCGAAGGTGGGAATACTCGCCGTGCATGGGAATGAAAAAGCGCGGCTTTGTCAGGGCAATCATCAACTTGTGCTCTTCCTGCGAGGCGTGGCCCGAGACATGTACCTCCTCCTGTTTGGAGGTGATGACAGAGGCACCCCGCTTCAAAAGCTCGTTGATGACTTTGGAGACGGTCTTTTCGTTGCCTGGAATAGGGGAGGCCGAGATGATGACAAGGTCGTCCGGCCCAATTTCGACATTGCGGTGATCGGCGAAGGCCATGCGGTAGAGGGCCGACATGGGCTCGCCCTGGCTGCCGGTTGTGACGATGACAAGCTGTTTCGGCTCGTAATTCTTAATCTTGTCGATGTCGACAAGCTGAGTCTGGTCAACCTGGATAACGCCGAGTTCAATGGCGGCGTTGACGTTGTTTACCATCGACCGGCCGGAGATGGCTACCTTGCGGCCGTATTTCGCGGCGGCGTCCATAATCTGCTTGACCCGGTGGATGTTTGAGGCGAAGGTTGTGGTGATGATGCGCTTTTCTGTGGAGGCGAAGAGGCGATTCAACGTGACGCCGACAACCCGCTCCGATTTGGTGTAGCCCGGCCGCTCGGCATTTGTCGAGTCGGAGAGCAGGGCCAAGACGCCCTGCCGACCGAGTTCCCCGAGGCGGGTCAGGTCAATCATTTCGCCGTCGATGGGGGTCGAGTCAATTTTAAAGTCGCCGGTGAAAATGAGCCGGCCGGCCGGCGTTTCAATACAGAGGGCACAGGCATCCGGAATGGAGTGGTTGGATCGGATGACTTCGACTTTCATGCAGCCAAAGGTCAAAACGTCGCCGTACTCGATGCGGTAGAGCTGGGTCTCGGCCGTCAGCTTATGCTCCTCAAGCTTGTTCTTGATCAGCCCACAGGTCAGCCGGGTAGCGTAGATGGGCACCTTTATCTGCTTGAGCAGATACGGCAGGCCGCCGGTGTGGTCCTCATGGCCGTGGGTAACCACGATGGCCCGCAAACGGGACACGTTTTTGATGAGATAAGTGAAGTCCGGCAGCACTAGGTCGACGCCGGGCATGGAGTCGTCGGGGAAGGCAATGCCGCAGTCGACGACGATCATGTCTTCGCCACACTCGATGACCGTGAGGTTTTTACCCACCTCGTTGAGGCCGCCAAGTGACACGATGCGCACTACGGAGCCCTCATCCGGCTTTGCCGTGGGGGTGCGCTTCAGAACGGCCTGCGGTGCCCTGGGCGTAGTGGCGTCGGGGCGCTTCCCGGTAGGCCGCCGCTGCTGTTGTCCGGACTGTGGTCTGCCCTGCCGGGGGCCGCCCGCCTCCTTGCTGCCTTGCTGGGATTGGGGTTGGGGCTGAGGCTTTTGAGGCTGGCCGGATTTGCCGGCCTGCCCCTGTCCAGCGGGTTGCCCCTTGCCCTTGTCGAAAAGGGAGGGCATGACCTCACCCGGATGGGGTGAGGTGCGGCGGGGTGTACGCCGTGGGGGGCGATTTTTATTCTCTTTGTCTTTGTTCATGGGAATTCCTTTCAATATAGAAGTTTGTATAATATTTTGACCGCTTCCACCTGCATGACGAAGCGGCGTGTTTCTTCGTAAGGGATGCCATCCTTATCAATGCCGACCGAAATCCAGCCGTCGACTCTGGAGCGGCCCGCATTATAGGCGGCGATGGCCATCCAGTCCGACTCGTACCGGGCATAGAGCAGTGAGAGGTTGTAGCATCCGTAGTCAATGTTTGTCTCAGGGTCGAAAAGGTCGCGCGGTTCCTCGCCCCGCTTTTCGCAAAGCCAGGCGTAGGTGTCGGGGGTCAATTGCATAAGCCCCACGGCGCCGGCTGTGGAGACGGCGGCGGGGTCAAACTTACTCTCAGTCCAGATAACGGCGTATACAAGCTCGCGGGTCAGACCGTACTGATCGGCCGCTGCTTCGACTGCGTCCCGGCAGTCGTCGGGAAACAGCCCGCGCGCTGAGAAAAACAAGGCGGCGAGCACAGCCGCTCCAAGCAGTACCGCTCGCAGCGCCCGCTTAAAGCCCGAGGTCTTTCGCAATATCGTTCACCTGTCGGGCGACGTTTTCGGCGTTCCCGTCGTTTACAATGACATAGTCGGCATGCTCGGTATAAAAATGGTCGGGCATTTGGGCGCGCAGTCGTGCTGCTGCCTCCTCGCGGGTGATGCCGTCGCGAGCCATAATGCGGGCGATCAACACCCGTTCCGGCGCAATTACCGCGATGATGGGGCAGTCCCGGCCGCTCTCGATGAGCCGGATGGCGTCGAGCAGGATGCCCTTGGCCTTCGATTCCCGCTCAATGCGGGAGAGCTCGATACCCAGATACTTGTAGACGATGCGCTCAAGGTCGGCTTTGGCCTTGGGACTTGCAAAGACGATCGGGGCCAGCGTTCGCCGGTTGACTCCACCGTCCGGCCCCAGAATCTCCTCTCCAAAGCGTTTTACAAGTTCTTTTGTGCAGTCGGTACCCGGCCGCTGCAACTCGTGCACCAGCTTGTCGGCGTCGACATGCTGCAGGCCATACCGTTCGAATTCCCGAGCGGCCGTGCTTTTTCCGGCGCCGCTGCGCCCCGTGATGCCGTAAATTAACATTCCATCACCCTGCCTGCGGCCGCTTTAAGCAGCCGGTTATATACGGCGAGTCCCACGCCGATTTTTTCCGGCAGCCCGCAGAAAATACAAGGTACGCCCGCCGCGTCCATCTCCCGCATCGCCGCAAAAAGCCGGTGGGCGGCCGCCTCGGGCGTGCCGCCGAGCGAGATGACGTGTCCCGCCAGCGGGAAGAGATGCTCTTCCCCGTCGTGGCAGAGAACGCCGGCGCCCCTCTGAGCTACCATATAGTTTATCACGTTTTCCCGTGTGCCATTCAACAAAATGACCTCGGCTTTCGGCGCATAATGCCGATATTTCATGCCGGGGGCAGCAGGAGCCACACCTTCAGGCAGTTGGCCGAGGACGGCTCCGTCAACTTCAACCGTGCCGATGACGGCCTCAAGAGCTTCGAGGCTGATGCCGCCCGGCCGCAAAAGCCTTGGCACCGGCCCCGCCAGCGAGATGATTGTAGACTCCAGTCCAACACCGCAGGGGCCGCCGTCCAAAATGAGGGGCAATTCTTCGCCGATGTCGGCTGCCACATGGGCTGCCGTCGTGGGAGAGGGGGAGCCGGACTTGTTGGCCGAAGGGGCCGCAATCGGCACGCCGGCGGCAAAAAGCAGCGCACGGGCCACCGGGTGGGAGGGGATGCGCACCGCCACCGTGTCAAGCCCGGCCGAAACGGCTTGGGGCACCGCCATCGTCTTTTTGAGCACCAGGGTCAAAGGTCCCGGCGTAAAGGCTTCGCAGAGTGCGTAGGCTGCCGGTGGAATTTCGCGGCAGAGGGCCAAAAGGCCCGAAGCCTGCGGGATGTGCAAAATAAGAGGGTTGTCGGAAGGCCTTCCCTTTGCGGAGTATATGGCACGGCAAGCCGTATCATCAAACCCGTTTGCGCCAAGACCGTAGACCGTCTCAGTGGGGAAGGCAACCAGCCGGCCGGCAATAATCAGTCGGGCGGCCTCTTCAATGTTTTCCGGGGTTGGGAGGACAATGCGGGGGTCTGTCATCTGCCCGCCTCCGCGCCACCGGCGCCCTTCAGCTTTTCGGCCTGTGCCGCCGTGCTAAGGGCGTCAATCATCTCGTCCATGTCTCCGTTCATAAAGGCATCCAGCTTATACAGGGTCAGTCCGATGCGATGATCGGTCACCCGGCCCTGCGGAAAGTTGTAGGTGCGGATGCGCTCGCTGCGGTCGCCGGTGCCGACCTGCGATTTGCGCTCGGCCGCCGTTTTGGCGTCGGATTCGGCCTGCATGCTCTCGTAGATGCGGGAGCGCAGCACCCGCATGGCCTTGTCACGGTTCTTGTGCTGGCTGCGCTCATCCTGACACTCGACGATAATGCCGGTTGGAATATGGGTGATACGGATGGCCGACTCAGTCTTGTTGACGTGCTGACCGCCGGCCCCACTGGCCCGATAGGTATCGATTTGCAGATCGACTGGATTAATGTCGAACTCGACCTCCTCGACCTCGGGCAGCACCGCCACCGTGACGGTGGAGGTGTGGATGCGGCCCGACGACTCGGTGTCAGGCACCCGCTGTACACGGTGGACCCCCGACTCGAATTTGAGCCGACTGTAAGCCCCGTCGCCTTCGAGCATGAAGCTCACTTCCTTGATGCCGCCAAGCTCGGTCTCGTTTAGCGACATGACCTCGCTTTTATACCGCCGCACTTCGGCGTACATGGTGTACATACGGTAGAGGGAGGCCGCAAAAAGAGCAGCCTCCTCGCCGCCGGCCCCGCCGCGGATTTCAATGATAACGTTCTTGTCGTCGTTTGGGTCGCGAGGCAGCAGCAGCAGTTTCAGCTCCTCCTCGCACCGCTCCATGTCCCGCTGGCCGGTATGATACTCCGCTTCGGCCAGCTCTTTCATGTCGGGGTCGCCCATCAGCTCCTGGGCCTCGGCCACGAGTGCCTTTGCCTTATTATACTCGCGGTACTTTTCAATGACCGGCGACAGATTTTTAAACTCTTTCATCAGGGTGCGGTAGGTGCTCAGATCGGCCAAAACAGTCGGATCCGAAAGCCGCCCCTCTATTTCAACATACCGGGCCTCCGCCTCGGCCAGTTTATTGATCATTGACTCAATTCCCCTTTGTCACGCTTTGCTACTGCAGGCTCAATACGGCGCAGCCCCTTTTCAAAGGCTGAGCGCAGCATCCAGATTTCCCGACCGCATGTCAGGCACTCGATGCGAAAATCCATCCCGACCCTGCGAACGATAAACCGGTCGCCGCCACAGGGGTGTTTTTTTTTCATGATGCAGATGTCGCCGACCTGAATTTCCATGGCTCCTCCGGACAGCCGGCGGCGCACTTCCGCTCGGCGGTATCATGGCAGTATATTATAATACCATATATTTTCCAAAAAAGCAACTGTCTGCAATAGAATGCAATATGCTGCATCTGTGCCCGCCGCAGTTGCGGCGGGCACAGATGCAAGACGGGCGATTTTACGCCGCAGGCTTTTTTTCCAAAACACCCCACAGCCATCCCACGGCCGCAACCCCCACCATGACCGGAAGCGTGATGCCGACGACGGTGTTATAGGGCAAAAGTAGCCGGTAGGCGATAAAGCCGCCCAGCCACAGGAGCAGATTTTTCAGGCACGGACTGTCCTGCGGCCGCCGGGAACGCCTGCGAAGCAGGAAGTAGTCGGCAAAGGAGACGCCGAAAAGCGGCGCGAAAATCGAGCTGATCAGATACAAGAAGTCCTCATACCGGCCGATGGGTACCCAGATCGCAACCATGACGCCGGCGGCGCAGACGGCGGCAGCCGCCCACTTCTCACTGATTTTTCCGTTCAGGTTGACGGCACTGACCCCGGCCGAATAGACGTCGAGGAAGGTGGTGGTCACGGTCGAGAGTACGATGATGGCAAGTGCCGCGAGCCCCAGCCCCGCCGCCGCCATAATGGCGAAGACGTCGGAGGTGCCGTAGTATACAGCGCCGCCAAGCCCGATCCCGAACATAAAGAGGGAGCCGACAAAGTAGCCGGCCACACTGCCGATGGTCCCCTCAACCGGTTTTTTGAGGGTTCTTGTGTAATCGGCGATGAGGGGAAGCCAGGAGAGAGCCATTGAGACGTTCAGTTCAACGGCGGCACCGAAGGAGATTACCCCTTCGGCTGTACCGGCAGGCTTACCTCCCGAAAAGACCGTGAAGCCGAGCATGAGGGTGAAGATGAAGAGCAGTGAGATGATGACGGTGTTGACCTTTGCGAGGTTTTTGAGCCCGAGGAAAATCCACACACAGATGAGGGCGCCGATGCCAACGCTCCAGAGCCGCGTGTCCCGGATGCCCCAGAGCTTTCCGGCGATGCCGTCGAAGGCCGTGGCGCCACTGATGATCATGACGGCGGTCCATCCGAGGAGCTGCAGGATGTTAAGCAGCGAAAAAGCCCACGATCCATATTTGCTGTAGGAGATACGGGTCGACTCGGCCCAGGAGAGGCCGCTCTTTGCGCCAATGAGGCCGGCCGGAATCAGTACCGCTGCGCCGATGATATGGCCGATCAGAATCGTCAGCATGCCCCTCCAAAGCCCCAGGGGAGCAATGAGGGCGCCGGCCATCAGCTCGGCAATCGAGACGGCGGCGCCAAACCACAACAGCGTTTGGCTGAATGTCGAAGATTTTGCGTCGATGTTTTCCATTTCTTTCTACCATCCTTCATTTATTTTTGCGGGCGGCCCGCAAGGATGGCAGGGGAATGTGATCACCTTTGTCTTGCTCACCGCTAATCATAAAAAAAGACGCTTCCCGTCCTTGGAAAGCGTCTTAAGTCAACAGCGATGATGCTCGCTTGCTTCCCTGCGCTGGTGTTAACCAACAGGTTCAAAGGGTCAGGTTTTACCTTCTCAACCACGAAGTAGTTCCCCCGCTGTCTGGCAGTATAGCATAACGAGGCGTAAAGGTCAAGCCAGGGTAAAAAGAGCCAGAATGAAAAAGTCTCGGCGGTTCCCGTCAACGGGAACCGCCGGTACCAGGCATAGTCGCATCGTCAGGACTTAGCAAATTTGCGGTTTTTCGAGCATTGCCAAAAACAGATCCACCAGGGTCGGGTCGAACTGGGTACCGGCATTTTTGCGAAGTTCCACCCTAGCTGCCTCACTTGTCAGGGCTTTGCGATAGACACGGTCGCTCGTCATGGCGTCGTAGGCGTCTGCCACCGCAAGAATGCGGCAGAGGAGCGGGATTTCCCCGCCTTTCAGGCTTCTCGGATAACCTTTCCCATTCCACCGCTCGTGGTGGGAGAGGATGTAGTCGGCCACCACCGAGAGCTCCGGCGTGTTTTGTGCAATACGGTAGCCGATTTCGGAGTGCCGCTTTATCTCTTCCCACTCTTCTTTGGTTAGGGGGCCGGGCTTTTGAAGGATACTCTGGCGGACGCCGATCTTACCGATGTCATGCAGTACGGCCAGCAACGCCAGCTCGTTTTGTTCCGCTCCGGTCAGCTCCAGCGCGTGGCCCATGGCTTGGCAGTAGGTCTTAATGCGCTCGGCATGTGCCTCGGTCTCAAGGCTGTTCTCATGGAGCGTGGCAAGCAGGGTACTCATAATGGTGTTGCGGTAACTGGAACCCTCCATCAGTTTCTGATGATACATCCACTCCTCGGCCTTCTTGAGAACCGCTTGAAGATCTTCCTCCGGATTTGTCTTAACGGCGCAGCCAAACGAGACACTCAGGTGCAGATTGCCTTCGCTCTTCTCTGCAAAACCCGACTTGACCCGTTCCACAAATCTCTCGGCATCCTTGGGATTGACGCGGGGCATCAGCAGCAGGAACTCATCGCCGCCCCACCGCGCCAGAATGTCGGTCTTGCGGCAGTTTTCCCTCAGTACCTCAGCAACTTTCTTCAGCAGCATGTCTCCGGCGCCATGGCCGAAAACGTCGTTTGTGATCTTCAGGCCATTGACATCCCCCATGACAACGGCGAGCGGAAGATGCTGCCGCGCATCGAGGGCCTTGAGCTGCTCCTCCAGATACCGGCGGTTATAGAGGCCGGTCAGGGGATCGTGGTAGCTCAAATACAGGATCTGCCGTTGCTGTTCCTTGTCGCGGCTTACGTCCCGGAAGACCATGACCACACCGAAGAACTTTCCGGTGTCGTTTTGAATGGGGGCCGCGCTGTCGTCGATGGGAACGACCTCACCGTCCCTGCGGATGAGAAGCGTGTGGTTGGCAAGTCCTACGATCAGGCCGGACTTCAGTACCTGCTCGATTGGGTTGTCGATTTCTTTTCCGGTCTCTTCACACTTCAGCCGGATGATGTCGGAAAAGTGCTGACCGAGGGCCTCCTCCTCCGTCCATCCGGTGATCTCCTCGGCTGCCTTGTTGAGCGAGGTGACAAGCCCGCCGCTGTCGGTGGTGACGACGCCGTCGCCGATGGAGTGAAGCGTTACACTCAGCAGCTCCCGCTCGCGGTTCATGGCCTCGCGGTAGTCCTCACGGTCCGTCACGTCGAAAATGATAGAAAAAAGAACACTTCGTCCGCCGTAGGCGATGGGGCAGGAGAAGACATCAACCAACCGGATTTCGCCGTTCTTAAGCCGGTGCGGGAAAAGAAAATATCGCTGGTGCCCGGCACAGGCCATCAAACGCCTGCGGTAAACCTCCTCCTCCGACAGTATATTGATGTCCTGAATGAACATTTCGAGCAGTTCCCCGCGGCTGTAGCCATAAAATTCGCAGGCGGCGGGGTTGGCGTCGATAACCCGGCCGGTCTCGGGGTCGACGAGCAGCATGGTCGCTGAGTGCTCCGAGAACATGGCTTGCAGGTCTTTCAGGTGGTTTTCCTGCTCTCTCCGCAGCTTTTTGACCTCGGTGATGTCGGTTCGGCAGCCCACTACATAAAGGAGGTCTCCGCCTGCCTGTACCGGAGACAGACTGGTCAGCCAGTCTCTGGTGCCGCCCCGCATGGTCAGGGTCTCCTCAAAGGTGATGCTCTCCCCAATCTCGATGCAGCGCAGGTAATTTTTCTCGACAAGGGCACCGGTCTCCTCCCCCAGCAGTTCTTTGGGGGTTTTGCCGAAAAGCTCATCCGAATTGTAGCCGGTCAGCTCCTGATGCCGCCGGTTGTTGCGGATGTATGTGAACTTCTCGCCGTCGTAGGCGACTAAGAATATGGCGTCCTGCGCGCTGTTGAAAATGACTTCAAGCTCGGCGAAAACTGCCTCGAGCGCCAGTTTTTGCCGCCGCATGATCCGCTCGTTTGCAAGCTCTTCCGTCAGATCCTGAAGGATGACGGTAAAGGTGTCTCGCTCCGGGAAAAAGCCTACGAGTTTGTACTGCCGGTCCTGTATTTCGCCGTAGCGGGTAAGGCTGTCTTTTTCGGGCACAGTCAGGGCCTCCTCAAAGAACTTTGCCCAGTCGAAGCCGTCCTGTATGAAGGCGTTGAAAGAGGTCCGCACCGACGCTCCGGAAAGGGAGGCAAAAGATAGCCCGATCATGCTTTCAAAGGTGGCGTTCGCCTCCAGAAAATGCAGATCGGTCGGCGCCCCCTGGCCGTCCCGGATCAGTTCATAGGCGCAGTACCCAAACGGCAGCCGGCCGAGCAGGCTCTGAAGCATGGTTTCGGTCATAGTTGCCCCTCCCTTTCGAACATCTGAAAGTGTAGTGTTTTTGTCGTAAATGGTATTTCAGGCATTATACCACTCAAAACGACATCATTCAACAATATACTTTAAATTGTTCGGTATAGTGACATATTTGTTAATTGAATCTCGTGAAAATTAGGCGTTTCTACCAAATAAAAACATAAAAAAAGGACCACCGCATCCGCGATGGTCCTTTGTAAGGAAAAGGCTTATTTGCCTTCAGAGGCGCTCGTTCCGGCGATGCGTCCGAAGACGACAGTGTCGGCAAGCGCGTTGCCGCCAAGGCGGTTGGCGCCGTGGATTCCTCCGGTCACTTCGCCCGCGGCGTAGAGTCCGGGAATGGGGGCGCCGGCCTCGGTCAGCACACGGCAGTCGGTGTCAATGACGACGCCGCCCATGGTGTGGTGAACGGTGGGCACGCGGGCAGCCGCGTAGAAGGGAGCGGTGTCAATCGGGGTGGAGAAGAGGGTGCGGCCGAAAGAGTCTGCCTTACCGGCATTGGTGCCGCCCTCGCAGTAGCTGTTGAAGTCGTCCAGCGTGGTCTGGAGAGCAACGGCGGGAACGCCCATCTTCTCGGCAAGTTCCGCAATGGTGTCGGCCTTATAGGCGCGGCCGGCTTCGACTAGCTGGTTTGCAGACTCGTTGAAGTTGTTGACCTCGTCGCCGGTCGGATAGGTGTCGCTGTCCATGACGATGAACATTGTCTTGTCGGTCTGGTCGATGAGGCCCAGCGTCATGTCGTCGCGGCGGCCGCCCTCATTGACGAAACGTGTGCCTTCCTTGTTGATGAAAATGCGGGTCTCGACGTTGTGCTCAATGTTGCCGGAGAGGGCGCCGGTGGTCGGATCGCCCAGCGGAAGCAGCTGGATGTTGCCCATCTGGGTGACGGCGGCGCCGACCGTCTGGGCCATCTCAATGCCGTGTCCGTCGTCGGTGACGGCGTTGGTAGAGAGGACCGACGCGTCGAGGCTCGGCCACTTGCCGACCTCGGCATTGTATTTCTCGCGCATTTCGACGTTGCGGGCAAAACCGCCGGTGGCCAGCACGACGGCTGCGCCCTTAGCGGTGACGACGGAGCCCTCGGGGCCTTCGCAGGTGGCACCGACTACCTTGCCGTCCTCAACGATGAGGCTTGTGGCCTTGGTGTTGTACACCATCGTGATGGAGTCGTGGCCGTCCACATAGGCTCCGTAGGTCTTAAAGAAACCGGTGCCGACAGGCTCGACCGGCTTGTGTGCACGGGGCCAGAGACCGCCCGTGACGGTGAACTCGCCCGGCAGGAACTCCATGCCCATGCCCTTGAGCCAGTCAATACCGCCCCAAACGTTGGTGCAAAGGATCTTGACCAGAGCGAGGTTGCCTTCGAAGTCGCCGCCGCGCCAGGTCTGAAGGATATGCCAGTTGACGGAGTCAAAGAGCGCATCGGAGCCGGAGGACTTATAGGCCTCGTACTCGGCTTTGACGGCGTCGAGCAGCGCCTTATGGTCATCGTTTTTAGGCTCCTCGGCCAGAACCGCGTCAATGGAGGCGGCGTAGGCAGAAGTCATCTTGGTCTCGGGGACATAATCGTCGTTGCTGGCGTTCAAGGCGCCGCCCGACATGATGGTATTGCCGCCCATGGCGGAAGCCGCCTCGATGACAACGACCTTCTTGCCAAGTTCGCTTGCCGTGATGGCCGCGGCCATGCCGGCACCGCCGGCGCCGAGGACGACGACATCGGCGTCATAACTGGCGTCCAGAGCGGTCTTCTCAATCGGGACCTTCTTGAGAGCCTCGACGTCGCCGCCAGCCTGGGTCACGAGGTCGGTGACCGCCGTGATGATGGCGGTTGAGGTATAGGTGCAGCCCGTAACGGCGTCCACACCGAGGGACTGATTGGCGAGAATGAGGTCAATCAGCTTAAAAGCTGGGTCGCTGACCCCGGGGGTTTCGTTTTGTTCGACGACCTCAATGGAATCGATGGCGTTGTCGGAGAAGACAGCCTTCAGGGTGACGTCTCCGTTCATGCCTTTGGCGGATGCCGTGTACTCGCCGGCTTTGTACGCGGTTTTGGCTGCGCAGCCCGCGAACATGCTGAGCATCAGGCAAAGTGCCATAAGGAGTGCAAGTGATTTACGCATGTATGTACCTCCTGTAACATAATTTGGTCACAACTGACCTTTGCTTCATTATACCTGAAATGGTGGACAAAGCCAATAACATTTTATGATAATTTTAAAATAATAATAATATATTCTATAAGAACATAGAAAATTTGTACAAACAGACCATATAATATGGAGAAACGTCATGACATTGATAGAATTTCATCGAACAAGAGAGGTGATGTATCTACAACGAAGGGTCCTCCCCCAGAGGGAAGGACCCCAGATTTGTCAAAAAGGCCGTTTCATGCCCTTGCCGCCACCCACTCGCAGACAGCGCGGGCCACTGCCATCTTCTTTCCGGAGTAACTGTGATCGCCGCCCATGCGAATCAAGGTGAAGTTATGCCCCTTATAAGCGGCTGCCATGGGGGCGAAGTGGAGGGCCGGCACCGAAGCCTCATCTTGGTTGAACCCGATGACGCACAGGGGCTTGCCGTCCAGTTTTCCGGTCTGCCGCACAAAGAGCCACTCCTTGGAGTGTTCGGCCAGCTCGTCTTGCATGATACCAGGGCGAACGTAGGAGAGTTGGGGGCAGGGGTTTTCGGACATGGCGCGAAGCTGGGCCATCCCCTCGGGGTCCGCCATTGCAAATTCGTAAGCGGCAGCGAAGTCGTAGGGGGCGATGGCGACAGCGCCCTTCAAGTCGTCTCTGGCCGCCAAAGTTAAAATGGTGGCAAAGCCGCCCATACTCTGCCCGACGACGAAGATGCGGCTACGATCGATGCCGTACTGCTTCGAGATGTCGTCCCGCCGCATATAGTCGACGGCGGCAGATGAATCTTCCAGCACATTTGCAAGTGAGAATTTACCGGGACTGCCCCAGGCGCCGCGGTAGTGGAAGAAGAGCACACTGCAGCCGATCATGCGCAGCGCTTCGGCGACAAACAGGTTGCGCTCGTTTCCGGGGTAACCGTGCAGCATGACGACGAGTGGATGGGAACCGGCACCGGCCGGGGTCAGCAGGATGGCGTTCATCAGCAGACCGTCCGAAGGGATGCCAAGCTCATACATGTAGGGTTCGACGCCGTCCGGCGACGGAGTGGAGTCGGTAAAAATGCGGCTTAAGTCAAGCATAACAGCCTCCCATGAATGAAATTTTTGATGTTAAGTGTTAAATCGTTTTCGCATTTCAAATCCTTGAGCCAGATTACAAAACGGGTATTTCTTTAATTTTCAGACAATTCGTCCACCAGCGTTTACAAAGGCATTAGGTGTAGGACTGCAGATTTTTCAACGCATCCACGTTTAGAATCGTTATGCTCTTCGCATCAAAAAAAATCAGGCCGTCCCTGCGCATTTTAGCGAATTCTCGAGATAGCGAGGGCCTTTGAATCCCCAGCTTCTCCGCGAGTTCTTTTTTTGTGATGTCCAAACCGATCCTCATGCTTTTTTGAACATGGCATTCATACAGTAAAAACTCAATGATCGACTGACGAATTGTTTTCATGGAAAGAGTTTTGATTTTACTTGCCAAAATCAAAGTTTTATCCGACATGGATTGAAGAAAGCTCTTCAAAAAGTTTTCGTTGCTTTGACATAAAGTCAGAATCAGCTCTCGGTCGATTTGAAGAATGACCGTTTCGCTTTTTGCCGTCATTGTCATGGGATAGGCGTTGTTGCGCGCAAAAAGAAGATTTTCTCCGATGGTATCACCAGCCAGCATACTGCAAATGGTAAGCAAATCTCCGCTCGCATCTATTTGCTGAATAAAAATGGCACCTTGCAAAACAACGTCAAGGCCTGTGCACTTTTCATTTTGAAGATGGATCACTTCGTTTTTACGATATCTCCGAATCCGATATTGGTTTTGTCGGAATAAGGCGGACAATTCACTTTCAGAAAAGCATTGAAACAGACTGACGGCTGTGAGCATAGAAAAAAAATCTGTCAACTCGATCATCTTCTTCTATAAGAGTAACAGAGGTTACTCTTTTTTTTACTGCCTTTGATTATAATACAATCGAAACGAAAAAGAAAGCAAAAACACCGGTCGTTTCAATTTGCGAGAGATCATGTCTGTTTCACACAATACAGCGAATGGAGACGGCATATTTCTCCGATAAGGAGGTCTGTGGATGAGTTTCATTCAATTTGACGAAGTGGAGCGGGAATACATCATAGGGGACAGCATAATTAAAGCGGTGAAAGGAATCAGTTTTTCCCTTGAAGAAGGATCCTTTAATGTTGTGCTTGGGCAAAGCGGCGCAGGAAAAACGACGGTGCTAAATCTGCTGGGCGGCATGGATTCACCGACGAAGGGAACGATCACCGTTAACTGCGAAGACATCTCAAAGTTTGGGGCCAGAGAGCTGACTACATACCGCCGGGACAAAATTGGATTTGTGTTTCAGTTTTACAATCTTGTGCCCAACTTAACGGCGCTGGAAAACGTGCAGCTTGCACAGGAAATTTGCAAAAAGCCGCTGAACGCAGCGGAAATACTGGAGCGGGTCGGTCTGGGAAAACGAAAAAACAATTTTCCGGGGCAGATGTCCGGCGGCGAACAGCAACGGGTATCGATTGCCCGGGCATTGACAAAAAACCCTCAAATTTTGCTCTGCGACGAACCCACCGGTGCGCTTGATTCCGGCACCGGTCAAACCGTGCTTAAACTAATTCGCGACATCGCCCGTGATATGAACAAAACGGTTGTCGTGGTTACGCATAACACACAGATTGCCGAAATGGCGGATATGGTTATCCACATGCGCGATGGACAGATCCTCGAAACACGTCATACCGAGCATCCGCGGCCTGTAGAGGAAATCATATGGTAAGGAGCACGCTCTTCAAAAAGTCGTTCCAGGACATGAAGAAAAACCGGGCTCAATTCCTTTCTATTTTTATAATGGCGGCACTCGCGATCGGCATGTCAGCGGGGCTCAACACTATATGGACCACGGTATACGCACATTCTCAGAGCTTTTACGAAGCCACGAACCTTTCGGATTTTTGGGTATCCGTTTTAAATCCATCCGAACTCAATTTGTGGAGTGTCCGGAATATTGACGGCGTGCAAAAGGTGGAAAAACGGATATTAATCAATAACGCTACGGCCGGAATAGATGGAAAGCCATCTTTACAGGTATTCGCCGTTTCTTCGGGGAACACACTTGATTTGCCGTATGTGATGACAGGTAAAAAGGTCAGCAAACAAGGGGCGATTTTGGACCTATCGTTCGCACAGGCCAATCATCTTTCGCTAGGGGACAGCTTGACCGTAACAGTAAACGATCACAGAATTGATGTTGTGATTGAGGCGCTTGCCTATAGCAGCGAAAACATCTATGCCATAAAAGATTCCGCATCCATGATGCCGGATCCAATGGGCTATGGGTTTATTGTGATGGATGAGGACAAGATTGCAGTTGCCTACGGCGGGGTGAAACCCTACAACCAAATCGAAGTTCAGCTTTCCCCGGGGGCAGACACAGCGGCAGTCCAAAGCCAAATGGACGCTATTTTCGGGAAAAAGCTCAATTTTGTGATTACACAAACCGACAATCGGGGCATCAATTTCGCAAACGCCAAGGTTGTCCAATTCCGGTCCCTTGCCACAATTTTCCCATTTATGTTTTTCTTGGTTACGGCGCTTATCACGTTCAGTACCATGATGCGGCTGACTGAAGAACAACGCAGTCAAATAGGGATATTAAAAGCGCTCGGCTATCGCAGAGAAAGCATCTTATGGCATTATTCTTCCTACGGGGTCTACATTGGCGCAGCTGGGATTTTCGTTGGAATCCTGTTCGGACCGAATGTGATGGGGAAATTACTGCTTTCCAAATTGCAGACCCTTATGACTTTTCCAAACGAGGATGTGGTTGTCAATATTCCAAAGTTTTTAGTCGGCGCTTCCATCATTGCGCTTTTTACCGGGGGCATCTCCTGCTGCGCTTGCTTGAAGCTCCAGCGTGAAACACCGTCTGAATTGTTTCGGCCCAAAGCACCCAAGAGCGGGAGCCATATCATACTGGAGCAACTGCCCTACCTCTGGAGCCGTCTGAAATTCCGCCAAAAACTGATTGTGCGCAACGCGATGCGCAATAAATTCAGGATCATCGTGAGCATTCTCGGTGTCTCGGGCTGTGCGGGGTTGATCATCGGCGCCTTGTCTCTGTTTGATCTTGTATCCGGAATTCCAAAAACGCTTTATGTTCAAACATACTCATATGATCAGAAAATCGTGCTCTCCAGCGGGACTGACGCTAGAGCCCTTAGAAATTTACATCTTTCCGGGACCGTACAGACTTTAGAGGAAACATCCGTGGAGCTTATCACGCAAAGCGGACTGCGGGAAATGTCCGTCGTCTCTGTCTTCTCCAAGGAAAGCCCCTTAATCCACCTTAAGGACATGGACGGCAACGATGTTGCGGTGCCGGATACAGGAATAGCAATGACAAGAAAACAAGCCGAGCTCATGCATGTGGAGGTCGGAGATACGGTAAGCCTGAAACGAAGCCGCAATACATACTATCCCGTTATAATCATGCAAATCGTTTACATGCCAAGTTCGCAGGGCATTTATATGAGCAACAGCTATTGGCAGAAAATCGGCGAAGAATATAGTCCCACGTCGCTGCTCGTAAAATGGACCGATCGGGATAATGATTTTCTATACAGCGATTATGTTTCCAGTTTTACGGACCGGGAAACCCAGAAAGCCGATTTTGAGAGCAATCTCAGCGCAATTTTCGGCACTTCGTTCATTTTGATTATATCTGGGGCGACGCTGGCTTTCGTAGTTCTTTATAACATGGGCATGCTGAATTTTGCCGAACGGATCAGAGATCTTGCCACATTGGAGGTCCTGGGATTTAATCAAGAAGAAATCCAGCCGCTTGTACTGATGGAAAACGTATTTTCCACAATCCTCGGGATTCTTCTAGGAATTCCGATCGGAAAAATTCTTGCGAGTACAATTGCCAGAGGGTTTGGCGACGACTTTGATTTAATCAGCCATGTGACGATTGAACAAATTTTCATTGCGGTCCTCATAACGCTGATCTTCGCAGCCATTGTAAACCATGTCGTTTGTAAAAAAATAAAAACCATTGACATGCTTTTGTCGCTGAAAAGCATTGAATGATTAATAAGGAAGGTTGTTTTCACATATGAGAAGGAACGGCATTATTTTGCTGGCCGCATTGCTGCTGCTTTCCACAGGCTGTAAAAAGACTGATATCAGGGCGGCGGCAGGTGCATCTTTGGAGGTCCCGGCACCCAATACGGATATTGTCGTTTGGGGAGAAGTTTTATACAGCAGCGAGTCCCAAATTTGCATTGATTTTCCTGCGCAGGTGCAAAGCATCGATGTGGAAATCGGCGACTACGTCAAGGCGGGGACAACGCTAATCACACTTTCGACCGAGACGTATCAGAACAATCTGATAGATTTACAGGCGAAAGTTAATTTCGCAAAAGCTTCGGACAACAATATTGACTACGCAGCGCTGCAAGCGCAGATATCTATTTTGGAAAATCAAATCGCTTACAGGAAGGCGCAGCTTAATGACGGGAGCAGCCCGGATTTGCAGTTGCAGCAAAATGCTCTGAGCCTTGTTCAAAAACAAGCGCAACAGGCACAGGAGGATTCGGACAAATATAAAACGCTGCTTGACAGCGGCGCAATATCCCAATCCGATTATTCGGTGTTTTCCGATGCACTGGATCAAAAAAGCAAAGCGGTCAATGATGCCAAAGCCAGTCTTGCAAAGACAACACGCGCTTTGCAGGAGGCAATCGACTCCCTGAGTATCTCGTTAATAAGTGCGCAAGGTCAGTTGAATCAGCAAAAAGCGAGTGCCGCGGCGGCACAGGCAAATCTTAATTCGATGCGTTCAAAGGCCGACAAGCCGTACATTTCCGGGGATAACATCATTTCCGATCTGGCTTTTGGCATCGTTGAAGAAATCAATGTAAAAAAAGGAACCATCATCAGCGGCCAAACCCCGCAAAATATAATCACCCTGATTGATGCCGACAGCATCTACATCAGCGCGGTAGTTCCGGAGGCGTTTATTGGAGAAATATCTGCAAGCAGCAAGGTCTATATTATTCCAACGTCTAACAAAGATATTAAAATTCAGGGACACATCATCAAAATTCCAAGTTTGGCGGTGGAGGATGACGGTGACCGTGTTGTAAAAGTACAAGTCAAACCGGATGAAAGCAGTCCATACATTAAACCCGGCTTTACGGCAGACATATATTTTACCACTGAAAACAATATACCTTAATGATGATTCATGCGGCGATGGTGACAACGGATTTAATCAGTAAAGCACATTTTGATATCGATTGATGCCGGCAGGCAAAACTATCACACCCGCACGCCGCACCGGGATTCGATCCACTCGGCCACGGCCTTTGCGACGCCGTATCGACGGGAGTTGTAGCCGTGGTCGGTGTCAAAGTGGCGAACTGTAAGCCCCTCACCCATGACGGGTGCGTATGCCTCCACAAGGGGAGCGAGGTGCAGCGGTGCCGGGGATACGACATCGCGGTCAAAGGCGAGGATGCACAGCTGCTTTCCGGCAAGCCCTTCAGCCTTGCCCGGCAGCAGCCAGTCGCTTTTGTGACGGGTCAGTTCGTCGTGCAGTACACCCTCGTACTCGAGGCACAGGGGCGGCAGCGGACACCGCACGACAGCCTCGTAGTTGGCGGCGTATTCGGGAGAGGACTCGCTTGCTGTGCGGGAGGCCGCAAAGTCGTAGGGAGCCATGGCGACAGCGCCACACAGGTCGTCGCGGGATGCCAGCGTCGTGATGGCGGCAAAGCCACCCATCGAGTGGCCGACGAGGAATATGAGATCGGGGTCGACGCCGTACTGCGCCGCCACATCCGGCTGTCTGAAGTAATCGACGGCGTTGTTTGCGTCCTTTAGCACGTCCTCAAACGTGAAAAAGCCCGGGCTGCCCCACGCGCCCTTATAATGAAAGAAAAGCACATGACAGCCGGCCGCCCGCAGCGACTCGGCGAGGTCGAGGTTGCGCTCGTTTCCGGGGAAGCCGTGGAGTATGATGGCAAGCGGACGCAGGCCCTCGCCCACAGCGCTTAAGACCATGGCGTTGAGGCCATATCCGTCTGACGGGAGCAGCAGTTCGATTTTTCCCGGCGCAGCGGCGCTGTCGGCCGGATCGCAAAACATGTTTTGAATATTGAGCACGGGCTGTTCTCCTTTGCGTATGTATTCGTTAATTTTTCTTTGCATGACTCTACGCCGGGTCTAAAGGGGGAGAAGAGAGCCGTCAGCCACCGTGGGCTTTCTTTAAGTCGGTGTCGCACTTGTAGCAAAATCGGCGGGAAGTGTCGGTCACGGTGCCGCATTTTGGGCAGACGCAGCGGGTCACCTCAGGAAGCAGATAGTAGCCGGAGACTGGGTCAAACTGACCATAGGTGTCGGTCAGATGGGCGTGCTGTGGAGTCTCGATGTCGACTTTCGCCTTTTTCCTTTGGACTTTTTCCATAACCGCGGATTTTCTCTGTGCCACAGGCACAAAACCCGTTGAAAGCGGTTTTGCGTCATCGCCCGCAGCTTTCTTCCTCAGAGCCGCCGCTCCCTTGCCGACCAGCAGCCCTCCCAAAATAATGAGCGGCGCCGCCCGTGTGGCAACGCCGGTCACCATCAGGGCAATTCCGCCCACTATGTCAGCTCCGTCCGGGCTCTTTTTCTTTACCATTTTATTCATTGCTGCTCCTCGTGTGTCTAGCGAGAACTTTTGTTTTCATACCGTAGACATTCATGGTGCTATTATAACACAACTTATGGATTATGCAATGGTAAGACTGCACAGGAATACATGAATTTTGACTTTACATTATTAGATAAAGACTCTATAATTTTCAGTAATGAGGTGAAAACAATGATGAAAAAACGGTTCATGTGCTTGCTTATGACTGCGGCGCTCGCGCTGCCGGCTGCTGCAGCCCCCCTCGAGTTCTCGCAAGTGTCGGACCTCGTGGCGGCTTCAAACCGCCAGATCGCAATGAACGCGCTGACCCTTGCCGTGCTGCAGTCGAACGGTACGGTGGCCGACGCCCAGAACAATATTTACCAGCTGTCAGGGGGACTGTCCTCCATTGCCGAAAACCTGATAGAATCGGGAGACGCCATCGGAGTTGCTGCAGGAAGCGGCCTTTCGCTGACGGCGCAGTACATAGCGGCCCAGGCCAAATCCATCGACATCTCCCAGCGCGACATTGAGGTCTACAAGCTGCAGTTTGCGCAGGCCGACGAGAAAATCAAAAATGCCGCCGAGAGCCTGCTTCCGGTGCTGGCACGCCTTGAAATCGGAGCCGCCGCCGCCGACCGCGCTGCCCCGCTGCTGGAGAACGCCATTACGGCAAAAGAGGTGGCCGTCTCCCGCGGGCTTGCGACGGGAACCGAACTGCTCTCGGCTAAGCTTGATGCAGCAAAGCTTGCGGCGACAAAAGCCGAGCTTGCCGCAAAAAGGCAGGCGCTTGTCATGCAGCTGAATTCACTTTTAGGGCGCAGCTACGACGCCGAGCTCACGCTTGCGCCGCTGCCGGAACCCGATGTAGCCTACATGGACCCGGCCAACCTTGCAACTGACATTACAAAGGCAAAAGCGGCAAACTTTGACACCGCCATCCTGCGCAAGGAGTACTCAGCCATCAAAACCGAGAATTCGGAGGGGGACGAAATGCCCTCCGCCATCAAACAAAAGCAGGCAAAGCGCCTTGAGATCGAGGCGGCCGAAGAGCAGCTTGCCATGCGCATGACAAAGCTTTCGTACGACATTGCGGCATCCCGCGAAAACCTGACAGCGCTGGAGCTGGCAGGGGAGCTTGCGGCCGAACAAAGCCGGCAGGCCGTGGCCAAGTATGCGGTCGGCAGGCTCTCAAAGCTCGAGGCCGACGCCGCTGCCGAAGGGGCGAGCACGGCGGCCGACGCGGTGAGAAGCGCCAAGATCGAGCTTTTCTGGATGATTGAGACCTATAAGTGGGCCGTCAAAGGGCTTACTCCGGAGGCATAAAACGAAAAGCGCCGAAAAGGACCGGCGGAGGGCGGTGGGCGTCCAATTCCCGTCGCCTTTGGCATCCCTCTTGTGAAAGGACATAACTGTGAAGAGAATCTCTCCAATTTTTATTGGGCTTGCGCTGCTGCTTAGCGCCTGCTCCGCGACGACTTCTGCACAGCCACAGGAGCAACTTGTCGCCGTTACGGCGACAAAGGTGCAGGTCATGGCCCTTGAAAACAGGGTGGAGTTTTCCGGACGGGTAACACCGGAAAACTCCACAGCTGTTTTTTCTAAATTGCCTGGCAAGGTTGAGTACGCACCGCTTACCGTGGGGGACACCGTAGAGGCGGGGCAGGTGCTGTTTAAACTCGAGACTACGGATCTCGCGCTGCAGCTCGACACGGTCTCGGCCGCACTGTCGGTAGCCGAGGCGGCCTACGCCGCGGGCTCTGTGCAGCAGGCGGGCTCGGTGCCGCTTGCCGCGTCCCAGCTCGAACTGGCAAGACAGGCCGTGGAGGATCTGACCGCTCTCTACGAGACCGGGGCCACAACCAAAACGCAGCTTGACGAGGCAAAACTTGCGCTGGAGGGGGCCCAGCTTCAGTATGATACCGCTGTGGCGGCAAACACCGACTCGGTGGCGGCGGCCCAGCTCGAGCAGGCAAGAGCTGCCTACAACGCGGCGGCCACCCAATTCGACTATGCCACGGTGCGCGCCCCCGTGGCCGGCACCGTCACCTACTATGCGCCCAAAGCGTATTCCATGATCTCGAACACCGCCCCCGCCGTCGTCATTACAACGGGAGAGGGCTGCAAGGTCGCTTTTGCGGTATCGCCCTCCTACGCAGGCCGGTTTTCCGTCGGCGATGTGGTCACGGTGGATAAAACGGAGTCCGCTGCCGTCACGCTGGTGGGGGAGCTGCCGGACAGCGCGACAGGACTCATCCCCATGGAGGCTGTGACCGAAGGCACCACCAGCCGAAAAGCCGGCCAGGTTGTGGCGGTCTCGGCCGTCACACAGCGGGCTCAGGATGCCATTGCTCTGCCGCTTGACGCGGTGCGCAACGACGCCTCGGGTGACTATGTCTACCTCTCGGTCGGAGGTGTGGCAAAGAAGACCTACATCACGGCCGGAGTCGTCACGGCCGAGTATGTGCAGGCCCTTACAGGCGTAGCGGCGGGAGATATGGTCGTCACCTCCTGGAGCTCGCTGCTGACAGACGGGGCAGCGCTTACCATCGTGGAATAAAAGAGAGACAAAACTGCCGTTTTCAGGCGGCTCTATTCGAGCATAACGGAGGAAACCATGCCAATTTCCCGCCTTGCCATACGCCGGCCGATAGCACTGCTCATGTGCGTTTTGACCGTTGTCGTCTTCGGCTTTGTGGCGCTGCGCTCCATGCCGGTCGACCTCATCTCCGACATCAATATGCCCATCGCCACCGTCTTCACAACCTATCCGGGAGCCAGCCCAACCGAGGTCGAGAGCCTTGTCACGGCACCCTTGGAGGACTCTCTCATGACCATGCCGGGGCTGTCGGAGCTCACCTCAGTGTCGGATGAGAACTATTCTCTCATCATTTTGCAGTTTGACTACGGCAGCGATCTCGACCGGCTCATGCTGACAGTACGGGAGAAGGTCGATGCTGTGCGAAACGACCTGCCCGAGGGGGCGGGATCGCCTGCGGCAGCTCAAATTAACGTGAACGATATGCCCGTCTGCGTCGTCGCCGTCACCGGTGCCGATGAGAGTCGGCTGCTGCAAACTGTCGAGGAGCAGGTGGTGCCGGCCTTCGAGCGCATTGACGGCGTCGCCTCGGTGGCGGTGTCGGGCGGCATCAAACAGGAGATTGCGGTGGAGGTGAAGCCGGAGGCGCTGCAAGCCTACGGACTTAGCCAGACCACCATTGCGGGACTCGTAGGTGCCTCCTACGTCAACTTGCCCATCGGAAGTCTGCCTTATGGGAGCCGAGAGCTTTTGACCCGCGGCGAATACCGGTTTTCGTCTGCGGCCGAGGTGGCAGCCATTCCGGTCGTCACCCTCAAAGGTGCTGTGCTGCGTATGGACGACGTGGCGACGGTCGAGGAGCAAGATGCGGCGCCCGAAACGCTCGGGCGGCTCGATGGAAAACCGGCCGTGCTGCTGACCATCAACAAGCAGCAGTCGGGCAATGCACTGCTCATCGCCGAGAAGGCCACAAAGGTGGTCGAAAGTTACGAGGGCAATGCAGACCTTACAATGGCGCTGGTTGCCAATCAGGGCAAGCTCATTGAAGACTCGGTCATGAACGTGGCCTCCTCCCTCATCTACGGCGGGCTCTTAGCCGTGCTCGTGCTGTGGGCCATCCTGGGGCAGCTGAAACTTGCCGGCATCATAGGTACCGCTATCCCCATTTCGGTCATGGCGACCTTTTTTGCCATGTACTTCTCGGGGCTGACCTTAAACATTGTCTCATTGGCGGGTCTTGTCATTGCGGTCGGAATGATGGTCGACAACTCGATTGTCATCCTGGAGAGCATCTTCACCTGCCGGGCGCAAGGCATGGAGCCCCGCAAGGCGGCGGCAGCCGGAACGAGGGCGGTGGGCGCTGCCGTGTCGGCCTCAACGTTGACAACAGTGTCGGTCTTCTTGCCCATCCTGTTTATTGCGGGGCTTGCCCGTGAGATGTTCAGGCAGGTGGCGCTGACCATCACCTACTCCATGCTGCTGTCGCTGCTGACCTCGGTGACAGTGGTGCCCTGCCTCTTTGTGCTTTTAAACCCCCGCGATCCCGAGGGGCAGCGGCAGGGGAAAATTCTCGACGCCATCATCGATAGATACGGCCGACTTGTAGCCTGGAGCACCGATCACCGCTTTACGACAGTGGGCATCGCAGTGGGGACACTTGCGGCAAGCCTGACACTGATCCCCCTCATCGGCACCGAAATGCTGCCGCCGATGGACCAAGGGCGCGTAACGGTCAAGGTGGAGGCCGAGCGGGGAACCAGCATCGACCATATGGAGGAGCTGGCGGGGCGCATAGAGGACGAGCTTACCAAATACCCAGACATTGAGCACTACACTGCGACGGTAGGCGGCACCTCGGGCCTTGTCGGTGTTTCGGGCACAAACGAGATGACCATGACCGCCTATCTGAAGGAGGACCGCAATCTCTCTACATATGACATCGTCGACGGACTGCGGGAGGACTTTGCGAACTTCACGGGGGCCGACGTCACGGTCGTCGCTGTCGACTCGCTGGTGACCGCCATCGTCGGCAACACAGGCGACATGGGTACCGGTGGTGTGTCGGTCTCAGTGTCGGGGGCTGACGAGGCCAGTCTGCGGTACGCTGTACAAAAGATCGAGGAGATGGCCCGCGGAGTGACCGGCGTCATCTCCACCACCTCGTCGCTTGGCTCAGGCGCGCCGGAGCTGCGGGTTGAGGTCGATGCCGTCAAGGCGGCAGCCTACGGTTTGACGCCCGCAACTGTTTTGGCCCAGGCCCGCTATGCCATGACCGGCATCGAAGCCGCCGTCATGGAGAAGTCGGGGTCGGAGTACCCGGTGCGGGTGGTCTATCCCGACCGGTCGTTTGCCACGGCGGCCGACCTTGAGGCATTGCCCATCCAGGCGCCTACCGGTGTCTTCGTTCCACTCTCCGAGATGGCCGTAGTCATTCAGGGGGAGGGCCCCCTAGCCATCCGGCGCACCGATAACCGGCGGGTCATGTCGGTGTCAGCCATCGCCGACAGCACATCCCAGAGCGTTACGGCGTCCGAGTTCAAGGAAAAACTCGCCGCCCTCGACCTTCCGGCCGGCATCGAAGTGACGATGGGCGGCCAGGAGATGCTCAAAAACGAGGCCTTCTCGGGACTGACGACGGCGCTTCTCATGGCGCTGCTCCTGGTCTTCATGATCATGGCCGCCCAGTTTGAGTCGCTGCGGTTTTCGGCCGTCGTCATGCTGTCGGTGCCCATGGCATTTTCGGGCGGAATCTTAGCGCTGCTTTTGACCGGCACCACCCTTAACCTGGCCTCCCTCATGGGGGTCGTCATGTTGGTCGGTGTCGTCGTCAACAACGCCATCGTGCTCATCGACCGCGCCCAGCAAAACCGCGAGGCCGGTATGCCCATCCGGGACGCGGTCATTGAGGCCGGCCGGATCCGGCTACGCCCCATCATTATGACCACCATCACCACTTTCTTAGGTCTTCTGCCGCTGGCTTTGGCCATCGGCAGCGGCACCGAGCTCATGCAGCCCATGGCCATCATCTCCATGGGGGGACTCATGTCCTCGACGGTGCTGACGCTGCTCGTCATCCCCTGTGCCTACCTCATCACAGCCAAAAAGAAATAAGTGGCATCGAGGTATCAAAAAAAAGGGCAGCCCCAGCGATTTGCAGGCTGGACGGAGGCGAAAACGCACAAAAAAAGGCGGCTCATGCCGCCCTTAAAAGAGACACGCAGCGAAAAAGTTTCACTGCGTGTCTCTTTTCATTATGTCTTCGCCTGTCTGCGCTGCATGCGTACATCTTCGCCTGCAAACTGCAGGATGGTGTAGCCGTCCAAAAACCGCGAGGTCAGTTTCTGGGTGTAGTTTTGGGCGAGCTCGGGAACTGTGTAGTTGGTGCTGATGACGGTTTTGCGGCCGGTGATGAGCCGGGTGTTTATGAGAGTAAAGAGCTCGGAGAGGGTGACCGAGGTGGCATATTCCGAGCCGAGGTCGTCCATGACGAGCAGGTCACAGGTGAGATAGATCTCAGGGTCGGGATCGGTGGCGCGGCCAAAGCGCCGGTCCTCGAGCCGCCGCAGGATGTTGGCGGTCATGTCATACTGCACACCAAAGCCTTGGGCTGCCAGTTCCCCAGCCATGGCCGAGGAGAGGTGGGTCTTGCCGAGCCCCGTGGGGCCGGTCAGGAGCAGACCGCGACCGGGCGTCTCGAAATCCCGGATGAACTCCCGGCAGACTGCCAGGTTTTTCTCCATGCGCCGCCTGGGGGAGACGCCGGCGGCGTCCGGCTTGTCGAGGTAGTGAGAGAGGTCAAAGCTGTCGAAGGTCTGGCCTGCCAAAGCGGTCGCCAGCACCGACGATTTATAGGCCTGCCTGCGTAGCTCGGCCGTATAGCACTCGCAGGGTCCCCCACTGGGGCTGACGCCGGTGTCGTTGCAGCGCTTGCAAGCGTATTCGACTAGATATGTATTTTGCGGCAGCCGGCAGACGGTGAGCAGCTCGGCCCGCTCGGCCTGCAGCGCCGTGATAAGCTCCTTGGCCTTCCAGACGGCAGCCGACCCCTCGCGGCGCAATACACCGTGGGCCATGCCGGCGGCAGCTTTGGCCATCTCGGCCTCTATTTCGGAAAACCGGGGATTTATTGTCCGAGCCTTGTCCTTGCGGGCTTCACAGGCGGACTGGGCACCCTGTCTGCGGGCGGCCAGCGCCTCGTCGGCCTGCCGCACAATGTCCTTGCCGTACTTCATTTTTCTTCATCCCCCTTGCCGTAGAGCTCGGTAAAGTTCCATTCCATGAATTTATCGATGTCGTAGGAGGGCTGCGCCCCCGTGTCTCGATTTTTGCGGCCGGCTGTCTTTGCCGGAGGCGGCACCTCTGCGGCTGCGGCCTCGGGGGTCGCAATGCCCTTGGCGTTCCAACTGGTCAAAATCCGGTCGATGTAGGCAAACGAGAGTTTGCCGATCGCGTCGACGCACTTCTCGTAGGCCAGCTCCACCATGTCTTTTCCATATCGGAAGTCCTCGGTCCAGCGGGAGATGAAATCCCGCTCTTTTTTGGAGAGCCGCCTCTCCCCGATGCCAAAAATGGAACGCACAGTGCCTTCGGCGTTCTTTTGGGTCCTGCGGCGAGCGATGTACCGCTCGGCGTCGGCCGGCGCCGCAATGCCAAGTCGCATCCACTCGGCCGCCCGGTCCTCAATGGCTTTGGCCGAGGTCTTGCCCTCCGATCGGCACAGGGAGAAGAGCAGCAGGATAGTCTCGGGCGGCAGCCCGTAATAATCTCCGAGCGCATAGAGAATCTCGTACTCGGTGGAGCTGAAGGTGCGCCCCAGCATGCTCTGCCCTGTCAGCAGGGCCGAGCGCAGGTCGGGGTTTTGGGCCAATGCCGCTTCAATCTCAGCAAAGCGGTAGGAGGGGCGGCGGGTCTCTGTGGTGCGGCCCGCGGCCGGCGCGCCGCAAACCGTGGGCGGTGCCACCGCGACATGCTTGTCCGACAGCATGAAAACCCCGCGGTCGACCCAAGCCGCAACGGCCTCGCCGAAGGCGGAGGCCGTCAGCCCGAGCGCCTCGCAGGCTGCCTCTTCAGTGGCCTTTGGGCCCGCCGCGAGTAGCCAAAGCAGCACCTTCAGCTCCGCTTCTGTGGCGGAGGAAAGGTGCTTTACGGCAACCGACGTCGGCACTAAAAACCAGGCCGACGGCAGCGTAAGATCAAAGTTGAGGGACATGTTCGCCTCCAAAAGCGGGGAGTTTTCTATGGTACCATCATATCACACGACGGGGGTTTTGGACAATATATAAACGCGCGGTTTGGAAAGTCCGTGCCTGAATGCGTCCCGCTCTGGACAAACCGCACAAAATACCCCGTGAAGTATGACAAAAGTCTAGCAAAATAGGGCATTGAAAATAGATATTTATACGTATATAATAATAAACATTCAACACTTTGAGGGGGACTACCTGTGAAAAAATATCTTGCACTGATTATGGCGCTGCTGATTATGGCACTTGCCGGTTGCGCGCAAAAGACCGATACACCCCCGGCCGTAGAGCCGGAGGAGCCTGTCTCCAAGCTCGACCAGATCAAGGAGGCCGGAGTCATCACTATGTGCACCAGCCCCGACTACGCGCCCTATGAGTTTGAGGATCTCTCCAAAAAGGATCAGGATAAATACGTGGGCGCCGACATAGAGCTTGGCAAGTACATCGCCGAGAAGCTCGGTGTCACGCTTGAAGTCAAGGCCATGGATTTCAACACCTGCCTTGAGGCGGTCAAGCAGGGCACCGTCGACATGGGCATTGCCGGTTTTGCCTACAAGGAGGACCGTGCCGAGTCCATGCTGCTGGTTGGCCCCTACAACGTGGGCAACGGCTATCAGGGACTTCTGATTCCGGCCGACAAGGCTGACCAGTACAAGACGGTCGACGACTTCAAGGGCAAGAAGATCGCGGCGCAAGTTGCGACGCTGCAGTACGACCTCGTCGCGCAGCAGACGCCGGGGGCTGAGGTTGTGACCGTCACGACCATTCAGGACGGTGTCATGATGGTGCAGACCGGCAAGGTCGACGCACTCTGTGTGCTGTCCACCGTCGGCGAGGAATATGTCAAGCAGTATGACACGCTGGCCATGAGTACGGTGCAGTACTACACGATGGAGGGTACCTATGTGCTGGTGGCAAAGGAATTTGCCGATTTAGCCGAGGAGCTGCAGCCAATCGTCGAAGAGGCCGACACCACAGGGCTCTATGCCGGCTGGGTTGAGGACGCGAAGGCACTTGCCGCCGAGCTCGGGATAGAATAACAAGCTAAGTTCGAGGGGGGAGAGGCCCCGCCGGTTATGCAATATTATGCATAGCCGGTGGGGCTCCTTTTGTTTTTGCGCACAAAAGACCGCAGCTATTTTTCAAAGCGCGTGATGTGTACTTCGCCGTAAGTCAGAACATGGCGCATCCCATCATTCTCGACCGCGAGGCCAAAGTCCTCCGATATGCCGAGCACCCGTCCGAGACAGGCGCGTCCGTCTTGCACATACTCCACTTCACTGCCGTCCAATATGGAGCGGGCACGGTAGTGGGCGAGCAGGTCGGGGGCGGGCTCTCCATCCTTCCAGAGCGACATGAGCCCCTGGGCGATGCGGGGGATAAGGGCCATACGCAGAGCCTCATCGGGGGCCTTCAGCAGGGCACCGATCTTATCTGCTAGTTCCGGCGGATAGCAGCCCTCGGGCTGCCAGAGGTTGAGTCCAATCCCAACCACGACGGCGTCGCCTGCAGCCTCAGTGAGTATTCCGCAGACTTTCTTTCCACAATAATAGAGATCGTTGACCCACTTGATGCCGAGTCTTATGGCAGTCAGTTCCTCTACAGCTTCGGCCGCGGCGACGGCAGCGGCCGGCGTCAGGGTGAACAGTCGTTCGGGCGGGCAGGCGGGACGAAGCAGCAGACTCATATACAGGCCGCCCGCCTGTGAGAAAAAGGTGCGGCCCTGCCGGCCGCGACCGGCGGTCTGGCACTTTGCCGACAGTACGGTGCCGGCCGGAGCGCCCTCTTTTGCCATTTCAAGCAGGCGGGAATTCGTGGAGTCCACCTCGTCCATATCCATATATTTTATCGCACTTGCCGCCACCCATAAGCCCCCCTTTTTACATCGATGTGCGCAGCTTATAAACAACTGTAATTATTACAAATACACACTTTCGCGGCAGTTCCCTTTTGGTCGATTGTAACATAATGTATGCAGCAAGTCAAAATATACTTGCATTTTTTTTAGTAAAGTCCTATACTTTACTTGCTAATTAAAGTGTAGCTCTAATTATTTGTTAAACTTTTCATAACATGAGCTTATGGGAGGATATCATGCCAAAAGTGAAAATCAACAAAGTGCTGGTTGCAAACCGCGGCGAGATCGCCATTCGTATATTCAGAGCGTGTTATGACCTTGGCATACACACAGTGGCCATGTACTCCAACGAGGACACGTATTCGCTTTTCCGGATACAGGCCGACGAGGCCTATCTGCTGGGGGAAAACCGTAGCCCCTTGGGAACTTATCTCGATATACCCGGCATCATCGACTTAGCCAAGCGCCGGGGCGTGACCGCCATCCACCCGGGCTATGGCTTTTTGTCAGAGAACGCCGACTTCGCCAGAGCCTGCGAGCAAAACGGCATTGTCTTCATCGGGCCGCCCTCAACGGTCTTGGGCATGATGGGCGACAAGCTGTCGGCCAAGGCGCTGGCCCTCTCCTGCGGGGTTCCGACCATTCCCGGCTGCACCGTCCCCCTTAAAAACGCGGACGACGCAAGAGAAAAGGCGATAGAGTACGGCTTTCCGGTCATTTTAAAAGCGGCCGGCGGCGGCGGCGGCCGCGGCATGCGCCGGTGCGATACGCCGGACGAAGTGTCGGAGGCCTTTGAACTTGTCAGCAGCGAGGCCCGCAAAGCTTTTGGCAACGAGGACATCTTTATTGAAAAATACCTGGTCGAGCCTAAGCACATCGAAGTGCAGATTCTGGCCGACGACTATGGCAACATTATGCACCTCGGAGAGCGCGACTGCTCCTTGCAGCGCCGGTATCAGAAAGTGGTCGAAATGGCCCCGGCCTGGTCGGTGCCGGTGCGCACGGTGGCGGCCCTGCGGGCCGACGCCGTCAAAATCGCCCGCAAGGCGGGCTATGTCAATGCCGGCACCGTAGAGTTTCTCGTGGACCGAGACGGCAAACACTACTTCATTGAGATGAATCCCCGCATCCAGGTCGAACACACAGTCACCGAGATGGTGACCGGCATCGATTTGGTGCGGGGCCCAGATCCTCATCGCCGAGGGCGAGCCCCTGTCCCATCCCGAAATCGGGCTTAGCTCTCAGGAGGACCTGCGTATCAACGGCTTTGCTGTCCAGTGCCGGGTGACAACCGAAGACCCCAAGAATAACTTCGCGCCGGATTACGGCAAAATTACAGCCTACCGCTCCTGCGGCGGGTTCGGTGTGCGGCTCGACGGCGGCAACTTCGACGTTGGCAGCGTCATCTCGCCTTATTATGATTCGCTTTTAGTCAAGGTCACCTGCTGGGATACGACTTTCCCGGCGCTTTGCCGCAAGATGACGCGGGCCCTCAATGAGGTACACGTCAAGGGTGTCAAGACCAACATCCCCTTTGTCACCAAAATCATGACCCATCCGCAGTTTGTGGAAGGGAAGTGCCACACCAAATTCATCGACGAGACACCGGAGCTCTTTGACTTCGACGACACCGAGGATAGGGGCACACGGGTGCTCAAATACATCGCACAGATTCAAGTGGCCAACCCGTCGGCCGAACGGCACCAGTTTGACTCTCCACGGTTCCCCCGCAAATTGCTGGAAGTGCAGCCGAAAGGCCTCAAACAGATCATGGATGAAAAGGGACCAGAGGGACTCCGGGACCACATCCTGGCCGAAAAGAAGCTGCTTGTCACCGATACCACGATGCGGGACGCGCATCAGAGCCTTTTTGCCACCCGCATGCGCACCCGCGACATGCTGCTCGGAGCCGAGGGAACGGCTGAAATTCTCGCAAACTGCTTTTCGCTGGAAATGTGGGGAGGCGCCACGTTTGATGTGGCCTACCGCTTTTTGCACGAGTCCCCTTGGGAGCGGCTTGAGCTGCTGCGGGAGCGCATTCCGAACATTCCATTCCAGATGTTGCTGCGGGGCTCCAATCTCGTCGGCTACACCAACTACCCCGACAACCTCGTGCGGGCCTTCGTCAAGCAGGCGGCAGCGACCGGCGTCGACATCTTTAGAGTTTTCGACTCCCTCAACTGGATTCCCGGCATGGAGATCGCCATGGATGAGGTATTGCAGCAAAACAAGTTCCTCGAGGCTGCCGTGTGCTATACCGGCGATATCTCGGACCCCAAGCGGGATAAATACACCCTCGACTACTACGTGAAATTTGCCAAGGAGCTCGAGCGCCGCGGCGCCCACGCCATCTGCATCAAGGACATGTCGGGCCTCTTAAAACCCTATGCCGCCAAGAAGCTCATCACGACCCTCAAGCAGGAGGTGGGGCTGCCCATCCACCTGCACACCCACGATACAACCGGCAACCAGGTGGCGACACTGCTGATGGCGGCCGAGGCCGGCGTCGACGTCGTCGACTGCGCCGTCAGCTCTATGTCGAGTTTGACCTCGCAGCCCTCGATGAATGCGGTGGTGGCAGCCCTCTCCGGTAATGAGCGGGATACCGGGCTCGACGTGCGCCGGCTGGAGGAGCTGTCCGACTACTGGGCCGATGTTCGGCTGCGCTACGAGACCTTCGACGTCGGGCTCAAGACCCCGACGACTGAAATTTACCGCTACGAGATCCCCGGCGGCCAGTACACCAACCTGCGGCCGCAGGTGGTATCGCTGGGCCTTGGTCCCCGCTTCGAGGAGGTCAAGGAGATGTACAAGACGGTCAATGACATGCTCGGCGACCTTGTAAAAGTGACCCCCTCCTCAAAAGTTGTCGGGGACTTGGCCATTTTCATGGTGCAAAACGAGCTTACACCCGAGAATATTGTGGAGAAGGGCAAAAACCTCTCCTTCCCGGACTCGGTAGTCTCTTACTTCAAGGGTATGATGGGCCAGCCGGCTTGGGGCTTCCCGGAGGACATTCAAAAAGTCGTCCTCAAGGGGGAGGAGCCCATCACCTGCCGGCCGGGCGAGCTGCTGCCGCCCGTCGATTTTGACGCGCTGCGGGAGAAGATCTCCAAATTCAGCCCAAATCCAGACATGCGCTCCCTCATCTCCTACGCCATGTACCCCAAGGTCTACGAGGACTATCTGAGGCACCGCAAGGACTACGGCTACATTATGCGCATGGGCAGCCACGTCTTCTTCAACGGCATGGCCATGGGCGAGACCAACAAAATCAGCATTGAGGAGGGCAAGACCCTCGTCATCAAATATCTGGGACTCGGCGACAGCTACGACGACGGAACCCGCGAGGTGCGGTTCGAGCTCAACGGCTCCCGCCGCGAAATCCGGGTGCCCGACCCCCAGACGACCTCCAAGGCCGTGCAGGTGCAGCTGGCCGACCAGACCGACAAGAGTCAGATCGGCTCTTCCATCCCCGGGATGGTCAGCAAGGTCATGGTCAAGGTCGGGGATACCGTCAAGGAAAATCAGGTTGTAGCGGTGGTCGAGGCCATGAAAATGGAGACCAGCGTCGTGGCCGGCATGGACGGCGTCGTCAAAGAGGTGCTGGTCACCCCCGGAAAGACAGTCAAGGCCGGCGAGCTTTTAATCCGAATCGGTTAAACGAAATAAAAAAAGCTGCAGGGCAAAAGCCCTGCAGCTTTTTTATGCTTTATCAGCCGTGGCAGTCCCCGCCGCAGTGGCCGTCCTCGCTGGGACAACCATCCTCGCCGTGGTGCTTGCCTGCGTGGGTACAGGTCACGCCGGGATTGTAAGCTAGGGTGCCAGCCAGAAAATCCTGTACGGCCTTGTCGGCGTCTCCCATGACGCCGCCGAAGAAGTTAATGCCGGCCTCGGTCAAGGCGCGTTTGGCGCCGTCGCCGATGCCGCCGCAGATGAGGGTCTTGACCTCGAGCTTTTTCAGGATGCCGGACAAGGCACCGTGACCGCTGCCTTCTGCGTTCACGACGTAGGCGATGGTCGCTTTGCCATTTTCCACGTCATAGACTTTAAAGTGATCCGTGTGGCCGAAGTGCTGGAACACCGAATTGTCTTTTTCCTGATAGGGCACCGCGATGCGCGTCATAGTGATTACTCCGTTTCTCTGAGCATGGCCGCGAGCGGGTCGATGGGGCCCGTCTCACAGTCTTCAATGGTCCCCGCGTCTGCCGCGGCGGCAAAACGGGGGTCTATCGGTATCTTACAGACAGCGCCGATGCCGTGTTTGGCGGCAAGTTCCGAGGCGCTGCTCTTTCCGAAAATTTCGTGCCGTGTCCCACAGACCGGGCACTCAAAATAGCTCATGTTTTCAACCAACGCCAAAACCGGGATCTTCATCATCGCGGCCATGTTGACAGCCTTTTCAACGATCATGCCGACCAGTTCCTGGGGTGAGGCCACGATGACGATGCCGTCGACGGGCAGCGACTGGAATACGGTCAGCGGCACGTCGCCCGTGCCCGGCGGCATGTCGATGAACATGAAATCCACCCCGCCCCACATGACGTCGCTCCAGAACTGCTTGACGGCTCCGGCAATGACAGGTCCCCGCCAGACCACCGGCGTGGTGTCGTCCTCCAGCAAAAGGTTTGTGGACATGATCTCAATTCCGGTTTTCGTCACGGCCGGCATCAGGCCGAACTCGCTGGCTGAGGCTTTTTCAGTGATCCCGAAAGTCCGGGGAATGGAGGGGCCGGTCACGTCGGCGTCGAGGATGGCCGTCTTGTACCCCGACCGCCGCATGGCCACCGCCAGCATCGAGGTGACAAGGCTCTTGCCCACGCCGCCTTTGCCGCTGACGACCGCGATCACTTTTTTAATTTTGGAATACTCGTTTGCCGGGGCCAGAAGGCTCTCTTCTTTTCTGTCGGCACAGCTCGCCCCGCAGGAGGAGCAGTTGCCGTCACAGGCTTCACTCATCGTTTGATTCGTCCTTTCCAATTGGTGTCGTCCCGCCGTTCCGGAGCCTACAGCATCCGCGCCCGCAGGAAGCGCCGCGGTGCTCGCAAAAACGCACGTCGCCGCCGCCGATGAGAAGGCCTTGGCCTTCCACGATGCAAAGCGCCAGTTTTTTGCGGGCGCCTGCATAAATGGACTGCACCGTCGTACGGGCAACCCCCATCTGCTCGGCGCACTGTTCCTGAGTCAGTTCCTCAAGGTCGATGAGCCTTATGACCTCATACTCGTCGATGGTCATGGCAATCTGACCGTTGCACCCATCCTGCGGACCGAAAACGGTGCAGACCGGGGTGGAACACACCCGGCGGAATTTGCGCGGCCTCGGCATGTTGCTTCCTCCTTGAATGGCGTTATTGACATATGACATTAATGAGTATAGACCAGCCAAGGCCATTCGTCAATCATTATTTTGTAAATTGTTATGGACGAATTTTGCGCATTTACTCATGGGCCTCCGCACCGGCGGGGGTAAAAGAATTTCGACTCTGCCGCCTTACGCAGACACGGCCAAAACTGCAGCGGGCAAACTATGTTTTTCGCCGCCGCAGCCGATACGCCCCGTCTTACAGCTCCTTCGCGGACTCATAGAGCGCCGCCCGCTCCTCAGGTGAAGTGGTGCGTGTCAGGACGGCGGCGATCACAAGGATGCCGACGATGCTGCAGCCAAGGCGCAGCAGCATGTAGTCAACGCCGAGGTTTCCGGCCTCGAAGAGCAGCATGGGTATTTTGGTCGTCGACCAAGCTCCGATGAAAATAAAGACGTTGGTCAGCGATACCCCTTTTTTGAGCAGCACGCCGGCGACGGGGAAGGCGGCATAAAGCGGCCCGGCAGCCGCCGATCCCATGATAAAGGCAATGAGTGCCCCTTTTGGGCCGGCGCCGTCGCCCATATACTTCATCATGGTCTCCCGCCCGACCCAGACATCGAGCAGCCCGAGCAGGATGAAGATGGGGATGACAATGGTCAGCATTTCCACAAGATTATTCTTCGTCAGTGTGATCGACGCCTTGCCGACCGCGGGATAAAAGGCGATGAGGGCGAGGTTTGCCGCCAGAAAACCCAGGGCGTATTTGTAGCGAAGCAGAAGTTTTTTCATGCGATAAACCCTCCGATCACAAGAGAGACGACGACGGCAAAGCAAAGAGCCAGCAGGTTGCGCTTTACGGCGATCTTTTTCCCGAAGTATTTTGTCTCGACCGGCAGCGTGACAACGCCGACCATCATGAGGGTGGTGATGAACATGGTGATCTGACCGTAACCGGCGCCGGAAGCCAGCAGCGAGGCCGCCAGAGGAAAGGCGACAAAGCCGGGAATGAGGGTGATGGAGCCCACGACGGCTGCAATGACATAGCCAAAAGCCCCGGACCCCTGTCCCAGCAGGCGGGAGATGACGGCCTTGTCGAGGACCGAGAGCATCATGCCGATGAGGAGGATGACACAGAGAAATTGTGGCAGGATGTTTTCAAAGGACTTCCAAGCTTTTATTAATGCCATTTTAGTCCTTTTTTTATCCTTAAACCAGGATAGTCCCAATAGAAGAGCGGTGGCGACATAGAGAATATTGTTAAACATGTCAGACTCCTTTCCGGCCGCATCGACCCGTGGATCCGCA
This sequence comes from Oscillospiraceae bacterium, assembly GCA_963662765.2. Taxonomy (GTDB): domain Bacteria; phylum Bacillota; class Clostridia; order Oscillospirales; family Feifaniaceae; genus DATMXT01. Next base: position 537,763 of record CAXXUP010000008.1, read on the forward strand.
GTGCCCGCCGCGGCAAGCCGCCTTGACGGCGTCGCCGCACTTGCCTGCTTTGTGACAGGCGTCTAGCTCGGCGGCAGGTGGCTCCTCCCGCTCAATGTCGGCGAGTTGCATAATACTGCCGGCAAGCGCCCGCAGCGCACCGCGGTTGACCTCGAAGTGCATGAAGTAACCCCGCCGCTGTGCTTCGAGCAGCCCGGCCTCCCGCAGCACCCGCACATGCTGTGAGACGCCGCCGGGCGTAAGACCAAGTTCTTGGGACAACGCCCGCAGGCAGTAGTTGCGGTGCAGCAGCAGACGGACAATGGCGAGCCGTGTCTCATCGGCCAGCGCTTTTAGGACCACTGTGTCCTCCATAAAAAGACCCCCTGTATATTTAATTTAGAAATTACTAAATCAAATATACAGGGGGCACGCAGTTAAGTCAATACTAAAATGATTTTTTTTATCCCGCAATGAGTATCCATATTCCGGAGGCTGCCATAAAGGCATAGACCAGTTTGCGCAGCCGGTCCGGGTCGAGCCGGTCGAAGAGCTTTACGCCAATTACCATGCCCAGCACAAGTCCCGCTAGGGCCGGCAGCGTCAATATCAGCACCGACCTTGTCAGGAGCCCGTTTGCCAGTCGCACCGCGTTCGTATAGGTGCCGGTAAAGGCAAAGAAGGTCTGCAGCGTTGCCATGTAGGCGGCCCCACCGCCTGTCACCGACAGAAAGTAGACCACCATGGGCGGTCCGCCGATGGCGAACAGCCCGTTTGTGACCCCCGCAACGGCGCCTGCCGCACCGCCCTGCGCGGATCCGCCCTTTATATGGATTTTGCCGGCGAAGAAAACAAAATAGACCGCAAGCAAAATCAAAAAGGCGCCCATCGGTCGTCGAAGCGCGTCCACCGGGTTTTGGGCCGAGAAGCGGATGGCGAGAAAATTGGTCAGGAAATAGCCGGCGAGGCAGGGGGGCAGCAGTTTCCACTGCACGCCCTCACGGTAGCGCCAGACCGCGGCGAGCGACTGCAGGTAAGTGATGACCCCGGTCGCTGTGACAGCCATCGTGAGGTCGGGCACAAAAAGGGGCAGTACCGCCATCAGCACGATGGCATAGCCGAATCCCGAAACGCACTGGATGACGACTCCGGCGAAGCTGGCCGCGAAGACGGCAAACAGCAGGCCCCAAGACACGACGTATATCGGTACGACCGCTTCGGCGCCGCTCACTTCAGTTCAAAATACTTGGAGGCGATTTCCTTTTTGAGCTTTGCAGAAAAGTCTGCCACCGGCATGGCACCAAGGTCGCCCTCCGAACGGGAGCGAACCGAGACGCAGCCGGATTCGATCTCCTTGTCGCCGATCACCAGCATATAGGGGATCTTCTGGAGCTGGGCCTCGCGGATTTTCAAGCCCATCTTCTCGCTGCGAGCGTCGCACTCGGCCCTAAAGCCCGCATCCGACAGCTCTTTTGTAAGAGACAAGGCGTAATCGTGCTGTTTGTCGGTGATGGGGATGACCATGACCTGCACAGGGGACAGCCATGTCGGGAAAGCGCCGGCGAAATGCTCGGTCAAGATGCCGATAAACCGCTCCATGGAGCCGAACACCGTGCGGTGAATCATGACGGGCCGGTGTTTCTCGCCGTCGGCCCCGATATAGACCATGTCGAAGCGTTCGGGCATCTGGAAGTCGAGCTGCAGCGTGCCGCACTGCCAAGTACGGCCGATGCTGTCCACCAGATGGAAGTCGATCTTGGGGCCGTAGAAGGCGCCGTCGCCCGGGTTGATGGTGTAGGCAATTTTCCGGCTGATGAGCGCGTCTTCCAGTTTACGTTCCGCCAGATTCCAAGTTTCAATTTCGCCGATAAAGTTTGCCGGGCGTGTGGACAGTTCCACCCGGTACTTGAAGCCGAATACCTGATAAATCTTGTCAATGAGGTCGATGACACCCAGTATCTCGGCCGGAATCTGCTCGGGGACCATATAAATGTGGGCATCGTCCTGCGTAAAGCAGCGAACCCGCATGAGCCCGTGGAGCGCGCCCGAAAGTTCGTGCCGGTGGACCACACCCATTTCGGCCACGCGCTGGGGCAAGTCGCGGTAGGAGACGATGTGCCGCTTATAGGCCAGAATGCCGCCGGGGCAGTTCATCGGCTTGAGCGCATAGTTTTCATCGTCGATTTTTGTAAAATACATGTTTTCCTTGTACTTATCCCAGTGACCGGACCGATGCCAGAGCTCCTCGTTGAGGATCAGCGGTGTGCGGATTTCATCGTAGCCGGCCTTTTTGTGCTCGGCGCGCCAGAAAGTTTCCAGCTCGGTGCGCAGCACCATGCCCTTCGGGAAGAAGAAAGGAAAGCCGGGGCCCTCATCGTAGATGTCGTAGAGGTCAAGCTCACGGCCCAGCTTGCGGTGGTCGCGGCGCTTTGCCTCCTCTATCAGCTTGATGTAGTCGTCAAGCTGTTCCGTTTTGGGGAATGCAATGCCGTAGACGCGCTGCAGCATTTTGTTGGCGGCGTCGCCCTTCCAGTAGGCGCCGGTGATCTGAATAAGTTTAATGGCCTTTAAAGCACCGGTCGACATCAGGTGGGGGCCGGCGCAGAGGTCGGTAAACTCGCCTTGCTTATAAAAGGAGATCTCCTCTCCTTCGGGCAGTTCCTCAATGAGGATTACCTTGTAGGGCTCCTCCATTTTTTTGGCAAGAGCAAGGGCTTCGGCCCGGGGAAGGGTAAACCGCTCAATGGGCTCATTGTCCTTGACAATGCGCTGCATCTCGGTCTCGATCTTATCAAGGTCCTCCTGCATAAAGGGGGTCTCGACATCAATGTCGTAATAAAATCCGCTCTCAATGGCGGGGCCGATGGTCAGCTTTGCCTGCGGATAAAGACGTTTGACGGCCTGAGCCAGCACATGCGAGCAGGTGTGCCAGAAGGCCTTTTTGCCGACCGGCTGATCAAAGGTGACAAATTCGACCGCGCAGTCTTTTTCAAGCGGCATGCGAAGGTCGCAGATTTCGCCGTCGACGAGGGCGACGCAGACCTCACGGCCTAGCTTCTGGGACAGCGCTTTCGCCGCCTCAAAGAGCGTCGTGCCGGCTGCGTACTCACGGACTGAGCCGTCCATCAGTGTGACTTTTACCATAGTAACCTCAACCTCCAAATAAAATCGCCCCGAAGGGCATATTATACCCTTCGGGGCGCAGTAAGCGACTAAACGCTATTGCGTGGTTCCACCCGAATTGCTGGAATTTTTCCCGCCGCTCTTACTGCCGTTAACGGGGCAATCCGACAAAATCTCCGGGGTGGTGTATGCGGACCCGAACTGGACGGCTTTCAGCCGATGGCCGTCCTCTCTGCGCTAATAAGGTCCCGCTGGTCCCCTTCATCGCCTGTAACCCGGATTATACACTCCATTTCGGCGCAAGTCAATATGCAGGGTTTGATATTTCTGTTACATTTCCCCCTTTTACTGCCGCCCCACCGTCCCGGCGGTCTTTTTCCCTGTTGCAACTAAGGCTTTTTGTTCCCTCACTGCGTTCCTGTTGCGACTAAGGCTTTTTGTTCGGTCGCTTCGCTCCCACAAAAATCCAAGTCGCTGCCACTCGCTCAGTTCCCTTTTTCCGCCACTGGCGGCGGTCACTTCGCTCCCCACTCGCTCAGCTCCCTTTTTCCGCCATTGGCGGCGGTCACTTCGCTCCCCACTCGTTTTGCTCCCTTCATTCGTCACTGACGGCGGTTGCCTCACTCCCCGACGGCGTCACCCAGCACCTCGCCGATGGGCCGGCGGATGACAAGGTCCGCTTCCCCGTCGTAGGGGGTGGCGTCTTTGTTGATGAGGACGAGCGCTCTCCCGCGAAAATACCGCAAAAGCCCGGCCGCCGGATAGACTACAAGCGATGTGCCGCCGATGATGAGGAGATCGGCATCCCGAATTGCCCGCACCGCCCCTTCCACGGCCTCTTCCGGCAGGCTCTCGCCATAGAGTACAACATCGGGCTTGATAATGCCGCCACAGGAACAGCGAGGAATACAATCCGAAATCCGCACGACTTCGGCACCGGGGTATTTTTTACCGCACCGCATGCAGGTGTTGCGAATCACACTGCCGTGGAGCTCGTAGACTACTTTGCTGCCTGCCGCCTGATGCAGCCCGTCGATATTTTGAGTGACGACCCCCGTCAGCTTACCTTCCGCCTCGAGCCTTGCCAAGGCGTAATGGGCCCGGTTTGGCTTAACATCCGCCCCGATTAGGGTCTCGCGGTAAAACTTGAAAAAGGCGGCCGGGTTCTCGTCAAAATAGTCTCGGCTGAGCATGACCTCGGGCGGTACCTCGTATTTGCGGGCGTACAGGCCATCCTCGCTCCTAAAGTCGGGGATTCCGCTCTCGGTCGAGACGCCGGCACCGCCAAAAAAAACGATGCGGGCGCTGCCTGCAATCAGCGCTTTGAGTTTCTCCACATCGGAAAAATTTGTCATATCCCTCATCTCCCGTGTATAGTATAGCACCGAAATATGTGTTAAACTAGTCTTGCACAGGAGGTGTATATAATGACTGAAATCAAAATTTCCGGCATGGGTTGCCAGCACTGCGTGGCCACCGTTAAAGCTGCCCTCGAGGAGGCCGGCGTGGCCTATACCGAGGTTGGCATAGGATACGCTAAAATCGAAGGCGACGCAGCCATAGCCTCGGCCGCCATCGAAGAGGCCGGCTACGATGTGGAAAAGTAAAATTGAAACCCTTGCCCTCATGGGGCAAAACCATGTTCCGGGACTTGCGGCCGCCCGCTTTACGGGCGGCCGCCCCCAGGACTTTGCCTACTACGGCATGACACAGGAGGGGCACCTTTTCGAGGCGGCCTCTCTGACAAAGCCTGTCTTTGCACTGGCGCTTATCCGGTCGGGGCTTTTTGACCTCGACCGACCGGTGTGCGAATATTCAAGCGAGGTTATTTCGGAGGACCCAAGGGTTCGGCTCATCACGCCCCGCATGCTGCTCTCCCATTCGGGCGGGTTTGAAAACTGGGCCAATAAGCCGCTCGGCATCCAGTTTGACCCCGGGTGCGGTTTTTTGTACTCGGGCGAGGGATACCACTGGTTGCAGCGGGCCTGCCCCGTGCCCTTGGACGAACTCTGCCGTACATATGTGCTGGAGCCGTTCAAAATGAAGGACGCCCGCATGGGTTGGACCGAGGACATGGCACCCCGCATTCCGGTCGCCGTCGACAAGGACGGGGCGGAGCAGCCAAAGCGCTCAAAGCCGGTCTTAAACGCCGCATACTCTATGCACACGACGCTTGCCGACTACGCCGGTTTTCTCGCGGGGCTCCATGCCGCGCCGGAGTACCCGCTGATGCGGGCGCCGCAAAGCCGCCTCAATGCCGACATCGCTTGGGGGCTCGGCCTCGGGCTTTATGATGGGCTTATCTGGCACTGGGGGGACAACGGCTGCTTCAAGGCGCTCTTTGCCATTGACGAGGCGGGGGACGGAGCCTTGATGTTCACAAACGGTGAGAGCGGACTTAATGTATGCTGCGATCTCATGGAGGCGGCCGTGGGTAAATCCCTTGCGCCGATCCGAAACTATATCATCACCGAATGATCGGGAAAGGAAGAAATCAATGGAATTCTCAAAACTCATTTTAACACGTGAGAGCTGCAGGCACTTTTTGCCGGAGCCTGTCGACGGGGCGGCACTTGCGCACTGCATCGAGACAGCGCGGTTTGCACCGTCCGGCTGCAACAGTCAGCCGTGGTACTTTGTTGCCGTTACAAATCAGGAGCTTCGGGCAAAGCTCGGGGCGCTGTGCCGCATATACGGCGGCAACGAGTACGCCGAGCAGGCGGGGGCCTTAGTCGCCGTCTTTGAAATCGGACACCCGACACTGATGCCGAATGTTGACCGGGACTTTGGCTGTAAAGTATTTGCGCAGGGGGATGTCGGTATGGCGACAGCCTATCTGACGCTTGCGGCCGCCGACGAGGGACTTGCCTCCTGCATCATGGGCACTTTTGTTGATGAAAAAGTAAAAGAGTTGCTCGGTGTGCCCGAAGACTACACCTGCCGGGTCGTCGTGGCCATCGGCCACGTAGCCGAAAAGACGGCCCCCCGGGCCAAAAACAGAAAATCGATTGAAGAAATCGTGAGGTTTGAGACATGAAAACACTATATTTCAGCCCGACCGGAACGACGGCGGCCGTATGCCATGCCGTAGCCTCCGGTGACGGTTATGACTTTACGCTGCCTTCCGCCCGCACCGAGGCGCTTTGCTACGGGCCGGCGGACGTCGTTGCGGTCGGCGTGCCGGTCTATGGTGGCCGCATTCCGCCGGTCGCCGCAGAATACCTGAAAACAGTCAAGGGCGGCAAAGCCAAGGCCATCGCCATCACAGTCTACGGCAACCGGGACTATGACGATGCGCTCTTAGAGCTTTGCGACATTCTCGAGGAGTCCGGCTTTGAAGTCTGCGGCGCCGGTGCTTTTATCGGCGAGCACTCCTTAAATGAGACAGTCGCTGCCGGCCGGCCGGACGCCCTTGATCTTGCCACAGCAAAGGCCTTCGGCGCCGCCGTTTCGGACAAGCTGGCGCAGGGGAAACATGACCGACCGGCCGTCAAGGGGGCGCACCCCTACAAGGCCTTTGGCCCCGGCTCGATCTACGCACCGCAGCCCACCGAAAACTGTGTCAAATGCGGTATCTGCGAGACGGTCTGTTCCATGGGCATCATCCATAACTTTATAGCCGACCCCGATAAGTGCATCCACTGCTTTGCCTGCGTCAAGCGGTGCCCCCATGGGGCAAGGTCCGCCACGGCTGAGGCTTACGCCGGGGTGCGGGGCTGGCTTGCCGACAAGTGCGCCACCCGTCGCGAGCCGGAGTGGTTTATCTGACAGCAAAGATACATACATGATACAAAACCGAACGAAAGGGTTTTTGAATTGGATTTTGAAAATAAAATCGTTGTGATTATCCGGGAAGATCTGCTCGTTTGGCAAAAGCTCAATGTCACGGCGTTTTTAATGAGCGGAATCGGCGGCACACAGCAAATAATCGGAGAGCCTTATACGGACGGTGACGGGGTGACTTACCTTCCGATGTCAGGACAGCCTATCATCATTTACTCCGCAAGTGGCCCCGAGCTTAAAGAGCTGCTGAAAAAGGCGCTCACAAAAGAAGTACAAATGACGATTTACACCGAAGAGCTTTTTAAAACCGGTTATGATGCCGCAAACCGTGCAAAAGTTGCGGAGTATAAAACCGATGAGTTGAACCTTGTGGGCATTGGCATGATCGGAAAGAAAAACCATGTCGACAGGCTTACAAAGGGATTTAAGCTGCACGATTAATCAGCGGCGGTTAAGTCTGTCTGCGATAATGAACTGCTTTGGGGGCGCTGAGACAATAAAGCGGCATGGTCCAAGACCATGCCGCTTTTGATGCACACATTTTAAAGACTTTTATTTCTTGAAGACGTCGAGGGCCTGATAGAAGTCGGCAATGAGGTCGTCCGGGTTTTCGGTACCGACCGACACCCGCATGAGCCCAAGGTGAATACCGAGCTTTGCCCTGGCCTCCTCCGAGAGACTGGAGTGGGAGGAATATGTGGGGTTCGACATGGTGGTACGAAGTCCGCCGAGCGTGGGTGCGTAGCGAACGAACTCCAGCTTACGCATGAAGGCGTTGATACCCTCGAGGTCGTCGGGCATTGAGAAGTTGAACATGGCGCCAAAGCCGTCCTTGAACATCCGGCAGGCCAGTTCGTACTGCGGATGGGAGGGAAGACCCGGGTACTTGACGGCGGTCACACAGGGGTGTTTTTCAAGGGCGGCCGCGAGCTTCGCGGCGTTGTCCACTTGCTTCGGGACCCTCAGCGTCACGGTCTCGGAGCCGCGCAGGCACTGCCACGAGTCGAAAGCCGAGCCAACAGTGCCGAGCAGCATCTGAGTGTGATAGATTTTGTCAATCAGTTCCCGGCCAGCCGTGATCGAACCAAGCAGTACATCGCTGTGGCCGTTGATGAACTTGGTGCAGCTGTTGACGACGACGTCGGCCCCGAGTTCAAGAGGCTTTATGACGATTGGAGTGGTGAAGGTGTTGTCGACAATGAGCAGGGCACCGGCATCGTGGGCGATTTTTGCGCACGACTCGATGTCGGCCAGGTCGATCATGGGGTTGGAGGCAACCTCGGTATAAATGACCGAGGTATTCGGTTTGACGGAGGCTGCCACGTCTTTAATATTTGCAAAGTTGACGAAAGTGACCGAAACTCCGTAGGCACCAAGCATTTCCTCCAAAAATTCCAGGGTCTCGGAATAGAGGGTGGCGTTTGCAATCAGGTGGGTGCCGGGGCGGGCCAGCGCAAAGAGTGTAGTGGTGATGGCACCCATGCCGGACTGCGCAATCAGCGTCGCCTCGCCACCCTCGAGGTAGCTGATGACGTCGGCAGTGAGTTCACGGTTGGGGTTGCGGGTGCAGACGTAGGGGAACCCTTTTGACAGACTGGTGGCGCGCACATCGTCCAAATCAATCCGATTGAATGCGGTGGCCGTGAAAAGCGGCATTGCCTCGGGCTCCAGCCCCATGCCCTTGATCTTGCGGCCGTGGTAAATGACCTCGGTGTCCTTGTGCAGTTTCATGTTTTGCCTCCTTACTCACTTAAGTTTCTATCGTCCACGGTAGGCCGTGTCACGTTAAATTATGCCAAATCCGCGCAGTGCCGCGATGCCGACGAAGATGGAGAGCACCGACATCATGGTTGTAAATACGACAATTTCGCCGGCCAGATCCCCGTCCGAGCCCATGCTCTGGGCCATGATGTAGCTGGACGCGGCGGTCGGCGCACCGAAGACGATGAAGATGGCCCCGATGGCAGGTCCGGTGAAGCCCATCGCAAGCCCAGCCCCGACGGCGGCGGCCGGAACCACGACCAGCCGCAAGAGACAGGTCCAAAACAGCGCTGCCCGGTTTCCGGAAGCCGACTTGAAGGAGAAGGTGCCGCCCAAACAGAGCATAGAGAGGGGAGTGGCGGTTGCACCCAGGTCGGAAATTGGCTTTAAAATAATCTCCGGAAGGGTGATGCCGACTGCGGCGACGCAAAGCCCCAGCCCAACACCCCAGATCAGTCGGTTTGTGAAAATGTCCTTTAGGATATTATTCCAGGAGGGTTTTACGACTCCACCAGCAAAGGCCGACAGCACTATGACGGCCATCACATTAAAGAGGGGCACCATGAAAGCGACCATCAGTACCATGTCGCCCACGTTGCCCTCTCCGAAAAGATTGATGGCAAGCGGCAGCCCAAAGAGGGCGATGTTGGTGCGATAGACGCCCTGAATGATGGCAGAGGCCCGGCGGGGATCCGAGGTAAACCGCGGCACCGTCACCCAGAGTACTCCTACGAGCAGGATGGCTCCAATAACGCCGAAAAGCGGAAGTTTTAATCCGTTTCCGGCTGAAAAATCGGTCTGATAGGCCTGCTTAAAGAGCAGGCAGGGCAGTGCAATTTTAAAGACAAAGCGGTTAAAGTCGGCAAGCATGCTGCCCGAAAAAAAGCCCGATCGAGAGAGAAAATAGCCCACAGCCATTACGCCGAACAGCGGGGCGACCGCCGTTGCAGCGAAGACGAGATTTTCCAAAAAAAAGCCCCCCAGCCGTCTATTCCCGCAGACAGCCGGGGGCCAGGTTATGTTCTTCAAATGCGATCCCTCTTGTATGCGGCACAACCATCATAGCAGATAGCGGCCCCAAATTCAAGGATACAAACGGATATGCGGTGTATTTATCTACCGCACCGCTTTGCGCAGCGGCATGCCGGCCGTGAGTGCAATAACGGCGCCCGCCACCGCTTGCCCGCAGTTTGCGGCGACGCCGGCTATGGCCGCCGGCAGCCCAAACATGAGCCAGTCGGCCACACAGTAGCCGCTGACAAGCACGATGCCGCCCGCTGCAAGTCCTACAAACGTCCGAAGCGTAAGCGGCTTTTCTTTAAAGCCCTTGTGTGCAATGAGGGCGACAATCAGTGCCTCGCTACCCTTGACGATGAATGTGGCCGGCGCATAGACGGCATAGCCGCCCGAAATGTCGGCCAAGGCTGAACCGATGGCCCCCGCCGCGAAGCCGACCTGAGGCCCGAAGAGCAGCCCCGCCAGCATCAGGGCCCCGTCGCCGAAATTGACATAGCCATGGGTTCCCGGCACCGGAATCCGCACGGCCAGCGTGCACACAAAGGTCATGGCCGCCATCAGGCCGCCCATAACCAACCGTCTGATCTTAGAGTCCACAGTACAGACCTCCATATTGTTTTTCTATAACCATATTATCATTGCAATTGTATTGCATCAAGAATATAATTGTATGCAAGACAATAATCTCTTTGCTGATATCGCAGAGGATAAATCGGGAGGGATAAGAATTGCCGATCAACTCGTTTGAAAATTACCCCATGAGCTGGCGGCCGGTCAAGGCCGAGCTCTCGGCACCGCTCTACAAGGGGCTTGCTGCGGCCTTAGAGCGGGACATCCTGTCGGGAGCGCTGCGGCCGGGCACCAAACTGCCGCCCCAGCGGGAGCTTGCCGACTTTCTCGACATCAACCTCTCGACGGTCACGAGGGCCTTTAAGGTCTGCGAGCTGGCGGGCCTTTTGCGCACGGTGCGAGGTGGGGGCACCTATGTCGCCTGGCCGGGTGAAGGAATGCCCACCGCGGGGGCAGAGGGGGGGGGTCGACCTCGCCATGATCAACCCCTTTGACTGTCCGGACATCATCCGAGAGACCATCCGGACCGTTGCCGCCAAGGGCGACTTTCTGATGGACTACGGCTATCCCTTAGGCTCCCCCCGTCAGCGGGAGGCCGGCCGCATATGGATGGGCACGCCCGACGAGGTGGTCATCGTGTCGGGAGGTCAAAACGGCATGGCCATTGCCTTCTCATCCTTACTGCGGCCGGGGGCCAAAATCGCAGCCGATGAATTCACCTATCCGAGCTTTCTCGACCTTGCGGCCTCACTGGGGCTTTCGGTGGTGCCGATTCCAGCCGACGAGGAGGGCATGATGCCGGACGCTCTGCGGGAGGCCGGCCCCGTTGACGCCGTCTACCTCATGCCGGGCTGCGCCAACCCGACCGGACTTACGATGGGGGTCTCCCGCCGCCTTGCCGTCGCCGAGGCGGCCGGTGACGCTCTCATTATCGAGGACGACATATACTCCTTCCTGCTGCCGTACCCGCTGCCCTCGGTCGGGGCCTTAGCCCGCCGATATGTCGCGATCTGCAGCACCTCGAAGTCGCTGGCCCCCGGGCTTCGCATCGGCTATATGAGCTTTTCACCCGAGCTGCGGGACCGTTTGGTACAGGGCATCTACAACATCAATGTCAAGAGCTCTCCGTTCGAAGCCGAGGTGGCGGCTGAGCTCATCCTGTCGGGTGCCGCCGACAAAATTTCGGCCGATAAGCGGCTTATCAGTGCCCAGCGGTGGGCCGTCGCAGACGAGTACCTGCCGCCCGTGGCCGGCATTCCGGGGCTTTTCCGGTGGCAGCCGGTACCGGGCGACTGCGCCGCCGCCGAGGCTGAGGCCAGGCGTAACGGTGTGCGGGTGCTGCACGCCGGTCGGTTTGCCGCGGTTCCGGGCGTTTCGGGCGACTTTCTTCGCGTGTCGCTGTGCGCAGAACCTGAGCCGGCGCTGCGCCGGGGCCTTGCCATTCTGCGGGATGTGCTGTCCCATGTCCGCCAAGGCGGGCTGATCGTATAGGTGTATTATTTAGCTTTCTATCTGGAATATGACGGCATGGCCGCTGATGGGCGGTCATGCCGTCTACTTATTTACGAATTCTATGATAAAAGCCTCTGTTTTTATAAAAACGCCCTTTTGCGAAGAAAGGTGATTTTATGCCTGATTATGCGCGGAATTCGAGACAAAAGTCCCTCTGAAAAATCCATCTTGTATTTTAAATGTATTTATTGTACAATTCGCATTGCGCGCATAAAAATATGCGACAAAATAGAAAGGATGTTGATAAATGAAAAAGCTGGTTACTGCTCTGTCCGCAGTAACGGCAATGGCCGTACTTTTGACGGCTTGCCAGAGCAATTCTTCCGCGGACGGACAAGCAACGGGAAGCAAAGCTGGAACTTTGCAGCAGGTACAGGAGCAATTTTTGGAAAAAGCCGATGTGACCTATGCCCACGACCTCGCAGTCAAACTTGGGGAGTTTGGAACAAACGAAAAGCTTGGGTACAGAACAGCGGGTTCCGACGCGGAACTTGAGGCGGGCGATTTTCTCAAGGCAGAGATGGAGAGCATCGGTCTGACGGACGTCACAAAAGATGAATTCACACTGGACACATGGACCTTCAAAAAGGCGGATCTGAAATTTACGGCGGTCGACGGGACCGAACACCTCGCTGTACTCGGCGGGTATCAGACAAACTTCGTCACAGACGGGTTTGAGACCCACACCGTTGTCGACGGCGGCACAGGAACACCGGCCGACCTCGAGGGGCTCGACGTCGCGGGCAAGCTGATCCTGGTTGACATCAACCAGCGCGAAAACTGGTGGATCACATACCCTGCGTATCAGGCCAAACTCTTGGGCGCTGCCGGCGTCATTGCGGTGCAGGACGGCGGATACGCGCAGGTCAGCCCTGACGCCTTAAACTCACAAGATATCTGCGGCGTCGCAGACGCGCCGGCCTTCTCCATGTCGCGCACCGACGCGCAGCTGCTGCGGGGAGCGATGGAGGCGGCCGGGACAAACGAGCTTGCCGTGCAGCTCGACGCCGACAGTCAGGTCAAGGAAAATGGGACCAGTTACAACATAGTCGGCAGGATCGAAGGCAAAAATCCTGACCGAATGATCATGGTGACAGCGCATTACGACGCATACTTCACCGGATTTCAAGACGACTCCACCGCAATCGGTCTTATGATGAGCATCGCCAAGGGGCTTGTCGACAGCGGCTATCAGCCGGAGAACACCATTGTATTCTGTGCAACTGCTGCCGAAGAGTGGGGAGTCACCAACACCCGCTACGACTGGAGCACCGGCGCATACAATCAGGTTTTCCGAGTTCACCCCGAGTGGGCAGGCAAGGTCATTGCCGACATCAACTTCGAGCTGCCGGCGACAAACGAGGGCACAACAAACCAGATTCGTACGACCTATGAGCTCAAGTCCTTCCTAGAGAGTTTTTCAGCCAAGGTGCCGGCTGTCGAGGGGGCCTACCCCGATGGGATTGAGCTTATCTGCCCGCTCCACACCTGGTCGGACGATTTCTCCTTCAGCATCGCCGGTATTCCCTCGACGGTCACATCCCTGCGGGACGGCTTTGCCGAGACGCACTACCACAGCCAGTTCGACAACACCGATACATATTCCGAGGCCGGTCTGCAGTACAACCTCAACCTGTACGGCATGCTGCTGCTGGAGTACGACCATGTCGCCATTCCACCGCTCGATTTCACAACAAGACTCGACGCGATGAAGGACAAGGTTGACCCAGAGGTCTACACGCGGGCGGGACTTGACAGCGCCCCGCTGCTTGCCGCCATCGAGGAGGCAAGGACGGCGGCAGCCTCGGCATGGGAGAAGATCAAGGAGCAGAATGCGGCCTGCCTTGCGGCGCTTGACGCAGGCGATACCGAGGCGGCACAGGAGATTTACGCGGCAAACGAGGCGCTGTTCGCGCAGACCCTCGTGGCTTACAAGTTTGCCGAGGACAGCTTTGTCCGGCTGACTTGGGAGGACATCAACTCTTTCCCGCAGGAGCTGCCGCAAAACAATCTCGCCATGCTCTATTCCTCCATCGACTCGCTTACGTCCGGCGACACCATGACAGCCTACGACGAGTACCTGTGGCAGATCGATAACAACTGGTATGCCTACGACTGGAGCCGGGAGGTTTACGACTACTTTACGAGCTATGTGCTGAATCAGCCGACCGACCGCCTCATGTGGGGCGCCGGCCGTGTTGTCGGGCATGAGGATTTGTTCGACGTAGTCAAGAGCCTCGGCGAGAAGTACGGCACCGACGAGAATGTCGAGGGTGAGATCGCGGCGCTCACGGCGGCCATCGACAACCAGTGCAAACTGCTTACCGACCTTACGGCCCGCCAGATCGAAGACCTCGGCCAGCTGACCGAAATGCTCTCCGCAATCGGAAAGTAGTATTCATAGCAAGTATAATAAGTCCCTGCGGCATTTTGCCGCAGGGACTTTATTTCATATTGACGATGGAGAGAAGTCGTCACACGCCGACCGGAATGCCGAGCTCGCACCGGCGCTTTGCCGCATCGCGGTCGGCAGCGAAAATAAGCACCACCACCACGACGCAGACGGCGGTGTAGCCGTACCAAGCCGGCAGATAGGTGCCGACATGGTCGTAGACCCAGCCTGAGAATGGAACTCCGATGGCAGAGCCTGCCATACTGATGGAGGCCGTGAGCCCATATATGGAGCTGTAATACAGATCTCCGAACAGCCGGTTGACGATATAGGTGCGCTGTACGGTCTGAATGGCGTTGGATAGGCCGAAGGCCACGACAAAGAGCTGTGGTGCAAAGGGGAGCCGGGTGAAAATCAGCAGCACAAGGGATGCGGCGAAAAGCCCGCAGCCGTAAACGGTGCCAACCTTGACGCCAAAGCGGTCATAGACACAGCCGAGCAGAATCTTGCCGGCAATCAGCACGGCCATGGTGCCGGCGTAGATGCCGGAGGCCGCGGCAGCCGAATAGCCGGTGTCGGAGAGATAGGCGATGACGTGTGCCTGTGTGCCCATGCCGATAAAGCTGGTCAGAAAGCAGGCGGCGGAAAAGAGCCAGAAAGCGGAGCAATGGACGGCCTGCTTACGGGTGAAGCCGGTTCGTAGCGTCGACTCAGGAACCCGCTCATCGGCACCGTAGGGCAAGAGTCCCTTATCAGCCGGTGTATCCCGCAGGATGATCAGAATGGTGGGAATGGTCATCAAAAAGAAGATGACGCCCATGACCCGAAAGCCGGATTGCCAGCCGTGAGCCTGCACCGACGCATTGACGATGGGGACCATAAGGGATGCGGCAAGACCGGAGCCCGAGAGGGAGACCCCCATGGCAAGCCCCTTTTTTACAGCAAACCAATTGGAGAGCAGTTTGGCCACCGCAATGGTGCCGCAGAGGCCGGTCGAGACACCGATGACGGCAGCGATGATGTAGAAGTGCCAGACCTTTGTCGCAAAGGAGTAGCCGAAGACGCCGGCTGACATGGCGAGGGCACCGATCAGCATGGTGGGGCGAAGCCGGTGCTGCTCAAACCACCGGCCGATGAGAGGTGCCATCAGCATGGAACCGAAGGAAGAGAAAGTGGAGTAGAGCGTAAATCGCGCTCTGGTCACACCGAGTGCCTCGCAGACTGGTTTGACGAAGACGCTCATGGAGTTTGAGATGACGCCAACGCAGGCACCGGTCATCAAAAGGCAGCCGGCAACCATAATCCAAGCGTAGTGGATGCGCGGGCCTGTTTTTTCCATAAGGAGCACGACCTTTCCTTCGAGTTTAAGCTTTCGGGGACAGACGCAATAAAACGGCCTTATCTGCGCAAAATAAAGCCGAGGTGATAAGATGAACAGTCATTCGCAGGAGCATCCCGACAGGCTGAAACCACAATATCCACCCGAGGTGCCGGATCCGTCCGACAGGCCGGAAATCGGCAACCTCCCGCAGCAGGGCGGAGAAGAGCAAACGCTGCCGCCCTTAAAGCTTCAAGACATCCAAAGCCTGTGACGGCGGACGGTAAAAACCGGCCGGCGCCGGATTCCAGCGTCTGCTGGGCCGGCGCCGGCCAAAATTTTAGAGTTTCGCTTTGGCTTTCGAAGCCGACATGTCAGCTGCCAGCAGCAGGGCCATGACGAGAAAGATGACGATGCCATAGCCTACCCAGGCCGTCGCATAAGTGCCGGTCGTGTCGTAAACAAAGCCGGAGAAGGGCATTCCGAGCGACATTCCTGCCATGTAGTAGGGGGAGGAGATGCCGTAGATCTTGGAATATTCAAGGTCTCCGAACAGGTGGCTGACGAAGTAGGGCAGCGGAATGGTCTGCATGGCGTTTGCCAGTCCGAAGACAATAGCAAAACCGAGAGCAAAGCCCTGGCCGCGGCCGGCGATGAGCAGCAGGGCCTCGGACGCGGCGAAGACCGTACACATATAAACGGTGCTGATCCGCACGCCGGCCTTGTCAAAGATGAAGCCGAGCAGCACTTTTCCACCCATGAGCACTGCCATGGAGAGTGAGAACATGGAGGCGGCGAACACGGATGAATGGCCGACATCGGTGAGGTAGGCGACGACATGCTGCTGCGTGCCCATGCCGACAAAGCCGGTCAAAAAGAGCGAGGCCGCAAAGAACCAATAGGCCGGCATGCGCAGGGCCTCTGCCCGCGTAAATCCGGTCTTGCGGGCGACCTCGCCGACCTTGAGGATGCGCTTTTCGGCACCCAGCGCCGTCTGGCCGATGTCCTCCGGCTTTGGCTTCAAGAGCAGCAGCACGGTCGGCAGCGTCAGAGAAATAAAGATGATGGAGAGGGTGCGGTAGCCGCCGCGCCAGCCCGACGACTCGATGATGCGGTTGACGATGGGGACCAAGATGGTGGCGGCAAGTCCGGAACCTGTATAGGCGATGCCGGTGGCAAGGCCGCGCTTGTCAATAAACCAGCGAGAGAGCAGCAGCGCAATCGGAATGCCGTTCATGAGACCAATCAGGGTGCCGTTCAATATCGCGATTGCATAGAACTGCCACAGCGAGGTGGCGAAGGAATAGAGCATCAAGGTGCCTGCGCCGGCACAGCAGCCGATTACCACCAGCCGCTTAAAGGGGTACTTCTCGAAAAAGCCGCCGATGAATGGTGCCATGATCATGGTGCTGACCGACGAAAACGTCGCATAAAGCGAGAACTGTCCGCGGGAGACGCCAAGCGCCTCCGAGACCGGCTTTATGAACACGCTGGCGCAGTTGGACGCGATGCCGATACCGGCTCCCGCCATGATCATACAGCAGACCACGACGACCCAGCCGTAAAACGGCCGGTGTTTGGCTTGTGTTTCCATATTTATATTCTGTTCCTCCCTGTGCCGGTGAAAAAAGGGCGCGAAAACCCCTTCCCGCGGCAGACTGCAACACGGACATCATACCATATCGAAACTTTGGATACAATTATGTATCCGCAAAAAGAAGCCGAAATATGAGTTGGGATTTTAGACATATTGTCAATACTGATGACAACGTCGGTTTCGAGAAGATTGTCTTATTGGTATTTGTACTGTGGGCTTCGTTATGATATAATATTACAGACGGGCAAAGGCTGTAGCTGCTTGAGACTCGTCTTTTTGGAGGTGTTCGGCCATATTTGATAACATGGTGTTGGTCTGGCTTGTGCTGACCGTCATATTTCTCGTGGCCGAAGGGCTGACCTTCGGTCTCACCACGCTTTGGTTTGCGCTTGGGTCGGGCGTGGCCCTGCTCGCGGCCTTCATCCGGCTGTCGGTAACGGTGCAGATCATATTTTTCATTTTGGTTTCGGCGGCGTCCCTGCTACTGCTGCGCCCCATCGTGAGCGGTGTGCTCAAAGTGGGCCGGGAGCGCACCAACGCCGACCGGGTCATCGGCAAAAACGCCCGGGTGTCCGAGACCATCGACAACATACAAGAACACGGACAAGTCAAGCTCGACGGCCAGACCTGGACCGCCCGCTCCGACTCTGGAGAGCGCATTGAGCGGGGCAGCGAGGTCATCGTGCTGCGCATTTCCGGAGTAAAGCTCATTGTCAAGGCAGCCCCGGGCGAGGGGCCCGAAGTCCCTAATAGCGGGGAATAGGCAAAACCGCAAGGCGGGGGAGTGCCTTCGCCGCGAACAAACCCATTATCGACTGGAGGATTTATATGCCGCAACTCATTGCCACCATACTATGGATTTTTTTTGGGATGTTTGTCGTCGGAATCGTGGCATCCTGCATTCACGTCGTGCCGCAGGCCAAGACATATGTCATGGAGCGACTCGGAGCCTACCAGACCACCTGGGAGGTGGGCCTGCACTTTAAGATTCCGTTCATTGATCGTATTGCAAAAAAGGTCTCGATCAAGGAACAGGTGGTAGACTTCCCGCCGCAGCCGGTCATCACCAAGGACAACGTCACGATGCAGATTGACACCGTCATCTACTTCCAGATCACCGACTCCAAGCTCTATGCCTACGGCGTCGAGGTGCCGATGTCGGCCATTGAGAACTTGACGGCCACGACGCTGCGAAACATTATCGGCGACCTCGAACTCGACGAGACGCTGACCAGCCGCGACCACATTAACACCAAGATGCGGCTCATCCTTGACGAGGCGACTGACGCCTGGGGCATCAAGGTCAACCGGGTCGAGCTTAAGAACATCCTGCCACCCCGCGAGATTCAGGACGCCATGGAAAAGCAGATGAAAGCCGAGCGTGAGCGCCGGCAGGCCATCCTGCAGGCCGAGGGCGTCAAGGCTTCGCAAATTCTGGTGGCCGAGGGCGAAAAGGAGTCGGCGATTTTACGTGCCGACGCCTCCAAAATCACCAAGATCCGCGAGGCCGAAGGCGAGGGCGAAGCCATCCTGACCGTGCAGCGCGCCTTAGCCGACTCCATCAAGATGCTAAACGACGCCAACCCGCAGGAGGGCGTAATCAAAATCAAGGCGCTGGAGGCTTTCGCCAAGGCAGCCGATGGTCGGGCGACCAAGATCATCATCCCGAGCGAAATTCAGGGTATCGCGGGACTTGCCGCCTCGGTGGCCGAGATCCTTACGCCCAAAGCGGTGCCGGCGGGCAAAGCGTCCGAACTGAAGGCGCCCGAAAAGGAATAAACTTTATAATGATGTGGCCGCCGGACTTTTGTCCGGCGGCCTTATTTATCGTCACGGAGTCCGAATAAAAGGGGGCGCCCGGGGAGTAAACTATTGCAGACACGAAAGACGGCGTCCGGTGATGCCGATTGTCATCTGGGAGTGATTGAATGAGGCTTACGGACGCCGCCACGGCGGCGGTGGGAAGGGCAACCGGCTGCGCCAGACGGCTCGGCCACAGTTTTGTTGGCAGTGAGCATCTGCTGTATGGGCTGGCGTCGGACGACAGGGGGCTCGTGTCGGCCATGCTGGCAAGCTATGGGGTCACGGCGGCCGCAGTGGAAGCGGCCATCGCTTCGCGCTACGGCAGAGGTGCGACGGATGGCGCGCCGCCGGGACTTACGCCGCGGGGCAAACGAGTCTTAGAGGGTGCGGCCGCGGGGGCGGCGGCCTTTGGGCAGAGCCACGTCGGACCGGAGCACATTTTTCTGTCGCTCCTTGGCGAAGGGGAGGGCGGGGCCGTCTCACTCTTAAAGGGACTCGGCTGTGAGGTACGCCGCATGGCCGATGAGTTGTGCTCCGCCATGGGCCGTATCAGCCCTGAGCGGGGGGAGGACGCGTCCTGTCCAACACTGTCCCAGTTTGGCACCGACCTGACGGCGGCTGCCAGACGCGGCCGGCTCGACCCCGTCATCGGGCGGGAGACCGAGACGGCTAGAGTCATCCAGATCCTTTCCCGCCGCCGCAAAAACAACCCCTGCCTCATCGGGGAGCCGGGGGTGGGCAAGACGGCGGTGGTCGAAGGACTTGCCATCGCCATCGCGGAAGGATCAGTGCCGCAGACCCTCATTAGACGACGCATTGTCACACTCGACCTGCCGGCCATGATCGCTGGTGCCAAGTACCGCGGCGAGTTCGAAGAGCGGCTGCGGGCAGTCATCGAGGAGGTCAAGTCGGCCGGCGACGTCATCCTCTTCATCGACGAGCTGCACACCATTGTGGGGGCGGGCGCGGCCGAGGGGGCAGTCGACGCGGCTTCCATCCTAAAACCGCCCCTGGCCCGGGGTGAGCTGCTCTTAATCGGGGCGACGACGGCGGAGGAGTACCGCCGCCACATTGAACGGGATGCGGCCCTTGAGCGCCGGTTCCAGCGGGTGCTTGTGGCGGAGCCGGACGAGGCCGCGGCAACGCGCATTCTTGTGGGACTGCGCGACCGGTATGAGGCCCATCACGGTGTCACAATAACGGACTCGGCCATCGACGCGGCCATCCATCTGTCGACTCGGTATTTGCCCGACCGCCGGTTGCCCGATAAGGCCATCGATCTCATCGATGAGACGGCCGCCCGGGTTAGGCTGTCGGCCGCCACCTGTCCAACTGAGCTGCGCACAGCCGAGGAGAAGCTCGCCTCCACCAAGACCGAAAAAGAGGCCGCCGTGTCGGGACAGGACTTTGAACGGGCTGCGGCGCTGCGGGACGCTGAGCGGCGGGACGCGGCCCTGCTGGAGGGGCTGCGCAACCGGTGGGAGGAGGGGGCTTCCGGCCGACTATCTGTGGGGCCGGCCGATATCGCTGCCACCGTCGCCGACTGGACCGGTATCCCTGCCGGCCGTCTGACCGAGGGGGAGGCAGGCCGCCTGCTTCGTTTGGAGGAAGAGCTGTCGGCCCGGGTGGTCGGACAGGAGCCGGCCATCGCCGCAGTGGCGAGGGCCGTGCGCCGGGGCCGGGCGGGACTGTCCGATCCGCGCAGGCCCAGAGGGTCATTTGTCTTTCTCGGACCGTCGGGTGTGGGCAAAACCGAGCTTGCCAAGGCGTTGGCGAGTGCCGTCTACGGCTCTGAGGAAGCCCTCGTGCGAATCGACATGTCGGAGTATATGGAGCGGCATTCGGTTTCCCGGCTTGTCGGTTCCCCGCCCGGATATATCGGATACGACGACGGAGGGCAGCTCACGGAGCGCATCCGCCGCAGGCCCTACTGTGTGCTGCTCTTAGACGAAATTGAAAAAGCCCACCCCGACGTCTGGAACATACTGCTCCAGCTCTTTGAGGAGGGCTGTCTGACCGATGCGCAGGGGCGCAAGGTCGACTTCCGCAACGTCATTCTCATCATGACCGGCAACATCGGATCGATGTCCCCAAAATCGGCAGGATTTGGAGCGACGGCCGAGAGTGCGGTCATGGCCGAGGCCAAGCGGACCTTCCGTCCGGAACTTTTAAACCGCATTGACGAAATCATCATTTTTGCTCCCCTGGGTCCGGAGTCACTGGCCCGCATCGCGCGGCGGCTCATCTGTGAACTTTCGGCCAGAGCCGACGCCGCCGGCTGCGAGCTAACGGTTACAGATGCCGTCATCGAACACCTCGCCGCAAACCTCGGGGCGCGGCAGCTGCGCCGGGCGGTCGAAACCGAGCTTGAAGACGAGCTCGCCCGGCTGCTGCTGTCGGGTGCGCAGAGAGCCACCGCCACCGTTGAGGAAGGACGTATTAAAGTGACGGAAGGGCCCTAAAGAGGAAGGGCGCATCGAAGGTGCGGCTGTTGCCCTAAAAAAAGAGCGGCCGTGGCCGCTCTTTTTTATTTGTTTTTAATGGCCCACACTTTTAAGATGGCCGCCACCGTCTTGCCGTCGCAGATCTCGCCCGACAAAATGCGGTCGACCAGTTGTGAAAGCGGCATGCGGGAGACCGACAGGTACTCGTCGTCGTCGAGGTGAAGCTGACCGAAGGAGAGCCCCTCGGCCATGTAGAGGTAGATGATCTCATTTGTAAAGCCGGCACAGGGGTAGATGCGGCCAAGATCGGTAAACTGCTCGGCCACAGCCCCTGTCTCCTCTTCCAACTCCCGGATACCGCAGAGCCGCGGGTCTTCCTTAGGCTTTAAAGTACCGGCTGGGATTTCAATGAGCTCCATCCCGAGGGGATACCGGAACTGCCGCACCAGTAGCACATTTTCAGCGTCGTCTATGGCGACGACTGCGACGCCGCCGGTGTGCTCCACAACTTCCCGAATGGCCCGCTTACCGTCCGGCAGCAAGGCGTCGTCCCGCCGGACCCGGATAATCTTGCCGTCATAGACCTTTTCGGTCTCGCGAGCCAGTTCAAAAAAGGCCTCGACTTTTAAATTGCCGGCCGGCGCCACCTCGCCCTCCGGCCTAGTGGGTGTAAAGGAGAAGTCGCCCGCTCCATCCCAAATTTCAAGCAGCGGCACCATGACGAAGGCACGGCCTCCCATCTCGCGGTGGGGGACGGTCAGTATTTTGTCCTCGCTTTTATACCCCTCGTAGAGCAGAATGTCAATGTCAAGGGTGCGAGGGCCCCAGTGGACTTCGCGGGCGCGGCCGCAGTCGTCCTCGATGCTGTGGATTTTGTCTAAAAGCTCCATGGGGGCGAGCTCGGTTCGAAGTCTGGCGCAGCAGTTGAGAAAGTCGTCTTGGGGCACACCGCCCCATGGCTTTGTGGAATAGAGCCCGCTGACAGCAACAACCTCAGTGCCGGGAAGTCCCGAAAGCCGGCTGACGGCGTACCGCAGATAGCCCTCCCTGTCCCCGAGATTGCTGCCGAGCGACAGATATACAGTTTTACGCAAAGGACCGCTCCCTTTCTATTTCTACGGAAATATCGGTAAATTTTCCCTCGACAGGTGCTTTGGGCTTGTGCACCGTCACCGTCACCCGCATGATAGGCAAAAAGGCTGCAAGCAGCGCGTCGGCGATGGCCCCAGCCAACCGCTCAATGAGAAAAAAAGAATTCTCGATCACGACTCTGCGGACAAGGTCCGCCGCCGCGGCGTAATCGACGGTGTCCTCGATGCGGTCGGTGCAGCAAGCGGTAAAGTCTCCCCACAGGGTGAAGTCTATGATAAAGGGCTGGGGCTGCGTGCGTTCAAAGTCGAGAAGCCCATGGCAGGCCAAAGCCGTCAGCCCCGTTACGTTGATTTTGTCCATGTATATACTCCTTCAAAAATATGCCCGCGACAAAGAGCGGGGCTTCCCCGTAGGATACCATTCAATTTGTTTCGGATCCGCGCCGGCGAGGGGTACGCCCGCTATATCTCATGTACCCGTACCATGTCGACCCCAGCCGCCCGGGCGAGCTCCGTCACCTTTTTTGTCCACGCGTCTTTCGGGCGGGGTAAAAAGGACTTGCGGGAGGCCGCCACCAACACCGGAATGCCGGTCGCGACAAGGCGGGGCAGCCCCTCAATTAAGAGCCAATTTTGAAGTCGGGATTTGCCAAAGCCAAGCCCCGGATCGATCCAAATCGGATTTGCGGAAGTCTTGCCGGCCTCGCGGATAAGGAAGGCTGTCACTCTGTCCACGATATCGGACTCGGACTTTACGTCCCCCTCGTTGTGGGCGATGACAATCCCGGCTTTGTATTCCTCCGCGACGCGGTAAAGAGCGTCCGACGGACGCACAGTGTTGAGGATGTCGGCGCCTGCCGCCAAGGCGGCCCTTGCCACCTCGGGGTGGTAAGTGTCGACTGAGATTTTGGCCAACGTCTTCGGACGCAGTGCCTGAAGCACCGGCATGAGCCTAGAGAGCTCTTCGGAGGGGCCGATCTCAGCATAGCCGGGGCGGGTTGACTGGGGCCCGAGGTCAAGCACCTCGGCCCCCGCCGCCTCAAGGGCGAGGGCTGCCGCAACGGCGGCTTGCGCTGTATGATATTTTCCCCCGTCGGAAAAGGAGTCCGGCGTGAGGTTGATGATGCCCATGTATCGCATGAGGTCAGTGCCTGTTGATAATGGCCATAGCCTCGGCCCGCGACCTTGCGTCGGAGCGGAAAATGCCGCGGATGGCGCTGGTCACGGTGCGGCTGCCCGGCTTGCGGACCCCCCGCATGGTCATACAGAGGTGTTCGGCCTCGACGACGACGCAGACTCCGAGCGGGTTTGCGGCTTCGACGAGAAAATCGGCAATCTGTGAGGTCAGCCGCTCTTGGAGCTGAGGCCGGCGGGCAAAGTCGTCGACGATGCGGGCGATTTTGGACAGCCCCAGCACCTTTCCCTCGCGGGGAAGGTAGACGACGTGGGCCTGTCCGAAGAAGGGCAGCAGATGGTGTTCACACATGGAGTAGAGCGGAATATCGAGCACGGCGACCAGCTCCTCGTGCCGCTGTTCGGTGAAGAGCTTGACGTCCTCTCTGGGGTCACGCGTAAGTCCCTGAAAGATCTCGGCATACATGTCGGCCACCCGAGCGGGGGTCTCCGCGAGACCTTCGCGGTCCGGGTCCTCGCCGATGGCCAAAAGCAGCTCCCGGATGGCGGCCATCACCCGCGGCCTGTCTATGGGATTATACACAAAATCACCTCGCAATCCATTATAACCCGTGCTGGACATTTGTTCAACCGCGTAATATAATTAACTGTACGACTACCTGCATAACCGTAGGATCAGCGCAAACCCTCAAAATCCGCCGGATTTACGAGCGGACAAAGTCCCGCCGGGCCGTATGTACTTCGGCGTCCGCACGGGGCGCACCGGTCCGCGCGGGTGCATAAACCGCGTTTGCCCGGATTTTCTCAGGGGCGGTCGTCAAGGGACACCCTTCCCGTAATTTTAGGAGGTCAAACAATGAAAAAGTTTGCTACTTTGCTGGCACTGGTGCTGGCGCTCTCAAGCCTTGGCGGCTGCAGCACCAAAAACGCTGACGGTTTTCCGACCGAGCCTGCCGCAACCATGGGCGACGCTAAAGTGTCGGCCGAGAGCTTTTACTATTATTTTTCCAACATCGCAAGCTCTCTTGAGACGGACAAGAATCAGCCGTTTGCCGATTTAGCGGATACGATTTATGACGAGACGGCTGACGAGCCCCAGACTTACCGCGAGATCTGCGAAGACTATGCCATCGACGGCAGTCTGGTCGAGGCCATCGTCGACGTGCTCTACAGTGAGGCGGGATTGACCGTTGAGCCGGCCGATGAGGAAAGTGTCAAGACTCAGGTCGAGGGCTATATCACGCAGTTCGGCAGCGAGGAGGCCTACGAGGCCGCCATTGCCGACGCAGGCATGTCCCGCAGTTTCTTTGAGAGCTCACTGCTCACCTATGTCAAGATTGACAAGCTGACCGAGTCGCTGCGGGGCAGCGAGGGATTCACCGATGACGACCTCTTCGCTCTCATGTCGGACAGCTTCGTCAGGGTTAAGCACATCCTGCTCAAGACAACGGACGACGATGGCAATGCACTCGACGAGGTCGCCATCAAAGCGCAGGCCGAAGCGCTCGTAGCCCAGCTTGATGCAGGCGCTGACTTCGACACTCTCATGGCCGAGCATGGCGAGGACCCCGGCATGACCACGTATCCCGACGGCTATGTCATTGACCAGTATATCAGCTTCGACCCGGTCTTTGTCACAGCGGCTTTCGAGCTTGCCGAAGGGGAGTACACGCTGGTCAAGGGCTCCTATGGCTACCACATTATCAAGCGGTTGCCGCTAGAAAAGAGCAACCTTGAACTCGTCTATCCCGACGGCTCCGGCTCCACGGTTGAGGATATCATTTTCTACGACAACGCCAACCAGGCCCTCATCGACAAGATTACGGCCTATAAGGAGGACAAGGAGATTGTCCGCAATGAGGGGGTCATCGGCGAGATGGTGACAAAGTACACCACTGAAAACCCCTTCACGCCGGCGCTTGACACCGAAACCGACACCGAGACCGGAGAGGCCGACACCGGGACCGAACCCGAGACGGAGACCGACGGCGAAAAAACGGAAAACACCAACGGAGAGAAGACCAACCCGTAATGGAAATGGAGTGCACATACCGGCAGGATAAGCCGCCCATGTCGACATGGACGGGGCGGCTTATCTACCTTCCCGAAATGACGCCGGCCGATGCCTGCCGGGAAGACATCGCCCACGCCCTGTCGTTCATATGCCGGGGCGGGGGCCATGTGCGGTACTTTTATTCGGTCGCTCAGCACTCGATTAACTGCGCCTTGGAAGCAGCTGCCCGGGGGTACAGTCCTCAGGTGCAGCTCGCTGCTTTGCTGCATGACGGCGGCGAGGCCTACTTGTCCGATCTCATCCGACCAGTCAAGGCAATCATCCGAGATTACGCCCCACTGGAGGCGCATGTCGACGCCTGCGTGCGTGCGGCCTTCGGCCTCCAGCTGACAATAGTGGAGGCGGGGCAGGTAAGAGCTGTCGACGACGCCATGCTCCACCATGAATTCCTGGCGCTGCGGGACGATGTGGCAATTTATAAGACTGCGCCGCAGCGGGCCGGAAATCAGGACTTTTCGCAGCGGGACCCAGCCAAAGTCGAAGCCGAATTTCTAAAGCTTTTATTTGAACTTGAGGTGCAGGCGGGAACGGCCATGCGGTGATCGCTTGCAGGCAGAGCTAAATGACGGGGCTAACCTCCGCTACCCTTTGCACCGCAGGGATTTTGTCCTGCGATAAGAGAAAAAGACAAGAGGAGCGAATTTTGAATATGAAAACACGCATCACCGAACTGTTCGGAATTGAATATCCCATCATCCAGGGAGGCATGGCCCTTGTATCGGATGCCGACCTCACGGCGGCGGTCAGCGCCGGCGGTGGGCTTGGCATCTTGAACTCCATCGGCTCGCCGGAGAATCTGCGGGCGGAAATCCGCCGCGTGCGGGAGCTGACGGACAGGCCTTTTGCCGTCAACGTCATGCTGCTGGCCAAAAATGTCAAAGATATTATTGCCGTCACGTTGGAAGAGAAGGTCAAAATCATTGCAACCGGCGCCGGAAACCCCCGTGATTATGTGCCGGTCTGGCACGAGGCGGGGGCACTCGTCATGCCGGTCGTGCCCTCAGCCAAGGTGGCGAAGCGCATGGAGGAGTCTGGCGTTGACGCCGTTGTTTGCGAAGGCGGCGAGTCGGGCGGCCATATCGGCGAAGTCACCACTATCTCCATGATCCCGGTGGCGGCCAGAATCTGCAAGATACCGGTGGTCGCGGCCGGCGGCATTGGAAGCGGCCGGGGCGTCGCCGCGGCCTTTGCCTTAGGGGCCGAGGGCGTTCAGCTTGGCACAGCCTTCATCGTGGCCGATGAGTGCCGCGCCTCGGACGGTTACAAGGATGCCATCATTAACGCCATGGAGAGCGACACCGTCGTCTATGTCAACGGTATGTCGGGGCGCAACTGCCGCACCGTCCGGTCGGAACTGTCCGACAAATATTTCGAAGTGCTTAAAGCCGAAGGGCTGGATGCCGCCAAGTCCCTGACTGCTACGGGACTTGCCATAGCCATGAAGTCGGGCGAGTCGGCGAGCAGCTTATATCTGGCCGGCCAGTCGGCCGGCAGCGTCATCAAGCGGCAGCCGGCCGCGGCCATCATCAAAGAGCTGATGGCGGAAGCTAGGGCTGTCGCCCTCGAGCAGATCGAGAAGTGGAAGTGAGAACCTGTATTCACAATTCAAAATGAATGTCTTGTCGGCGCTTTTTGTGCCATACGGCGCTAAAAATGCTCGCAATACATGCCAGTATTCCTGCGCTTTTTGCCTTGTCTGGCACAAAAAGCGCTCGACAGAGAAGCGTTTCTCATTTGTGAAACTGATTCCAGGCTAATTTCCACCGAAGGGAGTCGACCGGAAAACCCGACATGACCATAACGCTCGTCATCCCGTTTTATAATGAAAAGGCCATCTTGGCCGACACGGCGGCCGACTGCCTTAAGCTGAGGGAGCAGCTTCCGAATTCGCTCGAAATTATTTTTGTCGACGACGGCTCGACCGACGGCGGTGCAAAATGCCTCGAGGGGCTTGCAGTCAGGCTTGTCAGCTATCCCAAAAACCGGGGAAAGGGCTACGCCGTGAGACAGGGCGCCGCGGCCTCAACGGGCGACGTGCTGATTTACACCGACTGTGACCTAGCCTACGGGCTTGCGGTGGTGCAGCCGGCCGTCAGACTGCTGACGGTCACTGGGGCCGACATCGTCTGCGGCTCGCGGCGGCTTGCAGCCGAGGGCTACACCGCTTACCCACCGATGCGGCGGGCAGCCTCGGCCGGGTTTTCGCTCTTGGTGCGCCGGGTGCTGGGGCTCGGGGTGTCCGACACCCAGTGCGGGTTCAAGTGCCTGTGGGGGGAGTCCGGCCGGCGCGTTTTCTCCGCCTGCGTCACCGACGGGTTCTCCTTTGACCTCGAGCTTTTGGGGCGCGCCAAGCGAAGCGGCATGAGGATCATTGAGATGCCGGTGGAGGTTTTGCGCCACGGCTCCTCGAAAGTGCGCATTTTTCACGACTCCCTCAAAATGGCGGGAGAAGTCTTTGCCATATCTCGGATCATAAAAAGAGAGTCATATCATACAGACAATACGAAGCCAGATAAGAGGAGGCCAACAATGGAAAACTTGCTGTTTTATCTCGAAGCTTGCCCCTACTGCCGCAAAGCGGACACTCTCCTCAAAGAGGCCGTGACCCGCCGGCCGGAGCTGGCCGCCGCCCTCGCCTCGTTTGAGCGCATTGAGGAATCGAAAAATTCCGCCAGGGCCTCCAAGTACGAATACTACTATGTGCCCTGCTGCTATGTCGCCGGAAAAAAGCTGCACGAGGGCACCATGACGCTTGCGCAGGCCGAGGCTGTTTTAGAGGCCGCCAAGGCAGCGCTTGAGATGGGGCAATGAGCAAAAATAGGGAGGCATTATGACGGTACTGGTAACGGGAGCCGCCGGCTACATCGGCAGCCATGTGACGCTTTCGCTCATTGAGGCGGGGCATACGGTGGTTGCTGTCGACAACCTTTGCAATAGCGACCGGTCGTCACTTGCTGTAGTGCATGAACTGACTGGGGCACCCATAAAATTCTACGAGTGTGACGTGCGGGACGGCAACGCCCTCATGGACATCGTCATGGCTAATAAACCAGAGGCTGTTGTGCACTTGGCAGGGCTGAAATCGGTATCTGAGTCGGCCGTCATGCCGCTCGAGTACTACGAAAACAACGTCGGCGGCACCCTGACTCTGCTGCGGGTCATGGCGCTGTGCGGCGTTTCGCGCCTTGTGTTCTCCTCGTCAGCAACGGTCTATGGCGCAGCTCCTACCCCGACGTCTGAGGAGGCGCCGCTGACGTCCGCAAATCCCTACGGGCGCACCAAGCTTGTCATCGAGGGCATGATTAAAGACACCGAGGCGGCAGGCCTCGTCGAGGCCACCATCCTGCGCTACTTCAATCCGGTCGGCTCCCATCCGTCGGGGCTCCTCGGGGAAAACCCCAAAGGCGAGCCCGCAAACCTCATGCCCCACATCTGCCGGGCCGCTGCGAATGGCTCGCCTTTGCAAGTGTTCGGCACCGATTACGACACGCCGGACGGCACTTGTCTGCGCGACTATATCCATGTACTCGATTTGGCGCAGGGTCACCTTGCGGCGCTTTCCCACCCCGGGACATTCAACCTCGGCGGCGGAAAACCCTGCAGTGTGCTTGAACTGATAAAGGCTTTCGAGGCGGCAAATAGCGTGGCCGTCCCCTACGAGACGGCGGGGCGCCGACCGGGGGACGTGGCGGAAAGCTGTGCCGACATCTCAAAAGCAAAACGAGAACTCGGGTGGAGTCCGCAGCGCGGTGCCGAGGAGATGTGCCGCGACGCGTGGCGGTCTTACCTGCGTCAAAAGGAGGGCGACAAATGAAAAAGACGGTGCGCGACATCGATGTGGCAGGCAAGCGGGTGCTGCTGCGCTGCGATCTCAACGTCCCGCTGGAAGACGGCAGGGTGGCCGACGACACCCGGATTACGGCCTCGCTGCCCACCATCCGTTACCTCCTGGAGCAGGGGGCGTCAGTTGTACTCTGCTCCCACCTCGGCCGACCCAAGGGAGCGCCAGACCCAAAGTACTCGCTGGCGCCGGTGGCCGAAAGACTGTCTAAACTGCTGGGGCGGCCGGTGCCGCTTGTCACCGACTACGAGAAGGCGGGCGGCGACGTCTGCCTGCTTGAGAATCTCCGGTTTTACCCCGGCGAGGAGAAAAACGATCCCGAATTTGCAAGGAAACTTGCCTCACTTGCCGACATTTACGTCAATGACGCATTCGGCAGTGCCCACAGGGCTCACGCTTCTACGGCTGGAGTGGCTGACTACCTGCCGGCCGTCTGCGGCTTTCTGATCGAAAAAGAGCTGTCGGTCATGGGCGGGGCCTTAATGAATCCCCGCCGGCCCTTTGTTGCCGTTTTAGGCGGAGCCAAGGTGTCGGACAAGATCGGGGTCATCGAAAATCTGCTCTCTAAGGTCGACGCCGTCGTCATCGGCGGCGCCATGGCCTATACTTTCGTTGCGGCTTTGGGTGGGCGCATCGGCAATTCGCTGTGCGAGACAGATAAGCTCGGGGTGGCGATGGAAATCTGGAACAAGGCGATGAGGCTCGGTATTCCGATTTTGCTGCCGGAGGATTCTCTTTGCGCCGAAAGTCCGGACGGCGAAGGTGTGGTAATGCCCACAGATGCGATCGAGGATGGCTACATGGGGCTCGACATCGGACCGGCGGCCGTCGAACACTTCACTGAACTCCTCGGCCGAGCCGGCACCGTGATCTGGAACGGACCTATGGGCATGTTTGAAAAGCCGGCCTTCAAAGGCGGAACGCTTGCGGTGGCGACGGCCATCGCCGAATCGGGCTGCGTATCCATCGTCGGCGGCGGAGATTCCGCCGCAGCCGCGGAGGAGCTTGGTTTTGCCGATCGCATGACGCACATATCAACGGGGGGCGGGGCGTCACTCGAATTCCTCGAAGGGCGAAAGTTGCCGGGTATCGAGTGCCTGGAGGACGCGTAGAGACACGCAAGACTTATAATATATGTAAAGATGCGTAAGAAGCGCGAGATGTTAAAGACGCAAGAGACGCATAAAACGCGTAAATGCTATAAATATAAAGGACAGACAAATATGATCAAACGCCGCAAAATTATCGCAGGAAACTGGAAAATGAACCGTGCCTCGGCCCGCATCATCGCTGGGGCGCTGCCCAAGACCCGCTGTGAAGTGGCTATCTTTCCGCCCTTTCTCTATATCGCCGACGCTGCGACGGTGCCGGGGATCACGGTGGGGGGGCAAAATTGCCATTGGGAGGAGAAGGGCGCCTTTACCGGGGAAATCTCGGCCGAGATGCTCAAAGCTGCCGGTGCCACAGCTGTCATCATTGGCCACAGCGAGCGCCGGCAGATGTTCGGTGAGACCGACGAGACCGTGAACAAGAAGGTCAAAGCCGCTCTTGCGGCAGGACTTCGCCCTTACATCTGTGTCGGCGAGACTGCTGAGGAGCGGGATGCCGGGGAGGCGATGGCCGTTGTCGAACGGCAACTTACGGCAGCCCTCGAAGAGGTCGAAGACTATTTGCGTATCGTCGTGGCATACGAGCCGGTCTGGGCCATCGGTACCGGCCGCACCGCCACAGCCCGTGAGGCGCAGGAAATCTGCCACCACTTGCGGCTTTGCCTCCTGCACAAATATGGCACCATGGCAGGCGCACTGCCCATTTTATACGGTGGCTCGGTAAACGACGGCAACGCGAAAGAGCTCTTTGCCTGCCCCGACATCGATGGCGGGCTGATCGGCGGGGCCTCCTTAAAGCCCGGCGCCTTTGCAGCCATTGTTGCGGCGGCCGAAGAGAGCTATGGCGAGGCTGGCCACGGGCACGGGGACGGGTGTTCCTGCGGCCACTGCGCACCAAAGCACGACGAGGCGGAAGAAACGAAGGAATGTGCCGACGGCTGCACCGACTGCCACAAAGACGGGTGCCATGCATAGCCCCGCGGTACTGCTCATTTTGGACGGCTACGGCGAGGGGCCGATCTGCCCCGGAAACGCTGTCTGCAGGGCCGACACGCCGACGCTGCACGCCATCTTCAAGGACAATCCCCACTGTCTGCTGACGGCCTCCGGTATCGACGTCGGGCTGCCGGAGGGGCAGTTCGGAAACAGTGAAGTCGGCCATACCAACCTCGGGGCGGGGCGCATCGTCTATCAGGACCTCTCCCGCATCGACTGCGCCATCAAAGACGGCAGCTTTTTCGAAAACCCTGCCCTCAAGTCGGCCATGTCAAAAGATCGGGTACACATCATGGGCCTTACGTCGGACGGAGGCGTCCACACCGTCATGCGGCACATAGAGGCGCTTATCGATATGGCGAAGCGTGAAGGGGCAAAACTTTTTGTCCATGCCTTTACCGACGGCAGGGATACGGCGCCCGCCTCGGGGCTGTCCTGCCTTCGGCAAATCGCCGAGAGGGCCACTATCGCCTCGGTGTCGGGCCGATATTACGCCATGGACCGCGACTCCCGCTGGGATCGCATTGAGGCGGCCTATCGCGCGCTGACGGAGCCCGGCACGGGCGGTGACCCCGTGGCCTATCTTGAGGACTGCTACAAGGAGGGCGTAACAGACGAATTTGTTCCCCCAAAGGCATTTTCGCCTGAAGGATATATCAAAGACGGGGATGGGGTCATCTTCTTCAACTTCCGCCCGGACCGGGCGAGACAGCTGACGAGGGCCTTCCTCGACCCGGAGTTTTCTCACTTCAAACGGGAAAAGCGCTCTCTTACCTACGTCTGCATGACCCGATACGATGACGTCTTCGAGCCGTGGGTGCAGGTGGCTTTCCCGCCGCACGAGCTCAAAAATACCCTGGGCGAGTGGATCAGCCACCTAGGCCTCCGGCAGCTTCGATGTGCCGAGACTGAGAAGTACGCCCATGTCACCTTCTTCTTTAACGGCGGCAGGGAAAAGCCCTTTGAAGGGGAAAAGCGTATTCTCGTGCCCTCACCCAAAGTCGCCACATATGACCTCGCCCCCCAGATGTCGGCCTTAGAAGTGGCCGACCGGGTGGTGCGCACACTAGCCCTGGGACTTGTCGACATCGTCATTGTCAACCTCGCCAATCCGGATATGGTTGGGCATACCGGCGTCATGGATGCGGTGTTGACAGCGCTGCGGGTGGTGGACATCGCAGCCGACCGCATCGTGTCTGCCGCGATAAAGGCCGGCGGATTTGCCGTCGTGACGGCGGACCACGGCAACGCCGAGTCCATGCTGCTGCCGGACGGCACCCCTCAGACCGCCCATTCGGCAAACAAAGTGCCCTTCGCCGTCGTCGGCCGCGGGGAGATGACTTTACAGAACGGAAGGCTGTGCGACGCCGCGCCGACACTGCTCGCACTCATGGGACTTCCGGTTCCCCCCGAAATGGATGGGGACGACCTTTCCGGTGGGACGGCGATTAAGGACTGACCGTACCGCCCGGACACACCACATCACGTTTACTTCATGGGGGTTTGAATGAAAATAGAATTTGACGAATATCGCCTGAAATTGGAAGGAATGAGGGACCAGATCGAAGATCTGGCGCAGGCCATCGGGCTTACGGGACTCAAAGCTGAAGCGGCCGAACTGGAGCACCAGTCGGCGCAGCCGGGGTTTTGGGATGACCTGGAGCGCTCGCAGCGCACCCAACAGCGGTCAAAGCAGATCGGACACCGCATTGAACGGTACGAGGACCTCTACCGCCGGTGGGAGGACGCCGCGACCCTGACACATATGGCTCTCGAACTTTCGGACGAGAGTCTCTTAGACGAAATCATCACAGAGTACGACGCCGTCGTGGCCGAGCTTGAGGAACAGCGGCTGTCGACACTGCTCACGGGCGAGCACGACTCCCATAACGCCATTCTGACCTTCCACCCCGGAGCGGGCGGCACCGAGGCGCAGGACTGGGCCCAGATGCTCTACCGCATGTACACGAGGTGGGCCGAGCGGCATAACTATACCTATAAAAT
Source organism: Oscillospiraceae bacterium (assembly GCA_963662765.2). Lineage (GTDB taxonomy): Bacteria > Bacillota > Clostridia > Oscillospirales > Feifaniaceae > DATMXT01. Next base: position 571,311 of record CAXXUP010000008.1, read on the forward strand.
ACTCGACTACCTCGACGGGGACGAGGCCGGCATCAAATCGGCCGCCATCCTCATAACGGGCGAGAACGCCTACGGCTATCTCAAGGGAGAACACGGAGTCCATAGGCTGGTGCGCATCTCGCCCTTTGATGCGTCGGGCCGGCGGCACACCTCCTTCGCCTCGATCGAGGTTTTGCCGGAGTTCGACGACTCCATCAAAATCGACATCCGAGACGACGACCTGAGAGTCGACACCTACCGCTCGTCGGGGGCCGGCGGCCAGCACGTCAACAAGACGGAATCCGCCATCCGCATCACCCATATTCCGTCTGGCATCGTCGTGGCCTGCCAGAACGAGCGCAGCCAGCACCAGAACCGCGAAGTCGCCATGACCATGCTCAAGTCCAAGCTGATGGAGATCAAAGAGCGGGAGCGGCTCGAGCGCGTCGAGGACATCAAGGGCGACCAGCGGGAAATTGCGTGGGGCAGTCAGATTCGCTCCTATGTCTTCATGCCCTATACCCTTGCCAAGGACCACCGCACCGGCTTCGAGTCCGGAAACATCGGCGCAGTCATGGATGGGGACATCGATGGATTCATCAACGCTTACCTCAAAAATCTTGCCGCCGACAAGTAAACTTTTCATATTTTTAACTAAAAATCCGCCTTCACTTTTGTATAACGATATGAAGGCCGCAGTCTGTACAGCAAAAAAAAACCTGTGGTATAATTTCGGTGGACGGCCAAACAGCAGGCAACCTTATTTTTTTGCGTCCGTCCGTAAGGCGCTGTGTGCGCCTTACGGTGCAGTTAAAAAGTACATAAAAGGAGTGGATTCCCATGAACTACAAGTTCTCAGACCGCGCTAAGAACGCCAAGCCCTCGCTTATCCGCCAGATTTCAGCCAGAGCGGCCGGAAATCCCGACTTCATCTCCCTTTCGATCGGCAATCCTGCCTACGAGTCCTTCCCCGTGAAGGAAATGCGCGAGATGAACGATTTGGTCTACGAGCGCAACAGCGTCGAAGCGCTTCAGTACGGCCCGACCGAGGGCTGGCCGGTCTTCCAGCAGCAGATCAAGGACAGACTGCTTAAGACCAAGGGCATCAGCCCCGAGGGCAACAACATCATCGTCACGACCGGCTCGCAGCAGGGCCTCGACCTCATGCCCCGTATTTTCTGCAATGAGGGCGACGTGGTTTTAGTGGAATCCTTCACCTATCTTGGCGCTTTGGGCGCCATGCGCGGATACTGCGCAAAGCCCATAGCCGTCAAAATGGACGACGACGGGCATCAACCTTGAGGCCATGGAAGACGCCCTCAAGACGGTCGAAAACATCAAGTACCTCTACTTAGTGGCCCAATTTCCAGAACCCCTCCGGCATCACCATCCCGCTTGAGAAGCGCAAGAAGATCTACGACCTCGCCTGCAAGTACGACATTCTCATCTATGAGGATGATCCGTACGGCGAGCTGCGCTACAACCGGTAGCGCGGTGCCGGCCATCAAGAGCTTCGACACCGAAGGCCGCGTCATTTACGCCGGCTCCTTCTCAAAGGTTCTGGCCGCGGGCCTGCGCGTTGGCTTCCTGTGCTGCGCCGATGAGATCTGGGCCAAGATGGTCTCCTGCAAGGGCAACATGGACTCCGGCTCCAACATCACCTCCCAGCTCATCGCTTCCTATTATATTGAGAAATTCGACCTCGACGAGCATATCGAGAAGGTCCGCGCCCTCTATTCAGTCAAGTGCGCCACCATGAAGGAATCCCTCGACAAGTATCTGGCCAAGGGCTGCACCCGCACCGATCCCGACCGGCGGTATGTTTATCTGGGTCACGCTCCCAGGACTATGTCGACGAGAAGAAAATCTTTGAGGACGCGCTCGATGCCGGCGTCGGCGTCATCCCGTCGCTCGCTTTCGCGCCCGACGAAGACAACCCCGGCAAATCCTTCCGGCTGTGCTTCTCCTCTCCCACCATCGACCAGATCAAAGAAGGCTGCAAGCGCTTTGGCGAAGTCCACTAAGAAGCACTGCAAGTAAACAATTCAATATCAGCAGCAAAGGGAACGGCCATACGGCCGTTCCCTTTTATTTATCTTTCACGATATCTTCGCCTTTTGTACATAAAATACATATGGAATTCTCACGGTGTACATGTTTTATACTTAAATTTATCAAGAATTTTCCATTAAATGCTCAAAAAATTACACAGTTGTTACAATTAGGAAAATAACTTGAACTTTACCAATTCGAAATCATATCATAGAGCTGTAATGGAGCGGAATTCAATCCGATCCAAATTTTAAAGGAGGATACATACCCATGAGCAATCTTAAAAAGGTTATCGCGATGGTTCTGGCAGTCGCTATGCTGCTGTCCATGGGACTCACCGCAGGTGCAGGCGTGTTTTCGGATGTCAAAGACACCGACGACTACGCCCGTGCGATCAACCTTCTCGCCTCGCTCGAAGTTCTCAAGGGCTTTGAGGATGGCACCTACAGTGCTACCGGCACTTACACCCGCGAGCAGTTCGCCAAAATCCTGTACGTTCTGATGAACGGCAAGGATGACGGCGCTGCCATGTACGCCGGCTCCTCTCCCTTCGCCGATGTCGCCGCTGACCGCTGGTCTGCCGGCTACATCACCTGGGCGAAGAACGCCAAGGTCATCAACGGTCGTGAAGACGGTCTGTTCTGGCCCACCGACATCGTGACCTACGCTGAGGCCGCGAAGATGTTCGTCGTCGCCATGGGCTACGACTCGACCGTCTATACCTTCCCCTATGGCTTCATCGACAAGGCCCAGACCCTGAAGCTGTTTGACGATGTCATCGGCATGACCGCCAATGGCCCCGCCAACCGCGGCACCGTTGCGCAGATGGCCTTCAACTGCCTGTTTGCGGAAGCTCCCCGCTTTGGCACCTACGCAGCTCAGGTCGGCAGCTCCTCCACCACCCAGACCATGACCTATACTGTCGCTGAGGGTGCTTTCGGCATGAGTGAAGGTACCGCTTTCCTTGCTGGCACCTCCACCTACGCGATGGACGAATCCTTCACCGACGAGGCTCAGGTTGCTTTGACCGGAATCTATGATGATGATGACACGCTAACCGGCGGTGTTGAGTCCGGACTGTATGACTACGACGGCAATGTCGACGAATATGTCGGCGCCAAGGTCGCCGTCTGGTACAAGCCTGCCAAAACCTCCGACTCTAAGGATACCATTTTCGACATTCAGCCCGTCAGCGCCTGCAAAATTATCGAGTTCCCGGTAACCGATGTCGACAGCGATACGACCGATTCCAAGCTGATTGTCGAGATTAACGGCGTCAACAAGACTTACAAGTGGGACGCTTATGACGCGGATGACGATGATGATGAATACACTGCAGCCATCACGTCCACTGGTGAAACGGTTGAACTGACTCAGGTCATCCTTGAGGGCGAAGATAACTCTGCCACCTCCTTCAAGGGGATTGACTACACCGGCGACGGCACGATCGATCTCTTTATTGTGACCTACGCCGACACGGTGAAGATCTCGGCTCTCACCAGTTCCCGCGTCACCTTTGGCACGATTAAGCCCACCGGCGGCACAGTTACCTCTACTGGGACCAAGGATATTGAAGACGACGACGTGGTTGTTTACAAGCTCTCCAGCGAACTTGTCAAAAATGACTACGCCATTGTCAAGGCCCACAACGAGTACACCGAAGAGGGCATGGAGACCATCTTCGACGTGACCAAAGCCACTGAGCTTGACAGCGCCAAGCTGACCAAGATCTCCTCCGGCGATTACTATTTCGACGGTACGGCGTATGATGTTGCTGGCGAAGCAAGCCTTGCCGACGACGATGACTTTACCGATAACGGTAAGGTCGGCAACAAGTACGACCTCGTCCTAAACGCCAACGGCAAAGTCGTGTTCTGCACCAAGGTTTCTTCCACAGTCTCCAAGGACAAGTGGATTCTGGCCACCGCCACCGGAATCAACACCAACATTTCCGGCAGCGATGTTATCTATGAGCTGTCCACCATCACCGGATACCTGTCCGACGGCACAAAGAAGACCTATTCGGTTGATTCTGACCTTGAAGTTGACGGCGTTGAAATTGACCTTGAAGATCCCATTACGGACTTTGATGCCACAACGGATCCCGGCTATGACGGCATTGCCGACAAGATGATTTACCAGTTCACGCTCAACTCCGATGACGAAATCGAGACCCTCAAGACGGTCACCTATGTTGCCGACGAGAAGGACTATCCCACCGTTGCAAGCGGCGATGCCATTTACAGCACCTCCACCACCATACTCAATGTTGACGATACTTCTGCCTATGTTGACGACGACTCCGTCATCTATTTCTACAACACCGACACCTCGAAGTACAGCGTTATTGCCGGGTCGTTGCTGAAGAAAATTACATCCACATCCGGCGTTACCGCTGTGGATCTCCTCTCCGATGACGACAGTGCTGCGGTTGTTGTGTTGCTCACCAGTGACACCAAGCCCGTCAAGACCGACGACTCCTACGGCTATGTCCTCTCGGTCGATAAGGAAGTTTCGGACGACGATTATGTCTACACCTTCAACATTGCTTACGACGGCAAGGTTGAGTCGGTCAAGTCCGATGTGGTCGAGGACGACTACAACAACTTTGACGACTATGTCAACCTGGACGACACCATCGGCTTCAAGAAGATTGTCTTCGACAGCAACGGCTATGTCGATGACATTGAGGATGTCGATACCGCTCTCGTACACGTATCGCCCACGAAGGTCCTCTCCGGTGCCCTGATGGGCAACATCATTGAGGATGGCGACATCATCACCGACGACGCTGACGATTCCATCGAGTATGCGGTTGACGCCGATGCCACCCTTGATTCCCTTTCCGACAACTCCTTTGCAGACGACGTGTACTACTACCTCATCAGCGATTACCCGGTCAACGCCTCCGGCGCTGATATCGGCACGCTGGACTATGATGTGGATGTCTCCATCGCCAGCCAGGACAGCATCAACACCTCTGGCTCCGCGCTGACCTACGTTGTCACCCTTATCTATAACAGTGATGACGAGATCGAGAGCGTCTTCATCTACAGCGATCCGGTTCGCACGGTTGAGGACTAATCCTACAGCACTCGACAATATCGCATAAACCCAAGGCCGCCGGGCAAATGCCCGGCGGCTTTTCTGTGTTGTTCGCAGATGCTGAATCGCGTACATGCCGAGGTTCTCACATATTGCTAAGATCTTCCACAATGGATGCACCAGACCAACACATACATTACATAAATGTTACAATTCCGGTAATAACTTGAAATTAAATTTCCAAGCATATATCATTACGGTGTAATGGATTGGAATCCAATCTGATCCAAATATAAAAGGAGGATACATACCTATGAGCAATCTGAAAAAGGTTCTCGCGATGGTTCTGGCAGTTGCAATGCTGCTGTCCATGGGACTCACCGCGGGCGCAGGCGCGTTCACCGATGTCAAGACAACCGATGACTACTCCCGTGCCATTAACCTGCTCGCTTCTCTCGAAGTTCTCAAGGGTTTTGAGGACGGCACCTACAATGCTGCCGGCACCTATACCCGTGAGCAGTTCGCCAAAATCCTTTACGTTCTGATGAACGGCAAGGACGACGGCGCTGCCATGTACTCCGGCACCTCTCCCTTCGCCGATGTCGCCGCTGACCGCTGGTCCGCCGGTTACATCACCTGGGCGAAGAATGCCAAGGTCATCAACGGCCGTGAAGACGGTCTGTTCTGGCCCACCGACATCGTGACCTATGCTGAGGCCGCGAAGATGTTCGTCGTCGCCATGGGCTACGACTCGACCGTCTACACCTTCCCCTATGGCTTTATCGACAAGGCCCAGACCCTGAAGCTGTTTGACGACGTGAAGGGCATGACCGCCAATGGCCCCGCCAACCGCGGCACCGTTGCGCAGATGGCTTTCAACGCCCTGTTTGCCGCCGCTCCCCGCTTTGGCACCTACGCGGCTCAGGTCGGCAGCTCTTCCACCACCTCGACCGAGACCTACACTGTCGCCCAGGGCGCTTTCGGCATGCAAGAGACCATGGCGATTCTGGACGCTACCTCCACCTATGCCCTGGATGTTGACTTCACCGACGAAGGCCAGGTTGCACTGAATGATTGGGATGACTGGTACTACAATCTGGAAGGTCTGTATGACTACGACGGCAATGTTGACGCATATGTCGGCTGCAAGGTCGCTGTTTGGTACAAGCCCGCCAAGACCTCGGATGACAAAGACAAGATTTTTGACATCCAGCCGGCCAGCTCCTGCAAGGTCATTGAGTTCACCTCTGGCGATGTCAAGAGCGGCACCACTGATAGCAAACTGGTTGTCAAGCTCGGCGGCGTCGAGAAGTCCTACGATTATTACTACGAAAACGGTGTCAGCTCTATCGGTGCGGATGTAGAACTGTCCGAAGAGCTCTTTGAAGGCGACTACGACACCTCCGCCAAGTATAAGGGCATTGACTTCGACGGCGACAGCGATCTTGATGTTGTCATCGTCACATTCGCCGACACCGCCAAGGTTTCGGCCCTCACCAGCACCCGCGTAAGCTTCACCTCCGTCAAGGCCGGTGATGTTCTCGAGAGCGGCACCAAGGACATCAAAGAAGATGACGTTGTCATCTACAAGCTGGCCAGCGGCATTGCCAAGAGCGACTACGTCATTGCCACTGCCCACAACGAGTTCACCGAAGAGGGCATGCAGACCATCTATGACGTGACCAAGGCCACCGAGATCGACGGCGCCAAGCTGACCAAGATCTCCGGCGGAGACTTCTATTTCGACGGCACCGTATACACGAAGGCCGGCGAGGCCACCCTTTCTGGCGATGACGACTATGAGGCCGTCGGCAAGGTCGGCAACAAGTACGACCTCGTCCTCAACGCCAACGGCGACATCGTTTTCTGCTCCAAGGTCGCTTCCGTTGTCTCCAAGGACAAGTGGGTTCTGGCCATGGATCTCGGCATCTCCACCAAGCTTGTCGAAGGCGAACCCGTCTATGAGCTGAAGACCATCACCGGCTACCTGGCCGACGGCACCAAGAAGACCTTCTCGGTCGACTCGGACCTCATGGTTGACGGCACTGATATCGATACGGAAGACGAAGACGAATACGCTGACATCGCCGATGATATCATCTACCAGTACGAGCTCAATGATGACGGCGAGATCGACACCCTCAAGTCGGCCGGATATGTTGCCGACGAGAAGGACTACGGCTACGCCACCACCGGCGACGCCACCTACAGCACCTCCACCACCATCCTGAAGGTTGATGTTGCGGATCCTGATGTTGACCTCACCGGCTATGTTGATGACGACTCCATTATCTTCTTCAAGACCTCTGCCGGCAAGTACAGCGTCATTGCCGCTTCGGAACTCAAGAAGATCACCACCGGCATCACCGGAAATATGTTTGTTGCCGACGACGACAGCGCAGCCGTTATCGTGCTGCTGTCCGGCGCCACCAAGCCCATCAAGGTTGATGAGTCCTTCGGCTACATCCTGTGGGCTGAGAAGGAAGTCTCCGGAGACGATTATGTCTACACCTTCAGCGTAGCTTACGACGGCAAGGTTGAGACAGTCAAGACCGATGCAGTCGAAGATGATTACGAAGGCTTTGACAGCTATGTCAACCTGGACGACACCATCGGCTTTATGAAGCTGGTCTTTGACACCAACGGCTTCCTCAAGGATCTCGAGGCCATCGATTCGGCAGACCTCGTCAGCGTATCGCCCACCAAGATTCTCTCCGGCGCAATGATGGGCAACGTGATTGAGAACGGCGACATCATCACCGACGGTGCTGATGACTCCATCGATTATGCAGTTGATGCCGATGCCACGCTGGCGGCACTCTCCAACAACTCCTTCGCGGACGACGTGTACTACTACCTCGTCAGCGATTACCCGGTCAACGCCTCCGGCGCTGACATCGGCACCCTCGACTATGATGTCGATGTGGCAGTCTCCGACAAGGACAACATCAATACCTCCGGCTCCACCTTGACCTACGTTGTCACCGTTATCTACAACAGCGACGACGAGATCGAGAGCGTCTTCATCTACAGCGATCCGGTTCGTACGGTTGAGGACTAATCCTACAGCGCGCTAACAACATCGCATAAGCCCCAAAGCCGCCCGGCATATGCCGGGCGGCTTTTTATATATTTCATATAGCGTGATGGGATTCCCCATAGGTTATAAAATTTGCGTATATCAAAACATTGTTCATCCATGCGTGATTACATATATATTACAATAATGGAAATACCTTGAATGAGGTTCGGCCTAGGCTTTATTATGATAATGTTAGTGGAGCGGAGTCTCATCCGTTCCAAAATTAAAAGGAGGATACATACCTATGAGCAATCTGAAAAAGGTTCTCGCGATGGTTCTGGCAGCTGCAATGCTGCTGTCCATGGGACTCACCGCGGGCGCAGGTGCATTCGCCGATGTCAAGGACACCGACGACTATGCCCGTGCAATCAACCTGCTCGCCTCTCTCGAGGTCCTCAAGGGCTTTGAAGACGGCACCTACAATGCCACCGGTACCTACACCCGTGAGCAGTTTGCCAAAATTCTGTACGTTCTGATGAACGGCAAGGACGACGGTGCTGCCATGTACTCTGGCACCTCCCCCTTCACCGATGTCGCGGCTGACCGCTGGTCTGCCGGCTACATCACCTGGGCGAAGAATGCAAAGGTCATTGGCGGCCGTGAGGATGGCCTGTTCTGGCCGACCGACATCGTGACCTACGCTGAGGCCGCGAAGATGTTCGTCGTCGCCATGGGCTACGACTCGACCGTCTACACCTTCCCCTATGGCTTTATCGACAAGGCCCAGAGCCTAAAGCTGTTTGACGACGTGAAGGGCATGACCGCCAACGGACCCGCCAACCGCGGCACCGTTGCGCAGATGGCCTTCAACGCCCTGTTTGCCCCCGCTCCCCGCTTTGGTACCTACGCGGCGCAGATCGGCAGCTCTTCCACCACCGCGACCGAGACCTACACTGTTGCCCAGGGGGCTTTTGGCATGGTCGAAGATACGGGCTATCTGCGCGGGACCTCCACCTATGCACTGGATGAGGACTTCACCGATGAGGGCCAGGTTTATCTCTATCCGGACAAACACAAGTTCAAAGAGGGTCCCGATGAGGAAAGCTTGTATGGCCTTTACGACTACGAAGGCAATGTCGACGCGTATGTCGGCTGCAAGGTCGCTGTCTGGTATAAGCCGGCTAAGACCTCCAATGACAAGGACATGATCTTTGACATTCAGCCGGCCAGCTCCTGCAAGGTCATTGAGTTCACCACAGCCGATGTCAAGAGCGCTACCGATGATTATGAACTCGTTGTCAAGCTCGGCGGCGTCGAGAAGACCTATGATTATTACTCCGGTGACGGCGTCAGCTCTATCGGCGCAGACGTCAGCCTGAATGCGGATCTCTTTGAAGGCAAATACAACACCGCCGCCTCTTTCAAGGCTATTGACTTCGACGGCGACAGCGAACTCGACTATGTCATCGTCACCTTCGCCGACACCGCCAAGGTCTCGGCCCTCACCAGCACCCGCGTCAGCTTCACCTCCGTCAAGGCCGGTGAAGTTCTCGAGAGCGGCACCAAGGACATCAAAGAAGATGACGTTGTCATCTACAAACTGGCCAGCGGCATTGCCAAGAGCGATTACGTCATTGCCACGGCCCACAACGAGTTCACCGAAGAAGGCATGCAGACCATCTTCGACGTGACTAAGGCCACCGAGATCGACGGCGCCAAGCTGTCCAAGATCTCGAGCGGAGACTTCTACTTCGACGGCACCGTGTATACGGCGGCCGGCGAGGCCAACCTCACCGGCGACGATGACTTTGAGGCAGTCGGCAAGGTCGGCAACAAGTACGACCTCGTCCTCAACGCCAACGGCGACATCGTTTTCTGCACCAAGGTCGCCTCCGTTGTCTCCAAGGACAAGTGGATTCTGGCCATGGATCTCGGCATCTCCACCAAGCTTGTCGGCGGCCTGCCCGTCTATGAGCTGAAGACCATCACCGGCTACCTGGCCGACGGCACCAAGAAGACCTTCTCGGTCGACTCCGACCTCGTAGTAGACGGCATTGACATCGACACGGAAGACGATGATGAATACGCTTTCCTTGCCAACGATGTCATCTATCAGTACGCCCTCAACTCCGACGGCGAGATTGATACCCTCAAGACGGCTGCCTATGTTGCCGACGAGAAGGACTACGGCTACGACGCCACCGGCCTCGCTACTTACAGCACCTCCACCACCATCCTGAAGGTCGACGCCCTTACCGGCTATGTCGATGATGACTCCGTCGTCTTCTTCAAGACCGCGGCTGGCAAGTACAGTGTCATCGCCGCCTCGGAGCTCAAGAAGATCACCACCGGCATCACCGGCAATATGTTTGTTGTCGACGATGACAGTGCAGCCGTTATCGTGCTGCTGTCCGGCGCCACCAAGCCCGTCAAGGTTGACGAGTCCTTCGGCTATATCCTGTGGGCTGAGAAGGAAGTCTCCGGAGACGACTATGTGTACACCTTCAGCGTAGCTTACGACGGCAAGGTTGAGACAGTTAAGACCGACGCGGTCGAAGATGACTACGAAGGCTTTGACAGCTATGTCAACCTGGACGACACCATTGGCTTCATGAAGCTGGTCTTTGACACCAACGGCTTCCTCAAGGATCTCGAGGCCATTGATTCGGCAGACCTCGTCAGCGTATCGCCCACCAAGATCCTCTCCGGCGCTATGATGGGCAACGTGATTGAGAACGGCGACATCATCACCGATGGTGCTGATGACGCCATCGATTACGCGGTTGATGCCGATGCCACTCTTGCGGCACTCTCCAACAACTCCTTCGCGGACGAAGTGTACTACTACCTCGTCAGCGACTTCCCGGTCAACGCCTCCGGCGCTGACATCGGCTGCCTCGACTATGATGTCGACGTGGCGGTCTCCGATAAGGATTCCATCAACACCTCCGGCTCCACCTTGACCTACGTTGTCACCGTTATCTACAACAGCGACAACGAGATCGAGAGCGTCTTCATTTACAGCGATGCGGTTCGCACCGTTGAAGTTGCTCCGTAACCTAACTGCATAACCTCAAAGCCGCCCGGCGTATGCCGGGCGGCTTTTCTATTGGTGCCTGCTATTTTGCCTTAAAAAGAAACCGTCCTCCATATCGGAGGACGGTACTTTATTGCCTGCTTATTCGCTTTTCTTACTCGAGCACGTAGACCCGAACCTTGCGGCGCCCGAAGCTGATGCACTCATCGCGGGATTCAAAGAATAAATCGATGCGGGCACCCTTGATGGCACCGCCTGTATCCTCAGCCACCGCAAAGCCATACGCCACCCGGCCGTTCGGATAGGTGATATAGAGCCTGGAGCCGAGCGGGATGACCTTGGGGTCTACGGCTACATAGCCGACCTGCACCGCTTTGCCGGAGCGGGTCACATCGCCCCACTGGCCGCCTTCGCCGTAGGTGTATGCGGTGGCGGTCATGTCGAGGTAGAAGGAGTAGCGGGTCGCGTCGGAGCGGGAGGTGGTAATTGTGCCGCCGACGCCGTATGCAACGACGCCGGTGACAGGCTCTTTAATGACCTCCTCCTCCAGGACGCGGGTGTCAACCAAATTGCCGTTTAGGAACTTGTGTTCAAGGGTCGAGACGGCAAGTCCCTCTTTGCCCGCCGTCGTCTCCACAAAGGAGCCGACCGGCACATTTTGGGAGGCCACACGGCGCACGTCGTACGGTATTGGCGTTTCCTCGGTCACGATCTCATAGCTGACGCGCGCGATGGCGACTTCCATGTCCTTAAATACCGGACAGTCGAGCCTGTAGTTGAGCTGATCCCCGTCGTAGAGCGAAACGCCGGCCTTAGAAAGCAGGCTGTAAACAGTGTCGCCGGTCGTCTCTACGGTGTAGATGGTGCCATCGACGGAAATTTTCACGTCGAAGGCCTGGTTTATAGAGATGTCTATAAAGTACGGGGTCTTAGAGTTGACGCTCACGTCGTCCTCAAGGCCTAGTGCGAACATGCTGCCCTGTGCGATGGAATAGGGGTCGTTGTCCAGCGTGCGGAAGACCTCCACAGCGTCTCCGCTATGGACGACGGCCACCCGGGTTGACAGCACCATGAAAGCGAGGTACAGGCAGGTCAGCGTAAGGAGCGCAACCTCCGGCATGTACCGTCGCAGGATCCCGTCGGCGCAGTTACGCCGCAGCAGATCCCGTGGTTTGTGTAACACAATTTTAACCTCCGGTGATTTGATTTGGTACCATTTTACCCGTGTGAAACTGAGAATATACGGAAAAAATGGTGAGCAGTCTCAATATCCGAGGCCGCTAGGCCAAACATCGACCATAACGAGTTCGAGGCTGTGCCATTATACCACAATTTTTCCAGCTTGTCAAAACAAAAAGCCGGGCGGCAGATTTGCCGCCCGCATGTATGGAGCAATGGAAAGATTAACCGAGGGCAACGTCGAGGATCATCATGAGGATAAAACCGGCCAGAACGCCGATGGAGGCAAGCCGCTTGTTGTCTTTGAAGGACTCGGGAATGAGCTCCGAGCAGACGACCGAGATCATGGCGCCAGCTGAAAAGGAGAGCACGGCAGGCAGCGCCGCCCGGGACGCTATGGCAAAGAGCACGCCGAAGACGCCGGCGACAGGCTCAACGAGGCCGGAGGCCTGCCCGATCATAAAACTCTTCAGACGGGAGGCGCCGGCACGGCGCATCGGCATGGCGACACAGGTGCCCTCCGGAAAGTTCTGGAGCCCGATGCCGAGCGCCAGCAGCATGGCGCCCGTGACAGAAGCGCCCGTAATGCCCAAGGCCGCGCTGCCGAAGGCCACGCCGACCGCCATGCCCTCCGGGATGTTGTGCATCGTCACGGCGGTTACCAGCAGCAGCGAGCTGCGCAGCGAGCCGTCGGCAGCCCGGGTGGCGGGAAGGCGCTCGAGCAGAACGTCGCTCGCCATCACAAAAAGCCCGCCTGCGGCAAAGCCGACGGCGCAGATGAGGGCGGCGTTGGCCCCAAGGTTGCCGGCCAGCTCAATGGCCGGCGCCAAGAGAGACCAGAAGGAGGCCGCGATCATGACGCCGGCCGAAAAGCCCATCATGGCGTCCAGAAGGCGGCGGTTGACCGACTTGAAGAAAAACACCGGCGCAGCACCGGCGGCTGTCACCCCCCAGGTGAAGATGGTGGCCATAAGACCTTGCATCACCGGAGAAAGTGATAAAAACCATTCCAAATAAAAAACCCCCTGCGAACATAAGGTGTACTCCAACTTATGTCGCAGGGGAAATTTATGTGACGGGAGAAGGCGTAAGAAACCGCCGATCAATCGCAGAGGGGTATTATGAGAAGGGGGAGCGCCCAGTCAGACCTTGAGGGTCCAGCCGAACTTGTCAGGCCGCTTGCCCCATTGGATACCGGTCAGTTCGTCGAAAATTTTCTGGGAAAGAGGGCCGGTTTTGGTCTTGTCCCCGCCGACTACCATGCGGCGGCCCTTGTACACGAGTTCACCGATGGGGGAGATGACGGCGGCGGTGCCGACGCCAAAGACTTCTTCAAGGGTGCCGGCCGCATCGGCGGCCAGGAGCTCGTCAACCGTCAGTGCCCGCTCCTCGCAGGGGACACCCCAATCTCTTAAGATGGCCAGGATGGAGTCGCGGGTGACGCCGGGCAGGATGGTGCCGTCCAAGGGGGAGGTGTAGACCTTGCCCGCGATCTTGAACATGCAGTTCATGGTGCCGACCTCTTCGACTTTGGTGCGAGTGGCACCGTCAAGCCAGAGCACCTGAGCGCAGCCTAAGGCCTCTGCCTTGGTCTGGGCCAGCAGGGCGGGAGCGTAGTTGCCGCCGCACTTTGTGAAGCCGGTACCGCCCTTGACGGCCCGCACAAGCTCATCCTCAATCAAGATGCTGACCGGAGTCAGCCCGGTGCTGTAATAGGGACCTACGGGCGTCAGGATGATTAGAAACTTATAGCTTTTCGACGGGTGGACCGAGACGCTCGGCTCGGTGGCAAAGCAGAAGGGCCTGATATAGAGCGAGGTCTCTGGGGCGGTGGGTACCCATCCGCGGTCGACATCGACGACGGCCTTGACGCACTCCACAAAGACATCCTCCGGAATGGCGGGAATGGAGATGCGGGCGGCAGAGCCGTTGAAGCGGGCGGCGTTTTTATCCGGTCGAAAGAGCAGCACGTCGCCATTTGGCGCCGGGTATGCCTTCATTCCCTCAAAGAGCTCCTGACCGTAGTGAAAGACCATGCAGGAGGGGTCAAGCGTTAAAGGCCCGTAGGGAATAATGGCAGGTTCACCCATGCGCCGTCAAAATAATCCATCACCAGCATGTGATCCGTGTAGTATTTTCCAAAGCCCAAAGCCGCGGGGTCGGGCTTTGGTTTCGGGGTCGAGTTTTTCTGAACCTCGATTTTCATAGGATGGCACCTCCACTCTAAAAATTAACAGTATTTTACCATTTAATCCGTTTTCTTACAATGGCAATAATAAACAAACCTTGACAAAAGCGGATAGTCGGGGGGGAGTCCTGCGCGATGCATAGAATGTGCAGTCATTCGCTGGAGCCGGGAAAAATATGCACGCAAATACACTGTGCAAGCAATTGAAACCCCCAAGTAACCTGTGAAATGGGGCGGTTTTGTCGATGGGCGCCGAAAACCAGACAAGAAACTTTCCATCGGTTGACATAATCTTATGTGGAAAACTCTGTGAATAGTGTGGAAAACTCGTTGATTGAGAGGTCAAAAGTGGACAAACCCTCAAACGGCGGGGCTTTTTATTATGCAGTATGAACCGGCGGAAATTTTTATGTTACCCGCAGATATATAGCCACCGGAAACAAACGGCGCACGGCATACTGCCGTGCGCCGAAACAAGGTCAAAAGTGTCCAAATACACCAAAGATATTCCAAACATTCCGGTAAAAATTCCAGGTGAGACACCCGAAGTTAAAAATGTTAAGCTGCGCGGTTATCTGACGTTTTTTCCGCAGCATTTTTTGTACTTCAGTCCGCTGCCGCAGGGGCAGGGTTCATTGGGTCCGATCTTCTTTTTCTTGTTTTGAACTGTCTTTCCCTTGCCGTCTTCGGAGGAGGATTCACTTGGGCGCGCCACTTGTTCGCGCTTCGGAGCGGCCCCCTGCGAAATGCGCACGAGGTAGAGCTTGCGCACCGTATCCTCTTTGATGGCCTTTGTCATGCCGTCGAACATCTCGTAGCCTTCGAACTTGTACTCGATCACCGGATCCCTTTGACCGATGGCCCGCAGTCCGATACCGCGGCGCAGTTCATCCATGGCGTCGATGTGGTCCATCCACTTGCGGTCGACTTCGCCTAAGAGTACCACCCGTTCGACCTCCCGCATGATGGGCCCATATTCTTTCTCCTTGCGCTCATAGACCGACATGGCGCAGCGCATGAGGATCTCCTTTGCCCACGTGGGGGAGACCGTATCCATCTCCTCACGAGTGGTAACCGAAAGCTCGGTGCCGTTTAAGAAGAGCCCCTTAAACTCGGCTGCAAGGCCTGCAAGATCGTAATTTTCCGGGACGTCCCCAACCATGTGGGCGGCAATCTTCTCATCGATGGCATCCTCGATCATCTTGATGACCGAGGCACGGATGTCCTCACCGTCCAGAACTTTGCGGCGCTGCTCATAAATGACGCCACGCTGTTGGTTCATGACATCGTCGTACTGGAGCACATGCTTGCGGATATCGAAGTTGCGGCCCTCGACCCGGCGCTGAGCCGACTCGATGGAGCCCGACAGTATCTTGGCCTCGATGGGTGTGTCCTCGTCGATTTTGAGCGTCTCCATCATATTGATGAGCCGCTCGCCGCCGAAGAGTCGCATCAAGTCGTCTTCCATAGAAATATAGAAGCGGCTTTCACCGGGGTCGCCCTGCCGACCGGAACGGCCGCGCAGCTGATTGTCGATGCGGCGGGATTCATGCCGCTCGGTACCGATGATGAAAAGGCCGCCGGCGGCCTTGACAGCCTCAGCCTCCGGGATATACTCGGCCTTGAAGCGTAGCTCAAGCTCCGCAAAGGCGGCACGGGCATCCAGAATATTTTCATCCGTCGTCTCGTTGTGGGTGGTGGCAGCGTCGATGAGCTCTTCGGCATAGCCGAGTTTGCGCATTTCGGCTTTGGCCGCGTACTCTGCGTTGCCGCCCAATATGATGTCGGTGCCGCGGCCAGCCATGTTGGTGGCGATGGTAACGGCCCCGCGCTTGCCGGCCTGGGCGACGATCTCGGCCTCTTTTTCATGGAATTTAGCGTTCAGGACGCTGTGGGGAATCCCCCGGCGTTTTAAGAGCGCCGACAGATGCTCCGATCGCTCAATGGAGATGGTGCCGACCAGTACTGGCTGCCCCTTGTCATGGCAGGTGATGATGTTCTCGATGACGGCTCTAAACTTGCCGGCCTCGGTTTTGTAGACGACGTCGGGGTGGTCGTCTCGGATCATGGGCTTATTGGTGGGCACGACGACGACATCAAGCTTGTAGATCTCACGAAACTCGGTCTCTTCGGTGACTGCGGTACCGGTCATGCCGGAAAGCTTTCGATAAAGACGAAAGTAATTCTGGAATGTGATGGTGGCGAGCGTCCGGTTTTCCCGCTGGACGTTGACATGCTCCTTAGCTTCAATGGCCTGGTGCAGGCCCTCGGAATAGCGGCGGCCAAACATGAGGCGGCCGGTGAATTCGTCGACAATGATGATCTCGCCGTCCTTGACGACGTAGTCGACGTCCAACTTCATGATGCCCCTGGCCTTGATGGCTTGGTTGACATGGTGAAAGAGGGTGGCATTTTCGGGGTCCGAGAGGTTTTCGATGCCGAAATACTGCTCTGCCTTGCGGCGGCCCTTATCGGTCAGAGTGGCCGAGCGGGCCTTTTCGTCGATGATGTAGTCGGCGTCAATGTCGTCATTTTCGACCTTGGCGTCCTCCTCCAACACCTTGAAGGGCCGCATACGGGCCGTCAGCTCGTCGGCCTTCTCGTAGAGGTCGGTCGACTTGTCGCCGGCGCCCGAAATGATGAGCGGCGTCCTGGCCTCATCGACCAGAATGGAGTCGACCTCGTCGACGATGGCAAAGGGGTGGCCGCGCTGCGCCATCTGCTCCTTATAGGTCACCATGTTGTCCCGCAGATAATCAAATCCAAACTCATTGTTGGTTCCATACGTGATGTCGGCCTGGTAGGCCGCTTTTTTCTCGTCCCCTGTCACCCCGTGGACGACAAGGCCGACTGAAAGGCCCATGAAGCGGTAGATTTTGCCCATCCACTCGCTGTCGCGGCGGGCAAGGTAGTCGTTGACCGTAACGATGTGGACACTCTCGCCGGTCAGAGCGTTTAAGTAGGCCGGCAGGGTGGCGGCCAGCGTCTTGCCTTCACCGGTGCGCATTTCGGCGATGCGGCCCTGATGCAGCACAATGCCGCCCAAGACCTGCACCCGGTAGGGGCGCATGCCGAGAACCCGGGCCGCGGCCTCGCGGACTGCAGCGAAGGCGTCGGGCAGGATGTCATCGACGGTCTCACCAGCCGCAAGACGGTCTTTCAGAATCGGGGTCTGGCCTGCAAGCTCGGCGTCCGACATGGCGGCGTATCTGCCCTCGAGCGCGTCGACGCTGTCCGCGATTGCCGACAGCTTTTTCAGCTCGCGGTCGCTGTATGTTCCGAACACTTTATCAAAAAGTCCCATTCTATGCTCCTTTAAGCTCGCTTGCCCCGCTCTGCAGTGTCGGCGGACGCAAGCCGTTTTACAGTTTGACGCTATTTAGTATATCACAAAGCGGAAGGGATTTTTAGATAAATCGTTAACTTTTTAAAAGCCGTAACCGTTTGGACACCGTTCGTACAAATACCAAAAATATACTAATCGGGCATGGAGGTGTCTCTTGATGAATAAGAAAAAGAAAACCAGTGCCAAGGCCAGACGGTGGATGGCCATCGCCGGCGTTGCGGTGCTGATTGCCGGCGGCTCAGTCGTATATTATAAGAAGACAAAGGCGGCCGAAGCGGCCGGCACAGTCTACAACGCCGTCACCGTGACCAAGGGCGATTTGACCGCGGTCATTTCGAGCTCCGGCACGGTGGCGCCGATCGAACAGTACAATGTCGTGTCGCTGGTCACCGGCGACGTGCTCTCCGACAACCTGTCGGAAGGGGACGAGGTGCAGGGGGGACAGATGCTCTACGAGATCGACCGGGCTGAGGCCGAGCGCAACATTCAGAAGTATGAAATTGCGCTGCAAAAGCAACAGATCTCAAACGATCAAACGCAGAGCAGTCTGCAAAACCGGTATGTCAAAGCGACGACGGACGGCGTCGTCACCGAGCTGTATGTGGATGAAGGGGACGAGGTGAACTCGGGAACCAAATTGTGTGAGATCACCGATTATGCGACCCTGACCGCCACACTGCCCTTCAACGCGTCGGACGCGGCCGGGATTTCGGTGGGGGACGCAGCCGAAGTTTGGCTTGAGGCAACCGGCGAGCGGGTGACGGGCACCGTCACCCGGGTGGCGACCGGCTCCTACATCTCGGGTACCGGTGTGCCGGTCTCGGATGTGACGGTCGAATTCGCCAATCCCGGCGCTGTTAACTCGGGGGCCGAGGTCAGCGTCATCACGGGGGGATACGCCTGTAACGACACGGGGGAGAGCGAAATCAGCGCCTGTGTTACGATTACGGCAAAGACCTCCGGTACCGTCGCCGACCTTTCGGTGAACAAAGGCGACAACGTGACGACGGGCGAGCTGCTGCTGACGCTCGAGAGCGACACGGCCGAAGTCAACGGACTATCAAGTGAACTGAACCTCGAAAACGCACAGCTTGAGCTGCAGGACATGATCGACAAACTCGACGACTATACCATCACTGCCCCCATCGCTGGGACGGTCTTAACGAAGTCCTACAAGGCCGGAGACACCCTGGACGGAAACAAGACGACGTTGTGCGTTATTGCGGACATGTCGGCTTTGACTTTTGAAATGTCCATCGACGAGCTCGACATCAAAGAGCTATATGTCGGCCAGAAGGTCATTGTCACGGCCGATGCGGCTGAGGGCGTTGAGTACGAGGGCAAAATCACCGGTATCAGCATCGTCGGCACCACGACTTCGTCGGTGACAACGTACCCCGTCACCGTCGTCATTGAGGATTATGACGGGCTGCTCCCCGGCATGAACGTGACGGCCGATATCGTCTCGGCTGAAGCTAAAGATACCCTCATGGTGCCGGTGGCAGCGGTCACAAGAGGCAGTCTTGTGCGGGTCGACAAAGCGTCCGTTGACGAGGCCGACATCGTGCAGGAAGACGGCGATTACGCCTATATCAAGGTCACGACCGGCATTTCAACCGACGACTATATCCAGATAACGGACGGCCTTGAAGAGGGCGACACGGTCTACATCTCCTCGGCATCTCAGACAACCGAGTCGACGGAAGAAGTGAACATGGGCATGATGGGTGGCATGACGACAGGCAGCAGCGGCGGACCTCCATCGGGAGGCGGTCCGTCGGGCGGCGGTACTCCGCCGGTCGGTTGACGGGCGGTGTGAAAAAAGTGGGAACCATTATCGAATTTCGCAACATCTATAAAATTTATTCCATGGGGGATAACGAGGTCCGCGCCATCGACGGGGTCTCCTTCAAAATTGACGAGGGCGAGTTTGTCGCCATCGTGGGCCAGTCGGGCTCGGGAAAGTCGACCTGCATGAACATTATCGGAGCGCTGGACGTTCCGACCGAGGGGAATTGCCTCATTGACGGACAGGACATCTCGGAGTACACCGACGACGGGCTGGCCGAGCTGCGCAACCGCACACTCGGATTCGTGTTCCAACAGTACAACCTCATTCCGAAGCTCAACGTATTTGAAAACGTCGAACTGCCCCTCATATACTCCGACCTGCCGCAGGAGGAGCGGGATGGCCGGGTGCGGGAGAGCCTTGAAAAAGTGGGGCTTTCCGATCGTACCCTACACATGCCGGCCCAGCTCTCGGGCGGACAGCAGCAGCGGGTCTCGATTGCGCGAGCCCTCGTCACCCACCCTTCGATCATCTTGGCCGACGAGCCTACGGGCGCCCTCGACTCCAGAACCGGACACGAGGTTTTGGGCTTTCTCAAAGAGCTCAACGCCGACGGCAAGACCATCATACTGGTCACCCATGACCAAGGCATCGCGGCCGAGGCGAAGCGGGTGCTTACCCTGTCGGACGGCAAGCTGATCGCCGACAGCCTGCAAAAGGAGGTGGGCGTATGACCGATACTGACATAGTGCGTGCGGACAACACCGGCGAGGCCGACAAAACGCAGTCCTGTGAACAAGGCACGTCTCATGCCGAAGGCGCCGGAAGCACCGGCGAGGTACAGACCGAAAAAAAGCATTCGTTTAAGCGACCGGCGCTGCATCGGCCGGCAGGCATGAAGTTTTCCCAGGCCATGAAGCTGGCTTTAAAGAGCCTTTCCGGAAGCAAGGTGCGCTCACTTCTAACCATGCTCGGCATCATCATCGGTGTGGCGGCGGTCATCGTGCTGGTCAGTCTCATCGGCGGCTTTTCAAATGACCTCTCCTCGACTTTCGAATCACTTGGGACCAACCTTGTCTCGGTCAACATCATGGGCCGGGGCGGCAATCTGCGGGTGGAGCCCGAGGACATGATCGAGCTCGCGGACGAAAACCGTGATGTGCTGGCTTACTGTTCCCCCACCGTGACGGTTTCGGCCGACAGCATTAAGTACGGGGCGGAGGAGCTTGACACCACCACCATCACGGGCTGCAACGAGGATTACCCCCTCATCAAAAGCTACACGCTTGCCTCCGGTCGGTTTGTCTGCTGGCAGGACGTGGAGTCCCGCAATAAAATCGTCGTCATCGGCAGCTATGTGGCACAGGAGTTTTTCGGAAACGAGGACCCCCTGGGCAGCGATATCAAAATTAACGGCGACCGGTATACGGTCGTTGGGGTCTTAAATGAGCTTGCCGACACCACCGAGAGTTCACAGGACGACGTCATCATCATGCCCTACACGGCGGCCCAGCGACTTTCGCGTTTTGGAATGGTGAACACCTATGTCATGTCCTCCACCTCGGCCGACACGGCCGAAGCAGCCATTTCAGTCATTGAAACCTATCTCTACAAAGTATTTTCAAACGAAGACTACTACAGAGTCACCAGCCAGTCCCAGATGCTTGAAATGGTGTCGGAATTGACCGGCACCCTGACACTGGTTCTGGTCGGCGTGGCCGGAATCTCACTCCTCGTCGGCGGAATCGGCATCATGAACATAATGCTGGTGTCGGTCACCGAACGCACAAGAGAGATCGGCATCCGCAAATCGCTCGGAGGCAAGCGGCGGGACATCATGCGCCAGTTTGTCATTGAAGCGGCCGTCACTTCGGCATCGGGCGGTATCATCGGCATCGTCGTCGGTGTTGCGGCAGCCTTCGCCGCCGGAAAGATTTTCGACATGTCGGTTGCCATCTCGGTCACGGCTGTCGTTATCGCATTTTCGGTGTCGGTGGCCATCGGCGTGGTATTCGGATATTTCCCGGCGGCCAAGGCGGCCAGCCTCAACCCCTTTGAGGCGCTGAGGTACGACTGATTATAGGAGGAACAACAACATGAAAACACGCATCGTGACCGCCTTTACGGCGCTATGCACGGCGCTGTGCATGGTGCTCACCATGCTACCGGCGGCGGCCACCGACACGCCGGAGACCGATGTCTGGCAGATTCTCTCAACCATGGGGGTCATGACGTATAACGAGTCCGGCGACTTTGAGCCGGACCGTACGCTGACCCGCGCGCAGCTGGCTAAAATTCTCGTCACGGCCTCCTCTTATAAAGGAGAGGCCTCGGTCAGCCGTACCTCGCCGTTTGGCGACGTCTCCTATCAGCACTGGGCCGCTCCCTATATCAAGGTGGCACAGAAATACAGTATCATGAAAGGGTACTCGGACGGCACTTTCCGGCCGGAGAAGACCGTCACGCTGGAGGAGGCGCTGTCCGCAGTACTGGGACTCCTGGGCTACACACCAGAGGGCGCCTACCCCTATGCCCAGTATGCGATGGCCGAGGATCTCGGGCTTTTGGACGGCGTATCAGCTGGGCTCGGTTCGACCCTAACCAGACGCCAGACTGCTCAGCTCATGTACAATGCCCTGAACACAGCCGACTCCGGCTCCTCCAAGGCCCATGTCACGACAATCGGCTATTCTATGGGAGGGGATGAACTTACTCTCTCTGATGTCATGACACAGAAAGCGCAGGGTCCTTACACCTACACCGGCACCCTATCCTTCACCCCGACGACGGTCTACATCGACGGAATTCTCTCAAGTCTCTCTAAACTCTCGCACTACGACGTATACTATACAAGCCAGTCGGCTTCCACCTTGTGGGCATACACCTCCCGAACGACCGGTACGCTGGAGTCGGTCTCCCCAAGCCGTGAGGCTCCGACCTCTGTTGTGATTTCCGGCAAGACGGTCACGCTGTCGGGCTACGCGGCCAGAGCCGCGGCCGGCGTCGGCGGGCTAACCATCGGCACAACGGTCACGGTGCTCTACGATCGCGAGGGCAATGCCGCTGACATTCGACCAGCTGAGGAGGTCTATGCCAGCCAGCTTGGCGTCGTCATCAAGGCCGGCACCAAGTCCCTGACCACAACCTCGGGTGAGTCGGTAGGCTACTACGTCAAGGTCTGTTTTACGAGTGGGGATACCATGGATGTACCACTCACCTTCAACGGTTCTTATCTTGTCGGCCGAGCGGTCAAGATCAGTTACTCCGGCACTACGGCCACCGTCACCACCGCCTCCGGCGAATCGGCTTTAGGCTATGTCAATGCGACTTCCATGAAGGTCGGAAGCGTCACCTTGGCACAGGGGGTCACCATTCTCGATGTCGCGGCGGACGGAGAGACGGCGAACATTTACCTCTCAAGGCTGGACGGCAGCACCCTCTCCTCAGAGGATGTGCTGCTGGCCGCCATGAACTCATCAGGCCAGATTTCATCCCTCATTTTAAATGATGTGACAGGGGATATTGCAACGTACGGCACGGCAATCACAGTCTCTGAGCAGGACACCGATACAGGGTCCAAGTCGAGCTACGTCGTTGATATCGGCGGTACGACTGACACATACAGCTTTACGGACACCAAACAGAATATCACGGCGGGTCCTGTGCGCATCTATATGAACGCCGACGGCGACACGGTCATCATAAATCTGGCAAAAGTCTCGGTCGATACGGTCGACGGCTCCTACGTCACCGATGTCTCCGGAACCCAGCACCGCATCACCGGAGACACCTTGGTCTACGATGTGTCGGAAACCACGCCCGTCATCAGCTCTCTTGACCGGCTGCTGGCCGGAAACTATGACACAGTCACGGCCTATATTGATAAGTCACTGGCGGATGGCGGTGCCGTGCGGGTCATTTACTACAAGTAGCATGCGATATAGACGTAAAATCTTCCTTCCCAGCGACTTTGAATCATCTTGACCTTGCAAGCCCCCCTGTCCCTGTGGTACGATACATGTGACCGCAGGGACAGAGGGGCTTTTTGTCTGCTGCGGGCAAACCACTGCTTTAAAGGGGGACTGTGACTTAGTGAAAATTTTTATATTGCTGGCCCTCCTTGCGGCGACCTATTTTATAGAGCGGACCATGGGGGGAACCGGCGAGGCCGCTGCCGGCACCGGAGGGCTTGTCTCGCCCATCACGCTGCTGGCGGTCTTTCTCATCGCAGCCTTTTTTTTCAAGAAGAAGAACAAAAAAGAGGCGCGGCCGACCGGGCAAGAACCCCGCAATTACTACGCAGGCCGCAGAAAGAGAAAGTAGCCTTTCTTGACATATGCGGGTGTTCCGATATATAATCTGATTGTAAAAAACATATCAATCGTTTTGGGAGGCCGACATGCGGGACAGAGTTGACAAAGAGAATTATTACCTCGACATTGCCGAAACCGTGCTTGAAAGAGGGACATGCCTGCGCCGTAATTACGGAGCCATCATCGTCAAAAACGACGAAATCGTTGCGACAGGGTACACGGGGGCTCCCCGCGGCCGCAAAAACTGCATCAACCTCAACTACTGCATGCGCGAAAAGCTGCAAATTCCCGCCGGTGAGCGGTATGAGCTCTGCCGGTCGGTGCACGCCGAGGCCAACGCCATCATTTCCGCCTCCCGCCGCGACATGATTGGTGCCACCATGTACCTCGCCGGCCGCGACATGAAGACAGGAGAGACCATTGAGTACCCCGTCTCCTGCAGCATGTGCCGCCGTATGATCATCAACTCCGGAATCGCAAATGTTGTCACCCGCGGCAAGGAAGGAAAATACCAGATGATCGATGTGCGGGACTGGGTTTTCAACGACGACTCGCTCGAACACGACATGCTCGACTGACCTTTGCATAAATTTCGCGAACACAAAAGGTCCCGCCCTTAGGCGGGGCTTTTTTTGTCCGCAACCGGTCGCTTCGATAGACGGGGCATTAAAAAAATGTGCAGATATGCAAATATAACCGGATCGTTCCCCCTTGACAAGGGCAATTTTTCTGTTATAATGCATTATGTTAGAAAGCTAACAGTTAGAAAGCGAACATGTTTGGAAATTATCGGAGGTACTATCTATATGGAACGGCATATCGGAAGGGAAATACGAGGGCTCTCCAACCTCATCAAACGGCGCATTGACAGCTACGCCGCACAGGTGGGCATCGAGGACATGACCGGTGTACAGGGATGGCTGCTGCACTACCTGCATAAACGCACGCCAGACGGGCAAATTTTCCAGAGGGACATTGAAGAGGAATTCGGCATCCGGCGGTCAACGGCCACCGTCATGCTGCAGCAGCTCGAGCGCAAGGGGCTGATTGAGCGGTTGCCGGTCGAAGGGGACGCCCGCCTCAAGAGCATCGTCCTGACCGAGAAGGCGGCAGAGTTTTGCCGTGTCCTCCATCAGGACCGGGATCGGCTTGAAGCCGAAATGCGCAAAGACGTCACGCCGGAAGAGCTTACGGCTTTTTTTGTCGTTGCAGATAAAATCCGGAGCAATCTAGAAAACTGTGAAGAATCGGGGGAATGCGTATGATTAAAAAACTGGCCGCTCACATCGGCAAATATAAAAAACAAGCGATTTTATCGCCTTTGACCGTGACGCTCGAGAGTTTTTGCGAGGTGCTGATCCCGCTGCTCATGGCAAGACTTGTCGACAAGGGCATTCAGGCGGGAAACATGGCCGTCATCCGCGAAACGGGGCTGCTGCTCATTTTGACTGCGGCCGTATCGCTGACGCTCGGGGTCTTGGCCGGGCGGTTCGCGGCGCAGGCTTCGGCCGGCTTTGCCGCAAATTTGCGGCAGGCCCTCTTTTACAAGGTGCAGGATTACTCTTTCACCAACATCGACCGATTTTCGACCTCGAGTCTCGTCACACGGATGACGACCGATGTCACCAATCTCCAAAATGCCTTTCAAATGATTGTGCGCATCGCGGTGCGGGCGCCGGCACTCTTAATTTTCGCCCTCTTTATGGCCTTTTCCATCAACAGCAAAATGGCCCTGATCTTTTTGAGTGTTGTTCCGGTGCTCTTTGCCGGGCTTCTGTTTGTGGCAACCCGTGCCCACCCGACCTTTGAGAAGGTCTTCAAGACCTACGATCGGCTCAACCGCGTCGTGCGGGAGAATCTGCGCGGCATCCGGGTGGTCAAATCCTTCGTGCGGGAAGAGGATGAGATCACGAAGTTCCGAGGCGTATCGAGCGAGATCTACGAGCTGTTTGCCAAGGCCGAGCGCCTATTAGCGCTCAATTCCCCCATGATGCAGGCGGCCGTCTATACATGCATCCTGCTGATTTCGTGGTTTGGGGCCAAAACCATTGTGGCAGGCTCCATGACGACCGGTGAGCTCATGAGCCTCATCACGTATACCAACCAGATTCTCATGAGCCTCATGATGCTCTCGATGGTCTTTGTCATGATCATTATGTCACGGGCATCGGCCGAGCGTGTCGTAGAGGTTTTGGACGAGGTCTCCGACATCGCAGCGCCTTCCGCGCCTGTCACCGAGGTGTCAGACGGCTCCATCGAATTCGTCCATGTCAAGTGGCGCTGTTTTGAGCGCATCGATCTTGCCATCGCTTCAGGCGAGACCATCGGCATCTTGGGCGGCACCGGCAGCGGCAAGTCGACTCTGGTTGAGCTCATCCCCCGACTCTTTGACCCCACGGAGGGCGTCGTAAAAGTTGGGGGCCGCGACGTCAAGGAGTACGACCTAGAGACGCTGCGAAACGCGGTGGCGGTCGTGCTGCAAAAGAATACGCTCTTTTCCGGCACCATCAAAGATAATCTCCGGTGGGGCGACGAGAACGCCACCGAGGAGGAGATGCGCCGGGCCTGCAGGCTCGCTCAGGCGGACGGCTTCATTTCGACCATGCCGGAAGGCTACGATTCAAAGCTTGAGCAGGGTGGAAGCAATCTGTCGGGCGGTCAGCGGCAGCGGCTGTGCATAGCTAGGGCTCTTATGAAAAAACCAAAAGTGCTCATTTTGGACGACTCGACCTCGGCCGTCGATACGGCGACCGACTCCGCCATCCGCAGCGCATTCAGAGAGGAACTTCCCGGTGTGACCAAGCTCATCATTGCGCAACGGGTGACCTCGGTCATGGATGCCGACCGTGTTCTCGTCTTAGACGACGGGAAGATTGAAGCGGTCGGCACCCACGACGAGCTGATGGCGCAAAGCCGCATTTACAGGGAAATTTACGAGCTTCAGACAAAGGAGGCGGTGTGACGTGAACAGAAGATTTGTAAGTTCCGACGGCAGCCGTCCCAAAAGCCTCAAAAAGACAGCGGGCAGGCTTGTCGGCATGATCGCATCTGACTACAAGTGGCAGCTCTTTGCCGTCGCTTGCTGCATCTTGGTCACGGCCATAGCCAATGTGACGGGGGCCATGTTCATCAAGACTCTCATCGACGACTACATCACGCCGCTTCTGGCGACGGGCGGTACAGACTTTTCCGGCCTTGCCGCAGCAGTCCTCCGTATGGCCGGCATCTATGCCGTCGGCGTGACGGCGGCACTCGTTTACACCCGCATCATGGTGGCGGTGTCTCAGGGGACGCTAAAAAAGCTGCGGGACCGCATGTTTACCCATATGCAGAGCCTGCCCATCGGCTATTTTGACAGCCACACGGTCGGTGAGATCATGAGCCGGTACACGAATGACACCGACACGCTGCGCCAGATGATCGCCCAAAGCCTTCCGCAGTTGCTGTCGACCGTTGTGTCGGCATCGGTCGTCTTTGTCGCCATGTGCTTCACAAACATCTACCTCACGGCCTTTGTTGTCCTCTCACTTTATGTGATGATCAAGGGTGTCCAAAAAATCGGCGGTAAAAGCGTCAAGTATTTTGGGGCGCAGCAGCGGGAGATGGGCAAGCTTAACGGTTACATCGAGGAGATGACGGCAGGGCAGAAGGTGGTCAAGGTCTTCAGCAGAGAGCGGCAGTCCGAGGCGGCCTTTGATGAACTGAATGAGGCTCTGCGCAAAAACGCAGCTGAGGCCTCGTCCATGGCCAACATTCTCATGCCCATGATGGGCAACTTAAACCAGATCCAGTTCGCTATCTCCGCCATGATCGGCGGTGCCATGGCTGTCTCGGGGTTTGGAGGGATGACGCTGGGCGGCATCGCAAGCTTTCTGCAGCTCAACCGATCATTTTCCATGCCTATCAGCCAAGTTTCACAGCAGGCGAGCGCCATTATCATGGCACTCGCCGGTGCCGAGCGCATCTTTGGCCTCTTAGACGAGGAGTCGGAGGCCGACACCGGCACCGTCACGGCGGAGCGCCGGCCGGAGGGTTGGGTTTTCCACACACCGGACGGCGAAGTGCCGCTGCAAGGTTATGTGCGGTTTGAGAATGTGGACTTCGGTTATAAACCGGGGCAGGCGGTCATAAAGGACATCAGTTTATACGCGAAGCCCGGACAGAAAGTGGCCTTTGTCGGGGCGACCGGCGCCGGAAAGACCACCATTACCAACCTCATCAACCGGTTTTACGACATTGAAAAGGGCAAAATCACCTATGACGGCATCGATATCGCCGACATCAAAAAAAGCGACCTGCGTAAAACACTTGGCATGGTGCTGCAGGACATCAACCTCTTCACCGGCACCATCGCCGACAACATCCGCATGGGCAAACCCACCGCAACCGACGAGGAAGTGCACCGGGCTGCCAAAATCGCCGGCGCAGACAGTTTCATCCGGCACATGCCGGAACGCTACGACACCATGGTGGAGGAGGGGGGCGGTACGCTGTCCCAGGGCCAACGGCAGTTGATCGCGATTGCGAGGGCCGCCGTCTGCGACCCGCCGGTCATGATTTTGGATGAGGCCACCTCCAGTGTCGACACCCGTACCGAGGCCATCATCGGCCGGGGTATGGATGCTCTTATGGAGGGGCGCACCGTCTTTGTCATTGCCCACAGGCTCTCGACCGTTCGGGACGCCTCAGTCATCATGGTGCTGGACGGCGGGCGCATCATGGAGCGCGGAGATCACGGAGACCTCATCAAAGAGGGCGGAATTTACTACAGGCTCTATACTGGCGCATTCGAGCTTGATTAAAAGGCGAAAAGCGGTGCGGATGAAAACACGCGATGCCTTAGGCTTTTGCTGATAAGGATGCAAAGAACAGCGATTAACCATTCAACTGATGAGCAGTGTTCAAAAAAAATAAGGCATATCGCTTTAGCGGGGGTATGCCTTATTTTTTGTGCAAATTCGAGTGGTACATGGACTAATCCGATCGATAACCCGTTCATCTGCTAACATAGGTTTTCTAATAACTCGTATTTTATCAGCCTTCTGTGTGTCCATAAAATCTGGATGGCTTATTAGCGGGATGATCTGAACACAATAGAGATTAAGAAAGCCAGTTGAGGATAAAACCGCAGCTGGCTTTCTTGTTTGCCTGGGACAATGCAAAGTAAAAAAACCAACACACGCTGATGAAATCAAGCATATGTCAATAGACAGTATGGAGCAAATCCAATAAAACAACATGGACTCTCCACCATAAATCAAAATTGCATTAGCGTTAACAGTATCAGTAGTTTTATGCAACTATGTGAATATTATTGAAGTCAAATAAAATATAGAACAATATCTTGAAATATTATTATAATAATTTCTTTACTTATTGTTATAATGAGTGTAAGATGTATTTACATTGATGAGTATGGTCAGGGGGAAAAATCAAATATGTTTGTCAATTAAAAGGTAAAGCGCTTGGCTAAAATAAGTGTATTTATCAACACTAATTTGAGAAGCAAGGGTTATAATATCAAACCCCAACGCACAACTTTTGGAACTCAGTTGCTCAATTCTTGCTTTTCCAAAGCATTTTAATAAATCTTTCAGATGCAGACCGGGCATCAGTTCGTGTTTGCATTGAAATTATTCGAGAAGGAGGTCTATTATGAAAAAGAAGGCATTCGCAATTCTAGTATCATTTGCAATGATCATCTCTATGCTGCCTACAGTAGCTTTTTCCTTGGAGTTTACCGATATGCCAGACGACTGGTCAACAACGGCACTTGAAAATGCGGTAAACAACGGGTTATTAATAGGTTACGATGGCAAAATCATGCCAAAGGACAATCTGACAAGAGCCCAAATGGCAGCCGCTATAAACAGGGCCTTTGGTGCAACTGAAAAGGCATCTCTGATCAGCTACACTGACGTAGCAGTTAATGCGTGGTATTTTGATGACATGGCGAAGGCTGTGCAAATGCAAACCTTTGTCAGCAATGGAGATAAATTAAATCCAGAAATGAGTATTACACGTGAGGAAGCTTTTTTAGTACTTGCCCGTGCATTCAAATTATCTGGAGCCACTGAGCGTTCACTTGATGTGTTTTCAGATAAAGCTTTCGTGAGCCAATGGGCAAAAGACGGGGTTGCCTCCCTTGTGTCAGCAGGATATGTGATAGGCTCAAACGGCCAATTAAATCCAAAGCAGGACATAACAAGGGCAGAGTTCGCTCAAATTCTTGATAACCTTTTGAAACAGTATATCAAAAAAGCAGGCGATGTTACCGAGGTGGTCAATGGCAATATTATGGTTAATACGCCGGGTGTCACGCTGAAAAACCTGTTGGTAAACGGCGACCTTATCATTGGTGACGGAGTTGGCGACGGCGAGGTGGTATTGGATAGTGTAGAAGTCACCGGCAGACTTGTCATTCGCGGCGGCGGCGTGAATTCGATTATCATCAAAGGGAACTCAGATGTATCTAGTGTGGTTATCGCCAGGATTGATGGAAAAGTCAGCGTGAAAGTTCAGGGAGATGCCAATGTTGAAGTGATTTACATAGACGATGGTTCCAACGACGTCAATGTGGAAGGAACCGTTGGAAATATTCAAGTGGAAGCGACCGACATTGTGGTTACTGTGGTTGCCGCAACAATCAATTCGGTGGAAGTTTTCGGGGAAAACTCAAGGGTCATTGTTGACACGAATTCAACAGTGGTAACGGTTAGCATTGAGAAAAATGCGAACAAAGCCAAAGTTGAGGTTTTGGGTACCGTTGCGACAGTCACAACTACAGCGGAAGGCACTTCGGTTACAGGTACAGGAACAGTAACAACCGTGGAAGCGCAATCCGGTGCGACAGGCGCCAGCATCGAAACGCCAAACACGCAAATTTCAGTTGAGGCCGGTGTTTCAGGCGTTACTGGCGGCGGCGGAGAGGCCATCCAGAGCGGTTCGACCGCAACCAACAATGCGTCCGGCACTGATGTGGTAGCGTCGACAGCACCATCAACAGACGATGGCGACGATAGCGACGATGACGGCTTACCAACAGCAGAGGTCACAAATGTGAGCGTTGCTAATTCGGAAACGGTTGTTGTAACAATGTCAGAATTAACCGGCGCAACGTTCGCCTGGAATGGGAGCGCCGTAACCGGTACTTATGCAGATGACAAATACACAGTAACTGTGCCGACAATCAAAGCGGTAGCCAACAGATTGATCGTGTCTGCAACCGATTACGCAAGTGCCACAAAGGACATTGCAATTGAAGATGGCACTTACGGTAACCTGACGGTTGTCAGCGACAGCGCTGAATTAAAAGCAGCAATAGCAGCTCAAGCTGATGATCAAGTTTGGATTCTGAAAAGTGCCGTATATGATGTAACAGGGCATGTTGACGCAGCACCTGGGATTACGGAGTGCACAGGCTCAAAAATGATCATCAGGGGCAACAAAATCACGATACAGGGAATTGGAACGCCAACGATTATCGCAGATTCAGATGCCGGATTTGTTCTCAGCGATGACGGGACGCTGACAGGACAACAGGCAATCTATATATTGGGTGATGGTGTTTCGATAGACGGAATTAAAATCGTTCCAACAAATGATGAGAATATAACCATTTGCATCGAAGGAGATGATATTGCATTAAGCAATATCATAACAGAACCGAGAAGCGGCAGTACGGTGGGCGGTGTAATATACTTTAATAATGCCGGAAAAACCGCTTCGCTCAGCAACGCAGTCTTAAACTTTGGACGAATCAGTTTCTGGGGAGCCACAGGAGCTACAATCACATTAAGTGATGTTGAAGTGAAATTTTCCGGATCCTCACAGGAAGGTGAAGGCCCATATTATGCTTATTACAATCCGAGCCTTGCTACAGTGACTGCAACAGACCTTATCGTGACAATGTCGGCTGCAATAGGCAGGGGATTGCAAACCGCTGTCGGTATGCTGCCGAGCGGCGCAACTGTTATACTGGATGCAGGGACGTATTATATTGCGGCGGCCTTGACGAAGCCAACCGGAGTTACCGTTGATACGGATACGAATGATGCGACAATTGTGATTGCGCAAAACATCGTCAATGCGGTATATTCCGGTACGGACACAGAGGCTATCGGCGGCATTAAGCGTTATTCGACCATCCAGGCGGCTGTTAGCGGAGCTACTGCGGGCGATATCCTCTTTGTGGCGGCAGGCACATATACCGAGATCGGCGAAATAGAAATCACAAAAGCATTGACGATTAAGGGGCAAAACTACTGGGATGGCGATACGTATCACGAAAGCACTTTCGTCAGTGTAACGCCTGTTACCGGGCTGACGCATTGTGACACAATTTTCTGGGTACATGATTGTGCCGATGTCTATATTTCCGGATTTACGCTTGACCGTGCTGCGGAGATAGGTGGAGTGGAAACTCCCACATCAGAAACCGGTGTAGTGTTTACCGGAGGCTGTGATTTTAATGGCAGCATCGTCAGCGATTGCAAAGTCATCGACGAGCGGGTCGTACCGGATGACAACTGCTTCAGCGCCCTTGAGGTCATCCAGGCGGACAATGTCATTTTTGAAAACAATATTGTGGAAGGTGTTGTCAATGAAAATGAATTTGCTGCCGAAGAGTTCTACGACGGAGGTATTGGCGAACTCGGAGGGTGTGAGGGCATCGTCATAAGAGGCAATCATATCGATGGCCTCGGGACAGCGGTATCGCCGAGAGGCGGTTCAGGGATTTCCTGCGTTATGGCGGGAGCCGTAACGATTGAGGACAACGAAATTACGGGATGCCGCTACGGTATCTACGAGAATCAGGTTGACATTGCAATATCAAACAATGACATTTACTCGAATGACATCGGAGTTCAGTGCGGATGGACATTGGATCTGCACAACAATTCGATTTATGATAACCCTGTCAGCATTTCCTGCGGCTTTACGGCAGGGGAAAAAGTGGATGTTACGGGAAACTATTGGGGCGATACGGATTACGCCTCTATCGCGGAAACGTTTGACGGCAATGCAGCATTTTTCCCTTGGGCGATGGACAGGACACAGGACGGCGGCGGAAATTACGTAAATCTGTGCCCGATTGTCGTCAATGGCGATTGGTCTGCATATACACAAAATACCGCGCCCATACCAACGCTTACGGAAGGCGCCGCAAACTATCCCGAGCTGGCCCGGGTACAGGCGGATATCGATGGCGATGGGACGGATGAGATCTACAATATTGGAATAAATGCCTTTGGGACGTTGGAGGAGGCAATTGCAAAAGCAAATGCCGGCGATACGATCGTACTGGAAAACAGCATTTCGCTCTTCGCTGATGATACGCTCAAAGCAGGCGTGACTTTGATTGTCCAGGTGGGCAAAACACTGACAATCGCATCCGGCGCTACATTCACAATTGAAGATGGCGCAACCATTATCGGAACCATCGCTGGCGAAGGAAATTGGACCGGCAAGATTCCTGATTGATTCGTATAATTTCATTTATAACAACTCCAGGCCCTCACCGGCTTAAGCCGGTGAGGGCCTGGAGCTTAGAATTGATAGGGTATTCTTAATTCACTATTTAGCTACGTAAGGATTAAAGAGATTGTTACTTAAAAAGCGGCATAATTATATCCTACTGCTGCGCCCAGTCTTTCAAGCACTGTACGCACGCGCAGCGCTGTATACGCCGTCAAGATATTGCACCGCCGTCACGGTCTCCCCTTTGCGCGCCCCGCCCAGAATGGTCGCCTCGAAAGCGACCTGCACGTCCGAAACCGTGCCGCTGTCCGAGGCATATTCTTCCGAAGTCCGATCCGTGACGGTGTTAACTCTTGCCGTTACGACGGCCTCATCCGGCAGCGCGTTTTTAAAGGAACCCAGATTTTCGGTCGCAATCCGGATTCCGACATAGAGGAATATCACAAAGAGCACCACTGCCGCGATGTAAAGCAGCACGGCGGGTTCTGTTTTTCTTTTTGGGTGTTTTTTTTTCTTCTCTTTTTTTATTCCCATGGGTCACCTCAGCATGCAAAATAGAGTTCCGATTTGGATATTTCAGTATACCATTCGAAATTTAAAATGACACTCGCTAGTCAATGGCACCGACAACTGAAAAAGACAGGGCCTGCGGCATGGTGTCCGGGCCCTGTCTGTAGTTTTACTTTGCCGGTGTCGATATCTTTTGCGCTACACTTTTTCGAGCACAATGCCGAGCTTTGCGGCAAAGGCGGCATCTTCGGTCAGCAGTGCGCGGATGGTCATCTCGGCCACATCACCCCGCAGGAAGGGGCTGGTGCCGGCCAGAAAGCCCATGGCGGCTGCCGTGTCGACCGCGGTTTCCCACTTGAAGTCGCCGGCAGCCTCGCTGTAGCCCATTGCCCGAAGCAGAAAAGTGGCATAGTCGCGAGCGGTGCCTATATCGGCGGCACCGTAAATGCCGTCGCCGTAGCCCTTAGCAAGCCCCCTGTCATAGAGCACCGATGCGTAACCTGCCGCCCACTGGGGTACATCGGTGAAGGGGCAGGTGCCAGTGTAGGAGAGGGCTTCCTCTTCAAGTCCAAGAGCCCGCACGAACATGACGGCGAGCTCCATGCGGGTGGGAGCACGTTCGAGCTCGAAGCCGGTACCGGTGCCGACAAACATGCCGATGCCGCGCAGCGCCTGCGCCATTTCAAGTTGGGTCATCCCGTCAACGTCGGAGAGTGCCATGGGTGCGGAGTCTGTGAGACCGTAGTACCACTCGCCGAAGGCGATGGCGTCGGCAATCGTCATCTCGGAGTCGGAATCCGGCGCATGGTCGGGAAGCTCCTCGGGCGAGACCATGAAGTAGGCGCCCTTATCGCCGCCGGTGTCGTCCCAGGTGGCGTCCACAACGTACCATGCCCCCTCACTGTATACGAGGTTAAAGGAGTGGTTGATGTCCTCGGCCCCTATGTAGAGGCAGGGGATGCCAGCCTCCTGACAGAGCATCAGAATGGCCCTGCTGTAACCGTCGCAAACGGCGCGGCCGTCGTCGAAGACACCGCGGGCGGAATAGGCATTTGCACCGCTCCCGTCGTAAACCGTATGGGAGAGGACATAGTCGTGAATCTCCTCAATGGTGGAGCCAGCGTCGGGCGGGCTCACAATCGCGGGCTCAGCGTTCATTTCCCAGGTCGTGTAGCCGTTCCCCCAGGTCCATTCGAGCTGAAAGGAGTATGGCACAACCGAAGCTGCCAGCGCCAGAACCTTGCCGGAGTCGGCCGCTGCGTCGGTTTTGGCAGTGAAGGAGAGGTCATATCCGAGTGAATAGTTCTCAGCAAGTCCTTTGGCCACCATCAGTTCGTAATCACCGACATAGGCGGCGCCGGGCAGTGTCAGCCCAACCGCCAGCAGCAGCGCCATGAACGTCTTTTTCATCATAAACAGCCTCCGTTTTGTGGGGGATGGTAGCGCAACTAATACGCTCTTTCTATTTTGACGAAAAATAATGTCCAAAAGATGCATAGCGGAAAAAAATTACAAAGCGGCAATATTTTTTGCCCCCTTGCCGGAGCTTTTTGCCTGCAGACTGCGTTGGATGGGCAGCAGTAGTTCGTGGGCGACAAGCGGCACCGCAGATAGGGCGCAAAGCCGCAGCCACTGCTCGGGGGAGAGCCGCACCGTATCGAATACACGGATGAGGAAGGGTACTTCGGTGACGGCGACCTGAAGTGCAAGCCCTATGGCAAAGGAGAAGATCATGAGCGGGTTTGAGGTGTGGTTCATGCGAAAAATCGATTTTGTCACGTCCCGCATGCCGATGGCGTGGAAAAGCTCGGAGATGCCCAGAACTGTGAAGGCATAAGTCTGGCCGGCGGTTATCGAAACCTGCAGGCCCTCCATAAAGGCGTAGAGTGTGCAAGCCGCCACCAGCACCCCGTAGAAAATGGTGGTGAAGAGTCCGCCGCCGGCAAAGAGGCTTTCGGCGGGGTCGCGCGGCGGCCTGCGCATGAGGGCGGTGTTGTCGTGCCTGTCAACGCCCAGGGCCAGCCCCGGCAGCGAGTCGGTGATGAGGTTGACCCAAAGGATGTGAATGGCCCGCAGCGGGGCGGCAAGACCCACTGCAATGGCGGCGGTCATGGTGATGATCTCTCCGAAGTTGGAGGAGAGTAGGAAGAGCACAGACTTTTTTATGTTGGAATAAATGCCGCGGCCCTCTGAAATGGCCCGCTCAATGGTGGCGAAATTGTCGTCTGAGAGCACCATGTCGGAGGCCGACCGGGCGACGTCGGTGCCGGTGATGCCCATGGATACGCCGATGTCGGCAATTTTCAGGGAGGGTGCGTCGTTGACACCGTCGCCGGTCATAGAGACGATGTGACCTTTCTCCCGCAGGGCGTTCACAATTTTAACCTTGTGGGCGGGGGAGACTCTGGCGAAGACCCGCAGATTTTCAATGCGGGCGGCAAGGGCCGCGTCGTCCAGTTTATCGAGCTGCACCCCCGTCATGCACTGGGAAATATCCTCGGCGATGCCCAGCTCTTTTGCAATGGCAAAAGCAGTATCGGGGTGGTCGCCGGTGATCATGACGGTACGCACCCCCGCCTGCTTGAAAGAGACGACGGCGGCCGCAGCCTCCGGTCGGGGAGGATCGATCATGCCGACCAGGCCGACAAACGTGAGTGCCTCTTCGACCGGCTTCTTGTCGTCCAGGCGCTTCGCTAAGGCTAAAACCCGCAGCGCCTTGGCTGACATGTCGGCTGCAGCTTTTTCTATTTCAGCACGGCGGGCGGGCGACAGGTCGGTGCAGAGGTCCAAAATCCCCTCGACCGAGCCCTTGGTGAAAGAGATGGTGGTGTCGCCGTCTTTGTGCAGCGTGGTCATGCGCTTACGATCGCTGTCAAAGGGCAGCTCGCCGACGCGGGGGTAATGTTCCTCAAGCCCCAGACGGGTGAGGGGGACGCCCATATCGAGCAGCGCAAGCTCAGTCGGGTCGCCGTACCGCACGCCGCCCTCAGTCGAGGCGTCGTTGCAGAGCATCATGCCCCGAACAAGAATTTCCGATTTTTCAGGCCAGTATTCGGTGACGGTCATACGGTTTTGGGTTAATGTGCCGGTCTTGTCGGAGCAGACAACGCTGACAGCCCCCAGCGTTTCGACCGAGGGTAGCCGTTTTACGATGGTTCCGACCGCGACAAGTCGCTGCACCCCGAGAGCCAGCACGATGGTGACGACGGCGGCAAGTCCCTCGGGTACGGCCGCGACGGCAAGCGATATAGCGGTCAGCAGCATTTCACCGACCGGCCTGCCCTGCCAGATGGCAAGGGCGAAGAGCCCACCACAGAGTACGACGGCTAGGATGCCCAGCAGCTTGCCGAGGTCAGCCAGCCGCCGCTGGAGCGGAGTGGTCTCGTCGCCCACCGCCTGCACCATGCCGGCAATGCGGCCGAGCTCAGTCTCCATACCGACGGAGGTCACAATCCCCTCGCCTCTTCCGTAGGCGACGGCGGTTGACAGATAGGCCATGTTGATGCGGTCGCCGAGCGGCAGCTCACCTTTTGCGATAAAGTCAGCGTCCTTTTCGGCCGGTACCGACTCGCCGGTCAGGGCCGATTCTTCAATTTTCAAGCTGGCCGAGGATAAGAGCCGCAGGTCTGCCGGCACGGTGCGCCCTGCTTCGAGCAGCACAAGGTCGCCTCTTACAAGCTCTTCGGCCGGAATTTCGACGGTTCTGCCGTCCCGCCGCACGACGGCTGTGGGACTGGAGAGCCTTTTTAAGGCCTCCAGTGAGTCTTGGGCCTTGCCCTCCTGCACTGTGCCGATAAAGGCATTGAGCAGGACGACGGCCAGGATGATGGCGGCGTCACCGGCTTCATGGACTGCGATGGACACGGCAGCTGCCCCGAACAGGATATAGATCAGAGGGTCCCGTAGTTGGGACAAAAACATGGAAAGCCTAGTCTTTTTCTTTTCCTCGACAAGCTTGTTGGGGCCATCCCGCTTCAGGCGCTGTACGGCCTCTTCCTGTGTCAGGCCGTAGCCCAGTTCATGTCGGATTTCTTCGGATGTTTTTTGTTCGTACACTTTTTTGCTCCTTTTTATGATTGGCAAATCGGAAAACCTGCGTGCTGGTTTGGCCCTTTTTCCGCCCGACGGGGATATCCTTCTTGGCGGACCGCCGCCCGCCCGCTTTGCGAAAGACAAAAGCATGAAAAATATCCGCTCCGGTTTTCCTATGTGCCAACGATGAACTTATTATAGAAAAAACGAGACTTTTCATGCATTAACATGAAAAGTCTCGTTAATCACATTGTGACTCCCGCACCAGACGGCCAAGTGGGCCGCCATGCCTGTTGATGCGGGACACACAGTGGGGTTTGAGGGCCCACTGCGGAAACTACTCCCTTATGGTAGTAATATATACCAAAGACGGGAAATTTGTCAAGCGGGGAAGACGACAAATCTGCCCGATTGCAGGCAGTTGTTCACAAATTCCTTGTTGAGCAGCAGGTTTTGGTCTGATATAATATACTTTACGCAAATGCGCGATCGATTGATTGGAGAGAATTCATGGGAAGAGAACACAAGACCTCCGTCGGGGGGCAGGCCATATACGAGGGGGTCATGATGCGGGGCCCTAAAAAATACGCCGTATCGGTGCGGCTGCCGGACGGCAGCATTGACACCGTCGTCAAGGATAATAAGAGCATTAAGGACAAATACCCCATTTTCAAACTCCCGTTGCTGCGGGGAGTGGCGGGGCTCTTTGAGTCGCTGTCACTTGGATACAGCACCTTGATTTACTCCTTTGAAAAAGCGGGGCTCGAGGAGGAGGAGCCGACTAAGTTCGACCGATGGCTCGAGCGGGTGTTCGGCGAATCAGCATCCAAGGTCCTGCTTGGGATCGGCACGGTGCTCGGCGTGGTGCTGGCACTGGGCCTCTTTGTTTTGCTGCCGTCCTTTGGAGTCAAGCTCATCTCGGGCTATGTGCCGGACTGGTCCCGGTCTTTGCTGGAGGGCCTCATCAAAATTGCCGTTTTCATTGCATACCTTGCCGCCGTCTCCAAAATGCCGGACATCGCCCGCACCTTCGAGTACCATGGCGCCGAACACAAGGCCATCTTCACCTACGAGCAGGGGGCCCAGCTTACGGTCGAAAACGTGCGAACCCGCGGCCGGTTCCACCCACGGTGCGGCACCAGCTTTTTGCTCATCGTGCTTGTCATCAGCATTTTGGTATCCTCGCTGCCCATCGTCACCTGGGACAATGTGCTTATAAGGGCGCTGACGAAACTTGCGCTGTTGCCCGTTGTCGTCGGCATCTCCTATGAGCTCATCCAGTTTGCCGGCCGGCACGACAACATCTTCACCCGGATCGTATCCGCCCCGGGACTCTGGCTGCAGCGCATCACGACGAAGGAGCCGGACGACAGTCAAATCGAGGTGGCCATCGCCTCTATGCTGCCGGTGCTGACCGGCAACCCGGAGGACGACACGTGGTAAGAGCCATTTTGGAGGCGGCCGGAATTCCGTCGGCCGCCTTTGAAGCCCGCCAGATCGAGATGGCGGGACTCGGCGAAGAAGCCGCCCGCCGCAGGGCGGAAGGCTTCCCGCTGCAGTATATCCTCGGCGAGTGGGATTTTTACGGGCGAACGTTTTTATGCCGGGAGGGGGTTTTAATCCCCCGACCCGAGACTGAGCTTTTGGCCGAGGCGGCACTTTCGTACCTCGACGGTGAGTCGACTGCGGCCGACCTCGGCTGCGGCACCGGCTGCATCGGACTGACACTCGCAGCCGAACGGGGATGCGCCGTCACACTCTTCGACATTGCCGCGGGGCCGCTCGCGCTCACAGCCCAAAACGCCGATAAACTTGGGATCGCAAACGCCGAAATCCTGTGCCGCTCCATTTTTGAGGGGCCGGGACAGCGGGAGTGGGACGTCGTCGTCTCAAATCCGCCCTACATCAAAACGGAGGAGCTGCCGACCCTCCAGCCGGAAGTGCAAAAGGAGCCCACAGCCGCCCTTGACGGCGGGACAGACGGGCTTGACTTCTACCGAGCTATTGCGGCACTGTGGACAAAGGCGGCACGAAGGGCACTGCTGCTCGAGGTCGGGGCGGGGCAGGCGCAGGCTGTGGCGGACATGCTGCAGAGGCAGGGGAAGGTGCGGGTCATCAAAGACTACGCAGGCATATCGCGAATTGTCGTATTAGAAAAGTAGAATATATGTTCTAAATCTATTGCAAACGGGGCGCCGGTCTGATACAATATAGATAATAGACACTGAATCAGTAGGACGGGGAGGACAACATGGGCAGAAACGACAAAAAGCCGCTGCAGAAAATCTCGGTCGCAAACGACAAGAAAAAGGCGCTGGAAGAGGCACTGGCCAAAATTGAAAAAGATTTCGGCAAGGGTGCCGTCATGAAGCTGGGTGAGACCGTGAGCATGAATGTCGAACATATTCCGACCGGCTCCATTGCGCTTGACGTGGCCCTTGGTATCGGCGGAATTCCGCGCGGGCGCATCATTGAGATTTTCGGGCCGGAGTCCTCCGGAAAGACGACGCTGGCGCTCCACTGCATCGCCGAAGCTCAAAAACTGGGTGGAGAGGCGGCCTTTATCGACGTAGAGCACGCCCTTGATCCGGTTTACGCCGGACATCTCGGGGTCGACATCAACTCACTTTTGGTGGCCCAGCCCGACAGCGGCGAGCAGGCGCTCGAAATCGCCGAGACGCTGGTACACAGCGGCGCCATCGATGTCATCGTCATTGACTCGGTGGCAGCCCTTGTCACAAGGGCCGAAATCGAGGGCGAGATGGGGGATACCCATGTCGGCCTGCAGGCGAGGCTCATGTCGCAGGCCATGCGTAAACTGGCCGGCGGCATCTCGAAGGCCAACTGTGCCGCCATCTTCATCAATCAGCTGCGCGAAAAAGTCGGCATTGTCTACGGTAACCCCGAGGTCACGCCGGGAGGGCGCGCCCTCAAGTTCTATTCTTCGGTGCGCATCGAGGTGCGCAAGAGTGAGTCGCTTAAGATTGGCGGCGAGATGATTGGCAACCGCACCAAGGCCAAGGTGGTCAAAAACAAGGTCGCGCCGCCCTTCAAGGTAGCCGAGTTTGATATTCTGTACGGAACGGGCATCTCCCGCACCGGCGAGCTGATTGACATGGGCGTCGAGCTCGACATCGTGAGCAAAATGGGGGCGTGGTTCTCCTTCGACGAGGCCCGCATGGGTCAGGGCAAGGAGAACGCACGGGAATTTCTGGTGAAAAATCCCGACATTGCCGATGAGATCGAACGGCGCATCAGGGCTAAGATCGAAGCCGACTCCGAAGTCGCGGCTCAAGTGACAAAGGGCGCCACCTCCGAGTCGTCAGAGGACATGGGCAGTGACGAGACCACAACGCCTGCTGCCGGGCGCGGCGGAAAAGCACTGGATGTTTCGGCCGAAGATTTTGAATGAGCGGCAATGAAAAGGCCAGTGGCCTTGTCACGCGACTGAAGTTTACACCCGCGGGCGGCGTCGTCGTTGAGATCGACGGTGTAGTGCTGGGTGAGATCGATCCCATCGACTTTCCATACCGCCGGGGCGACATTCTCACAATAGACGAGCTTGAAGCGGTGCGCAATCTGGCGCGCCGCTTTGATGCGCATATGAAGGCCGCAAGGTCATTGGCTGTGCAAAACAGCACCGAACGGGGACTTGTCACAAGGCTGCGCAAAAAAGGGGTCGACCCCGAGACGGCGGGCGAAGCCGTGCGTTACTTTGTCGAGCGCGGCTATATCGACGATGCCGAGTTTGCCCGCAGCAAGGCGGCCGAGCTGCACTTGCGCAAGAACTACGGCAGACGGCGGATCAGCGGTGAACTCATGCGCCTCGGAGTGTCTGCAGAGACGGCGAAGGCGGTTCTTGAAGAGCTTCCGCCCGACAGCGAGGCCATCGCACGGGCGCTCTCCCGCCGAAGGATGGGGGATCTTGCCGACCGCAAAGAGCGGGCGCGCCAGTGGCGGCATTTTGCCGCCCAGGGCTTTTCGGCCGAAGACATACGGGCCGCCCTTTCGGGTGAGGACGATTTTGGGGAGGAATATAGTGATGACTAAGGTGGCCATGATTTCGCTTGGCTGTCCAAAAAATCAGGTGGACGCCGAGCACATGCTGTCACTGCTCGTGGACAGCGGCTTTGAGATCGCCCAGCCGGAGGAGGCCGATGTCGCC
The DNA here is from genome assembly GCA_963662765.2 of Oscillospiraceae bacterium. GTDB lineage: Bacteria > Bacillota > Clostridia > Oscillospirales > Feifaniaceae > DATMXT01. The sequence goes on from CAXXUP010000008.1 coordinate 613,448, forward strand.
GTTGTCAACACCTGCGGCTTTATCGAGGACGCTAAAAAAGAGGCCATTGAGGCCATTTTGGACATGGCGCGCCTCAAAGAGGCCGGGCAGCTGCGGGGAATTGTCGTGACAGGGTGCATGGCTGAGCGGTACCGCGAGCAAATCCGTGCCGAGCTGCCGGAGGTCGACGTTGTCTTAGGAGCCGGCAGCCATGGCGACATCTGCGAGGCGGTACAGGTGGCCGCGACCGGTGGCAGTCTGGAGCGGTACGCCTCCATCGAGGAAGCCGATATGGGGGGCGGACGGGTGCTCACGACCCCCTTCTACACCGCCTACCTGAAACTTGGGGACGGGTGCGACAATCGGTGCACCTACTGCGCCATCCCCCTCATTCGGGGGCGCATGCGTTCGCGAAGAATGGAAGAACTTGTGGCCGAGGCCAAAGAGCTTGCGGCGGCAGGGGTGAAGGAGCTCATTTTAGTCGCACAGGACACCACCCGCTACGGCGAGGATTTATATGGAGAAAACAAGCTGGTTGACCTTATCGAAAAAATAGAGGAGATAGACGGCATCACCTGGATTCGGCTACTTTACGGCTATCCCGACCGCATCACAGATGCGCTTTTGGCCCATATGGCCAAAAGTGATAAGCTGCTCCATTATATTGACTTGCCCTTACAGCACGCGTCGGACAAGGTGTTGCGGCGCATGAACCGCCGCGGAAGTCTTTCCGACATCGAGGAAACGCTTTCCCGCATCCGGGCCGCAGTGCCTGACATCTGTCTGCGCACAACCTTTATCGCCGGATTCCCAGGGGAAAGCGAGGGGGACTTTGCGCAGCTTGAGGGCTTTGTCAAAGCTGCTAGGTTTGACCGCATGGGCTGCTTTGCCTACTCAGCCGAGGAGGGGACTCCAGCCGCCGGTTTCAAGGATCAGGTGCCGGAAAAGCTGAAAAAGCAGCGGGTTGATCGGCTCATGCGGCTGCAGTCGGTTATTTCGGAGGAAAAAAACAGGGCGCTTGTCGGCGAGGCGCTCACCGTGCTGGTCGAAGAGCCAGGGTGTGGACGCAGTGGGCGGGATGCGCCCGAGATCGACGGGCAGGTCTACTTTACGGGGAAGGCCGAAATCGGCGACATGGTACAGGTTATAATCGGACGTGCAGACGCCTATGACCTCTATGGAGCCATCGAATAAATGATATGTGGCCAGACAGTGCGGGAGATTTCTCCCGCACTTTTTTGTGCTGCGCTGCCGGCGACGACGCGCCATTTTGACAGTAATCCAATACATTAGATATACATATAGTTGAAGCCATAAGAATAAAGATTAATTATAGATATAACGACAGACTTGGCCAAGATCGGAAAATAGCAGGGCTTAAAAAAAGATTTTTTCGGAGGGCTCCGGCACGGTACATTTCCATGGGCTAACGGACAAGAGGCATGCCGCAACGCAAAAAAACCGGACAACATTAAAAATCATATTATTAATATAGGATTTTTTGATCGGACTGCGCACGCCTAAAATCTGTCGGCAGATCAGCGAAAAAGGACCGGACATAGTGCGATGCGTGCGGCATAGGCGGACAAGTCGGAGGCGATGAATTAATGTATATACATTGATATACAGTATTAATTGCGCAGAATCCACAAAAACATAGCTAAAAATAGGCTATTATGACCAGAGGTCGAAATGTCAAAAAAATCACAAATTGGGAATCTATTGACTATTTGCATAAAATTGGTATAATCACTTATATACCCAAAGAGAGGGTCAAGAAATAAGGAGGAAGAAAGATGCGCAAAAATCGTATCCTCGCACTTGCCATGGCGCTTGTGCTTGCACTCGGTCTTGCAGCCAGTGCAGCATCCTACACCGTCACTTCCGGTGACGTGCTGTGGAAGATTGCTGAGAAATTCGGTACCGACTACAAAACCCTGGCCGAGTACAACGGCATCGAAAACCCCAACCTGATCTTCCCGGGGCAGATTATCAAATGGGATGAAAAGGTCTCTCCAACGCCCGAACCCGCGCCTGAGCCGGCCGGTGTGGAGTACACGGCGAAGTCCCAGGGCTTCGGCGGAGACGTTGTGGTCACTGTCACCTATACGGACGGCATTATGACCAAGGTTCAGGCATGGGGCGAAAAGGAAACAACCGGAATCGGCTCCAAGGCCATCGAAGGCCTGCCGGCTAAAATTCTTGCCGCTAAGAGCGCCGCAGTGGACGGCGTGACCGGTGCCACCATGACCTCCGGCGCTGTTAAAGCCGCCGCAGCTGCAGCCATTGCCGAAGCAACCGGTACGGCGGCCGCCCCTGCCGGCATGAAGGCCGGAACCTATCAGGCCGGCTATCGCGGCTACACCAGTGAGGTCGTCACCGCAGTCACCGTCGATGCCGAAAAGATCCTCAAGGTTGAGATCCTCTCGCAGGATGAGACTGTCGGAATCGGTTCCTATGCTTTGAACCAGATGCCTGCCGACTTTGCCAAGTATCAGACCGTCAACGTCGACACGGTTGCCGGAGCCACCGCCACCTCTATGGCCATCAAGTCGGGCGTCATCGACGCCTTGCGGCAGGCCGGTGCCGACCTCGGCGATTTCTCAGCGGCGCCCCCCCGCAGCAACTCCCTCCAACGTCAATCTTAACGTCGACATCGTCGTCATCGGCGCGGGTGCCGCGGGCCTCACCGCCGGGGTCAACGCCCTGGAAAAGGGCGCTTCCTCGGTCATCGTGGTCGAAAAAATGGACTTGCCGGGCGGCAATACCATCCGATCCTCCGGCGGCTGGAACGTGGCCGGTCACCCGGAGCAGGTTGCCAACAACTCCAAGCGCGCCAGTGTCGAGGCCTTCATCGCCACCACGATGGAGGGCGGCCACTACACCAATGACGAAGCGCTGGTCAAGTACATGATTGAAAACTCCGCTTTCATCACCGACTGGCTGCGGTCGATCGGCTTTGACGCCAAGTTCGGCGAAGGTTATACAGGCTGCTCGGTTCCGGGCGTCGCCCGCGGCCTCATCATCGGACTGCAGGAGAAGCTTGAAGCCAGGGGCGGCAAGCTGATGCTGGCCACCAAGGCTACGCAGATCACAACCAATTCTGCCGGTGCCGCAAACGGCATCGTCTGCACCGGCGCCGACGGCGGCACCGTCACCATCAAGGCGAAAGCGGTTGTTGTCGCCACCGGCGGCTACGGCTACAACCTTGCGATGTGTGTAGCGCTTGACCCCGCTCTTAAGGGCTTTGTCACGAACAACCACCCCGGCGCCATGGGTGAGGGCATCACGATGGCAACCGCCATCGGTGCGGCCACCGTCGACCTCAATGAAATCCAGACCCATCCCACCGTCCATCAGGCGACCTCCAATATGTTGACCGAAGGCTGCCGCACTGCAGGCGCTCTGCTGATTAACCAATCCGGCAAGCGCTTCACCAATGAGTGCGGCTTCCGCGATGTCGTCTCCGAGGCCATTTTGGCGCAAGAGGGCGACTACGCCTATCTGCTGCTCAACCAGGCCATCGTCGACTCCAACGTCAACATCGCGAGCTACATCAAACTCGGCACCCTTGTCCCGGTCGGCGATCTTGACGGAGCGGCCGAATTTATGAAGGTAGACGCCGTGACCCTCAAGAACACAGTCGCGACATGGAACGGCTATGTCGCCGCCAAGTCCGACCCCGATTTCAACAGTCTGTACGGCTGGTTCCGCGACCTTTCCGAGGGCCCCTACTACGTGTCGCAGATTGCCCCCGGCATCCACCACACGATGGGCGGTCTTAAAATCAACACCGCCACCGAGGTCTTAAAGGCCGACGGTGTCGCCATTCCGGGACTCTTCGCCTGCGGAGAAGTCACCGGCGGCGTGCACGGTGGAAACCGTGTCGGCGGCAATGCTATTCTCGACTGCCTAGTGTTCGGATACACCGCCGGCGCGTCGGCAGCAGCTTATGCCGCAAAGTAACGATATCCAATCAAAATGATGTCTGTCCGCGCTAAACGCTTCTAAGGCCGCCGCAAAGCTGAAAGGCTTTGCGGCGGCCTTGTTTATGAATGGAAAAAGGTCACCCTATGCTCCCGCGGAAGGCCTTTCGGGTGGCAAAAAACCGCAGGGCTACCGTGATGGGGACACCGAAAAAAGTTCGCGAGCCGTTGGTTCGGGTCTTTTAAAGACCCGTCGGACACCGCCAAAAGGCCTTTTTATATGCAAAAAGGGCGTGCCGCATTGCATTCCGTGCGCAGGCCTTGTATAATAGCGACATGCTTTTATTCATCATATTTTTACTCTTTATCGGAAATGGGCTGCCAAACTCACTGCTTGGCTGCGCCTGGACGGCCATATGCGCCGCGACGGGGGCCCCCATGGACGCCGCCGGGACCATCTCGATGGTCATAATGGCGGGGCCCATTTTATCGAGCCTTTTCATCGCAAAGCTGCTCAAGAAGTACCGCACCGAGCATATCGCCCTTGTGGGCGGCGTCATCGCAGTGGCTTCGGTGGCGGGATTCGGACTTGCCAAATCGGCCGTGTGGCTCTATGTGCTGGCGGCCCCCTTAGGGCTTGGCATGGGGCTCTTAGACTCCGCTATGAGCATCTACGTCGCAAGGCGGTTTGGCGCTCGGCAAATCAACTGGCTCAACTGCAGCTGGGGAGTCGGCGCCATGCTTGGTCCCGTCATCATGAGCGGGGCGCTTTCGGCCGGCTTTTGGCGGGGCGGCTATTTTCGGGTCGCCCTCATCCAGTTTGCCATTCTCGGGGTCTTAGCTATCAGCTTGCCCCTGTGGCGGCGGGCGGCGGCGGCCGAGGCGGCCGCCGAAGGGGAAAAACCCGAACAGGGGCGGCCGCTTTCGGAGTTTATTCGCCAACCCATGTTCCCGGTGGTCATCGGATGCGTCATGCTTTACTTCGGGGTGGAGCTCGGGTTTGGACTCTGGGGCAGCAGCTATCTGACGATGGCCCGCGGGGTTGACCCGGCCAGGGCTGCCTTATTGGTGTCGGTTTTTTACGGGGCCATGACGGTCGGCCGATTTTTCTCGGGCTTTCTCACCGCCGTCGTGCCAAACCGGACCATGATCCGTCTAGGCATGTGCGGCATGCTGGCGGGACTCGCACTGCTCTTTTTGCCGGGGGACGGGGCTATAGGCTTTGCCGTCTACGGGCTTGGCTGTGCACCGGTCTTTCCATGCACACTGCACGAGATGAAGGCGCGATTCGGCGTGGCGGACGCTGCCGCTCATCTCGGGGTGATACTGGGGCTTTCCCGCCTTGGACTTGCAATCTTCCCGGAACTTATCGGGAAACTGTCCACGGCGACAAACTTTTTTGTCTATTTGCCGCTGCTTTTGGCACTGTGCGGGGTCATGCTCGCCCTCTCCGAAACCGCCAACCGTATGGTTGACCGGCGGGAGGCCGCGGAGGCACAGAGAAAGGACGGTGCACATGCTTAACGTGCTCGGCATAGATATTGGCGCCTCGGGCGGCAAAGCGCTGATGGGGGAATTCGACGGACAGCGCATCCGGAACCTGCACGAGGTGCACCGATTCGGAAACGACCCTGTCAAGACGAGGGCCGGCTACTTTTGGGACTTCTTCCAACTCTACAAAGGTACACAGGAGGCCATCCGCAAGGCGGGCAAGGTCGACACCGTTGCAATTGACGGCTTTGGCAACGCGGTCGGTTTTCTCGACCGGCAGGGTAAGCCGACAGGGCCGCTGCGGCACCACCACGACCCGCTCTCCCGCGGCATGATGGCTGAAATGGACAAAATAGCCCCCATTTCGGAGTTCAAGCGGCGGTCCTTGGCGGCACTCCAAGAGGTCAGCCCGGCGGTCAAACTGTTTTCCATGAAGTATCACGGCGATCCGTCCTTCCAAAATATTGAGACCATGCTCTTCATTCCGGAGCTGATCGCCTATTTTCTCACCGGCGCCAAATTCTCGGAGTACAGCGAGGCATCAACTTCCAGTGCCTGTGACCCCTATACGCGGAGTTGGGTGCCTGAGCTTTTCGAAGCCTACGGCATTCCGGCATCCATTTTGCCCCAAATTGTCGAGGCTGGGGCCTGCGTGGGAACGGTTGAGGGCACCGACATCAAGCTCATCGCCTCGGCCACCCACGATTCGTCGGCCGCGGTGGGAGCTATGCCCTGTACCGACGACGACTTTATCTTCCTCTCAAACGGCTCCTGGTCGGTGCCGGGGGCGGATCTTGCGGCCCCTGTCATCTCCGACAATCCGTATCTCTACAACGAAGGTGGAGTCTGCGGACGCAACCAGTACGTCCATAACACGGCCGGCGGCCGCCTCTACAAGCTGCTGCGGGATAATCTGGGTTGCCCGTCTTTTGCCGAGCTCGATGCGGCTGCGGCCGCCTGCACGGACCTTTCTCGGTCCATATTTGATGTCAACATTCGGGAATACTTCTCCATTCCGACCGACATCAAGACTTCAATCGAGGACTACTGCCGCGATTCCGGCCAGCCGGTGCCCCGTACAGCGGGGGAGTACATGACGGCCATCAGCGTTAGCCTCGCACAGAAGTATCGCCAGCGGTTTGCCGAAATGGAGGAAATTTTGGGCAAGCGGTACGACCGTATTTTTGTGGCGGGCGGTGGGGTGAACAATCGGCTTCTCTGCCAGTACACGGCAAACGCCACAAAGAAGCGGGTTATTGCGTGCTTTGACCAGTCGGCGGCTTACGGCAATCTGCTGTTCCAGCTTTTAGGACAAGGGGAACTCAAAACGCTTCGCGATGTGCGGCAGGTGGCGATCGATTCGACGCAGCTCACGGTCTACGAGCCCTGTGAGACCGAAAAGTGGGACGAGATGTACGCAAAGTGGGCGGATCATACCCGCCCGGTGCGAAAAACGGAGGGTTAGCATGACGGCTCACCATGAGACGGGCTGCCTTATCTGCGGGGCACCCCTCATCTACACTGAGCCCACCCGGCGCAAATGCGCCATCTGCGGAAAAGTCTTCACGGCTGACGCTGTCTGCGAGCGGGGCCACTATGTCTGTGATGGCTGTCACACCGCAGGACTGCCCCACTACATCAAAAAAATGGCAGCCTCTGCCGAGGGAGACCCCATCCGGCTGCTGCAGATGGTCTTCAGGCAGGACGGAGTGCACATGCACGGGCCGGAACACCACGCCATCCTGCCCTGTGTGATGCTTGTCGCCTACAAGAACTGCGGCGGCGAGGTCGATCTCGCCAAGGCCATTCCCGCAGCACTTGAACGGGGTGGGAAGGTGCCGGGTGGCACCTGCGGCTATTGGGGAGTCTGCGGGGCGGCGGCCGGTGCCGGCATCTACGCCTCCATTGTGACGGGGGCGACACCGCTAAATGGGGAGGCCTGGACAAAGCCGCAAAAGCTTACCGCCCGGTGCATTACGTCCATCGCCGAGCTTGGCGGGGTGCGGTGCTGCAAGCGGGCGTCGTTTACGGCGGCCATAGAGGCTGCAAAGTGGACGCAGGAGGTAATGGGGATTGAGATGCCGGTCACCCGGCCGGTCTGCGACTTTTATTCAAAAAACAGAGAGTGTCTGGGCAGGGAATGTCCTTATTTCCCGGAAAAATAAAAGCGGGCTTCGTATGAAGCCCGCTTTTTAATATGGTTCAGGTGCTCTCCTCGGCCGCGAGCTGGTCTCGCATCTTTGCAGCAAAGGCCTGCTCCTCCTCTGGTTTGACAAGGGCCGCGATAACGACGTTACCAACCGAGAAGGCGGCCGCCACAAAGAAAACCCAGTGGCTGCCCCAGTACTCCCAGATCAGGCCGCCGGCAGCACCGGCGAAGATGGTGACAATGTGGTCAAAGCTCGTACCCGTCGAGAGCACGGCCGAGACCTCCTTCGGGTCCCAAGCGATGGAGCGCAAGTAGACCGATTTGACCATACCGACTTGCATCGAGAGCCGGTCAGCCACAAAGAGTATGTAGATGGCGCCGGCCGCAAGGGCCTTGGAGATGACGGCACTTTCAATGGACCAGACCGCCATGCCGTAGATGACGTAGACCCCGATGAACGTGAAGGCATCTAGAAACATCATCTTTTTGATTCCAAAGCGGTCCATCCAGCCGCCCAGCATGCGCATGAAGAAAATGCAGAGGAAATTGGCCGCGATATAAAGAAGCGCCAGAGTTTCGGGCCCCTTGCCAAGCAGTTCGATGACAACCCAGGAGCCGTAGACCAAGGCGATCTGCTTTTGCACGCCGCCCAGCACCGTCAGCAAATAGTAGTACTTATACTGTTTGCGCAAAATGAGTTTAAATTTCTTGGAGGCCGCCTTTTGCGGTTTCACGGTGCGCAGCAACAGTGCGGTGAAGAGGGCGGCAAACAGGAAGGCAGCGGCCCCAACGACGAAGTTGAGCTTCAGGTCGTGGGTGAAGTCGAAGACGCCGGTGCGAAAACCGATAAAAACCATGCCGGCAGCAAAAAAGCTGAACCCCGCCCGCACTGAAGCGTATTGTCCCATTCGGCGACCGACATAACCGGGTTCGGCTAAGGACATGCCGATGGCGTCTTGCACCGGCATGAAGAGGTGGGTGCCCATGGAGTAGACAAACAGAAAAGTCAGCATGACGGCGTAGGCCGGCGTGAAAAGCCCGAGTACGCCGAGCCCAATGGCGGCCAGAATATGGGAGATCAGCGCGATGCGGATGTCGCCCAGTGACGAGAGGGCGGCGATCAGGACGGCGCAGAGCATGCCGGGCGTCTCACGCGGGAACTCAATGAAGCCGCGCTGTACCGCCGTAACCTGATAGGCATCCTTATAGTAGCTTGACATGACAGGCTCTGCCATGCCTGTGGCAAGGGCCGAGAGGGCAGCGACCATAAAGAAGAGTATAAGCGCCTTACGGCGAGTCGCCTCGGTCATAGGAGCCTTGCCAGCACAGCGGCGCCGGTCTCCTCAGTCGTGGCAGTGCCGCCGATGTCGGGGGTGAGGTATTTTCCCTCGACCAGCACATCTTCAATGATGTCGACGAGTTTTTTGCCCATCTCGGGGTGACCGAGGTGGTCGAGCATCTGACTTGCGGCCCAGACGGTAGCCAAGGGATTGGCAAGCCCGCGCCCCGCAATGTCGGGGGCCGAGCCGTGGATAGGTTCGAACATGGAGGGGTATTTGCGCTCCGGGTTCAAATTGGCGCCGGCCGCAAGCCCCATACCGCCCGCAATGGCGGCGCCGAGGTCAGTCAGGATGTCGCCGAAGAGATTCGAGGTGACGACAACGCCAAATCGGGCGGGATCCCGCACCATGAACATGCTGGCGGCATCGACCAGAAGCTTTTTCGTCACGACGGTCGGGTACTCATGCGCAACCTCGGCAAAAATCTTATCCCAGAAGACCATGGAGTAGTTCAAGGCGTTGCCCTTGCTGACGCTGGTCAGGGTACGGCCTTCCGCTTTCGCCAGCTCAAAGGCATAGCGGATGACTCGCTCACAGCCGTGCCGCGAGAAGACACCGTTTTGGATGACGACCTCGTGGTCTGTATCGGGGTAGAGCCAGGCGCCGCTGCCGGCATACTCGCCCTCGGAGTTTTCCCGCACGAAAATCATGTCAATGTCAGCGATTTTGACACCGGAAAGGGGACAGGGAGCGCCCTTCAGCAGTTTGACGGGGCGTAAATTGACATACTGGTCGAAGGATTTGCGGATTTTTAAGAGCAAGTCCCACAGAGAAATATGGTCCGGCACATCGGGCCTCCCGACGGCGCCGAGCAGTATGGCGTCAAATCCCGCGAGGGTATCAATACCGTCAGCGGGCATCATGACGCCGTTTAACAGATAGTAGTCACAGCCCCAGGGAAAACGGGTGAACTTAAAGGAAAAGGAGCCGTCAAGCCGGGCTGCGGCCTCGAGCACCCGCTCGCCGACCGAGATGACCTCGGGGCCGATGCCGTCGCCCGGGATGACGGCGATGTTGTAGGTAGTCAATGTGCACCTCCGAAAAAATACGGTATACGGGCCGTTTAGGGTCTGCTTGAAAAATGGCGTGAGCTTGTTTGTTCTTCAAACAAGCCCTATAGGGGTCATGCGGTAGCCGGTGGAGCGGTCAACAAGGCTTACAAGCGGCCGCCCCTCCGTAAAGCGGGCAAGGTTCTCGACCGCAATGGCGACCGAACGCTCATAGGTCTCGTCGAGATGATAAAACCCAGATACGTGGGGTGTGACAACAGCGGATCGGATGCCCCACAGCCGGTGTCCCTCGGGCAGGGGCTCGGGCTCGGTCACGTCGAGGGCGGCGCCTCCAAGGTGGCCTGACTCCAGGGCGTCGCAGAGATCGTCCGTTACGACGGCGTCCCCTCGGCCAACGTTGACTAAAAATGCGCCCGGCTTCATTTTGGCAAGCCGCGCAGCGTCAAAAAGGTGGTGGGTGGCCGGCGTCGAGGGCAGCGAGAGCGTGACGGCGTCTGCCCGCTGCAGCAGGGAGTCTAAAGCATCCATCAGATGGAGCTCGTCGACGTAGGGGGGCTTTTCGGGGTTTGTCCGCCGCACGCCGATCACATAGGCGCCCAGGGCTTTCATCCGGCGGGCAAAATCGCCGCCGATGTCGCCGAGTCCCACGACCAGCACCGTCGAGCCTTCAATTTTTTTCACTTTGCCCTCATCGAGCCAGACGCCGCGGATCTGGTTGTCCCGGTAAAGGTGCAGCTTTTTGTACATCATGGTGAGCACCGCCACCATGTGCTCCGAGATGGCAAGGCCGAAAGCGCCGGTCATGATGGTCAGCAGCGTGTCCTCCGGCAATACCCGCGCGTAGTCATTGACACCGGCAGAACTGAGCTGCACCCATAACAGGTTTGTGAGCCCCTCGTAAAGGGAGGCCTGCGGATTGCCGATGACGACATCGACCGCAGACAGAAGCTCTTTTGTTACTGACGCGGCCGGCACATAGATGAACTCGGCCGTGGGGGCCGCCCCCTCCAGCATGACTTTGTGGGGCTCATCCATTGGAATACAGACAAGAACCCTCATCGTCGCACATCCTTTCCTGCAGCGCTGCGGCCCTGTCCCACAGGGCCGCAGCGCATGGCGCTTATTTATTTCGAGTCTTTTTTACCCTCTTTATCGAACTTGATGTCCTTTAAGGCGTACTGCACCGCCGGCTCGTCACCGGGGAACTGCACTTTGACGAGGCCCCTGAGCAGCATGACTTCGGAAACGACGCCATACCCTTGAGCGGTCTCCACTCTTGCGCCGATTTTGGGCATAATGCCCAGCATCTCCTCATAGGCCTCTTGCTCGTATTTCAGGCAGCACATCAGCCGCCCGCAAGTGCCGGAGATTTTGGTGGGGTTGAGCGAAAGCCCCTGCTCCTTAGCCATTTTGATAGAGACGGGGCGGAATTCGTCTAAAAAAGTGGCACAGCAAAAGGGCTTGCCGCAAATGCCAAGGCCCCCCAGCATCTTGGCTTCGTCGCGAATGCCGATCTGCCGAAGCTCGATGCGGGTGCGGAAGACCGAGGCCAGGTCTTTGACCAGCTCCCGGAAATCGACCCTGCCGTCGGCCGTGAAATAAAAGAGAAGCTTGCCGCGGTCGAATGTGTACTCCACGTCGACCAGCTTCATGTCGAGTTTGTGGGCGGTGATTTTCTCCTCACAGACGGCCCTAGCCTCGGCCTCTTTACGCTGATTGTCGCCCATCTGGGCGATATCCTCAACCGTTGCCCGCCGCAAAACTTTGCGCAGCGGAGCAACCACCGTGTCGTCCTCTATCTGCCGGTTGGAGGCGGCAACCTCTCCGAACTCGACACCCCGCGAGGTTTCAACGATGACGTATTCACCCTCGTCGAGCTTCAGCTCGGCAGGGTCAAAATAATAGACTTTACCGACCCGCTTAAATCGGACTCCGCAGACCGTTGTCATAGGTATCCCTCCATATCTCAAGTAGCATGGCCGTGCAAAGCAGCGGCAAGGCCGCGGCCCCTTCGGCAATGCGCCTATATTTCTCAGTGACGTGAACGAGTGCCCCAGCCGCGTTAGGGTGTTCGCCCGCCGCAAGGGCGGCGGTGCCCCCCCGCACCATGTCGTCGCAGGTGGCGGAAAAATCTTCTCTTGTGGCGGACATCTTATTTGCCAGTGCAATCAGCCCGTATTTGTCGCGGGCAAAAAGCAGCTCCCCGGCCAGTCGCCCCAGCTCTTCCGGCTGAGATCGTTTTCGCATGAGGGCAAGAGCTTGTCCGATCACCCCGCCCGAAAGACGCGCTGCCGATGCGATTTTGGCGGGGTCGGCCTTCGGGTTTTTGCGGCGAAGGAAGTCTGCCGTCTCGGCCGCCGACATTGGACCCATGCGCAGTTCGGCAGCCCTAGAGCGGACAGTGGGCAGTAGGGATTCGGCATTGACGGCCGTTAAAACGATGATGAGATGGGGTGGCGGTTCCTCAAAAAGCTTCAAGAGTGCGTTTTGGGCCTGCAGCGTCATCTTGTCGGCGTCCATAATGACAAAGACGCGCCGCAGGGCTGAGGCGGGAAATGCGAAGGCGAGCTCCCGAAGCTCCCGTATGGCCTCGACCTTGATGCTCTTCTCACCAAGGGCGACGGTCAGGTCGGGGTTTGTGCCGGCGTCAAAAGAAGTGCAGACCCGGCACTTTCCACATGCCAAATGGCCCTGACGGTGTGGGCACATCACGGCCTTGGCAAAGACAAGGGCCGCGGTGCGCTTGCCCACACCGACAGGGCCGGAAATCAGCAGCGCATGCGGGGGGCGGTCGGAGGCGGCCATGTCCATTAGCCTGGAGAGGGTCTCCTCACCGCCCGCTATGTCCCAACAGTCAGTACTTTTCAAACCGGTCCACATCGAGCACAAAGACCGTGGCTCCGCCCACTGTCACTTCAATCGGGAAGGTGGCGAAAGCATCGGTGCCGTGCATGGGTAAGGATGAGATGATCTGTGTGCGCTTATGGCCGCCCTGCTTGATGACGTCGAGCGCGGCGTCGACCTTGTCCTCTTCGGTTCCGATGAGCAGGGTGGTATTGCCCTTCATCAGAAAAACGCCGGTGGACTGCATGGTGGTGACCTTGTATCCGGCCCGCATCAGGGTGCCTTGAACAGCCGAACTGTCGTCGGAATTCATGATGGCCATGATCAGCTTCATATTGAACACCTCCTCATAAGTATCCTAAACTAATTTTAATTAATTGGCAAGTAGAAAATGCGCGAAAGCCCGTGTCGGGCGGCTTTCGCAAACCCTCTGCGCAACAGTTTTCGCACGCCGCGGCGGGCCGACTTTCGCTACTGCCAGACACGCAAAACCGAGCTGTCGACTAAAAGTGGATTGACCTCAAAACGGGCGATGGCCCCCACGGCGCAGTCGATATCAGTCACATCTACAACGGTACCGGTCAATCCGATGCGCCCGAGCGTTTGGACTGAGTTGCCGTTTATCGTGCAACGAACGATGGGCGGCCGGAAGGCGTCCTTTACGGCATGCCAGATGTAGCGGGCGTTGTCAACCGGGCGAAAGGCGTCCTTGCCCCTGGAAATGCCGATACCGTCCGCAAGACCCGCCGTTACAAGGGCGGTGCGCGTTGGGCGGCTTGTGTAATAGACGTTGGTGTAGCCCACGTTGTGTCCTTTTGGAAGCTCATGCAGCTCGGCCACATCGGCTTCGAGCCAGCCGATTTTGGCGAGTGGGGTCGTAGCGGCAGCGGGCAACCGGCCCACAAAGGCAGAGCCGATGCGCACGGCTGACAGCCGCGTCTTCGGGTGGAGAAGCGCTGCACAGGAGTTTGCGGCGTGGCGCAGCGGGGGGTCGATGCCGAGAGCAGCGAGTCTATCGGCAAAGCGGAGAAAGGCCTCAAACTGCCGGTCGGTGTCGGGAGCATTTGAGAAAGAGCGGGAGAAGTGGGTGAAGATACCCGAGACCTCAAGCCCCGCCTCCTTGATAGCGCGGGCGGCAAGTTCCTCCTCGCCCGGCATGAAGCCGTACCGGCCAAAGCCGGTGTCGACTTTGAGGTGAACCGCCACGCCGGTGCCGGCAAGGGCGGCGGCCGCCGCGGCGCTGCCGACCGTCGGGGTGATATTCAATTTAAGCAGTGCCTCGATCTCGGCGGGAAGCGAAGTGGAGGAGAGCATCAAAATGGGGCAGTCAATGCCGCCCTCGCGCAGGGCAGCCCCCTCTTCAACAGCGGCGACGGCAAGGGAGGGAACGCCGGCTTCAAGCAGCGCTTTTGCGTAGGGCAGAGTGCCGACGCCCATGCCGTTTCCTTTGCAGACCCCAATAACAGGAACTCCCGACATCTCGGTGAGAACTGCCGAGACGTTTTGCATGAAGGCCGCCCGGTCGACGATGAGCCGTCTCATTTGGCACCTCGGTTTTTCAGCCGATAGCGCACCGTCATGAGCCGGCTGTAGACCTTACGCATGAGCTCGATGCGTCTTGCGGCGCCGGAGCTTATGATCAGCTCAAACTCACCGCAGAACTCGGTGAAGTCCCCGTTGAACCCCTTTTTGAAGCGGTAAAGCCCGTAGAGGGGATTGTCCTCCGTCAGGTCGCCGGACACGCCTCGGAAGTCGTAGATGCGACAGCCCTCGGCGACGGCCCATTTGATCATCTCCCACTGGAGCAGGTAGTTAGGCATGATGTTGCGCAGCTCATTGGAGGAAGCCCCATAGAGATACCAGACCTTGTCGCCGTAGTGGACGGCAAGGGTGCCGGCGACCGGCTTCCCCTCATAATAGGCCATGTAGAGGCGCAGATGCTCGCCCATGCAGTCGTACATGCGCTGGAAGTAGGACAGCGGCCGGGTGACGAAGCGGTCCCGCATGCCGGTCTCGATCATGATGTCGTAAAAGTCGGCAAGCTCCTCGCGGGGGGCGACTTTGACCGTGACCCCCTTGCGGGCGGCGAGCCGTATGTTGTACCGCCACTTCTCGTGGAAAGAGGCCATCAGCTCCTCTTCGGTGCGCCCCTTGATCGGCAGCCGGAAGACGTAACGGGGCTGGATACCCTCGAAGTTCTTGCCTTCGCCGTGCAGTGAAAAACCAAGCTTATTCATGATGGCGATAAACTTTTCGTCGCTACTCTCGATGTCGGGATCCAGTTTGATGGTGTAGCCTTTGTGGGCAGCCGCGACCTCTTTTGCGCCCCGGATCAGCTCGGTGAGAGTCTCCTCATCGTGGGGGTTGCAGACCGGCCCTCTGGGGGAGTAGAGCATGGAGACTGAAGTGCCGGGCATGCGGCGAATTAAGAGGGCCATGCCACCCTTGATTTTTCCGTCTTCTCCACGGACGGCAATGGCCTGCCAATTCCACTCGCACTTGACGCCGGCCCAAATGTGGCTCTGGCAGAAGTGTCCCTTGGGGCAGGCAGCGTTAAAAGCCTCGTACTCGGCGAGGGTGGATTCGTTGATCAGCTCGTATGCCATAAAAGCCTCCGAAACGGTAAGTCACCGGTTAGGGTCCGCGCAGGCAAGGCCTGTCCGCGGACTCAGTTGTATTATAGCACACATGCCTTAAATTTAACAACTCATGTTCACACTTCGTTTGTTGACAGTTCCCGTTTGTTAACATAAAATATAGGGATAAAGGGGGGGTTTGATGAAAACCGATTTTAAACCCACGTCCGGCAGCCGCGGTTCGGGCGTTTTTACCGTCATGAAGCATCCCGTGACCAGGGCGAAATTCGCCTTCGGGACATTTTTATTTATACTGATCCTGGCCCTCATAGTGCTCGGCATCGCTTGGGCCCGCCACAGTGCACCCGAAAAGGAGCAAAGCGAGACTAGCCTCTTAGTCAATACCGGAGAGGCTGAACTCTTAGAGCGATATGCCGGCGTGCAGGAAATCCCGGAGCAGCCGGTCACTGTCAAGCTCGACGGTATGATGGTGCGCCCCGATGGGGAGAGCTACGCCACTTTCACCATCGACGGGGTGACGGCCACCTTGGTCGAGGGTGACTACATAGGAGACTATCAGGTCGACAGCATCGCGGAGAACGGCGTGACACTGGCTGCGCAGGGCACCGATGTCACCCTGACCCTCGAAAACAACAAACTCAGTCTGCTGGGAGACGGAAAATGAAAAAGAATTTTGCGCTAATCCTCGCAGGTGTGCTGCTGCTCCTCATGCTGCCCTTCGCGGGCCTTGCCGCCGAGACCTATACCGTGCAGTCGGGGGACTCGCTGTGGTCGATTGCCAGAAAATTCGATACGACGGTCGATAAGCTATTGGAGCTCAACGGACTGTCCGAGAATGCCACCCTCAAGATCGGGCAGGTGCTCAAGGTCGAGTCGGGCGGGACGACGGAGCCGGAGAGCCCGGCGGAGCCCCCGGAGGAGACTCAGCCTGAGACGGTAACACCGGCCGACAGCGGCGGATATCCGGCCATTGCGCCCCCCATCGGCCAGCTCTTTATTCAGTGGGGAGCCTACACCCCGTCCGAAGGCCAGCGAGAGGCATCGAGTGAGATTTCCGGCGCCACCTCCTTTGTGTCGGACGCCGTCATCAGAATTTCCCCCGAAAAAGAAGAGCTCATCTCCATCAACTATCGCGACGTCGACATCCGGGACATCATCTCCCGCATCGGAGTGGTGGAAAACAAGCAAGTGCTGTACTTCGGCGATCCGGTCAAGGTGACGGCGGCGGCCTCGGTAGTCACGCCACTCAAGGCGCTTGAGGCGGTGCTGGAGGCGGCCGGCGGAATGACCTATGTGCTGGACGGCGATGTCATTTTAGTGGGGCCCTCCACGCTGCTCATCAACACATTCCCATATTCCGACGTCGTCACCCACCGCGAGCTTGCGGCCATCTCGGCCGAAGAGCTGCGGACGGTTGCCGACATGATGGGCATTGAATACACCTCCATCACGGAAGACGACGGCGAAGCCGAGCTTGTGGCCACTCCCCGCAATCTGGCCCGGCTGCTCATGATTGTCGACAGCCTCGACAACACGGAAAACCTCGACGACGAGGCACTGCAACTTGAGCCGCTGACCCTGACCTATATCACCGGCCGACAGTATCTGCGGCTTCTTGAAAAGTTCGGGATGGAGCAGGGCGCCGTCTATGACTTCGACGATACGAGCAAGGTCTACCTATCGGGAACAGTTGAGCATCTGGCCGACTTGCGCAAAATTGCGGCCGCTTTCGATGTGCCCCAAAACGACAAGGTCGTCAAGGACACCGACGGTATTTTGGCGATGCCCTGCCAGATCACGACGGCTGACCCCGCCGAGGTAGAGCAAAAGATCGAAAGCTGCGGCATAGGCTTCAACATCCTCACGCTGTCGGACGGCCGGCACACCCTCTACGCCGTCGGTGCCCGCGCCGAGGCGAATCTTGCGGTCGACATCGCGGCGGAACTCGACGGTGAGGACACCCAGATTACGGTGGTGGCCAAGGCCTCCACGACGGCTGCCCTGACCAAGCTGCGCAGCGAGATCGTCAAGGCAACCGACCTCAAGTCCGCGCAGTTTACGGTCACGCCGAACCTCGGGGCGGACGAGGCGGTCTACTACCTCTACTGTGTGACATCGGCGGCCGAGGCCGAGCAGGTGGGCCCCTACGTTCAGGTGAGCTAATAAAACAAAAGATCAACGGGCCGGCGGCACTCCGCCGGCCCGACTGTTGTGTAAAACCCTCCGGCGTGGTATACTACATCGGCAGAGTATTTGAAAGGGGGGCGACAGATGCCCGAATTTCTTCCCATATCGAAGGCGGACATGGAGGCAAGAGGCATTGATCGGCTGGACTTTGTCTTTGTGACCGGCGACGCCTATGTCGACCACCCGAGCTTCGGCACCGCCATCATCGCACGGGTGCTGGAGGCCGACGGGTATACGGTCGGCATCATTTCGCAGCCTAACTGGCGGGACCCGAATGCCTTTTTGGCCTTAGGGCTGCCCCGCTATGCCTTTTTAGTCAACTCAGGCAACATCGACTCCATGGTCAACCACTACACCGCCGCCCGCCGCCGCCGATCGGAGGACGCCTATACCCCCGGCGGCGCCGCCGGCCGCCGGCCGGACCGGGCCGTCATCGTCTATTCAAACGCCATTCGGGCGGCAGCCCCCGGAGTGCCGGTCATCATCGGCGGCATCGAGGCCTCACTGCGCCGATTTGCCCATTACGACTACTGGGATGACGCGGTGCGCCGCTCCATCCTGCTCGACAGCAGTGCCGACCTATTGATTTACGGCATGGGGGAAACCCCCATCCGCGAGATTGCGGCCCTGCTTGCAGCCGGGAAACCCTTGGACGATGTGCGCGGCACTGTGGTGCGAGTGCCCTATCCGGCCGGCGACGGCATCTTGCTGCCCGATTTCGATACGGTACGGCTCAATAAGAAAGCCTACATGTCGGCAACCGTTACCCAGTACCGGGAACAGGACGCCGTGCGGGGTAAGCCACTTTATCAGCAGCATGGCACCGTCTTCGTCAAGCAAAACCCGCCGGCAAAGCCCTTGCCGCAAAAGGAGTTTGACCGAGTCTACGAGCTGCCCTACTGCTACGCACCCCACCCATCCTACACCGATGGAGTGCCGGCCATAGAAGAGGTAGAGTTTTCCATCATCCACAACCGCGGCTGCTTCGGGGCTTGCTCTTTTTGTGCCCTGACGCTGCATCAGAGCCGGATCGTCACCTGCCGCAGCCACGACAGTGTCCTGCGGGAGGGAGCCGCCATGACGAAGCGACCGGGCTTTAAGGGTTACATCCACGACGTCGGCGGTCCCACAGCGAACTTCCGGAAGCCTGCCTGCAAAAAGCAGCTGACGGAGGGTGCCTGCCCCGACCGGCGATGCCTGTCGCCAACTCCGTGCCCATCGCTGCAGGTTGACCACTCGGAATATCTTCAAATCCTGCGAGACCTACGGAACCTGCCCGGCGTCAAAAAAGTCTTTGTGCGCTCGGGGCTGCGGTACGACTACATGCTGCTCGACCGCTCGAATGACTTTGCCAGAGAGCTTGTGGCGCACCACATCTCAGGTCAGCTTAAAGTGGCCCCGGAGCATGTATGCGATGCGGTGCTGCTGCGTATGGGCAAACCGCCTCAGAAGGTGTTCGACGACTTTCGGGCACTTTACGCAAAGCTCAACCGGGAATTTAAAAAAGAGCAGTATCTCGTGCCCTACCTCATGTCTTCCCACCCTGGATCGACCATGAAGGAAGCCGTGGAACTCGCCCTCTACCTCAAACGGACCGGGCTTCGCCCGGAGCAGGTACAGGACTTCTACCCCACGCCCGGCACCATCTCGACCGCCATGTATTACACCGGACTCGATGAGGCCGGCAAGCCGGTCTACGTCGCAAAGACCCAGGAGGAAAAGGACATGCAGCGGGCGCTGCTGCAGTTTCACCGGCCGCAAAATTATGCACGGGTGCGGGCCGCCCTTGTCATGGCCGGTCGGACCGACCTCATCGGACGGGGCCCCGGCTGCCTTGTGCCGCCCGCTTGACGAGCGGGGAAGCGTTGTGATAAAATGATTTGCGGCAGCGAGCCGGCTAATTCGGATTTGCCGCTGCCAACATGCGGGCGTGGCGGAAATGGCAGACGCGCCAGACTTAGGATCTGGTGTTTTGTTACGTGCAGGTTCAAGTCCTGTCGCCCGCACCATATAAGCACTCAATCTTTGATACAAAGGTTGGGTGCTTTGTTTTTGCACACATTGCCGCCTGAAATCCTTGAAAAAGAGGATTGTTTCGTTATACTTCATTTCCCCGTTTGCCGAGTGTAAATTAAGTTCCGTTTGTCAGGTCTGCAAAAAAAATACCCATTCCACTTTCTTATCAGTAGCCTCCGCCATCCAACCGGCTCTACTCAAGTTAATCTTGCTTGACAATTAGCTTACTATTATATATGATATTAACTATATTCGTAAATATAAAGGGTTATCGTAAATTACTATGGAGTGATACGTGAGGATGAAAAAAGAATCTAAAAAGTATATATCATTACTTGATACGGCAAAAGCCTTATTTTTTAAGTTCGGCATTAAAAGGGTTACAGTCGAAGAAATATGCAAAAAATCGAAAGTCAGTAAAGTCACTTTCTATAAGTACTTTAAAGACAAAAATGATTTGATTAAAACGATTCGCGAAGAACTAATGCATACTGGATTCGCAAGTTTTGACGAAATCAACAACCTTCCCATCTCCTATCCAGAAAAAGTTGAAATGATGACATCCTGGAGGATGCAATTCTTTGCATTCATGAAAAGTGAGTTTATTAAAGAGATCATCGATATTAACTCTATTGCAGAAGAAATAAAGCAAAGATATCTTACAAATATCAGGCAAGCGCAGGAAAAGGGTGAAATTGACCCTGCACTGTCTCCGGAATTGATTTGGCTTGTCACAGAGAAATTCAACGAAATCGTTAAAGAAGGAAATTGGGAGAATCATGTTTGCAATCATACCGAAGCACAGGTTCAGCTAAGGCGGATGTACTTTTATGGGCTATTAAAAAGATAGATTACGGAGGTATAAAATGTCTGACGATGCTGTTAATTTCCCCGTTGGATATTACCGATTTCATGATCAGAAGGTATTTAACTTTCAATTAAACCGATGGCACTCAATAGGTATGGCCAAATATGACGATTGCATCAGTATGGGCAAAGATATAAAGACTTTTAAGGACTGGACTGAAACGATGACACGGTTTGCCGAGCGAGCTGAACGCGAGGGCAGATTGTTGAACGCGGCCATTTACTATCGGTCGTCGGAGTTTTATACAACGCAGGATTGTGCCCGGAAAGAAACAATCTACGACAAGTTTTCCAAAGTGTTTTATGAAGCTGTTGGCGAAGAACACTTCAAAAGAGAGATGGTACCTTATGAAACCGGTAAAATACCCATCATAAGATTTGATGCCGTGGGGCAAAAAAAAGGAACTATCCTTCTTCACGGCGGATTTGATTCCTTTGTGGAAGAATGGTTCTTCATATTAAAATTTCTTTCGCAAAACGGTTATGATGCAATTGGATTTGAAGGCCCCGGACAAGGGCATATGTTGATCAAGCAAGGTATTCCACTTGATTACTGTTGGGAAAAGCCGGTAAAATCCATTCTTGATCACTATGGCATTGATGAGGCCGCCATATTCGGATTATCGATGGGCGGTTGGTTTTGCATTAGAGCCGCAGCTTTTGAGCCAAGAATAAAGAATGTCATCGCAACCGGCCATGCAATCGATTATTCAAGAATCCCGCCTGAGTTTTCTAGGGCGTTGATGATGTTTTTCATTAGGTATTTTCGTGAATATACGGCCAACTCCTTTATTAAGGTGAGTCAAAAGCAAGGAATACGAGGATGGCAGACATGCCAGTTGTCTAATATTACAAAACTGCCACCTTTGGATGCATTTGAGTATTCCTTGAATTTAAATGCTGACAATCTGTGCTGTAACCAAATCACGCAGAATGTTCTATACTTATCCGGTTCGCACGATCATTTTATTCCTATAAAAATGCACAGCAAACAAGTCTCCTTATTAAAGAATGCAAAGTCGCTTGAAGATAAAGTGTATACAAAGTACGAACATGCGGAAAATCATTGCCAAGTTGGTAATATTGGATTAATGCTTCAAGATGTGCTGTCTTGGTTAGAAAAGAAGGTATAGGTGATATCGTTCGATTAACCCTTGAACCCGTTTAATAAATTATTCGCCTAATAACCTGCCAACTTTATCGACACGCGATGTACGTGAAAAAAACATCTAAATGAATAAGCATAAAGGGTGTTCACACTCGACAAACAGAACAAACCGTAAACAGCAAGGGTATTCACACTCGACAAAACGGAAACCGGGAGACCGCGTGGATTTTGCATCAGTTCTCAAATGAAAAAGCTGACAACACTTCGACTTCAAGTCAATTCTTGAGTCGGGTTTTTGTCAGCTTTCTTTTTATCGCGAATTATCTTTGATATTCTACTATTGGTATAACGGCGCCGCCATGATGTTTTTTACGCTAAAAAGGCGTATTGAATCCGATCTACGATGGTTCTTTTGAAAACTCTCACGCCTAAAGCGTATCCATTTGCTTTTCTATTTATGTTCCCGTAATGGCTAAGGCCCGATTTAGCGTTTACAAAGCTTTGATTAGGACCAGACATTGTATCAGAGCGAAACATACTCATCGTAGGTCATCACTTTGTCTGCCATGCCGTCCGGCTTCAGTTCAATAATCCTGTTTGCGATTGTCTGTATAAACTGATGGTCATGTGATGAGAAAAGCAGAATTCCTTTGAAATCCACCAAGCCGTCGTTGAGCGCTGTAATCGATTCGAGGTCCAAATGGTTGGTTGGCTGGTCAAACACCAGGACATTAGCGCCGCCCATCATCATCCTTGCTAGCATACAGCGCACTTTTTCTCCACCGGAAAGAACCTGGACGGGCTTAAATACATCCTCTCCCGAAAAAAGCATCCTGCCTAAGAATCCGCGCAAATAGGACTCTGATTTATCCTTGGAATACTCCTCCAGCCATTTGAGAATGCTGAGATCTGACTCTCCAAAAAATCGGGTATTGTCCTTCGGAAAATAGGCCTGCGTTGTACTGACGCCCCACTTGAACGTGCCCTCGTCAGGAACAATTTCTTCCGAAAGGATGCCAAAGAGCGTTGTGGTTGCAATTTCGTCGTCTCCCACAAAAGCGATCTTGTCGCCTTTGTTGACCCGAAAGGATACGTGGCTGAGTACGCTCACGCCATCTATCGTATGACTGATGTCCTCTACCGTCAGAATTTCCTTGCCTGGCTCACGATCGATTTTAAAACCAACAAAGGGGTACTTTCTGGATGATGCAGGCATTTCGTCGAGTGTTAACTTTTCCAGTAGTTTTTTTCGTGACGTCGCTTGTTTTGCCTTTGACTTATTGGCAGAAAAACGGGCGATAAACTCCGTAAGATCCTTGACCTTGTCTTCCTTCTTTCGGTTTTGCTCGCGGGAAATTCTCTGCATCAGCATGCTTGACTCATACCAGAAATCATAGTTGCCGGTATACATCTTAATTTGCGTATAGTCGATGTCAACCGTGTGCGTGCATACCGTATTTAAGAAATGCCGGTCATGTGAAACGACGATCACCGTGCCCGTGTAATCAAGCAGGAAGTCTTCAAGCCAGTTGACTGACTTTATATCCAGGTTATTGGTCGGCTCATCCAGCAGGATGATTTCCGGCCGGCCGAAAAGAGCCTGCGCAAGAAGCACTTTCACCTTCTCGTTTCCGCCGAGGGTATTCATTGGAGCCCACAGTATTTCCTCATCCAGGCCAAGTCCCTGAATGAGCCGGGAGACCTCGGTCTCGGCTTCCCAACCATCTAATTTCAGGAATTCTCCCTCAAGTTCAGAAAGGAGCAGGCCGTCTTCGTTGCTGAGCGTCTCCTTGGCATAGAGTTCTTCCTTCTGCTTTGTGATTTGATACAACCGCGGATTTCCCTGGATAACCGTGTCAAATACCGTAAACTCATCAAAAGCATAGTGGTCCTGCTTTAATACCGACATGCGCATGTTTTTTGCGATGGACACTTCCCCTGTCGATGGTTCAAGATCGCCCGCCAGTATCTTTAAAAAAGTTGATTTCCCCGAGCCATTTGCCCCGATGATCCCATAGCAGTTTTCGGGCAAAAATTTCAAATTTACGTTTTTAAATAGATTGGTGCCGCCAAAGTTTAAACTGAGATTTGTTAAAGTAATCAAGGTTCCTCCAAAGTAATAGAAATGGTGAATCTATATTGTATCTTTCCGTATCCGGTTTTTCAATAGAAACGATACTTTTTTTATTTGGGATATTGCACCGCACTATAAGCGCGCCCCAAAAGACCACAGGGACGGTGCATTTGTCCTTTTCTCCTGTCAGCCGTTCGGTTCTTCCTCCAACGGCATCACATGCTGCGCTTTTACTTTTGTTCAGTCCCAATAGTTGTTGATGATCCGCTTGAAGCTGATACTTTCGCACTTAATTGAAATACGGTTGTTCCCTTCAAAACTATATTCATGCTGAATGACGGAATCATCTGTAATCGTAAACTGATTTTCAAGGCATCGGCCAAACCCGGTCGCTGACTTAAAAGCAACGTCATCCGTCTTGGCAAAGTCAATATTCAGCTGTGTGACATTCTTATAAATGAGTATGATGTTCTTATCATCATTGCTTGTGCAGAATTCGATTTGTATCGTCGATCCGCCTCTGTTGCTATATGCCAGAACCATTGAGCCCGTATTTGCGATATAGAAGTTTTTTAAGTACCAGTCGTGAAACCAATTGCTTTTTTCATACATGGCAATAAAAGATGCCGGGAGTTGTTTCTTGATTTTTTCCTCATAAATCTTTCCGTACTCTTTATAATCAAGCATACGTGCCTCCTTGTAATTCTAGGAGCTTTTTAAAGTCAGCTTCATTATATCACGAAATGGCATTTGGGACTTATAATAAAAATCCAGGGGGCGGTTCATTTGCAGGAACCGCCCCCTTAGTCTTAATCCCTATTTACTTTACAGCAAATTATTGCAGCGCAGCACGTGTTCCGCCACTGCTTTATTGGTATCGAGCCATGCGCCACGGGCCAGCATGTAGCTGATGAGATTGCTGAGCATATCCACCCGGCTGACCCGGCCGATAAACTGGGGGTGGAGTACGAAGTTGATCATGCTGCCCTCGACGGCAAGCGAATCATATTCATCCTTCCAGATTTCAAGCATCTCGGCCGGGGACTTCAGCTCGTAGCGCTCCGGTTCGCTGTCGGTATAAAAATCATAGGCGGTATCGTCAAACATGGAGTCCTTGGGCAGTTCAACGAGCGGAACCTGCTTGCCGTCAATCTCGTGTAAAAACGGGCCGTCTTTATTACGCCAGTTGGAGCTGTAAATATACCCTCTCTCCAGGAAGAGCCTCAAGCTGTAGTCGTGCACCACGCCGCCGGGACCCCGGTGGCCCACGATTTGCTGACCGGTCAGATCCCTTATAATCTTTTCGCAGCGCTCCATGGTGGCGCGCTCCTGCTCATAGGTGGTCTTGGTGGACTCTTCGTGCAGGTAGCCGTGAAAGCCGATCTCGTGGCCTCGGCGGGCAATTTCCTGCACGACTTTGGGGTAGTCTTCCGCCACGACGCCTGGAATGAAAAAGGTTGCCTTTACGCCGTGCACATCCAGCATGTTTAAAATGCGGGGAATCCCCTGCTTGGGACCGTACACGCCCCTAGATACGTTTGTAAGATGGTCCGAATCGGGCCCGCCCCTAGTTGTCCACATGGTTTCGGCGTCAATATCAAAAGCCAGCATGACGGCGATACGCTTTCCGTTTGGCCACTTGGTCATGCCATCACCCCCCTGTTTTGCTCCAGCACATACTGCGCCACCTGCTCACAGGTGGCAATCCAAGCGCCCCGCTGCTGCATGTAGCCGATGAGCTCGCCCAGCATGCCGATGCGGCTTGCCCGGCCGATCATCTGCGGGTGGAGCTTGAGAATGAAAATTTTGTCGCCCTCACGGGCAAGACCGTCAAACTCCGCTTTCCAGTTGCCGATAACCTCGCGGTTTGTGTACATGGCCCGCACCGCCGGGTCGGAAAAGGTGAAATAAAAATAGGTGAAGTCATCCATCGTGATGTCGCCGGGCAGTTCAACGAGGGGAACCTCAATGCCCCCCAGCACATGCTGATACGCCCAGTCGCAGTCCTTCATGGAAGAGCTGTACAGATAACCCCGCTCATGCAGAAGTTCGGCGGTAAAGGAATGCATAATGCTCTCCGGTGCGCGGTGGCCGACAGGCCTCCGCCCCGTGATGGCCGAGAGGATGTCCTCACTTTTTTGAAAAATGGCGGCTTCTTCTTCTCTACTGATGTCAAGGCTTGATTCATGGCGGTAGCCGTGGCAGGCAATTTCGTGTCCCCGCCGATGAATCTCCGAAACCTGATCGGGATAGGTTTCGGCTACGGCCCCCGGAACAAAGAAAGTTGCGGGAACCTTAAACGAATCCAGTAGGTCGAGACAGCGATAAATACCGGTGTGAGGGCCGTACTGCCCACGGGAATAGTCGGTGAATCCGATCGTTTTGCCCTTGCGGCGTGCCCGGGAAACCCGCAGGAACTCGGCATCAAAATCAAAGCTTAGCATCACGGCAATTCGTTTGCCGCAGGGCCACTGGATTCCCGGCCCTGTTTGTATACCATCCAGCTGTGCAATCATGCGCGTCGTCCTCCTTTTCTACCATTGCGTATTAGTGTTATTGTAGCGCTCGTATGCTTTACTGTCAACCGATTGGACTTCTGTATAAGCATAAAAATAATATTTGTGAATTATATGCAAAATGAGATGATGCGTAAGCCGTTTGTCTTTTTGCATATTTGCCGAATCGGAAAGCGCGCCACCGAAATGGCCCCAATATGGCCCTTCGGTGGCATTTTCTTATTCGCCTAATTTTCTTATCATGTTGGCGAGGACATAACCCACGGGCAACGACCCGGTTCGCCGCTCTCAAAACGGAGCAATTCAAAAAGGAGAATTGAATGAACAACTATGAAGCAACCCTGAGGTCCTTTGAAGAATACCTGGTCACAAAGAGCAACCACAATACGGTCGCCAAGATTTTGGACTGCTCCAGCTCCGCCGGATTTTTCTGCGAGGTGCTTACCTCGGACGAGAGCTATTTTATGAAAATCCGGGTGGACAAAAATGTTGAATTCGCAATCGTGGAAGCTTTTCCGGGGATCAACGCCCTGTGGCCCTACCATGCCATGACCGCCCAGTTTTGCCAGGGGAAAACCGATGAGAAAAAAGTTGCGTATCTGTGCACCAGTTCAGACAACGGGCGGGTATTCTGCCATATCGAGGCAAGCTTCAAGGACGCACCGCTCAGCGGAGATACCCTCAAAGAGATGGAGGAGATTGTCATCGGCTTTTTGCACGACTACAGAGTGGAGCTGGAATATGTCACGCATGGGCTTTTTCCGCCCAAGAGGGAGGACGACAAGGAGCGCCGCATCAAAGAGATGCTCTCCGAACTTCAGGACGGTAAAGACGACGACGGCGGGGAAGATGACGGCAGCTCTTCCGGTACCCCCGGATTTCCATTCGGCGGGCTTGCAAAGTTTTTAGCGGGATGCGCCGTGGGCGACGGCGACGACGCGGCGGGCGACGGGGATGACCGTTGAAAGCCGCCCGTGTCGGCGCATACGGGCAGTATCATTAATACGAAGCATTGGAGAACGGATATGGACATTGAAAAACTCAGTGCGGAAAAAAAGTATCTGCTGAGCCTTCCAGACCATGACCTGCGGATTTTGATCTCCCTGGCCGAAAAAGCCGCAGCGGCGGACATCAAAACATCTAAAGACGACGGGGAGCGTCCGAGGATTCCAGACAGCGTGGTGAGACAGCTGGAAGAAGCCAAGGCCATGCTGAAAATCCGGCCGGCCAGCATGGATGCCGATCAGCGGAAGTGGATTTACGCCTGTGAGAC
This sequence comes from Oscillospiraceae bacterium, assembly GCA_963662765.2. GTDB lineage: Bacteria > Bacillota > Clostridia > Oscillospirales > Feifaniaceae > DATMXT01. The sequence continues at coordinate 640,825 of CAXXUP010000008.1, forward strand.
GATGCAGCGTCTCCAAATGGAGGTGCCGGTGTTCTATGCCGGCATCAGTGAGAAGGCCATGTATATGAGATTGAGAGTTGCCTGTGCCGAAAATTTGCTGCCGGAGGAATTTGTCGGCGCCATGATCCCATGTGTGATGGAGTATATCCGAAAGGGAAAAATGAAGCCCGTCATCCTGGCGGGGCCTCCGGGATGCGGGAAAACCACCGCGGCAAAAATTCTCGCCGACGTCATGGGAATCGGGGGGCATCTGATCTCGGTCCCCCAAGCGGTATCCGGCCACGGGCTCAGCGGAGACGCGCTCTCCTTCCGGGGCGCCGATATGGGCGACATCGCGAAGGCCATGGTGCGGGCGGGGACGCTTAACCCGCTGCTCATCATCGACGAAGTCGACAAGGATGCGAACAGCACAAATCGCGCGTCCATAACCGACGAGCTGCTGACGCTCTGCGACAACTCGGCAAACGTCTTTTTCGACAACTTTCTCGGGTTTTCGCTTGATGTCTCCCACTGTCCCGTCGTCATGACCTGTAACGACCTCAGTGCGGTGCCGGAACCGCTGAAAGACCGGTGCAGAGTCTTTAAATTCCCGGAGGTCCAGGTAGAGCGCATGTGTGAGATCGTTGGCCGCTACTGCGACAAGAAAATAAGCACCACATATCCCGGCCACATCCTGCTCGACAGGCCGGCGCTGGAGGGGGCCTGCAGGATGCTTTACGGCAAAAATATCCGCTCGATTCGAAAGCATCAGGAGCTGGTCGACGCCGTCCTCGGTCAGGCATACACCGAGTCCCTCGAAAAAGATGCGCCGGTCGAGGTGCGTGCGGATCTCTTCTCCCAGGCGATCGACACCGTTGCGGGCCTCGCCACTCGCATCGGATTTCGGTGAAAAGTCGCTGCCATGCAAACTGCCGGGACCGCGAAGTGCGGTCCCGGCAGTGTTTTTTCAATCGCCGTTATGAGGTTTTGCGGGTTCCGTGACGATCAATGGCCTTTTCTTCAGCGGCATGTCAACAATCGGGGACTTGGCGTTTTGGCACAGGACGGCGTAGCGCTCGGATATGGTTTTCGCGTAGCCCATCGACTGGTTTAAGTCGAAAGCACACTGGTATTCCGTCAAGGCCTCTTCGATTTTGGCGCGGTTCCCGTACGATTCTTTGACGACAAGCGCATCTTTTGCCAAGGCGCTCCGGTAGACGAAATACCCGATCCGGGAGCTGGGCTGTTCCTGTGCGGTGTTTTTAATTCCTTTTTGTGCGACTTTGATGATCAGGTCGTACTCCTCGCTGTCGTCCAAAATGTCGTCGAGCATCGTGACGCAGCACTGGGCGGCAATCAGGTTCACGCTCTCGCCGTCGATTAGAATCTTATCGAAAATCGCGTGGTTAAGAACCTGCTTCGCCCTTACCCGGTCGTTGGCAAAGAGCAGAAGTTCGGCCTCTTTGTTGTAGCCGCGTTCATCCATGGGGAGATAGTGCTGGTAGTCCTTCGCGATCTGCACTGCCCGGGCATAGACAGACTCCAGCTCGCCCGAATCGCATCTGGAGAGCAGGCTCTGGTAGTAAACGATCATAAATAGGAACAGCCGCCAGTTCCAATACTTCATGTCGATTTTCCGTGCCTGGTTTATGTAGGACTCGCCCACTTCGAACACGCCCGCCTGACCGGCCGCCTGAATCGCGTTGGCAAGCAAATCAACACTGCAGGGAAATTTTTTTAACGCAAGAAAGCAAACCTGAAGCGCGGTATAGTAGTCCCCGAACTGGAGAAACCGTGCGACCAGGTTGTGGTAGTCGTCGGCATTCCCGTACACATGGTTATCGGGGTCGAGAATGTAGGCCGCAACCTGCCTGGAAAACCGAGCGCTGCCGATTCCGCCGTTCATGTCGATCAGTGCCGACGCTTCCTGCACCGACATGATGCACAAATCGCTCTCGGCGTCCTCCTGGGCCTCCGGTGCGTCCCCGGCACCCTTCAGCGCACTGAGCAGTGCAAGCCTTTTCATCATATCGTCGTTCATAATCTGCCCCCTTCGCTTTTTTAAATCGTTTGGATTTTGTTTTACTATGGGCTCTATTACTGAGCAAACAGGATGTAATCACTCTCTTTTGGGACAAGGCGCCAAAAGTGCGCGGGTCCCAGCAGGGCAAAGGCTGCCAGCACAGCCAGCCCTTGGCAGGGCATATTGTCGTCGGCGCACCGCTGATAACAGACGTGCGCACGCCTGTACGCCGGCGCATCTTCACCGAGAACGGCAAAGACAAACGCGGCATCGGCGCAAAACGCGTTCAGATCGGCAAGCTCCATTAAAGCGCCGCACTTTTTGACAAGGCTGCGAAAGCTCATGCCGGAGTCAGATCGAAACTGTCTGCATATCTGACTTTTGATATCGTCTGAAACCGTCCCGTTCATGATTTGGGCGACGTCCGACACCTCGGCCAGCAGCCCTAAGATCGACTCCGGGAAAACCGATTGTAAAAACGCGCCGTCATCCGAAAAGCCCGAGAGCACGACTTCGGTATGTACACTTGCGGGAATTTCCAGGCCGTCACAGCAAAATTGTCCGCGAAAAGCCTTGGCCCAGTTCGTACCGTCCAGGTCTCCTCCCGTCAGCATGGCGAGGAAGTGCCGCAAGGTGAACTCGGCGGGAGTGGAAATGCCGTAAGACCCCGCAGGGCCTGTTTCCCCGCTTGTAACCTGGGGCGTTTCCTCGCCGAAGGGCCTTTTGTTTTTATTCGGATCGGGATATGACTTACGCCACAGCTCCTTGACAAGCGCCTCGTAGCTGCCGTTTTGATAGATGTCGGCAATCTCCTGATATTCTTGCTGCGATATTTCAGCCCTAAAAGTCGTCAGGTATTCATCGATCATCCGTTTCTCGTCGTTTGCGAAGTAATCGGCGCAATACCGGCCGAATATCGCCGCAAATTCATCTTGCTTTATGAATTTGGGCAGATCGTACTTGCCCTTTAAAATTCGCTTGGCCTGCGTGACACTGATGCCGAGGGTGTCGGCAAGGTCCTCCTGCGATGACTTTGCAACGGAGCACAGCGTTTTTAGGACAACCTGCGCATTGATCATCAAACCATCTCCCCAAAAATGAGCTTTTTTTGCTCGCTGCATGTTCCTGACAAAGCCTGTGCCGCAAAGTACAATAACGTCACAACGAACGGATAACCTCGGCGGCAGACATTAGCTGCATTATACCATGGGTGGAAATCGTTGTCCAGATTGGGTGAAAAACGGGTGCCGGAGCAAAAAGAAGGGGGAGAGCAAACTTGCTTGTTTCAATCGTGATGTTTTTTATATTACTGAAGCTCATTGATCCAAAGCTGAGCGCCGGAGGCTGCCTTATACGGGCCGCCGCCAGAGTGTTCGAACTGATGATCACGGTGATCCTCCTGTGGCTTTTGTTCCATATGACACATTGAAAACAACACATTTTCGAAAGGATGAGACGACCGATGAAAAAGCTCAAAATCAAAGGTATCACGGGCACTCCCGTCTTCTTAACACGCTGGCGCGGATTTATCGACGCCAAGCGCCATGCAATCGCCGCCGAGGGTGGGCAGTGGAATTCCAACTACATGCAAAAAGTAGGCTGCTGCTACAACACATACATCGGCGGGCTCTACGGCGACCTGGAGGCGCAGACCTTCGGGGGGCATAAGCAAAGCGCCGAGCTTGCGGTCGAATATCTCGACATCACGACACACCTCAAAGCTCCGGATCAACAGGCGGGGGGTAAGACAGCGTCCATTCAAAAACGAAACGCCGTCCGCATCTCAGCAATCAAACCGGGACTGCAGCGGCGGCTTACGGAGGTGTGGACGGATTTGGCTGACATCGAGGAGGGCATCGGTCGGGCGGTGAATGAAGCCGAAGCGATAAAGCGGGCGGCGGCCGCCATGACGCAGCGCCGGATTCAGGCCTATCTGCACGGCGCGGCCCTCGCCCTTCAAAAGCCGGCGGACACGCACTTCACGGCAGCGCAAACCTTTGACCCGGAAGCGGATTACCGCCGCCGCCACGTCGAAAACGACAACACCCGAAAAGCCATTCTGGCAAAAATCGCAAAGGAGGTCGCAGGCAATGAAGCTGTTTCGTAAAAACCGCAAAGTGAAAATCGACCACTATGCACCCGACATTACGATTACGAGTGTGGGCTATACGGTGCCGCACCAGCCTGAGCCGCAAATACGGGCGGCCGAACGGAGGATGCAGCAGTTTTTATTGGCCACGAGCCCTGACGCCGACAACGACTCCTATTACGACAAAATGGCCGACAATGAGGGCGCTCTGGAAAGAGAGCAGATCCTGCTGCAAAAGCCGACCCATGACAGCACAAACCACAGCATCGCCGTAAAGCACGGGGCCGAGCTCGTCCGTATCCGCGACGAAATTCAAAAGACGGCCGAGCTTGTCGGCGTCTACGCAGACCAAATCGAGGCCCTTACGAATGTATATAACAGCCATAACGGCTTTTAGAAAGGGGAGAACACGATGAAAAAGCTCAAACTCTACGCCCGGCCCAGAGATGTCGCCGTCCTGTCCACGGCCGACCAAAACTGGTGGCTTACGGACGGCGCGATCGCGGCCCTCGTCCTCTTGCTGTCCTCCCTTGACGCCGTCACGCTGTTCAGCGTTTTTGACGCCGTCTGCTACAACTCGCAGGCAATCGGCATTGTTTTAACCATCGGCTGCGCCATCACGCTCAACTTTCTGCCGCTGGTGGAGGGGCGGCTGTACCAGTGCTACCGCTACAAGCTAAACGGCGCGAAGCGGTGGATGCTCATTGTGATCGCCGTGGTCTTTGTAATTTTGTTTGCCAGCACATTCGGACTGCGCTGGACGACGCGCAACCTCGCTTTCTCGGGGGCTGAGGGCACCATGGCCGACACGACAGGCCAGTCCGCCGCCGTCACATCCACCGACGCAAACAGCGGAGAGGCCGTCGCCATGACCATCCTGCTCGGGATCATGCCCTGTGTCACAAGCATCATCAACCTGGCCTTAGGATACCTCACAGACGACCCCGTGAAGCGGAAAATCAGGAAGCTGACGGTCGGAAAAGCGAAACTCGAGCAGCGGCTGGCCATCTTGAAAGCCGCCGAGCATGAGCTCGATCAGGATTGGGATGCCATCCTTAGAAGCGATGACGAGGCGGATCTTATGGCGGTCCTCAACGCAAACGACGCCGTGGCCGAAAACAAAAAAGGGCTTGCCAGATACCTTCTCGCCCAAAAACTGAAGGGGCCTGACGACATCTCGCTTTGCCTTGAAGAGCACATCGATGAAAAACAGGAGGTATTCGCATGAGAAGGACATTTGCCATCATGACGGCGGCCGTACTGTCGGCGCTCTTGCTTACAGGCTGCGGCGGGGACGCGGCGGCGAACCTTGAAGCCTGTGAAGTCAACCTCGCCATCGTCCTCGGAAGTCACGCGAACGCGCCGGTTCCGGCTGTCGGCACGGATGACGTTGCTGATCTGATTAAAGCCTGCTGCCAGTCGTACGGTAGTGTAGTGCTCCTCGTCGACGACGGGGCCCCCTATGTCGCTGCCGACTACAAAATCAGTGCGCCAGAAAAGGACCTTTCAACAGGGAAGATGGAGCAGATCGCAAAGGCACAGGCGGCGCAGGTCCTGGGCGTTTTGCAGTCCTCCGCGGCAAAGACCGAAGAGGCGGACACCCTCTCGGCCCTGGTGCTCGCCGGCCGCAGCCTTGCGGATGCGCAGGGGAGTAAGGAACTGGTCGTTTTGGATAGCGGCCTTGGAACCTGCGGGTACGTCGATTTCACGCTGGGGCTGCTCCGGGCAGACCCCGACGCCATTGTGGACTATCTGGAGAAATGCTCGGCACTGCCGGACCTCACGGGTGTCCATGTCACATGGGTCGGACTTGGCGACGTCGCAGCCCCCCAGGAGAAGCTGACGTCTTCGAACACCGAGAATCTGCGCGCAATTTGGGAAAAAATCCTGCTCGCAGCAGGGGCTACCGTCGATTTCTCCGAGGACGTTCCGTCGGGCGCCGAAGGAGCGAATCTGCCCGATGTGACACCGGTCGAGATCATCCCGGACGCACCTATAAACGCCGATGAAATAAGCCAGGCGGTCGGGGCCCTGTCGGCGGGGCCTGTCATCCTGGACGAAAAAACCGTCCTGTTTTTGCCGGACACGGCCGTCTTCGCCGACAGGGAAGCGGCCGCACAAGCGCTGACCCCCCTTGCCGAGCAGATGGCAAAAGACCCGCAGCAGCAAATTGTTTTGGCCGGGACGACCGCAACAGTCGGCGCCAATAAAAACTGCCGCGTGTTCAGTCTGACTCGGGCCCAGGCGGTAAAGGAGCTGCTCGTCGATATGGGCGTTTCCCCCGACCAGATCACAGCCGTCTTGGGGATCGGCTACGAGAACAAGTGGCACCTGCCCGACGTCGATGCAAACGGCGGCTTAAACGCCAACGCACCCAAGAACCGGTCGGTCATCATCTTGGATGCCAACTCCGAGGATGCGCGGCAGCTTATGGATTCATGACATGCGCCCTTTGCCGGCGGGCCGCAAATAGTCCTGTCGGCATAGGGTACCGTCATTACGGGCACCGCTTTCACAATGGCCTGAAAATGGCCCCTTGTGTGCCTGTTGCTTTTTCTGGGGCTCACATATAATACAGCCATCAGGAAGGCGGCCACACCGGGCCGCACCGAAAACGAGAGGAGAGGTCACCATGAAAAAATGTCCCGAATGCCTTGGCAAAGGCGAAATTGTCTGCCCGGTCTGCAAGGGTTCGTGCAAGGACCCCCGAAACCGCGAAAAGCTCTGCGGCTATTGCGGCGGCTTAGGTCATGTCCGCTGCGGGGTCTGCATGGGCACCGGAAAGCTTGACGACAACGACGACTACCGCCGCTGACAAAAAGCTTCCACCAAAAAAATTACAGGGAGGTGCCATCATGGCAAAAGAAGTATTATGTCCAAATTGCGGGCTGCCGATGATAAAAATCGCGGTTTCGGAAACACAGTCAAACGGCAAGCGCATCGTATCGTACGCCTGTCCCAACCATTCCGGCTGCGGGACGGTCATCCGCCGCGAGGAGTAGGGAATACTGGGTAAGCACGGCGGTTCGCAACCCGCCGACGGTCAAGTCAATTAATGACGAGGAGGACAAAACCATGAAAGACGACATCGGCACCCACACCTCTTACCATAACAGCGGGCTGACAAACCACGATTATTCCGGGGACTCCGGCACGCAGCACATTCATGAGCAAAAAAACAGCTCTGCAAAGACCGTCTGGGAGCATCCCGAGGCCGGACGGCTGACAAAGGACAGGGACGGGGTCTGGCGCAAGGCCGACGGCAGCGTTTTCCGCGGGGGGAACTGAGATGGAAAACGACATCATCCGTGCCGGCGGCACCAATAAGCGGGGCGATATCGTCACCATCGAGAAATACGACCGCGGAACTTATATCGAGACCATCAAAAAGGTGCAAAGGGAAAACGGGCAAGTCGACATCTACGTCGATAAAAAGCCGAAGCAGGCGTAAATAGACTGGGTTTAGGTGCTCCGTGATAACCCGGAACACATAACCCAGCAGGGGAGGGGCAGCTGCCTATTTTGGGGGCGTGCCGGGCCCGCAGCTTTGGACATGTGTTGGGTCCAAAAAAGAAGAGCACAAGATGGCGGAGGTGTAAACATGAGAGACGGCAACACGATGAGCAAACCGGGCTACATATTCGAGCATGTCTTTTGGGGAGCGCTTATGATAATCCTGTACAAGATCCTTTGTTTTCGCTGTGTGCCCGATCTGACTTACAGGACTTCGAAGCTGCTGCTGTGGGGACTTGTGCTCGTCTTTTCCGCAGTCGGCATTGCCCTGACATGGGGCAGGCGGAGGAATAACCTCAGTCTGTACGCCAATATCGCCCTGCCCTTTGAAACCTATACTGTCATCTCTTACTGGCCGAACATGAAGCGGGCCATTGCTGCTGCAGTTGCAGTCGCGGGGACGGTCATTCTTGTCTACTGTCTGATGGTTATGTGCCGGAAAATCGAAAACGGCGAGGGACGCCGGGCCGTTTTCGCACGGCGCATCCGGAACAGTCTTTTAGGCGGGCGCGCAATCGCCGCCGTCTGCCTGTCTTTACTGATCATCCCGCTCGGCGTAAAAGCCGCGTTCGGCTATTCCCTCTTCCAGCCGTCAGTTTCTCCGGTGGCCTCGGCGAATGCCGAAAAATACACGATTGCCCAAAATCTCGATGAGCTTTGCAAACTTGAAGAGGGCACATGGGAGACACTCGACACTGGGGCGAGGCTCGACCTGCTTCAGACGGTGGCCAACATCGAAGATGCGTATCTGGGACTACCGCATGAACTGAATGTCGTGGCCGCAAACCTAGGTGATTCGATCGTCGGCCAGTATGACGACAGCACCCACACCATTGCGGTCAGCACAGACTATCTTGAGACGCACACGGCACACGAAATGCTCGACACCATCTGTCACGAGGCATACCACGCCTACCAGCACAGAGTCTGCGATGCGCACGACGCCTTGAATGACAGCTATAAGGACCTGCTGCTTTTTTACAGAGCCGGCATATATGAAGACGAATTTGCAAACTATGATGGTGGGGACAACTTCGACGTCTACTATTCCCAGCAGGTTGAAGTCGACAGCCGCAATTACGCCGCGGATGCGGTGGAGGATTATTATATGAAGATTGCGGCAAACTGATCTAAAGGTGAGCGCGCGGTCATTTTGCGGCAGGGTAGGAAGCAGTTTTACCGGTATGTTCCTAATCTTCCCGTAGCTGGAATTTTTGCAAACTGGGCTCTGGGACAGGCGTTTTTGCAAGAAACGCTCAAAAAAAGAGCGGCGGAGAATACTCCGCCGCTCTTTTTACCTTCGTACGCAAATCAATCGCCGCATTCACCGAGGTGCTGGTGCTCATGGCATACGGAACCCGTTGTCTTCAGCTCGCCGTTGAGATATTGTTCAACCGCCGTTTTCGCATCGCCCGAGGCCCCCACGACGACTTCGACATTCCGCTCATTGAAAATGTCGACCGCACCGCCGCCCATGCCTCCGCTGATGATGACTTCAACGCCGCGGTCGGCAAGAAAATTAGGCAAAAATCCCGGCTTGTGCCCCGGATTTGGGACCGACTCCTCGCTGACGATTTTGCCGTTTACCGCATCGTAAACCAGAAAATTTACGCAGTGGCCAAAATGTTCGGTTACGTTTTCTCCTTCGCCCGCAACTGCAATCTTCATAATAATATTTCCCCCGTTATATATATTTTTCGGTATATCCATATGGTTTTTATCAACGGATTTATTTTGCCGCCCACCTTCACATATACAGCCGGCCGGAAAGCTGACGCCGGTCCGAGCGATGCCCATGTGCCGGTGGTTCAGGCATCCTGATAGAGCAGCCGCATGGTCTGATAGAATACTGCCGTGACGGCATTACCTGCCGGACAATCGACATCCGCAATCGTCAGCCCGCCGTTGATAGCTTCGACCGCTTTTGGGTCATAAGGGATTACGCCCAAAAAATACAAGTTTTTCCGCACGGCAAAACTCTTCGATTTTCTCGGTATTCGCTAAATTCGTGTCGTGCTTGTTGACGCAGACCCCGATCTTTACCCCAAACGCCGCGGCGGTTTTGATGATCCGACTCATGTCGCTGATACCCGAGACGGATGGCTCCGCAACAATCAAGACCATGTCGACCCCGCTTAGGGAGGCTATGACGGGACAACCGATGCCGGGGGAGCCGTCAATCACGGCAAGCCTTGTATCCGGCAGCACGGAGGCGTTCATTTGCCTTTTAACTTCGGTGACAAGCATTCCGGAGGTGCCGCTCCCCATTTTCAGCTGGGCCGTTAAAAAAACCTCACTGTTGCCCGCGTAGAGCATCAGCTCTCCGGCCAAAGCCGGCTTTAGGGAAATGGCATCCGCGGGACAGACAGCTTCGCAGACGCCGCAGCCCTCGCAGGCAAAGAGGTCGATGCAAAACCCGTCTTCGGCCAGAACTGCATCAAACCGGCAGTGCTGCCTGCACAGCCCGCAGGCGGTGCACCGGTTCGGATCAATTTCGGCTTTCGGCATGCCGAAATAGTCCGTGCGTTCGGGGTCTTCTTGCCAGCCCGTAATCAGATGAAGGTTTGGCGCGTCGACATCGCAGTCTGCGTAAGCCTTCGCACGCGAAAGCCTGATAAAAGCGCCGGCGACTGTCGTCTTTCCGGTGCCGCCCTTACCGCTGAGGATCAGCAACTGTTTCATGGGGCACCTCCCTTTGCACCGCTTCGAGCAGCTCGGAAAACAGTGCCCGATACTTTTCGCTTTCCCGGACCGCTATTTTCGCATCTGAGCTGAGCGCGCCAAGCTCCCGGTCAAAGGGGATCCGGGCGAGTATCCGGATACCTTTGTCAAGGCAAAACGTCTCTGCCGGGTTTTCCCCGTCGAGGCACTTGTTGAGCACGACCCCATGCGGTTTTTTGAAAAGGCAGACCAGTTCATAAACCATGGCGAGGTTGTGCACGCCGAAGACAGTCGGCTCGGCGACCAGCACGCAGTAATCGGCGTCTTTGATGCTCTCCATGACGATGCAGGCGCTCCCCGGCGGACAGTCAATCAATACGGGCTGGTCTGTGCCGACACCCTTCAAAAGCTCTTTTATAATGGGGATACCCGACGCCTCTCCGGTGTTCAAGATCCCGGTACCGATGGTCACATCACCCGATACGCCCCTTTGAATCTTCCCGATTGACTTGTTTTGCTCAGAGATCGCCTTTTGGGGACAGAGCAGCGTACAACCGCCGCAGGAATGGCAGACCTCTTTAAAGAGATAGGGTCTGTTTTTGACAAAGGCAAGCGCACCAAATTTGCAAAAGTCGACGCACTTTCGACAGCTGTTGCACAAAGCGCTGTCGACAAACGGGATTTTTACGGAGATATCCTGCTCACTACCGATCTCCGGTTTGAAAAACAGGTGACCGTTGGGCTCCTCCACATCGCAGTCGATATAGATTGCCTTTTTGGCGGCGGCCGCCAGGTTGACAGAAACCAGCGTCTTTCCTGTGCCACCCTTGCCGCTCAGGACAGCGATTCGGGCGCTCTCACTGCCCATGTCCGTGGAAGCCGGGGTGGAAATCGCCGAGCAGGGCAAGCTGATCGGCTGCAAATGCCTCAATGTTCTGCCGCACTGTCCCGGGAATCGTTTTGTAGATCAAAACCTCGGCTTTGGTCAGCACTTCCTGCGCATTTTCGCCGCAGCGGGGAGTCAACAGCGCCCGGCCCCCCTGATCGGCGATGACTTGGGCCGCCCTAACCCCCGCGCCACCCTGACTGGAGACGGCGCTGTTATCCAGATATTCGCTTTCTTTTGTCACCGTGTTATAAAACAGAAAATAAGGAGCGCGCCCAAAGGAAGGGCACACACCCGATTCCAGTGTTTTTTCATCCACAGGTATTGCTATTCTCATCTCAATCCTCCGTTTTTGATTTATTTGCCGTGGGCCAAAGTCCCGCGTAAGAACTCCGTCGCCCCCGTGCCACCGGCAACCGGTTCTACCACACCCGCCACCCTTACCGTCGCAAAGCCGGTATTCGCCGCCCTCAATCCAGAGCACCTTCCCATCTACCAGGGACTCGGCCGGTTTTCTCCTTGCGTCGTTGTATATTCCCTGAACCGTCGTACGGGAAATATTCATCTGCTCCCCGCATTCCTCTTGTGTAAAGCCGTTTAAATCAATCAAACGGATTGCTTCGTATTCGTCCACGGTCATGTTGACCGCGTTTTCCGAGTCCGAAGGGGAATCAAGCGGCCCGAAGCGGCTGCTGCCCGGGAGGCTGCATACCTGCCTCCATTTTCTCGGTCTGGGCATAACAGATCACCTCGCTCACTGTAAAAATTACGATGTCTCTTCAGACTATTTTTTGAGTTTTGTTCAGACATTCCAATTGCCTGTCGACGGCTTCCATTCTGCTTCTCAGGACGTCACGCTGCTTTTGGAGCATCTCGGCTTGTGCTTTAGAGGACGCACCGCTCATGGCGACACCCCTTCCGACACCCCTTCCGAATCCGCGCCCTAAGCCGCGTCCTAAGCCGCGCCTACAAGCAAGTCCGCGCCCTGATCGCAACCTAAGTCCGGCACCATACCGAACCTGTGTGTCGCCCGTGCAAACCCCGAATCCCCTTCCGGTCATCGAACCTGCGCCCATCGGGCCTGTTCCATCTTTACCTGGCATCATATTTTCCTCCTCTCAGTTTCCGACATATGCCGCTTTTAAATATATTATACCCTATTTCTGGCATATGTCAACAACTATTTTGAAGTTTAAAGAAAAAGCCTGTAACCGTATGATTACAGGCTTGCATCTATGAATTATTTTGTAATTTTGATGTTGTGTTATAAGATAATGCAGCATGCACCCCGTTGACCATCATATCCCGCAATCTACCGATTTGGAGACTCATGTCAAATTCCGGCTATTAAAGCATCGGATCAAACAGTACTGCAAAAAAACAGTATGAAAAAGCTCCCGCGGCACGGGCTAAGCGAATATCCGTTAACCACGCAGAACCTTTTCCACGAATATCCTCGCAATGTCCGGATCAAACTGAGTTCCCGCGTGATGCAGGATCTCTTGAGCGGCCACATCAACCGACAGGGCTTTCCGGTATGCACGGTCCTGCGTCATTGCATCATAGGTGTCCACGACGGATATCATGCGTGAGATGAGTGGGATATCCGTCCCCGACAAGCCTAAGGGGTATCCCTTTCCGTCCCAGCGTTCGTGATGGCAGAGAATGTACTCCGCAATGTGCCTGAGTTCGGGTGTGGAGTTGGCAATTCGAAAACCGATTTCCGGATGTTTTTTTATCTCCCGCCACTCCGCGTCATTGAGCTTATCCGGCTTTGTCAAAATATTTTTATCAATACCGATTTTTCCGAGATCGTGAAGTGTAGAGACCAGCTCCAGTTCATCCAGCTTTTCTTCTGTAAGCCCCATGACTACCCTAAGTTTTTTAGAGAGTTCGGCGAGCCTTTCGGCATGCTCTTCCGTTTCATTGCTCTTTTCAAACATGGTTGTTTTAATGGAGCCCAAAATATTGCTGTGCAGGCTTTTATGCTCAAGCAGTTTTCTCCTGTACATCAGGTCTTCCGCCAGGATAATCGTCTTATCAAGCGAATCGGAAAACTCGTTTCTCGTGGCATGCCCCAGCGCAATGTCAGTGTAAATCACTTTTTTTGCCTGATCCCTGCGCCGCTCCTCACACACAGACCGGATATGATCTGCGACCTCTCTTGCAATTTGACTGTCAGTATTGGGCATCAGAACACAGAATTCATCGCCCCCAATTCGGGTCACGATATCGTCAGTTCTGCTGCACTGCATCAGAATATCGGCGATTTCTTTTAAGAGCTTATCTCCCTCCATGTGCCCGAATGCATCATTAATCAGCTTCATTCCGTTTACATCGCATATGATTACGGAAAGAGGCAGATGTACGGCATCGTCCAAGGCCTCCTTCGCCTCCTGAAAATAGGCCCGGTTGTAAATTCCCGTAAGCGCGTCATGATAGCTTAAATATCGGATTGTATCCTCTCGGTTTTTGCGCTCCGTGATGTCCCGGCTGATTCCGATCAGCCCCACGATTTTGCCTTCACAATCATAATACGGAGTCTTGAGTGTCTCCAATATTACTTTTTTGCCTTCGGGATATGTGACGCTCTCTTCGTTTTTTCGAAACGTATTTGTCTTCATCATCTCGATATCCATATTTCTAAAAAGATCTGCCGTCTCGGATGAAAATAAGTCTGCATCCGTATGCCCGGCAATCGCCTGTTCCGGCTTTCCCGCAAATGCTTCGAAGGCGGTATTGCATCCCAGATACACACTATTGACATCTTTATAAAATATCAGATCCGGCACCGAATCAATCAGCGATTTAAGCAGCGCCTGCTTTCTGTTGAACTCCAGGTAAAGATCCTTATATAATTGATTCGATTCCTCAAGCTCGGCATTGGTTTTACTGAGCTTTTCTTTCGCATCCAGATCTTTTTTCATTGCCGGATACGTGAGGCCGAAAATCAGTAACGAAGTGACGAAAACATAACCGATCCCTTTGACGATGGAATATACCAATACTTGCGTCTGCGCAGAAAATTTGATTTGTACCAATTTATCGGAAAGCAGGATCCATATGCATCCGACAACAAAATATATAATTGTAATCTTGAACGATTTTTTTCGCGCGTCCTCGTTTTTCATATTTATCACCGCAGTCCTTATAATCTCCCCTTTTTACGACGGATGCCTTCCGACAACGGGTCGACATTCTGGCTTAAAAGATTTGTTTGTGTATTGCCTACTTAAACATACCACAATTTTCGTTTAATTTCAATATTTGAATATTTTTGACGGCAGATTACGACGTACGGATTTATTTATCAGCGCGCCGTTTTCAGCGCGGATTGTATGAAAAGAAAAACATTAGGACCAAAAAAGACGCCCGAATAATCTCCCATTGTTGCATAAACAACAGACCGGTGGTGCACATATGGTATAATTAGGCTATCAAATCCTAAAGGAGGTCTAATCCGTTGACCCATCAAGTTTATTCATTGACCAAAGGGGATGGTAAGGTCGTGGAAAAGGTGCTTATCGATGAGAACATCCACTACCTGCACCTGATTTTGCCTCAAAGCGACGGTCTGCCGGAGCATTTTTCGAACTCGTTCGTCTATTTGACCGTTTTGCGGGGAACCCTATCCATCAGGCTGGAAGAGGGGGACACGAAGCAATACCCGGACGGCACTCTGCTGAAAATCCCCGTCGGCACAAAAATGGACATCCGAAATCTCGATGAGAAGGTGCTGGAACTGATCATCGTAAAGGCCCCGGCCCCGAAGATTTAAGTCTAAAGGAGGAATTGAAATGCAAAAGTACAGATGCGTTCCCTGCGACTATATCTACGACCCCACAGCCGGAGACCCGGAAAACGGGATTGTCCCCGGCACTGCCTTTGAGGATTTACCCGAAGACTGGGTATGCCCCGTCTGTTTTGTGGGTAAGGACATGTTTGAGCCGGTGGAATAACCAGCGCCCTTGAGAAGACATGCCAATGTTTGCCGGCAAATACAAGGCTAAGCCAGAAATTGAATGAAAAAAATATAGCAGTGCGTCCAGCACGCTTGGGTGAGATTGACGTACTGCGGGATATTTATTACGAGGTGCGGCTTGAGCGCTTTACTTGGCTTGACTGGGAGAAGATTAGGCTGCGTGATTTCGAGGAGAGCACCGCGGACGAGCTGATTTTCGTCGCCTTCGTTGACGGAGAGCTTGCCGGATTTATCTCGATCTGGGAGCCGGACGGGTTTATACACAGCATCTATGTCAAGAGCGACTTTCGAGGTCTCGGCGCTGGCAGGCGGCTTATCGAAGAGGCCGTCAAAATCTGCGGGCTGCCGCTCACCCTCAAATGTATGACGGCAAATATGCCATCGGTCGGGTTTTACCTCTCGCAGGGGTGGAAAATCGCGGAGGAAGCCATGGGTGACGGCGGACCGTATTACCGCATGAGATTCGACGCGTAATTTGTGCACCGACTCGGACTATGGGCGCAGGCCCGGCCGCATCGGCCGGCCGGAAAAAAGGCCACGGAATTTCCGGGGCCTTTTTACAGTTGGAGACTGAAGAGAAAACCTCATATTGACTTTGCAATACATTTCTATTATTATTAAAACATAAATCTCGACAAATATAGGCGATTATCCGGAGTTTCCGTGTGCAAAAAGCGCGAATTTGATTGGAGGGTAAAAACATGGCAGGAAAATTTGTCATCAGAAAGACAGATACCGGGTTTAAGTTCGATCTCAAAGCGTCGAACGGTGAAGTCATTTTGACTTCGGAAGTTTACACCGCACTTGCCTCCTGCAAAAACGGCATTGAAAGTGTGCGGACAAACGCATCTATCGCGGGCCTTGAGGACCAGACCGTGGAGGGCTTTAAAACTGAGAAAAACCCGAAGTTCGAACTGTACACCGACAAGGCGAATGATTTTCGCTTCCGCCTGAAAGCCAAAAACGGCGAGATCATCGGGACAAGTGAAAACTACAAGAAAAAGGCCTCCTGCGAAAATGGGATCGAATCGGTCCGGAAAAATGCCCCAGACGCGGCAATCACCGAAGCGGAATAGTATTTTCGGCTGCCCGCCGGCACTCGGTCGCCGGACGAATTTGCACAGATGAAATGAGGACTCTTTGCCAATACATAATATACAGCAAATACAAAAATAAAATCGTATATTCGCCGGTCGGCCGGCATGCTGCAGCCAAATCCCGCGGCGGACGCGGGGCTTATGTGCCCCAATCTCCGCCGTGGGAGTTTCTTTGCTAAACCCCAATAACTTGTACTGCGTTAAAAAAGCTTGATGGCGTAAAAATGGGATTGAAAGATTTATGACTTAATGATATAGTAACAGTGAATTTTAAAGTTATGCATATTCGTCTGCAGCTTATGCAAAAGCGGCAGGCGAATCCGTATTGTATATGGAAAAGTAATGAACGCACAACATCGGAGGAAAACAGGCAGGCATGAAGATTGTTGTTGTTGAAAGCAGACGGCGCACGGCGCTGAACAAAATACGGCTGTGAGGCAAATCAGGTTATCATGAACAAAAAAATGCATATATACATACTTGGGTTTCTTTTGCGAATTGAAGCCGCCTTTATGATCCCCTCCGGGCTCATTTCGGTTGTGTCCCAAGAGCGTCAACCCGCCATCGCATTTTTCGGCACCGGCTTATTCATGCTGGTCGTGGGCACCGCCATCTCCTCCCGCGCGCCTGCAAATAAAACGCTCGACACCAAAGAGGGCTTGCGCATCGCCGCCACCTCCTGGGTGCTCGTGTCGGTCTTCGGCGCATTGCCCCTCTACTTTGGCGGCATCGGGGCCTCTTACCTCGACTGCCTTTTTGAAATCGTCTCCGGCTTTACGACGACGGGTGCAAGCATCTTTACGAATGTTGAAATTCTGCCCTACGGAATTTTGTTCTGGCGCAGTTTTACCCATTGGATCGGCGGCATGGGTGTTTTAGTTTTTCTGATCTCCATCACCTCTTTTTCCAGCTGTTCACTGATGCACGTCATGCAGGCCGAATCCCCCGGGCCCTCAACCACAAAGCTGGTCACCAAAGTTAAAGAGACGGCGAAAATTCTCTACGCCATCTATCTTTTCCTGACCCTTGTCCAAATAGCGCTGCTGGTGGCGGGCGGAATGCCGCTCTTCGACAGCATACTCAACACTTTCGGAACAGCCGGAACCGGTGGATTTGCCATTAAAAATAAATCGATCGGCTTTTACAACAGTGCCTACGTCGACTATGTGATCGGCATTTTCATGATCCTGTTCGGGATTAACTTCAACGCCTATTTTCTGCTCTATACGAGGAGAATTAAAGACTTCCTGCGCAGCGAGGAACCGCGGGTATATCTGGGGATCATTTCCGCGGCCGTTGTGGTCATCACCTTCAACATTTTCCAAGCCTCCTACACGTCACTCTCACGGGCTTTCCGGGACGCCTTCTTTCAGGTCTCCTCCATCATCACGACGACAGGTTATGTCACAGCCGACTACGACGCTTGGCCACAGCTCTCCCGTATGATTTTGCTGCTGCTTATGTTTTTCGGCGCCTGCGCCGGTTCCACCGGCGGCAGCATCAAAATCTCGCGGCTCATTATCTTTTATAAGGAGGCAAAGAGAACAGTCAAACAGTTCTCTCACCCGAAGGCGGTTGAAGTGGTCAGGCTGGAGGGAAACACCGTCGACGAAGAGACTGTCTCCATGTCCAATGCATTCCTCATCATGTACCTCGGCGTCTTCATCGCCTCGGTACTGCTTGTCTCGCTTGACGGGTACAGCTTCGACACCTCCTTTTCCTCCGTTGCATCCTGTCTCAATAACATCGGCCCCGGGCTCGGGGCGGTTGGGCCGACCGGCAACTACTCGTCGCTCAGTGCCTTAAGCAAGTCTACCCTCATCGTTGACATGCTGATGGGCCGGCTTGAGATTTTCCCCATCGTCGCATTTTTGAATATGAAGCGCGGTAGGTAACGGAGATCGGGTTAAATATTCGCGCTGCGGTAAAACGCATCAATAAAAAAGAACAGGCACAGCCTGTTCTTTTTATTTGCCCTGGCCTGACCAATCTCATACGAACTAGTTTTGTAGTGAACGGGGTGCCTATGGGCACGATCGCGTCCCTTGAAGGATGTTAGTCCGTTTGCGAGCCCTGCCGGCGACATAAACGGCCGTTACCCTGCAAAAACTTCGACCTTTGCGGGTGAGGAATTTTTGAGTCAGGCTTAAGCGTTACATACCCGAACCGGAATGCCCTCGATGTAGCCGCGCTCGCCGATGGGGGCCAGTTGGAAGCGGGGTCCGTCCTCCATGGCCCATTCGAAACCGTAGAGTTTCGGGTTGTACCGTTTAATGGCCTCCCAGACTGTGTCGATGGCCTCACAGAAGTCCTCATCCTTGAAGGGCTCACCGTGGAAGACCATATACTTGCAGGGCGGAAGGTCCATGATGTCGAAGCCCTCCGGGACCTTGCCTGCATAGTCGACCGGGACCTCGACCCCCTGGCAGTACTCCGACGTGCCGGGCTTTCGCATTCTCTGCGGCAGCCAGACGCCGATCGACTCATAGAGACTTCCCGCGATGCTCTCGAGAATACCCCACACCTCGCACCCGACCTCCTCGCAGTAGGCGAAATAGTCGGAAGCCGTGGCCCCCCGCTTTACGATGATCTTGCGGGCTGGGCGCTCGATGACCTGTGTGAAAATTACCGTATCGGACATTTTTTTCTCCCCTTTTCCATAGAGATTGTAGCTGTTTTTGATGGGGTAATAACAAAACAGGGGAATCGGCGGAGTCTCCTGCCGGTACACTCGCGGCGACACGGCAAATGCCTTTGAAAACGCCTTGGTAAACCCTTCGTGGGAGCCAAAGGCCGACTCCAGCGCAATGTCGAGGACGGAGGCCCTCGTATCCCGCAGCTTAATGGCTGCCGTCGACAGCCGGACCAAACGAAGATACTCGAAGGGGGTCTTGCCCATCAGCTCCGAAAAGGCGCGCAGCGCATGCCACGGCGAATACATCGCGGCCGCCGCAAGATCCTGCAATGTGATCTCCTCGCCGTAGTGAGCCATGATGTAGTCCTGCATGCGTCCCACGGCTTCGATTTTCTCCCGGTTTTCCATCATTTCCACCACCTGTCAGTATTGTATAGTGCCGGCCGAATTACGTCTTGACCTGAATTGCGCACTTTGTCACTTTGAATACCCGCAAAATCTATTTTAAGTATACGATGTTTCGCTCCGCACGCCAACCCGAAAACATGTACGACACCGCTTTATTAGGGCTGGCGATTTTGACCTTCGGTATGGATGATGAGAATATTTTCTGGTGAAAAAAGAAATCCCCTGTGTTATAATAGGAAATGATGGGAGGGACTACCACATCATGATGATTTCTACCAAAGGGCGCTACGCGCTTCGGATTATGCTCGATCTGGCGCAGCACAGCGAAGATGGTTATGTCTCGCTGACTAAAATCTCGGAGCGGCAGGGGATTTCCGTAAAATATCTCGAAGCCATCGTCTCCATGCTCAACAAGGCCGGAATGGTCGAAAGCCAGCGCGGCAAGGAGGGTGGTTACAAGCTCACCAGAAAGTCGGAGGAATACTCTGCCGGCTCCATCATCAAGCTGACCGAGGGGTCCATCGCGCCTGTGGCCTGCCTTGAGGGTGACGGCGCCGGCTGCGAGCACGCATACAGTTGCCTGACTCTCCCGCTGTGGATCAAACTTGAGGGCATTGTTGACAACTATCTTGAAAGTGTCACCTTAAAGGACTTGCTGGAACGCAATATAAAATAGCTCACGTATCGCTGATTCTTACAAATAACGCTGCTATTGTTGACCCAAAGGAACGTAAAATCCGTTACAAACAAATCATCCATATCGAACAATATATCACAAATTTCACCATATCTAAAGGCTAAGTTTATCCAGTGATTAACAAATTGAAGCGGGGGACGAATCGGCACAATGCCGATTCATCTCCCGCTTTTTTGTCATACGGCAGGTCTTGAAGCCGCTACTTTTTTTTGGCGACCGGCGCCTGAAGCTCCGTCACCCATTTTTCGGGATCAGCCGCGTCGTCCGGCGACACCAGCACATGTCCGCGCAGGTTGCCTGCAAACTCATAGCCGTTTTCCTCCATCCAGACCGCCAGTTTTTCCGACGCCGCATCGTATCCGCCGTCAAAGGGGCCGGAAAACCGCAGCGTGGCGGCAAGTGGAATCTCCCGATACTCCTGATAGACAAACTTGCCCTTGCTCTCCCCCAGGGTGTCGACCGGAATGGCAATCTCCACATCGGGGTTCGACTCCATATAGGCCTCGTCGAAATAGGTGGAATAGCCGTCACTGTGACAGGCGATGCCGTTTTGCGCAATATACTTTCCAAGCTCCTCCCAGAGCAGGCCCTCCATGTTGTACTTCGGAATGATGCCCCGAAGCGACAGCACCTTGACGGAGGACAGTTTCTTCAGCTCTACATCGTAGATCATTTGATAGCGCTCCTCTCGCACTTTTCGGCTCAGTTGCGTAAGCCGCATCAGCTTTGTGCCCTCCGCCTCGATCGCGGAGCGCACATAAGCGGCCTTGGTGCGTAAAACGCTGTCCATATAGGCGGCATCCTCGAAATTCGGCAAAATCTCGCCGATTTCACCGATGGAGAATCCGAGATCCCGCAGCGTGACGATCCTCTTCGCCAGCGGAATCTGCCCGGCGCTGTACTGCCGGTATCCGGTGAATTTATCGATTTCTGCCGGACACAGCAGGCCGCACTTTTCATAGTGGCGCAGCATGCGGGGGGATACCCGCACCAGCTTTGAAAATTCGCCTATTTTGAACAACGGTGCACCTCCTTTTTCAAGCAAACCGGTTTGCGATTACAGCATAAGCCTTGGCACAATGTCAGAGTCAAGAGGCATTTTCGAATATTTTTTAGTGAAAGGGGAAGGGACCCTCACGCAAGACAGTCCCGCACGAAATCGACCGGCACGTCCATTCGGGCGGCCGTCTCCTCGCTTGTCATACCGGATGCAACAAATCTGCGGCAAACTGCCTTTATATCCTCTCCAACCTCGATGATGTGGCCGTCCGGGTCGTAAAACCGCACCACCCGTTGCCCCCACCGATGCTCAAACACCGGGTGGACACACCGAATGTCGGGAAAGCCCGCGAGTTTTTCAGCAAAGCCGTCGAAGTCATCCTCTTCAAAGTAGAGTTCGGCGTCGTTGCCAGAAAAGGTGATTTCCCCCTCCATCTTGCGAATGAATGTCTGCCAGCTCTCTTTGGTCTGCAGAAATATGCCGCCTGTCAGCGTGACATTCGCGCCAAAGTCGAGTTCTGTCTTGAGCCCTAATACCTCGCCGTAGAATTTTTTTGATTTTTCCATGTTGCATATGGCGAGTAACGGTCCTTTGAACTCCATGAGATATCCCCTCCGTTTTGTATGTGCAGTATTTGTGGCGGGCTTGCCGCACTGTCATCATACCACACCCCGGCACTTAAAAAAAGCCGACGAAAAGGGGGCGGACACGCTGTCCGCCCCCTTTGGAGTTAGTTCATATTACAGCTTTGTCAGCCACAGGCCATGGAGGTTGCAGTAGGCGTAGACTGCGACCGGCTTGTCGCCGCCGAGCGCGAAAACGGCCTGCGGCTTGTCGCCAGGCTTTAAGCACTTACGCTGTCCGCCCGCCTCGGTCTGGACGTAGACCCACTCGATGTGATGCTCTTCGGTCATGGGATGGGCAACTGAGCCGATGTCGACAATTAAGGTGTCTCCCTCGACCTTGGCGACGGGAACATGTTTCTCAAGGCTGGCGTCAACGCTGCCGGGTATAAGTTTTGTCATCTCTTCGCCGCAGCAGATCATCGGCACGCCGGAGCTGTAAATCATGCCCACGAGGTTTCCGCAGTGCTTGCAGATGTAGAAGCTGATTTCACACATAGCTATTCCTCCCGTATTATTTGATCGTTTTCTTTTTGCTGACATTCGGGACAGAGTCCCACAAGGACCAAGCGGTGCCATTCGATTTTATAGCCTATAAGGGCGTCGGGAGCCTCGTTAAATTCCTCTCGGTACGGGAGCATCGTGTCTATCACCATGCCGCAACCGCGGCAGCAAAAGTGATAGTGGTTGTCCCGCCGAAAGTCGAAGTGATCGGGACCCACCGGCATGGACAGCCTTTTCAGCTCACCGAGTTCCGAGAGAAGATTTAAATTGCGATAAACCGTTCCCCGGCTGATGTGCGGATCTTGCCGCCTTGCCACCTCATAGATCTGTTCGGCCGTCGGATGGTCGCAACTGCTTTGAACTACATCCAAAACCAGTTTGCGCTGCGCCGTGTTTCGTACTACCCTTGCCACTCCATCACGCCCTTTATCATAGAATAGCATATTTTTCCCTATAAGTCAAATATATCAGGATTTAATCCTACCGTATTAGTCAAACTGCACAAATATCTAATGGAAGGAAACCATAATTATACCAAATTTATCTGCGTTGAGGATTTGTCGACAACCTCATTATACGGGCTTACATCTGCCTCACGCCGGTCTAACCGGATGCCGGATGACGGTCTTTTGCATCGCGGCGTCTCCTTTTCGAGGGTCGGTCAGATAGATCTCGTGGTGCAGTCGGGCTTCGGAGAAGTCAAGGGCATAGCCGTTTTGCGCCGCATAGGCATCCATGGCCAAAACGGTCGCAGGTTCGTCGTCGTAGGTGCCGACATGTATGCACTGCACGCAAAGACCCTCTCGGAGTGTCCAGAACGTGACCTTTGAGAAGTCAGTCTTTTTCTTTTGAGCCGCTGTTTTTATTGCCCAGTCGAAGTCGACCTTTGTCACAAAATCCGGCAGCCGGATGACTGAAATCCAATGAAAAGCTTCCTTATGCGTGTAGTCGACACCGGCCAACCCGTCCTGCCACCAGAAACCCTCGAGCGGCGGCACCACATACTCGAAAAATCCGTCGATTTTGCGCCCGCCCTTGCAGCTCATCTTAAGGGTATAGGCCACACCGTAAAGCAGGCCGACCGCTGCCTGATACGCTCCGCCCGGGGCATTGGGATTGCCCGTCCCCCGCACGGCCAGAAAGTTCATCTCCGGGATTTCCACGACTACCGGGGCGCGGGGCGGCAGATAGAACTCCTTATATTCCTTTTTGAAGTCGAAAGCCATTCCCATTCCTCCCTTGCCGTAATTACCACATATGCCCAAATTCCTACATCTCATCATACCACTCTGCCAGCAAAAAGAAAAGGATCTCCGTCACAAGCGCAGCTATAACAAAGATGGGCGGCTTTGCAGCCGCCCATCTTTGTTGCTGTCCGGACAGGCAATCAAATTGCCACCGGAATTATATAAACAGGTTGACGTTCGATTCCTCGGCGTCCCCCAGATATGCACCCACGCCGCCAAGCTCCACCCCGTCGATCAGTTCTTCCTCCTTGATACCCATGACGTCCATGCTCATGGTACAGGCGACGATCTTGACGCCGGCCTTCATGGCGCTTTGGATCAGATCCTCGAGGGAGTCGACATTCTTGTCCTTCATGATGCGCCGCATCATAGCGGTTCCCATGCCGCCCATGTTCATTTTGGAGAGCTTCAGTTTTCCGGTGCCTCGCGGCATCATAGTGCCGAACATGCCCTCGACAAAGCTCTTTTTTACGTGCTGTTTATCGGGTTTGCGCAGCACGTTCAGTCCCCAGAAGGTGAAGAACATGGTGACAGGGCGTCCCATTGCTGCCGCGCCGTTGGCGATGATGAAGCTTGCCAGCACCCGGTCGAGGTCGCCGGAGAAGACGATGATAGTCTTGCCTTCGGCGGTGTCGACGGTTTTAACTGCGGAGGTTATTCCTGCTTCCTTATCCCCTTTGCGAACGGTGGCCACATAATCGGTCCCTCGCCGCTCCTTACCAACAAGGGTGTTGCCGGTACGGCGGCACCAGGCGTCAATGTCCCGCATGAAGCCGGGATCGGAGGCTGAGACCTCCATCACATCACCGTCCTTCATGTCCTTTATGGTCTCAAAAACCTTCATGATGGGGCCGGGGCACTGCATGCCGCTGCAGTCAAGCCGGATAGCGGTGGTCGGAAGATCCTTCGTGTCGGTGTGACCGGTGTCGGCGATCGGCGTCTTGGAAAATGAGAGACCGCATGCTGCGTAGTGTGTCGACTGGTAGAAGCGGGTGCCGGCCGGATAGAGCTCGACGCGCGAAAATCCGCTTTGCATTAGGACGCGGGTCGCGTTGTAGGAGCGCACGCCGATGGCGCAAAACACGATAATTTCTTTCGTGTTGTCGAGCTCGCCAAGCCTGCGGCGAAGCTGTCCCAGCGGGATATGCACGGCGCCCGGCAGCGTGAAGGCCAGAAGCTCGGCATCCTCCCGAACGTCAAGCAGCAAGGCGTCGGTTTTTTTCTCGAGAGCGTCCCAATCGCAGAAGGTCAGCCTGCCGGAAAGCACGTTTTCAGCCGTAAATCCCGCCATGTTGACGGGGTCTTTGGCTGAGGAGAAGGGGGGCGCGTACGCGAGTTCCAGCGCCTTGAGGTCGGCGATACCGCCGCCGAGGCGAATGGTGACCGCAATGGTGTCGATGCGCTTGGAGACCCCGTCGCCACCGACGATCTGGGCGCCGAAAATGCGCTTTCCGTCCATTGAGAAAAGCAGCTTCAAGGTCATGGGCACGGCACCCGGATAGTAGCCGGCGTGGGAATTCTGCGTGATGATTACGCTCTCGTAGTCCTTGCCCCGCACAAGTCCCCGCTTAATGAGTGCCTTTTCGTTTGCGCCTGTCGAGGCTGCCGTCAGATCAAAGAGCCCCACGGCGGATGTGCCCTGCGAGCCCTCGTACCGCTCGCTGCCGCCCGCGATGTTGTCGGCCGCGATGCGGCCCTGCTTATTGGCAGGTCCCGCCAGCGGGATCATGGTGCGATCTTTGAAAATGAAGTCTTCGACTTCCGCCGCATCACCCACCGCGTAAATGTCGGGGTCCGACGTGCGCATGTGGTCGTCGGTGACAATACCACCACGGGCACCCATCGCGAGCCCTGCCGCCTTGGCGAGTTCTCCGTTCGGTCGTACGCCGATCGACAGGATGACAAGCTCGGCCGACACGGTTTTGCCGCTCTTCAATGTGATCGTAACATGGTCTCCGGTGTCGGCAAAGGAGGCGACGCCGTCGCCGAGATATAAGTTCACGCCGTTTTGCGTGAGATTTTCATGCAAAAGCTGCGCCATCTCGAAGTCGAGGGGCGCCATGACTTGGTCGAGCATTTCGACAATGGAGACCTCAAGACCTATATGAACAAGGTTTTCCGCCATTTCGAGCCCGATGAAGCCCCCGCCGATGACGGCTGCGGTTTTAACCCCCGGCTCTTTGACCATGGCGCGGATATTGTCGGTGTCCGGCACCGTCCAGAGTGTACGGATGCGGGGGGAGTCAATGCCGGGGATGGGAGGGCGCAGCGGAGAGGAGCCGGTCGAAATGACCAGCTTATCATAGCTTTCAGTGTAAGTTTCGCCGGTGTCGAGCTTTTTCACCGTGACCGACTTTGCGGTCGGGTCGATGGCCGTCACTTCGTTTTTGACACGCACGTCGACTTTATATTTGTCCCGCATGGCTTCTGGCGTCACCAGCAGCAGCGATTTGCGGTCCTTGATGACGTCTCCCACATGATAGGGCAATCCGCAGTTGGCATACGAGATGTAGTCACCTCGCTCGAACATGATGATCTGGGCCTCTTCGTCCAGTCTACGCAGCCGCGCCGCGCAGCTCGCGCCGCCTGCGACGCCGCCGATTATCAAAACTTTGCGCATACGATGCGCCTCCCTTCAAGTCAGTATTTATTGTACGCGCGCAGCGCAGGACAAACTGTAACTTTGTCACACAGCGCCACCGGGCGCATCCAAGAAATATTTTTATCGCCTGAGGTGCCAAATATTTATTTCTCGGCGCCCTTCGGAGAAGTGCGTAGCGTTTTTCCTACTTTTAATATACTTTTAACCCGGCGCAGATGGCACCGCTGCAGAGCAGGCGGCTATAATTTGCCATAGGAGCGGATATTTCATAATGAAAACCGAATTTGACAAGGGGGATATGAATGAAAAAAAGACTTTTACCCGCCCTGATCGCGCTTGTTTTGTTGACCACGACCGTCTTTCCGGCCTACGCCGCCGGAATTGATGACGTTACGGTCGCCAGCCCCATAAAAAATGTCATCATGATGATTCCGGACGGCATGAGCACCGATGTGGTCACGCTTTCCCGCTGGTATGCCGGCGGCCATGCGCTGAATCTCGATGAGATGGCCTCAGGGCTTGTGCGCACCTATTCGTCCGATGCCGCCATCGCCGACTCGGCGCCGGCCGGAACCGCTTTTGCAACAGGCTATAAGTCTCACACCGGCTACGTCGGCGTCCTTCCGGATGTCAATACCATGCCGGGACTCCCCGCGCTCGACCCCGCCCAAAAAAAGGCGCCGGTGGCGAGTATTCTCGAAGCAGCAAAACTTTCCGGACGGGCGACCGGCCTTGTCGCCACAAGTGAAATCATGCACGCCACCCCGGCTGACTTTTCGTCGCACTACGCCAGCCGCAAGGCCTACGACATCATCTCCATGCAGCAAGTCTATCAGGGAATCGACGTAGTGTTGGGGGCTGGCACCAAGTACCTCACTTCCGAAGGCCGCAGTGACGGCAACGACATGCTGTCGGTTATCAAACAGAAGTATCAGTTCATTGATACCGTATCTGAGATGAATGACGTCACCACGGGCAAACTCTGGGGCATGTTCGCCGATACTGCGCTCGACTATGAATTTGACCGCAACCCCACGGAGCAACCGTCGCTTGCCGAAATGACACAAAAGGCCATTGACCTTCTCTCCCAAGATGAGGACGGATTTTTCCTGATGGTGGAGGGCAGCAAAATCGACTGGGCCGCCCACGCCAATGACCCCATCGGGCTGATCTCCGACTGCCTGGCTTTTGACGAGGCCGTCGGCGTAGCCCTCGACTTTGCCAAGGCCGACGGCAGCACCGTTGTCATCAGCTGCACCGACCACGGCAACAGCGGCGTCAGCATCGGAGACGCCGGTACTACCGGAGACTACGACAAGCTGCCGCTTTCAACCTTTATCGGACCGCTATTAGGGGCAACCCTGACCGGCGAGGGACTTGAAGAGGTCCTGACTGCCGACCGCTCCAACGCGGCGGAAGTGATGGCCAAATATTACGGCATCACCGATTTGACGGATGTGGAGCTTGCAGCCATCAAGTCGACGAAGAATGGCTCCATGAACTACACCGTCGGCCCCATGATCGCCAGGCGCGCCCACATCGGATTTACAACGGGCGGACATACCGGGGAGGATGTGACCCTGTACGTATACGCACCCGCAGGTGTCGACCAGTTGACCGGAACGGTGGAGAATACCGATCTCGCCCGCTACATGGAGAAGGCCATGGGCGTGAGCCTTTCGGCCGCTACAAAAAAGCTCTTTGTCCCGGCCAGAACCGCCTTTGAGGCCAAGGGCGCCACGGTCAGCTTTGATGCAGCCGATGCAAAAAACCCCGTCGTTATTGTCAGAAAGGGCACAACCGAAATTCGGATTCCCATCAACACTAACCTCGCCTATGTGAACGGTACTGCCGTGGAGCTTGACGGTGTGGCGGTCTTCACCGGATCCGGGACAACATATGTTCCGCGCAGCGCCGTCGACCTGATTTCATAGGCGCATTTCATATGCTTCCTCCATTACCTCACATACATCGTGCAAAGACCCGCAAAAACTCTTATTACGTTTGCCTCGCGCAATCCGGCCAGCAGGCCGGAAAATGAGCGCAAAAAAAACCACCCTCTTCGGGATTTCCCTGGTCCCGGAAAGGGCGGTTTTTTTGTCTGCCTGTTGCGTCTAGGCGGCGATTTTATAAATTCCGCCATGCAAACAGTGCACCTTGTATTCGTATCGCCCACATGATAAAATACCGGTGATTATGAGTGAGGTGACGTTATGCGAGCTGCCTTTCTGTAAACATGTTTTAAGTGAGGCCTTTTTTGGGCTTGTTTCTCTGCGCTTAAAGACATGCATTTACAGAGATTCATGGATGCGCTTGGTATTCCATGATAAATGATGCTTTTTCGCGCGGACAACGCTTTTTTGCGTTGCCCGCTTGTGTTTTTGTATAAGGAGTTATTATGAATATCAACTGGAAAAGGCAATTCGCGATCATTTACATCGGCCAGGCGTTTTCGCTGCTCGGGTCCGCCGTGGTCCAGTTTGCCGTTATCTGGTGGCTGACCGTCCAAACGGAATCCGCAGTCACGCTGGCTATTTCAACTATTGTCACATTTTTGCCGAACATGCTCATCGGCCCGTTTGCCGGGGTGTGGATCGACCGATATAACCGCAGAACCGTCATGATCGCCGCCGATGGGCTGGTGGCGTTCTCCAGTGTCATCCTCGGCGCGGCGTTTTTGCTCATGGGGACGCCGCCAATTTGGTTCATCTATATCATATTATTTTTGCGCGGATTGGGGAACACCTTTCACGCGCCCGCCATGCAGGCTGCAATCCCCATGCTGGTGCCGGCCGAAATGCTGACCAAGGCCGGCGGCTGGGGCAATCTTATCAGCTCGATCTCCAATATGTTAGGGCCCGTGCTGGGCGCCGCGCTGATGGGATTATGGCCCATCGCAAGCATTATGCTTGTAGACATTCTTGGTGCCGCCTTCGCCATCGCATGCCTTTTGTTTGTCAGGATCCCCGATGTCCCGCAAGCCACTGAGAAATTACACATGTTATCTGACATGAAACTCGGCTTTGGAGCCATGAAGGCAAATAAGCCGCTCATGGCCGTGTTTTTCCCGATGGTGCTGATGAATATCCTGTATATGCCACTGGGGTCGCTGTACCCTCTCTTGGTGCGCACCCACTATATGGGTGGGGTGTGGCACAACAGCATGGCCGAGTTCGCTTTTGCGGGCGGCCTGCTCGTCTCCTCTGCCGCCATTGGTGTCTTCGGCGGGATGAAAAAGCGGTTTTTAATGGCGTCGCTTGCGATTGCCCTTCTTGGAGCCGCATCCCTTTTGAGCGGAGCGCTGCCCTCGAACGGATTTTGGGTTTTCATGGGCTGCTGCTTTTTCATGGGCTGTTCCGGAACATTTTTCAACGTTCCGATCATGGCCTATACGCAGGAGACTATCGCACCGGAGATGATGGGAAAGGTATTCTCTCTGCTGATGACCGCAATGACCCTGTCCATGCCGATCGGGCTGCTTGTGGCGGGGCCAATCAGTGAGGTTGTGGGCGTCAACACCTGGTTTATCTGGTCAGGTGGGGCCTTAATTGCAACCGGAATACTCTTTCGCCTATTGTCACGGCGATATGACGAGGAAACAGCTATACCGCAAATTCCCCCCGCACAGGAGGGGCGACGGTGCAGATGGTCCTGTATTAAACATAAATGAGCTCCCTCTTTTTAACTAAGGGAGCTCATTATTATTTGCGTATACGTTATCTGGCGCGCAGGCTCATGACGAAAATTCTGTGGGCTTCTCTTGCGGTTTTAAATTTTCCGGCTAAGGCAAACATGGTGCGATACCCGGCGGACAGGCGGCTGATCGCGCCCTCGTCTGTGAGATAAAGCGTTTTTTGGTAAACGATCCCAGGGCCGAAAGCTTCAATTTCGGCGGGTGTGTCGACCCCCCAGCAAATTGTCGCTCCCGTCTGCTTCAGGGAGGGGTGATGTTTGGCCTGTCTAGCCGTCAATTTCGAATAGGCGTCGAAAATAAGCGTGACATCTTTAAATTTATCTCGCATTTTGAGCAGCAGTGTTTTGATATCCGCTTCGGTCAGGTACATGAAGAGTCCCTCCGCGACGACGAGCAGGGGATAGCCTCCAGTCTCAATCCCGTCCATCCAGTCCCAGTCCGTCACCGATGACGGGATGTACCGATAGTTTTCCGTCTCTTCGTAAAGTTGACGCTTGATGTCGATCACTTGCGGAAAATCGAGGTCATACCACACCCGCACAGAAACGCCGAGCCGCCGCGCCCTGGCGTCCAGCCCGCAGCCGAGGTGGGCGACGGCGCTGTGGGGATGCTCTTTGAGAAAGCCCGCGGCAAAATCGTCAATCAAGGCCGCCCGAATCGAGAGCATGATCTGCGTTTTTTCCTGAATACGGAGCTTTGGAAAGTCATAGTCAATCTGATCGATGGCCGCCTCGGCATCGAGATCTCGGAATAGACCCTTTTTACTCATTTGCGCTTTGCCATATAAGGGGATTAAAAGCGTTTCCATTTCTTCTTGAAGTGCAACCTTCATATGCGCCCTCTCCCGGAATGTCAGTCCGTATGTTTTCGAATCTATTAATGACAATTATAGCTCATTTTCCGGCACAATACACAGATATTTGCAAAAACGCATGATCCGAAGACGTCTACGGAGGGTTAAACTTGATTTCGTATCGCGCGTATGCTATTGCATTCAAATCTGCTATAATCTGATTTAATAAGCATTTCAAATAAATTTTTTGAGGTGACCTGTGTGTTGACGCAAGAAGCAACTGCGGAAAGGGTCGAAGCGTGGAAAGCGGTCTGGAACCAGTACAAAGACAGGATTTCCCCGAACCGCAAATCCGGGCAAGAGGTTAGAGGCTATCTCACAAGCCGGTATCCGACCGCGGAATTCCATGACGGCACCGCGGCACGGACGGTCACCGAGAATGTGCTGTCAAACAAGCCGTTTGCGGACAAGCTGCCCCAAGGAGTACCGCCGATGGCGGTAACCTTTATTATGAAAAGGGAGGGCGCGGGGGAGACCCTATATGAAAATCAGGACGGCATTTATAAAGGGATGGATATCTTTGTGGGGATTGACCTTGTGTCTGGCTTTTTTTGCGTTGAGGGCAGTCCTATGCTCTGGGATGAGCTCTATGCCTTTCGGGGGCTGGACGGGGACGACATACAAAATTATTACTGTGTTGCCGAATATGTTAAATGTCTTGAAAGGTTCGGCCTTTTGGAATACACCCAGAGGTAGACTTGCTAGCATCAATACACGCGGATGTTCTATACGCGCGTTTAGCTTTTAGGTGTGCGCAGCGCCGGTTGCTTTGGGATTGCAAAATGAGAGAATTTGAGATATCATAGAAAATATGGAAGAATTTTTCTGCTAAGTGGGGGTTTTTCATGACAAAACAAATGAAGCTCACGCCGGTCAAAAGGCTTATCTCGATTTTCATTGCGGTTGCCATGATATTGTCGGTTTTCGCAGGCTGCGGCAAGACCCAAAATGAAACGGCGGTGCCCGAGACGAGCAAAGTGCCTGTGCCGGAAGAAAAAAAGCCGGTTCCCAACGATTTGTTTAGCGATCAGCTCAACATTTTCGCGGGCACCATATTTCCACAGGGATATACCGTCTACGCGGCGGGGTTTGAAGACAACGTGGATTTCTGTTATTACGTGCTGTATCTGACGGCACAGGGGAGTCCGGAAGACGTTATTGCATACGTTACAACCCTTCTTGGCATCGATTCCGAGGAGAGTGTGCGTCAAGCCATCGACACGTTTAGGCGCGATGGCGGCGTGGGGATTGACGGAAAGCTCGGCGAGTCAGGCCTCACAGTCAACTGCAAAATTACTCCCATTGAAGCGGACAACAACGACTATGACTATGTGGAGGGTTGTTGCCTTCGCTTTCGGGCGGAAATTGTTGACCCCACAGACTACAGGGAGATCATGGCGGGCAATTACAACCTTGGCTCGCTCGCTGACGTCGCAAACTACTTTGACGTGACGCCCATCACCGGAAAATCGAGCATCTATGTTCGCAGGAATCAAAACGATGCCAAGATCGAAGCGGTGTACAACACAGTTGAGGATGTGGCCCTCGTCATGGAGCGCATGAAGGCTGAGCTTAAATATGCATACTTTGATGAAAACGATAATATGGGCTTGCCAAGCTACGGTGAGGTCAAAAACAGCTTCTTTTTTGATATAAATAATAACAGCATCAGCATTTTCCAGAGTCTCGGTGACGCCGGGAAAAATTATCAGGACTATGAGCCCGCCTCCACGAAACTCACAGAACTCGGGTTTTCAAACTATATCGAGCCCGACGCGCTGTGCGAATATAAGGACGAGGCACAGAACTTGAGCATCGTCATCAACATCCCGCAGTGGGGCGGACGTCCCGACGAATGGGAAAACAGCTGCGTGATGTTTATGAAAGACATGAACGGATATGCACTCGCAATCTGGTACTATTCGGATGAGGGGAAATATGTCGTTCAGGCGGACAAGGACGACAGCTCGGCGAAATATACGTACAACGCAAAAACGGGTAAGTTTAGTGAAGAATACCCAAACCCCGATGCGGTTAAGGCGCAATTTATGAATTTGTTCCCTGACGCTGCGCAGACGGATATCTACATGCAGAGCATCGAGCTGTTCCAAAACTATGTGAGCGAGACATTCGGCATGAGCATTGATGAACTGTATGCCACAGCGGCGATCGAGCAATAGAATTTTACTGCAAAACCGTACCATACAGCGGCTTGTCATTTGCAAAATGGCAAGCTGCTTTCTTTATATAGTTTTCGCGGGGCTTTCGAGCACAGGGAGGGAATCATAGAAAATAAGCGCGCAGATTCTTGACAGCGCCATTCTATTTGACTATAATGATTAATATAGTCAAATAGAATTTGAGGTGATATTGTGCCCAAATCCTTTTCCGACAGCGAGCGGGCGTACATTAAAAAGCGTCTGATGGAGGAAGCGCAGACCTGTCTGTCCCAGTACGGGATGCGCAAAACCACGGTGGACGAACTGGTCCGACGGGTCCACATTCCAAAGGGGACCTTCTATTTATTTTATCAGTCAAAAGAGCTGCTGTTTTTTGATGTGTTTTGCACCCTTCACGACGAATTGCAGGCCACACTCCTCGGCTGGATCGACGAACTTTCGGGCAATCTGAATGCCGATACCGTTACGGAACTTCTTTTTCGTCTATACAAGAAGACGGACTCGACTTTCATCTATTCCTTTATCGCAAACGGGGATCTGGAGCTCTTGGTGCTCAAGCTTCCGCCGGAGGTTGCGGCGGCCCACGCGCAAAAAGATGATTTCAGCATGGAGCAGCTTTTGTCGCTCTTACCGGGTGTGCGTACCGAGGGCAACATAAAGATATTCAGCGCGGTCTTACGGGCGATCTTCTGCGCGATGCTGCATAGGCGGGAGGTCGGCGAAGAGGTGTTCGACGACGCGATTCATGTGATGCTGCGCGGCGTCGTCAGGGAGCTGTTTGAGGGGAAGATACTATGATTCGAGTATCAAATTTACAGTTTAGCTACACCAAACAGCCTTTTATCGAAGACATGAACTTCGAGGTCAATGAAGGTGAAATTTTCGGCTTTTTAGGGCCGTCCGGCGCCGGAAAGAGCACGGTGCAGAAAATTCTGACGGGGCTTTTGGTCCCATACACCGGCAGCGTACGAGTGGGCGGCACCGAGGTCAAGAACCGCGATAACAGCTTCTACGAAAATCTCGGGGTGGACTTCGAATTCCCGAGCCTGTACGAAAAGCTGACGGCGAGAGAGAAAACCTGAATTTCTTTGCCTCCCTCTATAAAAAGCATCAGGCCATCGACCCGCTGCTTGAAAGCGTCGGGCTTCTAGGTGAGGCCGACAAAAAAGTTTCGGACTATTCCAAGGGGATGAAGTCACGCCTGAACTTTATCAAGGCGCTGCTGCACGACCCGGCGCTGCTCTTTTTGGACGAACCAACTTCGGGGCTTGACCCATCGAGCGCCAGACGCATGAAGGACATCATCGCAGGCGAGAAGGAGCGGGGCAAGACGATCCTGCTGACGACCCACAACATGTATGACGCGACCGAACTCTGCGACCGCGTGGCCTTTATCGTGGACGGAAAACTGCGGGCTTTGGACACGCCGCGCAACCTGATCATGTCGCGGGGTGCCTCTAAAGTTCGGTACACCTACGCCGCAGACGGCAAAGAGGCTCAAAAGGAGATTCCCCTTAGCCAAACGGGGGAGGACGACATGTTGCATACCCTTATTCGGGAAAACCGGCTACTATCGATCCACAGCAGCGAGCCGACTTTAAACGACATCTTTGTGGAGCTGACGGGAAGGCGGCTGCTATGAGAATAAGGGCGTTGCTCGCGGGCGATATCCGCTTCCAGTACAAATACGGGTTTTATTTTCTGTACCTCATCTTCTCCCTACTCTATGTCGGACTGCTCTACGCCCTGCCCGCCGCCTGGCGGGAGCAGGCTGCCGTATTAATGGTTTTTTCGGATCCCGCCGCAATGGGGCTGTACT
The DNA here is from genome assembly GCA_963662765.2 of Oscillospiraceae bacterium. GTDB lineage: Bacteria > Bacillota > Clostridia > Oscillospirales > Feifaniaceae > DATMXT01. Next base: position 675,317 of record CAXXUP010000008.1, read on the forward strand.
TCATGGGGGCGATCGTGCTGTTTGAAAAAAGCGAGCGGGTCTTAAACAGCATTGCCATATCACCGGTCAGACTTTGGGAATATGTCCTCTCCAAGCTGGTTTCCATCGCCCTGATCTCAACGGCGGTCGGCCTTGCCATCGGGACTTCCGGCAAGCTCTTGTTAAATCCCCTCTATTTTATACTCGGAGTATTTTTCGGCTCCTGTCTCTTCTCCGCATTGGGGCTCATGATTGCCGCTAATATCGGCTCTCTCAATCAGTTTATCGTGGCGACGATCCCTGTCGAGACTGTTGTCAATATTCCGGCAATCGCCTGGATGTTTGGATGGAGACCGCCCATAATGATTCTCCACCCGGGGATCTGCATCATCGAGATGTGCCAAAACGGGGAGTATGCCCTGCCGGCTGTGTTCATTTTGCTCGCATGGACCGCATTGGCCTCACTGTTAGCCTGCCGCTCTGTGGGAAAGAGCCTGCGTTCCTTAGGGGGTGTCAAACTGTGAAACCCATTTTACGGTCTTTTGCCCTGTTTGTCAGACAGATATTCAAGGACAGCATGCTTGCAACTGTCTGTATTGTATCCGTATTGGTTGGGGTTCTCATCCGATATGGGGTTCCGGCGCTGGAGCAGGCACTGTGCGCTAGGCTTTCGCGGGCTGCCGTTCTCGTAAACTACTACCTTCTTTTTGACCTGCTCTTAGCCTTGATCACGCCTTATTTAATCTGCTTTGCCTCGGCCATGATGATGCTGACCGAGTACGACGAGAACATAACCGGTTATCTTGCGGTGACACCGGTTGGCAAATCGGGGTATGTCCTGTCAAGGCTGGGGCTGCCGGCCGGGGTCGCCTTTGTCATGACGCTGATTCTCATGCGCGCATTTTCCTTAACCGAATGGCCGATTGCAATGACGTTGCTCACCGCACTTTTGACCTGCCTTGCGAGTATCGCCGTGGCCCTCTTACTGTTTTCCTTTTCCCACAACCGGGTGGAGGGCATGGCAATGGCAAAGCTCTCGGGCCTTTTGATGCTGGGTCTGCCGGCGCCCTTTTTCCTGATGTCCGACATGCAATATCTGTTTTCGCCGCTGCCCTCCTTTTGGATTGCCAAGCTTGGGATGGAGCAAAGCCTGCTATTTCTCATTCCGGCCCTTGGGACCTCGCTGCTTTGGATCTGGGGGCTGTACGGGAAGTTTCGCAAAAAGCTCAGATGACAAGGATGTCTATGGACAAAAATGCTGCGAGGGGGCGTCTTCACGGCGATAATTTGCCGCGAAGACGCTCCCCCGTTTTTCTTGTCGCCGAAAGCGGCGGTGTGCTATAATACAGACAAATGAACTTAAACTGTGAAGACAAGGGGGGTGGGACGTCTGAAAATCGTGATTGAGGAGCCTCGTGAAGACGAGGAGGAGCAGATTGTCATCCGGTGCCGGACCATGACGCCGGATCTTCTTCGCATGGTCGCCCAGCTGAAGGCGCAGGAGGCTCTCGTGGCATATTCCGGCAACGACATACACCGGCTCAATCCCTCGGCCGTCTATTACATTGAAAGTGTCGACAATAAGACCTTTCTCTATCTAAAAGACAAGGTCTATAAATCGCGACAAAAGCTGTACGAGCTGGAGGAGGCTCTCGCAACCGGCGACTTTCTGCGGGCGTCAAAGTCCACCATCGTAAATTTGGCCAAAATCAAGTCGGTGAGCCCGGCACTCAGCGGGCGGTTTGAAGCGGCGCTTGAAAACGGTGAAAAAGTGATCATCTCCCGTCAGTACACGGGCGATTTAAAAAAACGACTGGGAATATAGGAGGTGAGATCATGCGTGGGGAAGAAATCCTAAAAAAACTGGTTACCCATTTTTTCGTCATCACAACCGGAATTGTCGTTGCCATGTATACGTTTTGCCGGGTTTTTTATCCGGGCGCCGGTTTTAATACGGCCGATATCGGCAGGATTTTGCTGATGGCGGCGGCCGGCGACCTGCCGCTTGTGATCTTCCTCTCCCGCCGCGAGCTTACGAGAGGCGAAATGCTTGTTCGGGAGATCATTCATTTTCTCCTGCTTGCGGGCATCATTGTGTCGCTGGCGGTTCGATGGGGATGGGTCAACATAGGGCAAGGCGGAGAAGTCGCCGCCCTGCTGTTCTGCGTTGTAGCGATCTATCTGGTGGTGACCTTTGCAACCGGTTGCCGAGACCGGAGGCTGACCGAAAAACTGAACGACAAACTGAGAGAGCGTTACGGTCCACAGCAGTAATTTGTTTCCATCGGATGGCAAGCCCAGACAGCCTGCCATCCGTTTTTTGCAGTTTACCGCACCCTCTATGCAAGTTGCGTTTGCCCCTGTTGAAACTGCGACATTCCCCGCATATGATTACATTGTGGAAGGGGATATGATATGGAAAAAATTATTGAGGTGACAAATCTCACTAAGAACTACGGCTCCTTGACTGCGGTGAAGGATGTCAGCTTCTATGTGGAACAGGGCCAGCTGTTTTCGTTTTTAGGGCCCAATGGGGCGGGGAAGTCGACCACCATCAACATTCTGTGCACACTGCTGGAGTTCGACAGCGGCGTGTGCAAAATCGGGGGGTACGACCTGCGCCGGGAGGGCGAGGAGATCCGAAACATCATCGGAATCGTGTTTCAGGACCATGTGCTGGACGATCTTTTAACGGTGCGGGAGAACCTGGCCATGCGGGCGTCGCTCTACACGGGCGACAAAACCGCAATAAAAACCGCCGTCTACGAGGCGGCGCAGGCTGCGGAGCTCGCCGACATTCTCGACCGGCCCTACGGCAAGCTGTCGGGCGGTCAGCGGCGCAGGGCGGACATTGCCCGGGCACTGCTCTTTAAGCCTCGGATTCTCTTTTTGGACGAACCCACCACCGGACTTGATCCCCAGACCCGCAAAAACATCTGGCAGACCGTGAAGCGTCTGCAAGTAGAGTGGGGCATGACGGTGTTTCTCACCACCCATTACATGGAGGAGGCCGCCGATTCGGACTATGTTGTAGTCATCGACCACGGCGTTATTGCGGCGCAGGGGAGGCCGGAGGCACTAAAAACCCGCTATGCCGCGGACACCTTACGGCTCTACCCGTCGGATGAGGCGGGACTATGCGGGGTCTTGCAGTCGCTGCAGCTCGATTTCGACGTGCACGCCGGTGAGGTTATCGTCAAACTGCCGGGCACATTGGCGGCGCTGCCTGTATTGGAAAGCTGCAAACCCTATATCAGCGGATTTCAGGTGCTGCAGGGCTCGATGGACGAAGCCTTTATCGGCATCACAGGAGGTGAGCTTCGCGAATGAGCCTTTTTATGCGGCGCAACTTAAAGCTCTTTTTCCGGGACAAGAGCGCGGTCTTCTTTTCCCTTTTGGCGGTCTTCATCATCATCGGGCTGTACGCAACTTTTCTGAAAGATGCCTGGATGCCCTGGGAAATGAGAAATCTGCCGGACATTAGATTTCTCATGAACAGCTGGCTTGTCTCGGGGCTATTGTCTGTGGCCTCAGTCACCACCACCATGGGGGCCTTCGGTGTCATGATTGACGACAAGGTTAAAAAGATCGACTATGACTTCTACGCCTCTCCGATGAAAAAAAGCCGGCTAACGGCGGGCTATCTCGGCAGTGCGCTTATGATCGGCATCATCATGTCGTTTGTCACCTTTGCAGTCATCGAAGGCTACATCCTCCTGTGCGGCGGCAGGCTGGCAGGTCCGGAAGCTTTGCTGAAAACGGCCGCCCTCATCTGCCTTGCGACCTTGGCCAACACGTCGATGGTCTGCTTTATGGCTTCGTTTTTCAAAAGTCAGCAGGCTTTTGGCACCGCCTCCACTGTCATCGGCACCCTGATCGGTTTTTTGACCGGCATCTACTTGCCAATCGGCAACCTGCCGGTGTCGGCACAGACTGTCATCAAGGTCTTCCCGATCTCGCACTCGGCCGTTTTGTTTCGGCAGGTGCTGATGGAGGCGCCCATGGCAACCACCTTCGCCGGAGCGGGGGATGCCCCGGTGGCTGCTTTTAAGGAGTTTATGGGCGTCACCTATTCGTTTGGCGGCAAGACGCTCTCGCCCGTAGTCAGTATTTTGATCTTGCTTGCCACAGCCGCTGTATTTTTCGGACTGTCGGTCGTCAACTTCTCCAGAAACCAAAAGCACTGAGAAAGTCGCCTCCCGGCATTGCCGGGAGGCGACTTTTTGTTGCTTATGGATTATCCAAATTTACTGCCTGTAAACTGTATGAAACCTTTGTTTGTGAAGAGAGCATCGTTTAATACGTATATAAAATTATAGGTTTCATCAGATATTTTCTTAACTTCTCCAGTTTCTGAATCGATTGCAAAAGTGCCAATGGGTTGGTTTACACTGGAAAAGATGAAGTACTTACCGTAGAAATTCATCGTATCAACATGCGTATAGTATTCTGGAATATCTAAAATATCCGCCCCGTCAATGCCCATATAACATAGCGTCTTTTCGTCGAAAAAATAAAAACGATCGCTCAGGATAAAAAAACGTTCTACATACCTTCCGCCAATGTCTTTTATCTCATGATTATTTGGACAAAATCTCATGATCCTTTTTTGATCCATGACGACATCTTTAACCGGAACATCTTCATAAGTTTGAATGAAATACAAGAATGATTCATAAGGGAAAATATTCGTCACAGGTTCCGAATACACCAGCTCTAAGTTTGAGCCGTCGAAGTCCATTGAATACATCCCTTCGGCACTTGTGAAATATATCTTATCCTGAAATGTAATTAATTCGTCGCATGTCATATCGGTGAGCTTGATCTTGTTTTCACCGTCTTTGTCAATCGAGTAAATACTATCGCCGTCATCCCCGTTTACGTAGTATAGCACACCATTTGAAGGCAAGAAAAGTTTTTTGATATTACCTCCTAAATCCTCCACATTTTCAAGATTATAATCATCCTTATATGCTTTACACAAACCTGACGTATCAAGACCGGCATCAAGGCCGATAAAGTACATATATTCTCCGTCCTGTACGATATCTGGCAATATGTGCATATTGCCTATGTTGTTATAATCGTTTTCCATTAAGATATCGGCCTTTGGGGTTAACCCGTATCCGAAATATGCGAGCGCAACAACAAGTGCCGAGATAAAGACCCAGAGCCATTGTTTTCGATGCATGAACATATACCTCCCTGCTTGTTCTATGCTTTGACCTCGCGGTTGTTGCATGAAAGCCCGTACCGCAAATTTGCGATACGGGCTTTTGCATGTTTAGAGATTCACTTCGCTGCGGTACCAGTTTGAATACGGCTTGCGATAAATCTGTCCCGGGGTCTTTTGCATATCGTATTCAATGCGGGCCGTCAGCACGTCAACCGCGGTCTCGACCTGAGATAGGCAGGCGTCCGTAAGGTCCCCTAGACATTTGACAGCGGCATTTTTATCGCCCTGCGCCAGCAGTTTACCGGCATTTGCCTCGACATCCAGCGCCTCTTTTCTGAACTTGGGCTCCAGGGCGTTTTGGACTTCGGCAACAAAGCCGTGATAGCGCTCATAGTTTGACTCGATATCCGTCACCATGCGTTGGACTTTCCACCAAAACGAGTCAGGGCTGTATTTGTTGGTCCCGCCCCCGAGTTTTTCGGGGATATATCCGACATTATAGAAAGGGACGGCAACGGAGCAGCAGGGCGGGCAAACCGAGCCCCAGTAGGTGAAGAGCAGTTCCTTATATTCAGTGTCGTGGTATTCGACGACCATGGTGGCCGCGGTCTGACAGTGACCCGGCTCGCCGCCGTGCATGCATACGGCGGGCTGGCAGCAGGAGACGGGGCTCCACCTGTTTTCAATGGTATCACCCTCGAAGTGCCCGCGCAAAATCGTCAGCACGTTTTGCGCATTCAAGGAACCGCGTAAGTTCCCGAGCTGCTTATTTGCCCAGGCGGCGCGGGGAAAGCCGCTCATGGAGCGGGTATTCAGCAGCATGAAGCTCTTGGAAAAATCAAAGGGCTGCGCAGGGTCATGCAGTCCCTGCGAGACGGCAAAATCGATGATGCCTTTTGAATGGGCATCGTAGTTTTCCCCGATGGCATAGATGTTGGAGATGCCCTGAACATCCGTCAAAAGCCGCCAGACCCAGTGCGAATTCACCGTTTCGAGCAGATAGATTTCCTTGGGATCAGAGATGATAAACGTGTTGTGATAGGAGTACTGGTCGCGGGAGACACCGTATTTGCAGGAGCCGCCCTGGCCGTATTTTTCAAGCAGGAAGATGATGACGTCCAGCGCCTCTTTGGCTGTGGCGCCCCGCTCCAGCCCAAGGCGTAAGAGGTCCATGCCGAGCAGCGCATCAACGTCATTGGGCGGGACATTTGACCACTCCGCCTCGTTGCCGATGGCAACGCCGCACTCGTTGGTCCCCATCTCAAAGCCCCAGATCCACCAGGGCTGCGACCCGATCATGGCATAGGTGTGGGGCGCTTGCTCAATTTCAATATAGGTGCATTTGACCTTTTCCCCCGATGCGTGATCTTGTGCGGGGAAATGGACCAGAAGCTGGGCTTCGGTCACATCGCGGTCGCTGTTTTTCCCGAAAATGTTGCAGCCGGACTCGGTGTGTGCACCCGGAACCGCAAGTGTGTCGCAGGAAGGCATGTACTGCATAGAATTTTCTCCTTATGTTCTTATAAAAAATTAATATCGGATGCAGATGATGAACAAAAACGATTCACAGGACTCTTAACTCAGTATATCTCCTGCCGGAATTTGTGTCAACTTCACAGGGTGCCGTAGGGCCTGCGGAGCGTACAAATGCCGGCGCAACGAAATGTCGGCTGTCAACGTGCTTGCCTGATTTATATGAAAAGCTCAGTTTTACAATGAATGCGGGGGTGACCTCATGCATTTATTAAATCGACGCCAATTTTGATTTACTATTAGAAATATTGACAAATTTGGTCGAACAATGATATAGTCAAGCTAACGAATACTCGTTAGGTATAAAGGAGGCCGTTCCTTGGATAAAAAACAAGAGATCCTCGAGGCTGCGTTTGAGCTGTTTAGCAAGAAGGGCGATCACCTTTCAATGTCGGAGCTTGCCGGTGCGGTGGGGATTAAGACACCATCACTCTACAGTCATTTCTCCGGGAAAGACCAGATCCTTGAACTTATGGTTCATGAGGAGATCGGGCGATATTTTGACTGCCTTGACACAGAGATCCAGGCGGCTGAAAGCATGAGCTGCAAAGACGCGATGAAAAGCCTCTATCTGTTTGTCATGGCGTATTTCAGCGACTTGAGACGGCTTCGGTTTTGGCGATTGATTCCGCTGATTTCCAATGAAGCGCTGAGGGTCAAATGCAGCAGTCTCATTGCCCGGCAAGACGAAATCTACAACAAACGTATGCGGCGGTGTTTCCAAAAAGGGGTAGAGAGCGGCGAACTCAGACCTGGGATCTCCGAAAACGCATTATATTTATATTTGGTGATGATCCAGGGCATTTTGGACGGAATGCTCTTATATCCGAAAAACACGGGCGAGAGCAAACTGGCTGAAAATGTGTTCGAGGCCTATTGGGAGAGCGTTTGCGCCACCTCGAGATAGTAAGAGGCGGATGATCAACATCAGAAATGCCTGTCCGGGGCCCGGTATCAGGCGGGATGTCAGCAAAGCGAGTACTGCTTTATTTAATAACGATTGGAGTGTCGGAAATGGAAAAGAGAGATACACGCCCTCTCCTGAAACTGTTTGTCGCTGCCACATTCATCCTCATGGTCACCGTCAACGCACTCTCGGCGCTGCTCCCGATAAACGGAATCACCCCGGGAGAGGTATCCGACTCTTACTCCAACTTGTTTGCGCCCGCAGGTATCACATTTTCAATCTGGAGCCTCATTTATCTACTGCTTGCGGCGCACACACTTTACCAGCTTGGGCTATTTCGTGGAAAAGACAAAAGAGTGAACAGTGAGCTCTTGCGAAAAACGGGCATTGTCTTTTCCGTCTCGTCGCTTGTAAACGCGGCATGGATTTTTTCGTGGCATTACAAAATCATACCATTGTCAATGGGCCTCATGGCCTTTTTGCTGATCTGCCTCATTGACCTCGCCGTGATCATAGACGCGCAGACCCTGTCGTCAAGGGAGAAGCTGTTCATCCGACTTCCGTTTGCCGTATATTTCGGATGGATCACAGTGGCCACCATCGCAAACGCCACGGTGCTGCTCGTGAGTCTTGGCTGGAATGGATTTGGACTGTCGCAACCCATGTGGACCGTCATTATTTTGGCCGTGGGAGCTTTGATCGGCACCGCAACCATATTGCGGTTTGAATGCGTCGCGTACGGTCTTGTGCTCGTATGGGCATATATCGGAATTCTGATCAAGCATACATCCGCCTCCGGCTTTGCGAACGAGTACCCCAGTGTTATCGTTGCTGCCGGGGTTTGTCTGGCGATTTTCGCGGCAGCCATCATCTACACACTGCTGAAGAAACCGCGTAGAAAATAGCCGCACAGGACTTACGGAAAGGAGTATCCCCCATGATACCGAATCAATGGTATGCCATCCTGCCCTCCAAAACTGTAAAAACAAACAATATTGTCGGTGTAAAAAGACTGAACCTGGATCTGGCACTGTTCAGAAATGAAAAAGGCGAAATCGGCTGCGTTGTCGACCAATGCACCCACAGAGGGGCGGCACTCAGCAAGGGGAAGGTCAATGGGGACTGTATTCAGTGTCCTTTTCACGGGCTGCAGTTTGACCCGGCCGGCCGGTGCGTCTTCATTCCGGCAAACGGAAAAGCGTCCACTGCCGACATCAGCCGCTATAACGTCAGGCACTATCCCGTGCAAGAGAGGGACGGCATCATCTATCTATGGTACGGTGACGCGGATAAAGTGACGGGGGAACCTCCGTTTTTCCATGAGGATGTGGACAGCTCCTATGTCTACAGCGAAATGGAGGACCATTGGAATTCCCACTACTCCCGCTGCATTGAAAATCAACTGGATGTTGTGCACCTGCCCTTTGTACACGGCAACACCATCGGCCGCGGAAATAAGACCCTTGTCAACGGTCCCAAAATTGAGTTTGTTCCCGGCGGCCTTGTGACAAGTGCCAACAATGAGGCAGATGTCGGCCAAAAGCCAAAACCGGCCGATGCGTGCATCATAAAACCTACATATTTGAAGTTTCTGTTCCCGAATATATGGATGAACCATATCAGCGAACAAAACAAAGTCATCATATACTTTGCGCCCGTTGACGACGAAAACACGATCTTGTATATCCGGTTTTACCGTGCGGTAACGGGAATTAAGTGGATGGACAAGCTCGTCGCCTATTTCGGGAAATTCGCGAACAGGGTCATTGAACGGCAGGACAAGCGCGTTGTCATCACACAAAAGCCCAAGGCATCCGCCTACCATTCCCATGAAAAGCTGCTCTCCGGCGACGGTCCGATCATTCAATACCGCAAAATCCGTGAGGAGCTGAAGACCCCCAAAGAGCAACCTTCCGACAATCGATAAGTCCGGGCTGGGGATTGTTTTGCGCAATGGTATGACCGGACGGATTTGTTGCGGGAAGTGCGAGCGGATGCTATAATGCTTTTATTGAAAATGCGTTTTTCTGAGTCCGCCAGGCGGGGAGGGACTGTGCAAAAATGAATTATTTAAGGAGCATGCCGGTTGAACCTTTTAGACTTCCTTGAAACCTATAAAGACTCCATAACCCCGATGCACATGCCGGGGCATAAGCGAAACAGCGCGCTGGCGCCCTATTTGGCGCGGCTTTCGGCCGACCTTGATATGACGGAAACGGATGGGCTTGACAATCTGCACGGCGCCGAGGGCATCCTGCTTGACGGGATGAACCGCACTGCGGCACTTTGGGGTAGCCGGAGAGCCTTCTGGCTTGTCAACGGGAGCACCTGCGGAGTCCTTGCCGGAATCTATGCCGCGGTGCCGGAGGGCGGGAAGGTGATCTGCGCCAGGAACTGCCACAAGGCCGTCTTCAACGGGCTGCTGCTCACAAGGGCAAATCCTGTCTTTGTCATGCCGGAAATCGACGCTGAAACCGGCATCAACGGCCCTGTCCACCCCCAGGGAATCAGGAGTCTTTTAAACGAGCATCCAGACACAAAACTTATCATTCTGGTAAGCCCCACCTACGAGGGCATTGTCAGCGACATCCCGGAGATCTGCCGCATTTCGCACGAGCGGGGCATTCCCGTTTTGGTCGACGAGGCACACGGTGCGCACCTTGGCTTTGGGTGCGGCTTCCCGGAGGGCGCCGTCCACGCGGGGGCCGATATCGTGGTGCAAAGTCTGCACAAGACTCTTCCGAGCCTCACACAGACGGCAGTGCTGCATATAAACGGCAACCTCGTTGACGAGGGGCTTGTGGAAGATGCCCTTGCAACCTTTGAGACGAGCAGCCCGTCCTATCTTCTGATGTCCTCCATCAGTGGTTGTACCGAGCTGCTGTATGCACAGGGCGGTGAACTGTTTGACGCTTGGCGGAGGCGGTTGACCTCGTTTTATGCGAAAACCGCAGGGCTGAAAAATCTGTCCGTCCTGCGGCCCGAATGGCCACACGACCCGTCGAAGCTGGTCGTCTTTTCGGGGCGCGCCGGCATGACCGGGGCAGAGCTTGCCGAGAGGCTGCGGGAAAATTACCGGATTGAAATCGAGATGGCGGCAAGCTACTATGTGGTGGCGATGACCGGTATGGGCGACACCGAAGAGATGATGAATGCCTTTGCCGATGCACTGCTCGACATCGACCGGCTGACGGTGAGAGGCCATCACAGCATATTTCCGGCGCCGGTACTCCCCGAGCGGGCGGTTCCCCTTGCCACAGCCCTCCGCGGCAGGCAAAAGGCAATTTCGCTTTCTGATGCCGCAGGGTGTATCTGCGCCGAGACCCTTTGGGCCTATCCACCCGGGATTCCTATAATAATGCCAGGGGAGATCATAACGGATGAGATGGTCTCGCTGCTGGCTCAGTACGGCAGGGTTGGAATTCATTTGAAAAATTCCAGCGGCCTGCCGCCCGAAAACATCGCCGTTCTCAGCGATATGACTTGATATGTCGTGCTTTTTATGATATAAATAATAGCCATGTAATCACAAACATCATTTGGAGGATTTTCGATATGAAACACATTGTCACACTGGATACCCGCAATATGACAGACGGCGAGGGCGGATGCGGCGAATGCCAAACCTCCTGCCAGTCGGCCTGCAAGACCTCTTGCGGCGTTGTCAACCAGGTCTGCGAGAACACGGGTCGCATTCGTACCCTGAACACCCGCAATATGACGAACGGCGAGGGCGGCTGCGGCGAATGCCAGACCTCCTGCCAGTCGGCCTGCAAAACCTCCTGCGGTGTCGTCAATCAGCGCTGCGAGCACAACTGACCAAAATAAATATGCGAAACATATTTTGGGCGGATGATCATTCCGCCCACTTTATTGTCGGAGAAAAACATGATTCATCAATATAAGCTAAACGGATACAACATCGTGCTGGACACCTACAGCGGTAGCGTGCATGCGGTGGACGAGGTTGCGTACGACATCATCGCCATGTACGAGGGGTCGACGAATGACGAGATTGTCACTGCCATCACAGACAAGTATTCCACCGTCACTCCGGAGGAAGCGTTATCTTGTATCCGTGAAATCGGCGCGCTCAAAGAAAGCAGGCAGCTTTTCACCGAGGACCTCTATACGGGTAAAATCGGCATGGGCGGGCCAAAGAAGTATGAGATCAAGGCGCTGTGCCTCAATGTGGCCCACACCTGCAATTTAAACTGCGACTACTGCTTTGCAAGCCAGGGGAAGTACAAGGGTGAGCGGGCACTGATGTCCTTTGAAGTCGGGAAGCAGGCACTCGATTTTCTCATTGCAAACTCCGGGAGCCGCGCCAACCTCGAGGTCGACTTTTTTGGCGGCGAACCGCTCATGAACTGGGAAGTATGCAAACAGCTTGTTGCATACGGGCGCAGCAAAGAGGAAGCGCACCACAAGAAGTTTCGCTTTACCCTAACGACCAACGGCATGCTGGTCGACGATGAAGTGATCGACTTTTGCAACCGCGAGATGCACAATGTTGTCATGAGCCTCGACGGGCGGCCAGAGGTCAACGACCGCTTTCGCAAAAACATCACCGGGATCGGCAGTTATTCCACCATTGTGCCGAAGTTCCAGAAGTTCGCCAAAGCCAGGGGAGAGCGCAGCTATTATGTCCGCGGCACCTATACACATCACAACACGGACTTTACGAACGATCTGTTCCACATGGCCGACCTCGGCTTTCGGGAGCTCAGTATGGAGCCGGTCGTCTGCCCGCCCGATGACCCCTGCGCACTGACCAAGGCCGATCTGTCGGTCCTCTTTGAACAGTATGAAATCCTCGCTAAGGAGATGCTGAGGCGGGAAAGCGAGGGTCGTCCCTTCACTTTCTACCATTATACGATTGATCTCGCCCACGGGCCCTGCATCCACAAGCGGTTGGCCGGATGCGGTTCCGGAACGGAGTACCTTGCGGTCACACCCTGGGGTGAGCTTTTCCCCTGCCACCAGTTTGTCGATAACCCCAATTACAGCATGGGAAATGTCTTTGAAGGCGTGACCAATCAGCGCTTGCGTGAAAAGTTTGGCAGCTGCAACGTGGCCTCCCGGCCCCTTTGTAAGGACTGCTGGGCAAAGCTCTACTGCTCGGGGGGCTGCGCGGCAAACGCGTTTCATGCCACCGGCGATATCTTGGGCATCTATGAGTATGGCTGCGAGCTGTTTCGCAAGCGCATGGAGTGCGCCATCATGATGCAGGTTGCAAAAACGATTGCATAAGCTGCCGGACGCAACTGCGCACGGCGAAAAATAAGAGCACTGCCCTTTGGGGCAGTGCTCTTCACTTATTCTAATACTTAAGACTCACTTCCGTCATCGGGGGTTTCGTCGTCGGGGGTCGCATCATCCGGGGTCGCATCATCCGGGGTCGCATCGTCAGGAGTTTCGTCATCAGCAGTATCGTCGTCAATATCAATAACGCCGCTCTCGCTGTCCCATTCGACATCCAGCCCAAGCGCCTCAGCCAGAAAACGCAGGGGGACATAAGTTCTTCCGCTGTTGAGTTCAGCCGGGACGTCCAACTGCGTCTCCACACCGTCGACGTAGACGGTCGTATCGCCCAGCGTGATGACGATCACGGTGTTGTCCTTAGTGACGGTTACCGTTTTGGTTGCCTCGTCCCAGGACACTTCGGCGCCAAGGTCTTCAATGGCTCGTACGGGGATCAGTGTCCGGCTGCCCTTAATATAGGCCGGCGCATCCAACTTGATGATATTGTTCTTCACGATGATGGAACCGGCATCGAGCGCACAGGCATCGGCATACATCTGCTCGATTAAAGCGGCCGCATCTTCAAATTGCAGCAGCTCCTCTTCGGTATACATTGTCTTTACGACCATGTATCTTTCCTGAATCAGTTCCATCTTCTGAGCCTGAAGTTCTTCGAGCTGGGCGTCAAGCCCTTCAATCTGCGCCATCACCGCGGCGGCCTCTTCGGTCTGCCCGGCCGCAATAAGCATCTGATACTGAGCTTCAAGCGCTTCTTTTTGCGTCTCCACTTCGGATTTGGTCCGATTGATCTCTTTCTTTTTCTCCGTTAACTGCTCTTTGAATTCCTTTTGTGTAGAGACTTTTAGAGAGTTTTCATCGCTGCCCTTCGCTTTGTCCGAAGCGGCAAAGGCACTCAGCGACATCGAGGCCACGAGCGCCGCGATGATGAGAAATACAAGTGCTTTTTTCATTTATACTACCTCCCTTTTTCTAGGAACAAAAAACTGCATGCCGAAGCATGCAGTCTGATTTCTGCTCCTCTTCGGCGGCCCGGCTGTCATAGCAAAATGCTTTAGACCCGCAGCTTTGCGTCCTTGGTTTTCACCAAGTTTGCTATTATCGATGGATGATACAAATATATAATAATCTGTTTTCTTGACAATTACAATACATTTTTGTATTATTTTACAAATTTTGAGTTAGCGTATGCATTTTTTATCGCTGAAAAGTCGTTTTGGAATAACATCCTGACTGTATCCGCAACCGGCATGCGCAAGAGCCAACGGCATAAAGTTGGAATTGTAGGCTATTTTCGCAGCAGAAGGCGGCAAATGTAGTCGATGACTGCGGACTCCTGCTTTACGGCACGCTGTGCAATCTTTTCAAGGCACAGCATGTTCTCGGGACTTGCGTTGTCCATGGCGGCGGTGTCGTCGTCAAGCTGCACTTGGAAGCGCGCATAGTTTTTTGTGCCGACTAAGGCCCGCATCTGGTAGTTGACCGTGGCGCTTGAGGCATTGAGCATGACGGTGCTGATCGGCGCGACCCAGCCCGCAATACCCCAGCTTCTGATCTTCGAGCAGGGCAGGTTGTGCATCTCCTGCCCGGTACCCAGCGACACGACGAGAAATTCCGTCTCCTCAGGGTACATGTTGCGAGCCTGCGCATAGGCACAGAGCGCCGGGTTGCCAGCAAAGACGCCGCCGTCGATCATGCAGTGACCTTCCATCGTCATCGGCGGGAAGTAGGTCGGCGCCGCCGTGGTTGCGCGGACGACCTCAGTCAGCAGAGGATCGTCTACAGGCGAATGATGAAGTTTTGCATATGAGGTCTTGAAAAACCATGGCGTACTGCTCGCCATGTCGTAGGCCGGGACAAGAAGCTCCGTGAGCGTTGTATGTAACCTAGCGTCGCCGAGATACTGATCGAGCACCGACTCCAGGTCCCGCGGTGAATATATCGGCCCGAGCAGACCTCCAAGTGTCACGACTGAGCGGAGTGGATTTTTGTGAAAAATATACCCGCCGTCTTCAAAATAAGCGGCAAGCATCTGCTCCGCCGTATATTTCGGTTTGCCGCCGCTATCCGGCAGCGTCAGTCCCGCGGCCAGCAATCCGCCCGTCGAGGTGCCCGCAACGAGGTCGAAAAGTTCACTAGTCGGGGCTCCGGTGCGCTTTTCAAATTCAACTAAAAATGTCGCCGGAATAATCCCGCGGATACCGCCGCCATCCACGGACAGGACCCTAATCATGCCACTCCGCCTTTCATCCGTATTCCCTACAGTCTATGGACTGCGTGGGAAATTGGTGAAGACACGAGGCGGGCGGCGCTGAAAGCCAAATCGCCAAAAGCAAAAATCACGTGATCACAATAATCAGTGATTTCTTAATATTCCTCACTT
This sequence comes from Oscillospiraceae bacterium, assembly GCA_963662765.2. GTDB lineage: Bacteria > Bacillota > Clostridia > Oscillospirales > Feifaniaceae > DATMXT01. The sequence goes on from CAXXUP010000008.1 coordinate 690,557, forward strand.
TACAAAACTTTCAAAGCCGCTGGAATATTTGAGACTGCAATCTTTCATCACCCATAAAGCTTCTACATCCGGCAGTGACTCAATGTAATGAAGACCTTCGTTTAGCGGCATATTAAAAATCGCGGTTGACAGCGCATCGGCTATACCGGAGTCTTTGCAGACAATCGTTACCTGTGCAAAGTAAGTGGACGGCATTAGGGTATCTTGATTGATAATGTGGTGATATTGTACACCGTCAACCGTGTAATACCGCTCGTATATTCCGCTGGACACGACAGAGCAATTTGATATCAAAACAGAAAGCAGTTCGCTTTCGGAGCTGCTTTTATCGGGGTTTTGGATTCCTATTTCCCAGCTTGTTTCTTTTTCAGTACCGTCCTCAAACTTGCCGCCGATCGCACGCACGTTCCCGCCGACACTTAAGAGGAGGTGCCGTATGCCTTCATTTTCAAAATACTCAGCCACTTGCTCAACTGCAAACCCTTTTGCGACAGCGCCCACATCGAGGCGCATCAGGGGGTCGCTTAAATATACGGTTGAAGCTTCAGAGTCGATGATCAGGTTATCTATGTCAGTGTGATCAAAAGCCTGCTCCAGCAGTTCCATTGGTGGAAGTGCAGCGTTTTCGGGATCCTCCAGGCCTGCTTCGCGGGAATTATGCCAAAGTTTTAAGACGGGTCCGAATGCGACATTGACCGCCCCATCTGTGGCCTTGTACTGTTCTTTCGAAAACTGCAAAAGTGCTATGATGCGTCTATCCACAACAACAGGCGATTTTCCCGCATTGTCGTTAATTGTCTTGATATTGTTGATTCCCTCGTAATCATTGTAAATATCATACAGTTGATGATATTCTTCAAGCTTTTGCTGAATTTGCTCTGAGAGTTCTGTAAAATCCTCTTTGCTGTCAGAATACCCAATGATTGTTGTAACCGTATCAAATAAAGTAAGAAAATGAGCCTGATACATTTTCATTTCAAGTTTTTCGCATCCGGTCAGCAGCAACACAAGGCATAGACATACCGCAATTGACTTTTTCATTACGTTCACCCATAATAGCTTTACACAATTCGTTTTTATATGGACTTAGAAAACGGAGAGGCAAGTTTATTGCCTCTCCGTTTAACATGTCAAATTGGCTCAGTGTTATGCAGTCGCTTTTGCAAATGCCGCCATGATGTCGGCAAGGCCGATCGTGACGGAGGCCGTCAGGTCAGAGCCTGTGGCATGGCCTGTCTCGTCAACGGCAATGCCAGTAACTTCAGCGGCAGTTTTGCCGGTAATATACTGCGCAAAAGCGGCAGCCTGCTCATTCCATTCCTTGCCGACCAGGGCTACCGTATCGGCCTGTTTATTCCATTCCCAGAGGCCCACCTTGCTCCCTTCGAGTCCCAGCCGCAATCGCTCTTCCTCCGCGCGCAAAATCTGGCGGAGCGTTCCAGTCGCTCCAGCATCTGGTTAATCGAATCGGCCAGTGTGGCGATTTCATCCTTGCCGGCCACCGGCACTCGCGCCGAGCCGTCCCTGTCCGCGCCAATCTCGATGAGATTCCCCGTCAACCGGATCAACCGCGCAAGGACCATCTTTTTCAAAAGCAGCAGCGTCAACGCGCCCCAGACGATCCCCACCACCAGGATGACGAGAATAAGATAAAAAATGCTTGTTCGGCCGGACTGATAGAAATGGCGGGGGGTGTCCACGCGCAGCAGCAGCGCCGGCTGGCTGGCGAGATCATTCAACAGGGCGTAACCGGAAATGGTTTGATCACTGAGCCGTTGGATCCGAATGTCGTTTTTGCCGGCTTGCAGCGGCGGGCCCGGTGGAAATACGGACGGCAGCTTTGCCGTGTCGAGCGGTTGCCGCCCGGAAACCCACTCCAACTTCAGCCCCAGGCGTTGGGCTCTGGCTCCATCCAGCCATTGGCCCATGATCAGCCACCCGCGCGGCGGGCCGCGATGCTCGCTGGTGACAATGGAATGCGTGGCGACAAGCATGATCCCCTCGGGGAAGGCGGCAATCCCGGCGGCGCTGGTTTCGAGATCAGCGGCGCGGGGAAGAAAGCCCTCCGCCGTCAGGTGCTTTTCCAGGCCCGCCGGCAAAGGCCTAACTTTATCCCCCGGCGTGTCAAGCGCCGTTCCGTATAAGATTTTCTTGTCGGGTTGAACCAGCAAAGCCAGGTTTATTTCAAGATTGCCCAGCGTTAGCGTGGAGAAGTTGTCTTCAATAAATGCTTTATTCTTTTCCCGCATGAATGCATAAGTTTCAGTCCAAGGGCCCCAATCGCCCACCACGCGGCCAAGATGATCGATTTCATGATTAAGCGTGTTAAGCGCGCGCAACGTATGCTTCCGGGCCTGATCCTCTTCGAGGCTGGCGAAGCAACCTAACAGTAATACTCGCGCGGCCAGATACAAAACAACAATCAGGCTGAGAAATATTGCGGTAATAATAACCAGTGTCTTTTTTCCGAGCGACATTGGTTCCCTCTCCCGGAATTCCCTGACGGCCTGCACAATGTCAAGTCACGAACTTAAACGGCATCCTACCTGACCTTTGACATAATTTCTATATAAAATAATCGAATAATAATCAACATATTTCACGATGGCGGCCAGGTAATGCTTTGGATCGCTTGCATCGTAAAGTTTGGATAAGATCAGCCAGTATCCCCCATGAAACCCAAATAACACCAGCGATGGCTTATTCCTGGACTGCTTTACATAGTGTAGCGGTAATTAGAGCAGGATTCGGCATCACTGGCAACAAAAAAAATCCTCCTAGACATCATTTTGGCAAAAAAGTGGAAATCCGGCATTGGCTGTGACATAGTCACGATCAACCAACAGCCAAGGGGCATGAAAGCGATGACCATCCATTTTTTATATTTGATCCGGCGAATGGTCCTTGCGGGGGCGGCTATTCTTGCCCTGATCGGCTCCGTTCTTTTCGCCCAGGCGCCCCTGCCGACGGGTAAGCAACTGGATGCGTTGCGTGAGGAATTTGCAGGCTCGCCAGCGCCAACGCCAGGATCGCGAAAGCACTGCCCCGCTGGTCCCCTGGCGCCCCCTGACCAGCCTGCCGCAAGTGCGCTTATCCCGCGCCGTCGCCCTGGTCCGTCTCGATAACCAGATGGAGACCTGGCGCGCGGTGTGGACGTTTGAGCCGCTGGATAGCTCGGCGGCCTCCGTGCGCGTGCTGCTTTGTTGGCGTGGCGAAGAGTGGCTGGCGCTGGCTCCCGGCCGCTGGCGGGTGACGTTGGCTGCCGGCCGGCCTGACCTGGAAAAAGCATTCCGTTATGACTTGGGCACGGTCGTCGCCGAAAAAGGCAAAGCCTATGAATTGGTAATGGGTGGCGAGATGGAGAAGATGCTCAAAGCGTGGACGCAGCCGCAGAACGGCGCGAAGGTCAATACCCCAAAGGAAGTCCAGCCGGCCAAGAAAGCGTCCCGATAAATTCCGGCGGGTTATTTGCCGCGGTGATCTATTTCATCGCTTCGCCCAGCGCCGCGTCGATCCGGTTGAGCGCCTCGTCCAGGTCCGCTTCCGTATGCGCCCACGAGAAACCGTGGTGCGGCGACCGCATGAAATAGACCCCGTACTTGAACGCCGCCTTGAAGAAGCGCAGTTCCAAATCGGTGTCTCGCCGCGCCCAGTCGCGGTATTCCCACGATTCCTGTTCCAGTCCGAAATGGAAGCTGAAGCGGTTGCCGAGGGCCTGGATGTGTCCGGCGTGGTGGCGGGTCATGATCTCGCGCATGCCGCCATAAAAACGCTCCTCCTGGCGTCTCTGACACTCCCAGACCGCCGGGTCGCGGGCGATGTCGAGGAACGCCCCGGCGGCGGCCATCACCAGAATCTGCCCGTAATACGTGCCCGAATCGATCACCGGACCGTGCGGCGCCAGGCTCTCCATGAACTCGCGTTTGCCGGCCAGCGCGGCGATCGGCATCCCCCCGCCCATGGCCTTGCCCAGCGTCGTCAGGTCGGGCGTCACTTCGTAAAACCCCTGGATCAGGTCCGGGCCGGTGCGGTAGCCGGATAGAATTTCATCAAAGATCAGCACGATGCCGTATTTTTGGGTCAGCTCCCGGACGGCTTGAAGATAACCGGGCCGGGGTCGGGGGGGTACCGGAATTATAATTGACCGGCTCCATGATGATCGCCGCCACCTGCGTGCCTTCCTGTTTGAGGTAGCGTTCCAGCACCTCCAGGTCATTCCAGGGCAGGATCTTGATGTAATTTGCGGCCTCGGGAATGACGCCGGCGTTCTCGGATTTGATCGTCGGATTATCGTGCGGCCCAGCCTGGTCCGGCGGCGGCCACATGCTGAATTGCAGCGCGGTGTTATATCCGTGATAATGCCCCTCGAACTTGATGACTTTCATCCGCTTGGTATGCCCGCGCGCCAGCGTCACCGCCAGCGACGTGGCCTTGGTGCCAGTGAAAGAAAATCGCACCAGCTCGGCGCCGGGAACCGTCTCGCAAATCTTCTGGGCCACTTGCGCCGGCAGCAACGTCTCCTGTCCGCACAGCACGCCCATCTCGATGGCTTCGAGCAGGGCTTTTTTGATTGCCGGGTGGCCGTGCCCCACCTGCGAACCGCCGTGTCCGCAGTTGATATCGATATACTTGTGCCCTTTCAGATCCCAGAGATAAGGCCCTTCCCCGCGCGACACCCAGAACCCATAGCCGTCCAATTCCGGCCGCCGCCGCCCCGGCGAGGTCAACCCCCCGACCAGGTAGCGCGACGTGAATTCAAACGCTTCCTCGCATCCCAGATAAGTTTTGAGATCGTCAATGGATTCGCCAATCGTCGCCATGATCGTTCGCTCCTTTCAGTCCTTCGCGTCCTCGTCCTCGAATATTCAATCCGCAATCTACAATCCGTGATTTTTTCTCGTTTCTTCCACCAGCGCCAACACATTTTCCAGCGGCACATCGGCCTGAATGACATTGGCCGGGGCCAGGATGAACCCGCCCCCGCGCCCCATTTCGCACTGGAGCCGGCGCACTTCCCGGCGAATCTCCTCCGGCGTCCCGCGCGGCAGGAGGTCCTGCGTGCGCAGCCCGCCCAGGAAACACAGCTCGCTGCCGAACTCGCGTTTGATCCGATAAATATCCATCGCCTCCGGCTGAAGCGGATGCAGGATGTCCACCCCGACCTCCACCAGGTCCGGCAAGATCGGATAAATATTGCCGTCGCTGTGCAGCAGCACCGCCCGGTCGTGTTGGTGGGCGAACGAAAACAACCGTGCCAGGTGCGGCCGAACGAAGCGCCGCCAGTCCGCCGGCGACATCAGCATCGAGCGCTGCATCCCGTAATCGTCGCTCAACCCGATCCCGTCAAATTCAAAACGCTCAAACAGAATTCGCATCGTCGCGATCAGGTAATCGGTCAGTCGCTCGAGCAACTCCTCGACAAAACGCGGGCAAAGGGCTAGATCCAGCAGCAAATTGGCCATCCCGCGCATGAAGGTCGCGCGCTCCCACAGGTCCCCGATCCAGACGATCGAGTAATGATCCTTGTAGCGCTCCAGCCAGGGGCCGAGGTCCTCGAAGCGCGCCGGGTTGGTCGGGTCGGGGAAAGTATATCCCGTCAACGATGGTTCGCTCAGGCAGGGGCCGACCGGCGCGCCACGGTCGATCTCGTTCACGCTCCAGGCGACCCCGAATTCATCGCTGATCGTTTGGTCCGGCCGGGCGGGGGGTGACATAAAGCGGCTTGACCGATTTGAGCGGCGTCATGCGGATCGGGATGCCCAGCCAGTCCTCGATCTCTTCCACGCCATAATGCGCGATCACCCGTGGCCGGATTTTCGGCGAAAAGCCGAAGTAATAAGGCACCGCCGTCGCCTCGTGCGCCACCGCCGCCCGCACCCATTGTTTGCCATTACTGGTCAACCGCCCGCTCCTTGGGAATTAGAAATTATAATTTGTAATTTGTCCTTTCACGGTAGTGGTATCAGCCGATCGGCGACAAAGCGCCGGACCTTGATCATCGGCGGCGGTCCCATGATCAACAGGGGCTTTCCTTTTTCCATCTTCCCGCGCGCGAACATTGGAATTGCCGTCGGGTCGGTGTCCTGCGGAGTCATGGAGATCACCGTGCTCCCGCGGAACTCCACCGTGTAAAGCTTGTTATGGATTGTGTATTGGTCCGTCCGTTGGGGAACCGGAAATTGAAGCCGGATTTCCTCATTGCCCTTGAGTCCCGCGAAAATGAGATAATTCCCCGCCAGTCCCGGCTCAGCTCGCTTTTCATCAATGTAACAGGACACTTCATCACGCGCCACCCACCCCGGCAGGCGCACCAGCGTCGTCCGCGCCTGCTTGTTTTTCAGCACCACCTTCCCCTCGTAGGGGAGCCAACTCGCCACGTCCATCCAGTTGGAAAAACGGTTGAGCAACAGGTTGACCGTCGCTGTTTTGCTCTTTTCATCGAACCGCGTGATCCCGTGCCAGGCGTAATAGAGCGCGCTGGCGCCGTTGGCTGAACAGCAGCCATTGACATTCGGGCGCAGGATCGTGGGAAAGGCCTCGCCGAATCCGCCGACAAATCGCTCCAGCCAGGCCGTCGTCGCCGGGTCGTCACCCCGCGATATTTTTCATCCTCCCCAAATCCATGAACTGCTGCTCCACCAGCCCGTTACGCACGATCGCGTCCACGTCGTCCCACCAGTCGCCCATGCCGGCGTCGCTCATTTTGACGCCCAGGGCGACGGCGTCGGCGATCGCGCAGGCCTCGCACATATGTAATAGAAGCGGATCGCGTCCGTGCTTTTCCGGATGAACCCACCCCGTGCTCCAGCCGATGCGGACCACGGAATGGTTGCGCCAGAATTCATAAGCCTCGCGCACCGCCTGCTTGAGCCATTCGTCATGGGTCGCCGTGGCGTACTCCAGCAGGACCTTGATCGGGGCCAGATTGCCGTGGACATGGCCGGCCCAGACGCCGTGTTCACGCGCCGGATAGCCCGCCGGGGTGGTGTCGGCGTCTTCCCACATCCCCGGTTTCATGCAAAAGCGAACCATTTTGCCGGCCAGGACAATCGCCCCCGGCCCAAAAGCCCTGTAATGGTCGTACTGCACGAGTGCGCGAATGACATGGCCCTGGTGGAACTTGACACACCCTTCCAATCCTTGCTGTTCAGATGTTGGTTCGTCGGGCGGAGTATAGGGGATTTTAGCCGCGCCGCGCGTGGTCCACTGCCACTTGCCCTGGGTGTCGAGACTGCATTCGGGCGGGATGTATGCGCGGTCGCCTTTTTCGATGACCACTTTGCTCGTCCCCTGGGTAAGTTCCTCGATCCAGTCCAGCCAGTGTGGGTTTTGGTCTCGCTCATACCAGTTGACGATTGCCGAAACGATCAGGCCGTTGAAGTACGGCGAGGTCGTTTCGCCCTTGTTGTCGTAATTGCCGGCGGGATAATAAATGATGCCGTTGTCGCGCAGGCGGCCGAGGACCGCGCGCATCGCCCCCAGCTCCACCTCCAACCGCTGGTCGCTCCCGCACATGGCGCGCAGGGCCGGCAGCGCCCGAAGCTGCTTGCCCAGGATGTCCCAGGTCAGTCCCCCCGGCCGGGGCGGCTTTTTGCCGGCAAGGCTGAACGTCTGATAGACACTGTAAGAAGCCGTGGGCTCGATGTTTCCCGTCAGGTTGTTGACCGAAAGCCGGCCGCGTTCGGCCAGGTCCAGCGTGTCGGGAACCGTGGCCTCGATCCAGTGCCCCGCGCGGACGCATGGCGTCGAGGGTCAGCACCCGGTCGGGATCAAGTACCACCGCAATCGCACCCGCCTTACTGGCCCGTTTGCCGGGATCCGGCGCCGCAGCGCGAGCGAGTGGGATAATCACGGCGGTCAAAATCAAGAATACGATCAACCTGTATAAGCCCATAGTCTCGCTCGCAGTCCCGCCTTCAGGCGGTCTTTCCTCTCCACCCGAAAAACGCGTTATTATTCTGACCCCTGTATTCTGTATTCCTTTTGCCCTTTTACTTTTACCTTTTCATCTGCCGCCGGATGTAATCAAGATTGTATTGCAGCGCCGGGCGAGGATCGCCTTCGCCTTGGTACTCCACAAGCATATATCCTTGGTAATCCTGCCGTTTGAGCTCTTCGAGAATCGCCGGGATTGGGGCGAGGCCCCCATCCAGCACCGTCCCCGTAAGGTTGACCCCGTCAACCCGGTCGCGATAGCGGGCGAGCACCTCGCAGGGCAGCACCTCGCGACTGTTCTTGAGATGCACGTGGGCTAGGTAAGGAGTCATGGCGCGCAGGGCATCGACGGGATCGTCGCCGGTGAACAAGGCGGCTCCGGCGTCAAAAGCCAGCCGATAGTGGGGTGAATCGACCGCCCGGCACAGCTCGACGCATTGTTTGCCCGTGCCGTGCAACGGGCGCCACGGCGCGTAATCAATGTTTTCCGTGACCATCATCAGCCCGGCCGCGCCGGCGTGCGCAGCGCACTCCTTCAAGCCCTTGACGGCCAACTGAAACATCTGTTGCTCGCTGACCCCCTCCTTGATTCCCCCCGGCCAGAACATGGCGAATTTGGCTCCCAGTTCCGCTGCCCGGTCGATCAGCCGGCGCACCGTATCCACCGCCGCCCGGCGTTCGCGTTCATCCGGCAGGATCAGGTCCACGATGAAACAATATGAGATGAGCGGCAGCCCGGCATCGGCGCAAACGTTCTTGATGTGGCTGACCGGGCGGTCATGCCAGTAGCCATCCATCAGCTCCACGCCATCCACCCCCAGTGTGCCAAAAAATTTGATACATTCCTCCGGAGTCAGGTATCCGGGGGTGGGCTTGGGGTCGAAGTAAGGTGGAACCAGTGCCCAGTCCATATTGTAATCGAACATGGTGAGTTTGTTTTTCATGGCTGCCAGCGCCGCGTCGTGACGGAACGCCAAAAGGTTCTCTTCGCGGCTTCTCCTTCCATTAAAGATTGGAAAATCTCATCTGGGGCAAAATCTTTGCGCTGACTATCATCACCAGTTGAAAAATCTTTGTCAATGGTCCATTGGGCGAGACTTGCCTCCGGCCATATGGAACTGTTTGATGTCCTGAATGAAG